>NZ_JBDZYH010000004.1:0-666216 GCF_040329475.1 Roseibium sp. SCP14
CGGCTTCAAGCCGTCGGAACTCAACAGCCAGGGCGCACGGGCGATCGTCGCCCATCCGTTCAACCCGGTCTATCTGCTGCCGCTGGTCGAGCTGGTCGGCGATGCGGCTGATACCGGGAAGGCCTCGCAGATCCTGCGCGACATCGGCATGTTCCCGCTGACCCTGCGCAAGGAGATCGATGCGCATATCGCCGACCGTCTGCTGGAGGCCGTCTGGCGGGAGAGCCTGTGGCTGGTCAAGGACGGTGTTGCCACGACGGAAGAGATCGACGAGGCGATCCGCATGGCCTTCGGCATCCGGTGGGCGCAGATGGGCCTGTTCGAGACCTACCGGATCGCGGGCGGTGAAGCGGGCATGAAGCACTTCATGGCCCAGTTCGGCCCGGCCCTGGAATGGCCCTGGACCAAGTTGATGGATGTGCCGGAGTTCACCGGGGAGCTGGTGGACCTGATTGCCGGGCAGTCGGATGCCCAGTCCGGTCACCTGTCGATCCGGGAGCTGGAGCGGCTGCGCGACGACAATCTGGTCGGGATGATGCGGGCGCTGAAGAAGAGCGGCAGTGGAGCCGGCGGGGTGATCAACCGGCATGAGGCCGGTCTGAGCGTTGAAGCCGACCCGGAGCTTCCGGTGACGGGGGACCGGCAGGTTCCGCAAAGCTGGACGGACTACAATGGCCACATGAACGAGGCCCACTATCTGGAGGCGGCGGCGGCGGCGACGGACCGGTTCATGGAGCTGATCGGCGCGGATGGCGACTATGTTGCCTCCGGCAGGAGCTACTTCACGGTCGAGAACCACATCCGGTATCTGGACGAGCTGCATGCGGGCGAGCGGTTGACGATCACGACGCAGGTGCTGAAGGGGGAAGGCAAGAAGATGCAGCTCTTCCACTTCCTGAAAGGTGCCGGGGGGCAGGTGGCGGCCACGGTCGAGACGCTGCTGCTGCATGTGGACCTGACGACCCGCTCCAGCTCGCTGCCGGGCCAGGAGGTTGCCGACAGACTTGCCGCCTTCGCAAACGACCACGCGCGCCTCGCCATGCCCGACGGCGCCGGACGATATGTCGGGCAAAGGGCTTAGGCCAGTCAGTCGGTGTGCAACACCTCATTGTGAAAGTTTCGGAATAGTCTCTTGTGAGGTGTTCCAACCTGCATGGAACCTTAAGCTTGTTGTCCCATTTCGCTCGCGAGAAAATCGATGAGCGCGCGAACGCGGCGCGTTAAATGTCTGTTTGGTGGATACAGCGCGTAAAGACCAAAAACGTCGGTCTTGCAGTCGGGAAGCACATGCTCCAGCAGACCGGATTTCAACGCCTCTTCCACCGCGTAGAGGGGGGAACGTGTGATTCCCAAACCTCCGATTGCCATTTGAGCAAGTGCTCCCGGCGAGTTGGTTTGAATGGCACCGTTAAGTCTGACAACGTGTTCCTGGTTCCCTGACTTGAAGCGCCAGACGTTGATTTCCCGCTGGTTGTTGTCAACAAGACAGATGTGTGTAGTAAGCGCCCTTGGATTCTGTGGACGGCCATGACGATCCAGGTAATCCGGCGAAGCGCAAAGAATCAGAGGCATGTCGGAGAGCTTCCGGGCGATCAACGTTGAATCCCGAAGAGCTCCAATTCGTATTGCCAGGTCGAAGCCTTCTTCAACGATGGCAACCCTGTTGTCTGTTAGTTTCATGTCGATCTCAACTTCGCGGTTCTGGCGCAAAAAAGGGATCAGAGCCTGTGTCAGACGCGTGCTTCCGAAACCGGTGGGAGCGGTGATCTTGATCGGTCCTGCCAAGGCACCCTGACGCTCGCGAACGAGTGCCTCCAGCTCATCGACTTGCTCTACAATAGGCCGACACCGTTCGAGATAGGCAGCTCCGACATCAGTCAGGGAAACACTGCGTGTGGTGCGGTTGAAGAGTTGCGTCTGCAATTGGTTTTCAAGTTGCTGCACATATTTGCTGACGAGCTTCGTTGAAATCCCGAGTCTGCGGCCAGCACCCGTGAACGAGCTTTCCCGTGCAACAGCAATGAATGCTCGCATCGTTTCGAACTTGTCCAAGTGCTTCCTTTCAATTGCAGATCAAATTAACTATCCATGTATTGTACATAATAATTGAATGGATTGGGTTATTATAACCAAATTAGGAGTGTGCATATTGCAGTGAGTGAGCCGGAGACATCGCGTCCGGATTTCGCAAGCGCTTCAGATTAAAGGAAACTGCAATGTCCAATGCCATTCTTATTCACCGTCATCCCTTGTCCGGTCACTGCCATCGTGTTGAGTTGTTTGCGAGCCTGGCCGGTGTAAATTATGAACTTGTTGATGTGGATCTCCTGGCAGGCGAACACAAGCAATCTCCTTTCCTGACGCTCAATCCGGCCGGAAAAGTTCCTGTTGTTCAGGACGGTGAAGCCACTATCGCAGACTCGAATGCCATCCTCGTCTATCTGGCACGCAAATATGCGCCCGATTGGCTGCCGGCGGATCCGGTAGCAGAGGCCGAAGTCCAGAAGTTTCTTTCCCTTGCCGCGGGCGAAATCGCAAACGGACCAGCTGCTGCGCGTCTCATTACCGTCTTTGGCGCTCAGCTTGACGCAGATCGGGCCAAGGCAGTTGCAGAGCAGGCCTTTGAACGGCTTGAAGCACATTTGAAGGGACGAGCGTGGCTGGTTGGAAACCGACCGTCTGTCGCTGACGTCGCAATTTACAGTTACACCGCGCATGCCCCGGAAGGAAATGTGTCGCTTGAAGCGTATCCCAATATCCGTGGATTGCTTGAGCGCATCGAGGCCCTGCAGGGATTCGTGCCCATGCAGGCGACGGCGGTCGGACTCGCTGCCTGATTGCTTCTTCGAAGCATATGTTTCTGAAACTCGAACGATTGCTGCTTCGATCGTCGCCGAAAGAGGTGCCGAGGCACCTCTACGGCTGTCCAGGAACCGGGTCTTCAAACACACTTGGAGAGCGAGATGACTGTTACTGTGGCAGCAAACCTGCGACGAGTGAACGTCAAGATCGTCAATTGTGCGCGATGGTACTGGCGGCAATTCGGCGGGTGTCGTTCTGGACGACGAGGGTTTTCTGATGCTTGAGACTGTTTTCCGTACTGCAGACGACGAACTGTCGCCATTTCATGAAGGCGAGCGCCAGGTCCAAGAAAGAATGGGCGCCGAGGAAATCGAGACATGGGCTCGCAAGGTCATCCGCAGTTACATGCCGGTTCAGCACCGTGAGTTCTATGAAACGCAACCTTTCCTGATCGTGTCCGCTCGAGACGAGAAAGGTCGACCCTGGGCAACGGTGCTCGAGGGCAATGATGGTTTCGTTACATCGCCAGAACCCGACAGGCTGACAATTGGAAGCGTGCCCGTGAAGGGAGATGCGCTCGAAACTGCGTTTGTCGAACAGGCTGACGTCGGCATTCTGGGAATAGAGTTGGCAACACGCCGGCGGAACCGCGTAAACGGGCGGGTTGAGAACATGTCCGAAAACTCAATCTCTTTCTCCGTTGATCAGTCCTTCGGCAACTGTCCGCAGTACATTCGTGAACGAAAGTATTGGAGGAATGCAACAAAACCGGCCATCAGGGTGTTTAGGGGACATGCTTTAACGACTTTCCAGAAAGACTGGATTGAGTTGGCAGATACATTCTTTATTGCCAGCGGATATCGTGGAGAAGGGGACGCCCCTGCCTATGGCATGGATGTTTCTCATCGCGGCGGAGAGCGTGGATTTGTCGAAGTTCTTGACGATCGCCGGATCAGGTTTCCGGATTACGCTGGAAATAATCACTACAACACGCTGGGGAATTTGTCGCTTGATCCAAGGGCTGGTTTTCTGTTTCTGGACTTCTCAACCGGCAGCATGTTGCAACTCACCGGCAAGGCGACGATTGACTGGAACTCTGCTGCCGTCAGTCAGGTCCCCGGTGCCCGACAACTCGTTACGCTCGAAATTGAAGAAACTGTCGAGCTTGCATCCGCGTTGGAGCTTCGTTGGCAAGAAGATGCCGCCTCTGCGCGTTCTCTTCGCTTGATCGAGAAAAGGCAGGAAAGCGCCGATGTCATGTCGCTACTCTTTGAAGCAAGAGATGGTGGTGACTTACCAGTCTTCGAAGCAGGTCAGCATCTGCCGATTGAACTGAGCATTCCGGGGCAAATCGGCAAGGTTGATCGAACTTACTCCTTGTCCGGTTCTCCTTTAGATAAGCGGTACAGAATTTCTGTAAAACGCGAAAGGGGCGGTCTTGCTTCCAATTTCCTGCACGACGGACTGCAGGTCGGTTCAATTGTCGAAAGTCGAAAGCCTTCAGGCGATTTCATAATGACATGTGCCAAATGCCCTCTTGTGCTTGTTAGTGCTGGTATCGGAGTAACTCCAATGTTGAGCATTTTGCACAAAGTGTCTCGCGAGCAAGGGGACCGAGCGGTCTGGTATGTTCACGGAGCTCGGGATGGAGATCATCATCCCTTTCGTGAAGAGATTAGAAAACTCGCGGAAATGAAACCGAACATTGATTTAAGAACGATGTATAGCCGACCGCTTGCGTCGGATATTCAAGGGCAGGATTTTGATGAGGAAGGTCGAGTTTCAGCCAAACTTGTTTCGCAACTCGTGGATCGCCCCGACGCTCATTATTTCGTTTGTGGTCCCGCAGCGTTCATGGCAGAGCTGAAAGCAGATCTTGAGGACCTTGGAGTGCCTGAGACGCAAATCCATTATGAGACGTTTTGAGTGGTTAGTATTTTGGATTGAGAGCGCACCAAACGGAAGTTCTCCTCAACACACTGTTCACTAAATAAGATCTAGTTAGTGCGAAAGCTCCATATTATCTGAAATTTCATGAACATTGATGGCCAAAAAAGGTCGGCAGATAGATGGAGCACCCCATGAGCAACCTTGCAAAGACGATCTTGCATATTGATGCCTCGGCACGAAAGTCCGGTTCGGTAACACGAGAGTTGACTGATGCCCTTGTTTCCAAACTGGCAGATAAGGTTGCCGGTTCAAAGGTCTTGAAGCGGGACGTTTCCCAGGGGCTTCCGTTTTTGGATGAAGAGTGGGTTGGTGCGAACTTTACGGATCCCGAAGAGCGTAGTGAACCGCAGAAAGAAAAGCTCGCTCTTTCAGATATGCTCGTCAGGGAACTCAAGGCTGCGGATGCGATCGTGATCGGAACTCCGATCTACAATTTCTCGGTACCAGCAACCCTGAAAGCCTGGATTGACCTGGTTGCCCGCACGCGCGAAACCTTCCGTTACACCGAGGCAGGCCCTGTAGGTCTGCTAGAGGGAAAGAAGGCTTATGTTATTGTCGCCTCCGGTGGGACCAAGGTTGGTTCGGAAATCGACTATGCCGCGAACTATCTCAAACATGTACTTGGATTTATCGGGATCAAAGATGTCTCGATCGTTGCAGCAGATCAGTTGATGATGGACCCGTCGAACCGCGAAGCTGCCCTGGCCCAGACATTGGAGCTTGCTGCCTGAGCAATGAAACCGAGCGGTGCCGGATTGAGGTCCGGCACCGATGCTGGCTATTTTCGGATCAGCCACTCAAAAACGGGGCTTCGTCGATTGGATAGCAGTCTCGACATGGTGTAATGATTGAGTCCTTGCAGTATCCACAAGTCATTGTGAATTCCGGCGTTTTCGAGATCCTGGCTGAACTTCCGCGATTGCGAGACAAATTGCTCGGTTTCGTTACCGCCTACCGCAACAAGGAGGTTGACCTGCGTCTTCAAGGCTTCCGTTCGTGCGTTCAACATGGACACGTCAGCATCTCGCAGATGGAGGTCTTGATTGAGGAAGGATCGCTTCATCGGACCCAGATCGTATAGGCCGCTCAGCAATATGGCATTTTCCACGCCGCTTTCTTTTGGACAGGCGGTCTCCAAAATTTTTGTGACGAGAAACGCACCTACCGAGTGACCGCAGAGTGTAAGTCTGTCGGTATCGCCGTTCCACCGGTGAATGTTGGCTTCGACCCATTCGAATGATTTTACTACCTGCTGGACAATTTCAGAGACTGTCACTTGTGGAGCAAGATCGTAATTGACAAGAACCACGGTGTATCCAAGCTTTGCCAACGGCTGTGCGATGTAGCGGTACTGGCGCTTGTCGAGTGCGCGAAAGTAACCTCCATGAACAAAGACAAACACGGGCGAGCCGGCTTTCTTTGCGGGAAAAATATCTAACTTCTGCCCTGAACTGTCACCGTAACTAACGTCGAGAAGGCACTTTTGGACATGCTGGACGAGGTGACTTTGAATCACGTTCTTGAGCAGGTGAAGTCGAGCAATGGGGTGTCTTTTCCGGAGATTGAATTGTTCGTCAAATTCAGCGGTTTCGTCCAAGCTTGCACTCCACTTGTTAGCGATCCCGACTTTCGGTAATAGCGGACAGCTTCCACCTTCCTGGTGTTGGCGGGAAATTCCAGCTGTAAATCAGAATTCGATCAGCAAGATCCTAAGGTAATTGTGATGGTGACGACTGTTCAACCAGATTGACGGCTTCCATTGCGAATTGCGAATGCCTCCGCCGAGACCTGTCTGGTCATCTGCCATGTGCAATCGTGAATTGCTTTGCAAATTTCGCTGTTGATCAGACCGGAAAATCAATTCCTGTACGTTTGAGCCTTCCGACAGACGGCTTGTGATGACACGCAATACAGACCACCGCCGGCCGACACCTTCTGGTGCGGCGGGCTTTCAAAGTGGTCATTTCTAAAAGCAAATATCCGTTCAGAAATCCGCTTTCCTACCAGCGGTCTCCAAACATTCACAAATTTGAGGTTGGTCAGATAACGCCAACCACAATTGCAGCCAAAAATGCAAAGGCTGCGAGGAAGGCAATCACATTCAGGTTCCGTACAATAGTCATCTGTCCGCTCCCGATTACCTCTGTTTGACCGCTGGATACTAAGACACGGATTCCAGGAAGCGAAGCAAAAAATGTGCTGCAATGCAATGTGGCATTACGTCCAGTGGTTGAGAGCGTTGGCGAAAAATTAAGTAAGGTATTGATAGAGAAAGAAGCTCGTTCTTATTCTTCTGGGGGTGTGAAAATCGCCAATGAGGGCATAAAAAAAATCGATACCCTCATTTGCTGACCTAATCGGGGTTTCCTTGCCGAATTTGACGGAAATTGCCTGAAATTTGAGCGATCTCTCAATTGCATCAGTAGCGTAATGTTAAGAGACGTTTGGTACCCTACACACAAACGCGATCTGCGCGTCGGAGAGTGAATGTTTAATCTTGCAAAGCTAGCTGACCTGGCAAGGGATTCCAGTCCATCGGGCCGGAAGGGCCTGATCAAGACGCTTACGGATCTATTCGTCGGCGCTGGTGATGATCGGGATGAACAGATCAGTTTGCTTTTCGGCGATATCGTTCTGAAGGTTCTTGGGCAGCTTGAAGAAGAAACCCGGATGGTTCTGGCCAAGCGGGTTTGCCACGAAGATGATGCTCCGCGAGAGCTGATGGTCAAGCTGGCCAAAGACAAGATATCCGTGGCCGGACCGGTTCTGGAACATTCACAGGCACTGACTTCACAGGACCTTGTTGAAATTGCTTCGACTGCCTCCATGGCACATCTTGGTGCGATTGCAGGCAGAAAGACCGTCGACAAAGCCGTTACGACTGTCCTTGTCGATCGTGGTGACTCGATGGTTCTGACCAAGGTCGCCGGCAATAAGGGAGCGGAGTTTGAAGAGGCATCGTTTCTGAAGCTCGTTGAAAAGGCGCGCTCTGATGAAGCTATTCAGGCCGCATTGATCAAAAGATCCGACCTTCCGGAAAAGGCTGCCAGCAATCTTGTCCCGTTTTTGACAGAAGAGTTGAAGGCCAGGGTTGGCGCGCTGGGCGCGGACAATACGCTTGTTCAACTGTTGGCCGAACGCGCGGCGACCGAAGTCACCGCAAGAGCTCAGAAGTTGGAAGAGGCGCGCGAGGAAACCAACGCGCTTATCAAGGATGTCATCAACAAGAAGGCCAAGATAGACGGTGCAGTCACCATGTTTGCGCGTGCCGATCGAACCGCTGAACTCGGGATGTTGCTTGCAAAACTGAGCGGTCTGCCTTCCGCTGCTGTTTCACAGCTTCTGTTCAGCACGGGTGACAAGCCATTGATCATTCTTTGCAAGGCAAACGGAGTGACAGCCGATGCCTATAAGGACATTCTTACGATGCGTGCGCGACGTCTTCGTCTGGGAGGTCTGGAACTCAACGCCGCCATCCAACGGTATTCAGCGCTGAGTGAAGAGGGCGCGCGAAGGTCACTTGAAACATTGAAAAAGTCTGGCGCGACTTTCGGGTTGAAAACTGCCGAAGACGAGGCCGCGCAGGACGAAGCGCCGCCCAAGAAGAACATTCCGTTTGCCGCGAGCCGGTAGTGCCTTCAATCGCGGCTTAAGCGGTCGATCGCTGCAATGTAGCTGTCATGGTTGCGGCGGAGATGAGAAAACCGCCTCCAACTTTGTTCACCAGTCTTAGCAGTGACGGACTTCTCAGCTTTTGCCCGATCGCCGCGGCAGCAAGTGCATAGAAGGCTGCATTCATTATGCCGAGTACCACGAAGGTCGACCCAAGGAGGACGAGCTGAGGTGCGACGGCGGATTGCGGTGCGATGAAATGAGGCAAAAAGGCCATGAAGAATACGATACCTTTTGGATTGAGAGATGTGACGACGTAGGCATGCCAAAAAATCTTATGCGCAGGCACCGCCGCGACCTGATGCATGCCAAGAGCCGTTGGTCGGCTGCGCCACATCTTGATTCCCAACCAGACAAGGTAAGCAGCGCCCACCCATTTGAGGACCGCAAAGGCTGTAGCGGACGCACCGAGAATTGCCCCAAGTCCCAAAAGAGAAACGGTGGCTGCCGTTGCGTCTCCCAATCCCACACCCATGACACTTGCAACGGCGGACTTTCGTCCCTGAGTCAATGCATAGCTCACAACGAGCATTATCGTTGGCCCGGGAATAGCCAGCACAATCAATGTGGCCACCACATATGCGGAATAAAGTTCAAGTGTCATTGGACTGTCCGAAATGAGAATGCGAAACCATAGACGTGGAGCGGCGAATATTCAATTATCCGCAGACTTGAAAGTGTGATCGAGTCTGGGGAAGCGGATGCTAAAAGCTGCCTTTTTGTTGTGTGTGCTATCGGGCAGCTTATTACTAACGCCATCTTCTGTTTCTTCAGAGCCGGTCCCATCTGCGAAGCCGCTGCAATCGACCGACGGACCGGTGTTTCTCGAAGGGATCGATGTACCACCTGTAAAGCCAGCAACTGCCGTTTCCCCGGCATTCGATGAGATAGCCGACAATGTCGGCCGAACCAATTGCGAAATTGCGGGTTTGATTTTCCAACAAATGCCATCAGTAGATGGAACTGCAGATGGCGACGCCGCATGTGGCATAGGTGATCCGATTGTTGTTTCCGGGGTGAACCACAGAAAAAGCAAAGCAACTTTTCGAGTTCCGGTGACAGTGAGCTGCGAATTCGCTGAGATTCTGACGGGCTGGCTTGTCAAAGATGTTCTGCCAGAAGCAAAGAAACGCCTGGGTGTGGACGTAAGACGCCTGGGAAGTGGCCCTGGTTATCAATGCCGCAGGCGAAACAACAAGCCTGATGGCAAGCTGTCCGAGCATGCGCTGGGCAAGGCCATAGACTTCTCGGAATTTCAGATGACTGATGGAACCGTAGTTTCGATCGAAAAGGACTGGGGAACCGATACTCCCAAGGGAAAATTTCTGAAGGCCATTCACAAATCCGCTTGCAAACGTTTCACGACTGTTCTGGGGCCAGACGCGGATCCGAACCACAAGTCCCATATTCATCTAGATGTCGGGTGCCATGGAAAGAAGTGCACATATCTGATCTGTCAGTGAACTGTTGGGAAGCGACACTTGATCGTGCGGTTTGCCAGACACGTCGCGGAGTATGTTGCAAATGAAATCGGCAGCGGGCAGGTGACCAGTTCGGCTGGCCTGTTGCCCGTTGCCGCAAGTGTGTGGGGTTTGTCGCGGTCTTCTGGTGCTGGGTCGCAGCTACTGGCAGAACCGCTGCACGCCGCTATAGGTGGTGTAAGTGCCGGTGGAGGGATTGAAGGACCGGTACTTGGAGGAACAGTACTGGTACCAGGCGGGGCTCCAAGGCTGATAGCCCACGGCTCCATGAACCTGGCCGGGATAGGGGGCAGGCGGATAGGCTGGTGCTGGCGGATAGTAGGTCGCGGGTGGTCCGGCATAGCTTGGCTGACTTGTCGCGCCGAGCAAGATGGCTCCGGCAGCAAGTCCGATGATTCCCGCAGCTACTGCAGCACCGGCATTGTTGTTGTTTTTGTGTCGCTTGTGCTTGTAATGCTTGCCGTGATGATAGTGGTGACCGCCGCGGTGGTCCTTCCAACCGTGCCTGGAACCCGCTTCTGCGGTTGCGATTGTCGGCAGGATAAGGACCCCTGAAAGGGCGGCAGCGAGGAGGCGTTTGCTCAAGGTGTTCATTGTTGTCTCTCCATTGGCCCGCGCCGAGTTTCCGTGGCGGCGTAGCTGATGGAGAGACAATGGCACAGGAGGGCTGAACCGGTTCTGAGATGTCCGTTCATCTTAGGTTCAGAATTCTGTTGTGGGGTTGACCCCGGTCAAGGCGGCAGTTCGCACCAGCCGATAGCAAAATGTTCAGGAGGTCGTCATGAAAACCAAAGGTGAAGGCACAAACCAACCCAATTCCTTGATCCGCCCAACCGATGATCAGGCTCGGCGGATGGCGAAAAACCTGATGCGATGCGCGAGATTCGGTGCTTTGGCTGCGATCGAAGCTGGCACCGGGCACCCATTGGCGAGCAGGGTGGCCGTCGCAACCGATCTCGACGGAACACCGGTCATCTTGACCAGTTTGCTGTCTGGTCACACTTCCGCAATTCTCAGCAATCCGTCCTGCTCTTTGCTGGTTGGAGAGCCAGGAAAAGGTGATCCGCTCGCTCATCCCAGAGTATCGTTGTTCTGTAACGCGGTTCCGATAGAGCGAAGGAGTAGTACTCATGAGAGCATAAGGCGCCGGTACCTGGCTCGCCATCCCAAGGCGGAGCTTTATGTCGATTTTGGCGACTTTGCTTTTTTCCGATTGGAACCGAGCCGGGCCAGCCTCAACGGAGGCTTTGGAAAGGCTTTTGAACTACAGCAAGAAGATCTTCTTGCACATGTCGATGATCCGGAGCGTTGGTCGGAGATGGAAGCTGGTGCTGTGTCGCACATGAATGAAGATCACCGGGATGCAGTTAAGCTTTATGCGGAAGTCCTGTGTGGCGGTGAAAGTGCCAATTGGAAGCTTGCCTGCCTTGATCCTGAAGGGATTGATCTTGTGTCCGGCGACAGAACTGAACGGCTTTGGTTAGCGGAGCCGTTGAGCAGACCTGACGACGTCCGCTCTACATTGGTCGCCCTGGCTCTCCAGGCGCGAAACGCATGAGCATGCCGGTCGCAGCACCTGGTTAAGCGTTGGCGACCGTTGCAAATCTGCACTTGTCCTGACTTTCGTGTTTCGTTACACGATGAGATCCTTTTCAATCAGGACGATTGTTTTGCCTACGCTCTGACCGGTCTTCGATTCCGCTTTGCTTTTAAAAGAGCAGTTTTGACTTGTTCGTCATGTGGCGGATCGGGACCGGTGTGGCTTGGCCAGACCGTATCTGACACTTCCGATACGCTGCACTAATTCCAGATTTATTAGCCTCATCGAAGGCCCGTGGCTTCAACCACGGGACTGTCCCGACCGTCTGTTGGCGAGCTTCCCCGACAAGGAAGACCAGCAGAATGTCGTCTTATTTCAACGTCGTATGGACCATCAGAAGTACACAAACCCCTGTTACAAATCGCCCGTGCGGGCGGTGTGGTGTCGTCAGGCCATTTACCTCAACAGGCAAGTTCAGACTGAACGCAAATGGCAATCGGCTTGATGCTTGGCTGATTTACAAGTGCATGCAATGCGAGAAGCGCTGGAACCGTACAGTGTTCGAGCGAAGACCGGTGAGCTCAATAACGAAGGAGCAACTTGTTGCTCTTCAGGAAAATGATGCTGGGATTGCAGAAGAGGTGGTGCGGCAGAGCAGCCATTCAGCACTGCCAACGGGTTCTGACGGTGGGCCGCAGTTATTGATCGAAACCACTCTGCCGTCCCGACAACCGGTCGACGGCGAGGAAATCAAGTTGACGGTCCAAAATCCTTCGGGCTGTCGTGCAAGATTGGATCAGGTCCTTGCGAAGGGGTTGGGATTGTCGAGAAAAGACATCCTCGATCTGTTCAAGTCGGGTGTAATCAGCGTCGTTGGCGGTGGTCACAAGGCTCTCAAGCGACCCGTTCCTGAAATCATTGAGCTACGTGTGCAAGGAACGAGTTTGTTGTTCCACGTTGATATTCGAACGAGGCTGTTGGGTGCCGCCATGCCGACTGGTTAGGATATCTCAACCGGCCGCGACTTGCGGGTCAAAGCAGACCTTGTTGCGGCCGGCATGTTTGGCATCATACATGGCGGCATCTGCGGCGTTGACCGATTTGCTGACCTGTTCTTCCGGGTTGAGCGGTGCGACGCCGAAGGATGCAGTTATCGAAAATCTCGTGCCGTTGGGTGCATCAAATCTTATCCGTTCCACGGCGCTCCGCAGACGTTCTGCTACCCTTGAGACAGTCGTGTAGTCGGCGTTGCTAATGCACAAAAGAAACTCTTCCCCCCCGTACCTGAAGAACAGATCATCTGTGCGGATGTTGTCTCTCACGGCTGCCGCAAACTCCTTCAGGACCGTGTCACCAAGTTCATGACCGTGCATATCATTGACAGACTTGAAGTGATCGAGGTCGACCATGATAACCCAGGCAGGATGATTGCGTTCCCTGGCCAGAGAAAGCCGCTCTTCCAGGCGAGCGAACATCAAGGTCCGATTTTCGGCTCCGGTCAATGGATCCAGTGCGGTAATGGATGCGACGAGGTCGTCGTAGGTTGCCTCAATTAATCCGATAAATTCCTCAGAAGCCTCAAGAAAGCTGTCGTAGACCGCTTCATCGATTTTTTGACCCAGCTGGTCCATCTTTACGATCGCGCGCGCCAGATCATGGACATTCTTATGACGCATGACCAGATCTACGTAGGTTTCGTCCTCAAGGTCGAGTTCCCTGGCGCGCGTTTCCAGCCAGTTTCCAAGGGTGCAATGCAGATGAGCGTCTTGCGCCACCATTTCCTCAGACGGCTGAAGGCCACAAATCAAGACCTTGTTCAAGCGATAGGCCCAAGCGCGATGACTGTTGAGCATCGCGTCCAGTTCCTGGGCCGTTTCAGCCTGTTTCTTTGCTTGTGTAGGTATCATCAATCGCCAACCCGTCAGTTCAAGCAAAGTTATTGACAAATTTTGATATTGGCTAGGGTCGCTGGTCGTAATTACACGTTCCAGAACACAAAGTAATCTGCGATTTTATCTTTCTGGTTGTGTCTGTATCAATGCGAAACGCAGAATGGAAGAAAGCTGAATACTCCCTGACACAGAGGCTGGGATGTATTTTCCTGTTAAGAGTCCGTTCCAGATCGCTTGTTTAAAGCTTTAAGTGTCGAGCTGAACGATGTGTTGTCGTGCAGTTCAACCTCTTCGTGTGGAAATTATCAATAGTTTTGTCGAAAGAAACGGAAAAGAATTTGTGTCACAGCGGGGCCAATGACAAAAAAGCCGCACCAATGGTGCGGCCTTTCAATTTGCATTAACGGCGGCATTTATCGGACGAGACCTACGCTTGCCCCCATCCGCCGGCCGTCGGTGTTATGACAGTGACTGCTTCGCCGGCCTCCAGGATTGTCTGATCGCAACCTTCGAGTTTCTGAATGCTGCCATCCAGGCGACGAACTTCCGTGCGGCCAAGCTCGCCGTCACGGCCACCTTCCATGCCTTTGGGCGTAATGGTGCGATGGGAGGCCAGAATTGCGCAATCCATTTTCTCCAGGAATCGCAGCGTGCGTCTGGTGCCGTCGCCGGCTGACCATTTGCCCTTGCCGCCGGAGCCCTTGCGGATATGGAAGTCCTCCAGGAGCACCGGGAACCGGAATTCGAGCACTTCGGGATCGGTCAGGCGTGAGTTTGTCATGTGCGTATGAACACCGTCGGTACCGTTGAAGCCCGGTCCGGCCGGAGATCCTGAGCAGATCGTTTCATAATACTGGTAGGTATCGTTACCGAATGTGAGGTTGTTCATTGTGCCCTGCGCATTGGCCATTGCACCGAGCGCTGCAAATACAGCATTGGTGACGTGCTGCGAGGTTTCGACGTTGCCTGCCACAACAGCCGCCGGATAGGACGGGCGCAGCATGCAGTCGTCCGGAATGACGATGTTGATCGGCTTGAGGCATCCGGCATTCATCGGAATGTCACCCTCCACCATCACGCGGAAGCAATAGAGGATTGCCGCCCGGGTCACCGGTTCGGGCGCGTTGAAATTGTTTGGTTTCACACCGGACGTGCCGGTGAAATCGACCGTTGCTTCCCGTTTTTCCTTGTCGACCGAAATTTTGACCTTGATCACCGATCCCTGATCCGTCGGATATTCGTACTCGGAGTCCTTAAGTGCTTCGATCACGCGGCGGACGCTTTCCTCCGCATTGTCCTGCACGTGCCCCATATAAGCCTGAACGACATCCAGACCGAAATGAGCGACCATCTTGCGAAGTTCCTGAATACCCTTTTCGTTCGCTGCGATCTGTGCCGAGAGATCCGCAACATTCTGATGAGGGTTGCGGGCAGGATAGCGGTGCTTGGTCAGCAATTCGACCAATTCCGCCTCGCAGAAACGACCCTGGTCAACGATCTTGAAGTTGTCGAAAAGAACTCCTTCTTCATCGACATTCGTTGCACGGGGTGTCATGGAACCCGGAGCCGAGCCTCCAACGTCAGCGTGGTGACCGCGAGACGCAGACCAGAACAGGATGTCTTTGCCTTCGTCATCAAAGACCGGGGAAACCACTGTAATGTCCGGCAGGTGCGTGCCTCCATTGTAAGGTGCGTTCAACGCAAACACGTCGCCCGGTTTGATCTTGCCTTCGTTGAGCTTGATGATGGTCTCCACAGAGCGGTCCATCGAACCAAGGTGGACAGGCATGTGTGGTGCGTTGGCGACCAGTGCACCATTTGCGTCGAATACGGCGCAGGAAAAGTCGAGCCTTTCCTTGATGTTGACCGAATAGGCTGTGTTCTGCAGTGTCACGCCCATTTGCTCTGCAATGGACATGAACAGGTTGTTGAACACTTCCAGCATGACCGGGTCAGCATGTGTGCCGATGGCATCGGCCCGCCTCAGCGGCACAACGCGTTTCAGGATCACGTGATCCTTTGCGTTGATCTCCGCCTGCCATCCGTCTTCGACTGCGATCGTGGCATGGGGCTCGATGATGACCGCAGGGCCCGTCACTTTCATTCCCGGTTTCAGTGTCTCTCTTTTGTAGATCCCGGCCTCGTGCCAGACACCCTCGGAGTAGAGGCGTGTTGACTTTGCAGGAGGAGGCGTTTGCGAGAGCAGGCTGAGATCGGGCTCGGTCAGACCGGCGCCGCCACCTGCTGTTTCAACTTCAAGGGCTTCGACAACAACGGGCTTGTTGTCATAGGCAAAGCCGAATTGCTTCTTGTGTGCTTCCTCGAACGCCATGCGCATTTCCGTGACGCTGCCAAGCGGCACTGGAAGGGGGGTGTCCGTACCATCGTATCTCAGATGAGCGGTCGCGGTGGTCCGGCGGGCGTCTGCCGGAATGGCCTGCCTGTCGAGTTCTGCTTCCGTCAAATCCGCCAGCTGATCCCGCAAAGATGCGAGTTCCGGCAGCAGCTCATCGGTCAGTGTTTTAACCACAGCCTGCTGACGGTCGGCACGGATATCCGCAAGACCCATACCATAGGCGGACAGAATTCCGGAGAACGGATGAAGAATGACGGTCTTCATACCCAGGCTATCGGCAACGCGGCAGCCTGTCTGACCGCCTGCACCACCGAAGCAGGTGAGGGCATATTCGGTGACGTCGTATCCCCGCTGAACGGAGATCTTCTTGATGGCGTTTGCCATGTTCTCGACGGCAATTTTCAGGAAACCGTCAGCGACTTCTTCCGGAGATCGGCCGTCTCCGATTTCGGCTGCGAGGTCTGAGAACTTCTTGCGCACCACTTCGCCATCGAGCGGCTGGTCCTGATTGGGGCCAAAAATTTTCGGGAAAAACTCAGGCGCGAGTTTGCCGGTCATCAGGTTGGCGTCCGTCACGGTCAGGGGGCCGCCGCGCCGATAGCAGGCCGGGCCTGGATTTGCACCCGCGGAATCGGGGCCGACCTGAAAACGGCCGTCGGCATAGTGCAGTATGGAGCCACCACCAGCCGCAACCGTATGGATCATCATCATCGGTGCACGCATGCGCACACCCGCGACTTCCGTTTCGAACGCGCGCTCATAATCACCATCGAAATGGCACACATCTGTCGATGTCCCGCCCATATCGAAACCGATAATCTTGTCGTATCCTGCCATGCGCGAAGTTTCGACAGCGCCGACCACGCCGCCGGCCGGCCCGGACAGGATCGCGTCCTTGCCCTGAAACAGATCGGCAGCCGTCAATCCACCTGACGACTGCATGAACATCAGGCGTGGGCCTTCTCCAAGCTCTTCCTGAACCTGATCCACATACCGCCGCAGGATCGGAGAGAGATACGCATCGACGATTGTCGTGTCGCCTCGCCCAACCAACTTCATCAGTGGCGAGACTTCGTGAGAAACGGAGATTTGCGGGAAGCCGACGTCTTCGGCGATTTTCTTCAGTGTCTTTTCATGTGCCGGAAAGGCATACGCATGCATCAGTACAATTGCGATTGATCGGATCCCTGCATCCCAGGCTTCCTGCATGTTCTTACGGGCCTGGCTCTCATCCAGCGCAATTTCGACGGTGCCATCGGCTTGTACGCGTTCGGAAATTTCGTGAACACTCTCATAGAGCAATTCAGGCTTGATGATTTCCTTGGCAAAAATCTTCGGGCGCGCCTGATATCCGATTTCAAGGGCGTCGCGGAAACCCTTTGTTATGAAGAGGGCCGTGCGTTCGCCTTTTCGTTCCAGCAACGCGTTGGTGGCGACCGTCGTGCCCATCTTGACCGTTGCGACCTTGTCAGAAGGAATTGGAGCGCTTTTTTCGACACCCAGCAATTCGCGAATGCCCTGGATGGCAGCATCGCGATAGGCTTCCGGGTTCTCCGACAAAACCTTGTGGGGGTGGAGCGTTCCGTCGGGTGAACGCCCTACGATGTCGGTGAATGTGCCGCCCCGGTCGATCCAAAAGTCCCACTTCTCCGTCATGGCTGTCCCCTTCGGTTCTTACCGCGTTGAATTCTTCAATATCAGATGTGCGAAATCGGGTGATTTCAGGTGTGATTGAATTATGTTGACATTTTATCGATAAATTGTCGATGAAAAATTTAACGAATGCAAAGCGAGCCCTTTTTGACCTTTCAATTCAGGACCATATGAGATGATGGGATCAGGTGAGGCGGGGTCGGTACGATTTCAGGAAATTCAAACGGGAAGAATCGTGGGAGATTGGAAAAGGTAGCGTCTTTCGTGTCTGACGCGTTCGGCTTTGTGTTCGATCTGTTTTTCTCAGACTTTTGGATTGTGATTGCCGTTCTCTTTGTGGCTTTGGTTGCCGTCGCGTTGCTCGCCGGCGTCTTGCTGGAGCTGCTGATCGGTCTGAGCGTGATTGCTGTAGGGGCAGTAATGTTTTTGCTGGTTTCCGCGATGGCGTGACCAGTGGAGCTTACTTTGTGTCACTTCTACTCAGGAGTTTGAGGCCGCTTGGGCCCCAGCCAAAGTGCTGGGCTACAAGGCTGGTCTCATCAACACCGAAAGAGTTTTGCGCTTGTCCTGTTTCGTGCATGTTGCTGTGAACGATCAGGAGCCATTGAGTGGCTGAGGGAAGAGTGCTGCTCAGGTTTTCGAGATCTTCAAGCTTGTTCGCGGCCGAAAAATTCCCGGATCCGCGCAGGTAATACGCAAGTGCCGGCGCGGCAAATCCTTTGTAAAGGATAAGGTGGTCATCGGACGTGCGTCTGCTTTCATACTCAGCAACAATGTCACGCCATTCGGGCCGAACCTTATTGAACAGCGTGAACTTCAGTTCCGGATATGTGAAAACCAGCGCTGCTGCCAACAGGGCGAGTGGGGCCAATCTCGAGGGAAGCCGGTTGGTGCCTTCAGCGGCAAGCAATAGCAAGCCTGGCCATGCGGCGATCAGATATCGGTCAAAAAGGATTGGCTGAACCAAAACCGAGTAGAGATAAGCGAGTATCAGAGGGCCGATGGTAAAGGCGAGGATGATCAGTAGGGTGCGCCGGTATCGGCTATTTTCCATTTCTCCATCGTCTTTTCGCAACATTGCTCGTGATAGCGAAAAGGCTGCCAGGCCAGCAAGAACTAGGATGAGAGCAAGCGAACCGGAAATACTGAAGGCCATGCTTTTCAGAAAAGCTGCGTCCGGATAGGCGATCCAGAAGCCGGTTTCAGCAACCGACCTTGCCCGGTTTGTCAGAATGACGAGCCAAGGAAAAAAGGAGATCGCGCTCACTGCCATGGCAATGCAGGCGCGAAAGGCGTTCAATTGACTGAGACTGCGCGTTCGAACCGTGTCGATCAACACGAAGAGTGCACAAGTGAGACCCACAGCAAGAAACGCTAGAACGGCGTAGATGTGGCTGTAGAGAAACAGCGCTCCGCTCAGGGCGAGGGTGACAAGCCAACTTGCCGAAGGTCTTTCCAGTACTTTTAGCAGAGAGAGTAGGAAAGCAAGCCCGGTTGCAGCCAATAACGAATACATGCGGGCTTCAGTGGAATACCAAATGTGAAAGGGCGAAACCGCCAGCAGGGCTGCAGCCAGCAGCCCGACAGATTTTCCTCCGACCATCCTGCCGATGAGATAGGTGAGCCAAACTGCAAGGACTCCCAACGCCGCCGAGGGAATGCGCAGTGCAGTTTCACTGTCTCCGAGCACAGGCATTGTCACCCAAAGGACAAGGTTGTGAAGCGGAGGGTAATTGTCCTTGGCAACTGCGGATAATAGGTCGCCCAACGAACCTCTTGATTGGCTCCAGCTGACGGCTTCGTCGTACCATAGGCTCGTCCTGTCCAGATCATGGAACCGGAGCAAAGCGGCTGCCAGCAATATGGCGATCAAGAGGATCGGTACCGTGCTCTTCGGGTTCCCTTTGCCGATCTGCTGCAAAGACTGCAATCCTTTCCAAAACTGGTAGGGCGAACGCTAGCCAATCCTTCTGTCAGTGTGAAGATTGAATCAAACAGTGATTTCAAATTGTCATTTTATCGATAAATTGTTGAGGCTTTTTTGGTGATCAAATTCGCGAGGCCCAACAATGTCGGATAATTCCAGCTCGAAAAGTGAGGCGTCCATCGGCCCGGTCGTATCGGCGGCTCATCTTGCTTCCGGGGCGATGCCGGCGCTTTCGGAGATTGAGTTTGCGGTCACGATGATGGTCAACGCCTACCATCGCTGGATGGTGCGGTGCATGGCTGCCAGTGGGTCGGAGGGACTTGGCTCGCTGGACGTTTTGGTGCTGCATTCCGTCAATCATCGCGGGAGAGCAAAAACACTTTCCGATATCTGTCTGGTGTTGAATATCGAAGATACTCACACTGTTACTTATGCATTGAAAAAACTTGAAAAAGCAGGGCTGATTGCCTCTGGTCGCAGAGGCAAGGAAAAAACAGCTGAGATAACGGAAGCTGGTGAAAAGGCCTGCATGGAATACAGGCGGCTACGAGAAGCTCTGCTGATCGAGCCCATGAAAGCGCTCGGTCTTGACGAGAGCGAGCTCTCCAGACTTGCGGCAACACTCAGGCTCGTATCAGGAAATTACGACCAGGCCGCGAGGGCCGCTGCTGCGATGTAAACATTGGTCTGGCGTCGCTTTGAAACGTGTGCATCTTTGTTTGCTGTCCGACAATCAACCGGCAGCAACTCAAAATCTCATTATGTCCAACCTTCCATAAAGCGCCTGTGCAGGTGAGGGCACTCGCGATCCTGTTGGAACGGTAATTTGGACCTCGAGCTGTATTGAATGATCCAAAATTTCTTGTATTATCGAAATATGAAAGATCAGGATGCCGTAGCCGCGCTTGGAGCGCTTGCACAGGAAGATCGACTGGCAGCTTTTCGTCTCTTGATGACGAAAGGTCCGGACGGACTTCCTTCCGGTGCTGTTGCCGAAAAACTCGATATACAGCCGACACGGATGTCGTTTCATCTGACGACCCTGGAGCGGGCAGGGTTGCTACAAACGCGACGGGAAGGGCGGCACATTCATTACGCCGTCGCCTATGACAGAATGCGGAACCTTCTGACTTTTCTGATGGAAGACTGCTGTGGAAACAATCCGGATATCTGCTGTTTTCCTGAACAACAAAATCCCAAAGTCTCAGATAACTGACAGGACAGGGCCTCGAATGCCAATTACGATCTACCACAATCCGAAGTGTGGCACTTCCCGGAACACGTTAGAAATGATCCGCAAATCCGGCGAAGAACCGACGGTCATCGAATACCTCAAGAAACCTCCCAGCAGGGATGAGCTTGTCGATCTGATCAAACGAATGGACGTTTCCGTTCGCGATTTGCTCCGCCAAAAGGGGACACCTTATGATGAACTCGGACTTGGCGAGGACAAATGGTCTGACGATCAGCTTATCGATTTCATGATGGAACATCCGATACTCATCAACCGGCCCATTGTCGCGTCGGAAAAAGGTGTCCGGCTGTGCCGTCCGTCTGAAAAGGTCATGGAACTGCTTTCGTCCGATATTGGCTCCTTCACAAAGGAAGACGGAGAAGTGGTGAAGTCCGGGGCATCGGATGTCTGATCTGGATTGTGCGGGAAATGATCTGCGTAACGTCTTCCCAACTGATTTGACGGCAATATCCCGTTCGAGATTGTTCGAACCGGACGAGTTGTCTCATCCACCTCGGATACTCCTTCTCTACGGATCTTTGCGCGAGCGCTCATACAGCCGTTTTCTGGTGCTTGAGGCCGAGCGATTGCTTAAAACCTTCGGGGCTGAAACCAGAGTTTTCAATCCATCAGGCCTGCCGTTGCCGGATGACGCTGACACGGATCATCCAAAGGTAGCGGAACTTCGCGACCTGTGTGCCTGGTCTGAAGCTCAGGTCTGGTGCTCGCCGGAACGCCATGGTGCCATGACGGGGGTGATGAAGTCGCAGATCGACTGGATTCCACTGAGCACCGGAGCCATTCGCCCGACACAGGGGAAGACCCTGGCCCTGTTGCAGGTGTCCGGCGGGTCGCAGTCGTTCAACGCGGTCAATCAGATGCGAGTTCTCGGTCGATGGATGCGGATGGTGACGATCCCCAATCAATCCTCGGTGCCCAAGGCGTATCAGGAGTTTGACGACAATGGCCGCATGCTCCCGTCGCCGCTTTATGATCGCGTCGTTGATGTCATGGAGGAACTGATGAAGTTCACTTTGCTGATGCGTGGCCGATCGGACTATCTGGTGGACCGGTATTCAGAACGAAAGGCCGAACGGGGGCAGCAGTCGGCAGCCGAAACAGCAGCGCTTGGCATTGCTCGTTAAAGACCCTTCGGTCTTGCTCAGTGCCGTTTACAAAAGAGGCCAGCTAGTCTGAGGATGCCTTTTTGGCCGCTGCTGCCGATGGTGCGGCGACCAGGGTCGCGTATTGTGCAAGTTTCGGAGCGAGCGTGATTTTGGGAGAACTTCTGCCGTTGTTGCGTTTTTGTGGAAACCAGTAGCCGCCTGAAGTGTTGTGTGGAAAGACCGGATAGTTTGCTTCGTGACGGGCGACGCTATCCGGTTTTCCGAACATGTAGCCCTGCACAAGATCGCACCCGGCAGCACTCAGGAGAATAGCCTGCTCCTCAGTCTCGACTCCCTCCGCCGTAATCTGGACGTCGAGCGAGCGCCCCAGTCCGACAATTGAAGTTACAATCGCGTCGGTGCTGGCATCCTTGCCCAGGTTCTGAATGAACGCCTTGTCGATCTTGATCTTGTCAAATGGAAACAGGCTGAGGTAGCTCAGCGAGGAATATCCGGTGCCGAAATCGTCCATGGCAATGGAAACACCCATGTCGTGAATCTGCCGCAGGGTTTCGATGACTGCATCGGTATTGGAAATCAGCAGGCTTTCCGTAATTTCGATTTCCAGACGCTTCGGGTCGAGGTGAGAATTCTGAAGGGCCTGCGCGACCCTTTTTTGTGTTTCGCCAGCCACAAATTGTGCAGGTGACACGTTCACCGCAATCCTGCGGCTCTTGTCTTCCCACAACGCAGCCTCAAGGCAGGCATGGTTCAACACCCAGGTTCCGATCTCCTCGATCAATCCGGTATCTTCGGCCACGGGAATGAAGATATCCGGCCTGATGGTCCCTTTGCTCGGATGATCCCAGCGGATCAGAGCTTCGTAGCCGCGCATGGTGCCGTCACGGAGCGCATATTGTGGCTGATAGACAAGATTGAACTGATCGAACTTGAGCGCCTTGATAAGTCCGTTCTCCACTTCCTTCCGCTTCTGCGCGTCCGCATCCAGGTTGGGTGTGTACCAGGCAAATGTGGATCGTCCGCTGTGTTTGGCCCGGTAAAGAGCCAGGTCGGCGCAGTGGAGGAGGCGCGAAGCACGCCAGGAGCCGTCAGTTGCTCTTGCAAGCCCGATAGAAAGCGAGATCTTGATGTCCTTGCCTTCAATGAGGCAGGTCGCCTCCGTTGCCGCTATCATGTCTGCGGCAAGACGGGTCATTCGAGCTGGATCGGAGACCGTTGTCAGCAAAACGGCAAACTCGTCACCTGATAGACGTGCAACCAGGTGGTTGCCGAAAACAGCCTTCAGTCGTTCGCCAACGATCTGTAGAAACACGTCCCCAGTACCGTGCCCGTGCGTATCGTTGATTTCCTTGAATTTGTCGACGTCGATCAACATCACGCCGATGTTCGATGCTTTCGCCTGGGCCAGCCGGAGCGCTTCGGTGAGGCGGGCATTGAAGACTGCCCGATTTGGCAGCCCGGTCAACGTATCATGATGGGCAAGAAACTGAATGTTCTGATTTGTTTTGACCTGATCATGAAATCGCATCCACAAAAGTACAGCTGCGAAGAAAATGGAGATCAGGCAGAGGCCTCCAATTGCGGCGCTGATCGACCAGATCAAGGGGGTCAGGTCTGCCAGAAGCTGAGATTGACTTGAAAGCACCAGAAGCCCTGGAAGCTTTGAACCTTCACCATCTGGTCGGTAGGCGACAATGGCGTTGTTGCCGAAACGGCCCTGCCAGGTCATGTCTGGTATGGCAACGAAGGTTTCGTTGTGTTCCAGCGACTTTATCGCGTTCGCCAGTGTGTTTCGCGACTGAAGAAGCCCCTCCTGGTACCAGCTGGTTGCCGTCGCCTCGGGCAAAACGAAGCGATATGTTCCATCGGATGTGGCGAAAACCACAGTTGCATCTCGTATGGGTGAAGAAACGATTCCGTCGCGAAGCTTTTTCGTGAATTGCTCCAGCTTCTCAGGCGCGACGTCCGCTCGGGCCGCTGGAGGGTTTGACAACCGCAATCCGGAGAGTTCCGGTGGCGGCGGCGAGTTTTGCTCTTGCACAAGTGCCTGCAGCAATTCCTGCGCACTTTGCTCATAGGGCTGAAAGGCATTCTCCAGTCCCCGCACGAGAAGCCAGTGTGTAAGCAGTCGATTGCTTGCATAGACCCCGAGCGCCAGCGTCAGAACCAGCGACATGGAGATGAAAAAAATTACAACGTTGCTTTTTGCAAGCGGAGCTGCCATCCGGCGAAACACCAATAAGAGATACGTGTTTTTACAAATTAAGAGCAAATCCTTTCGCCATCATGAATCATGGCGTACATGTGGCAGGGAAAAACTCTTTGTTTACGTGTATTTAGCTTGAATATCAGCTAAGGGTATATAGACGCTGCGTAAAGCGGCGACGTCTGGCCAAAACCTCCGTCTGTCGATAAGAGTGAGACATGCAATTGATTCATCTGGCACTTGTGGAGCTGGGTGACTCAAGTACCCGGTCCCATGGGAGTTGATTGGTGAACGTCTGGAGCAGCATCGGCAGCATTGTGAGTGCGATTGGATCGGGCGGTGCGCAAGTCGTTGACCGTCTTGTCCAGCTAGTTCTGGCGCGCCCGGAAGGGACAAGCACCGTCGGCTTCACTGTCGCAATGATTGCCCTATCGGCAAAAATGGCTAAAGCGGATGGTGTTGTCACCACGGACGAAGTTCTGGCCTTCCGAGAGCTTTTCGATGTGCCGCCGCGAGAAGAGCGCAACGTTGCGCGTCTGTTTAACCTGGCACAAGAGGACGTTGCCGGTTTTGAAGTGTATGCCAAGAAGCTGGCCGATCTCTTTCCATACGATCACAAGACTTTACTGGATATTCTCGATGGTCTGTTTCACATCGCGAAGGCGGATGGAGTCGTTCACGAGAGCGAAATTACCTATCTTGCGCGCGTTGCCGAGCTTTTCGGGTTGACGGAGCGTGAGTTTTCGAAGGTCCTGGCCCGGCATGTCCGTGATAACGGCAATCCCTATGAGGTGCTCGGTCTGGGCCCGGAGGCCAGTGACCAGGAGCTCAAGGCCCACTATCGACGCGAAGTACAGGAAACCCATCCGGACCGTTTGATTGCCAGAGGTGTTCCTGAGGAATTTGTCCGCATTGCAAATGACCGGCTGGCTGCCCTCAACGACGCCTGGGCAAAAATTTGCGTGGAAAGAGGCATATGAGCGTCACGACCGATACAGGGGTTAAGGCGAGGGTCCATCCTTCCCCCAATCATGGTGAACGGGCAGGTAAGGCCGGTATTGACACGGTTGTTCTTCACTATACCGGTATGCAGACTGCGGAAGCCGCGTTGCAGCGATTGTGCGATCCGCGTGCGGAGGTTTCCGCGCATTACCTCGTTCATGAGGATGGGACGATCTTGCAGTGCGTTCCCGAGGCAAGGCGTGCTTGGCATGCGGGACGCAGCTTTTGGAAGGGCGAGGCAGACATCAACTCCCGTTCCATAGGAGTTGAAATTGTCAACCCGGGGCACGAATTCGGTTACCGGCCCTTTCCGGAAGTCCAGATTGAAGCGGTCATCGCTCTAGTCAGCGACATTTGTAATCGCCACGGCATTGCTCCCTGGAGGATTCTCGGTCACTCGGACATTGCTCCGGACCGAAAGGAAGATCCGGGCGAGTTGTTTCCCTGGGACAAGTTGTCGGAAGCCGGGATCGGTCTTTATGTGGAACCATTTCCGATCGGTACCGGTCTCTTCATGCAGGAAGGGGATCGCGGCCAACCTGTGGAGGCGGTTCAGTCCATGCTCGGTCTTTACGGATACGAGGTGGAAATAACGGGCTCGTTTGATCAGCAGACACGCAATGCCGTAACGGCCTTTCAACGTCACTTCCGGCCGGAGAAAGTGGACGGTGTCGTCGATCAGTCGACAATCGAGACGCTGAATGCACTCCTTCGAAAACTTCCCTCGTTGTCGGACTGAATTTTCCTGACGGCTTTTTCCAGATTGCATTTTTTCAAAGAGCGCTCGCGAGGGTAAGCGAGAGCTGTTCCAAAGTGCCTTCCCACGCATTACCAAAAATTCAGGTCGGTCACAGACTTTCCCTGGAAAGCCGGAAATATGCCTGATTGGGGGCAACTTTCAGTCACAAACTACAGGAACTGCCGAATTCTGATACCGATTCACGGTAAAATACTGAAATAAATTGAAATAATTCGTGATTAGTTGGCGCCAAATTTTGTCCCATAGCTCCGGCATTTCTCCGCCCCAGATTTCAACTGCAACGAAACAATAAAGGGCTGGACTGAATGTTACGGTCATCCGTGAAACTTACTGGAGCGCTGTGCCTTTTCGCTTATGCAACAACCGTCATGACACCTGCCGCGATGGCAGTGGGTTCAGGATCTGATCCGATCCTGCACGTCATCGAAACGGACAAGAAGAAGGAAAAGGGCACCGAGGCTGCCGCCGCCAAAGAAACAGTGGGATCCGGATCCGCTCCCGTCCTGCACATTCTGGACACCGACAAAAAAGACACGAAAAAAGAAGCGAAGTCGTCCAGCACCAAAAAGAAGACAGCGGCAAAGTCAAAATCAAAGTCGAAATCGACTGCAAAGGCGAAGTCGACCGCCAAGCCCAAGCCCAAGTCAAAGTCTGTTGCTAAAGCCAAGCCAAAGGCGACGAAGCAGACAGCAAAGGCAAAGAGCACTCCTTCGAGCAAGCAAGATTATGCCAAGCTGATCCGAAAGGCTGCAGCGAAACACGGTGTTCCGGTCAAGATTGCCAAGGCAGTTGTTGAAGTTGAGAGCAACTTCAATCCGAGTGCTCGTGGTCGCGCCGGTGAAGTCGGTCTCATGCAGATCAAGCCGGCAACGGCTCGTGGCATCGGCTACCGCGGTTCTACAAAAGGTCTGTATGACCCGGAGACCAACCTGGAATGGGGCATGAAGTATCTCGCCGGTGCTCACAAGCGCGCTGGTGGCGATCTGTGCGGAACAATCCTGCGCTACAATGCTGGCCACTATGCCAAGCGCATGAACCCAATCAGCCGTCGCTACTGCACCAAGGTAAAACGAATTCTCGCTTCGAGCTAAGGCTCGATTCAGGGCGGTCAGGTCGTGGCCAGAAAAACCCCGTTGAAGTTTCAGCGGGGTTTTTTGTTTCTGAATGACGCCGATCCTTCAGGCAAACTTCTTGCTTGCAGCAGGTACGGATGCCGGCACAGGGGTGTTTTCGGGAACATCGGCTGCCGTAAAAGGTTGCCCCAGTGCGGTGACGACCGGCACCACTCCGGCCCATATCTCTGATCCGAGATCTTCCTCGTCATCCACCGGACCACCTGTTCGCACCTTGGTGCTGGCATGTTCGATCTCAAGCACAAGGACACCGGTTGCCTTGTGTTCTTTCGGCAGCATTTCTCTGCATTCTTCCCACCTTCCTGGCAAAAGGTGATCCGTGATGGCGGCGAGGGCGACAACTTCTTCCTCCGGGTTGGTTACCAATCGCGCCGTACCGTGAACGATCACGCAACGATAGTTCATCGAATGATGAAAAGCCGAACGCGCGACAACTATGCCGTCAACCAGCGTCACGGTCAGGCTGGCGGGGACACCGTCCTTGTTGTTCTTGATGATCCGCGTAGTGCTGGCTCCGTGAATGTAGAGCTTGTTGCCGATACGGGCATAGGCCATCGGGATCACCATGGGGCGGCCTTCATGCACAAAGCCGCAGTGAGCGACCAATCCGGCGTCCAGAATCTCATGAACGAGTGACTGGTCGTAGCTACCGCGGTTCATCTGCCTGATTTTCGCATATTTCGGCAAATCGGCGGCCTGCCGCTTCTCTAGAGAGGACATTTCTGTCTCCTTATTGTTTTGATCTTGTTTCGGGAATATTTGCGCGATAAATTGGATCTGTAAAAGATCCGGTTTTCATAAAATGAAAGAACCAGTTTTTCCTGAGGGCATTCTTTCCCTGAACAGAAGCAGCGGTGTTTCGCTTGCTGAACAGATTTATCGCGGCTTTCGAGAAGCCGTCCGCAAGGGGCTGCTTTCTTCCGGCACCCGCCTGCCCTCAACGCGTCGGTTGGCGGCTATGCTCGGCGTTGGCAGGAACACGGTGAACGCTGCCTATGACCTGCTGCAGGCCGAGGGAATTGTCTCGTTGCGGACCGGTGCGGCGCCCAGGATTACCGAAGGGCTGCCACCCGAGGGAACAATCTCCGAGCGGTTTCAACTACCAGAAGGGCCCAGTCTCTCGTCTCGGGGCATGGCTATGTCCTTCAATCTGCGCGGCGATGGGTGGGCATTTCGTCATGGAGCATTGCAACCAGGTGCACCTGCGCTGGATTGTTTCCCATACGAGAACTGGGCACGTTGCCTGCGCCGGGCAGCACGGTTGGAGAGAAGCCCGGACCTTCAGTACCAGAACTACACCGGTATGCCTTCGTTGAAACGGCAACTGTCACTTCATCTTGCAGCCGAACGGGGTGTTCGGGCAGAACCTGATCAGATCCTTATAACCAGTTCCATGCAGGCCAGCTTGTCTCTTTTGTCACTGGTACTTGCGGACCAGGGTGACGTGGCCTGGCTGGAAGACCCCGGTTACCTCGGGGCAAAGACTGCATTCCACGCGGCAGGTCTGGCGATCCGTCCACTTGTCGTTGACGAACAAGGAGCTAACGCTGCGGCCATGGACCTGTCGGACCATTCGCCCAAGCTGATATATGTGACGCCTTCCCATCAATATCCGCTTGGGGTGCGCATGCCGCTGACGCGGCGACTGGCGCTTCTGGAAACTGCCGGCACCAGCGGGGCAACCATCCTGGAAGATGACTACGACAGTGAGTTTCTCTTTTCCGGGCGTCCGGTAGCCGCCTTGTACGGTCTGGCGGAAGAGGGGAGGGTGATTTACCTCGGAACCTTCTCAAAAAGCCTCATGCCGGGCCTGCGCATCGCTTACTGCGTCGTGCCTTCGAAACTGGTCGACCCGCTGACCCAGTTCATGCGCAATATGGGCTGTGCGGCAAATGTCCAGGCCCAAGCGGCGCTTGCCCAGTTCATGGACAGCGGCAGCTATCAGAAACATCTGAAGCAAATCCGCCAGATCTATGAAGAGCGAGGCACATTGCTTGTCGATACGATGCAGCAGCGGTTGGGGAACCGGGTACAGGTCGACATTCCGACCGGCAACGTGCAAGTGACAACGATATTCAGAGAGGCGGTTGATGATGTTGCTTTGGCAAAACGGATGCAGTTGCACGGGTTTGCCGTGTCTCCACTCAGTAACTGCTATCTTGGAGAAGGTCGCAAATCAGGACTGATCGTGGGATTTGCCGATGCCTCACCGGAGCAGATCGCCCAGGGTGTCGATACTCTGAGCAACCTTTTGAAGGAAACCGGGGGCGTCGCTGCCGGTCCCGCAATACAACCTGTTTCGCGGTCTTGTTAGAGACGCATTCTGGGAACTTCTCCCCGGATGATCAGATTGGCTTCGGTGGCTGAAATGACATCGTCAATCGTGATGTCGGGCCCGATCTCGCGCAACAGCAACCCGTCGTCGACAGGTTCAATTACCGCCATTTCCGTCACGATCAGACTGACCCTGCGCCGTGCTGTAAGTGGCAACTCGCATTCGCGCAGGATTTTTGGTTTGCCTTTGGCAGTATGAACCATTGCCACGACGACGTGCTTGGCGCCCGCAACAAGGTCCATGGCGCCTCCCATTCCGGGAACCATCTTGCCGGGGATCATCCAGTTGGCGAGATAACCGCGTTCATCGACCTGAAGGCCGCCGAGGACGGTCATGTCCAGATGTCCACCCCGGATCAGACCGAAACTCATGGCGCTGTCGATGGAAGCGGCGCCAGGAACAGCCGTAATGAACCCACCGCCTGCATCGGTCAGGTCCGGGTCTTCCATGCCTTCTGGAGGGCGGGCACCCAGGCCAATGACGCCGTTTTCGGCCTGGAAGAAGACATGAACTTCCCTGGGCAGATAATTGGCAACCATGGAGGGCAAGCCGATGCCGAGATTGACCAGGGTATTCGGTTCGATTTCCTGGGCTACACGGCGAGCGATGATTTCCTTAGCTTCCATCGGGCTGTCTCTCCAAAAGATGATCCACCAGGATTCCGGGGGTCTTCACGCTGTCGGGTGAAATGACGCCGATGGGCACGATTGAGTGCGGTTCGGCAATAACGGTCTTTCCGGCAAGTGCCATGACCGGATTGAAATTGTGCGCCGTCAGGGAGTACTCCAGATTGCCGACATAGTCGGCGCGATAGGATGCGATCAGCGCAAAGTCACCGTGAATGGGCGTTTCCAGTAGAAAGTCCCGTCCGTCAACAGTGATCCGCTCCTTACCGTCTTCAATCAGGGTGCCGATACCGGTTGGTGTCAGGATGCCGCCCAAACCGACGCCGGCAGCCCTGATCCGTTCCACCAGCGTTCCCTGAGGCACGAGATCGACTTCGATCTCACCGGAGATCATCTTCTGCTGTGTTTCAGGATTGAGACCGATGTGAGAGGCAACGACTTTCGAGATACAGTCCGCGGAAATCAGTTTGCCGATGCCGCGGCCCGGCATGGCGGTGTCGTTGGCAACGATGGTCAGGTTTCTGGTTCCCTTGGCGACAATGGCATCAATGATGCGTTGCGGTGTTCCCACCCCCATGAAACCGCCAATGAGAAGTGTTGCACCGTCGGGAATAAGCTCCGCAGCTTCTTCCGCCTTGATCGCCTGTTTCATGAGCGCCTCCCCCGAATCTCATGCTTAGAGGTTGACGATAATGCGTTATCGGCTTCAAGGAAAATGAAGTTCGTGCGATGCGGTGGTTGCCAGCAAAGGTGGAACGCCATCGGGGACCACGGATGGGGGACACCTGTCACGAATGTGGGTGATTGTCGGCGGAGTGTTGCTCCGACATGAGCCGCACTTGGCTTGTGAACCCGAACCAGGACTGTGATCGATCAATCCCTTGTCGGTATCCCCTTGGGCCGGATAGGTTCGCAAAGGTCGACAGAGAATTTTGTCCGGCAGAGGAACCTTCAACTATGCTGCGAGGCAGATGTGATCGACTGTGACCTTGAGGAAAAAAGCCAGATTGTACGGGCGTTCTGCGATCGTCTTCAGCTGCTGAGTGGCAGCCAGGAGCTGGATATGCAGCCTATTTTCGGCCAGGCTCGGGTGAAGCGGGTTGAACCGGGAGAAATCCTGTTTGCGGCAGGAGACCGGCTGGAGGATCTTTACTTCATCATTTCCGGTTTGGTGCGCTATTTCTACGTGACCCCGGATGGTCGGGAGTTCAACAAGAACTTCGTCACGAAAGGTAGCGTCGTGACCTGTCTCTCCTCCTTTCTCCAATCCGAACCATCGCCCTTCTTTACCGAAAGCCTGGAAGAAACGTTGCTTGTCTGTCTGCCGATGGACCTGGTTCGAAGTTTGAGGGCAGACGATTTCCGATGGGAGCGGATCATCAACGGCTTCATCGTCAGACTGGCACTGCAGAAGGAACAGCGGGAAGCGTCTTTCTTGCTGGACGACGCGACCAAACGCTACGAAGCGTTTCTGAAGGACTTTGCCAGCGTATCTCCGCGACTGCCACAGTACCACATCGCCTCCTATCTCGGCATCACGCCGGTGGCGCTTTCCAGAATTCGTGGCAGACGCGCCGCGCGGAACACTTCTTAACCCGGGTTAATGCGATCCTCCGCTCCAGTCCTGATGATGACACCAAATTCAGTTTTGGAGACACTTGGGATGCCGGAAAAGAAGACAGTTGTTCTGACAGGCGGTGCGATCGGTCTTGGACGGGAGCTCACCCGGCTGTTCAGCGAGCAGGGGTATCGACTCATTATCTGCGGGCGAACACAAAGCGCACTGGATGAAGTTCAGGAATGTCATCGGGATGTAATCACGGTCTGTGCCGATCTTGCATCACCGGAGGGACGGCGGTGCTTTCTGGCTGCTGTTCACGAACTTGAGCAACCGGTGGATCTACTTGTTCACAACGCAGCTCTTCAGTTCGCTTACGATTTTGCCAATAACTGCACGCCGATTGAGCGTATTGAGACGGAGCTGCTGGTCAACCTGCTGGCGCCGATCGAACTGACCATTGAGCTCTTGCCATTGCTCAAGCAGGCCGCCGAGGCCCGTGTAGTTGTGATCTCATCAGCGCTTGCACGGGTCCCGAAGAAATCGGCTCCGGTCTATTGTGCTTCCAAGGCAGGTCTTTCAAATTTTGCCAGAGCACTTCGATATCAGCTGGAAGGCACGGCAGTCGGGGTGACGGAAGTTGTTCCCGATCTGATCGTGACGCGCATGGCCGCGGGCAAAGGAGACAAGGCGTTGTCGGCTTTCGAGGCAGCTCAGAAAATCATTACCGGTCTCGCAAGGCGTCAGGATGAGATCCGGTTGGGGCGAGTTCCTTTTCTTTTTGCTTTGCACCGGGTTGTGCCTGATCTGGCCTACCGAATTCTGAAAGCGGCATAAGATCCCATGGAAACAGGAGCTTGAAGGCTGCAGTTGCTTGACCTAAAGAGCAAAGCCTCTTAAGTCCGCTAGCGCCAGTCGGCCGGACAGCCGCTGCCGCAAGTGCCGAAAGGCCGCGGGGGAGGAAAGTCCGGGCTCCTTGGAAACACGGTGCCGGGTAACACCCGGCGAGGGCGACCTTAGGGAAAGTGCCACAGAAAGCAAACCGCCCCAGCTTGCTGGGGTAAGGGTGAAAGGGTGGGGTAAAAGCCCACCGCGCTACTGGTAACAGCAGCGGCACGGTAAACCCCACCGGGAGCAAGACCGAATAGGGACAGCGCGGGCAAGGAGCAATCCTGGCCCAGGCCGGTTTCCGGGCCAGCTGTCCGGGTTGGTTGCGAGAGGCGTCTGGCAACAGACGCCCCAGATGAATGGCTGTCACGTCCGCGCGAGCGGGCCATACAGAACCCGGCTTACAGGCCGACTGGCTTTTTCTTTCCCTTATCCCGCCGCGTATTGGGGAGTGCTCGCGAGGAATTCTCCAAATGCATCTGCGTTGGGATAGGAGAACTGTTCAGCCAGTGGGTTCGACCGCTTGTTTCTGGTCGCCCCCATATCGGTGAGCAGTTCGTCGAAGTGCCGGAAATGGAACGGGGCTGAACACAGTCCACCATAGACCTTGGCCGCCGGACGTTCCTTTCTGCGCCATTCCAGCATCGTGTCGATGTTCTCGCGCATCTCTTTGACGCTCGGTTGATTGGCCAATTGTCCGTCTGCGTAGCGAACCAGCCAGTTGGCGATCATTTCGGCCGACAAGATCGTGCAGAAGCTGGAGTTGAAGCCGACAAATCCCATATCCGGGAGATCCGGGTTCACTGCCAGGCGATAGACACGATATTGGCCATCGGATTCGATCAACTTTTCCAGGTACTCTTTCGCCAGATAAGGCACGCCGAGTTTCCAGCCGACCGCCAGAATGGAAAGATCACACGGGATGCGATCTCCCGTCGTCAGCACTGCGTGGCCGTCTTCATAATGATCGATCGTTCCTCTGATCGGTTTGATAGAGCCGCCTTCAAACCCTTCGAAAAGCCCGGGCGTCACGATCGGTAACGAACAGGAAGCATCCTTTTCGATTGGAACATCAGGCACCATGTCCCACTTTTTCAACTTGAGCTGAAACTTGAGCAACGCCTCAAGACCGCGAAAATTGGCCCAGATCAATGGCTTGAAGACAGTTTGTGCAATTTTCGCCAGAGGCGATGGATTCCAGCCGTTGAACTGCTGCTCCTGCGCGCGCATGTAGAGTAGACGTTTGAAGTTGATGCCACCGACAAAGTAAGGCACGCGCCAGACCGGCTCCCGGTAGACAAGCGTTACGGATCTGGCGCCGTTCTTCGCCGCATTGACGACGATATCCGTTGCCGATTTTGAACCACCCAGGACAACGATATTCTTGCCCTTCGCAGTCGCACTGTCGGTGTATTCGGAACTGTGCATGACCGCACCGCCGGCGGCTTCAAACTCATCCTGGCCGGGATGAGAGATGATGTTCTTGTCCGAAAACTGACCCGTACAGATCGCGACAAAGTCAAAATCCTGGGTCCAGCTTTTCCCGGCTGCTTCGAGTGTCAGCGTCCAGCCTGGATTACCATCCTGCCTGCGGTCCATCGAGACCACATTTGTGTTCAACTGAAACAGCCGCGCCAGTTTGTGTTTGGCGGCATAAGAATGAAGGTAGGCATGAACCTGAGGCCCCTTCGGCCATTCCGGATAGTCGTCCGGCATGGGCAAGTCCGTGTATCTGTAAAGATCCTTTGGCGATTGGGTCTGCACATCCGGATAGGATCGGGAAAGCTCCCAGACGCCGCCGAAATCGTGGCTTCTTTCAAAGCCGAAGACACGATGGCCACGTTCGTCAAAAGCTTTCGCCGCCGCAAGACCGCTCACGCCGCCGCCGATTACGGCGACAGTCTTCCGTTTCGTCATAGTCTTGTTTCCTCGTTGATGAACCGCTCGATCAGGCCTGATCGGGAGGAGGGAGGAAATCGACTTCATGGAGTGCGGACAGTCTGACCAGTTCTTCTGGATCGGTCACGCCGTCAAGCGCGCCGAAGAGGTCGAACAGCTTGCGCGCGGGAGCAACTCCGAAGACACAGGTCGCAGTCTTTCCGGAACGATTGAAAATGCCGTGTGCTTCGCCCATCGGCATACGGACTGTGTCGCCCGCCTTTGCTTTGTGGACCTGACCTCCCATTTCCACTTCGAGTTCTCCTTCCAGCATGACGATCCACTCGTCCTGTGTCGGGTGAATGTGTGGCGGCACAAACGTTTCAGCCGGGACGACTGCATGCCAGATGAAGGCGTTGGTGCTATGGACCTTGGGTGTGTAGGTATGACCGACAACATTCCAGCTGACGTTGTCGAGACCTGCCTGTGCCGTGGTTATGCCGGCTCCGTTTTGCATTGGTTTCCCCTCCTCATGGATCGCGTTGACTGCGTTTATGAGAAAAAAGGCTAAGCCGGTCAGGACGAATTGTTTTATCCAGAAAGCGAAATTTATTGGCCGGGTGCAGTAAAATGACGCAATCCGGGGCCACTGCGGCTTGATTGCGTTTTAATTGGACGGCATCCTTCCAGAATGGTGGTTCAGGCAGCAAGCAGATCTCCGCTCAATCAGTTCAGTCGCTTCGAAACGGCCGATGTTGACGAAGCGAGGGAGATCGTTGCGCGGCATTTCTGTAGCCACCGACTGGAGCGCATGTCCTCAAGTGACCGGTTTGATGCGCGCCAGAACAGGGTCGATGGTTGCCGTGTTTCGCTCAACTACATCCGATACGGTGCCGATGTAACGATTGAACCGGGAGAACTTTCCGAATTTTTCCTGATCCAGATTCCGATTGCCGGCTCCGCTCGGATCGAGAACGGCTGTCAGTCGGTTTTCTCGACGCCGAAGATGGGCGCGATCCTTAATCCGGACCGTCACACCTCCATGCGCTGGCATGCGGGCTGTGAACAAATGCTGTTGCAGATCGAACAGTCCTACATGCAGGAGATTGCCACCAGAATGGCTGGTCGGTCGGTTGGAAAGGTTCGGTTCAGACCGGATTTCAATCTGGAAAAGTCCGAGGGTGAAGGCTGGACTCAGGCGCTGAGAGGCGTCTTCCGTGCGGCTGAAGAGGGCAACTCATTCAGGACCTTGGATCAGCGACAGCAGTATCTTGAAGAAGGGCTGGTCATGTCGCTGCTCAACAGTCAGCCGAACACGATCTCGCCCCTTCTTGAGCGCGGTGACAGCGGAGCTGCTCCGGCGATACTGAAGCGCGCCTTGTCGCTCATGCATGAGCGGCTTGATGAGGACATCAGCCTCCTGGAGATTTGCGGGCATGCGGGTACAACACCCCGCAATCTTCAGATAATCTTCAAAAAGGAACTCGGTTGCAGTCCAATCCAGTATCTTCAAAGAGCCAGAATGAAGTTTGCCAGGCACCTGCTGCTCTCTGACAACGGCAATCATTCAATTGCGGAAATAGCAGACAGATCCGGGCACCGCCACTTCGGCAGGTTCTCTGTTGCCTACAAAAAGCAGTTTGGCGAAACGCCGAGGGAGACGAAGCAAGGCCGCACTTTCGGTTGAAGTTCGAGTGACACCTTGTCATTTTTAACAAATATTTTCACTCGATACGGGAATAAATCTATATTTCGTGTGTTTTGTAAGAGTACTTTGCATTCCAAGTATAAATTTGGTCAAATTGTGTTTCTTGCCACAATATGGTCTCTAATATTTAATTTTACGTCCAATTTTCAGTCGCTGTTCCTTTCTAATCTTGAGTGATTCTGTTCAAGATAGGTGGGATAACCATGACGGGAACGTTTGAAGACTTTTTAGGGGCACTTCTGGCTTTCGAATCGGGTTGGGACCGGGAGCGTTATGATGCGGGTATTATTCAGGACTGGCAGCTGGACCAATGGGCAGGTGGTCCGGTCGAAGACCATTTTCCGAGTTACGCCAGCTGGTCGGAGTTGAGCGACTCCGAATGGGAAGCCATGGCCTATCGGTCAATGAATTCTCTTGGCTTCGTCGGGTATCAGTTCGGTGAAGCTCTCCTCATTGACCTGGGTTACTACGACGATGATGTCTTTTACGGAAATGGGGCATCTACAAATACCTGGGACGGAACGTGGACCGGCAAAAACGGCGTGAATTCACTGGAAGAGTTCATGACCAAGGAAGCCCAGACCGTCGCGATCCAGGAGGCGTTCGGATACAATCTTCAGGTGCTGGAAACCCAGCTTGCCGGCAGCGGGAAGTCGCTCAGCGACTTTATTGGCCAGGAAGCAAGTTATGTTCAAAACGGCCAGACGGTCACGGTTGAGCTGACGCTGACCGGAATCCTTGCAGCAGCCCATTTGCGCGGTGCATGGGGCACGGCTTCTCTGCTTCAGAGCGGAGCTGTCAGCACGGACGAATACGGTACATCGATTCTTCAGTATATCGATCAGTTTGGAGGTTATGAGTCTCCATCGAGCGCGGACATGATCAGCTATTTCGAGGATCGACTGACAGGGGATGAGGGACTGGGGACGCCCGGTGGAGATACTCCTGATCCGGGTGGCTCGCCTGGAGGCGATGACGGCAACGGCACTGCAGATGTCGATGAAACAACCGCGGATGTTGTGATCACCTGGGCCTGGGGCGAAGATGATGTCGTCGACGGTTTTGATCCGGAAGCGGACACGATATTCATTGATTGGATTGGAGCAGCCGATCTTGACGTAACCCAAACAGCGGCGGGTGTGGTGTTCGCGGTTCCCTCCAACAGTCAGACAACGACGTTGGCCGGCGTTCAGCTCGCTGATCTCGGCAAAGCGAATTTCACCATCCTGGATGCGGGGGCAGCTGAAGAGATTTTTGCGCTGATCGGTGACGGTTCGACAGTGCCCGACGAGCCCGGCACTCCGGATGAACCCGATACTCCAGATGAGCCTGACACGCCAGGCGACCCCGATACTCCGGACGAACCGGATACGCCCGATGAGCCGGATACACCCGACGTTCCGGACACTCCGGTGCCGCAGCCCAGTCCTGACAGTTGGAACGGGACTGCGGGGGTTACGGCTGCAACGGCAACAGTCGTGATCACCTGGGCCTGGGGCACAAACCGTACCTTCGCCGACTTCGACCCGCAAAACGACACGATCTTCGTCGACTGGTTCGGGCCGGAAGCGATCGATGTTTCCGAAGTGGACGGATCTGTCGTCTTTTCCATGGCATCGAACAACCAGACCGTCACTTTGCAAGGTGTTTCCCTGGACGATCTCTCACCTGCCAACTTCACGATCATGAATGCCGACACCGGTCAGGAAATTCTGTCTCAGGTCGGTTCTGCCGATGAGGGTGGAACCGACCCGGTTGAGCCGGAGGATCCGGGAACACCGGTCGGGTCGCAAATGATCATGATCTCTCCGGACAGTCCGTCCCGTGTGGTCGACAATTTCAACCCGGCAACGGATATGGTGCATTTGGAAAGCGGCGTGACCGCAGACAGTCTGGATGTTGTCGACACATCAGCGGGATTGACCATCTCCGTGACGACGCCTTCCGGGGAACTGGTCAGCGAGACTGTGTTGACCGGAGTTTCCCTAAGCGATCTCACGATGAACAATTTCATGGTCGCCGAAGACAGCGCCTTGAACGAGGTTGCCGGTCTTCTCGGGCAAACCGTCGTGACACCGGGGACGGGCGGTTTTGATATCGTCTACGACACGGACGGGTCCAACCCGCCTGTGCCTGCAGGTGCAAGTGACCGGGGCGGGGTGGTCTGGTCAGCAGATTACGGCACCGATGACATTGTCGGTTTCAATCCCGCAACTGATGAAATCGACTTCGGCAATGCATCCGTTCATGGCCTCATTCTGACGATGACACCTGATGGAGAACCAGTCATCGACAATCCCTGGGGTCCCGACATGCTGATCCTGCAAGGCGTGGAAGTGTCGGAACTGTCGATCGAGAATTTCGGCGTCGTCGGCAATGAGCATCTGCGGCAGGATCTCGGCGGTATTCTCTCGTGGGAGACCGGGATCGGACCGCGGGATGCCGATACTGTCTACATTCGTTCGCATGAATACGGCCAAAGCCAGGTCATCGACGATTTTGATCCGGCAACGCAAAAGATCAGTTTCCTCTATTTCGGTACTCGAGAGCGACTGAATGTCGAGGATACTTCGGAAGGGTTGGTGATCAGCTCCCTGCCAAGCGGACAGAGTTTCACGTTCACCGGCATCAGCAAGTCGGATCTTGTGCCAGGCAACCTGGAATTCCACCACGACCAGGTCATGGAGGACAATCTGGAAGTCCCCTTTGGTGTCGATCAGGAAGACGTATCGCTTGTATCAAGGGCGGGGCTTCTGACGCCTGAGGCGCCAGCAGGTGAAACGACCGACGGATATCAGGTTCGCGACGGCATCGGCGTGCTTCCGGATACCGATCCGGATGAGCCGGTCACTCCTGAAGATCCGGGCACGCCGGATAAACCCGGGATACCGTTGGATGGTTCCGAGGACATCATTTTGCAATCCGGGCCGGACACAGTGGAGGTCAAATGGGACTGGGGCCGAATGTTCGCCATTCAGAACTTCGACCCGTCGGAAGATATTCTGGATTTCGGCAGTCTTTCCGTCTCCGACGTTCTCATCGAGGAGGTCGGTGCCGATCTTCTGATTACCGTGCAGAACAATGGCGGACATGGCTATCTTTTTGAAAATCTGCAGGCGGAAGATCTGTCGATTTCCAATCTGATGGCCGCTGACTGGAACACCGTTATCATGGATAACGGGGGCATTGCCGAGCAGTTGCAGGCTCTGGGGAATGCCGATCTGCTCCTTTAATCTCGGCTTTAGGTGCATCTTAAATGACAAGGCGTCGCGTAACTGCGCGGCGCCTTGGTGCGTGTGGCGTCCTTTTCGATCCAGGTCCTAACAATTAAAGCTCAAGAAGGTCATGTCGTGGCCCTGGTAGTCCGCCGTCCGGCTACTGAACTCGTTTCCGGTCAGCTTCGATACGGTTTTTTTCCAGAAAGATTGGGCTGGTAGATTTCGCGGAAGTACGCGAACCTGCCACTGTCCGGGATGTTTTTGCAGGCACAACTCGAAAGCTCTTTGCCCGACGCCCTTGCGGGTGTGCTTCCTGAGAACAAAGAACTGACCCATGTCCAGCACGGTCTTGTCGTACGGGTGCTGCCTGACGAGAGCAAAGCCCGCCAGGTCATTTTCATGGACGATGAAATAGGGGAAGTGCTGAGCTTCGTGGAAATACGCGTCTATGATCTTCTGATCAAACTCGTATTTGCCTTCGCCCGAAACTCCCAATTGCGTAAACTCGGACATGTCATGCATGTAGAGCTGAAACATGTTTGTCACGCAGGATCTGTCAACTGAACTTATTGGTTTCAAGGCTACGGACATCGCTGATTATTCCTTCGGTCATCACCCGGATGGTATGGGTGAATAACGGGGTTTTTGCATCTTCTAGTGCACGTGCATTTGCACGTGACAGGTTCTTCCGCTTCGACGCAGCGCAAATCGTTTCAACATCATTCGTTCTCCACAAGTCTTTCAAACTAGGCAATTTTTGCCGGTTTAGGTGCTGCGGAAATCCAAAACCTCGGTAATCCTGCGAATCCGATTCTCCTTTTCTGTCAAGGCTTCATTAAGCATGATTCAAATAAGGTGGTTCGACGGGGTCGTGTGCGATCAAATCGAGCCGGAATCCATGTGGTTCCATTGACCGCCCATGATTTCCCATGGTATCCCATATGAACCCAGGAAGGGGAGTGCGGGCCCATTTTCAGTAGGGCTTAGGACATCGCTTTAACGGCTCGGAAAGAGTCAATTTCGCATTTTGCATGTCCTTGGCAGGTAGCTGGCCGTTTCTTCTCAAGGGTGATTTAGGGGATTTCAGCGGGGTAGGACCCGCTTCGAGGGGATTTATGTCCGGCTTTGTTTCTCACTTTACCAACCGGCTGGACGCCAAGGGTCGCGTGTCGATCCCGGCGCCTTTCCGAGCGGTATTGGCGAGAGACGGATTTGAAGGCCTCTATTGCATCACCTCATCCCACTGCGAAGCGGTCGATGCTGGCGGCAACGAGTTGCTTGCTGAAATCAACAAGCGCTCCGAGGCCTTTTCCAAACTGTCGCCGGATCACGATGCCCTGGCGATCGCCTTGTTCGGCGCAAGTGAGAACCCGAAAATCGACGGCGATGGCCGGATGGTCATTTCCGATATGATCCGTGACCACACCGGTATCACCGACCAGGTCACCTTCGTCGGCATGAACTACAAGTTCCAGATCTGGGAGCCGGAAAAGTTCCGCGAGTACCGCGCAGAGGCCCAAAGGCGCGCGCTCGCGATGCTGTCGGGGCAAGTCCCCGTACCTTCACAAGGAGAGCTGGCATGATGGCGCATAGCGACAGAGATGCTGCTTCTGACGCTGGCGGACCTGAGCGTCATGTGCCGGTTCTCCTTAATGAGGTCCTGGAATGGCTCGATCCGCAGAAGGGGGAGGTGATCATTGACGGTACCTTCGGTGCCGGTGGTTACTCCCGCGCGATCCTGGAACGCGGTGCGAAGGTTGTCGGCATAGACCGGGATCCCGATGCGATTGCAGGTGGTCAGGAACTGGTGAAGCAGGCGGCAGGGCAGTTGATACTGGTGCCGGGCCAGTTTGCCGGATTGGAAACCCATGCAAGGGAGCAAGGCTTCGAGGGTGTCGATGGTGTCGTGCTCGATCTCGGCGTTTCCTCAATGCAGCTCGATGAGGCTGATCGCGGGTTCTCGTTCCTGCGCGATGGCCCGCTGGACATGCGCATGGAACAGGCGGGGCCTTCTGCTGCCGATGTCGTAAACGAGCTGCCCGTCAAAGATCTGATCCGCATCATCGGTCTGCTCGGCGAAGAGAAGCGAGCGACAACGGTTGCGCACGCAATCGACAAGGCGCGGAAGGAAAAGCCCTTCAGTCGTACACTGGAACTGGCAAATCTGATCGAGAAGGTGCTTGGCCGTTCGCCCAAGAAAGCGCAGATCCATCCGGCAACGCGAACATTCCAGGCTCTCAGGATCTACGTAAACGGTGAACTTCACCAGGCGGCCGAAGCGCTGGGCGCGGCGGAGCGGATTTTGAGGCCGGGCGGCCGGCTTGTGCTGGTGAGTTTTCATTCCCTGGAAGACCGGATCGTGAAGCGGTTCTTTCAGGACCGGACGCGGACCCGGGGCGGCGGGTCCAGGCACATGCCGGAGGAGGAAGTGCCGCCTGCGACATTTGAATTGCTGACGCGCAAGGCAGTTGAGGCGGCTGCCGAAGAGACGGATCAAAATCCGCGTGCCCGTTCGGCAAAGCTCAGGGCGGGGCGGCGCACTGAGGCACCGTCGCGAGAACTGGACGTTCATGCCGCAGGTGTACCGCGCCTGGCGGAATTTCATGGGTTAGGGGGCTGACGATGGTTCGAACGCTGAACATCCTGTTCATACTGGCGGTCGTGATCGGTGCAGCGACCGTCTACGACATGAAGCTGGCGGCAACGAAGTCGGCTGAAAAGGTAGCCGAACTCAAACGTCAGATCGACGAAGAGCGGAACACGATCCGGCATTTGAAGGCTGAATGGAGTCTTCTGAACAAGCCTGACCGGCTGCAGGCTCTGGTCGAACGCTACAATGAATATCTTCAACTGGACTCGCTGGATGTGAAGCAGATCGTGACCCCGGAAGACCTTCCGGCTCGTCCGGTCATGCTGGAACCTATTGGCGGCTCCAACCAGATGGGCGGTTATGCCGGCTCATCGGCAGTGATCCGGTGAGGGGCTGAACGATGACGATGGTAAGCGAACCGGCAAGCTTTCTTCAGGTGAGACGTGCGCACCCAAGGGCAGCGCGAGGATCCGTTTCATCGAGTGCGGTCAAGTCCCGTGTTTATGTGGCGATGCTTGCGTTCGCATGTGTCTATGTTGCGATCGCCGGTCGTCTCGTGCTGCTGGCTCAGATGGAAGAGGCGCCATCCCGTGCCTGGATCTCTGCTCAGGATTCCATTTCAGCTTCCCGGCCGGACCTGATAGACCGCAACGGCGAGATCCTGGCGACGGATATCAAGACCGCATCCCTTTATGCCGAACCGCGTCGCATTATCGACGTGGATGAAGCAGTCGAAGGGTTGACCCGGGTTCTGCCGGAGCTGGACGAGAAACTGGTACGCCGCCGACTTGAGAGCGGGACCGGGTTCGTTTGGCTGAAACGGGAAATGACACCTCAAAAGGCTGCTGAGGTCCATAATCTCGGCCTTCCGGGCGTCGGGTTTCTGTCCGAAAATCAGCGTTTCTACCCTGGTGGTCCGACGGCAGGGCACATTGTCGGCTCAGTGAATGTCGACAATCAGGGCCTCGCCGGGATCGAAAAATACATCGACAACGAATGGCTTGCTGATCTTCAGTCGCTTGGCTTCGCGTCTGACCGCACAATGGAGCCTGTCAGGCTCTCGGTTGATTTGCGCGTTCAGCATGTCGTGCGCGATGAACTGGTCAAGGCAATGGAACGCTACCGTGCAATTGCTGCGGCCGGCATCGTGCTCGATGCCAAGACTGGTGAAGTGGTCGCCATGTCTTCCTTGCCTGACTATGACCCCAACGACCGTTCGCAGGCCCTTCAGAAAGATCGCCTGAACCGTGCCACTGGCGGGGTCTTTGAAATGGGTTCGGTCTTCAAGGCATTCACGACAGCCATGGCGCTTGATTCCGGAACGGTTTCGATCAACGACAGTTTCGACGCAACACGACCGATCCGTGCCGCCGGCCGTACAATTTCGGATTTCCACGGGAAAAACCGCATCCTGTCCGTGCCGGAAATCTTCATCTATTCGTCCAATATCGGCACCGCTAAGATGATGCTGGCAACGGGTGTCGCCCGCCAGAAAGAATTCCTGGAAAGGTTGCACCTGACCAAGAGGTTGAAGACCGAGCTGCCTGAAAACGCAGCGCCGCTTCTGCCGAGGAAGTGGAGTGATCTTGCGGCTATGACGATTTCCTTCGGCCACGGCCTTTCCGTCACGCCAATGCAAACAGCCGTTGCGGCGGCCGCAGTCGTCAATGGCGGTACCCTGCTTCCGCCCACCTTCCTGCCGCGTAGTCCGGAAGATGTCCAAGCCCTTGGCAAACAGGTTATTTCTCCTGAAGTCAGTCGGATGATGCGCTACCTGTTCCGCCTCAATGTGCTTTCCGGTTCCGGACGCCGGTCTGATGTTCCAGGTTATACGGTTGGCGGAAAAACCGGGACAGCGGAAAAGATCGAGAACGGGCGTTACGTCAACAACAAACGCCGGAATTCGTTCCTGTCGGCCTTCCCGATGGACGATCCGCGTTACGTGGTTCTGGTTGTCATCGATGAGCCGAAGCCGGAGCGCGAAGGCATTGGCGCGACCGCCGGTCTCAACGCAGCGCCGACCGCCGGTGCGATCATCCGCCGCTCCGCTCCCATGCTCGGTGTGATGCCACGCTTCGGCAAAGGGGATGAACCGATCGAGATTTCCTATTAAGGAGACAAACAGGAAGCTTTGAAGATCGGCGGGGTCGCAGCCGAAATCCGATTTTCAACCACAGCTTCAAGAAGACGACGCACAAACCGAAAGATCAGGTGAGATGGATCTTGAATACTTGGCCGCCGGCTTGAACCTGCCGGAAACGGCAAAGGGGCTGACGATAACCGGGTTGACGGCGGATAGCCGGAACGCACAGCCCGGCTCTCTGTTTGCAGCCTTCAAAGGTTCCACGGTAGATGGAACACAGTTTGCCCCGAACGCAGTTGCGGCCGGGGCTGTTGCTATTGTGTGCGCAAGCGATGCCGCTGATGCCATTCGGTCGAATGTTGGCAAGGATGTAGCGGTTATCGGTGTTGCCGAGCCTCGTCAGATCTTTGCCCGGATGGCAGCGCGCTTCTGCGGTGCCCAGCCAGACACGATTGTCGCCGTGACGGGCACGGCCGGGAAGACCTCTGTTGCCCATTTTGTTCGTCAGATCTTTCAAGCTGCAGGCCACCCGGCTGCAAGCCTGGGAACGCTCGGGACGATCAAGCCCGGCGGGGAAAGTTACGGCGGTCTTACAACGCCCGATCCGGTGGCCCTGCACAAGGAGCTTGCCGAGCTCCGGTCCGAAAACATCAATCACGCTGCCATGGAAGCCTCGTCCCACGGGTTGGACCAGCATCGCCTTGATGGTGTGCAATTGACAGCTGCGGCCTTTACCAATTTGGGCCGAGATCACATGGACTATCATCCGACAATCGAGGACTACCTGAAAGCGAAGCTTCGTCTCTTCGACGAGTTGCTGCCGGAGGGCGGTACGGTTGTTGTCGATCCGGACGAGAAATATGCGGACCGGGTGATCGAAGTTGCCGAAAGGCGCGGCCAACGGATCTTCACTGTCGGCGTGTCGGGAAAAGACCTCAGGCTGACTGGTCTGAAGCCGTCCGGTGCCGGACAGGACCTGACGCTTGAAACGGAACGCGGACAATACAAGGTGACACTGCCGCTTATCGGTCGCTTTCAGGTTTCCAATGCTCTGATAGCAGCCGGCCTTGCCATCGCGGCCGGCATTGATACCGGCGCGGTCTTGCGGTCACTGGAAAATCTCAAAGGAGCCCCCGGACGTTTGGAGCTCGCAGGCAGGACCAGTGATGGCGGTCTTGTCTTTGTCGATTATGCCCACAAACCCGATGCCCTGGACAATGCCCTGGCGGCGCTGAAGCCGTTTGCAGAAGGGAAGTTGTCCGTTGTCGTTGGTGCCGGGGGCGACAGAGACCCTGGAAAACGCGAGTTGATGGGCGAAGCTGCTGCGCGTCATGCGGACCTTGTGATCGTCACAGACGACAATCCACGCTCGGAAAACCCGGCTTCGATCCGCAAGTCAGTCTTGAAGGGAGCGCCGGGTGCATTGGAAATCGGTGACAGGTATGAAGCGATTGCGGAGGGGGTTCGCCGTCTCCAGGCGGGTGATATCCTGTGCGTTGCCGGAAAAGGCCACGAAACGGGCCAGATTGTTGGCGACACAGTGATTCCCTTTTCTGACCACGAAGCCGTCACGCGCGCCATCAGCCTCGAAGGAAACACATGAGCGAACCTCTTTGGACATTAGACGCTTTTGTTGAAGCTGCGGGCGGCAGCAAATGGGGTGATGTCAGTGAGGACATTACCGGAATTTCCATCGACAGCCGGACACTCGCGCCCGGAGATGCTTTCATTGCGATCAAGGGAGACCATCTGGATGGCCACGACTATGTGGCGGCGGCTCTGGAGGCCGGAGCCTCGGTAGCCCTTGTTGACGAAGGAAGGCTTTCCGAACTTCCCGAGGACGGCAAATACGTCCTGGTTGAGGATCCGCTGGACGCGATGCGCAAGCTTGGAATAGCAGCCCGCGCGCGAAGCAGTGCCAGGATCGTGGCAGTCACCGGTTCTGTTGGAAAGACCGGAACCAAGGAAGCTCTGAGATTGACGCTCGGCGAATCGGGCAAGGTCCACGCCTCCGTAGCCTCCTTCAACAATCATTGGGGCGTGCCCCTTACTCTCGCGCGCATGCCGTCGGACACCGATTTCGGTGTCTTCGAGATCGGCATGAACCACGCGGGCGAAATCACTCCCTTGGTCAAGATGGTTCGACCTCATGTCGCCATCATCACAACGGTGCAGCCAGTGCATCTGGAGTTCTTTGACAGTGTCGAAAAGATTGCCCAGGCCAAGGCAGAGATTTTCGACGGACTTGAGCCTGGCGGGATCGCTATCCTCAACAAGGACAATCGCCAGTTCGATCTGCTCAAGTTTCTCGCGGTTACCGCTGGTGTTCCCAGCATTCATACATTCGGCGAAGACCCAACGGCTGACAGCCATCTGGAAAAGGTGGTGAGCTTTCCGTCAGGCTCCAGTGTTGATGCGACCATCCTGGGTCAGGAAATCACCTACAAGATCGGGGCACCTGGAAAGCATCACGTGAAAAACAGCCTCGCTGTCCTGACCGCCGTTTGCGATCTTGGAGCGGATCTCGCAAAGGCAGGACTTGTTCTCGATACAATGCACGCGCCCAAGGGTCGCGGTCAGGTGACACGCCTGTCTGTGAATGAAGGCGAGTTCTACGTGATTGACGAAAGCTACAACGCCAATCCCGCATCGATGCGGGCAGCGCTTGCCGTTCTTGCCGAAGCGCCTGTTGTCCGCCCGGGGCGCCGCGTTGCGGTGATCGGCGACATGAGGGAGCTGGGATCGGAAGCAAACCGCCTTCATGCGGATCTGCTTCAGCCGATTGTTGACGCCGGTACGGACGCGGTTTATTGCGCCGGACCGCACATGCATTCGCTTTGGGAGCTGCTGCCGCACGAGCTTCGTGCCCACTACGGCGAAGAGGCGCAGGATCTGGAAGAGGCGATTCTGCGGGATGTCAGGCCGGGCGATGTCGTAATGATCAAGGGTTCGCTTGGAACCCGAATGGGGCCGCTTGTTGAAGCACTGAAGAAGGAATATCCGCCTGCGGACGATGCCGCGGTGGCATAAGGGATAACTGATGTTTTATTTTTTGGGGCAATTTGCTGATCAGGTCTCGGCGTTGAACGTGTTCCGGTACATCACGTTCAGAACCGGCGGCGCGATCATGACTGCGCTGTTTTTTGTTTTTCTGTTCGGACCGAAAATCATTGCCAGCCTGCGCATCCGGCAAGGGCACGGTCAACCGATCCGGGCCGATGGCCCGGAAAGCCATTTGCTGACCAAAAAGGGTACCCCTACGATGGGAGGGTTGATGATCCTCTCGGGCGCTCTGGTTGCCGCGCTTTTGTGGTCGGATCTTTCCAATCCATACGTATGGGTGGTGATAGGGGTAACCCTGGGCTTCGGCAGCATCGGCTTTTACGACGACTATCTGAAAGTGACGAAGTCATCGCACAAGGGTTTCGGTGGCAAGGCACGGCTCGGACTGGAATTCCTGATCGCTGCCTCGGCTGCCTTCGCTGTCACGCTTCTGGACACGTCTGAATTCTCTGAAGCTATTACGTTCCCGTTCCTGAAAGATTTCACTCTCAATCTCGGTCTTGTCTTCATTCCGTTTGCTGCCTTTGTCATGGTCGGCGCGGGCAACGCTGTGAACCTGACTGATGGTCTGGACGGGCTTGCGATCGTTCCGGTTATGATTGCCTGCGCGTCCTTCGGCCTGATCGCGTATTTGTCCGGTAATGCGGTATTCGCCAACTACCTGCAGATCCACCACGTCGCTGGCACCGGTGAACTGGCTGTCATCTGCGGTGCGGTGATCGGTGCAGGCCTCGGCTTCCTGTGGTTCAACGCTCCTCCCGCCGCGATCTTCATGGGCGATACCGGTTCGCTCGCACTTGGCGGCATGATTGGTGCTATCGCCGTTGCCACCAAACACGAAATCGTTCTGGCAATCATCGGCGGTCTGTTCGTGCTTGAGGCCGTGTCGGTTATCGTTCAGGTCATATCCTTCAAGCTGACCGGCAAGCGCGTCTTCAGGATGGCGCCGATACATCACCACTTCGAGATCATGGGATGGACCGAGAGTCAGGTCGTGATCCGCTTCTGGATCATATCGGTCGTGCTTGCCCTGATCGGTCTTGCCACGCTGAAGCTGAGGTAAGCCTAATGATCCCAGTCACCACATTCGAGAACAGAAAAGTCGCTCTTTTCGGGCTTGGCGGGTCGGGACTGGTAACTGCGCATGCCTTGAAGGAAGGCGGGGCGGATGTGGTTTGTTTCGACGACAACAAGTCGCGGGTTGAACAGGCGACATCCGAAGGACTGCAGACGCAGGACCTGCGGGAGTTGGACTGGTCCGCTGTCGCGGCACTGGTACTTGCGCCAGGCGTTCCGCTGACGCATCCGGTACCGCATTGGTCCGTGGATCTTGCCCGTGGAGCCGGTGTGGAGATTGTCGGAGACGTCGAACTGTTTTGCCGCGAACGCCGGAAGCTTTGCACGAGCGCCCCGCTGATCGCGATCACCGGAACGAATGGCAAGTCCACCACCACTGCACTCGTTGCCCATCTTCTGAAGGAGCTTGGACTGGATGTGCAGATCGGTGGCAATATCGGCACGCCGGTGCTTGAGCTGGAGCCGCCGAGGCCGGGTCGTCACTATGTCGTTGAGTGCTCTTCCTATCAGATTGATCTGGCACCGACCCTTGATCCGACCGTCGGTATTCACATGAACTTGTCGCCGGATCATCTCGACCGGCACGGCACCATGGAAAACTATGCCGCCATCAAGGAACGGCTTGTCGCCGGCGCAAAGGTGGCTGTCGTCGGTGTGGACGATCTCATGTCTTCAACGATTGCTGACCGGCTGGAACTGGCGCGCAAGCCGGTTTGCCGGATCGCCGGAGAAAAGGAACTGACCAGTGGCATCTATGCGCGCCACGGTCGATTGATCGAAGCCCATGACGGCACCCAGAACGAAGTCGCACTGCTCGGCGGGATCGACAGCTTGCGCGGCGATCACAACGGTCAAAATGCAGCTGCCGCGTTTGCTGCCCTTCGCGCCCTGGAATTGCCTGCTGACAAGATAGCCGCCGCGATGAAGTCTTTTCCTGGGCTTCACCATCGCATGGAAATCGTCACGAAGCAGGGCCGTGTCCTCTTCGTCAACGACTCCAAGGCAACCAATGCAGATGCCGCGGCGCGGGCATTGTCCAGTTTCGATAGGATCTATTGGATCGCCGGTGGCCGTGCAAAGGCCGGAGGCATTTCCTCGCTGGACGAGTACTTTCCGAAGATCGTGAAAACCTTCCTGATCGGCGAAGCTGCGGAAGATTTTGCCAAGACGCTGGATGGACGGGTTCCGTACAAGATCAGCGGAACGCTTTCACAGGCCGTTATCGACGCTGCAGAAGAAGCCGCGGAAGATGAGGCGGAAGAGATTGCCATATTGTTATCGCCCGCCTGTGCGAGCTTTGACCAGTATCCGAATTTTGAACTGCGGGGCGCTGCTTTTGTAGATGCGGTGCGTGCCTTGCCTGGTGATGGAAACACTCAGGAGGTCGCATAAATGGTTTCTCGCGCCGATCGTAGCCGATTTGCCGAATGGCTCTGGACGGTGGATCACTACCTTCTCGCAGCATTCGGTTTGCTGCTGGTGGGTGGTGTGGTTCTGTCCTTCGCTGCAAGTCCGCCGGTTGCCGAGCGGCTCGGGGTCGAGACCTTTTTCTTTGTAAAGCGGCAGGCGATGTTCCTGGTTCCCGCACTGGTGATCATGCTCGCCGGTTCGCTGATGACACCGCGCATGGTCAGGCGCGCGGCTCTCTTGGTGTTCGTGGCTTCGCTGATACTTCTCGTTGCCACGCTGTTCCTTGGTTTTGAAGCAAAAGGGGCGCGGCGCTGGATCTATATTGCAGGGTTCTCCCTGCAGCCCTCGGAATTCCTCAAACCTGCCTTTGTCATTCTGATTGCCTTCCTGTTGTCCGAAAGTGGCCGCCGCCGGGAAGTGCCGGGTGTTCTTTTCGCCTTCGTTCTCTTTGCTGTCTGCGCGGCCTTGCTGATCGCGCAACCGGACTTCGGCCAAACCATGTTGCTCGGTCTCGTCTGGGCCGGACTGTTTTTCCTGAACGGAATTTCCTGGTTGATCATCATGGCGCTTGGGGTGATCGGAATTGCCGGTCTGTTTGCTGCCTATGCCTTCCTTCCGCACGTGACCGGTCGGGTGGACCGGTTCCTGGACCCGAGTTCCGGGGATACCTTCCAGGTGGATACCGCAATGGACTCCTTCCTTGCCGGTGGCTGGTTCGGCCGGGGGCCGGGAGAGGGCACTGTCAAACGCATTCTTCCCGACAGCCATACGGACTTTATCTTTGCCGTTGTCGGAGAAGAGTTCGGCGTGGTGGTCTGCCTTCTCGTTGTTTCGGTGTTTGCGTTCATCGTTCTGCGTGGGTTGAAACATGCCAGCCGCGACCAGGACGCCTTCAGCCGTCTGGCAACCGCAGGTCTGGTCGTTCTGTTTGGTCTGCAGGCAACCATCAATCTTGCTGTCAATCTCAACCTGATGCCTTCCAAGGGCATGACCTTGCCATTCATTTCCTATGGCGGTTCGTCGCTTCTGTCGTCCGCCATGACAGCCGGTGCTCTTCTGGCGCTGACCCGCAGGCGGCCGCAACCGTCCCGCGGCGATGTCGTTACCGTGAGCCGGCTTTCGCCCTCTTCGTTGATGTAAGGCTGAACGCCAGATCTTATGAATAAAACTGTTCTACTGACGGCCGGCGGTACCGGCGGCCACCTGTTTCCCGCACAGGCACTTGCCAGCGAACTCAACCGGCGCGGTTGGACCGTGGAGCTTGCGACTGATGAGCGGGCCGACAAATACGGGACGGCCTTTCCTGCTCGTAACGTTCACATCATCGCATCGGAGACCATTCGCGGTCGAAACCCGATCACTCTCGCGAAAACGGCATTCAGTCTGCTCAAGGGAACCTGGCAGGCGCGATCCGTCATCAAGTCCCTGAAGCCGGATGTGGTTGCCGGGTTCGGCGGATATCCGACATTTCCGCCGATGTTTGCGGCCAGGATGACCGGCACGCCCTCTGTTTTGCATGAAGCCAACGGAGTTATGGGACGGGCTAACAAACTGCTTGCCAAAGGTGTGACGGCAATTGCGACAAGCGTGCCGATCGACGATCTGTCAGGCGAGCTTGCCGGCAAGCTTGTCGAGACCGGAAATCCGGTCCGCGATGCTGTTCTTGATGCGGCTGAACTTGCCTATGAACCGCCTCAAACGGGCGGCGATTTCAAGCTTCTGATCTTTGGAGGCTCTCAGGGAGCGCGGTTTTTTTCCGATCTTGTCCCGCCGGCCGTGGAGAAACTTCCTGAAGATGTTCGCTCTCGCCTGAAGATCGTGCAGCAGTGCCGGCCCGAGGACGTGGAACGGGTTCAAGAGGCTTATCAGGCCCTGGGTGTCGAGGCGGAATGTGCGCCGTTCTTTCAGGATATGCCGCAACGGATTGCGCAGGCGCATCTCGTTATTTGCCGATCAGGCGCATCTTCCGTCAGTGAACTCAGTGTTCTCGGGAGACCAGCCATTTTGGTGCCTTTGCCCGGTGCTATCGATCAGGATCAGGCGGCTAACGCGAAGGTGCTGGAAAAAGTCGGCGGCGCCTGGCCGATCCGCCAGGTGGATCTTCATCCGGAACGCCTGACAAAGGAAATCAACCGCTTCATGGCTTCACCGGAAATGCTGAAGGATGCCGCGGAAAACGCACGCAGCGTCGCCAAGCCGGATGCGGTCAAACGTCTCGCGGACCTGGTTGAGCAGGTCGCAAACAAGCAAGGAGAACGGCCATGAAAATGCCGCAGGATATCGGTCCGGTCCATTTCGTCGGGATCGGAGGCATTGGCATGAGCGGTATCGCCGAAGTGCTCAAGACGCTCGGCTATCAGGTTCATGGCTCCGACATGGCGGAGAACGCCAATGTGCAGCGGCTTCGCTCGCATGGCATCAAGGTGATGGTCGGACACGCCGCGGAAAACCTGGGCGACGCCGAAGTGCTGGTGGTTTCTTCAGCAATCAAGAAGGACAACCCGGAACTTGTTGCTGCGCGTGAAAAACTCATTCCGGTGGTCCGGCGTGCGGAGATGCTTGCGGAGCTGATGCGGTTCAAGCAGTCGATCGCTATCGGCGGCACCCACGGCAAAACCACCACGACCTCCATGGTTGCCGCCCTTTTGGATGCGGGAAACCTTGATCCGACGGTCATCAATGGCGGCATCATCAACGCCTACGGTACCAATGCCCGGATGGGCGAGGGGGACTGGATGGTTGTTGAAGCCGATGAAAGTGACGGCACATTCGTCAAGCTTCCTGCAGACGTTGCGGTGGTGACCAATATCGATCCGGAACACCTCGACCATTACGGTGACTTCGACGGCGTCAAAGACGCTTTCCGGCAGTTTGTCGAGAACGTTCCTTTCTATGGTTTCGCGGTGATGTGTCTTGATCATCCGGAAGTCCAGACGATGATCGGCACCATCGAGGATCGACGGGTCGTGACTTATGGAACCAACCCGCAAGCCGACGTGCGTTACACCGATGTGTCCATGGACGGTGGAAAGTCGATCTTTTCCGTCGCTATCCGGGACCGGCGCAACGATCAGATCATCGAATTGAAGAATCTGGAGCTGCCCATGCCCGGGCTGCACAATGTTTCCAATGCCACGGCAGCAATTGCAGTCGCATCGCAGCTTGGCGTCGGTGCTGAAGACCTTGAAAAAGGCATTTCAGCCTTTGGTGGCGTGAAGCGCCGCTTTACCCATACCGGTACCGTCAACGGCGTTCAGATTTTCGACGACTACGGTCACCATCCGGTGGAAATCAAGGCAGTGCTGCATGCGGCGCGCGAATCCACCAAGGGCAAGGTCATCGCGATCATGCAGCCTCACCGATACACGCGCCTGCACAGCCTGTTCGATGATTTCTCGAACTGTTTCAATGACGCCGACACGGTCATCATTTCTCCGGTTTACGCCGCAGGAGAGCAGCCGATCGAAGGGGCCTTGCACACGGACCTGGTTTCCGGGCTGAAAACCCGTGGTCATCGCCATGCTCAGGCAATTGAAGGGCCCGAGGAGTTGCCAGCGCTGATTAAGGATGTCGCAGAACCCGGCGACTTCGTTGTCTGCCTGGGAGCCGGCAACATCACCCAATGGGCTTATGCACTTCCCAAGCAGCTCGAAGATCTCTGAGGAGAACCTTGATGAGTTTTCCTGATCTTCTGGAACAATATCCATATCTGGCCGAGAGCATTCGCGGCAAGTTGACAGCCAACCAACCGCTCTCGGCGGTCACCTGGTTCCGGACCGGCGGTCCCGCTCAGCTGATGTTTCAGCCGGCTGACGAAGACGACCTTGCCGCGTTTCTAAGCAAGTTGCCCAAGGATGTTCCGGTCCTTCCTGTGGGGCTCGGTTCCAATCTGCTGGTCCGTGATGGCGGACTTGAAGGCGTTGTCATCCGTCTCAGCGCCAGAGGGTTCGGCTCCATTGAGGATGTCGGTGGCAATCGTGTGAAGGCCGGAGCTGCGGTGCCGGACAAGCGGCTGGCGGAAGCAGCAGCAAAGATAGGGCTCGGTGGATTTGCATTTTACACTGGCATTCCAGGGGGACTGGGTGGCGCGCTTCGAATGAATGCCGGCGCGCACGGTACCGAAACCCGTGAACGCGTGGTGGAACTGACCGCCATCGACAGAAGCGGCAATCGTCACGTTCTGACAAATGCTGAAATGGGATACGCCTACCGGCATTCCGCAGCCTCCAAGGATCTGATTTTCACATCCGCAGTGTTTGAAGGTGTGCCACAGAACGAAGAAGCAATTCGCCAGGAAATGGCGGACGTCGTCGCACACCGCGAGCGTGCGCAGCCGATCCGCGAGAAAACCGGCGGCTCGACATTCAAAAACCCGCCGGGAACATCTGCGTGGAAAGAAGTCGACGCAGCCGGATGCCGAGGGCTGATGATCGGCGGCGCCCAGATGTCCGAAATGCATTGCAATTTCATGATCAATACCGGCGAAGCCACCGGCTACGATCTTGAACTTCTGGGAGAGACCGTACGGGCACGTGTCCTGAAACACAGTGGCATCAGGCTTGAGTGGGAAATCAAGAGACTGGGCCGGTTTGGGGGCACCGGATCGATCGAACCGTTTTTGGGACAGGAAGGGGAGGCCGCGTAAATGGCCAAGAAACATGTTGCCGTTCTCATGGGCGGTTGGGTTAACGAACGTCCGGTCAGCCTGAGCAGCGGAAAAGACTGTGCGGACGCCCTGGAAGAAGCCGGATACAAGGTTACCCGCATCGATGTGGATCGAGATGTTTCGTCTGTCTTGGAGAAACTGAAGCCGGATGTGGCCTTTAACGCACTTCACGGTCCCTTCGGCGAAGATGGCTGCGTTCAGGGAATATTAGAGTTTCTTAACATTCCCTATACCCACTCCGGAGTGATGGCTTCCGGCCTTGCGATGAACAAGGTGAAGGCCAAAGCGGTGATGCAGGCGGCTGGAATTCCCGTGACGGAACACAAAGTCGTGAATCGTTATGACATCCAGCGCGAACACCCGATGAAGCCCCCCTATGTGCTCAAGCCGATCAATGAAGGCTCGAGCTTCGGAGTGCTAATTGTCAAGGAAGATCAAGAGTTTCCGCCACAAGAGCTCAGTCGAACCGACTGGCCGTATCCAGATGTTCTGATGTGCGAAAAGTTCATCAGGGGCCGGGAGCTGACCTGTGCTGTCATGCATGACAAGGCTCTGGGTGTCATCGATATCGTTCCCCAGGGGCACAGCTTCTACGATTATGATGCAAAATATGTAGAAGGCGGTTCAAAACACATTCTTCCTGCAAAAATTTCACCGATTGTTTACCAAACCATAGAGACACTAGCAGTCAAGGCGCATCAGGCTTTGGGATGCCGAGGTGTTTCCCGGGCCGATTTCCGTTTCGACGAGCGCGAAGACGGAACCGGCGAACTGATTTGCCTTGAAGTGAACACGCAACCAGGCATGACGCCGACCTCTCTTGTGCCGGAAATGGCGGCCCATAAGGGGATGAGTTTCAAGGACCTGGTCAGTTGGATGGTTGAGGACGCAAGTTGCTGTCGCTAGGGCGCAAACATAACCGGGAAACACTAACGCCGCTGGAAGCCGAGCTGGCTCCGCGCGGGCGTGGTGTTTCGCGTTTGCATCGCCAGCCGGTTTGGCGGGCCGCGGGTCGGCTGACGGATCTACCGCGCTGGACCGGTTCTGCTGCCGCACTCGGTTTCTTAACCTTAACAATTGGTTACGCAATAGTCATAGGTGGGCATGGCCGCATCGTCTCCGACGCGCTTTTGTCTGCAGCTGGCTTTGGTATTGAAGCGGTGAAGCTCTCCGGTCAGCGCGAAATCAACGAATTTCAGATCCTTGAAGCCCTGGAAATTCATGAAGGCTCTTCGCTCGCACTTTTTGACGCGGAAGGGGCCCGGGAACGACTGAACCAGATGGCCTGGGTGAAGAATGCTTCCGTCATGAAGCTTTATCCGAGCACGCTTCAGGTCAAGGTCGAGGAGAGGGTGCCTTACGCTCTCTGGCAGCGCGGCGACGTCGTCTCGATCGTAAACGAATCAGGTGATGTCATCACTGACGAAGTCGATGGTCGCTATGCGAACCTCCTGCTTGTAGTGAACCATGGTGCTCAGCGCCGGGCCGGTGAAATTAACACCGCATTGGAAAAAGTGCCGGAATTGCGCCCACGCGTTCGTGCAGCGTTCCTGATCAGCGATCGTCGCTGGGACCTCCAGCTGGAGAACGGTATCTCGATCCGGTTGCCTTCCGAAAATATCGATGATGCGCTTATGGACCTTGTGCAGATGGATGAGGAGAGCGGTCTGCTTTCCCGGGACATTGTCGCCATCGATATGCGTCTTGGCGATAGAGTGACGGTTCGTCTGTCGGACGATGCAGCTGAACAGCGCAAGATCATGACCGGCGGCCGCAACAGGTCGGCCAAGAAGGAGCGGGATACATGAGCCGTTCCGGAAACCACCTCTACTTGCCCAAGATGCGGCCCCTGCCGAGCCGCCGTTCTGTCATCATGTCGGTTCTCGATGTCGGGTCGACGAAGATTTGCTGCCTGATCGCCAAACTGATCCCGCAGGACGAGAAAACAATTCTTTCGAGCCGCTCCCACAAGGTGGAAGTGCTTGGCTACGGCTATCAGCGATCACGTGGCATCAAGTCCGGCGTCGTCGTGGACATGGATGCGGCCGAACAGGCGATCCGTCTTGCCGTCGACAGTGCCGAGCGTATGGCAGGTGTGACGGTTGAATCCCTGATTGCAAATATCAGCTGCGGCAGGCTCCAAAGCGAGATCTATAGCGCAAACGTGACGCTGGCCGGTGAGGCCGTGTCGGAAGCCGACATCCAGCGGGTTCTGTCTGCAGGATCGAGCCATTCCGTCACGGATGGTCGGGCGGTCACCCATGCATTGCCGATTTCCTATTCCCTTGACGGCAGCCGGGGCATCCGTGACCCGCGCGGCATGATGGGACACAAGCTTGGCGTCGACATGCAAGTCGTGACGGCGGAAGTGCCACCAGTACGCAATCTGGAGCTCTGCATCAACCGGGGTCACTTGCATGTGGAGACAATGGTGGCAACGCCTTTTGCCAGCGGTCTTTCCACCATCGTCGACGATGAGGCTGAGCTCGGCGTTGCCTGTATCGATATGGGCGGCGGAACCACGACGTTGTCTGTCTTTGTCGATGGACACATGGTGCACCTGGATGCGATTGCCGTGGGCGGCAATCACGTCACTACCGATATTGCCCGCGCATTTGCGACCCGTCTGCAGGACGCAGAGCGCCTGAAAACACTTTATGGCTCACCGCTGGCTTCCAGCTCGGACGACCGTGACATGCTTACGGTCCCGCCGCTGGAAAGCGACAGCGATTTGCCGAACCAGATCCCTCGCTCGGCGCTGACACGTGTCATTCGCCCGCGTGTGGAGGAAATCCTTGAACTCGTGAGAGATCGCCTGACGGCGTCCGGTTTTGCCGGTCGCGTGGGTAAACAGATCGTGTTGACGGGGGGCGCCAGTCAGCTCACGGGACTTGGAGAAGTTGCGCGTCACATTCTGGGGCGCAACGTTCGTCTTGGCCGGCCATTAGGCGTCGCCGGTCTTCCCGAGGCCGCTAAAGGTCCGGCATTCGCCGCCGCTGTTGGTCTCTTGATTTATCCGCAGGTCGCTCAGATCGAACAGTTCGAACACAAGAACCGTCGGTCGGGGTGGGGCGGGCAATCTGGTTACCTGGCCCGTGTGGGGCAGTGGATCAGGGAAAGCTTCTGACGACATGAGCCATGAAGACGAAAACCAGGAATTGGAGCTGCCAGGAGTGGCAGAGGAAATTAGGGAAGAAGAGGGTTCTCCCGATAAGGGAGCGCCAGTGGGTCGCGAGGATAATATGACCATCAACCTGAAGATGCCCGACATTCAGGAGCTGAAGCCACGCATTACGGTCTTCGGCGTCGGCGGCGCGGGCGGAAACGCCGTCAATAACATGATCACAGCTGGCCTCCAGGGGTGCGACTTCGTTTGCGCCAATACGGACGCCCAGGCACTGGCCATGAACCAATCCGATCGTCTCGTCCAGATGGGCGTGGCAGTCACGGAAGGTCTTGGCGCAGGTTCTCAGCCAGAGGTCGGCTCTGCCGCGGCTGAAGAAGTGATCGACGAGATCAACGACCACCTCTCCGGTTCGCACATGGTGTTCATTACCGCCGGTATGGGTGGTGGAACCGGAACCGGTGCAGCCCCGGTTATTGCCCGTGCTGCACGCGAACAGGGCATTCTGACGGTTGGGGTTGTCACCAAGCCTTTCCAGTTTGAAGGCGCGCGCCGTATGCGCATTGCCGACAGCGGCATTGAAGAGCTGCAGCGCAACGTCGACACGCTGATCGTCATTCCGAACCAGAACCTGTTCCGGATTGCCAACGCGCAGACCACTTTTGCCGATGCCTTTGCGATGGCTGACCAGGTGCTCTATTCCGGCGTAGCCTGCATCACCGACCTGATGGTCAAGGAAGGCCTCATCAACCTCGACTTTGCCGACGTGCGTTCGGTCATGCGCGGCATGGGCAAGGCGATGATGGGAACCGGCGAAGCCAGCGGTGAAAAGCGTGCGCAGCAGGCAGCTGAAGCGGCCATCGCCAACCCGCTCCTTGACGAATCTTCGATGAAAGGTGCTAGAGGGCTGCTGATCTCCATTACGGGCGGCAACGACCTGACCCTGTTCGAAGTGGACGAGGCTGCTACCCGTATTCGTGAAGAAGTCGACGCCGATGCCAACATCATTCTGGGCGCGACCTTCGACGAAACGCTGGACGGTATCATCCGCGTCTCCGTTGTTGCTACCGGCATCGACAAGGAGGAGGGCGTAGACGCCAATCCGTTTCCCTCACCAGCAGCTCAGTCCCTGAAGGCTGAAAAGCCCGCTGTGCCGCGCACGCCGGAGATCGCCACTGCAAAGCCGGCGGCTATGGCTGAAAAGGCCATCGCACAGGACGCGGCTGCCAAGGCTGTTGCAAGTCTTGAAAAAGAACTTGCGATTCCGGAGCCGCAGCCGGTTGCTGTCGCAAGTGATCCGGCCGTTGAAATCAAGCGGGTGCAACCGGCCAGCGCGACTTTGACCGGCAAGTCACCGATGATCGACCTTGAAGAGGATACGCCGGCTCCGGTCGTTGATGAGACGCCCCTCAGCCAGCCTTACATTCCTCCTGTTGCTGAAGAGCACAGCCCTGCACCGCGTATGCCGCGTGTAGAAGATTTCCCGCCGATCGCTCAGCGTGAAATCCGGGCTCAGCAGGCCTCCACTCCTGCTCAGGCCCAGGCCGCGGCTCCTCAGCCTGCTCCGGCACCTGCGCCTGCACCGGCAGCCGCTCAACCTTCAGCCTCGGCGGCAACGCTTGATGAGCACAGCGAAGATGACCGTCGTCCGATGGGATTGCTGCGCCGTCTCGCAAGCGGACTTGGTCGCCGCGAAGACGAAGAGGAACAGGAAGTCGAAGCTCCGGTCACCCGTGCGCCTCAGCTGCAGCCGGCTCCTGCCGCAGCTCCGCGTGCACCTCAGCAACGGGTCTCCGCTCAAGGCGCAACCGGTCAGCTGGACGGCACCGGACGGGCTGCCCCGAAGCCCGTAAGTGCTTCAGAAGACGATCAATTGGAGATTCCGGCGTTTCTGCGGCGCCAAGCCAACTGATTCGTTTTCGCGATCTTCTTCCCTGATCGCAACGGCCCGGAGCTCACGCTTCGGGCCGTTTCCGTAGGGGAAGCGATTTCGCTTTTCAATTCAGTATCTTGTAAGGCTGTGAATCGTTACAAACCGTAATAAAGCTTTATTTCGCTCTATCCGGGAACGGGACTATGTTCCCCACCGACTGGCAATCGTAAAAAGTCCGTAACCTTTTTAGGGGCAATTGAGGACGATTTCGCGATTGCGAACCGGAAAGGCAAGGCCGAATGACCACATATGTTGACCGACAGACTACACTCGCCGATCAGGTAACCCTGACCGGGATTGGCGTCCATTCGGGCAAACCAGCGTCAATCACCTTGGTGCCTGCCGAAGCTTGCGTGGGGGTTGTGTTCACGCGCACCGATCAGGAAGATGCACCGGAAATTCCTGCTATGTGGGACAAGGTTTCCGCGACGGCGCTCTGCACGGTTCTGGGAGATCCGACCAAGGATGGCGTTGCCACGGTTGAACACCTGATGGCGGCTCTGTTCGGTATGGGTGTCGACAACGTGATTGTCGAGATTGACGGTCCGGAAATGCCGATCATGGATGGCAGCAGCACGGTTTTCGTGGAAGCCATCGAGCAGGTCGGGCTGAAGAAGCTGGACCGTGGACGCCGGTACCTGAAGGTCAAGAAGACCGTGCGCGTCGACAATGGCAGTGCTTGGTGTGAACTCCATCCTCATGATGGCACCAAGTTCGACATCACCATCGACTTCGATACGCCGGTCATCGGGCAGCAGCGTTTCGAATCAGACATGACACCGGAAGTGTTCCGCGATGATCTCGCGCGCGCCCGGACCTTCGGTAATGTGAAGGATGTCGAGCAGCTCTGGAAAATGGGCTTTGCTCTTGGCTCCTCCCTGGAAAATTCCGTCGCGATTTCTGACGACAAGGTTCTGAACCCCGAAGGCACACGCTGGCCGGACGAGTTCGCGCGCCACAAGGCTTTGGACGCTGTTGGCGACCTGGCTCTGGCCGGGCTGCCGATTCTGGGTCTCTACCGTTCCTATAAGGGCGGTCATAAAATGAACCACTCCATCCTGGTCAAGCTTTTTGAAGATCCGAGTGCTTTTGAAATCGTCGAAGCACCGGCCTTCCGCCAGGTTGGGCAAGTCGATAAGGGTGGTTTGGCAGCTTCTGCTGCATTCGGACCGGACGTTTCCTGAATTTGATTGTCGGCCGCTTCCATGTAGCGGCCTTTTTTGTTTCAGCTGATTTCACCACAATTTGGGCCTGTTGCCACAAAATTGCTCAAAAAAACCGTCAGATGGCCGATGAAGGCGTGACGGGGACAGGTGATTTCCGCTAAACACTCCTGTCGATGAATTTCATGAGCCTTGATTATGCAGGGCTGTTTGGGTCGGAGCGGCTCGGGAGTATGGGTGTGAACGGAATTGATACTGGTTCTGAAGTGAGCGGAACCAAGGGTATGAAATTTTTCCTCAAGATGGCTGTTCTGGCTGCACCGCTCGCACTTGCCGCCTGTAGCGGCAAGGACGACTTGGACGAACTTGCACTCAATGATACGCCGCCGGAAGTGCTCTACAATGAAGGCTTGGCACTACGGGCCCAGGGCAAGCTTCGCGATTCGACCGAGAAGTTCGAGGAGCTCGACAAGCTTTATCCCTATTCGGAATATTCGAAGAAATCACTCGTCAACCTGGCGTTCCTGAATTATTCACGCGGCAAATATACTGAAACCGTGACCGCGGCGAAGCGGTTCGTCACACTTTATCCGGGCGATGAGGATTCAGCTTATATGCTCTACCTCGCCGGTCAGAGCTATTTCCGGCAGATGCCGGACATTACTCGCGACCAGGCGGTTACGCGCAAGGCCGGTGCCGCTTTCACCGAACTTATCCAGCGCTTTCCTGAATCCGAATACACACCGGACGCGGAGCAGAAACTCAGGATCATCAAGGATCAGCTCGGCGGCAAGGAAATGCAGGTGGGCCGCTATTATCTGAAAAAGCGCAACTACGTTGCGGCTATCAACCGCTTCAAAACAGTTGTTGTCGATTATCAGACGACCCGGCACGTGGAAGAGGCACTGTTCCGTCTGACCGAAGCCTATTATGCGCTCGGTGTCGTCAACGAAGCGCAGACCGCTGCAGCCGTACTCGGTCACAACTATCCTGATACTCAATGGTACAAGGATGCTTATTCTCTGCTGAATAAAGGCGGATATCAGCCAGCAGAGGACTCTGGCAGCTGGATTAGCCGCGCATTCAGGAGTATCTAACGAGTTCTGGAAAGACGACTCGACCCTCCTATATGGTGGTCGGAAATTTAGTCTAGGGAGCTCGCCTTCATGCTGGTCACGCTGTCTATCCGAGACATCGTTCTGATTGACCGACTTGACCTTGATTTCGCTGCTGGAATGTCGGTGCTTACCGGTGAAACCGGTGCCGGCAAGTCCATACTTCTGGATTCCCTGTCACTGGCCCTCGGGGCTCGTGGGGATGCTGATCTCGTGCGCCACGGCGAATCTCAAGGGCAGGTGACAGCCGTCTTCGATGTTCCGATGAACCATCCGGTGCGTGCGTTCCTGAGGGAAAATGACATCGACGACGACGGCGACGTGATTCTTCGGCGAATTCAGACGTCCGACGGTCGAACCCGTGCCTTCATCAACGACCAGCCAGTCAGTGCAGGTCTGTTGCGGCAGGCAGGCATCCTGCTTGTGGAAATCCACGGACAACATGACGACAGGGCACTGGTGGATCCGGAAAGCCACCGTGCGTTGATCGATGTCTTCGGTGGATTGACGGATCTGGCGTCAGGTGTTGCCAAGGCCTATGCGGGTTTCCGCGCCGCAGAAAAAGCTGTCATCGATCATGAGCGCCGCATTGAGGCTGCCCGTAACGAGGCAGATTTTCTACGTTCTTCCGTTGATGAACTTTCACGATTGAAACCCGAAACCGGTGAAGAGGAAAAACTCGCCCTGCGCCGGACCGACATGATGCAGATCGAGAAGATCGCCGGCGACCTGAACGAAGCCTTCGAGACCCTGAACGGCTCGGCATCACCAATCCCGGAACTGGCCAGTTTGTTGCGCCGCCTGGAGCGAAAGTCCGATCAGGTGCCACAACTGCTGGCCCAGCCCGTACGCACGCTTTCAGAGGCGCTGGATCATCTGGAAGAAACGCGCAGTGGCCTGGAAAGCGCCTTGCGCGAAACCGAGTACGACCCGCGTGAACTGGAAGCCGTTGAAGAACGCCTGTTTGCGCTTCGCGCCGCATCACGCAAATATTCGGTTCCGGTGGACGAGTTGTCTGCACTTTGCGCCCGCATGGCAGGCGATCTTGCCGATCTGGACGCAGGTGAGGACAAGCTTGCTGCTCTCGTCGATGCTGCAGCCAAGGCACGCGCGGATTACGATAAGAAAGCAGCTTCCCTTTCGCAAAAGCGTCAAAAGACCTCGCACCTGCTTGAAAAGGCTGTTGAAAGAGAACTCCCTGATCTGAAACTTGAGCGCGCCCGTTTCATCGTCGAATTGACGAGCGATCCGGAAAATCGGACCCGGTCCGGTATTGATCAGCTGGAGTTTCATGTTCAGACAAATCCGGGGACTCGGCCTGGTCCGATGATGAAAGTTGCCTCAGGCGGCGAACTCTCCCGGTTTCTCCTGGCGCTCAAAGTGTGTCTGGCGGACAAGGGGTCAGCGCCGACGCTCGTCTTCGATGAAATTGATACCGGAGTCGGTGGCGCGGTTGCCGAAGCGATCGGCTTGCGCCTCGCGCGTCTTGCAAGCAGTGTTCAGGTCCTGACAGTCACGCATGCACCTCAGGTGGCTGCGCGGGCGGAGGGGCATTTCCTGATCGCCAAGGAAGCGACGAAGCCGGATCGCGTTGCAACGCGCGTGCAGCAAATCGATCAGGACCATCGCAGCGAGGAAATTGCACGCATGCTGGCGGGCAGTGTCATTACCGAGGAAGCACGGGCCGCAGCCCGCAGACTTCTGACAGCGGCCGAATGAGGGTGGCATGAGCGAGAGCAAGTCGGACGATTCGTCCTTGCCGGCGGTAAGCGTCGACGAGCTGACAGCGGAACAGGCACGGGCGGAACTGAAGCGTCTAGCTGCGGAAATTGCTGAAAACGACAAGCGCTATCATCAGGAAGATGCCCCGACGATTTCGGACGCAGAATATGACGCGCTCCGGCGTCGCAATTCTGCGATCGAGGCACGGTTTCCGGATCTGGTTCTGGCCGACGGTCCGTCGGCCCATGTAGGCGCCGCGCCTGCGTCCGGCTTCGGCAAGATCACCCACAGGGTGCCGATGCTGTCGCTGGACAATGCGTTCAATGACGAAGACGTTCGCGACTTCGTTGGCCGCGTCCGCCGCTTTTTAAAGTTCGATCCCCTGATGGGCGCCCTTGCCGTTACGGCGGAACCGAAGATCGATGGTCTTTCTCTATCTCTTCGATATGAAAACGGCGAGCTGGTCTACGCGGCAACCCGAGGGGACGGTACCACAGGTGAAAACGTCACCGCGAATGCTCGGACCATCAAGGATATTCCCGAACGCCTGACCGGAAGCGTGCCGGAGGTCGTGGAAGTGCGCGGTGAGGTCTATATGGCGCACAAGGACTTCCAGGCGCTGAATGCGCGAATGGAAGCCAATGGTGGCAAGGTGTTCGCCAATCCGCGCAACGCGGCTGCCGGTTCCCTGCGTCAGTTGAAATCGGAAGTAACGGCGTCTCGCCCACTGAAGTTTTTCGCTTACGCATGGGGAGAGATGAGCGAAATGCCGTCTGATACCCAGTCCGGCATGGTGGAGGTTTTCGAGGCCTGGGGCTTCAAGATTAACCCGCTGATGAAGCGGTGCGAAACGGTTGAGGAACTGCTCGGCGTCTATCACGGGATCGAAGAGAACCGTTCCCAACTCGACTACGACATCGACGGCGTCGTCTACAAGGTCGACAGGCTCGACCTGCAGGAACGGCTTGGCTTCGTTTCGAGATCGCCCCGCTGGGCAATCGCGCACAAGTTTCCTGCCGAGCAGGCCTTTACCGTTCTCAACGACATTGAGATTCAGGTTGGCCGTACGGGAGCGTTGACGCCCGTTGCCAAATTGGAGCCCATCACGGTCGGCGGTGTTGTCGTTTCCAATGCCACCCTGCACAACGAAGACTACATCAAGGGCATCGGGCAGGACGGTGAACCGATCCGCGATGGCAAGGATCTTCGTATCGGCGATACCGTCAAGATCCAACGCGCCGGAGATGTCATTCCGCAGATTGTCGATATCGACCTGGACAAGCGTCCAGCCGATGCCGAGATTTTTGTGTTTCCGACTGTGTGTCCGGCATGCGGTAGCCATGCTGTTCGCGAGGAAAACGAAAAGACCGGGCGGGTCGACGCTGTCAGGCGCTGTACCGGTGGTCTCATTTGCCCGGCACAGGCGACGGAAAAACTCAAGCACTTCGTTTCCCGCAATGCCTTCGACATTGAAGGTTTTGGAGAGAAACAGGTCGATGCCTTTTATCAGGACGGGCTGGTCATGTCGCCAGCCGACATTTTCACGCTGGAGGAACGGGACAAGCGGGCACTTACCAAGCTTCGGAATCGTGAAGGTTGGGGGGCTGTCTCCGCCAGAAACCTGTTCGAGGCGATCAATGCCCGTCGGGATATCGATCTTCACCGCTTCATATTTGCTCTGGGCATCCGTCATGTAGGGGAGGGCAATGCCAAGCTTCTTGCCCGTGCCTACGGTTCTTGGATCTCGTTCTATGAAGCGATGCAGGCGGCACATGATGAAGCCGGAGAAGCCTGGGCGGAATTGAACGACATCGACGGGATCGGGCATATTGTTGCCGAAGCGCTGATCGAGTTCTTTGCCGAGGAACACAATCGCGGCCAGCTGGATGCCCTGCTTGAACAGGTTCGCCCGAAAGACGCGGAAAAAATCGATGCGTCCGGTTCACCTGTCGCCGGCAAGACTGTTGTTTTCACCGGATCACTGGAGCGTATGACCCGCGACGAGGCGAAGGCGATGGCTGAACGGTTCGGCGCAAAGGTCTCCGGTTCCGTTTCCAGGAAAACCGATCTGGTTGTTGCAGGACCTGGAGCGGGATCAAAGCTGAAAAAAGCCCAGGAGCTGGATATCGAGGTCATTTCAGAAGACGGTTGGTTCGATCTGGTGGGCGCCTGACGACGGTTCTCCGTCTGGTGCGTCCTGGAATCCAGTTTCATCATCGGCAGGCAGCGCGGTTCTGTTGGAAGAAATTATGTCATAGGCTTCGATGACATGTATCGAGTCGGAGTTCTGATTTGACTGACGTTCTTATCTGCGGGGCCGGCCCTACAGGTCTTGCACTGGCCATTGAACTGGCCCGGCGTGGTATAGAGGCGCGGGTGATCGAGCGTGAACTCATGCCGCCGACCAATCCACGCGCCTTTGTGCTCAAGCCGTCTACTCTGATCGCCGCCGAGCGAATGGGATTTCTGGAACGCCTGCTCGAAGAAGGAATTCGGGTGGATGCCATGTCCTACTTCTTCGAAGGACGTGTCATTGCAACGGCAACCTCGCCAAGCGAGCGCTGGCCCTGGCATCTCAATCTAGGTGAAGACAGGCTTATCCCGATCCTGACATCGCGGCTGGAAAGCCTCGGTGTTGTCATAGAGCGCGGCATCGAACTGACGGCCTTTGAAGAGATGCCGGATGGGGTTCGGATAGAGCTCAAGAACAGAGCAGGGCGGACGGAAAAACTGAAGACGGGCTGGCTTGCCGGGTGTGACGGGATACACAGTTCGATACGGGAAAAAGCAGGAATTGCCTTCAACGGGCACGAACGGTCGCTTCACTGGCACGTTCTCGACGCGCAAATCGAAGGCTGGCCTTACAAGGAAAGCCACGGTGTGCTCTTTTTCGAGTCTCTTATCGTCAGTGTCTATCGGACAAAGGAAGTCTTCAGGGTCTATTCCGCCTCATTTGAACCGAGCAAGGAAAGCTGGTCCAGAGTGCGGGACTTTCTGAAGAAACACGTTCCTTCAGCCAAGCTTGGTCCGGCGCTCAACGACACCGCCTTTCACAGCAAGTCCAAATTAAGTGCCTGTTTTCGTTCCGGCAGAATTGTCCTGGCAGGTGATGCTGCGCATGCAATGTCTCCCAGCGGTGGGCTGGGGTTGAACAGCGGCGTTCAGGATGCGCTGAATGTCGGCTGGAAACTGTCTGCGGTTATCAAGGGACAGGCAGAAGAGGCCCTGCTGGACACCTACGATCTGGAACGGCGCGCTGCAGCACAGGCCGCGCTGACGGTAAGCCAGGGCAACGATGATCTGTTCTCAGTGGCCGACCCTGCCGTGCGAGCGCGTTCCTTCCGCAAGTTCGGGGTCAAGATGGTTCACTACCTGCGCGGCGGGGGATCCGGATATGAAGCCGTCATGGGGCCTTATGAAAGAAGCATCGTCGCGTCTGGTTCCGAGCCTGATTTCGGTCCCGGTCCGGGCGTGCATTTTCCTTCAGACATTCAAGTCGCCCGGGCAGACGGCCAGCTTTGTTATCTCACGGGGGAACTGGGCACGCATTCCCATAACCTTGTGATCTTCATCGCAGATGGCGGCATAGAAGCGAAACTGCTTGTCGAAAGTGCGATCGGTCTTTGCTCGGCTTACGCAGAAGAAATCACGCTGACGGTGGTTGCACGAAGCATAGAAGGCGTGGCGGCTCGAACTGCCCTAGGTGCGGAAGGCGTTACACTGCTGATCGATCAGGAAATGACGGCACACAATCTGCTTGGTGTCGTTGAACGCTGCGCAATGTGGGTTCGGCCGGACGGTTGGATCGGGGCACGGCATGACGACGCCGCAAACGTTGAGGCGCTGAAAGGTGATCTGCAAGATGCTTTGCCCAACCTGTTCTGACGGGCAGGCCCCTTTGCCGGAATACACGCTAAGATATTAGAATCAAAGGATACTCCCGCACAATTTCGTAGTGCAATTGGATCAAATACACCGTAACTATGGGGAAAACTACCGATCACGTCAGGGAAAATTTCACCACCTGAAATTGATTCATTTGGCATTGGTCGGAAATGGTGTCGTATTTTGCCAAGTTTGAAACTGACGTTAAGTAACAAGTAATACGTACGCCCCAGTTTCAGGAGAACGATTGTTATTCTGGAGGGGCAACCGCTATGAAGCGTGTTAAGTTACAAATAGGATTGCTCGCTGCCGTTCCCATGCTCGCGGTGGTCGGGTTTGCTGCGCTCAGCGTTTATGAAAAAGTCGTGGAGCGATCAAACCACGCCTTCATGAAACCGATGACCCGGATTGCGGAAGACTCAGGTAACCTGATTCACGAAATCCAGACAGAGCGTGACAAAACGGTTGCATTCATCAACTCGGATTATTCGGCAGACGCTCGCACTGTGCTTAATGCTCAACGGCCGAAGACAGATGCCAAGCTGAAAGTCTTCGACGAGCATCTCGCTTCTTTGAACCTGAGCGATCAGGAACTTCTTGAGGACCTGCAGCATGTCGCTGAGGAGGTTCACAAGATCGACAAGTTCCGCAAGGCAATTGACGGGCAGAATATGTCCGTCGATGAGGCCATTTCCAACTATTCGAAGGAAATCGAAGAACTCATTCACGTCGTCGGAGTAACGACGGAAGCCAGCCCGTCAAAGGAAATCACTTCCGAACTGCTCCCCTATCTGACCCTGGTTGAAGCAATGGCAACAGGTAGCCTTGAGCGGGCAAACGGTGCTGCTTTGCTGAAGGAGTTCAATGCGACCGGCAAGGTCAATCAAAAGCTCTATGTCAAGACGATTGCCAACTACGGTGCGGAAACCGCTTTCGAAAAAGAATTCGAGTCCATCGCCACCCGTGAGCAGAAGGCGCTTTGGAAAGCAACGCTCAAGGGCCCGGCCGTCAAGCAGGCGCAGGAGATGCGCCTGATCATTCAGAATTTACCTGAAACCGGTGACGCTGCAGGACTGAGCGAGGCAGCCTGGTTTGAAACTGCAACCAATCGCCTCGGCCTCGTCAAAAAGGCTGCGGAGGAGTTCATTCATAGGGCAGAGGCTGCCGCTGATCACGACGTTGCTCGCTTCGATACCCAAATTCTCTGGCTGTTGATCGTTGCCGTCGTCTTTACCGCAATTACTCTAGCAATGGTCGTCTACCAGGTCTTCTCGATCACAAGAACGCTCGGTCGTCAGCGTGACACCATTTCAAGCCTGGCAAAGGGGGAGCTGGAGGTCGAGGTTTCGGATACCGACCGTCCAGATGAAATTGGCGATATCGCACGCGCCTCGGAAGTGTTCCGCGACAAGCTGATCCGCCAGAAGGACCTTGAGGAAGAAGCCGAGCGAGGCCGTGTGTTGCGCCGCCAGCGGGCTGAAAAACTGGAGCGAGCGATTGAGCACTTCCAGATGTCCGTAACTTCCATTCAGGAACAGCTCAACGGCGAAACGGAAGGCATGCGTTACAGCGCCGACGAAATGGTGAAGATCGCCATGCACGCTGATGAAAGTGCACGTGCTGCCAACGCAGCGACCGAAGAAGCGACAACAAACGTTCAAACGGTGGCTTCAGCCGCAGCTGAACTGTCGGCTTCCATCGGGGAGATCTCGCGTCAGGCCGCGACGGCTACGGAGATTTCCTCCACTGCGGCTGAAACAGCTGTGGCCGCGGATCGTGATATCTCGATCCTGGCAGAAACCGCCGACAAGATCGGCGAAGTGGTCGAAATCATCCGGGCAATCGCGGAACAAACCAATCTGTTGGCGCTGAACGCGACCATCGAAGCTGCCAGAGCCGGTGAAGCCGGCAAGGGATTTGCGGTCGTCGCGGCGGAGGTGAAGGAACTTTCGACCCAGACCGCACGGGCGACAGACGAAATTGCCAGCCAGATTTCCGGCGTTCAAAGTTCAACCCAGAAATCCGTGACCGCGATCCGCTCCATCGTCGAGAAGATCGAAGAAGTCCGCTCCGTCAGTGAAACCATCTCAGTTTCGGTAGACGAACAGAATGCCGCCACGAGCGAGATCACGCAGAGCATCACGCTTGCATCCGACGGGGCCTCCTCAGCAGCCTCCAACGTTGCCGGTGTTTCCGGATCGATCGATCAGACACGGCAGCAATCGGAAACAATGAGCACGTCCGCAGAGCAGCTGGGGCAGGTTGCGACCAACCTTTCGGCGTCGGTCAGCCAGTTCCTGAGCGAGGTGCGTGAAGACGAGGCGGCCTGAGGAGCAAAGTTCCGAGTTATTGTTCTTTGGCCGTCCTGGAGGCCGGGGTCCCGCAACCCCGGCCTTTTTCGTGCGGCTTTCAGGGTTCTTGTCCCCACTATTTCCGGGAAATCCGTCTCGCCAAGAACATTTTGTTGCTATATTGTTCTCCGAAAGATCTTTTGACATTCGGACCAGTAAATCATGGCAGACCCGGACGGGTACGACGATCCTTTTGATGATCCCTTTCAGCCGATCGGTACCCGGTCCGATCCTGCCCCTGTCCCGCAGCGGCCGCAGGGAGGGATCGCCGCGCGCGCCATGGCTGCACGCAAGGCACCGGACTATCTCACTGGTCTGAACCCGGAACAGCGGCTTGCAGTCGAGACGACCGAGGGACCGGTGCTGGTGCTTGCAGGTGCCGGGACCGGCAAAACCCGGGTTCTGACCACCCGTATCGCCCACATTCTTGCGACAGGGCTTGCACGTCCGTCTGAGATCCTCGCGGTGACTTTCACCAACAAGGCTGCTCGCGAGATGAAAGATCGCATTGCCGGTTTCGTCGGCGGCAATGTGGAAGGCATGGCGTGGCTCGGAACCTTTCACTCGATCTGCGTCAAGATCCTTCGAAAGCACGCCGAGTTGGTCGGATTGAAATCAAGCTTTTCGATCCTGGACACGGATGATCAGATCAGATTGATCAAGCAGATCATTCAGGCTGAAGGCCTTGATGACAAGCGTTGGACCGCGAAGGCGTTTGCCGGCATTCTGGACGGCTGGAAAAACCGTGCGCTGACGCCGGACATGGTTCCCGAGGGTGAAGTAAGAGCTTTTGCCAATGGCCGGGGACGGAAGCTCTATGAAGAATATCAGGAGCGGCTTTCGATCCTCAATGCGGCCGACTTCGGAGATCTGCTATTACATGTCATCACGCTGTTCAAGACGCGTCCGGATGTCCTGAAGGAGTATCAGCAGCGTTTCCGCTACATGCTGGTGGACGAGTATCAGGACACCAACATTGCGCAGTATCTCTGGTTGCGTCTGCTTGCACAGGGCAATCCGAATGTCTGCTGTGTCGGTGACGACGACCAGTCTATCTACGGTTGGCGCGGTGCGGAAGTCGACAACATCCTGCGCTTCGAACATGACTTCAAAGGAGCTGTCGTCATTCGGCTGGAGCGCAATTACCGCTCCACCAGCCACATTCTGGCAGCGGCCTCACATCTGATCTCGTTCAATGAAGGACGACTGGGCAAGACGCTTTTCACCGATTTTGAAGAGCCCGATCACGATCTTGTCTCTGTAGCCTCCGTCTGGGATTCAGAAGAAGAGGCCCGCACTATCGGCGACGAAATCGAAGCCCTTCAGAACAAAGGGCACAGTCTCAATGAAATGGCGGTTCTGGTCCGTGCTTCCTTTCAGATGCGAGAGTTCGAAGACCGCTTCGTCACCCTCGGTCTCAACTACCGTGTCATTGGCGGTCCGCGCTTCTACGAGCGAATGGAGATCCGTGATGCGATGGCCTACTTCCGCTGTGTCGTTCAGCCTTCTGATGATCTGGCGTTTGAACGGATCGTCAACACACCCAAGCGCGGACTCGGGGACGCCACTTTGAAGCTGGTGCACGGGCTTGCTCGTGCCGAGCGCATTCCGTTGATGCAGGCGGCGAGCCAGCTGATCGACACCGAGGAACTGAAACCGAAACCGCGCAATGCCCTGAAGACCGTGCTTGACAATTTCGAACGCTGGCGGCGGCAGCTTGATCAGCTCAAACATACCGAGCTTGCGGAAATCATTCTGGATGAGAGCGGTTACACCGAGATGTGGCGGCAGGACCGCTCGGCGGAAGCACCGGGACGCCTCGACAACCTCAAGGAACTTGTTCGCTCCATGGACGAGTTCGAGTCTCTGTCGGGCTTCCTGGAACACATCGCCCTGGTGATGGATCGGGACAATGCGGACGCCACTGACGCGGTGTCCATCATGACGTTGCACTCGGCCAAGGGGCTCGAGTTCGACACCGTCTTCCTTCCCGGATGGGAGGAGGGACTGTTTCCGCATCAACGGTCACTTGACGAGAGCGGCCGGGCGGGTTTGGAAGAAGAGCGCCGGCTTGCCTATGTCGGCATCACACGCGCCCGAAAGCGTGCCAAGATCTATTTCGCTTCCAACCGCCGGATCCATGGATTGTGGCAATCGACCGTGCCGTCCAGGTTTCTGGACGAGCTGCCGCCCGATCATGTTGAAATTGGTGAACCTTCCTCCAACTACGGCGGCTATGCCGGAGGAGGGTATGCACCATCGCGTTTCGACAGTGCCGATCCGTTCGAGGGAGGAAGCTACTCGACGCCGGGATGGAAGCGGGCGCAACGTGCCCGTCAGTCCTCCGACGGCTTCTCAGACAGCGGTCGCGGTTATCAGTCCGCACGCATGAAACGCCAGGGGCCTTTGACCATTGAGGGCGAGCTGGTGGCAAAATCGGTCAGCGAAACGCCTTCCGATTACTCCGTCGGCGAACGTGTGTTTCACATCAAGTTCGGCTACGGCGCCATCAAGTCAATTGAAGGCAACAAACTGACGATCGATTTTGAAAAGGCCGGCGTCAAGAAGGTCATCGACAGCTTTGTCGAACGCCATTGACGGTTTGTTGGCACTGATGTTTAGGGGGGAACCGGCCACAGGGGATGAGGCCGGCCGGTTTCCGGTGAACGCTTTAGCTAGGAATGCCGCGGGCAGCTCCTACAGGCTCTTGGGAAACCTGGCCTGACCGGGTGGTGGGCGGTCAGGCTTTCCTGCGCAGCCCGTCAGACCTTGAAATCCGCGAGCAGAGACGAGACGTTTGCTGACGACCGGTCACCGCTGTCATCATAGCCTGAGCTGCCTTGCAGCTGTTCCAGAACAGCGTTCATCAGTTCTTCCATCACGGCGCCGGACTGGCCGGTGGAAGATTGTTCAAAAGGCCCTGCATGTTCTGGTTTGCCCAAGTCACCTTCTTCGAACATCTCTGAAAGATGATCGGCCTGCTCCTGGCTGATTGTGCCGGCGTCAACCTGATCGGACAGCAGGGTTTCGAACCTCGCCTGAACCTCATCACTTGAAGGCGGCCCGGAACTGAAATCAGGTCTTTCCGTTGCCTCGCGCTGTGTTTGAATCGCGTCGAGGGCTTCGATCACCGCTTCCTGGTCATCGGCGGTGATTTCACCTGCCTCGACCTGTGAGCTCAAATTGCTCACCACCTGATCTCGCGGCGATGCTCCTGGCGGCATCATGGGCGTCGAGCCAATGGACGTCATTGAATTTGCTCCCGAATTGACCTTTACGCCGGTACTTCAAGGACCGTTGGATGGTAATGGTTAACAGGTTCTTAACCGGTTGATGAGGTTGATTTCGGGGTGTTTCCGCGCTCCTTGCCAGAAACATTCGGATACACAAAAGCTGAAAAACCGGATGAAAAATTTGAGTTTTCAGGCATAAGTTTCCGCATGCAAAGACAGCATCATATCCTGATTGTCGAAGACGATCCCGAGATCGGTCTGCTGATCAAACGGCATCTGATCGCCAACGAGTTCAAGGTCACCCTCGCACGCGATGCGTTCGAGATGGACCGTCAGCTCGCCAGAGACCGTATCGATCTGATCGTGCTGGATATCATGTTGCCGGGGGAGGACGGTATCAGTATCTGCCGCCGCCTTCGTGCTTCAGGCAATGTTCCGATCATCATCGTTTCGGCCAAGGGAGAAGATATCGACCGGGTAATTGGACTGGAGGTCGGTGCCGACGATTATGTGCCCAAGCCATTCAATTCGCGTGAGCTTGTTGCACGAGTGCGAGCCTTGTTCCGAAGAGTGGAGCTGGACGGAGCGGCATCTCCGGTGGAGAGCGTCCGTTTGCAGTTTGAAGGCTGGCTCATGGATTGCCGCACCCGTCAGCTTTTCAATTCGAATGAGGTTTTGATTTCGCTGACGCCTGCCGAATTTGACCTGCTCAAGGTCATGGTCGAACGGGAAGGACACGTTCTCAGCAGGGATCAGCTTATCGACCTGACCCTTGGACAATTCGGTGCCTCCAACGGGCGGAACATCGATATTCTTGTCAGCCGGTTGCGATCCAAGCTTGAAGCGGGAGGGGCGACCTACAGGTTTATCCGAACTGTTCGGTCAGGAGGCTATGAGTTCGTTGCGCCCGTGGAGCGTGATGGCCAGAATGATTAAGCGATTTTGGCCGGAGACAATGCGCAACCAGATCCTCGTTCTGATGATCTGCGCGAGCCTGTTCATGATCCTTGTCGGGGTTGTCACGCTCTACTTCGTCAAGCAGGCGTTCGAAGGTAATCCGACGATCATGAACAGCCATTTCGTAAGCGTCGCGGTTACGAAGCTGAACGAAACACCTGCGGAAGATCGTGGCGCCGTTCTCATCGAGCTTTCAAAAGAGCTGCCGCAGCTCAAAATAGAACTTGTCGACGAAGAGGTATTGACGACGGCAAAATCGACCACTGAAGGCAAGCGATCGGGTCCCTTTGCGTTGGGCGAAACGGTGTTCGGAATGCGTATTGAGCATGTGATCGGTCCGTTGGAACGAGGTTTCGAACCGCCTCTTGTCTACATGCGTCTGAGCGACGATAGCATCGTCGCCGCTGAGTGGGGGCTTCGTCCGCCACCGGCTTCCATAATCGGCCTGCCATTCTATCTGTTCTTCGGTTTTCTTGCCCTGACGTTTCTGGGGCTGATGATCTGGGCGGCAAAGGGACTTGTGCGTCCTTTGTCTGAACTGGCAGCTTCGGCCAAGACATTTGGGGAAAGCTCGGTAAATCCGATTCCGATCAGGGAACAGGGACCGAGGGAAGTGCGTGTCGCGGCCCAGGCGTTTAACCGCATGCAGCATCGGATCAACGACTTTCTCGAAAAACGCACACGGATGCTGGCTGCCATCAGCCATGATCTTCGTACACCGCTGACCCGGTTGCGGCTGCGGCTCGACCTTCTGGAAGACGGTGATATCCGCAACAGGAGCCTGGAAGATCTGAATGTCATGGAAGAACAGATCGATGCGGCACTCACGTTTTTGCGGGACGGTTCAGGTTCCGGACCGGTGCAGCGAATAGATGTTGCAAGCCTGCTGCAATCCCTGTCCGATCAGTATTCCGATCTCGGGTTTTCCGTCAAACTACGCTGCTTGGGGAGCGCCACGATCGAAGCGTGCAGCAGCGAGATCACGCGCGCGCTATCGAACCTGGTCGACAATGCGGTCCAGTATGCCTCTGGTGTCGAAATCGACTTTGCTGGCGAACATCATGCCGCAAGAATTGAAATCATAGATCACGGACCTGGAATTCCAGCTTCTGAGCGTGCGCGTCTGCTTGAGCCGTTTGAGCGCGGAGATGCAGCTCGGCAGATCCGGAAAGGTACCGGGTTCGGGTTAGGCCTTGCAACGAGCAAGGCGATTGTTGAGGCTGCTTCCGGAACACTGGAACTACAGGACACACCTGGCGGTGGACTGACCGTACGTCTCGTATTTCCAGTCGCATAGCGGGGAACGTATCAAATTCGTTACGGGTAAATGAGGAACGCTTCCGTCAGAGGTCCATGCCCTTTGGCTCGATCAGCAAATTGCGCTCTTTTAGGTAGGGGTGAATCTTGATCGCCTTTCGAAGGACCTTCTGACCCAGCTGCACCCGCCCCATCGTCATGAAGATGATTGCCTTTCCCGACAGAGCTCCGAAGTGACGCGGTTCCAGAGCAAGGGCGCGCTCGATATCCTCCAGGCTGGCTTCATAGTTGCCTTGTAGAAAATAGACGAAGGCACGCTGGTTCCAACCTTCGGAGTAGTCAGGCGCTTGTTCCACGATGTCATCGAGCAGTTCTCTGGCGCCCTGCAGGTCATACATATTGCGCCGTTGCATGGCGGTATCCAGCTTGGATCTGATTTCTTCCGACGGGGCGGCGTCCAGCCAGGACATCCATATGTCATTTTCGATGAGTTGAGCTTCGGCCTCGTTGGGAGCGTTTTTCAAGGCCTCGAAAAGGGCATCCCGATCCTTTGGAGGGGAGGCGGCATGCGCCGGAGAGAAGACGTTGCCAATGGCTGCGAAGACGCAGACGATCATCGCTGCGAGAAAACCCGCAAGAGCTGTTGTCCTGTTGAACTGCCGAACTTCCGTCATGGAACACCTTGCTCAAGTTAGCGGGTGTCATCCCGGAATATGTGGAGCGCGCAGGAAAAAAAGCCAGCTTTCTCCCGCGTGCGAGATCAGATCAAGGTGAACAAGCAGGTCATGTCTCGTTCTTGAAAGACGACATTGCAGCCTTGGTATCCTCCAAAGAACATCTTGCGCCCGTCTGCAGATACTCCATCGCATTCAGGGCAGCGTCATGTGCCTCAATGGAAGAACCGGCGACACAATCCTCGATAACGCGGCAGAAATAGTCATGTTGATGACCGTCCACGAATGTGTAGTGAACACAAACGTCGGTCAGGCCTCCGCAAAGCAGCAGTGTGTCTGTTTTCAATCCCTTGAGCAGGATTTCGAAATCAGTGCCGAAAAACGCGGAATACCGTCTCTTGCGGATGTGCAAGTCGTCGGGACGAAAATCCATTTCCCTGATTGCGAGCTCTGTTCCCGGTTGACCCTCCAGACAATGCACGTCCTCCTGTCCGTCCAGTTCACGGCCGAAGTCGCTAAGATCCGGCCGGTGAACTTCCTGAACGAATATAACCGGAATGTTGCAACTGCGTGCCGCGTCGATTGCCTGGCGGGAATTCAGCATTCGTTGTCTGTAGCCGGGCATATTGTCGATTGACCGGTGCTCGCTGTCATCGATGAACGTACTCGCTTGAATATCGATAACAACGAGTGCCGGGTTGCCTTCGATCAGATTTCTTTTGGTGCGGTTTGTGTTGACCATTTGTTTCCTCGGATACCGGTTTGATCGTGTTATGCAGCCGCTGACAGTTTCATCAGAACGAGACCCGCAACAATCAGCAAGATCGCCAGCAACCGTTCCAGAGTAAGTGCCTCGTTCAAGAACACGACCCCTGCCGTGAATGCGCCGACCGCACCCAGTCCGGTCCACATGGCATAGGCGGTTCCCAGCGGCAGGCTACGCATTGCAAGGGCAAGGAACCAAAAGCTAGCGATCATCGTCGAGACGGTGATGAGGGAAGGGGTCAGGCGCGAAAAACCATCAGAAGCCTTCAGCGAGAAGGCCCAGACGACTTCGAACACGCTGGCGATGAGTAGAAAAATCCAGGACATTTCCGTTTCCTTGGCCCGGGTCGTCCCGGGGAAGGCTGCGCTGCGATCCCTCTGGATCGGCGCCGGAAGTCGTCCACCTGAGGCCACAGATAAGGTCAGGACTATCCGCGGTCAAGGTCCGGGGCGATGCAGGGGGCGGTCAAAACACGTTTTGGATACACTCAGCATGGGGAAAAGCACTGGCTCTTCTCAGTATGTGAAGCTATACCGCTCGCCTTGAGACAACTATCAAAGGCACACAGGGTCATGAAAACCATTCGGGTGCGGATTACTGCCGAAGAACTGGAAGCCAAGCGAATTTCTGATGTTCTGGAACGCGCGTTTGAGGACGACGGCAACCCTGTGACCGTCTACGAAGCGTCACCGGACGGGCTTATCTGGTCTGCAGAGATCCTGTTGTTCGATATGGAACCGGAAGAAGCTGCCGCAACTGTTCGCGATAGGGTGGGAGCAGACGCATTTTCTGCTCCGCTCGAAGCGGAGGAACTTCCGGATATCAACTGGGTAGAGAAGAGCCTTGAAGGTCTGAAACCGGTTCAGGCGGGGCGCTTCATGGTTCACGGCGGGCACGACCGTGATAAGGTTCCCCCTGGTGCCATCGGGCTTGAAATCGAAGCGGCTCTTGCATTCGGAACCGGACATCACGGCACCACTGCAGGATGCCTGGAGGAAATCGACCGGCTCTTGTCGGTACGCGAATACGATAGCATTCTGGACCTTGGAACAGGAACCGGCGTTCTGGCAATTGCGGCGGCTCTCAAGGCCCGCCAGGCGGTACTGGCGACGGATATTGATCCGGTTGCCACAAAAACCGCATTGGAAAACGCAAGTCTGAATGGTGCGCGCCATTTGGTGCGGGGCTTTACGGCCAACGGGATGGAGGATCGGCGGTTCGGGCTTTACGGCCCGTTTGATCTGGTGATCGCCAATATCTTGGCCAGACCTTTGATGAAAATGGCGAAATCCATTGGCGAGCACATGACACAGACGGCCACGCTGGTTCTGTCCGGACTGCGTGTCGAGGACGGTCCCAGGATCTTGTTCGCCTATCGCTGCCAGGGCTTCGTGCTCGATCGGCGGCGGGAAAAGGATGGCTGGTTGACCCTAACGCTTGTCAGGGGGCGCAAAAACGCCTGAGAAGCGTACCCGATATCGAACTGAAAAAAGAAAAGAGCCTGTCAGATCAACTGACAAGCTCTTTTTCCGTGCACAGTACTTTATTATGTATTCTTAGTGCCTGAGCCCCTTAAAACGCGCTCGTGCTTGCGCCTTCACGCTCTAGCTGCTCGCGGTTGTAACCGTGTGCTGCCAGCGTCGCATCATCCAGAGAAAGCAGGTAACCGTTGACGTAACGGCGAGCCTGAACGGAGCGTGCTTCGATCATGCGATCGAGTGCGCGGCGCATGAAACCGGAGCGAGTAGAAGTGCTTGTTGCGATAGTCATCGTAGTCATTCCCGTTTGAAGATTAAGACTTCCCTAGGGAGAAACGTCTTGTTCTTTTGTTGCTCCTTATATGCCGCTAAACCGGCTGTTTCGGTAGGTCTGCAAACGCATGACAGCTTTGCGCTCTTCGCATATGCGAAATGAATGCTGCGATGCGAATTGCGGTGAATATGTTTCTGCGATGGGGTGAAGTCCGGAATAATTATCCGGGTTGATCCGCAGAGGCGGTCAAACTACCGTTCGGCCATGTTTCAGTCATTCGATGATCTAAGTGATCCTTCCTGCGGAGCGCCGCATGCAGCGCTTCTCAGGGCCGAATTGTCCCGCCGTGGTCTCGACGGCTTTCTTGTCCCGCGTGCGGACGCGCACCAGGGAGAGTACGTCCCGCCACATGATTGCAGGCTGCAATGGTTGACCGGCTTTACCGGGTCTGCGGGTGTTGCTGCGGTTCTCGATGATGCGGCAGCGATATTTGTCGACGGCCGCTACACCATTCAGGTGCGCGAGCAGGTCGACATGGAGGTCTTTCCGGCGCAGCATCTGATCAACGAACCGGTGAGCGAATGGTTGGCGGCGCGATTGAAACCGGGACAGAAGCTCGGCATCGACGCCATGCTGCACACGGTACGGGAAGTCCGTCGGCTAAAGGAAATCTGTGAAGAGGCAGGCGCAGAACTGGTGTGTCTTGACGACAATCCCGTCGACAGTGTCTGGTCAGACCGGCCTGAGCCGCCAATCGGGCAGGTTTCTGTTTATCCTGTCGAGCTTGCGGGAAAGGCGGCGCAGGACAAGATTGAAGAAATCCAGGCGGCGATCTCCGACAAGAAAGCCGACGCCTGCGTATTGACCCAACCAGATTCCATCGCCTGGCTGTTCAATATTCGCGGCTCGGATGTCAACCACACGCCGTTACCTCTTTCCTTCGCGACGGTTCCTGCAGAAGGCAAGCCTTCGCTCTATATCGATGGCCGCAAGCTTTCCAATTCTGTTCGAGACGTGCTTGTGGATCTGACGGACCTCGCAGAACCGGGAGACTTCAAGGCTGGTCTTCAGGCTTTTGGTGAAGCGGGCGCAAAAGTCATGATCGACCCGGCGCTGGCTGGGATTGGGATTGCGGACGCCATTACGGATGCCGGCGGTTCGCTGGTGGAAGCACAGGATCCTGTGCTGTTGCCGAAAGCCGTGAAGAACGAAACGGAACTCAAAGGCGCGCGCGTTGCGCATATCCGTGATGCCGCAGCCTATGTACGTTTCCTGTGCTGGTTTGACGAAGAGGCGCCCAAAGGTGAGCTGGATGAAATCAGCGTTGCGCAGAAGCTTGAAGAGTTTCGTCTCGAGACCGGCAAGCTGAAAGACATCTCGTTTGATACGATCTCCGGAGCCGGACCGAACGGCGCCATCTGCCACTACCGTGTCAGCCGGGCCAGCAATCTCAAGATCTCCATGGGCAAGCCATTCCTGATTGATTCAGGTGCCCAGTATGAGGATGGGACAACGGACATCACCAGGACGCTTGCCGTCGGCGAGGTCAGTGCTGAAATGAAGAAGCATTTCACGCTCGTTCTGAAAGGCCATATCGCGATTTCTACGGCTAAGTTTCCTCAAGGGACCTCAGGTGCACAACTGGATACGCTCGCGCGTATTGATCTCTGGAAGGCAGGCCTCGATTTCGATCACGGCACGGGACATGGGGTTGGCGCCTATCTGGGTGTGCATGAAGGACCCCAGAGACTGGCCAAGACGGGAACCACACCGTTGAAACCGGGTATGATCCTCTCCAACGAACCCGGATATTATCCTGCAGGCGAGTATGGCATCAGGCTGGAAAATCTCGAAATCGTTACCGAGGCCAGGGAGATTCCAGGTGGAGACAGACCGGTCCTGGGATTTGAGACCATTACTCTGGTGCCGATGGACCTCAGGCTTGTCGATGTGTCCTTGCTGACTACCGCTGAGCGGGATTGGCTCAACAGCTACCATGAAAAGGTGCGTGAAGAGATCGGCCCGCTCGTCGGTGCAAAAGAGCGAATCTGGCTGGAACACGCAACCAAAGCCATCTAGATTATGCAGGGCCGGTCTTGACCGGCCCTGTTGTTTTCGAAACATTTTTATTGAACTTTTTCATGAGGCTTGGAGATGCGCACAGCGGATATCCTGAAGATGCCCCTGTTTGCTGCCGAACTTGCGACTGGCGCGAAGTCTTTCTGTGACAATCCGATAATCGGCAGTCGTCAGTTGAACGAGGCGGGGCTGCATGTGAAGCGCATCAAGCTGGCGGAAAAAATGGCAGACTCCCGACGCCGCAGACTGAAGCATCTGGTTTGCGAAACCGACCGGACCGCTTACGAACGAGACGGCTTCATCGCCAAACGGAATGTGCTTTCGGACGAAGATCTTGCCGGGCTGCGGCAGGAGATCGAAACGACCCGGTTTGACGCTTGGGACATGCGTCAGGGAAACGCCGTGACGCGGTTCATTCCATTACCACCGAAGGTCCTGAAGAACCTCCCGCACCTGCGTTCCCTCGTGTGGGGCAAACCCTTTCAGAACGGGCTTAGATATGTCGCTTCCACGAATGGAGATCCGCTGGTCTATCTGCACATTGTGATGACCAACCCTGAAGGAAAGCGGAAGGCGGATCCGCAGACTGCGTTCCATTCCGACACGTTTCATCAGACTGCCAAATCCTGGTTCTTTCTTTATGATATCGACGATGCAGAAGGTCCCTTTACCTACATTCCGGGATCACATCGACTGACAGAGGAAAGACTGGCTTGGGAATACGAACAGAGCCTGACTGCCTCGCATGACAAGAACCGGCTTCATGCCCGCGGATCGTTCCGTCTGCCGGCAAACCAGCTCGGCAGACTGAAGTATCCTGAACCCGTCCGATTTGCCGTCCCGGGGAACACGCTGATAGTCGCAGACACACACGGGTTTCATGCGCGTGCAGTCAGTGACAAATCCTCCGTGAGAGTGGGGATCTACGGTTCGTTGCGACGAAATCCCTTCTTGCCATGGGCCGGTTTGGACCCATTCAACCTGCCTGGGCTCAAAGGACAGCAGGCGCGTTTGTTCGTCGCCTTGAAAGACCGGGAGTACCGCCGAAAGGGGAAGGCATCACACAGGTATGCCGGAAAGATAGTGGTGACCGAGCCTTCGAAATTCTGACCGCCCCGTAGCTAGTGGTGCTCTTCCTTTGTCGCCTTGATCAGGGCGGCATTGAAATAGCGCAGGCCCCTGACATGGCGGGCAAGACCGATGATCTTGGTCGCGTCGCCCTTCTGGACAACGGGAAGCGTTGCCTTGCCGCAGGAGTCAAAACTTTTCAAGGCGCTTTCCAGAGTGTCGGTGTCGTGCAGATAAGGTCCGTCCTCTCCCGGGTTGAAGACCCGTTCTTCTTCGTTTTCCGGAGGTGGATCCATGAAATCACTGACCTTGACGGTTTCACTGAGAAACTGGTGAACTCCTTCGTTCACGAAACAGCCACGCATTCCCAGTTGCCAGTGAAAGTAGGATTTGCCGTGTACGGCCTGTGTCAGGCCGGTCGCGATCGAGACGGACAACAATAGTGCAATGGAAAGGGCATAGCCGCCGGTCAGCTCAAACACGATCACGGTGGTGGAAAATGGTGCCCCCAGGACAGCGGCGGCAACTGCGCCCATGCCAAGGATCGCGTAGAGGCCATGGCTGGAAGCCATTTCCGGAAAGACGGAAGCGGCAATGAGGCCAAAGGCACCGCCGGTCATTGCGCCAAGATAAAGGGTGGGGGAGAAAATACCGCCGCCGAAACGCGACGCCAGCGTTATCGCCGTTGCCGCCGTCTTGACCACCAGCAGCGTCAGCATGGTGCTGATCGGCAGGGCATGCTTCAGCGCCAGGTCGGTGGCTTCATATCCAACACCCAGAATTCCCGGAAAGAAAATGCCCAGAGCCCCGACCGCCAGACCGCCAATGACCGGTCGGAACCAGAGTGGCATGGTGATGTTGCGTGCCGTCCAGTCCGTTCCGATCAGAGCGAACTGAAAAATTATGGCGACGGCCGCACATGTCAGGCCGAGAAGTGCGAAGGCAGGAATCTCAAGATAGGATGTGATTTCGTATTGCGGGATCTCAAAGGCTGCCACATTGCCGAACCAGAGCCGCGACAGGAGCGTGCCCATAACAGAGGCCAGAACAATCGGCACGAAGGCGGATACTGCATAATGTCCCAGAACCACTTCGTGCGCGAACAGAACACCGGCAATGGGCGCGTTGAAGGATGCTGACACACCACTGGCGACCGCGCAGGCCAGCAACATGCGGCGGGCGGCATCAGGCAAGTGGAAATATCGGCAGACGGCAGCCCCGAGCGTTGCTCCCAAATGGACGACCGGCCCTTCACGACCGGCGCTTGCGCCGCCTCCAAGCGATATCGCGGTCACGAGAGCCGACCAGAGGCCAGCTTTCAGGGGCAGACCGCGTCCGCCGTAGGCGCGCGCCTCTATGACATCGGCAACACCGCCCGCGCGCTGATACGGGTGAAAGCGATGCAGAATCCAGCCGACGATCAATCCGGCGACTGCCGGAGCCAGCAAGATGACCCACCACGGTTGCTGTGCTGCCGCCTGCATGGTGAGTTCGGTTGTCGTGCGAAGCCAGGGCCATTGAAAAAGACCAATCGCCGTGCGGAATGCAATTGCGGCCAGGGCGACCAGCGCGCCGACAAAAATAGCGACAAACCAGACAAGGTGCAGCCGGTTTGCGCGAAACTGGCGCACGTTCGGGGTAATCCAGCTGATGAGGATTTCTGGAAGTTGACCGGCGGTTTCTATTATTTTGCGCATCAAGCGGGCCGATTGTGAGCAGGCATTGTCTTTGAAGGTTATTTTGCCCGAGTCGCAGAGAAAGAACAGGCCTGCAAACACACTCCAATGCTTAAATCACTCCAATTTGTCCTAACTAGGCTCCGGAAGTGTTCTTTTTGCGGATTGCAATGTGCCTGCCTGCCCGCTCAGGGCGGGGCAGGTTTGCTTGCGCTGCAAACAGAGCCTCGATGTTGGTCAGGATGTCCTGTGGCCAAGGCACCACCTTGCGGGCGTTCATGTCCACGTGAAGGCTCATCTGTTCCGAGGTTGCCGACAGCCAGCCTTCTTCGGCGTGACGCAGTTCCTGGTAAAAGTGAGCGCGCTTTGTGTCAAAGTCGACCAGCTGCAGCGTAACGATAACGGGCATGCCGGCGCTCAGTTCCCTGAGATAGCAGACGTGCACTTCACCGGTGAAGAAGGAAGCATCGCGGGCTTTCACGTAGTCGGGTCCGAGGCCGAGCCGCTCAAAAACCTGATCGACGGCCGTGTCGAAGAGAACATTGTAGTAGGCCATGTTCAGATGGCCATTGTAGTCGATCCAGTCTTCCTTGTCTGTCATGACGTCACTTTCTACCGGTTTTTCCGCCCAGATTTCCGTCATCGTCCATCCTTTGAGTGTTTTCCCGCAAAGTGTTGCCGCCAAAGCCGGATTTGGCTTTGACCTTTTGGGACCGGGCTAACATATTCAGTTTTGACAGCGTGGCCAGAGCCGCGCGCGCGGAGGAAAGATACATGCCGGACCTGGCTGCCCAAACGGAAGCGAAACGAAACACCGGCGAGAGCGGAAACCTCTCAGAACTTGTCGCGAGGCTGAGCGAGCGTTTCGGTGAGCGTTGCTCTACGTCGCAGGCGCTTAGAGAGCAGCACGGACACACGACCACATGGCTTGAGAATCAACCTCCGGATGTCGTTGTTTTTGCAGAGACTTCAGAAGAAGTGGCAGACGTTGTGCGCATGTGCGCCGATCGTAAAGTTCCGGTTATTCCCTTTGGAACAGGCTCTTCCCTTGAAGGGCATGTGAATGCCCCTCACGGAGGAGTTTCGATCGACCTGAGCCGAATGAACCGGATTTTGGAGGTCAACTCGGAGGATCTGGACTGCCGTGTTGAAGCCGGTGTGACACGAAAACAGCTCAACAGCTTTCTGCGGGACACCGGCCTTTTCTTTCCGATCGACCCGGGGGCGGATGCCAGCATAGGTGGCATGGTGGCCACGCGGGCATCGGGAACCAATGCGGTACGCTACGGCACGATGAAGGATGCTGTGCTGGGGCTGACCGTCGTGACGGCTGACGGGCGCATCGTTACAACGGGTGGCCGTGCCCGGAAGTCGTCCGCCGGATACGATCTGACCAGGTTGTTTGTTGGATCCGAGGGGACGCTGGGGGTCATTACCGAAATAACATTGCGTCTTCACGGACAACCTGAAGCAATCTCTGGTGGGGTTTGTCCTTTTCCCGATGTGCACTCCGCCTGCAATGCCGTCATTTCGACCATTCAGATGGGAATTCCCGTCGCTCGCATCGAACTGCTGGACAGTTTGCAGGTAAAGGCCTGCAACACTTATTCGAAACTGCAGCTTGCCGAGACTCCGACCCTGTTTCTTGAGTTTCACGGTTCAGATGCCGGAGTGCGCGAGCAGTCGGAAATGTTCTCGGCAATTGCCGACGAATTTGGCGGCGGTCCGTTCGAATGGGCAACGATTGCCGAAGAACGTACAAAACTCTGGACCGCTCGCCATGATGCCTATTGGGCCGGCAAGACCCTGAAGCCTGAGGCGGACATCATGGTGACGGATGTTTGTGTGCCGATTTCCCGCCTTGCCGAGTGCGTCAGCGAAACCGAACAGGATATCCGCTCCAACGGATTGCTTGCACCGATCGTTGGCCATGTCGGTGACGGTAATTTTCATGTTCAGATCCTGGTCGATCTCGATGATCCTGAGGAAAAGCAGAAAACCGAAGCTTTTGTTGAGCGATTGGCGATCAGAGCAATCGAGCTGGGCGGGACATGCACCGGAGAGCATGGTGTCGGTCAGGGCAAGCAAAAATACCTTCGCCGGGAACACGGTGAAGGGCTTGATCTGATGCAGTCAATCAAGACGGCTCTTGATCCTGACAATGTGATGAATCCAGGCAAGATCCTGCCGCAGTCATGATATTGTATCGAATCAGTTCAATAAGCCTGTTCCTGACGACCGCTGCCTGTTTCAGCAACAACCATTTGCGAAAGATGCCGGAGCTGTGTTTGCAGTGCAGCAAGGATGGGCTAAACCTACCTGGTAGGATTTCCGGTGAACAAGGAGAAAAGGCCTGAACTCCGTCTACATCACTTTGGGAATTTCCGTCATTCTGGTGCTGGTGGCAGCGCTGGTCGGGCCGTTTTTTATCGACTGGACGGTTTATCGCTCCACGTTTGAAACCTATGCGGAACGGGCGCTCGGGCACAAGGTAACCGTGCTTGGTGAAGCGGATCTTCGCCTGTTGCCTGCTCCATCTATCAGTTTCTCCGATGTCCGGGTGGGCGAGGCGGAAGATCCGCTCCTGGTCGTGTCGCAGTTCAAGATCAGGATTGAGCTGCCGCCCCTTCTCAAGGGGGAGATCCGGGTCATCGATATGGAACTCGACCGCCCGCATCTCGCCCTGTCGCTGGATGAAGAGGGCAGGCTTGACTGGTTGACCGCCAGAACATCCGATGGAGCGATTGCAAAGCTGGCGCCCGAAGATGTCGCTTTCGAAAATGTCAGAATCCGTGACGGCGCCCTGTCAATCGTGGATGCCCGTTCAGGTGAAACGCATCGGATCGACAACAGCAATCTATCCGTCAGCGCCCGCACGCTGGAAGGACCTTTCAAGGCGACCGGCAGCCTGACGATCGAGGATGCTCCCTACAATGTCAGTCTGGCAACGGGCCGGGCGCAGAAGGACCTTGGTCTGCGGATCAAAGGAGAGCTGACCCCGACCGACTGGCCGGTCAATTTCGGTTTTGACGGAATGTTGAACCAGTCCGATGCAGCGCCCGCATTTGAAGGCAGTTTCAATATTGCATCGGTGGCCCTTGATGAGGGCGATGAAAACAACTGGGCCGCACAGGGTAAATTTGCCGCGGATATTGCTGAAGTGGCCGTTCCCGAGTTCGAATTCCGCTATGGCCCTGAAGACAAGCGCCTCAGTCTGACCGGTAGCGCGGATCTGGTTTATGCGGGAAACAAACGCTTCGAGGTTCGCGCCCAGTCCAAACAGGTCGACCTGGACCGGTTGCTTGGCGGAGGGCCTCAGGCCCCTGTCGAACTCAACACCGCAAGCAATCAACTGATCACCGCACTGCGCGCCGTGCCGCTACCGCCTGTCGAAGGCGCGATTTCGCTGGATGTCCCGGCTGTCGTCGCCGGTGGCGGTATCGTTCAAAATGTCCGGCTTGATCTGGAAACCATGCTTGGTGGATGGCGTGTCGCGCGCCTTGCCGGAAGATTGCCAGGCCGTACGCTTGTCGCAACACAGGGCGATCTGGGACTTGAGCCCGCTTTGACCTATCGTGGAGCGATCTCCGTCAGCTCCGACCAGCCGGGATCCTTCCTGAGCTGGTGGCAAAAGAAGGATACAGGCGTCAAGACAATCGATCCGGTTTCCCTTGAGGGACGCCTGACCCTGGTGCCTGAAGGCGCGGCACTCGACAACATGCGGCTGACCTTGTCCGGTTCACAAGCGAAAGGCGCACTGGCCTACAGAAAACCGCGTTCCGGCAACGCGGAATTTTCTCTCAATCTTGACGCGGAACAGCTTGACCTGGATCAGATCGAAGGCCTTGCCGCGCTTGTTCAGCCAGAAGATGGCGCAGGCAACCAGGTCGCCGGTCCATCAGATCTGGATGTATCTGTCCGCGTTCGGGCCAAAAAGGTTGTGGCACGGGGTGTCGACGGAAAAGGCCTTGCGCTGGAAGCAGAATATTCCAATGGCGGTGTGCGGATCGATCGTCTGTTTGCAGAGGATCTTGCAGGAGCACGGCTTGATGTAAGTGGTCAGGTGAAGAGCCTGTTTTCAGCTCCCGAAGGTGGGCTGTCGGGAACGCTTGACGCCCGCGATCTGTCAGGTCTTGTCGCTTTGGCCGGAGGGCTTTTCCCGGAAAGCGAAATCACCAGCCGCCTGGAAAAGGCGGCTTCGAGCCTGGTCCCTGCAAAGTTCGATGCCGAGCTGAAGGCAGCTGCCGTCGGCGACGATACGGACATGACCCTTCGCCTTGAAGGGATTGCGGGAGGATTGCAGACAAAGCTTGGTGCATCGCTTCAAGGACGGGTTGATGCATGGCATCAGGCCGGCATCGATCTTTCCGCCGACTTGAAAGGACCCGATGGTGGCAAGCTTCTGCAGCAACTTGGGTTCAGTATCATTCCGGTCGAGACGGTTGGTGCCGGGCAGCTGACCGTTACCGCGAAGGGCATCCCGGAAATCGGCCTTTCCATCGAGATGAATGGTGCGGTCGGTGAGTCAGAACTTCTGGCTCTGGGTTCGATAACCTTGAAAAAGGACGATGAGCCGGAATACCGGATGTCCGTGAACGCAAACACGCAGGATCTTGCGCCGATTGCTTTGATGGCAGGCAAGGTCTTGCCTGTCATGACCGGAACCATCCCGGCGGATCTGACGCTCAATCTGGAAGGCGTTGGCACTGCTGTTGCTGTTACCAGTGCTTCAGGCAGGATTGGCGGGACCGAATTTGACGGTCGACTGGAAGGAGATTTGCAGCCTGCACCTGGTGAACGTAACAGGCGTTTTTCGGGTGAGATTACCCTCAATCAATCCAATCTCAGGGGGCTGTCGGAGCTGGTACTTGGACCTGATCAGTGGTTTTCAGCTGGCGATGGCTCGAGCATCTGGCCAACTGCAACCTTCGGCGCACCGCTACTGGATGACGTTGATCTGACATTACAGTTCAATGCTGATCGTTTGCTCCTGGACGAGACAACGGCGATCCTGAACCCGAGAGCCGAGCTGCGACTGACACCGACACTGCTCAGACTTGATGGACTGAACGGCGCGTTTGCTGGTGGCCAGTTCAGTGGCAGCATGTCCCTTCGACGATCTGATGCCGAAGCGGCGATATCCGGGCGCTTCAAGCTGGATGATGCCGATCTCAGACAAGTCGCGTGGCGGCCTGATACGAGAGCCGTGGCTGCAGGATCACTCGATCTGTTTCTGGAGTTTGAAGGCGCAGGGCGGTCAATTTCGGCAATCGTCACCGGACTTAGCGGAGGCGGGACCTTTTCCATGGAAAAGGGGGACTTCCGCGGACTGAACCCGCAGGCATTTCCACTTGTAATTCGAGCGGTGGATGCGGGCCTTGACCTGCGTGACGAAAAAATCCGCGAGGTTTTCGTGAGCCATATGGCAGCCGGAAACTTGCCGTTTGAGCGGGTAGACGGCACGTTGACACTCGTCGGCGGTCGGTTGAGTGCCCGCAACGTTGTGGTTGATTCTGAAAGGGCCGAGATATTCGGGTCGGCGGAAGTGAACCTTGGCACTTATGATCTTGACGCGGACTTCTCCTTGAAAGTTGATCCTGGAGAAGATGCTGTGACCGGTGCGGAGCCCCAGGTAGGGCTTCTGTTCGAAGGCCAAGTGGAGGCACCTGACCGCCGAGTCGACATCACGCCATTTACCGCTTACCTGACGCTTCGCGCCTTCGAGCAGGAAGTTGAGCGAGTTGAAAAACTGCAGGCTGAGATTCTGGAAAGAGACCGTCTCGCACGCGAGCTCAAAAGGCAGAAAGAAGCAAAAGGGCGCAGAGAACGGGCCGCACAGGCGGCAGCTCTTGCTGCCGAGGAAGAACGGCTCCGTCTTGAGCTGAACCAAACTGAGAACCCGCAACCGGATGCCACTCCGCAAAGCATCATTGAACCGCCACAGGGCACCGGTACGCCGCCTCAGCAGCAAAGTAATGCCGGACAACCTTCTGACACCGGACAACCTTCTGACACCGGACAGCCGTTTGCGGAACGCATCCGCGCTGTCTTGGGAGCAGAGGCGGAAGAGACTGAACCGACCTCAGCGGAAACGACACCGGTCGCTAAACCCTCAGACGGTTTGCCGCCACTTGATCCGCCGGTCTCCATTGAAGATCTGATCACCAGGGAAGTTGGTGGTGGACCTTTGGTTCTTCCCGGAGCAGCGCGGCCGTAGAGCTTATGCTTTCCTACCTTGAAGTCAGACTCGTCCGGGAGACGAGAGCGAGCGCACTTGAGTTGCAATTCGCTGCTTCAACGTATGTCGGGAAAGTACTCGGCCGGTGAAACCTGAACCTGAACCAGATCGGGGCTTGAATTTGTCAGAAGCCGGATCCCGGGTCCGATCAGTTTACCATCCCGCTGGTCAGAACCGGTGGAAGTAACCTGCCTGAGTGCCAGCGCACCCTGCATTGCCGGATCATCGAACGGTGCCGCCAATACACTGCCGTTCATCAATCCACGCAGGACTGTGTGACTGATATAGGTTGAATACAACCGTGGAGAGTTTGAATTTGCACTGGTTTCGAGCAAGCCCATGGCTGCTTCGACGGCCGGTGCGCTTCCGATCAGGTAGTCGACATCCGGATAGCGTTCGAGTGCCGTTTCGACCAGTTCCAGCTGCTGTCGCAAGCCGGTATCCGCTCCCATGACCTCCAGAATCTCAACCGAACTCGAACTCAGAGCTGAACGTAATCCTTCTTCCAGCGGACCTGTCCAACCAGCTTCTCGCGGGCCTGAGACAAGAACCGCCGTCTTTGGTTGTGATCCTTCAGGATGCCTTTCGGACAAATGGAGGCCGACAGCCGACCCCATGTCGCGCCAATCGACACCGATACGGGCATCGAGTGAGGCTGAGTGCAATTCGTTGACCAGACCGATGACAGGCTGACTTCTGGATGCCTCTACCACTGCGCTTGTCAGATCTGGGTGGTCGGATGTGACCGCTCCGATCAGGATCGCGTCCACACCTTGTTTAACACATGTTTTGATCTGTCCGATTTGCTGAACGCGGGCTCGGTATCCTCCTGCCTGATAAAACAAAAGCTCGAGTCTCTGGTGTTCAGCTTCCTGCTCCAGTCCATAACCGACGCTCAACCAATACTCATCCTTGAAATGAGGAACCAGCACGCAGACGGTCTGACCCGGAGCCGCGGTTGCCGCCGTCAACCAAATCATTCCCCCCAGACCAATGGCCGCAATTGTCGGGGCTGGAGACGTTTCGTAATATCTCGACATGCGACGTACGAAATTTGACACGCGGTTGGTCCAGATCATTTCTGCCATGGGAGTGCTTGCAATCCTGATTGGTATAGCTGCCATCGGCGTCAATCGATACTTCGTGAGAATCCATAGTGAGCTGATCCGGACGGATCTGCCTGCGATGGAGTTGGCGAGCCGCATTGGTGCATCCGCTGAAGTTGTCGGCTCACTTGCCGGCACATTCGTTCAGGTGGATACCAGGCAGGACCTCGATGAGGTCTCTTCGGCGTTGATGTTCACGGTCGAAGACATTGAAAGCGGTGCCCGAAATTTGCAGGAGATGACTGGAGGGGATGTCACCTTTCAGGAAACACAAGCAAGCGCAATCGTCGCCAGAATGACCGGAAATGCACAGGAAGAACTTAGACAAAGGGAAAGCGTCGAACAGGAAAAAGCCGAATTCGCAAAACTTGGAGCCCGATTGAGCGCACTGCTTGAAGTTGAAACTGATCTCGCACGCTTGAAAATCACCGCCGGGATCGCCGGAATTTACTCCAGACCGGACGAGAACCCGCAACCTGCACTCGACGAACTAGCCGATCGGCACTTCTTCGCCTTTGAGCGGTTGGCGGAACTCACACGCTTGATCGATGCGGTTCAGTTAAAGCTTCAACAGTTGCCGGGGATCACGTCATCGGAGGAAGTCGACAAGATCCGCTCCGAGGTTTCAGATCAGATAGCCTTGGCTTTGCGTCGCGTGAATTATCTGCCTTCTCCTTCAGCACAGGAAGAAGCGAGGTCACTCCTGCAGCGTTACGAGCAAGCGACTTCATTGAAAGGGTACATTGACCACCAGCAATACAGGATCGCGTTACAGGGGGCGATTGCTGAAGATACCAGCCGGTTGCGGCAAGTCGTTTCGCGGTTGACCGGGCAGGCCTGGAAGGCTCGGGATGCGGTTCAAGCTCGAGGCGTGGCGCGGATCAGCGCCGCAGAGCGGCGGTTCTCGCTCATGAACCTGGTGCTTCTTGCCGTCGTTGTCTCATCACTGCTTATAGGGGCGATGCTCTGGGCTTACGCACGCAGGCAGTTTGTTGAACGCCTTGGCAACCTGTCGCGGCGGATTGTGTCGATAGCAGAAGCCGATTATGGCCAGCCGCTGTCGATTAGCGGACACGACGAGATCGGACGCATGGAAAAAGCGCTGAATGTCTTGCGTCACAGGGCGCGCGAAGCAGTCCGCCTGCGTGAGCATCTGGAACAAACCGTTATTGCCAGGACGGGTGATGTGGTGGCGCAGATGAGGGAATCAGACGCGGCGCGCGCCGAAGCCGAGGCCGCCAACCGCAGCAAGACGGAATTCCTTGCCAGAATGAGCCATGAAATTCGCACGCCGCTCAATGGCATCATAGGAATGCTAAGCCTTCTGGAGAGCGAAACGACTGGCGAAGAAAAAATTGTACGGGTACGTATCGCGCACCGTTCGGCTCGAGAATTGCTGAACATCACCAACGACATCCTGAACTACGCAGGCAGCGAGGATCAGGCGAACCGCGGAAATCCGGTTCATTTCCTGTTGCGTGAACTGGTCGGGCAAATGGGGCAGCAACTGCAGGCACTTGCCGCAGAAAAGGGGATCGAACCCGTCATCGACTTCGTTGACACCGAACCCATGGTTCTGCTGGGCGATGTCGTGAAAATCCGGCAGGTTGTGAGCAACCTGATCTCGAACGCGGTGAAATACACCAGGTACGGAACCGTAACTCTCTCCGTAGACCTTACGATGGCGGACGCAGGCGGGCAGGTTACAGTCAGTTTCACTGTGGCCGATACGGGCCTAGGGATGACCCGCGAAGCAATCGATCGGGCGTTCGATCCCTATATGCGCACCGGCACCGCGATGCGGGCGGGGATCGAAGGGCTTGGTCTGGGACTTGCGATCTCCCGGAACTTGACCGAGGCGTTGGGCGGTACGTTAAGTGTCGACAGTGAGCCTGGTGTCGGCAGCCGCTTTACCCTTACCGTCCCGCTGATGCCGGGCGATATCGAACTGTTTGCAGAAGATGATGTGCTTCCGAACGGAAAGCCACATGAGCATAAGGTCCTGGTCATTGACGATCATGCCGTCAACCGCATGGTTGCACGCGGCTACCTGGAACGGCTTGGGTGCTGCGTTAGTGAAGCAGAGACCGGCGCCGCCGGCCTGAGTGCCAACGGAGAAACACGGTTCGATCTGATCCTGATCGATCTGGACCTGCCTGATATGAGGGGGGAGGAAATCGCAAAACGTATCAGAGCGAGCGGTGATGTTCCTTTGCTGGTGGCTGTGACAGCACATCTGATCGAAGATAACAACGAAAACAGAGCCCGGTTGAACGTAGCTCGAATTTTGCCGAAGCCGATATCACCACGGGGTCTTGCAAACCTGCTTACAAGCTCTGACGCCGTTCCGGAGACCGATGGTGGCAAAGAGGTGCTGGACAGCCTGCGTGAAGACATTTGCGATCTTGGGCAGGAAGCAACGGGGCGGCTTGTCCGGGAGTTTCTTGAAGATCTCCCCGCGGCCGTCGAAACGATCCGTATGTCAACAGCCGATTTGCAAACCAAAGCCGCCCACCGGTTGAAGGGCGCGGCTTCCAATTTCCGGCTCGATGAATTCTGCAAGACGCTGGCAGAGGTTGAGAAACAGCAAGGCGGCGTGAGTGAAGACCTGATTTTCAAAGTGAGCGAAGGCGCAAACATCGCGGCTGAAATGCTGGCGGACGCAGCAGTGAAGGCCGGACTTCAGGACGAATTAGGATCAACAAAGTGATAGCCTTGACCGTGCTCCGTCAGGATCCACTCCGGATTGGCCGGATCTCTTTCAAGTTTCTTGCGCAGACGGCCCACAACGACGTCGATCATCCGGTCGTTGGAGTGCCGGGAGCCGCGACCGAGCAATTCGGACAAGCGAACGCGGGTCAGGGTTTGTCCGGGATGGGCGGCAAGCGCTGACATGACTTCAAATTCCTGGGGTGTCAGCGGCTCAACGCGTGCGGACGAAACAAGTCTTCGGCGAATGCGGTCGAAGCGCCAGGGTCCGAAGGTGTCCACCGCCGGTGCTCCCTGAGGGGCTTGTCCGATATCGGAAATCCGTGCCAGCAGGTTCTTTACCCGGGCGGCCAGTTCGCGTTTGTCGAATGGTTTGGTGACATAATCGTCGGCTCCCATTTCGAGCCCGACAATCTTGTCGACCTGATCGTCCCTGGCCGTGAGAAGAATGATGCCGACCTTTGACCTGGATCGTTGCTCCCGGGTGATGGTCAGGCCATCCTTGCCATCCAGATTGATGTCGACCAGAAGAAGTTCGGCCGGGTCGGAGCCGATAATGTGCTCCATCTCCTCGGCATCTTCGGCCTCGCTGACGCGATAGCCCAGTCCTTTCAGGTAGGCTGAAAGACGCATGCGCGTCGTCCGGTCGTCTTCAACGATAAGGATGTGATGGCTCATATCGCTTCTTTACATTTCTTTACATTTTCGAACAAGCCGGATTGCGGCCGGTCAAGTTCCGAATAGGCCTCGGAGACCTACGGTGCGAAACGTAATCTTCTTCAGGAGGCAATCATGTCTTTCACCTCTCCGAGCCGCCGCGCATTCCTGCAAGGTGGCGCTGCCGTATTCGGTACAACTGCGCTGATGAATTCAACCGCACTGGCTGCGATCGATCCGAACTCCTTCGCCGGCCGTGCGTTCCACGCGACGCATTTTGGTCCGTTCGAGGGTGTTGTTCGCGATGGCAAGCTCGTCGGCATCAACAACATGATGGAGCTTGATGCCAGGCCGACCGAGATGTTGAGCCATGGCATCCTGGACCGCACCTATGACAAGACCCGTATCAACTATCCCATGGTGCGAAAGTCCTATCTGAAGGGTTGGGAGAGCGGCGATATCAAGCCTGAGCTGCGCGGCAAGGAGCCTTATGTTCGCGTCGATTGGGACACCGCATGGAGCCTCACCGCGAAGGCTCTGCTGGACACTGCTGTCAACCACGGCAACGAGTCGATTTTCAGCTCGTCCTATGGTGGCTGGTCAAACGCCGGTGTCTTCCGCCCGAATGTGCTCCAGGGGCGCCTGTTGAATCTGATGGGCGGCTGCACGAACACCCAGGGCGACTGGTCGGCAGGTGCCAGCCAGATTTCGCTTCCGCACATCATCGGCGACATGGAAGTCTATTCGGCTCAGTCGGCGTGGGAGACCATTCGCGACAACACGGAAGTCTTCGTTCTTGTCGGCTGCGACCCGGTCAAGAACAATCGGGTGGAATATCGCGTGGCAGACCATGGAATGTATGCCCATTGGGAGGAAATCCGGGACGCCGGCGTCAAATTCATTTCGATCAACCCGCAACGTACGGCGTCAGACGAATATCTGAACGCGGACTGGGTCAGGATCATCCCGAATACCGATGTCGCCCTGTTCCTGGCAATGGCCTGGCACGTGCTTGAGAAAGGGCTTGAGGACAAGGCCTATCTGAAAAAATACACGGTCGGCGCCGACAAGTGGATCGCCTATGTGAAAGGCGAGACCGACGGGGTGAAGAAAACGCCTGCCTGGGCTTCTGCGATAACAGGCATCGAAGAAACCCAAATCGTCGAACTTGCCGAACTTCTGGCCAATTCGAAAACCGAAATCGCCGGAGCCTGGTCGTTGCAGCGTGCGCAGCACGGCGAGATGACGCACTGGGCGATCATCAATTTCGCTGCTCTGACCGGCAAGATCGGTAAGCCGGGCCAAGGGGTGGGCTTCAGCTGGCACTATGGCAATGGCGGCATGCCGCAAGGCGGAAATGCAACGCCGTCCGGACTGAGCCAGGGCCGGAACTGGGTCAAGGGCATCTGTCCTGCAAGCCGCATCACCGAGATGCTGGAAAATCCCGGCGCTGAAGTTTTCTACAACGGCAACACCTACACCTATCCAGATGTGAAATTGATCTTCAATGCCGGCAACAACTTCATGTCTCACCAGCAGGACACCAACAGGCTGATCCGGGCGCTTCAGAAGGTAGAAGCCATCGTCAGCGTTGATGTCTGGTGGACCGCGGCAACCCGCTGGGCGGATATTGTATTGCCGGCTTCGTCAACGTTGGAGCGTGACGACATCACATCCGGTGGAACCTATTCCAACAACCGTGTCTACGCGATGAAGAAGGTGATTGAACCGCTGGGTGAGAGCAAGTCCGACTACGAGATCTTCGAGGGGTTGGCGGAAAAACTCGGCCTGTGGGCACAGTTCACCGACAGCGAAGATTACATGACACACGTCCAGCGCGCCTATGAAAGGTCGACTGCCGCGAAACACACTCCGTTCGAGGAGTTCTGGGAAAAAGGCTATGCGCTGATGGGGACACCGGAGGAGGCCCGCAAGTGGACCCGTCATGGTGCCTTTTACGAAGATCCGGACGCGAACCCGCTGCACACCAGCTCCGGCAAGATCGAAATGTTCTGCGAGACCATTGCGAAAATGGAAATCGACGATTGCCCGGGCATGCCCATGTGGATGGAAAAGCACGAATACCTCGGCAACGCGGGGGAGGGGCAACTGCACGTGGTCTCGCCACACCCCTGGTTCCGTCTGCACAGCCAGATGGATCAATCTGCCACCTTGCGTGGCCTGTACAAGGTTCAGGGCCGGGAGCCGGTGCGGATAAACAGCGAGGATGCAGCTGCGCGCGGTATCGATGACGGCGATCTGGTCGAACTCTATAACGACCGTGGAACTGTCATTGCCGGGGCGGTTGTCAGCGATGACATCATGCCCGGTGTCATCTCGATCTATGAAGGGTGCTGGCCACAACTTGACAGCAAGGGGCGTTGCAATTCGGGTCTGGTGAATTTTCTGACTTCTACACAGCGCAGCTCCGGGCTGAGTGAAGCGACATCCGTCAATACGGTTCTGGTATCCATGCGCAAGTGTGAGGATCCGGAAGGTCCGAACCTTGCCTACGAAAAGCCGGACATTATCGATGACGTGGCGCTGTCCGCGATCGATGAGGACAAGCTCGGGCTCGATCGTCTCTATGACATCACGGAAAATCTCTATGCGGACATGGAGCCGGGTGAAAAGATTTTCTACGAACGGTGCACGGTTTGCCACGGACCACGCGAAGTCTCTCACTTCACCCGACAGCAGTGGAAAGGCATAACGCCATCCATGTTTCCGCGTGCAGGGCTGGATGACGAGGAAGCTGCGCTCGTCACGGACTTCCTGATGAAAAACGCCGCCGACGCGATGTAGCACAGGCGATCCGGGTGGCCGTCCTGAGCGGCCGCCCGGACGTTCCCGAAGTGTCGGAAGAGCGTACTTGATCTGCGGGGCTAGGTTCCGGCCGCCTTGACCTGATGAAGAGCCCAGACCCTGACGGCGGAGGAAAGCGGGTCATCCGGGTCGCGATTATCGTCTATTTCGGCGATCAGGCTGGCAAGAGAACGCCTTTCGGTGCCGGTAAATCCGTCCACGACTTCCCAGAATTCCGGTTCCAGAGCAAGACTGGTGCGGTGGCCATGTAATGAAAGGGACCGTTTGACAAGTGCCATCTAACGTCAGTCCGGTTCGTTGCCGTCTGGATGATCATTGGTCTCCAAACGGTGACCGTCCACGTGGTTTTCCAACTCGTCGCGGCGGCGACGCGCAGCCTCACGCTCGGCTTTGGTACGACCGAACTTGCGCCGGTTGTCTTCCGCCGCCTTGTCCCTGTCCTGGCGTTTTTTCTGCTTGCGCACCTGGCGCAGATTGATGATCTCCGCGCTCACGAGACACTCCGGTTGTCAGGTCTTCTTGCGGAAGGCGTCCAGAGAGACAACTTCGCCGCCACCATCACCACCGGATGGGGGCGTTTCAGGTTTGTCCTTGCCGTCTTCTTCCTTGGATGTCACCTGGAGAGGTTTGGTCTCCTCTTCCGATTTGGCTTCGCTTTCGGCGTGTTCCTGCTCCACCTTGGCGAGCTCTTCAACGGCTTCAAGCAGTTCCTCGGGAAGTTCCTCAGCCGTCTTGCCCGGATCGAACTCAAGCGCGAATTGCACGGAAGGATCGAAGAAACCTTTGATGGCCGAGAAGGGGACAAGCAGCTTTTCCGGTACACCGCCGAAGGAAAGCCCGACTTCGAATGCGTGTTCTCCGATCGCCAGATCCCAGAACTGGTGCTGGAGAACGATCGTCATTTCCTGCGGGTAGCGTTCCTTCAAACGCTGGGAAATCCGGACCCCGGGCGCGTTCGTGTCGAAAGCGATGTAGAAGTGATGATCCCCGGGAAGGCCGGTACGCCCGACTTCGGCAAGTATTTTCTTAACCGCGCCGCGCAGCGCGTCCTGGATCAGAATGTCGTATCGCAGAAGGTCTTCAGACATCAGTTTTCGTCGAATCTCGCTGGGAATCTTGTCTATCAGGACCAATTTGACGGTCTGGAGCCAAAAAGGAAAGAACCTTTTCCCTCTGATACCGGATTAATACGCCATTCCCGGTTAAGTCACGTCAATTGACCCGTACAGCTTGCATGTTTTCAGGATTGGACACCGGAAACTTTAGTGGAGGCTTCTGTTGCCAGGTGCCTCCGGACCCCGCCTGCCGGTGCTAATCCAGCAGGGCTTTAAAGGACTACCGGCACTGCATTACGCAGCGACAGCGTTGTCCATAGCATAGTTGTCGTTTGCAACTATTAGAACAGCCCGATAACGGTGGTACAATGCCGAGCAAAAGCACAGTCTTTACGCCCTCGTCGATCCTATTTCGCCCCCGCCGAAACCCATGAGAATTCCGTAATCGAGCCCCATGGGCTTGGGTGGAGGCGCCGGGTACCGCCCCCGGGTCCGATAGGTTTATTGCACTGACCATTTATTGCCATAGCTGGCGAACCAGCACCCTCGATATAAGCGCTTTGATGCTGAAAGGAAAGGGGAAGCATCGATTTGCCACGAAAACATAAAGGGAAATTCCGTCGACCCGAAAATGCAAAGACGCATGACTTGACGGCAATCAGATATGAGATTAGTTAGAGTGACTAACTAAATGGATGTTACCTTGGATCTCGCAGGATTTATTGAACTGGTACACAGGCATGCGCACCGTCATTGGAGCGCCATGGCAGCCGATGCCGGAGTGTCATACAGCGAATTTGAGTATCTGAGCGCCATCAAGGACCAGGAATACCGCAAAACGGACAGGCACGATCACGGCCAGCATCTGCAGGATGTTGTCGAGGCGATGGGTGTACGCAAGGCGTCCGCAAGCGTGATGGTCGTCAAACTGGAGGAACGAGGCTGGGTGCGCCGGGTTCCTTGTCAATATGATGCCCGCGCGCAGCATATTCTTCTGACCGGGGAAGGCGAGGCCAGGCTGGAGAAAGGAAGAACCATCTACGCAACCGTCGTGCAGGCGGTTCTGTCTGAACTCAATGAGACGGAACGGCGAGCGCTTGCCGGTGTTTTTGGAGGCACCGTCAATCCTTGAAAGGCGAAAGGCGAAAGGCGAAAGGCGAAAGGTGGCAAAAATTTATCCAAAATAGTCAGTTAAACTAACTAACTATGAAAATTGAACCTCGTGCCGATGTTGCGAGGTGGTGAAGAAACGAAACAACGAAGCGAATTGAAAAGCGAGGACACATGACCTTTGAATTGATGTTGGTAGGCACGGCGATCCACATACTCGTTTGGGAAAAACTCCCCGAATGGGGCACATGGTTCCAGACTCTTTTGCGGCTCCTGCCGCAACCTTTGCAGACGCTTTACGAACAATGGCGATGTCCCTATTGCGCCGGTTTCTGGATCGCTCTGGCGCTGCATGCGGTGACTGGTTTCTGGACCATTCCTGCGCTTGCCGATCTGCCATCTTATCTTGGCCTGTTTCGCGAGCCTGTTGCCTGGACACTTGATGCACTGGCAACCGCTACCTTGATCTATGTGGCTGTTTTGGCGGTCAAGGCAATCGGCCTGCCGGCCATGCGGGCCCACATCATGAAGGAGGAGTTCATGAAAACCGCCTTTCAAGACCAGGCGCCAAATGATGCGAGATGAGGGCTGATTGATGGCTTTCGACTATGACGCGCTTTATCGCAAGGCACCGCATGCGCTTGGCAAACCGACCAAAGCCTTCTGCGAATTTTTCGAGACATACCCGAAAAAGGGCGCCCGCATCCTGGACGTCGGGTGCGGGCAGGGACGGGACGCACTCTTCATCGCCAGATTGGGTCACCTGGTTACGGGCGTGGACCTGGCGCCCGCCGGAATTTTGGATTTGCTGGAAGAGGCAAAGCGCGAAGGGCTTTCGATAAAGGGATTTGTCACCGATATCGTCGACTACGATCCTGTCGGCCTGTTTGATGTGATTGTCATCGACCGCACACTTCACATGCTGGATCGAGAGCCGAGAAGGGAGGTGCTTCGGAAACTGACAAATCAATTGAGCACTGATGGTTATCTGCTGATCGCAGATGAACCCTCCAATCTTCCGGACTTTCGAAATGTGCTTGAAACCGCTCCAGGAACATGGCGCATATGCAAGGCCTCGAAGGGCATCTTGTTCGTTCAAAGACAGTCGGAAGAACGCCCGATTTCCAGGCAAACTGTTGATGTTGATGATGAGACTTGACGTGCCGAACATCCGCGACACTGATGCTTGGATCTGGGGAAAGTCCGGCTGGAGGGGCTGCGTTTTCCTGAAAATCTGCGAAGTTAGCAGTCCCCGCTAGAATTCCCACCGGAAGGTCCGCGCCATGCAGCAATATCTCGATCTCTTGGCAAAAATCCTCGACGAGGGTGTCGATCGGGGCGATCGCACAGGAACAGGCACGCGTTCCATCTTCGGTCACCAGATGCGGTTTGACCTTTCAGAGGGTTTTCCCCTGGTGACCACCAAGAAGCTGCACCTGAGATCGATCATACATGAGCTGCTCTGGTTCCTCGCGGGTGACACCAACATCGCCTACCTGAAGGAAAACGGGGTCAGGATCTGGGACGACTGGGCAGACGAAAACGGCGAGCTTGGCCCGGTCTACGGCTATCAGTGGCGCTCCTGGCCGGCCCCGGACGGGCGGTCCATCGATCAGATTGCCAATCTTCTGAAGATGATCCGCACCAACCCGGAAAGCCGACGGTTGATCGTGTCGGCCTGGAACCCGGCGCTGGTCGATGAAATGGCGCTGCCGCCGTGCCATTCGCTGTTCCAGTTCTACGTTGCCGACGGCAAACTCTCCTGTCAGCTTTACCAGCGTTCAGCGGATGTTTTCCTGGGTGTTCCGTTCAATATCGCTTCTTACGCGCTGTTGACGATGATGGTGGCGCAGGTGACAGGTCTCAAGCCGGGAGATTTCGTCCATACGCTCGGCGATGCTCACCTTTATTCGAACCATTTCGAGCAGAGTCGTGAGCAGCTGAAACGCGCCCCGCGCCCGCTGCCGCAAATGAAGATCAATCCGGACGTAACCGATCTCTTTGCATTCAAATACGAGGACTTCGAGCTGACCGGCTACGATCCGCACCCGCACATTGCGGCGCCGATTGCGGTATAAGCCAAGACCCAAGCTTGAAATTAACTGACCTCAAACCATGTCGTCATTCCCGACGCCGCGTGGCCAAGCATGTGGCAATGGATCAGCCACTTTCCCGGATTGTCGGCAACGAAGGCGATCTTGACGGTCTCGCGCGGCACGGCTGTGAATGTGTCGCGCCAGTCCGGGTGCTCCAGTTTCTTATTGTTTCGCTCCAGAACCCGGAAATGATGGCCATGGATATGCATGGCATGGGCGAAAGCAGTGTCATTGCGGCTGTCAAGAACGATGGTCTCGCCGCGTTTGGCTGAAAACAACGGTTTTTCTTCCATGCCGGCGACCCCGTTGAAGGCCCAGAACAGTCCGGCCTCCATCATCTGGCGCATGTCCATCTCTTTGCCATCCTTCATCAGCGACCGCATGCCGCCCATGGCGCCACCTTCCATGACAAGTGGGAGTGTACGGGCCGAGGCAAGATCCGGCTCCGGCAGCGCATTCGCTGGCGGTACCACAAGTGGCAAGGAGGGAACTTCTGCGTCAACCACCTGGAAATTGGCAAAGGTGAAGGGTTTGCCAGTCATCGTCTCAAACGGAACCGTTCCGGTTTGTTGTGGACGCAGGATCAGGTCCATTCGCTGTGCCGGAGACAGCTGCAGTGTGCCGTCAATCTCGCGAGGGGCAGAAAATGTCTGGCCATCCAGTGCGATCAACTGTGCTCCGAAGCGGGCAGGCGCAAGGTCGAGGATCCGCGAGGCAGAGGTATTGATCAGGCGCAACCGGTGCCAATGACCCTTCTTGAGCGGAATGTCAGGCATGGACTGTCCGTTTATGGTCAGCCAGTTGCCGAGGCGCCCGGCATGGGAGAAATCCATTCGGGCCCCGAAGCTTGCCGTTTCCAGTGCTCCGTTTTCATCCAACCGCCAGTCGTTCAGAACCATCGTGACGTCTGTGCCTTCTGCGAAGAGCGGCTTGTCATCCTCGATGATGAGCGGGCCGGAAAGCCCACGCGGCACCTGGTTCCAGCTCATGTTGTGGGCGTGATACCAGAAGGTTCCGGCATCCGGTGCGACGAAATCGTACTCGAAGCTTTCACCCGGTTGCACGGCAGGTTGGGTCAGACCGGCAACACCGTCCATCGCGTTGTCAATGCGGATGCCGTGCCAGTGAACTGAGGTTGGTTCGTCGAGGTTATTGGTAAAACGGACCCTGACCCGCTCGCCGCGCCGTGCCCGGATCTCAGGCCCTGGCAGTTGGCCGTTGTAAAGCCAGAGATCGGAGGTCGCGCCGTCCTCTCCATAAAGCCGTGCCTTGCCCTTGCTGGCTTCAAGTTCGAATGAACCGTCATCTGCCCGCGCCAGTGAAAGGCGGGGGAGCAACGTCGCGGCGCATGTTGCTGCGGAGGCTTTCAGAAAAGACCGGCGATCCAACGATTGGCTCCTGATGTTCGATTGAGATGAAATCGCTCGTCAGTCCTATGGTGTCTCCAGCCGCTGGAAGGTCAAGAGAGAAGGTGAATATATTGACTTCCTGCGTGGCCGGCATGCGGAGGTTGGTGATCGGGTTTAGCCGGCGTCCAAGCCGTCAGGGTCAGGGCTCAGGATCGGCAGCACTGCCTGCCTGAGGATATCGTTTACCTGATCCGGTGCTTCCAATGGCGCATAGTGTCCGCAATCCGGAATGACGTGAAACGTTCCCTGAGGTGCAGCATGCGCCTGTTCTTCGCTGGTCGCCGGACCCGGAGCAATGTCCTCAGCACCTGAGATGACGGCAATCCCGCGCGGAAAGGTCTGAAGAACAGTGTTACGGCTTGAGCGGGTGTGGAACACCTTCGTGCCACTGGAGAGCTCTGCATCAGTGCGACGACTGAAGATGTCTTTTGCAGTCGCAAGAGCCGACTCAGGTGCGTGCTCGGAGAAGAGAGGCTGCCAATAGGTTTCCCAGGCGGCTTCCGCACCCTGGGTTTCGATGAGGGTCAGAGCAGACGACAGGAAAGCTGGATTCGGTGTGCGCACCGCCTTGGTTCCGATAAGGATCATTGCTTCCACCCTGTCTGGGGAAAGGGCCGCTATTTCCAACGCACACGAACCACCGACCGAGCAACCGACGAGTATCAGACGATCTTCTTCAACGAGGTCCAGTGCGGTCTCCGCCCATGCCTCGATGCTGTCGCCTGATCCGTAGAGCGTAGGGGTGTATGCCGGAACGGGAAACAAGCCTTGCTGATGTCTCCACATTGTTCCGTCCAGCGGAAGCGCGTGGAGAAAAAGCAAGGCAATGGAGTTGGGAGGCGTCACGTGAAGCCAACCTGTCACGCGTCCGAACTCAACGCGACCAGCCAGGACCAGAACGGTAATGTTGGTCTCCAGGCGTCCGCAAGAGAACCCGCCGCATCTTCGCCAGCCAACAGGCCGGTATCATCGATCGTTTTCCAGACCGCGAGGCCCTTGTATCGTGCAAGGTTGGCGTAGGGATGATCCTTTGGAAAACCTCTTGGTGCTTTCACAAGGTCGGGTGCGGATCGTTCAAAATTTCCGGTGGCCAAGGCGTTCAGCAAATCGTCGATTTCGTTGCCTTTTCCGCTTTCGAGGGCTCGCAGATAGATGCCTAGTACCGGCTTCGAAAATGCCATGCAGCCGGTACCCAAACGGATATGGTCCGGTTCCACCGACAAGAAGAAGCTCGGTGGCTGCGCGTCTCTGCCTTCAAATGCGGTTCCCTTTGGCCAAAAGGCCATGCGGATATGAGTATTGTAGGGCGTCTTGTCCTTTGAAAAGCGCAGATCGCGATTGATGCGGAACTGCTTGGAGGCGATTTCATGATCCGTCAGCGTTGAGAGTGCTCTTTCCAATTCAGCTCTGAAGCGGTCAGCCGGTTTTTTGACGGCACGCTGATAGTCGGACTTGTTGGCCTCGAACCACTCTCTCGTGTTGTTGTTGGAAAGATTCTTGAGGAACTCGAATGTCTCAGGCGGGAAACCGTCGGATATCATCTGGCAGCCTTTCCGGTTTTTGCTTTTTTCGGTTTGGCCTGCTTCCGGGGAAGAGCGCAGACATAAGTTCTGGCCATTTCGACCCAGCTCTTCAGGTCTTCGTCTGTTTCAATGCCTTCCGGCTCGATCCTGATGAAGCCGGGCATGGGGCGTCCGGCTGGTTCACAAGGCGAGGCATGGGGTCTTGATAGAGCCTCACTTTCCTGCTCCGCGCCGACCCTGGCCATCAGTCCGCGTTTGGAGGCGCAGACCAGCATGTTGCCGTTGACCATGAAGCAGGTGGAGCCGAACATGCGCTTCTGTTCGACGTTCTCGTCCGGAATCAGGGACCGGGTTCGTTCGATCAGGACAGTTTCCATTAGGTCGGACATGATTTGACAATCTCCAGAATGAAACGGTTCTGTCTGCAAGGACGGTGTGGAACGCTTGAAACCGACAGATGAACGAAAAAGATATCAACCGCGGATTTTCCTCCTGCCTGAAATCCATGCTAGGAGGCGATCTGCAAAATGAAAACCGGATTCGGAGAGAAACTTGCCGGAAATTGTCGTGTTCGCCGCGGTCGCGCGGAACGGAATTATCGGGGCGGAAAACGACATGCCCTGGAAGCTTTCGACCGATCTGAAGCGTTTCAAGAAGCTGACCCTCGGCAAACCTGTGATCATGGGAAGAAAAACTTTCCTGTCCTTCGGTGGACGTCCCTTGCCGGGTCGGCCTCATATCATCATTTCACGCGATCCCGATTATGCACCGCAGGGTGCAGAAGCGGTGACGTCGTTGGAAGCTGCTTTTGAACGCGGCAGGGAACTGGCCGTTGAAATGAATGTCGATGAGATCATCTGCATGGGCGGCGGACAGATTTACGCTCAAGCGATAGAGAATGCCGATCGGCTGGAACTCACCGAAGTCGACGCGGAGCCCGAAGGAGACACCCGCTTTCCTGAAATCGACCCGAAAATATGGCAAGAGGTTTGGCGGGAAACCGGAACGCGGTCAGACAAGGACAGTGCGGATTTCACCTTCGTGACTTACCGCAGAATTGCCTGAAACAGTCGAGCTGAAGTTTCATGAGATTTCCCGACACTTTGTCCGTAACCTGTTCCAATTTCGATCAGCTGACGCCGCATGACGTTCATGATCTCTTGAAGCTTCGCCAGGACGTGTTCGTTCTGGAGCAAGCTGCTCTTTACCCGGATATCGACGGTCAGGATCCGGCTGCGCGGCATGTTTTTATCCGGGAGACGGCATCGGGTAACCTGATCGGCGCGATCAGACTCTTTGTCACGCCTGATGAAGGCACGGCACGTATCGGCAGGGTTGTGATTGCGGAAAGCGCACGCGGATCCGGGTTGGGCCGGATATTGATGCAATCGGGCATCGACAAGGCCGAGGAAATTCTGCCGGGTTGCACAATTCATTTGGGTGCTCAGGCTTATCTTGAAAAATTCTATAAATCACTAGGGTTTACAACGGTTTCTGAAATTTATGTCGAAGATGGCATTCCTCATATCGACATGGTTCGCACCGGTTCAGAAGAGTATTAACCATATGTAATCGGACCGTAACGGTGCTGCCTTGACTCTGCCGCAATTAAACCCCACCTGCGGCACGGGAAAAAATACAGGTTTTACAAGGGCTGCGCACCGGTCTTTTCGTTGAAAGCGATCGGTAACCTCCCTATAACCAACGGTGAGTCAGAACGGGCGTTGAAAGTTTGAAATGCCCTGGTCCGGCAGATGCCGGATATCAAAGAAGGAAGTTTTGATGCCTTGGAGCAATCAGTCAGGCGGCGGTGGCCCCTGGAAGGGTGGCGGTAACAATGGCGGCCCTTGGGGCGGCGGCGGAAACAACAACGGCCCCTGGGGCGGTGGCCCCAACCGGGGCGGCGGCGGAAATCCACCCGACCTGGAAGAGCTGCTGAAGCGTACCCAGGACCGCATGAAAACCGTGCTGCCCGGTGGCGGCGGTGGTGGTCTGGGTTTTGTTGGCATCCTCATCATCATCTGTATCGGTGTCGTCGGTTGGCTCTTCACGGGCATCTACACGGTTGACGAAGGCGAACGCGGCGTCGAGCTCGTGCTCGGCAAGGTTGTCGGTCTGACATCGCCGGGTTTCAACTACAATCTGCCTTACCCGATCGGTGAAGTTTACAAGCCGAAGGTTGAGCTGCAGCGTGAAACCACTGTTGGTGTGGAAGAAACCTACTCCACCTCCGGCGCGGTGCGCGCGCGCGATATTCCAGAGGAAAGCCTGATGCTGACCGGCGACGAAAACATCGTTGATGTCGGCTTCAAGGTTCTCTGGCGGATCCAGAACACAACGGATGGCATTACGGACTACCTGTTCAACATTCAGGATCCCGATGCGACGGTCAAAGCCGTTGCCGAAAGCGCCATGCGTGAAGTGGTCGGTGGATCGAACATCGATGCGATCCTGACCGAAAACCGTGTGTCCATTCAGAACGACGTCGCGTCTTTGATGCAGAAGACACTTGATTCCTACAATGCGGGTATCGAAATCGCCGAAGTGCAGATGCAGCGGGTTGACCCGCCGGCACAGGTCATCGACGCGTTCCGGGATGTTCAGGCGGCTCGCGCCGACCAGGAACGTATCCGCAACGAAGCCCAGGCTTATGCAAACCGGATCGTTCCGGAAGCACGCGGTCAGGCAGCTCGCGTTCTGGAAGCGGCAAACGGTTACAAGGATCAGACCATTGCGGAAGCAACCGGTCAGTCCCAGCGTTTCACCAAGATCTATGAACAGTACAAAAACGCACCGGATGTAACCCGGGAGCGTCTGTATCTCGAAACCCTGGAAAAAGTTTTGGGTTCCAACAACAAGATCATCATCGACAGCGATACCTCGGGTTCCGGCGTGCTGCCGTTCCTGCCGCTGAATGACCTCAACAATCGTGGCACTGTGCCCACGGCACGGACGGGAGGAAACTGATCATGCGTAGCGGTTTTCTTGCTATTGTTCTCGTCGTTGTCGCGGTCGTCGGCTACCTTTCGGTCTATGTCGTCCATCCGACGCAACAGGCGCTCGTGCTGCAGTTCGGTAAGATCATCGAACAACCGAAGACCGAGCCCGGCTTCTATTTCAAGATCCCGTTCGTCCAGAATGTCGTTTATCTGGACAAGCGGGTCCTGAACCTGAACATGCCACCTCTGGAGCCGATTTCCTCGGACAAGAAGCGTCTGGTCGTGGACGCATTCGCCCGGTACCGGATTTCCGACCCGGTTCTGTTCTACCAGCGTGTTCAGAACGTGCTGACGGCAAATCGCCGCCTGTCGACACTTCTGCAATCCTCGCTGCGTTCCGAACTCGGACGGACAAGCTTCGTCGCACTTGTGCGTGATGACCGCTCCGGCGTGATGGACGCGATCCGAAACGATGTCAGCGCCAATGCGAAGGAACTCGGTATTGAGGTTGTTGACGTGAAGATCCGCCGCGCGGACCTTCCGGACGCCAACTCGCAGGCGATTTATGCGCGCATGCAGACCGAACGTCAGCGTGAAGCGACTGAGATCCGTGCACAGGGTGAAGAGCAGTCTCGCCGTATCCGTTCCCGTGCGGATCGTGATGCAACGGTTATCGAGGCTGAGGCGAAGCGTGATGCTGAGATCGTCCGCGGTGACGGTGATGCTGAGCGGAACAAGATCTTTGCTGAAGCGTTTGGTGAAGATCCGGAGTTCTTTGCTTTCTACCGGTCCATGCAAGCCTATGAAGCCGGGCTGCAATCAGGCGATACCAGCCTGGTTCTGTCGCCGGATTCCAGCTTCTTCCGGTTCTTCAAGGATCCGGCCGGGGTAACGCCTCCGGCAGCAGGCAATGACAATGGTGGATCCGGAATTTCGACCGGTGCACCTTCGCTTGCCGCTCAATGAATGATCTGGTGACCGCGCTTGGTCTGGTTCTGGTGTTTGAGGGGGTGCTTTACGCGCTGGTGCCCGGTGGAATGAAATCCATCATGCGCAGTGCTCTTGAAACCCCGGACCAGACCTTGCGTACAACAGGTCTGGTTGTTGCCGCAATCGGACTCATTCTTGTGTGGATCATACGCGGATAACGAAAAGTTTTCGGGCGGGAGGCGCAAAAAACTCCCGCCCGTTCTATATTCTGACTACAAGACTTATGTACCCCATCGACTGTTTCAATTTGGGCTCAAGTCCCGAACGACAGTCCAACCGGCTGGGATGAGGAGAAAGCCCTATGGCTCCAAATTTTGTTCGCCGTCGAATGTCTCGTATCGCTTTTGCGGCTGCGGGCCTCGTACTTGGCGGAATGGTAGCTTTTCAGCCTGTTCAGACCGCTCAAGCGCAGGGACCTGTGTCCGTTGCCGACCTGGCGGAAAATCTTGCTGATGCCGTTGTGAATATTTCGACAGCCCAGACTGTTCAGGGCAGACGTTCCGTTCCGATGCCACAGGTGCCGGACGGATCACCGTTTCAGGAATTTTTTGAAGAATTCTTCAATCGTCAGAACCGCGATAATGAGCAGGCACCGCGCAGGGTCCAGTCGCTGGGTTCCGGCTTTGTCATCGACGGCACGGAAGGCATCATCATCACCAACAATCACGTGATTGAGGGTGCGGACGAAATTACAGCCAATTTCAATGACGGCACAAAACTGAAGGCGGAAATCATCGGAACCGATGAAAAGACCGACCTCGCGGTTTTGAAAGTTGAGCCGGAAACGCCATTGAAAGATGTCAATTTCGGTGATTCCGACTCGATCCGTGTCGGCGACTGGGTGATGGCGATCGGTAACCCGTTCGGCCTCGGTGGAACGGTGACTGTCGGGATTGTTTCTGCTCGCAACCGCGATATCAATTCCGGTCCCTACGACAATTTCATCCAGACCGATGCGTCCATCAACCGCGGGAATTCCGGCGGGCCTCTGTTCGACATGCAGGGTAATGTGATCGGCATCAACACGGCGATTATTTCACCGTCTGGCGGCTCGATTGGCATCGGCTTTGCCATTCCGGCGAAAACCGCGATGCGGGTTATCGATCAGCTGCGTGAATTCGGCGAAACGCGTCGTGGCTGGCTGGGTGTTCGCATTCAGGAAGTTACAGACGAGATCGCGGAAAGCCTGGCCATGGATGAAGCCATGGGTGCGCTGGTTGCCGGCGTCACCGAAGACGGACCTGCCGCCAAGGCAAAGATCGAAGCAGGTGACGTCATCATCAGGTTCGATGGACGGGATGTCGAAGAGATGCGCGAACTGCCGCGTATGGTTGCCGAGACGGCAATCGGCAAGGAAGTTGAAGTCGTTGTTCTGCGCAAGGGCGAGGAAGTCACCATCAGTGTTACCCTTGAGCGCCTTGAGGAAAATGCGGCAACCGAAGCCAGCGCGACCACCGAAGGCCAGCCTGAAGAAGAGCCTGCCGAAAAGAGTGAAGTTCTCGGCATGATGCTGGCAGAACTTGACGATGCCCTTCGCGAGCAATTCTCCATCGATGAAGATGTGACAGGTGTTGTTGTTACCGAAGTGATGCCCGGTTCTTCTGCGGAAGAAAAGCGGGTCACAGTTGGCGATGTTATCAAGGAAGTTGCCCAGGAACCGGTTGAAACCCCGGCTGACGTTGAAGCGGAAATCAAGAAACTGAAGGAAGACGGCCGCCGTTCTGCTCTGCTGCTGCTTGCCAATCCGACCGGCGACGTTCGTTTCGTTCCTGTCAGGATTGAGGACGAATAGACCGCAGACTGGATTGCGACAATGAATGAGAAGGCGCCCTTTGCGGGCGCCTTTTTTCATTTGTAGGTGAAGACTTCTTAGCTCTGTTCGGCGTTGGACGAGTGCCTCTGTCGCTCATCCAGACAGCATTCGCTCTGAAGGAACGCGATGACGTCCCACAAGCGGCCGTATTGCGGTACGCAGCGCAGGACACGACCCTCACGCTGTTGATGAATTAGACCCGCGTCGACCAGGGCAGCGACGTGGTGGGTCATGGAAGAATGCGGGATTTCGAGGTCTTCGCGCAGGATCCCTACCGGCAAACCATCGAAACCGGCTTTTACCAAACGCTTGAAAATTCTCAGCCTCAAGGGGTGTCCGAGATCCTTCAGTACCCTGGCAACTTCTTCGACGTCCATGATCGTGCCACCTTCAAATATTATTTCGATATTACCGGTAATATATTGACATCAGTCTTTGGAATCAATATTTCGACAAAACCGGTAATATAGATTTGAAAGGGTTCCTTATGTCTGCCGAGATATCGTCTGCCCTCATGGAGGCGGGGGGAATGTTCGTGTTTCTTGCTGTGGAGCTGACAGCCTTGTTCCTGCTGATCAGCTATGGTGTCGGCGTGTTGCAGGAATACGTTTCTCCTGAACGAATTCAGGCCGTTCTCACTTCCAGAAACGGACGCGGTTACGTCGTCGCCGCATTGATGGGGGCGATTACCCCGTTTTGCTCCTGCTCAACAATTCCTTTTCTGAAAGGGTTGTTGCGCGCACGCGCCGGATTTGGACCGATGATGGTTTTTCTCTTTTCCAGTCCGCTGCTGAACCCGGTGATCATCGGTTTGTTCGCTGTGACGTTCGGCATAAAGGTTGCAGTTGTCTACTTCCTGATTGCCATGGTGGTTTCAGTGGCAGCTGGTGCGCTTCTGGAGGCACTGGGTTTTGAGCGCCACGTGGAAGCATCTGCTTACGAGACACCGCGTCCAAGTGGCTGCGCAAGTTCCTGCAGTGGCGGGGTTAAACCGGAAAGTCGCTGGATGCGCATCTGGAAAGCAACCTGGAAAGACTTTCGAACCGTGTTGCCCTTTCTTCTCGGCGGTATCGCGATCGGGTCTTTCATTTACGGTTTCATACCAACCGATCTAATCACCCGTTATGCCGGCAGTGACAATCTGACGGCCATTCCGGTGGCAGCGATTATCGGGATCCCGTTATATATCCGTGCCGAAGCCGTCATTCCGCTGTCTGCCGCTTTAGCGGCCAAGGGGATGTCTCTTGGCGCGGTAATGGCTCTGATCATCGGCAGCGCAGGTGCCAGCCTCACAGAAGTCATCCTACTGCGTTCAATCTTCAGACTTCCGATGATCGTGGCCTTTCTGGCCGTCATTCTGACGATGGCTGTCGGTGCGGGCTTTCTCTACGCCCTGACGCCGTTGGGAAATGCTGTAACGGCAATGGGTTGATGACAGCTGCAAACAGGCGTGACCTGTTCGGTAGAAACGGGTCACAGCCTAACTGAGAACAAAGTCTTTTTCGGCATAACCCTGAAGATAGAGCAGGGCGGTCAGGTCTCCGTGGTCGACACGGAAATTGGCCGCCGCGGCAACAGCAGGTTTGGCGCGATAGGCAACACCGGCACCTGAGCGTTCGATCATCGCGAGATCGTTTGCACCGTCACCGACGGCAAGCGTTTCGTCAAAGGACAGGCCTTTTTCGGCCACCAGAGCTTCCAGGCGCTCGCGCTTGGCCTGCCTTCCGAGGATTGGCTCACCAACCTTGCCGGACAGTTTTCCGTCTGTTTCTAGAAGCGTGTTGGCCTGATTTTCATCAAAACCTATCATGTCGGCAACGGCGCTGGTGAAATGGGTGAACCCGCCGGAGACAAGAGCGCAATAGGCGCCGTTCGCCTTCATGGTCTGCACCAGTGTGCGGCCTCCCGGCATCAGCGAGATACGGTTGCTCAGAACCACGTCGATCGAAGAGACCGGCAGGCCGGCCAGAAGAGCGACACGCTCCCGCAACGCCGGCTCGAACTCGATTTCTCCCCGCATGGCCCGTTCGGTGATGTCCGAGATACGATCCTTCAGTCCCAGTTCGGCTGCAAGTTCATCTATGCATTCCTGCCGGATCATGGTGGAATCCATATCCGCGATCAGCAGGCGTTTGCGGCGGCCTTCAACCGGCTGCACGAAGACATCCGCCGGTGCCTGTCCGACAATTTCCCGTAAAAGCGTGTCCGCAGCGCTTGCATTCGGCCCCTCAAAGCGGATATCGGCTGCAACGCCGGGATTGAGTATTCTAGATGTTCCCGTGACACCGAGGGCATCTTCAGCCCGGCGTACCAATTCCGCGTCGACAGCAGGTGCAGTCGGGGTAGATACCAGAGTGGCGACAAGAGACATGAATGATTCCCTGCAAAGCGTGAAGGAGCAAACGGAAGGTAATCGAGCCATCCTGATAGCGGGCCCAACGGCTAGCGGCAAGTCTGCATTGGCGCTGGAACTGGCCAAAGCGCGCAACGGTGTGATCATTAATGCCGATTCCATGCAGCTTTATGAAGACCTCCGGCTTGTGAGCGCCCGCCCAAGCGTGGAAGAGGAAGCGCAGGTTCCTCATCGTCTTTATGGTGTTCTGCCGTCTTCAAGAGCCTTTTCGACGGGTGCCTGGTTACGTTTGGTGGCTGAGGAGCTGGAAGCCGTGCGTGCGCTCGGGCAATTGCCTATCCTCGTCGGCGGAACCGGCCTCTATTTCAAAGGGCTTACGGAGGGCCTTGCCGAAATGCCGGAGATACCGGAAGAGATTCGCACAAAGGCGAGATCGTTGGGCGATCTGGAAGGAGTGAAGGGTCTCAAGGCTGCATTGATTGAGGCTGGCGATGAAGAGGCTGCGGAAGGATTGAACGATCCGCAACGCCTCGCCCGCGCGCTTGAAGTTGTTCTTGCTACGGGCAAAGCCCTTGCAGTCTGGCAGAACGAGCAGCAATCTGTGCCGTTGCTCAATGCTGATGACTGCACACGAATCGTTCTGGCACCGCCACGTCCGTGGCTACACGAGCGGATTGCAATGCGCGCAAGACTTATGCTGGCCGAAGAAGGGCAGCAGGAGGTGAAAGCTCTTCTGGCAAAGGGGCTGTCCTCCAAATTGCCGGCGATGAGAGCTATTGGTGTTGCCGAGATTGATGCCTATCTAAGCGGCAAATGCGATCTGGAACAGACCATCCACAAGCTGACTGTTGCAACGCGGCAATATGCCAAGCGGCAGGAGACCTGGTTCCGTAATCAGATGGCTAACTGGCAACGGGTTGATCCGTCAGCTGAAATCACCCTGAAGGAGATTTATTGACCGAGCAATCAACAACAGGTCAACCTATGGGATGTGCGGTGCAGCGCGCAATATCACCATAACTTGTTGGTAATACGAATATATTTTCGCCACTTTTATTCTTATACTCACGCCTGCCTTCGGGTTGGCACAATTCTGGGTTTCAAGTCTGGCGCGTGAAAAGAAGGAAGCTGAAAGCTTCTTTCCGCAGCCGGACCAAATCCAATTGCATGGGAGGATCACGGTGCAGACGATATTTCTCGAATGCGACTCAGTTCAGCTTGTTCCCTTTTCTCCAACCGATATTAATCTCGTTAAAGACCTTCACGCAGATCCCTACGGAAACCAATGCACTGAATACTCGACCAACTGCACCGTCGCCGACGCGAGCGAGCTGGTCAGGTCCGCATTGCAGAACCAGGCAGACCTTGGATTCGGCAAGTGGAAGGCCGTGGCCGAAGATGGCCGGTTTCTCGGCTGGGCCGGATTTGCACCAGTAAGCGAAACCTCTGAAATCAGTCTGAGTTATTGTCTCTTGAAGGAGGTTTTGGAGCAGGACCGGAACCTTGCAAAGAACCTGTGCTCGGCTTTGGCGAAGTGGTTCTTCAAGAACACTTATTTTTCCCATCTTGTTGCCGTTGTGCGCACCGATAACCGGGATATGCGTGACGTTGTGCAGGAAACGGGCTTCTATCATCGGGAGAGCAAGGTGATTGAGGGCATGCAGGCTGATGTATTCCAGCTGCTCAGTCCCTCGATGCAGTCCTACCTGATGAGTGCTTAGACAAATCCTCTGGAGTGACAGCATACCAGAGACCTTTCCATGGGCCGTGTGATCGCACGGCCCGCTTTTTTTGGATGAAACCGAATTGCCCGAAATCCTTCTGAAGACAGCCCGGTTGCAGATCCTGCCATTTGAAGAAGTTGACTTTCCATTGCTTCTCGATCTCCACTCCGATCCTGAGGTTAACCGCTACCATTCACCCGGGCCCGTGCCCATGGCGCGGCGAGAAGTCCGGGAGCGGTTGAACAACTATGTGCAGATGCATCGGCAATCAGGGATCAGCAAATGGAAGCTGGAAACGCTCGATGGGGAATTTGTCGGGCGCGCTGGTTTTTCCTGGCAACAGGATCCGGCTGGATATGAGCTCGGTTACTGTTTGAAGCGCTCGGCGTGGGGCAGGGGCTATGCCACTGAAATTGCCATAGAGCTTGTCCAGTGGTTCTTTGAAGAAACCGATCAGGACCATCTTCTGGCATATGCAGTTTCAGAAAACAGCGCTTCCTTGCGCGTGATGGAGAAGGCTGGCCTGCGCTATTGGATGGATATGGACAAACATGATTGTCCTTGCAGGTTTTACCGCGTCGACCGTAGCGAGTTTGAACAACTCTGCGATCAGAGCCAGGTTTGACGCTCGGAAGGACGAATGAGGCTCTCATAGGCCTGCACCCGAGGTTCCGGGTTCCGGCGGTCACATCACCCATTCGAAGATGTAGCCGGCCAGAAGAGATCCTGCGAGCGCCAGCGAAAGAAAAAGCAAAAACGGCTTTAGCTTCAGGACCGGAAAAATCGCAAGCGCACCCCAGATGCTGACAACACCGCCGGAGACGAGAAAGGCCAAGGCAGCTCCTTGGGACATGCCCTGATCGAGCAATCCGCGTGCAAGAGGCAAAGCGGCGTAGCCGTCGATATAGGCCGGTGCGCCAACCAGGACGGCTGCAGGAATCGACCACCAATTGTCTTCCCCCATGAAACCGGTAAGGGATCCCGGGGTCAGGGCTGCATTCAGGACGTATTCCATTGTGAATGCCGGAAGCAGGCAAATCACAATGAGCCGGGTTGTTGCCATCAACTGCTTGCGAAACCGATCTAGCCGTTCCTGATCTTGCCAGATACGTCCATTGAAGGTCGCTGAACACCCGCACTGGGCCTTGCTCGACTGCGCGGCCAGTCGATTGTCCCGAAGTGCATTCAAGGACCAGTCGCGACTGGAAAAAGCTGCCGTCGTCAGTCCTCCCAACAATCCCAATGCGAATGCGGCCAATGTCTTGCCGAGTGCAAACGAGGTTCCAAGGGTTGCAGCTGTCGTTGCGAGCATCGCCGGATCCGTGACAGGGGAAGACAGCCAGAACGCCATGATGGGAGCCAGGGGGACTCCGGCCGCCAGAAGGCCAGCCATCAGCGGCAAAACCGTTACACCGCAAACCGGTGTAATTGCGCCGATGGCCGAAGCAGCCAGGACTGCGTGAAACGTCCTCCGTCTGAATGCACCGGCAATGCGGGAATCCGCTCCACTGGCAACGATCCAGGCCGCGAGAAAGATGCCGGGGATTACGAGAGGCGAGACCTCCACCAGGCCCCAAATGGCAAAAGAGATTGCCTGGAATGAATGCACCGGCCAGGTCCACACGAGAGCCAGCACTGTGAGGCCTGCCAGGACGGCAATGAACGGATATCTTGATTTTGCGGTTTCTGCGCCGGAGTGATCGGCCATTCTGGTCTCCTGTCCTTGATTGAAGGGTAGGAGCTACAGTGGTATTAATGAAACAAATAGTTTGAATAACAGAAATTTGAAAATCGAATGGAAAACCTCGACAGTGATCTTCTGAGAACTTTCATTGCGGTGGCTGAAGCCGGCAGTGTTACAGATGGCGCGGAACGGATTTTCCGATCACAGTCGGCAGCCAGCATTCAGATCAAGCGCCTGGAAGAGGTGCTGGGCCGCAAGGTATTCGAGCGGCACGGCCGTGGTGTCGTGCTGACCGAGACCGGCCAGCGCCTGTTACCGGTTGCCCGCACTGTCACGGAACGGCTGGATAGCGCCTTGCGCGAGATTGCATCGGACGGACTGAGTGGAAAGCTGCGGCTGGGCCTGCCCGACGATCATGGCCGCGACAAGCTTGCACGGATTGTCGGAGCCTTCACACAGTCCCACCCGTTGGTCGAACTTGAAGTGACCTGCTCGCTGAGTGCGGGCTTTCCCGAAGCATTGGCAAGGGGACAGCTTGACCTGGCCGTTTATGAGGTCGAGATCCCATCTGCGATCGAGGAACTTCTTTTCGAAGATCCGACTTGCTGGGCAGCCTCCGCGGTTCGCGATTTCAGTTCGGTGGAACCACTACCGGTTGCTCTCTTTGACCATGCCTGCTGGTGGCGGGACGCGGCACTTCACTCGCTGGAGCAAATGGACCGGCCCTACCGCGTGGTCTATTCCAGCCAGAGCGTTGCCGGTGTCATTGCAGCGGTTGAAGCAGGCGTTGGAGTCGGATTGCTCGGACGCTCTTCCCTGAATGACAGAATGAGGGTTTTGGGAGAGGCGGATGGGTTTGGCGCAGCACCGGTTTCAAAACTTGTTCTCGGAGTTTCTGACAAGGCCCGGTCTGAGAGCGTCGAGGCGATGATGTCGGCAATACGGACCGAGTTCCGGCGGTGAGCTATTTGAGGTATGATCGTGTGCTTACCGCTAAGCCCAACCGTCGTTTTGTTACGCAGCCGGCGCTTCCGTCAGTCTTGTGAAACGACATACAGGGCGGCGGCAGACGCTGCTTTGGCGGCCTCCTCTGCCTGTCTTTCGCTTGCCATGGCGCGCGCTGTTGTCAGGGCGCCGATCAGGATGCTCAGGAAAGTCGGGGCAGGAGAACCCTTGAGGATTTCAGCGGAACCTTCAGCAGTTATGGCTTGGTGGACCTGCGAGATCCGGAGGACCTTCAGGGTCTTGTCCGCTATTCCGGGGAACTGTGCAAGTAGACGGGATCACAGAAAAGGGCCGCAAGATGCGGCCCTTCATTTTTACTATGCCGGGAAGTGCGGGGTTGGCTTAAACAGCCTGTAGCGCACCCGGGTTGCTGGTCTGCTGGCGCAGGGCCAGCTTGTTCATGGCCGAGACATAAGCCCGTGCCGATGCGACCAGAGTATCGGTATCGGCACCCTTGCCGGTCGCGATGCGGCCTTCTGCTTCCAGGCGAACAGACACTTCCGCCTGTGCGTCTGTGCCTTCGGTCACAGCGTGAACCTGATACAGCGACAGGGTCGCTTCATGTGGCACGATGGACTTGATTGCGTTGAAAGTCGCATCCACAGGGCCGTCGCCGGTTGCTTCCTTGGTGATGTGTTGACCGTTTACATCCATCGTCAGGATTGCCTTCTGCGGCCCGCCCGTTCCGGCGATGACGGTCAGGGCGATAACCTTGGTGCTTTCGCCCAGGATGTTGATTTCGTCCTCAACCAGCGCTTCGATGTCTTCGTCATAGACGTGCTTCTTGCGGTCGGCCAGGTCCTTGAAACGGCGGAATGCATCCTGCAGGGCATTGTCGCCCAGCTCGAAGCCCAATTCGCGCAGCTTGTCGCGAAAGGCATGGCGGCCTGAGTGTTTGCCCATCACCAGCGAAGTGGCTTTCACGCCGACATCTTCCGGACGCATGATCTCGTAGGTTTCGGCATTCTTCAGCATGCCATCCTGGTGAATGCCGCTCTCATGGGCAAAGGCGTTCTTGCCGACAATGGCCTTGTTGAACTGAACCGCGAAACCGGACGCTCCAGCGACCATCTTGGAGGCGCGTACCAGGTATTTCGGGTCGATCTGGGTTTCGTAGGGCAGGACGTCGCCGCGCGTACGGATTGCCATGACGATCTCTTCCAGCGACGCGTTGCCTGCGCGCTCTCCGAGGCCGTTGATCGTGCATTCGATCTGACGGGCGCCGCCGTCGACACCGGCCAGCGAATTGGCAACCGCCAGGCCCAGATCGTCGTGACAGTGAACGGAGAAGATCGCCTGATCGCTGTTCGGCACCCGCTCGCGGATCTGCTCGAACATGGACTTGTACTCGTCCGGTGTCGCATAGCCGACAGTGTCCGGCAGGTTGATGGTTGTTGCCCCGCATTTGATGGCGGCTTCCACGCAGCGGCACAGATATTCGATCGGTGTGCGGGTGGCGTCCATCGCAGACCATTCGACGTCATCGATCAGATTGCGCGAACGCGTCACGGTATCGGTAATGATATCCAGAACCTGTTCTTCCGTCTTGTTCATCTGGAATTTCAGGTGGATGGGAGAGGTGGAAACGAAAGTATGGATGCGGCCTTTTTCGGCGTGTTTCACCGCTTCGCCGCAGCGGTCGATATCGGCATGGATGGCGCGGGCCAAACCTGCGATTACGGAGTTTCGCGAGCGTTTGGCGATTTCACTGACCGCCTCAAAGTCGCCGTTGGAGGCGATCGGAAAACCGGCTTCGATGATGTCGACGCCCATGTCGTCCAGGATTTCGGCAATCTGCAACTTCTCTTCCAGAGTCATGGACGCGCCAGGCGATTGTTCGCCGTCGCGCAAGGTGGTGTCGAAGATGCGGATCTGGTCCTTCTCGGAGGTGGCAGTCATTTTGTTTCGTCCCTGACTTGGATCGACGGCCTGATGGAAATGCAATGGAGGCGACGCGCGATCCGATTTTCGTGATGCGTTTTTTGAAGTATCTCCCCTAAGTGCCCGTTCCGCCAGTCACAACGCGGATCAGCCGACGCTCAGGGGCATCTAAGAAGGAGGAGATCGCCAAGTAGGATAAGGCCGCCGCGCTTCGCCTGCGCGTCGAGAGAAGAACCAGTTATGCCGCGTGCCGCGATCATGGGTCTGTCTTTGGCCTTTGGTCGTCGTATCCTGATACCCTTCCAAGGTGACGCTAATGCATGACCCGAGGGTTAACGGTTGCTGTTCTTACGGCAGGAATCCGTTTGATGCAATAGGCATTTGAGCTGGGGATGGAATTTACAGGAATGCAACGGAACTCATCTGCGGAGAAATACACGTTTAAGTGCTTCGGGTTAGTCGGCTTTGCTCCTAAACAGATTCAGGGCGCCTTGCCCCGATGGTGCGGAGATGATGGTGCTCAGTAAGTAACTGAGCCGATCTCGGCACAGAACTAGCAGGGCGTTTGAGAGATATTTGCCGGTAAAGAGTGTCAGGTTCCAAATGCCTGTGTTGTGATTTTACATGTGTATGTAGATTTTAGTTATCTCGTAAGTAATTTATAGCGTAGTTTCATTTCTTCGGTGGTTTTGTAAGTAGTTCATCAAATTTCTAAATTGATACAAAAGTTACAATAGAGAAATTGTTGATACAATGTACAAATTGATCGTCTCTTTGTCTGTAGGTACTTAGCTTTCCTTAAGTTTGTTGAGGAAATGGATTGCTGCGGTCTAAGGGGATGTAGATGCTGTGTTATTGTAGACGAAGCCTGAGTTCGGTCTTGCTTCTCGGGACATCATTGTTATCGACAATTGCCATCGCAGAAGATGGTAGCTCTTCCAACTGGTACATAAAGAGCGAAGCCGGTGCCGCATTCAGCAATGATGCGGGAACAACAGACATGTCGTTCACCCACGGTCCGCAAGTTACGGTAAATGACAGTGATCTGGGGGTTAGTCCCGTTTTCGGCATCGGCATCGGTCGGCAAATTTACAAGAATTTTCGTGGCGATGTAACGTTCAATTATCGAGGCGGATTTGAACTCGATACGGAATCTACAGACTCGTTGCCGGCCTCGCCACTTGACGCCGACATCAAAAGCTACAGCCTTATGGCCAACCTCTATTGGGATATTTACAGGTTCGATGCCGGACAATTGGCGATTACACCTTATCTTTCAGGAGGTGCCGGTGTCGCAATAAATCAGACCGATGATATGCTTCTGATCGCAGGTGGGACTAACGCTGCCGAGATCAGCGGTGGAACGAAAACCAACTTTGCATTTCAGGTAGGAGCAGGGGCGGGGATCGAGATGTCTGAGCACCTTACTCTGGATCTCGGGTATCGCTATGTGGATCTTGGTGAATTCCAATCGGGCAAAAACCTCCCTTCAGTGCCTTCTGTGAAACTCAACGATCCGATCAAAGGAGACCTGACCTCCCACGAAATCATGATCGGTCTGAGATACAACTTTTGAGATTTTCAGAATATTTCCCAACGGCTGACACGAAGCCGGATTTTGCCGTTGGGTCTATCTGAAGAAAACCAGACGGCGACGTGAGTTGTGTGGCCGGAACTTCAAGCGGCTTCGAAATCGTAGCCGTGTTATCCACGTTATCTACCCGGCCTCGCGAGATGGACGGCCACCTTCTCCGAGAGTTTGCCTTCCGGGTGCTGTTAGTCGTTTTCCCAAACATGTCCTGCCGCCTGACCCAGGCCATCGAATAGGGTAGACATTCTGCGTGCCGACGCTGGGAAGCTCTTCACTGACCTGTCAAATGAGCAACCGCTTGTGATATTTTCGCAACCAAGTTTGTGTTTCGCATCAATCTTGAAATTACCGGTTGAAATTGAAAGTGCCGCTCGGTAAGTGCTTGTCATCACGCGCCGTGGAATTGGCGCAATGAGGAGAAATGCATTGCAGGTGAGAGACACCCTACCGGGTCTGCGCTTCGTCGCTTTCCAGTCTCTGCCGTAAGCACATCCCATGTGCTGCGGTCGAGGCGAAAGCAGAGTCGGCCGCGCAACCCCCAAACAATTGAAAAACTAGTCGGGAAATCACATTGAGCAAAAGCGCTCTGTGCAAACCCGATTTGGGTCATGGGACAATCATGAACGAATATCAGTTGGTGAAAGCCATGCTGCTCCATGTGAGCCGCGGGCTTTCCGAAGATGCCCCTTTGGCGAAAGCGCTAAAAGACTGGGCACTCGACAATCTGGCCTGGCTCGGTCTGGGCATCCGTAAACGTGACGCGAAGAACTGGGATAGCTTGCAGCAAGCGCTCCAGCGATGGCGGCTGCCTGAAACGCCCGTGCCTTATGTCATGGAAATTTCCGATACGCTGGCCGAACTCCTCGGACTGGATCATGAAAACAGCACCTTGCTGGCGTTGCTCATCGGCTGTGATCGCTTGCCAAAGTTGCAATGCCTTTCGGAAGTTGTAACCGGCAAGGGAGTCGATCTGCCGGTAATGCTTGCCGAACTTTGTGGCGTTTCAACACATGAAGCATTGCGTTTTGTCAGGCGCAGTCCGGTGTTTCGTCTGGGGTTGATCGGATTTGAAGTGTCTCGCTCGGGATCTGTTTCAGTTGAGATCAAATGGGCCCTTGAAAAACTGCTTGATCGTGCTCCGAGCCAGGGCGAGGAGTTTGTTGATGCCCTGATCGGCCCGCGTCACGAGACCAGCTTGTCCATGATGGACTTCGCTGAAGTCAAAGACGCGCCGTTCATCGCAAACCTGCTTGCCGGCGCAGTCAAGGAACGGGCGAGGGGGATCAATGTGCTTGTTTACGGACCGCCCGGCACCGGCAAAACGGAATTGGCGCGCGTGCTCTGCCGCGAAGCAGACTTGCGTCTTCATGCCGTGGGCGAAGTCGATGATGATGGAGAAGAGCCGACGCGTTACGACCGCGTCAGCGCGCTTATGCTTGCGCAGCGCGTTTTGGAGGACAGGAAAGAAGCCGTCATTCTGTTTGATGAAATGGAAGACTTCATCGGTGACGCCCAACGTAGCGCAGGCGACTGGATGATGCGCCGTGACGGGAGCAAGGTTTTTGTCAACCGAATGCTCGAAAGCAACCCGGTTCCTGTCATTTGGACAACCAATGCCGTTGGCAATATCGATGACGCGATCCTCCGCCGGATGAGCTACGTGCTTGAACTGGACTACCCCTCACGCAAGGCAAGGCAGCGCATTGCGCAAACGATCTGCAAAGATGAAAATGTCGTCTTTTCGGAAGAGGTCGCGAAGCTTGTCGAGACCGCTGAAGAAACAACGACGATCTTGCGCAACGCGGCCAGGGCCTCAAGGTTGGCTGGCTACGCAGGAGAGGTCGAGCAAGTAAGCGCGGCGCTTGTCAAAACGCTTCGCGGCGGAGAACTGCCGAGCCGGGCATCGCAAGAGATTGATTTGGGTCTCTATAACACCGAGCCTCCCTTGGGTGCGGTGTTGGAAAGCATTGCGGAGTGCGGTTACAGCGATGTTTCTCTGTTGCTTAGTGGACCTCCCGGTACTGGCAAGACAGCATTTGCCCACCACTTTGCCACGCGTCTCGACAAACCCCTGCTGACCAAACGAGCGTCCGACCTTCTCTCCAAGTGGGTTGGCGGAACCGAGCGCAATATTGCAGAAGCTTTCGCAGATGCGCGGAAGGAACAAGGTGTCTTGTTTTTCGATGAGGCCGACAGCCTGATGTACGACCGAGCGACCGCGAGTGCGAGCTGGGAGGCGGGCCAAGTCAACGAGCTGTTGTCGTGGCTTGATCGTCACGACCAGCCTGTCCTGGCTGCAACCAATTTTGCGTCAAAACTCGATTCGGCCACTCTTCGCCGTTTCGACTTCAAGCTTGAACTAAAACCGCTTGACCGGGCTGGCTTGTGCTACGCGTTTCGTAAGTACTTCGGGACTGACGCTCCCGCAGAGATCACTCAGCTGTGCAACATAACACCTGGGGATTTTTCCGTTGTCAAAAAGCAAATGCGGTTCAAGGAGACCCCGTCGGTGCAAGAGATTGCCTCAGCGTTGATGAGGGAGGCTGAATTGAAGCCCGAGACCAGTATGACGATTGGGTTCCTGTGAAAGTATGAGGCGTTTGCCAACGAAGCGGACTAATTGCGGATTGGTGTCTGGTCTCTGGAACATGTCGCACTGCAGGAACCTGATCTGCGGACCGATCATTTCCAGAGACAGACTTTGGGAGGGCCCGGGAAAGTGCCGGATCACTCCTCCACGCCGTACATGTCCCTCCGGCGGACCCAGGCCATCGGGTAGGAAAGGCCCTCTTCGTGCCGGCCCATCGGGGTGAGGTCGAGCAGGTTATAGGCCATGTTGAGGATGTCGAGACCCCGCCCGTAAGTGGAGTAGCTGTGTCCGATGCGACCGTCATCAAGCTTCAGGAATGTGCTGACACCGGGAAGTTCTTCACTGAACACTTTTCCGGAGTAGTTGTAACCTTGGCCTGTCGGATCTTCCTTGCCGGGAAACGTAACGCCATAGTCGACGTTGAAGCCGTTGCCGTTGGTGGACACCCAGTTGAAGGTCCAGCCCAGGCGCTTTCTGTAGGCCAGCAGCTTTTCGAGCGGTGCGTTGGAGATTGCCAGGAGCGCAGTGTCGCGTGCAGCCAGATGGGCATCAAGTCGCTCGTAATTGTCCGCCCAGAAAGAACAGCTCGGGCACCCTTCTTCCCAGGTCTCTCCGAACATGAAGTGATAGACAACCAGTTGCGGATGAGGACCGAAAAGCTCGGAAAGGGATTTCCTGCCGTTCTCCGTGTCAAAGACATAGTCCTTTTCAACCAGCACCATCGGCAGTTCGCGCCGGGCGGCAGACAGCTCGTCCCGTTCCTTTGTGAAGGCCTTTTCACGCGCGAGCAGTGCCTTGCGGGCGTCGAGCCATTCTTCGTGGCTGACGAATTTTGGAGATGACATGGTCTTCCTCCTGTCGAGTTGGAATTAGTCCGTGACGAAGGCTGCAAGCCGGCCAAAGCAGCCGTCCCATCCACCTCCGACACCCCGGCGCGCATCCTCGGTCTTGATGGCTTCATGGCGAAGCTTCACTTCCGTCGCCTTGCCCATTTGTGTGAAAGTGACGGCAACCTTTGAAGAGTCGGTGGCTTCGCGCGTCCCATCGGCAAATTCCTGCACGTGGCGCCAACTGAACTCGAGTCGGTTCGGGGCGTCGATCACCAGGTACTCGCCTTCAAAATGGATTTGTTTTTCCTGCGTCTTTTCAATGACAAAGCACCACCTGCCACCGACCTTCAGATCGATGTTTACGGAAACGAGGCCTCCCGCTTTGGGAATAAACCAGCAACTGACTTCCTCAGCATCGGTGAACGCCTTGAAAACGCGTGCGGCTTCAGCCCTGAAGAGGCCTTCAACAATAACCGGCTCCTGGCCGGGGCCGGACTTCAGAAATTCCCTGACGGGTTGCTGTGCAGTCATTTTTCTGAATCATCCTTTGCTAAATGGCGGGCAAGGGCGTCGAACCTGTCGATCCAGAAAGTTTCGTACTTGCTGAGCCAGTCGACAGCCTCCTTGATCGGGGCGCCTCGCAAACGGCAGTGTCGCGTGCGTCCGCGCTTCTCGATGTCAACAAGTCCGGCATCGGAAAGCACGCGCAAATGCTTGGAAACTGCCGTCAACGACATGTTGAAAGGTGCGGCAAGGTCCGAAAGGGTGGTTTCACCATCTGCGAGCCGGGAGACGATGGCCCGGCGCGTGCCGTCGCTCAGAGCGGAAAATGTGGCATCGAGTTGTGGCATTTGCTGCACATTCATAAAGTGAACCTTTTGGTTGACTATCATATTGTTTCATTATAGTCAACTAAATGGTTGAGTAAAGAGTCTCCAAAGAGGCAGACCTCGACATTGACCGCACTCGGACTGTCCGGGCGCGCGCTGACAACAGGAGAAGTAGTGATGGAACTTTATGTAACCGACTTGTCCCCAAACAGCCGCCGGGTTCTTGCCGTCATTCATCACCTTGGACTGGAAGGGGAGACCGACATTCGGAAATTCAACATCATGACCGGGGAACACCAGACCGATGCATTCCGGGCGATCAACCCGAACGTGAAGGTTCCCGTACTTGTCGATGGCGATTTCCGTTTGTGGGAAGCCAACCCGATCATGATCTATCTGAGCGATCGTCAGGGTGCGGAGACCTTTTGTCCTTCCGGCAAGCGGGACCGGATCGAAGTCCTGCGATGGCAATCATGGGAAGTCCAGCACTTCAACCGGGCTCTTGGAGACATCGTTTGGGAGACCGTGGCGAAACCGGCATTCGGCATGGGGGCTCCAGATGCCGAGAAGATCGAGACGGGTCAGCAGAATTTCCGTCGTTTCGCCGCCGTATTGGATGACCATCTGAACGGCAGGGACTATGTTCTCGGTAACGACGTGACGGTTGCCGACTTTGCCGTCGGCAGTCATTCCGCCCTGGCGCTTCACCCTCAGTCCCAGGTGCCGCTGCCGGAATTTCCCAACGTGCAGACTTGGCTGCACAGGCTCGAAGGTCTACCCGCCTGGGCAAAGACCGCGCCGCAGGCACCTGCTGACGCCGCCGAATAGGCAATTGGCTGCCGGTGTACTTCACGGCGAGATCAAACGATCACCCGCGGCATGGCCCGGCTTCGCTCAGGTCATGATTGCCGATGACAGGGCTAGCCGCTAGGCTGGCTTCTGTCATGAGGCGTCTTTATGTCATTTCTCTTTGCTTCGGCTTTATCGCCGCATTTCTGATGGGATTGAATGCCGTCTTCGTGAGGTATCTGACAGTAGACATGCATGGTCTGCAGATCGCAGTGTTTCGGCTTTGGATCGCATGCGGTGTCATCTATTGCCTGTTGAAACTGGCGGGTCACAAGTTCAGCTTCTTTCCCTATGGCCGATATCAGTATCTCGCCGTTGCCGGCTTCACGCTGAATTACATCACGTTCCATATCGGTCTGGAAATGGCCAGTGCAACAAATGCAATGGTTCTGGAAAACACCGCACCTTTCTTTGTACTTGTGTTGCTGGTCGTGGCCCGCCTTGAAAAGGTTCGATGGACAGATGGCGTGGCAACCGTCATGGCTCTGACCGGAGTGTATTTTACCGTCCGGCACGATTTTCAGTTTGGCACGTCCGGCCGTATTGGTGACCTGTGGGAACTGGGGGCCGGTCTCAGCTGGGCCATGTTTACAATCGGCAGCACAGCATCAGTAAAACAAACCAGATCGACCATGGACCGAATGGCGGTTCTGCTGAAAATACTGTTGCCATGTGGGCTTGTCTTGACACCGTCTCTGGCGTTTTATCCGCTCAGGGCAGATGTAATGGACATTTCCGTGCTGCTGGCGCTGGGCGTCTTTTCAACGGCCTTCGGGTACTATGCTTGGTATGAAGCAATGGCGGGCATCTCCACGGTCACGGCATCGCTGTTGGTCGTTCTGTCCGTCGTGTTCACGTTTGTTGTCGCTTACTTTGCCTTGGACGAGCAGGTCACGCGCGACATGCTGATCGGTGCAAGCTTGATTGTTGTGGCTGTTATTCTGCCGGGCCTCTTGGAAACCAGGCGGTCAAAGGAAGCCGTCGACAACGCGGAATGACCGACTGGTAGCGATGGAGTTCGTTTGGCATTCCGCGATGGCGGTTTGACGTTGGTATGAGTGCCTGAACCTTGGTCAACAGGTGGCAATCCCTGACCCTTGATCGTTTACGTTGTCGGATCGTATTTCGTCCGGTAGCATCCAACAATGGACGTAACCTCTTCAAAACGAGCGCTCGGGTTCGGGGTTCTTGCCGCTCTGTTGTTCGGCACGCACAGTGTCATTGCCCGTTTCCTGACGAGCGATCTTCACGGCCTGCAGATCGCCGTTCTTCGGCTGTGGATCGCAAGTGCCATTCTTTTCCTGATCCTGAAGGCTCAGGGGCAGCCGGTGTTTCCGATCCGTTTCGACAAGTACAAGCTTTTGGCGATTGCTGGATTTGTTTTCAATTACATCTTCTTTCACGTCGGTCTCGAACAAACCAGCGCGACAAACGGGATGGTGCTTGAAAACACCGCGCCGTTCTTCGTGTTGCTCATGCTGGCGAGTGCCGGCATCGAACGTGTGCGCCGGGTAGACGTGATCGCAACCGTTCTCGTGATGGCCGGCGTTATCCTGACGGTCAGGCACGACTTCGACCCCGGCGCGACGGGATTGTTTGGCGATATCATGATGGTCGTCGCGGGCTTTACCTGGGCAATATTCATCATCGGCAGTACGCAGTCGGTGCAGAACACCAGCAATCCGATGGAACGGCTACAGCTCTTGTTTCAGATCCTGCTGGTCAGTGCAGTCGTCCTGACACCCGGCTTTTTCCTGTTCCCGTTCGAGCCAACGGCCGCCGACTTGATGTGGCTGGTATTCCTGGCCGTGTTTCCGACCGCGATCGGCTATTACCTCTGGTACGAGGCGATGGCGGGTGTTTCGACTGTTACCGCAGCACTGTTGTTCGTTCTGTCGGTGGTCTTCACTTTCATCAACGCCGCCATCTTCCTGGGTGAAGAACTGACGCCCGGAATGATTATCGGCGGTGCGCTGGTAATCGCATCCGTAATCACACCTTCACTTTTTGGCAGCAACGCCGAAAAACAGGAAGACGAAACCGCCTGAGGGCGGTCCACGCCTTTGGTCGATCAGACGTAAAGCTCTCCTCGAGCGACGATCGTCGCCTGTCCGCCGATCCTCACTGCATGCATGCCGCCGTTTTCGATGTCGATTTCCAGGTCAATCAGGGAAGGGCGCCCCATTTCAAACCCCTGCTCGATACGAATGTGGTGAGTGCCGGCGGTCAGGCCGTCATAAAAATGCACGACACCGGCAAATGCAGCTGCTGCCGACCCGGTCGCCGGGTCTTCGGGGATGCCCATTTCAGGGGCGAAAAGACGTGCGTGGAAGGCACTGTCATGTGAGCGGGTTTCACGGCAATAGACATAGGCATCGTTGTGCACGTCCTTGCCAAAACCGGCCTTCCACATGGCTGCGACCGGTTTTGCCCGGGCAAGTGCATCAAGGTCACGGACCGGCACGAAATTGAAGGGAGGCCCTACCTGGAACCGGGAAGGGGCGTGGTTCTCAAAGCCGATATCGGATGGCTCGAGGTCCAGGGCGGCGGCAATAAGCTCGACATTGTGAGTCGGTCCTGCAGGTTTGGGTAGGCTGGGTACGTCAAATTCGGCAAAAGCGGCGGCGTTTTCACGCAGGATCACGGCGCAGCGCACGGTACCAATTTCTTGCTTGAGAACAACCACTGCGTCCTGTTCTCCCGAAACATCGCCAAAGCGTTCCGTCGCCATCAGAATGGCGGTGCCCACGGTCGGATGCCCGGCAAACGGCAGTTCCAGTTTCGGTGTGAAAATACGCATGCTGGCTGACTGCCCGGGATTTTCGGGAGGGAAAACGAACACCGTTTCTGAAAGATTGAATTCGCCTGCAATCTTCTGCATCTGCTCATCACTCAGCCCCTCGGAGTCCAGCACCACGGCCAGTGGATTACCGGCGAGGGACTTATTCGTGAAGACGTCCAAGATCGCGTAGCGGCGGCTCATATTATTCTCTCCCTGGCGATTCATTCGGATGTGATATCCGAGGTGAGCGGACTTTTGCATTTTAAGGCAAGCCCTGCCAGTGGTTAGTGATCTTTCATAGTGAACAAAATATTGTCATCGTCATGAAGGGGGAAAGTCATTCACGCCAGCAGATATTTTCCGATCTCACGGGCGTAGGGAACGATAGCCGGATCGTCCAGATCTTTGACCGACCGAATGACCCTAATGTCGGAAAGTTCCTGCTCTTCACTGGCCATTGAAAACTGCATGATCCTTTCGCGCAGTTCTTCGGCTATCTCGTTTACGTCGAAGATCTGCGAAATCGAAATTCTTGGCCCGTCAAAGGCAACCAGAAAGTCCCCGTGGCGACAGTCATTTGCAGTCAAACCGGTTTCTTCTTCGAGTTCGCGGCAGATCGCGCCGACAACATCTACCTTGCCATCTTCGGTTCTGTCCGTCGGATCCAGGTTGCCGCCGGGAGGGTAGATGAGACCCGCCGTTGCCGTGCGTTCGGACATCACCCCAAATAGGAGTGCTCCATCATTGGAACGGATGATTGCGGAGCCAAACAGGTTGAAGGCCGAGCTGTCCGGAGCTCCCCAATCCCGCCAGGCGAGGAAAGCTGCGAAGGCGCATTCCTTGCAGGTGCCTTTGAATACGCCGTTTTCGAACGCATAACCGGTCAACTTCAGGGTGCGCCCGTTCCAAAGAAGTGCGATGCGTTTTTTCGCTTCTTCGAAATGGTTCTCAATCGCTACCGCGTTTTCAACTTCGAAGGCCCATGGAGCGTCAGACAGCGAAACGTCAATAGAAGAGATCTTGTGGACCGAAGGCGGCAGGATCTTTTCCATCATCGGAATTTCCTTGTCTGGTGACATCTCGCTCGGCCGGGTCGTTAATGTTCGAAATCCGCGTTTTTCGTAAAAGGGACCGGCGTTAGCGTCCGATTCCAGGTAAAGGCGGGACAGATTGTTCTCGCGCGCATGATCCTCAGCCCTCACCAGCAACAGGTCGCCAACACCTTGTCCTTGCGCTTCCGGGGAAACGAACAGAAAGTCGACCAGAAGCGTATCATTGCCTTCGGGTGTCAGGCCGGAAAACCCGACCGGCACACCGTCAATCTCTGCAACCGTCATGTGAAGCGATTTCAGGGTTGCTTCGGAGATACGCCAATGTTCACGAAACTCAGCCATCTTGTCGTCCGGATATCCCCAGGACGCCTTGGCGCGATGGAGAATATCGGTGAGAATGGCGGCATCTTCGATTGTGGCCGGGCGTAGAATGAGGGGCATGGCTGTCCAGTCGCTTGAGTTCAAGACAGCCCTAGCCAGTCATTGTGAAACTTACAAGGCAGAGGTTGCACAAGAATGACAAGGTCACGGCATGAGTGCCGTGACCAGTCAGTGCCCTTTCCGGCGAAAAGGGTCAGCGAATGAACGTACCCTTTTGCAGTTCGTTGAAAGCCTGAACGAGCTCTTCGCGAGTGTTCATCACAATCGGGCCGTGCCAGGCTACCGGTTCCTTGATTGGCGCGCCTGAAACCAGGAGAAAACGGATGCCGTTTTCACCGGCCTGTACGACGATTTCGTCGCCTGACCCGAATATGACCAGCGACCGGTTGCCCGTCTGATCACGAATTTTCAGCTCTTCGCCGCCGAACTCCTTTTCCGTCAGAACTCCGAAGGGATCTGAGGCGCCCTCAAAAGTTCCCGAACCTTCGAAGATATAGGCGAAGGTCTGCTTGTACGTGTCTACCTTGATACGCTTTTTCTGTCCGGCGGGCACATGAATGTCGAGGTATTGGGGATCGGCTGCGATTCCGTCCACCGGACCGCGCTTGCCCCAGAAATCTCCGCAGATAATCCGCGCGGATGCGCCGTCATCGTCAACAACAACCGGGATGTCCCGGGAGGCAACGTCCTGATAGCGCGGCTCGGTCATCTTCAGGGAGGAGGGAAGATTGGCCCAGAGCTGAAATCCGTGCATGCGGCCGCTTTCGTCACCCTTTGGCATCTCCTGGTGCATGATGCCCCGGCCGGCAGTCATCCATTGCACGTCTCCCGCGCCCAGGTTGCCTGTGTTGCCGAGACTGTCGCCATGCTCGACGGTTCCCGCAAGCACGTATGTGATGGTTTCAATGCCCCGGTGCGGGTGCCAGGGAAAGCCGGAAAGATAGTCTTCAGGGTGTTCGTTGCGAAAGTCGTCGAGTAGCAGGAAAGGGTCCAGCATTTCCGGATTCTGGAAGCCGAAAACTCTTTCCAACTTGACGCCCGCGCCTTCCAGCGTGGGCTGTGTCTTGCCGATATGCGTAACCGGGCGGATAGACATTTGGATTTTCCTTCATCGAACGTGTCGTTGTCCGAAAAATAGCGGCGTTTTGCTGAAAACCTATATCGCGGGCCGCAGACGCAGTGTTTCTTGTGATGAAACAATTGGCTTTGAGTCGAAGGTTCCTGACATGGGATGTCAACAATCCACCGGGCTTGCATCTTGCGGGTTGTCTGCCCACATGCGACTGTGGCTCGCTTATTTGGCCGTCTGGTCAAATCACTTTATTCTTTGAACCGGTTGGAACTTCATGGCTCCGATATTGTCCGTCAGGAACCTGGATAAAACCTATGAAGGTGGCTTCCAGGCACTCAAGTCTGTGTCACTGGATATTCAGGAAGGTGAAGTCTTCGCGCTGCTTGGCCCGAACGGTGCCGGCAAGACGACCTTGATCAGCACCATATGCGGATTGGTGCGCCCAACATCGGGCAGTATTTCTGTTGGTGGTCACGACGCTTTGAGGGAATACAGGGCCGCGCGTCAGTTGATCGGTCTCGTGCCTCAGGAAATGCCGACGGCACCGTTTGAAATTGTTGGAGACACGGTCGCCCTGAGCCGGGGACTCTTCGGGTTACGGCCCGATCCTGATCTGGTGGAACGCATCCTGAAGGATCTGACGCTTTGGGAAAAACGCGACAACCCGATCATGGCTTTGTCCGGCGGTATGAAGCGAAGGCTGCTCGTCGCCAAGGCGCTGGTACATGAACCAAAGATCCTGTTCCTGGATGAACCGACCGCGGGTGTCGATGTGGAACTGCGCCATGACATGTGGCGCATTGTGGGAGAACTGAAGGATCGGGGTGTCACGATCATCCTGACCACCCACTACATAGAAGAAGCCGAAGAAATGGCCGACAGGGTCGGGGTCATCAACAAGGGCGAGATCATTCTTGTCGAGGAAAAAGCCGAGCTCATGCGCAAGCTTGGCCGCAAGCTTCTGACCCTGAGCCTGACCGCACCGCTCGCCTGCATACCAGACGGTCTGTCTCAGTATCACCTGATACTCGAGGATGACGGCAACAGCCTTACCTATACCTATGACACCCATGCCGAGCGCACTGGCATCACTTCGCTCTTGACGGACCTTGCCAAGGCAGGTGTGCGGTTCCAGGACCTTCAGACCGATCAGTCTTCGCTCGAAGACATCTTTGTGGATCTGGTCAAACAGGGATAGCTTTCGAAATGGCGAAAGAGTTCATCATACGCAGAGCGAGATTGGCCGACAAAGACGAGCTGACCGATCTTTGCATGCGCTCCAAGCAATCCAACGGGTATGAAGAAGCGTTCATGGAAGCGTGCGTTGAAGAACTGCGGGTCCGCGACAGTTGGATTGAAAATGACGACTTCTGGGTCGCGGAAGCGACCGACGGCCAGCTGATAGGGTGCATCCGTCTGTCGATGGCGCTGGCGAGTGCGGAAGGAGAGCTGGAAGTCTGTTTCGTGGATCCGGATTGGCAGGGACAGAGCATTGGCCGAAAACTGTTCGATGAGCTCTTTGCCAAAGCGAAATCGAGTGGACTGAGGAAGATCGGTGTGGATTCCGATCCGGAGGCAGAACCTTTTTATGCCCGAATGGGCTTTCAGACGATCGGTCGGTCTCCTTCCGGTTCCATACCAGGCAGGACCTTGCCGAGAATGGAACTGGTGCTGAACAACGAGCCGATAGCAAAGCCGAGTGGGGCAGGGGCGAAATGAACTTCGAAGCGGTCAAATCCATCTATATTTCCGAAATGGCGCGTACCAGACGCACAATCATGCAAAGCGTGATTTCGCCGGTCATCTCGACAGTGCTTTATTTCGTGGTCTTCGGCGCGGCGATCGGTTCGCGCATCACGGAAGTGGACGGTGTCAGCTATGGGGCCTTTATCGTGCCTGGGTTGATCATGCTGTCGCTCATGACGCAGAGCTTGTCGAACGCTTCTTTCGGAATCTATTTTCCGCGTTTCACCGGCACCATTTTCGAAGTGCTTTCAGCCCCCGTATCCTTTCTGGAAATTACGATTGCCTATGTCGGTGCCGCAGCCACCAAATCCATTCTGGTTGGGTTGATTATCCTGATCACTGCAAATTTCTTCGTGGATATCGAGATCCAGCATCCGTTCTGGATGGCGGCGTTTTTCATGCTGACGGCAATCACGTTTGCACTGCTTGGCTTCATCATCGGTATCTGGGCGGACAACTTTGAGAAGTTGCAGTTCGTTCCGCTTCTGATTGTCACACCACTGGCTTTTCTGGGCGGGAGCTTTTATTCCATCAACATGCTGCCGGAGTTCTGGCAGACTGTGACGCTGATCAATCCGGTGGTGTATCTCATCTCGGGATTCCGCTGGAGTTTTTATGGCCAGGCGGACGTCAGTTTGTGGCTGTCCCTGTTTGCGACGATGCTCTTTCTCGGAGGTTCGCTCGCGATTGTGCATTGGATTTTCAAGACCGGGTACCGTTTGAAACCTTGAGGCGGTACCGGAGAAAAGCGCGAGATTTGTAATGCGTTTCAACGCTGTTTCAATAAAGGTTTCCGCCCTTCTTCTGGCTCTGTTCCTGGCAGCCTGTCAAACCGCACAGGCGCCCAAGGCTACAGCGCCATCTGCGTCCACAGCTGCGGCCTCGGTTCAAACAGCATCGCTTCCGGTTATCAGCTACGCGCCGCAAACCGCTGTTGAACGCGGGTTTTCAGCGCTTGTTCTCAATGCATCGACAGGCGGGGAACTTTACGCGGTTGATGCGGACTCGCCCCGCTTTCCGGCTTCGCTCACCAAGATGATGACGCTCTATCTTCTGTTCGATGAGGTCTCCAGCGGGCGGTATTCGCTGTCGTCGCCATTGAAGGTCTCTGAAAATGCAGCCTCGCAGCCACCGGCTAAAATCGGGTTGAAAGCGGGCTCGACCATCACGGTCGAGCAGGCGGCAAGGGCTCTGGCAGTGAAATCGGCAAACGATGTCGGCATCGTCGTTGCTGAAAACATTGCCGGAAGCGAAGCTGCCTTCGCCCGGCAGATGACCCGTCAGGCGCGGGCGCTTGGGTTGACCAAGACACGCTTTGTCAACGCAACCGGCCTACCCGATCCGGCCCAGGTGACCACAGCGCGGGATATGGCCAAGCTGGGTCTCGCTCTGAAACGGAGATTCGCGCAATATGCCAGCTACTACCGCGCGAAGTCCTTCACTTATAACGGCCGTACTTTCCGCGCGACCAACAATCTGCTGGGCAAGGTGTCCGGTGTTGATGGGCTCAAGACCGGGTACATTCGCATGGCAGGTTACAACCTTGTGGCAACCGCTCGACGAGGTGGAAAACAGCTGATCGTCGTTGTCATGGGCGGTAAGAGCGAGGCAGCGCGCGACAGGGAAGTCACACGGCTGATTGAAGCTCATTTCTGACTTCCGAGCAGGGTTTCAGGAACGTTTTCAGTCCTGAAGCTGTTTTATTGGGCGCTTCCAAGACTTGGTTCGGCGAAGGTGATGCGGTTGCGGCCACTGTTTTTCGATTCATAGAGGCTCTTGTCGACGGCCTGCAACAGATCTGTCGTGAGCAGCTGGCTGCCGTCTCCATGATAAATTCCGGCCGAGGTGGTGATCCTGAACTCCTCCGGTGCGAATTCAAAGCGGAGCTCGGAAATCTTTTCTCGCAGCCGATCGGCCACCTTGAAGGCATTGTCCCGGGAAATACCTGGCAACAAAACTGCGAACTCCTCGCCGCCGAGGCGGGCAAAGCAGTCGTCCTGTCTGAGGTGCGAGATAACGGTCTTGCTGACCTTTACCAAAGCCTCGTCTCCGGCTGGATGGCCGTATTCGTCATTCACCTGTTTGAAGTGGTCCAGGTCGAAATGGACCAGACCGAAATTGTCCCTGGGGGTCGCCTGAAGCAGTTGTTCCAGCCGAATTTGAAATTCCCTGCGATTGAAAGCTCCGGTCAACGGGTCTCTGCGTGCAGCCTCCCGGTGTTTGTAGGCGACCTGTTCAAAAGAAACAGCCAGTGAAAATGCTCCCGTCAGGCTGACGAAAATGAGGGCGCTCATCAGGTGAATGTCCTGAATCATGTCGTTCATCATGCCGGGGCCGGCAGGACCGCCGAGTGCCAGGCCATGGACGGTTCTAAGAGCACCTTCTGCAGCCAGCAGGAAAAAAGCCAGGATCAGGCCGATTGCCGAGATGAGACCTCTGAAAACTGGTGATGTGTAGGCGCTGATGGTTGTGATGCAGAGTAGAGTGAAGATGACATTGGCCGCGGCATAGGCAAGGGCGAAGTTTGATACCTGGTAGGCGACAACGGCCACCAGCAAATAGGCCGTTGCGGGCGCCAGGACATTGCTTGCCTTGCTGGGCAGATGGGCAAGCTGTCTTGCCGCATGCAGATGGAACCCAAATCCCAACAGCAAAAGCGTGTTAGGAACCAGGTAGGCCACCAGTTCAGGAAGCCAGGCCTCACTTGCAAAAAACAGCAGCGCCGCTGCCAAAAGGGAATTGGCTGCCGCCCAGCTTCGCCAATGACCATGCGGATTGACGCGGAGCGACATGGCCAGAAAGGAAATAGCGAACACCGACAGGACAAGTATGTTGGCCGAAAACAGTGTCGTCAGATCCATTTTTCGCGGACTCCACGGGTTGGTTCGTCAGTGGATGAGGTGAACGTCATGACGATATAAAATCAGGTCTTGCGATCCAGTTAGAGAATAAAACCCGGTTTTTATAAAATTTTATCTTTGCCTATTTGGGACTAATTCTTTCAGGTGGTGTCGCGTTGGTGCACCGACATATTTCGATATTCTTTCTAATTTCCAAGTATTGTTCCGGTTGTATGTTTTTTTGATCAAACTATTGCTTTAACTTCGAATTCTTGACGCAGATTGCCGAGATCGATCGAATTATCGTTCTGCTTTCGCGGTCGGTAGAGCAGGCACTCTTTGTAATGCTGTGGGTCGGTCTGCCTGTTGCGATCGATGAGGGCGTCGTCCAGTTTTCAAGATGCTGCAAGTCCTGGTGGAATGCTGGTGAAGTTTGCAATGGAGTTGTTTATGTGCGGCCCTCGCGATATGAGTTTGAAAGTACTCTGGAGGCTTCCCGAAAGCCGATGGAGGCATAAGGGCAGGACCATGCGAACCCACCGGAAAACAGGTTGAGAGTTGCAGGCAAGTGGAGTTGATCCGGGGGTGTCGATGAGAGTTCTGGGAATAGTTGTTCTTGCCTCCGGCATCGCAATCGGGACAGCAGGTTCTGCGCTCGCCAAGAGCGGTGACTTCAACAAAGCTCAGGGTTGGCAGCTGGATGGTTCGGGGCAATCCTCCGCTTTGGCCGGGCAAACTGAAAAAAGTTACGAGGGAAGCCTGCCGGATGCGCAGGAACTCGAAAGGCTTCTGGCACGGGAAGCTGCAGGTGATCCGGAGGATCTTTTCAGGCTAGGGCTTGCATACGAGAACTCGGATCTCTGGGAACCCGATTACGAAAAAGCCTTTTCCTATTTCAAGCGTTCGGAAGCCATGGGCTTTCCTTGGGCAAAAGCTCAACTTGGCTACTATTACGAAACGGGGCTGGCCGGTCCCAAGGATTACAGAAAGGCAGTCTCCTATTATCAGCAAGGAGCGGATTTCGGCGACAATTGGAGCGGATTGCGTCTTGGGTATCTTTATCTTGAAGGCCAGGGGATCCGGCAAACCGACGATCAGGCATTCTTCTGGATTCAATGGGCAAGCCGTGGAGGACTGCTTGAGGCAACATCAGCGCTCGGCTGGCTTTACGAAAACGGACGCGGGACCGAGGTTGATCTGGAAAAGGCGGCAGAACTGTACCGGAAGTCTGCGGAAGCCGGATATCCGAATGGCTGGGTGAATCTCGGGCTAATGTATGAGCAAGGCGTTCTGGGTGAGCGGGATGAAAAACGTGCTGCCGAACTCTATAGAAAAGCCGCCGAAATGGATTATCCCAGAGGCATCCATCATCTGGGAACCATGTATCACTGGGGTTTGGGTGTAGAGCAGGATCAGGAAATGAGCATTTCTCTCTTTCGCCGCAGCCTCGGTCTTGGTTATGCCTACTCTCATGTATCGCTCGGCCTTGCCCATGAGCAGGGCAAAGGCGTCGAGCAGGACTACGCACAAGCTGCCACACATTATCGACAAGCGATTGAGAAGGCCGGATCATCACGTGCAATGGGCTATCTGGGATGGCTCCATGCAGAAGGTCTTGGTGTTGAGCAGGACTATCGCAAGGCTCTTGAGCTGTATGAAGAAGCTGTTGAAGCCGGCGATGAGTTCGCAGTGACGGAGCTCGGTCTTTTGCTCGTGGATGGAACACCTGTCACAGGACAGGACGTAAACCGCGGACGACGGCTATTGTCGCAAATGGCGGAGAAAGATGACCTTTCAGCAATCCTGTCCCTAGCGAAAATGTATGAACACGGGATTGGTGTAGCACAGGATCCTGTTGACGCGATGTCCTGGTATCGCAAGGCACAAGATCTGGGCAGCTCCAGAGCGCTCATCGCTTTGGGCAACTTCTATGAAGAAGGCGCGGGTGTCGAACAGGATGCCGATCGGGCCAGCGAACTCTACAATCAGGCCCTGAAGCAGGGGGACCAGAACGCGCTGCTGGATCTGGGCGTTTTGTTTTCGAAGGAAGCTTGGAAGAGGCATGATTTTTCCAAGGCTCTGGATTATCTGAAAAGAGCGGTGGACGCAGAAATTGACGGTGCGGCGGCGGTTCTGGGCATTAGCTATTTCGAAGGCGAATGGGTCACGGAAAACCTCGAACTTGCTCGCTCCTACCTGGAAAAAGCAACAGAAAACGGTAATACGGTTGCCGCTGCCTATCTGGGGTACATGGAAGAGGAAGGTCTCGGAGGGCTGAAGGAAATATTCGAAGCCATTCGTCACTATGAGATTGCGGCCGAGGGCGAAAACCTCTACGCAGCCTTGCGTCTCGCAGACCTGTTCACCAAAGGTGAGGCTGTCACACAGAGCCGGAAAAAAGCACTGAGGTGGCAAATTCGCGCCGGCGAGCTCGGCGACACCGACGCTGCATATCAAGCAGCAGAAGTTCTCTACAAAGATCCGCGCCACGAAGACCGTGAAAAGGCATCTGTTCTCTTTCGGGTGGCTGCCAGCGAGGGAAATCTGGACGCATCGGTGAAATGGGCTCGGATGCAGATCCTGGGCGAGGTGAAGGGAGCCGACTATTTCGCTGGCCTGGGTGAACTCACCTCCATTGCGCAATCCCAACCTCTTTCCGCCCTGGGCCCGTTGTCGCAGCTGATTTCGTCAGGCAGCGAGAACGAGGCGAATTCGGTTAGCGGCCAGGAGCGGGCCCTTTTCCTGGGGATCGCCTATACGAACGGCATCGTGGTTCCAAAAGATGTCCGGCAGGCGGAAACGCATCTTCGCAAGCTGATCGAAGCGGATCATTACCCGGATGTGGCACCATTTGCTCTCGCGCAGGCTCTCATGCTTGGGCCGGAAAGCGAGGACACGAGCGAGGAGATTGTCACACTGCTCGAGCGATCGGCCAACAGGGGCGTTGCAAGTGCGCAATTATATCTGGCCTATCTTTGGGATTGGGGAGTCTATCGGCCGAGAGCTATGAAAAAAGCCGCGTTCTGGTATCGGCTTGCCGCGAAAGATCTGGTTGCTGCCGAAAGACGCCTGGCTGAGCTCGAGTTTTACGGACAGATTCCCGACAGCGATACCGACGCAGCATACGAGGTTCTGGTCGACCTGGCGGAGGCCGGTGACGGCGAAGCGGCCCAGATTCTGGCGGCCGGACTTACGCATCCTGATGCGAAGTTGAACTACGCAGAAGCAGAACGGTTCGCAAAAAAGGCGCTTCGTTTCGGCAATATTGATGCCAACTCTACCCTCGGATGGCTGTACCTGAACGGCAAGGTCGAAGGATCGAACTGGCAAACGGCGCTCAGTTACCTTCAGGAGGGGGCCGAAAAAGGCAGTGTCTACGCGATGTATGTGATGGGAGACGGCTATGCCTGGGGAACGATCGGAAAACGGGATTTTGAGCTTGGTCGGCACTGGCTGGAGCAGGCGGCCGAAGCAGGCAGTATCGAGGCTCAGATTTCGCTTGGAAGCCTGCTGCTTTCACCTCCTCAACGCGATGAAACCGTTTTTCAGGATGGCATCCGCTGGCTGACGGAAGCCGCCGCTCAATCAGATGTCTATGCGTCCTACGGTCTCGGAATGGCGATGCTCAGGGGGCAGGGCACGGCAAGGGATACGGCTGGTGCCCTGAAACTTTTCGATAAGGTAAAAACCATCAATCCCGCTTTGGGGGAAGCGGCGATTGGAGACTTCTACTATTACGGTGGCAACGGGCAGCCCGATTACAAACTGGCGACCGAGCACTATCTGCGGGGTGCCGAACTTGGAGAGAACTTTGCGTGTCTTTATGCGGCGTGGCAGCTCCAGTACGGTATCGGTGTCCCTGTTGATGTTGCACATGCCGCCAGACTGCACCAGGCCTCGTCCCGGAACGGCTTTCACTACGGGACGATTGAACTGGCCAAGCTATACCGGGATGGAACCGGTGTCAGGAAAGATCCGGAAATGGCAGTGAGCCTGCTGCGGCAGATCAGTCAGTATGGTTCGGTTCAGGCAAAGGCCAACCTGGGCTGGATGACACTTCTGGGTCTGGGCACCGAGCAGGATGTCGAGAAGGGACTGGCCCAAATTGAGGAAACCGCCGAGCAAGGCGACGTGGATGGCATGTTCTACCTGGCGTCGATACTGGAAGAGGGGCGCTTCCTGCCAAAAGATCTTGACCGGGCAATCATCCTTTACAAGCGTGCCGCCGACTATGAAAGCTACCCGGCTTTTGCGGCCCTGAAGCGCTTGAATGTAGCGCATACGATACCCGGAGGCGGAGTGCCCGAGAAATTCAGGGTCGTTTCCAACTGAGATCGCCGGAGTTTCCGGTAGGCAACAAAAAACCCGGCTGTGAAGCCGGGTTTTCTTTTCAACGATAAGCGGGAAGCTTAGTTCTTGGTCTTGTCGACCAGAGCGTTGGACTTGATCCACGGCATCATGCCGCGCAGCTTTTCGCCGACTTCTTCGATCTGGTGAGCGTCGTTCAGACGGCGGGTTGCCTTGAACTTGGCTGCGCCTGCACGGTATTCCTGCATCCAGTCGGAAGTGAACTTGCCGTTCTGGATGTCGGTCAGGACGCGCTTCATTTCAGCCTTGGTTTCAGGCGTCACGATGCGCGGACCGGTGACGTACTCGCCCCACTCAGCAGTGTTGGAGATGGAGTAGTTCATGTTGGCGATGCCGCCTTCGTAGATCAGGTCCACGATCAGCTTAACTTCGTGCAGGCACTCGAAATATGCCATTTCCGGAGCGTAGCCGGCTTCCACCAGGGTCTCGAAACCAGCACGGATCAGCTCGACAAGGCCACCGCACAGAACAGCCTGTTCGCCGAAGAGGTCGGTCTCACACTCTTCCTTGAAGGTTGTTTCGATGATGCCGGAACGACCGCCGCCGACGCCACATGCGTAGGACAGGCCGAGGTCGTGAGCGTTGCCGGAAGCGTCCTGGTGAACGGCGATCAGGCACGGTACGCCGCCACCCTTCTGGTATTCGCCGCGCACGGTGTGGCCCGGGCCCTTCGGCGCGACCATCAGAACGTCAACGGTGGACTTGGGCTCGATCAGGCCGAAATGAACGTTGAGGCCGTGAGCGAATGCGATTGCTGCACCGTCACGGATGTTGCCTGCAATGTGGTCCTTGTAGATGTCGGCCTGCAGCTCGTCCGGCGTTGCCATCATCATCAGGTCGGCCCAGGCAGCAGCTTCTGCCACGGTCATGACCTTGAAGCCGTCAGCTTCAGCCTTCAGGGCAGTGGTGGAACCTTCGCGCAAAGCAACGGCGAGTTCGGTGCAACCGCTGTCTTTCAGGTTCATGGCATGGGCGCGGCCCTGGGAGCCGTAGCCGATGATGGCGACTTTTTTGGATTTGATCAGGTTGAGATCAGCATCACGATCGTAATAAACGCGCATGGGTTCCTTTCTCCCGTTTGCATTCCGTTGTTCTTCAAAAAGCCGGTCTTCATTGCCGGTCTTTGTTGTTTCTGGTGGTTCCCAGTTTATCCAGCGCCGGTTTTTATGCCCCGAACAACTGGTAAAAGCGGTCGACGGCCGTTTCGGCCTGTGATTTCAGATCCTGTTCGGCGGGGCTGGCAGCTTCGCCGAGAAGTAGCCGGACGTGAACGTCGCGGATTGCAAGGCCATAAAGCACCTGGTAGGCGTCCTCGGCCTTGTCGAATTTCAAGAGCCCGTGCCGGCGGCCACTTTCCAGCATGGTACGCGCACGTGACGAAATCATGTGCTTGCCGCGCATCAGCAGGAGCTGGCCGAGCCGGTTGGAATTTGTGTTGGACTGACCGATGGATAGCCGGTTCAGCGCCAGCGATGTTTCGGAAAAGAGAACTCCCAGCAGGGCTTCGACGAAGGCAGCGACATGCGCGCGGAACGTTTCCGCGTCTGCTGTTGCCCCTGCCTCGGAGGGAAACTGAACCTGGCTGGCCTGGTAGGCAACGACCGCAGCCAAAAGGCCATCCCGGTCACCGAACCACTTGTAGAGGCTTTCCTTGGAGCAACTGGCAGTGCGTGCAAGCCCTGCTGTCGTCAGCGCTTTTTCGCCTCCTTCCACCAGCAATGTCAACGCATGCTGCAATACCACCTGCTGGCGCGGCGAAAACTCGGGCGCTGCGTCCGGGCGGGAAGTGGCAATGTCAAAAGCGGCTGCTGGCATGTCTTCAGGTGTCGGTCAGAGTGTAGTGGAGACGAATGTCTTTAGCGGGTGAACCGTACCGTACGGTTCGGATTGTGTTATGGCACCGGCGTGCGGGCAGGTCAAGAGGGGAGAAGAAGAAAAAACGATGGTGGTTGCGGTCTGTCCGTCTTGAAACCCAAAGAGGTCATTGCAATATGAAATTGGCAGGTGGTTGGGGAGTGGAATTGTACGACCACAAAGAAAAAATCGCTTGGTGGATGCGCGCTGATTTCCTTCTAAGGGAGTTAATTCTACCTGGCTTGGTGCTGACTTTGGTGGTTGGCTCCAACGTTCTTTATCGAATTGATACTGTTGAGGTTCTCGCTGTCGCAACACGCGTTGAGCAAAGGTGCACTGCCAGTAAAACTCACTGGGACAGGCGATCGGTGCTGTTCAGAAAAACCGATACCCGTTCGATAGATTGTGCGCTTATTGGTACTTCGGTCGCCGAGCAGTTGGAGGATGATGGTTTCCGCCTCGCCGAAACAACTCGGGTCTGGTTCAGCTATCGATCACCAGAGGACAGCAAGATGCAGCAGGGACTTTCCGAGGTGAATACGTCGGACTTTTCAGTTGGCGATGTCATCAAGATTGAGGTGTCTCACAAGTGGCCGCATGTTGTCGACATTGTCCAGTAAACCCTTCGACTGACCGGAATTGACAAGGTTCCGACAGGATCCACTTCAGCCAGGGCATAGCGGAAGAAGGGTCTCGCTTGACATCCCTTCACTATGGTTTTTCGCTAAAGATTGATGCGCGAAGCCGAATACGGCTATCGGTTTGGAAAATTTCTGGAATGGGAAAATGAGAACAGCTGCCTTCCATGATTGTGCGTTGGATCCAAGAAAATCAGGTGTCAGCTGTCGGTTGTGTAGTTTCTGAAGCGAGTTGAATTTTCTGGCACTGGTTCCGGAGTTTCACTTTGTGCTGTCATCCTCATCCAGTCGATTACCACCTGCGCCGTTTCCACGTTTCGGCTACGGTGCGACAGGGTTATGTAGAACCGGCTCTTTGGCCGCATGACAGGGAGGCCGATCGGTACCAGCAGGCCCTTCTGGACATGATCACCGTTGGTCGAACGCCAGCCAAGCATGATGCCGTGGCCGGACAGGGCTGCCTGTGCGGCCTGGACGTAGTTGGAAAACTTGAGACCCTTTGAGGTGCCTGCGGGTTTCTGACCGGTCTGAACGAAGTAGTCGGACCATGTCACCCAGTTGGGGTCCGGAAACTCCACATGGATGAGCTGGGCCGAGGCGAGATTTCGATCTTCCTTGCGAAGACGTTCTGCCAGCACAGGAGCGCAGACCGGTTCAATGATCTCATCAAAAAGATGCTGCATGTCGCCGTCGTTCCAGCGCCCGTCACCAAAGCGCATCGCGATGTCTGTGCCGGCAGGCATGTGCGGCACTTCCTGCGGCGTTGTCTGCACGTTTACGGCAATGTCCGGATGATCGAGATAAAAGGCCTCCAGCCTCGGCATCAGCCAATAGGTGGCAAAGCCGACCGTGCAGGCGACGGTCACGGAGGCCCCCGATTGCGTGGTCAGCGCCTGAATCTCACTCAAGGCTTCTGTCAGGCGGTCGCGGTTTTCGATGACTGCCTTCAGCAGTATTTCGCCGGCCTCGTTCAGCCTTGCGGGGCGTGTGCTGCGGTCGAACAAAGATGTGCCGATATGCTCTTCCAGCTGCCGAAGTGCCTGGCTGACTGCGGATAGAGAGACATTGAGCTCACCGGCTGCCCGCTTGGCGCTACCTGCGCTGTGCACGGTTTCGAAAACATGGAGCAACCTGAGGGGCGGAAGACGGTTCATGTGGCGCTTAAGTTTAGCCTCAAATTAAGTTAACTTCTGTTTTTATCACCTTTTCAAATCGTGCACACAAGCGCATTTTCCCGAAACTGACCGCAGATCGAGTGGGTTGGCGAAATTGTGCCCGTCGTCTGCAGAATTCGAGCAGGTTAAGTTATTTGGAGGGAATGATGCTCGGAACTGGTGAAGCCGGTGTGTTGTTGGGTGAGAACGGCATGGATGTGCCGCTGACCAGCGGCGAAACGGCCTATTTCAATTATTACTGGCTTAGGGACAATTGTCCGTCGTCTTTCGACACTGAAACCCGCGAACGCGTCTACGATATTTTTGCCGAAGAAGGTGCACCCAAGGCAGTGTCCGCGTCGATTTCAGCAGGGCATCTGGAAATTGCCTGGGCCGGGTCTGAACATTTGACGCGCATGCCCCTGGAAACTCTGGCCGGTTACGCCAAGGGCGCCAAACGTTCCGACAGCGCCAATCTTTCGCGCAAACCCTGGTATTCCGATCACTACGAGGAGATCGGGCGGTTCTCCTACGCGGATCTGACGACGGACAAGACCCATATCAGGAATTGGGTCAAATCCATGCTGACAGATGGCGTTGCCTTGCTGACCGGATTGCCGGACACCGATGAGGCGCTTCTGGACGTTGCCAATATGATCGGTCACGTGCGCCCCAGCTATTTCGGCCGGGTGTTCGAAGTCAAAACCCATATCAAGCCAACAAACCTGGCGTTTACCTCCAAGGCGCTGGAGCTGCACACCGACCTGCCGTCGGAAGATGCGGCTCCCGGTGTTCAGTTTTTGCATTGCCGGGCAAATTCGGTTGACGGCGGCGACAGCCTCTTTGTCGACGGTTTGGCGGTGGCCGAAGATTTCCGCAAACTTTATCCGGATGAATTCGAGCTGCTGGTCAATACGGATGTTCCCTATTACTGCGAGCACGATACGTTCGATATGCGTGCCCGCCAGCGGGTGATCGAGCTCGATGAATACGGCAACATCTCCGGCGTGACCATCAGCCAGCATCAGGCCGACATTTTCGATCTGCCGCAAAGGGATCTTGATCGCTACTATCCGGCATTCTGCCGCTTCGGGCGCCTGATGCAGGACGACAAGTACCTGATGCAGTTCCGGCTCAATGCAGGAGAATGTATCGTTTTCGACAATCATCGGATCGTACATGGACGCGCCGCCTATTCCGCCACGAGCGGTGACCGGCATCTGCGCGGCTGTTATATCGACAGAGGGGAAATGCGTTCAACCTTCCGGGTCCTGTCCGGGGAAGGACGCTTCAAATAGGAGGAGAGACGGTCATGACCATTGCAGAAGCGCAGACCCGGAACGAGCAGGAGCTGCGCGAGGACCTGGCGGCTGCATTCCGTCTTGCGGTGAAGTTCGGCTGGCATGAATCTGTCGGCAATCACTTCAGTGTTGCCGTGTCGGATGACGGTTCCAAGTTTCTGATGAACCCGAAATGGCGGCACTTTTCCGAAATCAAGGCCAGCGATTTGTTACTGCTGGATGCGAAAGATGATGCCGTGATGGAGCGCGAGGATGCTCCGGACCCGTCCGCATGGTGCATTCATGGCACGGTTCACCGGACCAACCCGGCGGCGCGTGTTCTGTTCCATTGCCATGCGCCCAACGCGACCGCGCTTGCGACACTTCAGGACCCGACGCTGAAGCCGATCGACCTCAACACGGCGCGATTTTACGGCAAGGTTGCCATCGATCTGGGTTTCGGCGGAATGGCCGATGAAGCCGAAGAGGGGCGGCGGATTGCCGAAACCCTCGGCAACAAGCCGATCCTGGTCATGGGCAATCACGGTGTCTCTGTTGCCGCAGCCACGGTCGCGGAAGCGTTTGAGCACCTTTATTTCTTCGAACGTGCCGCCGAGACGCTTCTGAAAGCCTATTCGACCGGGCAGCCGCTTGCCGTCATGTCGGACAATCTTGCCGCCAAGACCGCGGCGGAGTGGGAGCCGTATGTCGGTATGGGCTATGCGCATTTCGCTCATTTGCGGCGCGAACTGGATGCGACGCAGCCGGATTACAAGGACTAGCCGCGCTTGAGTATTTGTCATCCCGGTTTGACACGTTAGTGGCAAGACCGGGGTCCAGTGATCCGGAGTGTTGGCTGTAAAAAATGCCAGTTCAGAGGATTACTGGATCCCTGCCTTCGCAGGGATGACAATTGGGGCGGTTACCTGTCCTCCGAACGTTGGTTGCCGGACATGAACCGCCTTTCGTCAAACAAAATGCACTTGTAGTACTCGCTTATTACCCGCTCAAACACTTCGCCTGCTAGCGTCCCCTCATCGCGACATTCTGATGGGAGGACAAGGCGTGAGCGCAAAGATCCTGATGATCACCGGTGACTTCACCGAAGACTATGAAACCATGGTGCCGTTCCAGACACTGCTTGCCATGGGGCATGAGGTTGATGCGGTTTGCCCGGGCAAGAAGAGCGGCGAGACTGTTGCAACCTGCATCCATGACTTTGAAGGTGACCAGACTTACACCGAAAAGCGCGGTCATAACTTTACGCTGAATGCGAGCTTCGCCGACATCGATGTTGCCTCCTATGATGCGCTGCTTATCCCGGGTGGCCGAGCACCTGAGTATCTGCGTCTGGATGCCGAAGTTCTGGCTGCCGTGAAGCATTTCATGGACGAGGGCAAGCCGGTGGCGGCGATTTGCCATGGAGCTCAGATCCTGACCGCTGCGCAGGTTGTCGATGGTCGGACTGTTTCAGCCTATCCGGCTTGCCGGCCGGAAGTGGAACAGGCTGGTGCAACCTACGCGGAGATCGCCATAGATGCTGCAGTGACCGACGGCAATCTGGTGACGGCTCCCGCCTGGCCCGCGCATCCTGCCTGGCTGGCGCAGTTCAATAATGTGCTCAAGGGTAAGGATGCCGGCGCGCTGGCTGCCTGATGGCGCTCATCCAATTTTTGGGATGAGAGCAGCTAGCCGAGCGCTAACGGCATGAACGATCGGGCAGGCCCGCTTTGGCACGTAGGACAAAGTCCTTACCTGTCATTGCCGGGCTTGATCCTGCAATCCATGCCGTGGATTATTCAGGCAATCGGGAGGGGAAACTTATGTGCAAACTCTTCATTGAGGCTGATCCCAAGCTTTGGGAGAGTACGACGAAATCCCTGCGTATCGATGGCATGGTCACATCGGTGCGGCTTGAGGCGTTCTTCTGGAACGCACTGGAAGAAATCGCCGCACGAGACGGCATGAATGTCGTGCAGCTGATCACCCGTCTGCATCATGAAAGCATCGATGCGGGCCATGACCTCGGTAATTTCACCAGTTTCCTGAGAGTGTGCTGTGGCCGCTACCTCGCCTTGCAGCTTTCCGGCGACGTGCCGACCGACAAGCGCCTGCCGATTGCGGGTCTGGACGCCGATGGGATTTTGGAGAATGAGAGCGGTCGGGTGCACTGAGGCCTTCGAAAGAATGACTTCCAATTGGACGGCTTCAGCGCGTTTATGATTTTGCAGGCCGTTAGAGGTGTTCAAATCAGAACGTCAAAGTGGTCAAGCGAAGCGCAAGCCGGAGATGAAGCGCTTCAAACCTGCAATTTATTTGCTCCTGTCCGAAGACTTCAGGCTCGGCAGTTCCAAGCTTCTCAACTTAAACGCCCGGCAACCTCATCACCAATCGCCAGCGCTGATGTCAGGCCAGGTGACTCAATGCCGTAAAGTGCGACCAGTCCGGTGAGGCCGTGTGCTTCCGGACCGTCGATGCGGAAGTCGGCTGCTGGTTCGCCGGGGCCGACGATCTTGGGGCGGATGCCGGAATAGTCGGGGATGAGAGACGCATCCGGCAGGTCAGGCCAGTAGTTCCGGATAGCGGCGTAGAACTTTTCGCCGCGTGTCGGATCGACCCTGTAGTCGAAGCTTTCCACCCACTCCACGTCCGGTCCGAAGCGCGCCTGATGCTGAAGGTCCAGCGTCAGGTGAACGCCAAGCCCGCCTGGTTCGGGAACCGGATAGATCAGAGTGGAGAAGGGCGCCTTTCCCTGCAGCTTGAAATAGTTTCCCTTGGCGAGATAGGCCTTTGGCGGATTTGCCTCAGGAAAGGCCGACATCAGGGCGGGGGCCCCATGACCGGCCGAAACGATCAGCTCCCGGCAGGTAATGGCGTAGTTTTCCGCTCCATCAGTTTCGACCTGAACGCGGTAGCCACCCTCAGGCAGCGCCTCGATCTTCTCAACCTTGGTGTTCAATACGACTTGCCCGCCATGTGCCTCGAGCCCACCTTGCAGAGCCAGCATGAAGCCATGACTGTCGACGATGCCGGTTGATGGCGACCAGAGCGCCCCGGCACAATTCAGGGCCGGTTCCCGCTCACGCAGTTCGTTGCGGTTGACAAAGACAAGATCCGTGACGCCGTTTTCGGCTGCTTTCCGTTTGATTTTCTGAAGTTCGTCGAGCTGTGCATCATGTGCGGCAACGATCAGCTTGCCGATATGTTCGTGACCAACGCCGTTTTCGGCGCAGAACCTGTAAAGCTGGTGCTTTCCGTCCACGCAAAGACGCGCTTTCAGGCTGCCGGTCGGGTAGTAGATACCGGCATGTATGACTTCGGAATTGCGGGCACTGGTCTCGGAGCCGATCAGATCATGCTGCTCCAGCACCATGACCTCGCGGCCGGAGAGGGCCAATGCGCGCGCGCAGGCCAGACCAATGACACCGGCACCAATGACGAGGGTTTCAATGTCGTGCATGGCAGGTCTCCGGTCCAGGTCAGGGATCGCTGGGGCGGTCGCCTGGTACGGCGTCCGATTCTAGTGGATCTTCAAATAAGCAGACGGGCGGAGGAGATTGCCGGGCCCCTGGTGATGCAAGGGCCCGGACGAGGGGGCGTTAGCCCCACCAGTTTTCCGGTTCGAAGGAACCCGCGGCGTCCTCGATTACCTGGCCGACCTGGAAAAGCGTGCTTTCATCGAACGGTTTTCCGATCAGCTGCAAACCAAGCGGCAGTCCGGACTTGTCGAGGCCGGCTGGAACGGAGATGCCCGGAAGACCGGCCATGTTCACCGTGACTGTGAAGATGTCGTTCAGGTACATCTTGACCGGATCGGAATGCAGGTCCTGATCGGCAACGCCGAAGGCTGCCGACGGCGTTGCCGGGGTCAGGATTGCATCGACACCGTTCGCCCAGGCCAGATCGAAGTCTCGCTTGATCAGGGTGCGGACCTTCTGAGCCTTGAGGTAATAGGCGTCATAGTAACCTGCAGAAAGCACATAGGTGCCGATCAGCACACGGCGCTTCACCTCTTCGCCGAAGCCTTCGGCGCGGGTGTTTTCGTACATCTCGACAATGTCCTTGCCCGGAACGCGCAGGCCGTAGCGGACACCGTCATAGCGGGCGAGGTTGGACGAGGCTTCGGCCGGAGCAACGATATAATACGCGGGCAGGGCGTATTTGGTGTGCGGCATGGAAATGTCGACGATTTCCGCGCCGGCATCCTTCAGCCACTCGATGCCCTGTTGCCACAGTTCCTCGATCTCGCCGGGCATGCCATCCATGCGGTATTCCGCAGGAATGCCGATCTTCAGGCCTTTGACGGATTTTCCGATCGCGGCTTCATAATCCGGCACTTCGACGTCGACAGAGGTTGTGTCCTTGGGATCAACGGAAGCCATTGATTTCAGCAGGATGGCGCTGTCGCGCACAGTGTGAGCGATCGGGCCTGCCTGGTCGAGCGAGGAGGCAAAGGCGACGACGCCCCAGCGAGAGCAGCGGCCATAGGTCGGCTTGATGCCGACGGTGCCGGTGAAGGCGGCTGGCTGACGAATGGAGCCGCCGGTGTCCGTCGCCGTGGCACCCATGCACATGCGGGCAGCAACTGCCGCGGCCGAACCGCCCGAAGAGCCGCCTGGAACCAGATCCTGGTTGGAGCCCTTTTTGCGCCACGGGTTGATCACATCGCCGTAATAGGAAGTTTCGTTGGAAGAGCCCATCGCGAACTCGTCCATGTTGAGCTTGCCGAGCATGACGGCCCCATCCGCCCACAGGTTGGACGTGACAGTGGATTCGTATGCCGGTTTGAAGCCGTCCAGAATGTGGCTGCAGGCCTGGGTGTGCACGCCCTTGGTGGCGAACAGGTCCTTGATGCCGAGAGGAATACCCTCAAGCGAACCGGCGTCGCCCGTTCCGAGCTTTTCGTCGGACGCCTTGGCCATGTCACGGGCCTGATCGGCGGTAACGGCCACATAGGCGTTCAGCGAGCTGTTGGCTGCTTCAATGTTTTTCAGGAACGCCTCGGTCAGTTCAAGCGAGGTGTAGTCCTTGTTCTTCAGGCCCTCGCGGGCTTCGGCGATGGTAAGTTTTGTGAGGTCAGTCATGACTTTGTCTCTCGAGCGGTCCCAAGGGACCGGGAATAGAAAACGGAATAGGGGCTTTCGGGATAATCGAGCACCGGGCCGCATTCGTTGAACCCGGCCTTTTCGTAGAGGCGTCTGGCGGCCTTGTAGTTGTGGCCGGTTTCGAGAACCAGCTCGGTGAAGCCTTCTTCGATTGCACGCTCGGTGATCGCGCTCAGGATCTGACGGGCCAGTCCGTGTCTGCGATAGGACGGACGCGAATAGAACCGCTTCAACTCGCCTATGGCATCGCCGTGGCGGTGCAAGGCGCCGCAAGCAGCGGCTTTGCCGTCAACTCTTGCAACGAAGAGTGTCGTCTCAGAGCCGGCCATTTCTTCTGCGGTCATGCTGTAGTTGGCTTCTTCCGGCGTCAGCGAACGCAGGATGGCGTTCAATTCACCGATCATCGCGCGCATGTCGTCGCTCAGCGGACTCTCAATCGCAATGGAGGTGGAAGCGGCGGTCATCCCGATGGAAATCCCTGTTATTCGACCACTTTCGGAACCATGAAGAAGTTGTCTTCAGAGGCCGGGGCGTTGAGCGTGATGTCATCCGCCTTGTTGCCGTCAGTGATGCCGTCGGCGCGCTTTTTCATCGTCTGTTCAACGACGGATGTCAGCGGCTCGACACCTTCAATGTTGACTTCGTCCAGTTGCTCGACAAAGCCGAGAATGGCATTGAGCTCTCCGGTCATCCGGGTGGCATCGTCTTCGCTCACCTTGATGCGGGCAAGCCGGGCAACGCGTTTTACCGTTTCGGTATCAACAGACATGTTTTTCCTCGTCAATTCGGTCTGCCGGCGTCAGGCCGCAGCCTGAAGGCAGGTCGACGTCTGTGTGCTCCCTCGCGGCCGGAAAAACAAGAAAGGTGGTTTGATTTCAGGTCTCAAATTTACTATTACGGAACCGAGTGGTACCGTAATTCAAGTAAGTGTTTTCGATACGATGAGCACGGCAAAGTCGAATGCAGGCCGTCCCAGGGATGACAGGGTGACAGAGGCCCTTTACGCGGCGACGCTCACCGAACTTTCCCTCCATGGCCTCGAAAAAACGACTGTATCGGCTGTTGCCACCCGTGCCAGAACCAGCAAGCAGGCGGTCTACCGGCGCTTTAAAGACAAGACGGACATGATTGCCGCGGCTGTTGAGAATGCGACCGCTGCAATGGAACCCGTCGCGCCGCAACGCGGAAACGTTGCTTCGGATCTCAGGCGATGCCTGACCGGTATGGTTGAAGCCTTCCAGAACACTGACCTTGGCCGCGCGCTCCAGACCTTGATCGCATGTCCTGATATTTCACCGTTTCACCGGATTCTTGAGGATATTGAGGAAAACCAGCGGCTGGTCCTGCGCCAGATTTTCATTGCAACGCCGTTCGAGGCCGATATGGAAACCCGCATCGATCTGTTGCTTGGTCTTGTCTATTACCGGGTGCTTTTCCGAAAGGAGGATGTCACCGAACCGGAGATCGAGGCAGCAATCTATCTGGTGCTTGGACTGGTCGCACCGCGCGACCCGACACCCGATTCAGGTGCCGGTTCCGGTCTGCCAGGACTGTGAAAACCAGCTCTTCACAATTTTCTAGCGACCTGCTGTCGGCTCTGTGATCAAGGGTGATTGGATATCCGCTGCGTCAGGAGACATTTTCCAACCAGTGCGGTGCATTCGCGCACCGCTCAGGAAAACGCCTTCTCACATCCTCTATGGAGTCGTCCATGCCGCTTTATACGTCCAAGTCCGTTCTTCTGGGTCTGACGGCCCTTTTTTCAGCCGCCGCCTTTACTGCTTCTGCAGATGAAATCACCACGTTCACCAAATCCGGCGTGGCGATTGGAGGCACGGATCCGGTTGCTTATTTCACCCAAGGAAAGCCGGTGGAAGGAAGCGCGGATTACACCGCTCAATACGATGATGTGACCTGGCAGTTCTCTTCCGCGGAAAACAGGGACAAGTTCGTCGCTGATCCGGCCAAGTATGCCCCGCAATATGGCGGTTTCTGCGCATTTGGCGCAGCCATGGGCTTCAAGGTCCCGGTTGTCCCGGAGGCCTGGTCGATCGTTGACGGCAAACTCTACCTCAACAATTCGCTGAAGGTTCAGGAACGCTTCGAGCAGGACGTTCCCGGCCACATCAACAACGCTACGCTGAACTGGGAAATCATCAAGGACAAGCGGCCTGAAGATCTGAAAGAGCCGATCATCCGTAACTGATGAGCTGACTTCTCCTCCCAACTGACATAGCCCGCCACTCGGCGGGCTTTTTTTTAGGTCTCGACGGCCGGGCAAGTGCCCGGAGACAGACTGTTTCCGAAAAATGGTCAGTCCGGGTCTTCAAAAACGGCGTCTTCACTGTTAAATCTTGAGAAAATGTCTCAACTTTTGTGAGGTGCCTCGTGGCCAGCAAACTCAAACGCCGTCCAAGATTTCTGACCGTCCGCCGGACCAGGTATCTCAGTCCTCACATGATACGCGTCACATTTGCCGGTCCGGAGCTGGAAGGATTTCCGCTTGGCCACGAAGGGGCGAACTGCAAACTGGTTCTACCCCGGGACGGCGAGAGCCGGGAAGCGTTCGAGGCCTATTTTGCGCCCGATGCGCCTGAAGAAAAGATCCATCCGGTTCGCACCTACACCATTCGTTCCTATCGCCCGGATAGTCTTGAACTTGATATCGACTTCGTTGCCCATGGCGACGAAGGCCCGGCAACACGCTGGGCGCAGCGGGCAAAGGAGGGCAGCTTCCTGGGGTTGTTCGGACCGAGCCAGCCGAAGGTGACCGAGTTCTATGCAGAATGGTATCTGGTCGCAGCCGACCTTTCCGCGATGCCGGTGGCCGAGGCGACGCTCGAAGCCATGCCTGCTGAGGCAAAAGGGGTGGCTGTTTTTGAGGTGCCGTCACAAGAAGATATTCGGGAGATCAATGCGCCTGCAGGGATCGAGCTGCGCTGGCTTGTTCATGAAAACGTCTACCAGCCATCTGTTGCTCAACTCGATTTTGTCACGTCCATGAGTTGGCCGACCGGTGTCGTCCAAACCTGCATCGCAGGGGAAAGCTCGGTGATCAAGGCATTGCGCGGTTATCTTCACAACGAACGGAACCTGCCGAAGAAAGACACCTACATTTCAGGTTACTGGAAAATCGGCCTCGTTGAGGACGAACATCAGAAAATGAAGCGGGCAGAGGCGGCCTGAGGCAGCAAACCGTTACACAGCCGTGTTTCGTCTGCCGAATTGCGGCTCGCCACCGCGGGGATGTATCGGTGTGAGGTTGGTTCGCGGTGAAAGTTGTTTCTTCTGCATATTTGGTGGGACGTTGCGATTGGCTGTGAAGTCACTGCGTTCAATGCCGCAGAAATAAATCATCAGACCGGTGCCAACGGTTGGCAGTAAGAAAGTCAGATACCAGATCCAGCTTCGTCCGCTGTCGCGAAGTCGGTTCAGGCAGGTGCAGAAATTGGCGTAAATGAAAAAGAGACACGCCGTGGCAATGCCAAGGATTTCGAGACCATTGCGACTGCCTTTGGGAGCGTCAGGATCACCGAACAAAAGCGCGGTTAATATCAATGTTGCGATTGCGCCAAATAAAATGACGAGCTGATACAGCCACCACTGGAGGCGGTTTATTCGACGGTAAACAGGATTGAACAATGCAGCCATGAGCGTCTCCAATTCATGGCTCTTTTAAATCAGTGGTTGTAATTTGGGCTTAACAAGATTTCTAAAAGTTTAACCGAAAGCAGACCGCAAAATGAACGGTGGGGGTATTTGACCCCCGCCTTGTAAATCCTGAAGCAGCTCGCGCGCTGCATCCTGTGATTATCGTCGGCTGCCTAGCCGTCCTTGTAGTAATAGCTGTAACCGTTGACTGCCGGGGCCCCTCCCAAATGGGCATAAAGGACCCTGGAGCCTTCCGGGATGCGGCCTTTCCTTATGAGGTCGATCATGCCTTGCATGGATTTACCTTCATAGACCGGATCCGTGATCATTGCCTCCGTTTGAGCTGCCAGCCGTATGGCAGCATTGGTTTCTTCCGAGGGAACACCGTAGGCCGGATAGGCATAATCCGGATTGATGACAATCTCATCGTCGCGGACAATCCTGCCCAGCTCCACCAGCTCGGCAGTCGTATCGACGATCTGGCGGACCTGTCTGCGGGTCTGATCAAGTGTTCCGGAGGCATCAATGCCGATAACCCGGTCCGCCCGGTTCTGTTCCGCAAATCCGACAATCATTCCGGCCTGGGTCGAACCGGTCACTACGCACACGATGATATAGTCGAAACTGAAGCCAAGCTCTTCTTCCTGAGACCGAACTTCCTCAGCAAACCGGGCGTATCCAAGTCCTCCGTATTTGTGGACGGATGCACCCGCCGGAATGCCATAAGGCACACCGCCATTGTCGCGAACGGATTGCATGGCTTCTTCCCAGCTTTGTCGAATACCGATATCAAATCCGTCTTCGACAAGACGGGAGTCCGCACCCATCAGGCGTGTCAGCAGGATGTTGCCGACGCGGTCGTAAACCGCATCGTAGTGCGGGACCCATTTTTCCTGCACCACAACGCATTTCATGCCGATCTTGGCGGCGGTCGCCGCAACCATGCGCGTGTGGTTGGATTGCACGCCACCGATGGAAACCAGCGTGTCGGCTCCCGAGGCGATTGCGTCCGGGACAATGTACTCCAGTTTGCGAAGCTTGTTTCCACCAAGGGCAAGGCCCGAATTGCAATCCTCCCGTTTTGCATAGACTTCCACCTTTCCGCCGAGTGCGTCGGAAAGACGTGGCAGGTGTTCAATCGGTGTCGGCCCGAAAGTGAGGGGATAGCGTTCAAATTTCTGAAGGTTCATGAAGATCACCTTTGTTCGAAGGACCCTGGAAGCGTCTCAGGAATCCATCGAAAGGTGCTCTCTAATTTTTGGGTATTCTTGATCGTATTTTCTTTAATCGCAACAATAATTTTGGCAAAGTGATCGAGATGGATGGGAGTTGCGGAAGAATCTTTCATGACGGAAGCGCTGGACAAGGTTGATCGCAGAATTCTCAAACTCTTGCAGGCGGACGGGCGGCTCAGCAATGCCGAGCTGGCGGGCAAGGTAAATGTCAGTCCGGCAACCTGCCACAGGCGGACGCAACGATTGTTTGAGGAAGGGTATATCTCCGGCGTGCGAGCCCAGATCGATCCTGAACGCGTCGACCGGTCAGCGCTAGTGATCGTCGGAGTGGTGCTGGACCGATCTACGCCGGAAAGCTTTGCCGAGTTCGAAGACGTGGTGCGCAAGGCAGACTACATTCTGGACTGCCATCTGGTTGCGGGAGACTTCGATTACTTCCTGAAAATCCGCACGAGAGACATGGCGGACTTCAACAGGCTTCATGGGAAGGAGCTGATTGCGCTTCCGGGCGTGCGCCAGACAAGAACCTTCTTTGTGATGAAAGAGGTGACGGACAATGCGCCACTTCAATTTTAGCCGCGAGCTGGTTTCCGTAGTCTCTATCGGGTCGCGGTCGCCAGGGCCGTGCCGAAGCCGACAAACAGACCGCCGGTGACACGCCGGACCCAACGCATCCGTCTTGCCGATGTCAGGAGCTTGCGCAGGTGGTTACCGGCAAACGCGATCAGGGCGTGATTTGCGAAACAAAGCGCAGCATAGGTGATGGAGAGGATCGAAATCTCGAGCATGTCGACACCGTCGGCGCGCATGAACTGGGGGAACAGGGCCGTGATGACCAGGATCGCCTTCGGATTGGTGACTGAGACGAGAAAGGCCTCCAGAAACAGTTTCCGGCTGCTCTTGCGGTTGGCGGGGATGGAAGACGCGACCTGAAAACTCGACTTGTCACGCCAGACCTTCAAGCCAAGGTAAATCAGGTAGGCGGCACCTATGAACTTCAGCACTGTGAATGCAAGCGCGGAGGTGGCCATCAAGGCGCCGAAGCCAAAGGCCACGGCGTAGCCAATGACGACGAGACCGGCTGCGTTGCCGGTCGCCGAGGCGAGGGTGGCATTGCGGCCGAAACGCAGCGTGTTGGAAATCGCCAGCATGACACCCGGACCGGGGCTGATGGCAGGCAAAAGGGAAACGGCCACGAAGACGAGCCAGAGATCGAATGACATTTTCAAATATTCCTGTCAGCCGGGGTTCGGCGGGTCCGGGAGTGAATCAGGGCAACAGTTTGTGCTCGGCAACAGCCTGCTCAAGCAGATCCTGAGCGTAGGACCAAAGTCCGGGAAAAGGAGAAAGGCGCGCTTCCTTTGCAAGACGCATGTCTGCAGCAGATAACGGTTCGTGTGTTGGGGTTTCCATTCCTGAAGCAAAGACCAGCAACATCGGATGCAGCGCATCCATGGCATTGGCAAACTGAGCTTCAGGAGTTTCGTTTGCTTCGAATTCCAGCCAAAGGTTCTTGAATTCCGTCGCCTGGTCATCCGGTAGGAGTGCGAACAAGCGTTTGGCTGCGGCGTGCTCCTTGCTGGATATCTCTGCCGCATTTTCCGCAGTCACCCAATGATCTCCCGCGTCGATTTCAACGAGGTCATGCACGACCAGTAGCCGCACGACGTGATTGATGTCGGTTCCTTCGTGAGCATGGTGCGCAAGTGTCAGGGTCTGCAGAATGACGTGCCAGCAGTGCTCCGCCGTGCTTTCCGTGCGTGCGCCGCCGGAGAGCAGGTTCAGGCGGAAAACCTCCTTGAGTTTGTCCGTTTCCAGGAGGAAATTGACCTGCTTTTGTAGCGTGGTCTGCATTCAGAGCTCACCCATTGCACTGCGAAACCGGATGACGCTTTCCTTGAAGCCGTAAATCAGCGCATCGGCCGTGAAACCATGTCCGATGGACATCTCGCGAATGAAGGGGGCCTTGGCGATCAGTGCTGGAATATTCTCGACCGTAAGGTCGTGGCCGGCATTGACCCCCAGACCGTTCTTCTGCGCATTTTCGGCAGTCTCGGCGATCAGATCCAGTTCCTTCACCGCTCTTTCCGGATTGTCGTAACAGGCTCCGTAAGGGCCGGTGTAGATTTCGATCCGCTCCGCGCCCAATCGAGCTGCGTGTTCCGGATCGGCAGGGTCGGGATCGCAGAAAAGGGATACTGTAATGGCCCATTCCTTGGCAGCTGCGATGGCTGTTTCCAGCGCGCCGGTGTCCTTGGAAAAGTCCCAGCCGTGATCGGAGGTTGTCTGGTCCGGGTCGTCGGGAACAAACAGCACTTGTTCCGGCCTGGCCTCCTCGACGAGTTTCAGAAAATCCGGAGAGGGGTATCCTTCAAGGCAAAGCTCCTTGTTGGGAAAACGATCCTCGATCAGTTCCGCAAGCTCAAAGACATCCGTCTTGCGAATATGGCGCTCGTCCGGACGGGGGTGAACGGTGATCCCCTTGGCGCCGGTCTCCATGGCAATTGCGGCCAGGCCGGTGACGCTAGGCCAGGGCAGGTCACGGCGATTGCGCAACATGGCGATAGCGTTGACGTTGACGGACAGGCGCGAGACGGCAGGCATGGTTTGCATTCCGGTTGAGGCGGTTGACAGTTTGATTCAAGAAGTTTGATAGCCGTTGAAAGATTGTTGCAAAAACCCTTGAAGTCAAACAAGAAATTGTCACTAGGGACAATGTTTTGGCGACCGGACTTTGAACTTTGAGCGCATTTGAAGTGTGGCAAGATGAATGGCGCAAAGACAGATGCACCAGGCAAGCAAGGCAATCGGCGTTACAAAAAGCAGCAAGGGCATGAAGGCTCCAAGCAGGGTGCCTATTCCCGGTGCGATGAATGTCCCTACGACAGCGCCGCCCAGCATCGGGCACAAGATGGAGGCCAGACCGGCGAAGAACAGTCCTCTTCGTCCGGGCCGTCCGTACCAGCCGGAGAAGATCAATCCTCCGATGGCGCCGGACGCCAGTCCGATCAAGATGAGGTCCTTATGATCCGGAGAGGTTACGTAGTTGTTCAATGCGAAGATCAGTACGGAGCTTACCAGAGATCCCGCCAGCGCGGATTGGAGCGCTACCAGTATCCTGAGTTTGTCGTGCCGCAACCAAATGATTGGTGTCGTTCTGTTTTCCATCAGGTTTCTCAATCCTTTCACGAGACATCAGGTCTGGCGAAACGTCTCATCGCGCCTTGAATGGTGGAAGATTTGCTTAGGCTCGAATTTCAAAGCTTCTGAGCACGTCGCGTGCAGATTTGCAGCAGATGCTCAGCCGTCATCTTCACGTTGACCGAATGTTCCGGGCGGACCGATTTCGTGAGGACTGTTATCGCGCGGACGTCGTGGCTTTGAGATCTGCTTTTTGAACGCAATCAGTGTCAGCGCGGGCGGCCTGCAGCCATCCTTGATAGTGGACAAGCATGCCAATACCAGGAAGGGAAATTTTTACATCGAAGTTGAAAATGCCGTTCGCCGACGTTTCAGTGGCTTCGCTCACCGGCAAGAGCCATTTGGGCAAGGGGGTACCAAAAAGAGTGCCTCGGCTGACCGGAAAGTGGAGCCCTTCGTCATCAACCAGAAGATTGATGTCAAAACTCATAAAGCCAAACCGTTCCCGGATATGGCCTACTCCGTCGTTATCCCGCAGGGACATGACCGATTGGAACGCTTTCGCGCCGAAGCACCTTCGCCAGATTTCCTTGTTTCCACGGCGCTCGATCGTCACGGTTAGCGGCGTTTCGTCACTTTCTGCCGGAAAGCCGAAGGTGCGACACAGCAGAAGGCTTAAACTTGAACGTCCTCTGGTAACCTTCGCGCGACCGGTCCAGGTGCGCCGGTCAAACACAGTATGGAGGGACTGAATGGCGGCGGGCAATGCCCTGAAATCCAGACCGAGCGCCTGCTGGAAAAGAGTAGGGGACAGCTCTTCTTGTCGATCGGTTGTGACCGACAGATGCCGTGTCGCGTCTTCGATCTCGTTAAGGCTGAATTCACCCAGGCAGGCCCGGGCGCCCGGTTGAACCGATTGGGTGAGAAGTCGCTTACATAAGATTGTTGCGGCAACGGCGGGAATATGCGGGCCGTCTCCAGCTTCGGCAATGAGCGCCCAGCTCCGGCTGACCGGCCGAGAGGATTTGTCCAATCCGGCCACTCTGACTTCCATGCCTCCACGATCCGTGCCGAACGGCTCCAGCCAGCCGGCGATTGTCCGTAACAGTCGGGACGCCGGTTCCAGCGACCGGACCATGCGAAGCCTGACCGGCCAGGCAAGGAGCCACAGTCCCAGATGCAGGATCGATAGTTCCAGTCCGGCGCGAAACAGTACAGTTCGGGCGCCGTAGTGTTTCGGGAACAAGGTAAGATCGGGCGCGCCGATGAAGCTGGACCAGCGCCGGGGTAAGTTGCCTGGATTTTTCCCGCCGATCGCGTCACGCCGCAACCCGGACCAACCGATCACATGATCCGGGTTGCCATCGCGGGTAATCGGTATCCTTTTTCCAGCCTGCATCAGGATCGCCCGAATGACCGAAAGGCCTCGGGGAGCCCGGTTGCCCGGCAAGATGGTGCTTTCGATCAGGTCTATCTGGTCGAAATCGTCCTTGAGGGTTGCAACCGCCGCAGACGACAGGGCCGGTACACTTGAAACACCTGATAAAAGCACAACACCCGCCTGTTGGGCGCGTTCGTTGAGGCAGACGATGCCTTTGGTAAGCTCCGCATCATCGGACAGGTCCAGGTAATGCGATTTCAAGTCAATTGCGGTCTCGGCAACACAATATTTGCCAGCGCCATAGTCCTGAAACGGACCGGCTGCATCCACGATGATTGCCGGGATCAGCTTGGCAAGTTCTGTCGCGAAATTCCGAGCATTCCTGTCCAGGCAGACCGGGCTGCCACCATGTTGCCTGCAAAAGGCTTGTGCCTTTTCCGTGTCACGCCCTGCTATCAGAACGTGGAAATTCGGATCGCGCAGCAAGGCCTGTGACAGTTTCCCGCCAAAAACACCGTAGCCGCCCAAGATGACGACCGGACTTGGGCTGGTGTGATCAATCGACAACGCGGCCCCTCAGGTCTTGTGAAGGAAGGGGGCAATTGCGTCTGCCAAACCTGTATCGGTTTCGGGCTATTTGACCGTAGAGCCAGTCTGCAGGTTTCTGGGGTAGTAAATCGAGGAGGCAGAGAACCCGCCAGGGCCAACCGAGGCTTCTCATGGCTACTGTGAAGGAGGCCATTCTGGTGAAGGCCTTGCCTTCAAGAATGACGATGTTCGTGTCCATGAGATCCGGATCGAGACTAAACTGGCGGTAGAGCCTTTGTCCCGTCTCTGAATGGGCGTTGACGAACCTGAAATACGCGTGCCTGTCGTGCCTTGCCATGAAACGTGCAAATCCCGAACAAAGGATACAGTTCGCGTCAAAGACGATCAGGTTTTCCAGCAACGCAGCAGGTCCGGACGCGCCGGTCAGCGTGGAATAAAGTTCATTGTTTCTCATGACTTCATTTGCATGGATCATTGGAAAAACGTCTTCCCGGGAACAGTGAAACACCTGGGTTGGCTCGGTGCGATACACCATATGGTCGCAGCTGATGTGTTGGCCGTCCGAGGCGCCGGAAAGTTTTGTTGGATTTCGAAAGGGACGACGGAACCAAAAAAATCTTGCAAGGGCCAATTCTGAAGATATATATGTAACGTAATAACATTACATATTTTCAGGAGCCCGATGTGTCCGATACGCGTCTTCCAGTCACTGTCCTGTCCGGATTTCTCGGTGCGGGAAAAACCACCTTGCTGAACCGTATTCTGAATAATCGAGATGGTTTGAAGGTGGCCGTCATCGTCAACGACATGTCTGAAGTCAACATTGATGCCGACCTGGTACGAGCCGGTGGAGGAGAACTCAGTCAGACTGACGAGACTCTCGTGGAAATGTCCAACGGCTGCATTTGCTGCACCTTGCGCGATGACCTCCTGCAGGAAGTCCGGCGTCTCTCGCAGGAAAAGCGGTTTGACTATCTCCTGATTGAATCAACGGGTATCGCCGAACCTCTGCCCGTAGCAGCAACGTTCGAATTCCGGGATGAGGCGGGAGAAAGTCTGTCGGACGTTGCACGGCTCGACACGATGGTGACTGTCGTGGATGCGGTCAATCTCCTGAAGGACTATTCCAGCCATGACTTTCTGCAGGACCGCGGGGAGACGCTCGGTGAGGATGACGAACGCACGCTGGTGCATTTGCTGACCGACCAGATAGAGTTTGCCGATGTGATCGTGCTGAACAAGGTCAGCGTCGCGCAGGATGGTCAGGTGGATGCAGCACGAAAGATCATTCGCAGTCTCAATGCCGATGCGAAGATCCTTGAGACGGATTTTTCGGAAATTCCTGCCTCCGAGGTGTTGAACACCGGTCTTTTCGATTTTCAGAAGGCCCATGAACACCCGCTCTGGGCGAAAGAACTCTATGGCTTTGCCGATCATGTTCCCGAGACAGATGAGTATGGGGTTGCTTCCTTCGTCTATCGGGCTCGCCGACCGTTCGTGCCACAGAAAATCCATTCGGTTCTCAACGGCGCCTTGCCGGGAGTGATCCGGGCAAAGGGGCATTTCTGGGTTGCCACACGGCCAGAATGGGTGGCGGAATTTTCCTTGGCTGGCGCACTATCCAGCGTCGCACCGATCGGGATCTGGTGGGCTTCCGTTCCCAGGAAACGATGGCCGGAAGATCCCCGCACTCAAGCCTATGCAAATTCCCATTGGCTGGAGCCATTTGGAGACCGCCGTCAGGAAATTGTCTTCATCGGTTCGGGAATTGACTGGCCGCAGCTCAGAGCCCGTCTCGATGCATGCCTTGTTGAAGAATCGGCAGGCAACGACCTGAAGGCGTTCCAGGACATGCCGGATCCCTTTCCGGCCTGGCGCAGGGCGGAGCAGGCAGCATGATCCTGGAGCAGACGACTTCGCGGCAGGCTGATTACAAGGCGCAGGACGTTTTGCTGGCGGCGGAACCGGATATCCTTGAAGACATCGGCCTGCAGGGAGTGGCTGCCGCCATCTGGCAGCGAAGGCCCAAGTCTTCCTTTCAAACGTGGCTGGATAGTCTTCCGGCAAGAGAACTCCCGACGATGAGAGTTGTCACGCCGCCCGAGCATGTCCAAACGCTGGTAACTGGCGCTTGCGAGCAGGCGAAGATGCCTGACTGTGAGGAGCGGAACATGCTGATTGAAGACATTGCCGCTCTCGCGCTGATGGTCGGAAATGTTCTCGCCAGCAGCAGTTTGCGCATTCGCCTCGATCTTGCTGCAGAGACCATGTGCCCGAAGTTTCATCTGGATGCGGTCCCGGCAAGACTTTTGTGCACCTATCGGGGAACTGGAACGGAATACTGTCTCGAAGGGCAAACCTCGGACAGTCGGCGCATTCGAAAAGTCAGGACCGGGTCTGCAGCACTGTTTCGGGGAGCAAATTGGCCTTCGAAGGAAAGAACGGCACTCTTGCACCGCTCGCCGGCTGTGCGTGACAACGATGTAACCCGGTTGTTGCTGGTAATCGATCCTGTCGACGCTTAAGTCCTGAACTCAAATGAAGCGAGCGGGCAGGTGAGGTGGTGCTCTGGCCACCTTGCCGGTTCTGTTCCGGCTTGGGTGTTTCCGAACAAGGCCTGCCGGCAACCCGTCTGGTCATTTTCAGTTCAGGATTTTTTGCCTGATTTCGCAGATTCCGGGAATCGTTGCATAGATGGACGTTGCAACTGAGATCCAGCGACGACCGGGAAATGACCACGTTCAACGCATTCCTTCTGTTTGCCCAGGCTGCGGTTTACTTCACCGTCATGATGGGCCTGCTGCGCGCCCGCAAGGCGATCGGCGTCGGCGTTTTCCTGTGCGCGCTTGGTGTGATGCATTTTCTGGAAACGTACCTGGCCAGCGTCTTCTATATCGAGTTGCCGTTCGGGATCATTTCTCCCGGCTCGACCGTGCTTTTTTCCGGAAAGCTCTTGATGATCCTGTTGCTCTACATCCGCGAGGATGCGCTTGTCGTGCGACAGGCGATTTATGGGCTTTTGATTGGCAACTTCCTGATCGTCGCGCTGGTCATGATCCTGAGAAACCACGAAACGATCGTCATCACCGAAGGCCGGCTGCCGGACATTGCCTTCATCGATGAAATAGGCAGCCTCATGGTCTGGGGCACGTTGCTGCTCTTTGTCGATGCAATTGCGATCATCGTTCTTTATGAGCGCATTGGCGATTGGTTCGGCAGGCATCTTGGACTGAGGTTTCTGGTTTGCGGGGCTGCCGTGCTGACATTTGATCAGGCAGGGTTCTTTCTCGCACTTCACTATGTGTCCGGTGCCCCGTGGCATGTGTTCTTTGGCGGTCTTGTTGCCAAGCTTGTCGCAACGGTGGTCTACACGGTGCTGTTCATCGCCTATCTGAAATACTTTGACGACGAAGCGGCGTGGCTGACCAACAGGCCCTTCAAGGACGTATTTCAGGTGCTCACCTACCGGGAGCGATATCATCAGCTTCTGGAGGCATCGACGAGGGATCACCTGACGGGAACCCTGCACCGGCGGCAATATGATCACAATGCGCCCAAGATCCTTGAAAAGAGCCTCAATGACAGCAAGCCGCTGTCGTTGCTGGTGATCGACATCGATCACTTCAAGGCGGTGAACGACCGTCACGGCCATCAGGCAGGTGATCAGGTGCTGGCAAAGATTGCCCGGATGTTGAGCGAAAATCTGCGATCAGACGATCATCTCTATCGCTTTGGCGGCGAGGAATTCGTACTTATTTGCGAAAGGCTTCCTGCGGAAGCAGCCATGTCGCTTGCGACCAGACTGCGCAAGGCAATCGAGCGGTTCAGTGTGATCTACTTCCCGGAGAAGATTACCGTGAGCATCGGTGTCGCGACAGCACCGGAAGATGGCACCACGCTGGAAACGCTCTTTCAGGCGGCGGACATGCGTCTCTACGATGCCAAACGGGCAGGACGTAACCGGGTTTGCGGACCGGCCGTTCAGGAATGATTGCATTCCGCTCCTGACCGGCACCACATAGGCGTTTGTTCAGTAATTACCGCGGCAATCGTCAGACCCTGTTGAGAAGGCGCGCCCGGATCGTGTTCGGAAGGCTGCGGATTTCCTCAAGAATGTCCACCGGGTCCTGAACAAGGCTGTCCACGTCCAGAACCACGTAACCGATGTCCTGATGCGATTGCATGTACTGTGCGTGGATGTTGAGGTCATGCCGGGTGAAAAGATCGTTCAGCGTGCGCATCGCTCCCGGCGCGTTGTGGTGAACCTGAATGAACCGGGTCATCTCGGTTCCCTTGGGCAGCTGGACCTGCGGGAATGAGACCGCACCGATTGTCGAGCCGACATCCGAGTATTCAACCAGACGCTTGGAGACTTCCTCGCCGATCCGGTCCTGGGCTTCTTCGGTCGAGCCGCCGACATGCGGCGTCAGGATGACATTGTCCAGACCGCGCAACGGTGAGATGAATTCATCCTTGTTGGACTTGGGTTCAACGGGAAACACATCAATTGCCGCCCCAGCCAGGTGCCCTGATTTCAGGGCCTCGGCGAGCGCTTCGATGTCGACGACCTTGCCGCGGGCGTTGTTGATGAGGAACGCGCCCTTTTTCATTTTCGAAATCTGCTCGGCGCCGAACATGTCGCGCGTTCCGGCCGTGTCGGGCACGTGCAGGGAAACAACATCGGAAGCGGCAAGCAGTGCGTCCAGGCTTTCCGTCGGCAGGACATTGCCGTGCTGAAGTTTGTCGACCAGATCAAAGTAGATCACCCTGAGACCCATTGCTTCGGCAAGGTTCGACAGCTGCGTGCCGATATTGCCGTAGCCGACAATGCCGAGTGTCTTGCCGCGCACTTCGTGGGAGCCGACTGCACTCTTCATCCAGCGGCCCTCATGGGCAGCGGACGACTTGGTGAAGACACCGCGCATCAGCATGACGATTTCGGCGATCGTCAATTCCGCAACGGAACGGGTATTGGAGAAGGGAGCGTTGAAGACCGGGATGCCGCGAGTCAGCGTGCCGCTAAGATCAACCTGGTTGGTGCCCACCGAAAAACAACCAACGGCAACAAGGCTATTGGCGGCTTCCAGAACTTCTTCCGTCACCTGGGTTCTGGACCGAATGCCGAGGACCTGAACGCCTTGCAGTTTTTCGATCAGGGCGTCCTTGTCCAGAGCACCTGGCAGGACTTCCACATTGGTGTAACCGTTCTTTTCCAGAACCGCGCGCGCGGTCGGCGAAATGCCTTCCAGCAGCAGCCAGCGAATCTGATTTTTCGGCCGGGACAGACCGTGGATCATGGGCTTGAAGCCTTTTCTTGAGCGTTTAGTCGTCTGAATCGGGAAGAGCGCGTCAGCAATGATACTGAGTGCTGGTGTCGTATACGCGCTGATCCGCGTCGCGTCTAGGCTGGAAAACGTCAAAGGAGGTGACGTTCCGCGCGCAATTCGACAAAGTATCAATTGCTGGGCGTTTCGAGGTCATCCTTGAGGCGAGCCAGCAAGTTTACCGCACCGGTGGCATAGTCACCGATCCATCTGTCGTAAATATCCTTGATCGGCAGCGCGTTGAGGTGGTTCCAACGCTCTCGGCCTTTTCGTTGTGCAATGAGGAGATTGGCGGCTTCCAGAACCCTCATGTGCTGCATGACGGTGCAGCGGTCGATTTCCGGAAATGCGTCGCATAGCGCGCCGGTCGTCTTGGGTCCGTCTTTCAACAGATCAAGTAGTCGTCTCCTGCGACCATCGGCCAGAGCCTTGAATATCCTGTCTGAATCCTCTTCACTTGACATGTTATAAAATTATAACATGATTGATGTCCAGGCAAGGGCCATCTTGGAGATCGGTGATATGTGCGCAGTACAGATCGACCTGGAAAGAGAATGCAGTGCTTCGGTGCAACAGCTGTGGGAGGTTCTGCTTCAGCCGTCGCTCTGGTGGGGCAAGAGCGTGACGTTGGACCCGGTTCCTGGCGGCGTATTTTATGAGCCGTGGCAGGATGCCAACGGAGTGCATCACACCCACGGAAGGGTGACCGCGATTGAGCCACCGCAGCTGCTTGTCATGAGCTGGTGGGACGACGACTGGCCTTTCAAGACCGAAGTCACGGTTCAAGTGAAGAACCTGAGAGATCGCAGCCGGATCAGTCTCGTCCATAAGGGGTGGGAGGCGGCTCCTGAAGGTCGGCAGCGTGGCCTGGTAGACGCTCATTCTCAGGGCTGGAGCTATCACCTTGGCAATCTCGTTACTTGTGCCGAGCAACGAAGGTAGAACGAAGGGAACAGAAAATCATGTTGTCGTTCAGTGTGTCCGGCAGGATCGGTAAACCGGTTTCCGAAGTCTTCGAGGCCGTGGTCAATCCGGACCGATTGTCGGGCTATTTCACCACCGGTGGTGCAGAAGGCCGGATCGAGAGCGGTGCCACCGTCTTCTGGAGCTTCGCCGATTTTCCAGGACGTTTTCCGGTCAAGGTGAACGAAGTCGTCAAGGATCGGAAAATCGTCCTGCACTGGGTGTCAGACGACCAGACCGACGATGACGCCGAAACCATGGTGACAATGGAGTTCGAGGCACTCGAGGATGGCCGGACGTTGGTCACCATCAGCGAAGAAGGGTGGCGCGATACGGCCAAGGGCAGCAAGGCGTCCTACGGCAATTGCGAAGGCTGGACGCAGATGCTGTGTTGCCTGAAAGCCTTTGTCGAGCACGGCATCAATCTGCGCGAAGGCTACTACCAGTGAAGTCCTGAAGGTCCATCGGAGCCGGGCCGTCAGTTGGCGGGGGCAGGCATTGGCATGGACGCGAGACGCCCGGCAATCGCATCGATATCCGCATCGCCATAACCGAGTCTCAAGTCGTTGCGCATGAACCGGGTAAGATCGTTTTGCTTCACAATGGTGCGAGTGGTTTTGATGCCATTCTCGGTAAAGCCTGCGAGCCCGTTCTGGAAGCTGATCCAGCCGTTATCCGTCAAACGATAGAATTTCATGCTGGATGAGAAGGATATCTCCGACCATTTGGCGCAGAGATAGTTGGCAGCTTCAATGTCGACCCACTTTGGTGGCATGCGGTCAAAGCCGTACAAGGGAATCCAGCCATCTTCCGACTTGCGCTCCAGAACCTCTTCATTCTCCGCATCATCGAAACGGATACGGTAGATCTGATCGCGAATCTGCTGCTCGCCCGTCGTCGTCAGGTTCACCGGATAGGCAGGAGCCTGTCCTCCGAAGCCGGTATCTACCAGCCATTCCGTTCCATCAATCGAGACGATATGAGCCAGATGGGATCTGACGCCTCCTTCTGGTGCTCCCATTCGAACACGGGCCATGACTTTCCGGCTGGAAAAGCCGAGCGCCTGCAGAGCCATCTCCAGAAGAGTGTTCAGCTCGAAGCAGTATCCGCCACAGCGATCCAGCACCATCTTTTGCCAAAGACTGTTCCCGTCCAGCCTGGGAACCCGCCCAAGGAAGGGCAAGACGTTCTCGAACGGAATGGCGGTTATCTGCGCCGATTGCAGCTGTTTCAGACCTTCCGGGGAGACCGGGCAATGCTGCAGGTTGATACGGGCGAGGTAGGTGTCGAGATCAAAGGGCATGAAGTATTCCGAAACAGAAAAGGGCCTGCAGCATATAAGCAGCAGACCCTTGTTGTTAAAGTCTTTCCAGAGCGCCTTACAGCCCTTCCGGTCCCCGCTGGACGGCGGCGACACCGGTGCGGGACACTTCGACAAGGCCAAGCGGTTTCATAATCGCGATGAACTGCTCGATCTTGGAGGTGCGTCCGGTGATTTCGAAAACGAAATGCTCGGTGGTTGCATCAATGACCGTGGCGCGGAAAGCATCGCCGAGGCGCAGGGCTTCCAGACGCTTGTCGCCATCGCCCTTGACCTTGACCAGCGCAAGTTCGCGCTCCAGCGGCTTGTCCTGATTGGCGCGGCGCGCCCGGACTGTGAGGTCGGTCACGCGATGCACCGGAACCAGACGGTCGAGCTGATGGCGGATCTGCTCGATGATCATCGGGGTTCCCGTCGTCACGATGGTAATGCGGGACAGGTGTTTTTCGTGTTCGGTTTCCGACACGGTCAGGCTGTCGATGTTGTAACCACGGCCGGAGAAAAGGCCGATAACGCGGGCGAGAACGCCCGGCTCGTTGTCGACGAGTAGCGATAGGGTGTGGGTCTCGATCTCGTCGCTGACTTCAGCCAGGAAGTAGGCTGAAGGCGCATCTACATTCTGTGCGTTCATTTTCTAAAATCCTTGTGCCTGACCATTAAACGAGGGATTTGCCTTCGGCGCCGATCGCGTTGGCAACCGCTTCGTCATTGGCTTCATCCGGCAGCAGCATTTCGTTATGGGCTTTGCCCGATGGGATCATCGGGAAACAGTTGGCGAGGTTGGCCACACGGCAATCAAACAGCACCGGCTTGTCGACTGCGATCATTTCCTCGATCGCACCATCCAGATCTCCAGGTTTTTCCACCCGGAAGCCGACACCGCCATAGGCTTCGGCCAGTTTGACGAAGTCCGGCAGGCTTTCGGTGTATGAGTGGGACAGGCGGTTGCCGTGCAGCAGCTGCTGCCACTGACGCACCATACCCATGTACTGGTTGTTCAGAATGAACACCTTGACCGGCAGGCCGAACTGAACCGCCGTCGACATTTCCTGAATGTTCATGAGGATCGACGCATCGCCAGCAATGTCGACACACAGTGCATCGCGATGGGCCACCTGCGCGCCAATGGCTGCCGGCAAACCGTAGCCCATGGTGCCGAGGCCCCCGGAAGTGAGCCAGCGGTTCGGCTCTTCGAAGCCGTAGAACTGCGCCGCCCACATCTGGTGCTGGCCGACTTCGGTGGAGATGAACGTCTTGCGGTCCTTGGTCAGTTCATACAGCCGCTGGATTGCGTATTGCGGCATGATGATGTCTTCGTTCGGCCGGTAGGCGAGCGAATTGCGGCCGCGCCAGGCATTGATCTGGGACCACCAGGACTTCATCGCCTTCGGATCGGCCTTCAGCGATGAAGAACGCCAGATCCGGACCATGTCTTCCAGAACGTGGCCGACATCGCCGATGATCGGCAGATCTACATTGACGGTCTTGTTGATGGAAGATGGATCGATGTCGATATGGATCTTGATCGAATTCGGTGAGAACGCGTCGGTGCGCCCGGTGATGCGGTCGTCGAAGCGCGCGCCGATGCAGACCATCAGGTCACAGTCATGCATGGTCATGTTGGCTTCGTAGGTGCCATGCATGCCCAGCATGCCCAGCCAGTTGTCACCGGAAGCCGGGTATGCGCCGAGGCCCATCAGCGTTGAGGTGATCGGGAAGCCGGTGAGGGACACCAGTTCGCGCAGCAGCTGGCAGGCCTGCGGGCCGGAGTTGATAACGCCGCCGCCGGTATAGAGAATCGGCTTCTTGGCCTTGGCCATCAGCTCGACGGCTGTGCGAATGCCGGAGGCATCGCCCTTGACCTGAGGGCGGTAGCTCTTGTGTGCAGCTGCCGGGTTCGGTGTCGGACCTTCATAGGTGCCGGTGGCGAACTGGACGTCCTTCGGAATGTCGACGACAACCGGGCCCGGACGCCCGGATGTGGCAACATAGAATGCCTCGTGAAGAATGCGCGGCAGGTCTTCGACATTGCGCACCAGCCAGTTGTGCTTGGTGCAGGGGCGGGTGATGCCGACCGTGTCACATTCCTGGAAGGCATCATTGCCGATCAGGTGCGTTGGAACCTGGCCGGAAATGCAGACCAGTGGAATGGAATCAAGCATGGCGTCGGTCAGCGCGGTGACCATGTTGGTCGCGCCGGGGCCGGAGGTGACCAGCGCAACGCCGGGCTTGCCGGTGGAGCGGGCATAGCCTTCCGCAGCGTGGCCTGCGCCCTGTTCGTGACGCACGAGAATGTGCTCCAGACCTTCCTGCTGAATGATCTCGTCATAAATGGGAAGCACAGCACCGCCCGGGTAGCCGAAGATGGTATCAACTCCCTGGTCTTTCAGCGCCTGGATGACCATTTCGGCGCCGGTCATTTCCCGTGTCATTCTCTTATCGTCCTTGCATTTCAGGGCCTGAAGTTCAGGCTTTGGCTCTCAATTACTTACTTTAACGCTTCAAACCTGTCGGTGTCGAAGACTCGGGCGCTTGAAGGAAATGGCACTTTCAGGAGGCGGGTACAAAAAAAGGCCCCTTCGGGAGCCTTGGTCGCGCGCCATCCTGTCCAGACGGGGTCTTCCCGCTAGGAGGCGCGCTTTCCTACCACTACTAGAATGAGCGACATCATCATGTCGTCCCGGTCCTTCGATACTGCAGGTCATGAAGACCCTGGTCGGACATGCGTTGCCGGATGTTTCCGCCAGAACCCTTGCACCATTTCAATGACTTATCAGGTTATCTGGTTCAAGCCAGTCATGTCCGCCCGGTCTTGACGCGGTGCACACTAGTGAGAGCGGTATGGCGGGTCAACCCCAAATTTCGATTATTGCGCGAAAGTTGCCCAATGTTTTTAAAAGTTTCCTTTTGCGAGTGATCTTGTTGCAATCATTCCGCAAATGCCTTGAGGGGGGAGGTGGTCGGTTTTTGCACAGCAGAAATGACAAAAAAATGCCATGAAACCATTGCGTCCCGAAAAGCTGCGCTATATACACCCTCACTCCGGCGCGCCGCTTCACATTGCGGCCTGCATTGGATGGGTGTGTAGCTCAGATGGTAGAGCAGCTGACTCTTAATCAGCGGGTCTAGGGTTCGAGTCCCTACTCACCCACCATTCTCTCAGTTCTTCTCAGACTTCTGTTTATTGGGTAGTTGCCCGGTTTGTGGCTATTCGGCGGGTTTTCGGCAGCTTTCGCGCCAGATGATTTCCGAACCGAGAATGACCCGTTTTGTGGTGAGCCGTCCTTCGGCGCGCTCCTGAAGCAGCTCGACAGCCGTTTTGCCGATGAGTTCGGCCGGAAGCTTGACGGTGGTCAGGGGCGGGACGAGGTGGCGTGCTGCGGGAATATCGTTGAAGGCCGCGACGGCAATGTCGGCGGAAATCTGTTTGCCTGCCTCCTTGAGGGCCATATAGGCGCCAATGGCAAGACTGTCGGTCGCGGCAACGATGACGTCCGGTTGCTTGTCCTGATCAAGGAGATCGCGGGTCAGCTGGTAGCCGTTTTGCGGTGTCTTGCCTTCCTGGCGCACCAGTTCCTTGTCGAAAAGGTCATGGGCGGTCAGCCACTCCTTGAAAGCGCTGAGGCGTTCACCGGTCTCAATCGCTTCCGGATCGTTAGCATCGTAGCGTCCACCAATAAAGCCGAATTGTTCGTATCCCGCATTTGCCAGACCGGTCAGAAGCTTCCGCATGGAGTTTGAAAGATCATGACAGACGACATCGAGGTCGTATTTTTCATATTCCGCACCGACGAAGACGAGATTGGGGGCCTGATTCAAAATCTTCTGCAGTGAGGTTTCGTCATGATGCCCAACCACCACGACGCCAGTCCGTGCGTTGGGTTTCAGATCTCTGTCCTCGTTGGAATAATGAACATGGGCGGTCAGCCCAACGGCCCGGCAGGCTCTTTCTATTCCGAGGCGCAAGCCGACATAATAAGGATCGGCCAGTTCCTGTTCATCGGTCAGGCCCTGTAAAATGACAATTTCATCAAGGTGGGGGTAGGCGGCCTCCGCTTTTCCGGCTGTCCTGTGTTTAACGCCGCGGATCTCGTAGTTCAGTTCAGCCGCTGTTTCGGTAACCTGGGTTCGGACCTTCTTTGATACGGACAGTGTCGGATCTGCGTTCAGTACCCTGGAAACCGTTGTCGGTGAAACGCCAACCTTTTCCGCAATGTCCTTGATCGTCGCCACGTATCTTGTCCGATTCCTGTTCTGCTTCTTCTGAACTCTATCCGATGCTTGATGGCGCATCCGGGTTTGTCAGTCAAATGTCGACAGCCGATCCGTGCACACTGTCATGCCGATTTCTGCTATGAGGTGGAGAAGAGGCGCGCACGCGCGCCCCTTGCGATGGTCGCTGCATCAATAGACCCGCTTACGAGTGCGCTCCAGGCGCTTCAGGATGGCATCGAGGTTGTCGGGCTTTGCCATGAACTCCTGAAATCCTTCCATGCCAACCTTTGCCATCTGGGCCGGGGCGTCACGGTCGAAGAACTGGGCCAGCGCGTAGGCGTTGCTCAACATTTCGAAGCCCTGGCGCATGAACTTGTCATCGGGCACCTCGCTTCTGGAGTTCACCGCAAGCTGGCCAAGCTGCTTGCTGATGATCGACTGGTTTTCGACATCCGCCACATATTTCAGGAAAGCGCGCGCGTTTTCCTTGTTCGCTGCATTTGCCGGAATGTGAAATGTGTTGGCGGGGGCGTCTTCGGCGAGTGGTATGCCGTCGACGATGGCCGGAAACTGGTAAAAGCCGAGCTGCTCATCCGTCAATCCCGCGTCCCGCAAGGGCGGGACGATGAAGTTGCCAAGCAGGTATCCGGCAGCTTCTCCCTGAACCAGGAAGGGCAGCGCCTCCTGCCAGCTGTAGGATGTGTGATTGTCAATAAAGGCTCCCATGTCGATCAACTCGCGCCAACGCGCAAAAACGTCGCGGATCCGGGGATCTTCCCAGCTGACCTTTCCGGCCGTGACGTCCATGTGAAACTCGTAGCCATTCTGACGCAGGTTCAGGTAGTCGAACCAGCCGGCCGCGGTCCACAGGAACTTGGTGCCGATGGAAAAGCACTTCCGGCCGGAATCGAGGATCTTCTGGCAATTGTCCTTGAACTCCTGCCAGTTGCTCGGCGGTTCCAGGCCCAGTTCGGAGTAGATGTCTTCCCGGTAGTAAACGCCCCACTGATAATAGGTGTAGGGGATACCCCACTGTTTGCCGTCAATTGTCATGGACTTTTTCGTTGAGGCAAGGTCTTCGGCCAGCGCTCCGGTCCAGATATCCGACACATCCTCAAAAAGACCGGTTTCGACATATGGCAGCATGCGGTTGCCCGCGAACCAGGTCGTCACGTCAGGCGGATTGGCGCTCAGGAAGTTCCGGATCTGCGTCTTGTAGGCTTCGCTGTCGATGATGGTGGTCGAGATGTTCAGATCCGGGTGCATCTTCTGGAAACGATCAATCATACCTTCCATGGCAGCCCGTGGCGCAGGATTGGACGTATCCAGAAAGATTTTCAAATCTCCGGAAAGCTTGTCTGCGGCGAGGGTGACCAAGCTGCTGGCAAACAAAAGGCCGGCGGCTGAAATGGTGGTGCTCAGTCTTCGCATTATGTTCATTCTCTTTCCTCCCTTGAATGAACAGGTTGAAACCCGATCGCATCCGCGTAAGCGGCCTTGGCGACCATTTCGTCGGACAGCACAATCCGTTCCCGGCAGAGCGCAGCCCGCGGGGGCAGGGAAAGTCATTGACCCTTCCCTGGTGCCTGAAGTCAGAATTGCCGGGCGTTGCTAGGCGAGTGCCCGGATGTGGTGAGCGCCCTGGCGCTCCGGCGGCCGTTCACCGCTCATCGCCTCAAGGACAATTCGCTGCGTATCAAAACGGCCCGAGGATACGATCACCCGAACATCTCCGCTTTCCCCGGTTGCCCGGAGCCAGAAGCCGGTTGTGCCACCTGAAAGGGGTGAATGTGGTGGGCCGAGGCACTCGGCGGGGCCCTCTACCGCGATGGAGATCTGGTCTGAAAGAAACGGCAGAACCTGACCTGCCTGATCCAGTGCGCGGACAATGATGCGCACTTCCTCGCGTTCTCCTGCGTCAAGCATCGTATTGTCCGGAGCAATCTCGAGCCTGAAGGCGACGGGATCGGCGACGAATTCAACGGTTTCGACCACGGCTCCTGCGACGTATCCGTTGATCGTCACCCCTTGCCACTTCAATCCCCATTTCCCCAGGGCTTCTTCGGGGACATCTGCTTTGCTGAAGATCACCGGCGGGTGTGGCAGATGCGGGAAACGCTCGCGGTCACCGCCTTTACGCAATCTTGTGCCATCGAAAAACTGCAGTTCAACCTCTTCGCAATTGGTCAGGATCATCAGCGGCAGCACACCGCCAATATCCCTCTCGCCACGCGACCAGTAGGTCACCGGTTTCATGATGGTGCGGATGTCTGGAGACATCTGGCTGGCATAGGCATAGGCGCCGAATTTGGGTTCGCGGAACATTGTCAGCACACCGTGATGGCACACCCTGTCGCCGGAGCCGAAATCCTTGTGGGTGTTGTAGTCGAACATGCACCAGCCGATGCAGCCGGCAATGTTCGGATTGGCGAAGGCGGCATCAATGACTTCCAGATGGCGGGTGACATGTTCAATCTGCCGAAGTTCGTTGTCGCCCGCCTTGGTGGGGAACATGTGGCCATTGAACTCGGTCACCAGATATGGAACGTCCTTCTCCAGTCCGGTCACTGCTCTGGGTGCAGTCAAGGGTGTGCGTTCGGGCAGGAGATCGCTGCATAGAGAGAAGTCGTTCATCGTGTAGATGTCTTCGAGCAACTCACTGCCGGCATGCTTGCGGATGCCGCAGGTCTGGCGCGTCGGGTCAAGCTCGCGCGCAACAGAGTTGGTCACAGTGTAAAAGTCGTGATCGTCCTCCGACTCGTTGATCCTCACACCCCAGGAAACAATCGACGGGTGGTTCCAGTCGCGTTCGATCATTCGGGCGACATTGCGAACGGCTTCTTCTTTCCAGACCTTGCCGCCGATGTGCTGCCAGCCGGGAGTTTCTTCCAGCACAAGAAGGCCGATGCGGTCACAGTGGTCCAGGAACCATTTCGATTGCGGATAGTGCGAGGTCCGTACCAGATTGCAGCCAAGCTCATACTTCAGGATTTCCGCGTCCTTCTCCTGAGACGCGCGGCCCTGCGCATATCCGGTATATGGGAAGGACTGATGCCGGTTGAGGCCCATGATCTTGAGTGGTCTGCCGTTTAGCCTGAAGCCGTCCGGTGTGAACTGAGCGTCGCGGAAGCCGAAGCGCTCCTCATAGGTGTCAGTGCCATGTTCCGTTTGCAGGGTGACTTTGAGTGTGTGGAGGGTGGGGGCTTCGATGTCCCACAGCGTAATGTTCTCCAGATCGGTAAAACTGATCAGGAAACTGTTTTCAGTTTGGAGAAATTGGCTGTCTTCGGCGATGGCATGGCCATCCGGGTCAATCAGAGTAACCCTGACCTTGCCTTCAAAGCGCAAACCTTGCGGATTTTCCACGCTGCCTTTGACGGTCACCGTTTTCCGTTCCGCAAGCACGTCCGGCGTTTCGATCTTGACCGATTTCACAAACACGGGTGCGAATGACATCAGCCAGACATCCCGGTAAATCCCGGCATAAGTCAGGTAGTCGATCCTGCCGCCAAAGGGTGGGATATCTGGATTTTCCGAACCGTCGATGGAAACGGTCAGCCGGTTGGTCCCACGCGTCAAATGCTCGCTGAGCCGGACGCTGAACGGCGTATAACCATCGCCATGATGGACCAATTCGGTTCCGTTGAGTGAAACGCGGCTGTCTGCCATCACGCCTTCAAAGTGCAGGTAGACTTCCCTGTCGGCGAAGTCTTCCTGCCAGGGGATTTGGCGCTCGTATTCAAAGGCGCGCTGGTAGGTTGTTTCGTCAAAATAGTTGAAGGGAAGCTCAACCGCGGAGTGCGGGATCGAGACCTCCATCTCATCGCTTTCGGTGTTGTCTTTTGCCGTAGCAAGTGGGTCGTGAAAGAGCCACCCCTCGTTCAAACCTGTAATGCGCCGCATAACTCACTCAAGTGCCGTTGATACCTGTTGAGTGCCGACATTAGTAACGTTACTAATCAGAGTCAAATTATTTACTAAACTTTACTAAAAGAGAAAACCCGGCCAACCGGCCGGGCTTCTTGTTCAATGCGTTGAAAGGAGTGCTTAGTCAGGCGACGAGTTTTGCATCGAGGAACTCTTCAATTCCCATCACGCCGCCTTCCTTGCCGATACCCGACATCTTGACACCCCCGAACGGGCTGCCCGCTGACAGGTAGTTCCCGTTCTTGAACACCATGCCCGCCTGCATACGTCGGACCACGCGGGCAAGTTTCTCCGGGTCATCGGTGTGAACATAGGCCGCCAGGCCGAAGTCGCTGTCATTGGCTATGGCGATTGCATCTTCTTCCGTGTCGAAGGGAATGAGCACTGCGACTGGGCCAAAAACCTCTTCCCGGGCAATGGTCATGTTGTTGTCGACGTCGGCAAAGACGGTTGGTCGCACATAGTGGCCTCGTTCAATGCCTTCCGGCTTGCCAAGGCCTCCAGCCAGGAGCTCGGCGCCGTCGTCGAGGGTAGACTGAATGAGCCTCTGGATGTGATCGAATTGACTTTTGTTGGCAACCGGGCCGATGTGATCTCCAGCCGCGCGCGGATCACCAACAGCAGTCCCGTTGGTCACTTCGGTGGCGGCCAGCTTCGCGGTCTCATAGGCAGAGCGTTCGACAAGCAGGCGTGTCGGCCCGTTGCAGTTCTGGCCGCTGTTGCAATAAAGCCCCCTTAACGTCTGTTTGATCCGCGTCTCGACATCACAGTCTGCAAAAAGGATGCAGGGTGATTTTCCGCCCAATTCCAGAGAGATAGGTTTTATGCGCTCAGCGCTTGCGGCGTAGATGAGACGGCCGGCCCTGGTTGATCCGGTGAAGGAGACACAGTCGACATGCGGGTGGGAAACAAGAGCTGCACCAACATCGCTGCCAAGGCCGTTGACAAGGTTGAAGACACCTTTCGGGCATCCGGCTTCATCCAGGATTTCGGCAAAGATCATGGCGTTGAACGGTGTCACTTCGCTTGGCTTCAGAACCATCGTGCTGCCTGCGGCCAGAGCCGCGAATACCTTCAGTCCAATCTGGTTGAGCGGCCAGTTCCAGGGCGTGATCAAACCAGCGACGCCTTTGCTTTGGCGGTGGATCTCGTCACCGTTTGTCAGCCGTTCAATCCATCGGATTTCTTCCATGGCCTTCAGGAAGGCATCGATCTGCTCAGCGCCGCTTCCCGCCTGAACCGCGCAAGAAAGATCCGTCGGACATCCAAGTTCGAGGGTTATGGCATCGGCTAGATCCTTGCGGCGGCGAACATAAACATTCCGGACCTTTTCCAGAAGGCGCTTGCGCTCGCTGATGTCAGAAGACGACCACGTTGGAAGGGCCGCGCGTGCGGCCTTTACAGCCAACTCGACATCTTCTGCTCCGCCCAGAGCGATTGACCCGAGCGTTTCTTCCGTTGCCGGATTTTCTACTGCAAGCCGCTTCGATCCCGAGGGCATTACCCAGTTCCCGTCGATATAGAAGCTTTCCGGATGTTTGACGATCATGCGTTTCTTTCCCTTCTGAAGGTGAACAGAAGGCGATAGGAAAAGCTTGCATCTTTTTCAACACTGAAATTTACTAAAAGTCAGTTGCCTTTTTGGCAACAATCGACGCTGAGTGGAGGCACTTTCAGGTTTATCAGGATTGCAGGCCGACGCGTTCACTTGTCTGGCTGTGCAGCAGGCGTCGCAGACATTCGAGGCACAAGTTGATGTGAGAGCTGCCTATGAAGGGTGGGTACGGAAGTGCAATCATGTGCGTTTCGTACGTAAGCAGGCTGTACCCTGACATCGGCGGGTGTGGCATAGTTTCGGGGACTGTTGCTTTTTGATTGAAAATTTTGCGCGGAGCCGAGCCCATGACTTCCCTTGTCAATTGCGATTGGGTTGCGAAACACTCATCCGATCCGAATGTCAGGTTGATTGAAATCGACTGGGACGGCCTTCAGGACTATGAAGCCGGCCATATTCCAGGCGCGCTGGGCTGGAACTGGAAGGCGGCTCTATGGGATCCGCTGGAGCGAAACTTTCCGAGTGACGAAGACTTCGCAGCACGTCTTGGGGCAGCAGGCATATCAGCAGATACAACGGTGGTGTTTTACGGTGCCCCTGTGCAATTCGGGACCTATGCCTGGTGGGTCTTCAAGCTGTTCGGGCATGCGGATGTCAGGCTACTCGATGGAGGCAAGGTGAGGTGGCGGCTGGAAGGTCGTCCGATCACGCAGGACATTCCAAAGGTTGATGTTAGCAGCTACACCCTCGGGCAACGCGCTGGACATATCAGGGCCGGGCGGGACGACGTCATGAAAGCGATCGGCGAAACGGGTACGGTCATCCTCGATCACAGATCTCTCGAGGAGTATTCCGGCGAAAGAGTGGGACTTCCTGGAAAGCCCGATGTTGGAGCAGAACGTTATGGGCGTATTCCCGGCGCCAGGCATGTGCCTTTCGATAGTCTTCTGAACGGTGATACGACGTTCAGATCGCCGAACGAGATTCGGGAGATTGCCGGAAGGTTTGTCACCTCTCCACAGCAGCCGGTGATTTCATATTGCAGGCTTGCTCACCGGGCGACCCTGGCGAGCTTTGCCATGACCGAGCTGCTCGATTTTGAAAATGTCCGCGTCTATGACGGGTCCTGGACGGAGTGGGGCAGCATGGTCGGGATGCCTATCGAGCGCTAACCGGGCACTCCGCCTGAACGCGGAATAGGTCAGGAGCTAGCCGAGCGCCGCCACAATCTCTTCCCAAACCGCTACTGGATCACGGTTGTCAAAGAGTTTGCCGGCGCGGGCGAACCAATAGGCCGCGTTCTCCTGGTCTCCCTCAATCAGATGGCAGAGGCCGTGAACCCAGTCGTGCGATGCCTCGCCTTCTGCGTTTTGGCAGATGGCGTGCGCCTTGTCCCATTCCGGACCAAGTTGCCAATCGCCTTTCTTGAGCCACCACAGGGCTTTCATTGGAGGTGTGAAGTCTGCAGGTGGGGTTGCGGACGAACAGTCCATATGAGTCTGTTCAGACATGTGATCCATTTCCTCTGAATTGCAAAAAATCGAATTTGGGTTTCATCGCTGATTTGATGCGCAAGATCCAATCTGGTCTTTTGCCGGATGTGGCTCCTCTCTCAGAAATCCCAAGAGTGCATCGACAAGGCACCCAAAGATCTCGGAACAATAAGTGAAGACCGCTTAACTGGCAGAACGGAACTCTACGCAACCGAACGTAGGTTCGAATTGCCGCAGGGTCCAGATTTTTTCAGGTACGGGCGGCAGCTCAGCGCGAGTGGCTAAGTGAGCTGATCATGAGCACACGTCACCCTCTCAACATTGGAAACACCTCTTCAGCTACAGGACCTGATTGGTGAGTGTCATGATGTTGACGCATGAAAACGCAGCAGGATTATTCGCTCCGGCCGGTTAGCCTGAAAACTTCTGTGCTTGGCACTTGCCTGATTTCCCCGCTAGCATCCGATCGCACCAACCGCGCGTATAGTGTGCATGAGTCAATCCGAAGTTTTCAGAAGCGAGGATCTGGTATGAATGCAGGGGACGGGACAAATGCGGCGATAGGGCTGCACCAGCGAACTGATCATGCAGAAGGCTCGGAATTTCGTACGTTTCTAAAGAGCAACATCAAAACAGGGTGCAGCCGGTCCATGTACGCTCTTTTGGCTTTCGGTTTTCTCACCGTCGGCTCTTTGCTTCAGTCCGCAGAAGGGAATGCATATTCTTCGTTGGAAGAGGTTCGTCGTATACTCAACGATCCGGAACGGCTCCCTTTGATCGTTGAAAAGCGCCGAAACGCGATATCGGAGTACTACGGATCGGACGAAGCCGAACTCCTGTGGCTGGATCAGGCGCGCGGCGAGGAGCTCACGCAGCTGATGGAAGCAGCCGGGCAGGAAGGTTTGCGACCGGAAGACTATCCGCATGAAGTGCTTGTTGAGGCATCCAGCTCCCGGTCAGGTCAGCTAACGCCGTCTGAAACCGCATGGGTCGAGCTCCTTTATACCGGGCATTTTCTGGACTTCGCCAATGATCTGCGAGCGGGCAGGGTGTCTCCGCGTGTGCTCTATCCCGATGCTTATATGCCCTATAACTCGATCGACGGGCATGATGCCCTGCAGCGTCTTGCGGCATCCGATGACCTTGATGGTTTCGTTGAAAGCTGGCAGCCGCAAGACGATACCTATAGGCGGCTCAAGGGGCACTTGCAGCATCTGCAGAGCATCAGGGAAAACGGAGGCTTTACCTACCTGGAGCCTGGCGAGAACCTGATCGCAGGACAATCGGATCCCCGGATTCCGGCGCTGCGGCAACGTCTTCATGAAGGCGGGCTACTGGCCGAGGCCACGCCAAACGAAATCTTCGACAAGCGCCTCGCCTTCGCGGTCGCACAGGCACAGCATCGGTATGGATTGCCCCCGTCCGCAGAAGTCGATGCGGCCCTGATCAAGGCTTTGAACATTCCGGTCGACAGACGGATTGAGCAGGTTGCCAATGCGATGGAGCGTATTCGCTGGATTCCCAACGAATATGCCCGGCTGCAGCTATTCATCAACAAGGGCGAAAACCGGTTTGTCTTTCTGGAAGATGGGCGGGTAATCCGAGAAGGGGCTGCCTACGCCAATTGTCCTGACCGGAATTATGCAACGACGGCAACAACCATCGAAGCGGTTACTTTTCATCCAACCTGGCGGGTCTCCTGGGAGTTCTTCGGCAAGGAGTTGCTGCCTCGCCTTCAGAAAGACCCCAGGGAAGTCGAGGAGGCAGGGTACTATCTCAGGCGCAGCGGCGCCGAAGTGCCGCTGGACGCCTTGCCTTGGAACCAGGCGACCCTCAGGGATTTGCAAAAAGCTCCCAATCGGGAGCAATACGCGCTCTTTCTCCCGTCTTCCGATGAGAATCCGCTTGGCGATTATGCCTATCGCCTGAGGCAGGAGCAGCGCCTGTCACTATTCGATCTGGCCGAAGCGCCGGAAGGAAATACCTATTGCAATCCGTATCTTCCGAAGACGGCTTTCGGCATCGTCGATGGGTTGGATATTCTGGAGCACATCATTGAGCCGAGGGTCTTTCCCGAAGAAGGATTGTCCAACCGGATCTCGCGTCGTGACACGATCACGTTTCCGGCCCGGGGCGGATTGATGGCTGTTGTTTCGCACCAGTCGGTCTGGGTCCAGCGGCAAGGTATTATCCGCTTTGGCAACGACCCCTACCTGGAAGATGCGAGACTGACAGCCGCCTTGTCGGGGCGGCCGAAGCCCTGAGGACGGCGAGGGGGCGGACATTGCGGCGTGCATCTTGACTACATGATCATGATCAGCGTCCCGGCCAACGTCAGCAGGACGTTGGCCAGGGCATAGGTGCCCGCATAACCGAGCGCCGGGACGGTGCTTTTGGCCGCCTGCTGGACAATGCCGAGCGCCGGGGTACTGGTCATGGCGCCGGTCAACGCACCAAGCAACAGGGCCGGGTTCATTTTCAACGCAAGACGGCCGAATACGTAACCGGCCAGCAGCGGCAGGCAGGTGACGACAATTCCGCACAGGAACAGGACCGGTCCGACAGAGCCGACCGCTTCGACGATGCCGCCACCGGCGTTGAGCCCGACGCCGACCATGAACAAAAGCAGGCCGAGCTCCATCAGGATAAAACGGGCAGCAGCAGGCATTCGGCCGAAGGTCGGGCGATTGGCACGCAGGAAGCCGACGCAGATACCGGAAATCAGCAATCCACCGGCCGTCCCCATGCCGACATCGACATTGCCGATCTTGACGGTGATCTGGCCTATGACCAGGCCGAAGACGATGCCGGCGGCAAAGGTCAGAAGATCGGTTTCAACCGCCTTGCGGTCTTCGGCTCCCACCGCTGCCACCATGCGATCCAGCGCGTTTCTTTCACCGGCGACCACCATGACGTCACCACGCTGTACCACCGTGCCGGGGCTCAGCGGCATCGCGATCTGGGAGCGGGTCATCTCCGTCAGGTAACAGCCGAATTTGGTGTAGAGGCCGACTTCGCTGAGAGACTTGCCAACCACTTCCGGATTGGTCACCACGACCTCGGCTACATCAACCACCGCATCCGTCAGATCCCTGTCCAGGACTTCCCCGCTCAGGCCGTAAAGTTCTCTTGCCTTTGCGTGCTCTTCCGGCGTTGCAAAGACGGCGATCTTGTCGCCCAGCTCAATGATTGTTTCGAATTGGGGCGTGATGATCTCGTTGCCGCGTTTGATGCGGTAGATCGATTTCAGACTGACATCGGGGCCTGCCGTTGCATTCAAGACTTCTGCAATGGTCTTGCCTTGATGGGCTTCGTTATTGACCAGATAGGCACGCAGGATCGGCCGGGCCACGTGTCTTTCATTGGCCTTGGTGCTGAAACCACGCTCTCTCGCGAAGGTTTCAGCGGCTGCCACCAGGTCGATCCGAAGCAGGTTCGGCAGCATTTTCACAACCAGCAGCAGGCCCACGGTACCGAAAATATAGGTGATGGCATAGGCGACACTGATGCTTTCGATCAGGCTGTCTGCAGACGAACCCAGAGGCGGTGTGACGAGGCCGGATGAGACGGCATTTTGAGCACCGACGAGCGTCGGCGTGCTGGTCAGACTGCCGGCCATCAGCCCGGCAGCAAATGTGTTGGGCAGTTCGACCAGTCCGGCCAGTGCCAGAACCAGCAGGAAAGAACCGGCCGCCATGAAAACAGTCAGGACAAGGTATCGCGGCCCATCCTGGCGAAGAACGTTCAGGATCTGCGGTCCGGCCTGCCAGCCGACCGAGTAGATGAACAGTGTGAAGCCGATCGATTGGACGATCGGGTCAATCTTGTAGCCGTAATGCCCGAACAGAAGTGCGCATAGAAGAACGCCGCCGGTTACGCCGATCTCAAAACGTGCGATCCTGATATTGCCGAGCAAGTACCCGATCGCAATTATCGTGAAAATCACCAGAACGGAGTCCTGGTGGAAAATCTGCGCAAAATCGATTGTCATCGCAGCTGAAAACTCATTGGTAGTATTATCAGTGGCCGGGTGATCGCATTCGGACCTGCTCCGGCTCAAGCGCACTGGATGGGCTGTGAATGCGCCGATTTGGTGGCCAAATACTATTCTTTTTCAAATAGAAAAGGAGATTGGCTCGAGCGTTTGATCGTCAATCGAGAATTGTTCAACGAGCACGAAGCGATTGATGCCCTTTCGCTGGTTGCTCGAGCATTGTCGCCCGGGACAGCGTGTGGAATGTCCTCGCCAAGCAGGTGCCGTTAGACCGGTGTCGCTGTGGGGGAATGTATGATCGGAGACCTGCCCAACTTTCTGGCGCCGATGAAAGCGATTGCGATCAGTCCGCACATTCCGGCAATCCAGTATAGCGAAGAGAGCGGATGGGTTGCGAAAGTTCCGGCCTGATAGGCAATCACCGAGCCTGAATAGGCGATCAGGGAGGTCCAGGCAGCGGCAAAGACTGCCCAGTTTGCTCCAATCTCCCTCGCAATCGCTGAAAGAGCGGCAACGCAAGGGATATACAGGAGCACAGCCAGCATGTAGGCGAACGCTGCGGCTTGCCCGCCGAAGTGCTTCGACATCTTGGCAAAGACCGAGGAGGGGACATCCTGTTCTTCGGCGGCAGCTTCGAAGCTGGAAATATCTCCGACATCCAGACCGAGTGGGTCAAGGAGCGCATCAGCCAGACTGAGGAACGAGCCAGCAAGTGCGGAAAGTGCGTCCGCTGCCGTATGAAGCGGTTGGGGAGCTTCCTGCGAACCTTCACTGTCGGAGGCATAAAGGGCCTGGAGGGTCCCAACCACAGTTTCCTTGGCAAATATTCCGGTGACGAGCCCAACCGCAGCCGGCCAATTGTCTTCGCGCACACCCATTGGCGCGAGCACAGGCGTGACGTGCCGGGCGGTCATCGCCAGAACGGATGTTCCGCTGTCTTCATTGCCGATTGAGCCATCCGGACCAATCGAATTGAGAAAAGACAGCGCTGCAACAACGATGACAATGACCTTGCCTGCTTCTGAAATGAACTGACGGACTCGGACCCAGCACAAACGCAGCAGTCTGCCGGTCTGCGGCATCTGGTAGATTGGCAGCTCGATTGCCAGCGGTCGCGGCTTGTTGAGGGTCAATCGCGGCGCAAGCATCCAACCGGTAAAGAGCGCCGCTGCGATGCCGATGAGATAAAGGGCAAAAACCACATTCTGGCCGCCAACGGGAAAGAAGGCGGCAGCAAAAAGGGCATAGACGGGCAGGCGGGCTCCACAAGACATGAAGGGAGCCATCATTGCAGTCAGCACCCGTTCGGCACGTGTGTCCAGCGCCCGGGTTGCGAGGACTGCGGGAATGGTGCAGCCAAATCCGAGGACCAAGGGCAAAAACGCACGCCCTGACAGTCCCAGGCGACGCATAAGACGGTCTGCGACGACTGCGGCACGGGTCATATACCCGCTTTCCTCGAGAAATATCTGGCAAAGGAACAGAAAGCCGACGACCGGAACAAAGGTCCCGACGGTCTGGATACCGGTACCGATCGAAGTGATGATGACATCCACGAAGCTTTCTGACAGTCCTGCATGATAAAGACCCAGTGCAGGCAGTTCGACGAATGCGGCTTGTCCCAAGCCGTCAAAGAGATCGATAAAGACGCCTGCGACATTGATGGTCAGGAAAAACAGGAGATACATCACGCCCAGAAAGATGGGCGGGCCGAAGAGCGGCGAAAGAACCAGGTGGTCTACCCGGTCTGAAACAAACCGGCGTCCGACCGGTGGAGGCATATCGATCAACCTGACAAGTCGGGCAGCGTTCCGGATAGGTGCTTCGGAAAGAAACTGGTCGAGCGCTTGACCGTCGACCTTTGCAGCATCTGAAATAATCTTGTCCCTGACACCCAGCAACTCGGGGCTTGCGCGTCTTTCTGTCAGCCAGTCACGTTCAAGCAGACGTCTTGCAGCAGCACACCTGTTGGCGTTTGGAAACGCTTGGTGTTCTGCAAGGGCTTCGCTCATTCTTGCAAGCGCGTCTGAGACCGCAGCAGGAAAATCACTCGATGATGGTTCTTTTGAAGCTTTTGCTGACTGCAACAAGGTTGCGAGCTCGCGATGAAGCCGATCCATCCCGGTCGATGTCCGGCCGGATACCGGTACAACGGGAATGTCCAGCTCCCCGGAAAGCGTGGCTGCGGCTGCCTCTACCGCTCCGGAGGGCCAACAGTCAGCCTTGGTCAGAGCTGCAATGAACGGCAGGCCGCTGTCTTTGGCTTGCAGGAGCATCGACAATCCGCGATGAGGTGCGGAGAGGTCAACGGTGACTATGAGCGCATCGTGAGGATGGTTGATCAGGGCGTCGCGGGCAACGCGCTCGTCGATCCGCTCGGCCCGGGGCGCCGACAGGCTGGAGATTCCGGGAAGGTCGACAACCTCGACAGTCAGTCCCTTGAAACTTGCAACGCCGCTTTTCCGGTCCACGGTAACTCCCGGCCAATTGCCGATTGTCTGCCGTGCTCCGGTGAGCATGTTGAAAAGAGTGGATTTGCCGGAGTTCGCCGGGCCGAGAAGAAAGACGCGGTATTCGGCCGGGGCACAGGGCAGCAAATCCCGTCTGACGCAGCCGGGAGCTGCACAGCTTGAACAGCCCATCAGGTGTTATCCCGTTCGTTGTTGCATCCACATCCGCAACCGCACTGAAGAAGCTTTACTCCTCTCGCCAAGTCTTCACCGATTGCGGCGCGGATTTCCCCACAGGCCACTATCCGGGGACGCGTTCCACTGCTGCGCAAGACATCGATTACCGCATCCGGCGCAAGCCCGGCAGTCAACACTTCAAGCCGCGCTGTACGGGTCTTGCCGAGAGAGGTTACGTGATAACGGCTGCCGGCCTTCGCCGTGGCAAGATTGACGGGCTCAGCAGCCTGATCGGTCGTTTGTGCGGAGGCCGAAGATTGAAAGAGACTGTCGAACACGGTGGCGTACCTTCTTTCGTGGAAGGCTTACCATCGGGCGCGCTTGTCAAATTTGACTATTGTCAAAAGGTCAGCACCGATACCCCATGATCCGAGGCGATATTTCGGTTGCGGGTGCGATCCAAATCTAGAGCTCTGCTCCCTGCCATCGACGAAGAACGTCTCCGGGATCGATGCCAGCCGACGACAATGCCCGGGCGGCGATCTGATGCGTCATGTCTTCCAGGCTCTCGAGCCCGGAATAAAATGGGGGAACGGGCGGCGAGACGATTGCGCCCATGCGGGTAACCTTGAGCATCGCCTCCAGATGGCCTTCATGCAATGGTGCCTCGCGGGCGAGCAGCACAAGGGGGCGGCGTTCTTTCAGGGTGACATCCGCCGCGCGTACCAGCAGACCTTCTCCTGTTCCATAGGCAATGGCGGCAAGACTGCGCATGGAACAAGGGGCAACCAGCATCGCATCCACCTTGAACGATCCGCTGGCAATCGGGGCGGCAATATCAGACGGTGGCAGGTCACGGGTGGCGAGCGCTCTGATTTCGTCTCTGGCCTTTGGCCCGAGTTCGTGTCGGATGGTCTGCTCCGCTCCAGCCGTAACCGTGACATAACTCTCGACTTCAAGCTTTGTCAGTATGCGGAGGGTTTCAACCGCAAGCGCTGCCCCCGATGCCCCCGATATGCCGACAATCACGCGTCTGACAGACGTCATTGGGTCGTGGCCTCCAGTGGATTGTTGCTGGTCAGGAGAGCAAACAGTTTCTCCGCACGCGCTTCGACGTCGGACGGCATCGTCAGTTTTTCGGCAAAGACACGCGAGGTTTCGGTGCCGAACTTGACGGTCGCGTCAATGCCCAGTTTGCCGCCGAGACCTTCGAGCGGACTGGCAAAGTCCAATTGGTCGACCGGAGTTCGCTCGAGGACCAGCAGGTCCCGTTCGGGATCGGATCGCGTGGCGATAGCCCACATCACGTCGTCCCAGTTGCGGATGTCGATATCCCTGTCGACCACGATGACATATTTGGTCATGGAGAATTGCGGCAAAAGGGACCAGAATCCCATCATCGCCCGACGGGCCTGACCCGGATAGGACTTGTCGATCTGCAGAACCGCAAAGCGGTAAGAGCAAGTTGCCGGCGGCAAATACACATCTACAATTTCGGGAATCGCCTGACGCAGGATCGGGCGGAAAATGTCGGTCATCGCCTCGCCGATCACCGATGGTTCGTCAGGGGCACGGCCGGTGAACGTAGAGAGATAGACGGGATCCCTGCGCATGCTCATGGCGCTCAGGCGGAAGACCGGATAGGGAGCGGCGTCATTGTAGTAGCCGGTATGATCGCCGAACGGACCTTCAAGGGCCGTTTCACCAGGCTGAATTACACCCTCCAGCACGATCTCCGAACTTGTCGGCACATGCATTGCAATAGTCCGGCAGGGTGACAACCGCGACGAAGCTTCATTGAAAATACCGGCCAAGGCGAGCTCACTCATGCCGCCAGGCGCCGGAATGACGGCGGACAGAAGTGTCGCCGGATCACAGCCGATCACGACTGCCACCGGCATGGCTTCGCCACTCTGCTGCCATTGACGATAGTGCTGAGCACCGCCGCGAAACGGGAGCCATCGGATGATTGCTTTGTCCGGTCCCAAAACCTGAATGCGGTAAATGCCCAGATTGTATGTTCTCGGATCGTCCGCGCCAGGCGCCCTGGTGATGACAATGCCCCAGGTGATGAGCGGTCCGGCATCTTCTGGCCAGCAGGTCTGGATGGGTAGTTGCGAAAGATCGGGATCTACGCTTTCCAGACACTTGTTCGATCCGACTTTCTTCGGCCGTGTGTTCAGCCCTGCCTTCGCAACGGGAAAGAGTTTGTAGGCTTCGCGCAGCGATGCAGGCGGTTGAGGAGAACGAAGGAAAGCCAGAAAATCACCGAGCTCTGGTAAACTCTCCGGATTGAGCCCAAGACCGTTGGCGACCCTTTTGCGAGTCCCGAACAGATTGACCAGAAGCGATGCCGCAAAACGGGAACTCTTGTTGGATCTGGGTGCGGTCAATTGAAGCGCCGGGCCGCCTTGTGAGATCACTTTCCGATGCAATGCAGTCGCTTCCAGATGAACGTCCACGGGGGCATTCAGCCGCTGGTGTTCGTTTTCGACTGTCAGGAAAGCCAGAAATTCTCGCAAGTTTCGGAAAGGAGGAAGGTCACGGCCGCTCATGGCACTTTCGGGGCACTTTCAGATCAGGCAGGGCTGGCAAGGGCTAATTTGCCTTTGTAATGCGCCGATATCGGTGAAAGTTTCGAGACACACCTTGATAATTGTCAAGTCTCGCAAGGAGACACCTGAATTACGGTCTGGCTCCGAAAGTGAGATTCATATGCCCAGACCTACTTCTGCCCTTAGTCTCCCGCCTGTTGTTTCGACGTTGATTGCGCCTCTGCCGCGAACTCCGATGGAGATGCTGCTTTCGAAATTGACCAAGCAACTGGTCGCGCGACGTCCGGAACTGCTGCGGCGCCTGGGTGAAGTGGTCAAAGTTCCGATTGCTATCGTGCCCGATGACATGCCGCATGCATTTCTGCTCTCGCTGGATGACACCAGATCGAGCGTCACGATCTGCGACAAGAACAAGATTTCAGAGGCCGAGGCTGTGGTGCGGGCGCCTTTTCTCGTTCTGTTGGGACTGCTTGACGGAACTTATGACGGCGACGCTCTGTTTTTCACGAGGGACTTGAGGATCGAGGGCAAGACGGAATATGTGCTGGCTCTTCGAAACACGCTTGAAGATGCCGAGCTGAGCCCGGGCGAGTTCTTCGGGCTGACCGGTCAGTCCGCAGATTGGGTGAACAAGGTCAGCGGCCAGATACTCGACAAGGCAAGATGGCTGGCGGCGCGGTCTGCCGGAGCTTCCGGTTCTCTGGAGCCTAAACACTGATGTCAGTTGAGGAAAGAAATCGGATGGAACTCGTTTGTCCGGCGGGAACTCCGGCAGCTTTGCGGGCCGCTGCCGACGCAGGGGCGGACGCCATCTATTGTGGATTTGCCAATGAAACCAATGCACGCAACTTTCCCGGTCTGAATTTTTCTCCGGAGGAGTTGATGGAAGGGGTGGCCTATGCGCATCAGCGCGGGGCCAAGGTTCTGGTCGCGATCAACACATTTGCCAGGGCGGGCAGTGTCGATATCTGGCAAAAGGCGGTCGACGACGCTGCGGCGAGCGGGGCCGATGCCGTGATTGCTGCCGATATCGCCGTATTGGAACATGCAGCGACCCGGCACCCGGATGTGCGGCTTCACCTGTCGGTTCAGGCTGCGGCCAACTCTCCCGAGGCCATTCGTTTTTACGCGGAAACATTCGGTGTAAAGCGGGTTGTGTTGCCGCGGGTGTTTTCCGTTCCGGAGATCGCCGCGCTGAACAAGGAAATCGACGTCGAAACCGAAGTGTTTGTCTTCGGCGGACTTTGCGTGATGACCGAAGGACGGTGTTCGCTTTCCTCCTATGCGACGGGAAAATCTCCCAATCTGACGGGGGTCTGTTCACCGCCCGATCACGTGGATTACAAGGAAGACAAGACGGGGCGTCTTCAGGCCAGGCTCGGTGGCTTCACGATCGACAGTTTCGAGGCAGGTCAGCCGGCCGGGTATCCGACCCTTTGCAAGGGGCAGTTTTCAGCGCTGGGCAAGAGCGGATACCTGTTTGAGGATCCTGTCAGTCTCAATGCCTTCGAATTGCTCGAAGAGCTGTCGAAAGCGGGTGTGACGGCGCTCAAGATCGAAGGGCGGCAGCGGGGCAAGGCCTATATCGCAGGCGTCGTCAGTGCGTTCCGTCAGGCCGTTGACGGACTAAGCAGCGGCATGGATGCCAGCGCTGCAATCGCAACACTCAAATCTTTCTCCGAAGGCGGTCAGCAAACGGCCGGTTCCTACAAGAAGACCTGGCGGTAAAGAATGGCGAATTCGTCTCAAATCGAACTTGCACTTGGCCCGTGCCTGTTCAACTGGTCCGCGGAACAATTGCTCGATTTCTACAAGCGGATTGCCGATGAAGCGGAGATCGAGCGGGTTTACCTGGGCGAGGTCGTGTGCGGCAAACGCATGCCCTTTACCGACAAGGTGTGGCCGGAGGCAATCGAGTTTCTGACAGATGCTGGCAAGGATGTCATTCTGTCGACGCTCGCGCAGCCGGTCAACAAGCGGGAGCGGGATATCCTGAGCCAGCAGGCCGCGTATGACATGGCGATCGAAATCAACGACATGTCCATGGTTCCGGCGCGGGGCGGGCAGGACTTCGCTGTGGGCCCCTTTCTGAATGTCTATAACGAATCCAGCCTGGCGTTTCTTGCCGGACGTGGCGCGGTTACCTGGTGTCCGCCGGTTGAGCTGCCGCTGTCGGCGATCAGCAAGATGTCCGCCCTGGTGCCGGATGTCGAGGTTGAGCTGTTTGCGTTCGGGCGGTTACCGCTGGCGCTGTCATCGCGTTGCTATCACGCAAGGGCACATGGCCTGCGAAAGGACTCCTGCCAGTTTATTTGCGATCAGGACCCTGACGGCATGGATGTGGCGACACTGGATGGCCAACGCTTTCTGGCCGCAAACGGCATTCAGACCATGTCCGACGCCTGCCACTTTTCCGGATTGACCAGCGGGCATCTGAGTGCGCTCGGGATCAAACGGTTGCGCCTGTCACCTCACACGCTGGACATGGTTGATGTGAGCCGGGTGTTCCGTCGGTATCTCGATAACGAGATCGGTCTGGAGGAATTCGAAGCGCGGCTGGGCGAAATGAATTTGCCCGGACCGCTCTGCAACGCTTACTTGTCGGGTGAAGCGGGATGGAAGAAAACAGCGATACCGGCCTAGAAGCTGAAGGTGGTCTGTTAAGCCGGGCGGACCGGGATCTTATCGAACAGATCCACCGTGAACTTGCGAGACTGGACATGCCTTGCGACTGCAAGGAAGAACTGGACCGGACGATCGTCGCCATAGAAGCGTGGCAGATGCTCAAGCGGCGCAAGGAGCTGATCAAGATTGTCCAGGAGGACTATCAGCATCTTGTTTCCGGTGTAACCTTCCTGACCGACCTGGAGAACATCGGACAACGGAAACTTTCTGATCAGGATATGCGCGATCATGCGGAAAGCTTGAAGTTTCTGGCTGATCTGGCAGACCGCTGCGCGAGACGGTTGAACGAGCTGGCGACCATCACCGTATCTGACTGACGATTTCAGAGCCCATCATGACGAAGGCTGGCTCCGCCAAGGCGAAAGCCAGCCTGTCTGCTCATGCGTGTGTCAGGCCTTGTTAGTTTTCCTGGGTAAGCGTTACCGACGCCAGATCCGACCCGACGGTGATTTCCCCTTCAAAACCGCTGTCGATGACTGATGAGCGATAGTCGTCCTCGGTCAATGCACCGTTCGGCAGTTTGTATGGGCCCTGGCGCGGTGCGCCTACGGGAGGAATGAGGTGCGTCAACATCAGGTGGCTGACACCGGCCCGCTTCGCCAAACCGCCAAGATCGGTCGCGTTGCTTTGCCGGTAGTAGATCGGCGGCGGGAAGCCCGTTCCACCGTCAGGCCCCATCACCGGATGGATGGTGGAATGAACGACAATATCCGCGCCCTTTGCCAACTTCTCCACTTGATCGGAGGTTGAGGTCTCACGCGGCGGTTTACGCGTGTCATTGCCGGCATCGCCGCCGATGACCACGCTGCCGGCGGGTGTATCCACGCGATAGGAGGCGTGACCGGCAATGTGGGTTGAACGGATCGCGCTGACCTTGACGTCTCCCTTCGACCAGACTTCCTGGGCCTCATCCGTCGGCTTGAAGTCCTTCACTTCGATCAGATCTGCGGGGCCACCGGGAAGGCGTTTCTTGTTCTCCGCCAGACGCTGCGAGATTTCACCCGATTGAATCAGCGGATCTCCGATGTGTTTGGCAAAACGATCGCAACTTAAGGAAAACCCGAGAGGCGACTTTGTTTCTTCACTGCAGACCAGATCTACCTTTGGTCCGCCGGAGTTGAAATGCCAGCGCAGCTGCATCATGTCGCCGAGGCCTTCGGTGTGATCGGAGTGAAGATGCGTCAGGAAAATAGCGTCCAGCCGCCCCACGGGAACACCTGCCTGACTGAGGCGCTGTGTTGTGCCACGCCCGGTATCGAACTGCAGCCGGACATCATTGCATTTGCTTTCAACCGTTCCGTACTGCACGAGCGTACCGGCACCCGCCTGTCCCTGAAAGACAGGTGGCCCGCCCTGGGTGCCGGTCAATGTGACTTTCAGACAGTTTTCCGCCATAGCGCTACCGCCTGCGAACACGCCTGCTCCGAAAAGAATTGCAGAAACCAGATTTCGCGACATTTTCTCCCTCCATCGATTTATGTTTTTTTCTTTTAATAATATCGATTTTTATACATTGCGCAATAATACATCGATTGGAAGTCAGGCGAAAAGGCTGGCTGAATGACGCAAGGTTGTGAAAGACCTGACCGGCGTTGAAGTTGAGTTCGATGAATGGCAGCTATCAGTTTGAGAACGAGCAGGGGTGTGGCAGGACAGTCAAATTGTCTTGTCGAACCGACGGCTCGCGTCGATGAATGACGGGCGTGCACAATTGTGCCGCTCATCATTCAGGTCGGTCGCCCTGGATGTCTGTTGATCAGAGTACATTTGATCACGAAGCGTGTTGCGGCGGGACAGATCGGTTGGCGCTGGTCAACCTGCATCCAGTCCAGGCCGTCTCAACGCCTTCAAGCCGAGGCAAACATATCCTTGTAAGCCTCTCTCAGAACGTTCTTCTGCACCTTGCCCATGGTGTTGCGCGGCAGTTCATTGACCAGCACCAGTCTGCGCGGCTGCTTGAAGCGGGCGAGGGACTGGCCGACGGATTTTTCAATGCCTGCCAGGTCGATGGCATCCTTCCTGTCGGCGACAAGGATACCGAGAACCGTTTCACCGAAATCCGGATGCGGCACTCCAACAACCGCGCTTTCCAGGACACCGGGCTGCTCGTCGAGCAGCAGTTCAATTTCCTTCGGGTAAATGTTGTATCCGCCGGAGATGATCAGATCCTTGTTGCGGCCAACGATCTGCACATAGCCGTCTTCATCGATCCGGCCAAGGTCGCCGGTGATGAAAAATCCATTGTCACGCAGTTCCGCGGCGGTTTTTTCCGGCATCTGCCAATATCCTTTGAAGACGTTTGGGCCACGGACTTCAATCTGCCCGATTTCGCCTTGCTCAAGTTCCTTGCCGGTTTCCGGGTCGGTGATTATCAGATCGACGCCCGGCAACGGGACCCCGACTGTTCCGGCCTTGCGCGCGCCGTCATAGGGATTGGACGTGTTCATGTTGGTTTCGGTCATGCCATAGCGCTCGAGGATGCGATGACCGGTACGTGCTTCGAACTCCCTGTGCGTTTCCGCCAGAAGCGGAGCACTGCCTGATACGAACAGGCGCATATGCCGAGCGCGCGCTCCTGTGAACCTGTCATCACCGAGCAGGCGGGTGTAGAACGTGGGAACACCCATCATGGACGTCGCCTGAGGCAGATGCTTCAGGACCAGGTTCAGATCAAACTTGGGCAGGAAGATCATCGAGCTTCCGGCCATGAGCGTCACGTTGGTCGCAACGAAGAGGCCGTGGGTGTGAAAGATCGGCAAGGCATGCAGCAGGCAGTCGCTTTCGCTGAAGCGCCACTCTTCGACCAATGCCCTTGCATTGGACACAAGGTTTTCCTGCGTCAGCATGGCGCCTTTTGAACGCCCGGTTGTTCCGGACGTGTAGAGGAAGGCCGCAAGGTCGCCGCCGACCCTGGAAACAGTGTCGAAGGAAGTTGCCTTGTCCTCTGACTGAGCCCCAAAGCTGCCGGTCCCGTCAGCATTCATTGTCTCCAGCCTTGCTCCCAGAACACTGCAGATCGGTCTCAGGCCTTCCAGCATCCGATCGTCGCAGATGACCAGTGCCGCGCCGCTGTTTTCAACGAAGTAGCTCAATTCCTCGACGGTGTAGGCGGTGTTGAGTGGAAGAAAAACGATGCCTGCCTGGGCGCACGCAGCATAAAGCGCCAGTGCCTCGGGAGACTTTTCCACTTGGACGGCAACCCGGTCGCCGGTCGTTAGACCGAAGGATATCAGGGCATGAGCAAACTGGGTGGCTTGCTCCAAAAACGCCTGATAAGTGATTTCCTTTCCGTCCGGCAGATACAGAAAAGGTCTTGAACTGCCCGCGTGCCGTCCGAAAAGAGTGTCATAAAGCAGGTTGCTCATTCACCTGTCTCCCGAGGTCTTGTTTTTGTGCAGCAGCATCCAGGGACCGGATCTCCGAAGAGGCTGCTATTTCCATTGTTGTGGCGAACCGCTCGTGGTTCTGCGAGACCTTGTTGAGGTCGTAGAGATAATTGACCATCGCGCCGGCAGACTGGGCTTGCCCCTTGTCGGAAAGATCCGCCTCGGCGTGGACAGCGTGGATCTGGGCACCGTTACCAAGGTGGAACCGGGCGACCGGATCAAGCGGTTGCCCGTCCTTGCGTTTGGCGGACATGAGATAATGGGCCGCAAGCGTCCTGATCTGTTTGGCATCGGTGTCTTCGTATGGAATATTTTCCGAGTTCAGCCATTTTGTCAGACCCGGGATGGGCGAGAGTGTCACAAAGGTCTTCAATCCGGGAAGTTCGGTCGACAGGTCTGCCGCGACCTGCTTGATGAGCGAGTTGCCGAATGAAATCCCCGCAAGTCCGGACTGGCAGTTGGAGATCGAATAAAAGACAGCCGTTTTGGCTTTCTCTGCCGTGATCGGTTCGCGGTCTTCGGCCAGAAGGTCCTGAACGGATCCCGGAATGCCGGCGGTCAGCGCAACTTCCACGAAGATCAAGGGTTCGTCGGGCATCGCCGGATGGAAAAATGCGAAACAGCGGCGGTCGTCGGGAACGAGCCTGCGGCGAAGATCGTCCCAATTGGCGATTTCATGCACCGCTTCATAGGCGATGATCTTTTCAAGAATGTGTGCAGGGCTTTCCCAGTTGATCGGACGCAGGACAAGAAAACCCCTGTTGAACCAGGAAACGAAGAGGTGACGGAAATCCTGGTCCAGCGCCTGCAGTTCGTGGTCGGAACCGCCCAGTCGCAGCAGGTCGGATCGCATGCGGACCAGCGTTTGTGTTGCCCCGGGTATCTGGTTCAGACGCCGGATCAGCTCCTGCCGGTCCGGCTCGACGGCTGCCATGAAAGCGCGGTAAGTTTGCTTGCTTGGGTCGGTCTCATAGGCGTCCAGCGTCGCGCGTACAGTTTCCGGGTCGATGTTCATGTCACCGGCAAGGTGGTGGAAAAAGGCAAGCTTGCCGTCGTCGTCCATGTCCTGGAAACGCTTCAGAATGTGCTTGGCGATGGATCTTCCGGAGATTTCACCGGTGGCGCTGACAAGCGCGGTGATCAGTTCCTCCATGGACCGGGAATCGTGCCGGTCCGGCGCCAGAGTGAGGTAGCGGCGCTCAAAGATGGTCGAAAGCAAATCGCCTAGAATCGTCATGTGTGTCTCCAGGGCGTCAGATAGGATCAGACAGTCGTCCCCGTGAAGATATTAAGTCGCGCCTTTCCCCCCAATTCCCCAAAAGAGTGAATGAGGGCAGGGCGCGCTTCAGGAGAGATCCACTTTTCCTGTCGACAGTCCTATGTTGAGTGTGAAGCTGCCTTCATTGATCATCCAGCGTCTGATCGTGAAACTCCTGACGCCTTTCTTGTGCATCGGATCTTCCGCAGCAAGCGCCCGGGCGTCTTCAAGAGAGGCCGCACGGTAAACAATCATGCCTTCACCGTTCATGTCCTCACCCGAGAAATCGGAAACAGGACCGGCAAAGACAAGCTTTCCTTCCTGTTCGAGCCGCGCCTGATAGGCGAGGTGGTCCGGCAAGGTGCCCGGCAGATCCACATCCGGTCCGGCGGGAACCGAGTTCACCACGTAGAGTTCCAGAGCAAGCGCGCCGCGCTCCTTGGCGATGCGTTTGTAATCAGTCCATTTCGGCATGTCTCTTCTCCTATTTTTCAGTATTCTAAAAAAATCGATATTATTTGACAATTGGAAAAATAGTCGTCAAAGTAACAAAAAACAGAGAAACACCGAGGCTAAAATGCGATTCATAGTGGGAACGGGTGTGTCAGGGCAGGGTGTCTATCTCGTCGATGGCGAGTGGGCCTGGAGCCTGACGGCGATCAACGGCGCAGTCGGGATGGATCTAACGGCCTTGATAAATAGAGCCGTGGATCTTGAGGATGTGCTTGCCAAAAAGGATCAGGTCGATGCGGAGCCGGTTTCTTCGATCACACCGGGCCTGCCGGTCGAGCGGCCGGGCAAGATCGTCTGCCTGGGATTGAATTACGTCGATCACATCAAGGAGGGAGGCTATGACGTCCCCACCTATCCGGCACTCTTCATGCGGTGCTCGACATCGATGATCCCGGCTGGCGCGCCAATGGTAAGGCCTTCCTGTTCAGAGCAGCTCGATTATGAAGCCGAACTGATGGTGATCATCGGAAAAGGAGGCAAGCATATCAGCGAGAGCGACGCGCTGGATCATGTCTTCGGTTACACGCTCTTCAATGATGGCTCCGTGAGAGAATATCAGCGCAAGACCCACCAATGGACACCGGGCAAGAATTTCGATGCGACGGGACCCATCGGTCCGATTGTCGTGACGCCGGACGAGTTGCCGGAAGGCGCGGAGGGGCTGAAGATCGAATCCCGTGTCGGCTCCGAAATCCTGCAAAGCGCAACGACTTCAGACATGCTCTGGAGTGTCGCTCGCACCATTTCAACCATTTCCGAATTCACGACACTGGAACCTGGCGACCTGCTGGCTATGGGAACGCCTCCGGGGGTCGGGCATGCAAAGACGCCGCAGCGCTGGCTTCGCCCGGGTGAAACGGTTGAGGTGGAGATCGAGGGAATCGGCATTTGCGCCAGTCCGATTGTCGCTGAAGAGGATATTGTTGCGACGGAGGCTGCTGAATGAGCATGCGTGCGCCCAAGGTGCCGACCGGTGAGGCGCTGGAAAAACTCCGGTCCGAAGCCCATGCGGCCATCCGAGAGCTCCGTCAGAAGATCGGCAGGCTTGAGGATGACAGCATCGATCTGATCCTGCGCGGCGCGCGCTCACACTATGCGTGGCAGGACAAGCCCGTGCCGCATGAGCTTCTGAAGAAGATCTACGAAATCACAGCGGCCGGTCCGACGAGCATGAATTCCTGTCCGGCCAGATTTTTCTTCATCGAAACGCCAGAAGCCAAGCAGCGGTTGGCCAAGGCGCTCAAGGACAAGAATGTCGACAAGATGATGTCCGCTCCGGCAACGGTGATCGTCGCGCATGACGTCGAATTCTGGAAAGAGCTTCCCTTTCTCTTTCCTCATGAGGATCGGCGGCCCTTTTTTGAAGGAAAGCCTGAGCATTCCGAGGTGACGGCATTCCGCAACGGGACACTGCAAGGGGCTTATTTCATGATCGCCGCCCGCGCACTCGGTCTCGATGTCGGGGCGATGTCAGGCTTTTCGAACAAGATCGTCGATGAAGAGTTTTTCTCCGGGACGACGCTGAAATCCAATTTTCTCTGCAATCTGGGCTATGCCGACGAAACGGCGCTTTTTCAAAAGCTTCCGCGCTTGCCGTTCGACACGGCCTGCCAGTTTTTGTGAGGTCACATGCCGGCCCTGAGAGAAAAAACAGTCGTCAAGCTTCGTGCCAAGGGCCAAGGAATTTCGCATTCCAGAACGGATATCGGCATCAGGGATCTGAACTTTGCGATTGACGAACCGGAGGCGCGAGGCGGGACCAATCTGGGACCGGCTCCGACAGAAGCAGCTCTGGCGGCTCTTGCGGGCTGCACCAATGTGATCGGGCACAAATGTGCCGGCAGGATGGGTGTCGATATCGGGCGCCTGTCCATCGAGATTTCCTGCGAATTCGATCGCAGGGGCGTGACTCTGGAAGAAGAGGTCGACGTTCCCTTTGTCGAACTTCGTCAGGTGGTGACCTGTGACGGAACCCTTACCGGGGAAGAACTTCAATCCGTCGCAACTGAAGTTGCCAAATTCTGTCCCCTTTCAAAACTGTTCGAGCAGTCGGGGACCGCAATGGAGACGATCTGGCAGAAAGCCTGACCGGTCTCGCTTTCTTTGGGAGGAGAATGCCATGATTGGAAAAATGACAAGGCGAAGTGCGCTGGCAATGGCGCTCTTGAGTGCGACTGCGATGCCGGGCTTTGCGACCGAAACCATCAAGGCCGTTGTGATCGACGGGTATCCGTCCAGGGCACTTTGGGTCAAGGAATTCACCAACTTCTTCATACCGGAAGTCGACAAGCGCCTGGCTGAAACCGGCAACTACAAGATGGACTGGCAGGAAAGCTATGGCGGATCCATCGTCAAGCCCAAGGGCGTTCTGGAAGGCGTCAAGCTGGGACTTGGAGACATCGGTATCGTCACGACGATCTTCCATTCCTCCAAGCTTCCAAGCCAGGCGATTGCAGCGGTTACACCCTTTATCGCTCCCGATTCCCGGGCGGTCGCCAAGGCTGTTGACGAGATCGCCAAGGAATTCCCGACCATGCAGAAGGAATTCGAGGCTCAGAACCAGGTCTACCTGGCGACCGGTGTGGTTCTCGACACCTACCAGGTTTTCTCCAAGGAGCCGATCGCATCGATCTCCGATGTCGAAGGCAGCAAGGTTGCCGGAGCCGGCATGAACCTGCGCTATCTGGAAGGGATTGAAGGTGCTGCTGGCGTTCGCGGTGGTTTGACGGATTTCTACAACATGCTGCAGACCGGGCTGGTGGACAATGCAATGTTGTGGCCGGAAGCTGCCAAGACCTTCAAGATCGCGGAAGTCGCGCCTTACATGCTCAAGGCCGATCTCGGGGCAGTGAACTCGAAGACGATCACGGTCAACAAGGACTACTGGGACAAGCTGCCGGATGAAGTGAAGCAGGTCTTGCAGGATGTTGCCGTGGAATATCGCGATCATGTTGCCGGACTTGCAATGGACCGCGCCGACACCAGCCGGGCCGCTTTCGTCGAGTCCGGCGGAACGGTTGTCGAGATGGATCCTGCAGAGCGGGCGCAATGGGCGGAAGCCATGCCGAATATCGCGGTCGAATGGGCTGCGGATCTGGATGCCAAGGGCGAACCGGGCAGTGACATGCTCAAGGCGTATATGGCCAAGCTGCAGGAAGCCGGCTTTACTCCGGTCCGTGACTGGTCAGCTGAACTGACACAGTAATCGCAGCGAGAATAAGCGGGAGCGCCGGGATGCTGCGTCCACTTGAAAATGGCGTTCGCGCCTTATCACAACTTGCCAACTGGGTTGCTATTGCCGCCAACGCAGTTGGCACCCTTATCGTGCTCGGTCTGGTTCTGATCGTGAACTATGACGTTGTTGCACGCGGGTTCTTCAACGCGCCTTTCCGGGGTGCAGTGGAAGTTGTCCAGTTCTCCATGGTTCTGATTGTTTTCCTGCAGTTGCCGGATGTCGTGAGGACCAACAGGTTGACCCGGTCAGACGGGTTCTTGACCATTCTGCAGACAACAAAGCCGAGGCTGGCCGAAACGCTTCGGCGTGCGATCAACTTTGCTTCGGCAGTCTTCATGGCACTTGTCGCCTATGCCATCTGGCCGGAATTTGTCGAAATGTATGAAACCAGGGACTTTTTTGGCGTGCCGGGAGTGTTCACAGCGCCCTGGTGGCCGGTGAAACTGGCCATCTACCTGAGTGCAACGCTTTGCACGGTCCTGTTTGCAATGAAAGTGCTCAGTCCGGACAAGAAAGTCGATCCGGTCCGCCTGAATGAACAGCCAGAGGATAAGTCGTGACACCTATCGAAATTGGTATGCTGTCTGTCGTCGCGATCGTTGTTCTGGTCTATCTCGGCGTTTACATCCCGATAGCGCTCGGCCTGGTCTCTTTCGTCTCGATTATCCTGATGCGGGACAATTTCGATCTGGCGATCAACCTCCTGAAAATCGCGATCGGCGACAGCGTGATGGAATACACGTTCGCGACCGTGCCGCTCTTTACCTTTATGGGGCTGATCGTTTCTAAAGCCGGGCTCGGTGCAGACATCTACACCGTGATGAATTCCGGGTTCCGCAAGGTCAAGGGCGGGATCGGCATGGCCACCGTCGGTGCCAATGCGGTGTTTGCGGCCGTCACCGGTTCCTCGATCGCCTCGGCATCGGTCTTCTCAAAGGTTTCCGTGCCGCAGATGCTCGCCTTTGACTACAATCCGCGCTTCGCCGTTGGCGTGGTGGCCGGGTCGTCCGTTCTCGGCATGATCATTCCGCCTTCCGCAATGCTGATCATCTATTCCTTTGTTGCCGAGCAGAGCGTCGGCGACATGTTCCTGGCCGGTGTCGTTCCTGGCATTCTGCTTGCGATTGCCTATGTGGTTGCCATCTTCCTCATGGGGCGGTTGACACCTGACTATGTCGGAGGGCGTGCCGCCAAGGACACGGAGTGGATGTCTGCTCTGGAGATCGCGGACAAGACCGTTCCGACCCTTTTGCTGATAACAGCGGTGCTTGGCGGGATCTACACCGGTTGGCTGACACCGGTTGAAGCAGGGGCAGCCGGCTCCTTGCTCGGATTGCTGATCGCAGCCGTCAGGAAAAAGCTGACGCTCAAGTCCCTGTGGAATGCGCTTCTGGAGACCGGGCACATCACCGCCTCGATCCTGTTCCTGATTACGGCAGCGTCCATCTACAGCAGGATGCTGGGTCTGGCGGGCCTGCCGAATGAGCTTGGGGACCTGTTGACCGAAACCCAGATGAGCTTTTTCTGGATCATGGTCATCTATGTGCTGATGATGATCTTCCTGGGAACGCTGTTGGACACCGCATCGATCATCCTGATCGTCGTGCCCCTGTTTCTGCCGCTTGTGGAGCCGATGGGTCTTTCGCTCATATGGTTCGGGATTGTCACCGTCGTCGGGGCAGAAATCGGTCTTCTGACACCCCCGCTCGGCATATCCTGTTTCGTCATCAAGGCCACGTTGAACGATCCGCGGATCTCGCTGAAGGACGTTTTTGTCGGAGCATTCCCGTTTGCTCTGGTGATGCTGATCGTCCTTATCGCCCTTATCCGCTGGCCATCGCTCAGCCTGGCAATTCTGAATTAGGTCTTGGAGAGGAATTTTATGCGTCACGTCACCAAGGACAACATAACGGACGTCTTCATGGGCTATTTCGGGTCGGACACAGACCCGAGGTTGAGGAAGATCTTGCAGAGCCTGGTCTCGCATCTGCATGCCTTTGCCCGCGAAACCAACCTGACCCACGATGAATGGCGCAAGGGGATCGAGTTCCTGGAATGGGCGGGCAGGATATCGGATGATGAACGGCATGAGTTCGTGCTTCTGTCCGATGTTCTCGGGCTCTCTTCCCTGGTCGACATGTTGCATTCCAGCCCGAACGGTACTTCTTCAAGTGTTCTCGGTCCCTTTCACATCACCGGTGCGCCGCCGTTGCCGATCGGCGGAGACTTGAGAAAGGATTTCAAGGAACAGGTGCTGCTGGCCGAAGGAACGATCCGGGACACGGGCGGCAACCCGATAGAAGGTGCCGAACTGGATATCTGGCAGACCGCGCCAAACGGCCTGTATTCAAGTCAGGATCCGAATCAGGACACTTATTCCTTCCACGGCATGCAGACGACCGGGAAGGACGGGCGCTATGCCTTCACCACGGTAAAACCGGTGAGCTACACGGTTCCCGGAGATGGTCCTGTCGGCGACATATTGCGTGCAAGCGGACGGCACCCGTGGCGACCGTCGCATCTGCATTACATCGTCAAGGCGCCGGGGTTCCGTCCCCTGGTGACAGAGATCTTTCCCGATGATGATCCCTATCTCGACGAGGACACGGTTTTCGGCGTTCGCGAAGATCTGGTCATGACTTATGTGGAGCAGCCGGCCGGATCGTTCCCGGGAGAAGGGTTTGAGCTATCCGGGCAGGTCGAGGGACCGTACCTGCTCGCTTCGTTCGATCTGGTTCTGGTGCCTGAGGGCACCTGAAAAGGGCGGGGGGCCGAATCCCGAAGTCCGGCCCCCCTGCCTTATTTTTTCGCAAGATTTCCTATTCTGCCGCTACCGAGGTGAAGTGCTTTTCAAGAAAAGCACCGGTCGTCCGGTAGTGGTCGAGCAGCAGGTGGCAGGCCTTGTCCGCATCCCGGTCAACCGCCGCATTCATGATGTCCGTGTGTTCCTTGCTGATATCGCGCTTGGAGTAATTCAGCGCCTTTCCCGCAAGGTAGCGGTAGCGGATGTTGAGGTCGTAAAGCTGATTGCAGAACTTCAGAAGAACCGGGGACTGGCAGGCACTCAAGAGGTTCAGATGGAAGGCCTTGTGAAGCTCCTCAAAGCGCTCCACGTTGGTCCGCGGTTCGCGCATCATTCGATGATGAGCGAGCACCAGCCGGTCTTCCCAGGCATGATCCGCGTTGGCCAGACTTTCACGCAAAGCCATCTCTTCAAGCTGGCAGCGGAGCTTCAGAATTTCTGTGAAGTTGTGCGGACTGATTTCGGCTGTGCGAAATCCTCTTTGATCCAGGCGTTCCACAAGCAGGTCGGAAACCAGGAGGGTGAGGGCTTCGCGAATGGGAGATCCGCCCATATCCAGAATGGTACGAAGCTTTTCGATCTTGAGCTTTTCACCCGGTGGCAATTCGCCAATCAGGATCATACGCCGGATCGCAAGATATGCGCGTTGTGTCGCCGAGGGCTCCTGCGCCGGATCAGTTTGAGTTTGAATTGACATATCCAATAATATCGATTTTCTGCCCTGTTATCCAGTTTTAACTAGAAATTTGATGGTCAGGTCAAGTGTTTTTCAGCGTGAGATCGATGATAGGCCAGATATGTCGATCAACACTTTGTCAGGAGCACCCTTTCAGGTCAGATAATCCAGTCAGGCAAAGGGATTCACGCCCGCAAAATAGGGGTGGGAATGGGCCAGTGCCATATAAACGATGAGGGCGACCGCGAACCGGACAAGCGCGTTCAGCGTCGGCAAAACTCTTGGCGGTGGAGCGTTTCGTGTCGCTTTCAGAAGTCTGTCCCAGTCATTTCCCATTTCTCTTTGGCGTCGTTTGTCGATGATTTTCATGCCGAGCAGCGAAAACAGTGAGAACGCTCCAAAGAGAATGACGTGCGCGAGATTGCCATTGGGGATCAAATGTGCGGTGGACCAAAGTAACAACGCCACAAGAACGGGATGCCTCATCCAGCGAACCAGGCCGGGATGATCGGGATCGAACCGGTCATTGTGCAGACCGCCAAACGAAAACGGGTTCGGCACTCCAACGCCAAAGGCCACGATCACGCAAACCGGTATCATTGCGAGGATCGGCATCCAGTTCTGCCACGGTTCCCATGACCAGAGCTCGACGTAAGGAGCCGATTGAGCCGCTTCGATCATCCACCACAGGATCAGAACGGAGAGCGCCGAATAGGCCACCGAGAAACCGCGTTGCCCCAATAGGCGGACCAGTACCGGACGGACAGGCGGGCGGATCAGTATCATGTGGGAGGCGAAAAAGACTGCGAATGATGCCGCAAAATTTATCCAACCGTTTTCAAGCATAGAAGTTCCAAGTTCCTCGTCGGACAGTCGACTGAAATCTCCCGGAAAGGGAGGGTATATATGAGATTTACACTCAGGATTTATTAATGACTTGACGATGGTCAAGTCTTTTTGGCGCCGGTACTGCGACCATCGCCAGACTTTACCTTGTTGAATAGCAAGTCCTGAGTTCAATCCACCCCGGAATTCCCCTTAAGGGCAGACATATGGCCGCAACTACCCATCCGCAAACGACAAAGATGGCAAATCGATTTCCCACGGTTCTGTCCGCCGGATTTCGCTTCTACTTTCTTGCTGCCGGCATTTTTTCCGTCATTGCGATGCTGGCCTGGAACATCTGGCTTGGTGTTCATGCTGCCGGAGGTGCGTTCGTTTCCCTCCCAATGAGTATGGCACCTCATCTGTGGCACGCCCATGAAATGGTCTTCGGCTACACAGTCGCGGTCATGGCCGGGTTCTTTATTACGGCCGTGCCGAACTGGACGGGGTCCAGGGAATCCGGTGCCCTGTTTGTGACCTGCAGCGGAGCGGTCTGGCTGTTGGGACGATTTGCGGTCTGGTTCTCCGGATTGCTCGACCCGGTCCTGGTTGCGCTTGTGGATCTGGCGTTTGTTCCGATCCTTGCGACCAGCATAATCGGAAGGCTGGCCAAGAAGTCTCAGGTCCGAAATGCGGTGTTCCTTTTTCTCCTGAGCGCGCTCTTTACCGGCAATCTTCTGATGCACCTTGAATGGATCGGATGGACGGAAGGGTCTGCTGAAACCGGTGTTCGACTGGGGCTCTTCGTCAGCGCTGCAATGATCGTGATTATCGGGGGACGTGTCGTTCCCGCCTTTACCCGAAATGCTCTTAACCGGGTTGGCTATGCCGGGACGATGCCTGTATCGAGAACCTGGCTCGACAGGGCTGGCATTTTGCTTGCGGTCCTGTCCGCAGTGGCCAGTGCACTGCCGGTTCCCGCAACGGTCTTCGGGCTCCTTTGTCTCGGAGCGGGCGCCGCCAATCTCGGCCGGGTGTCCGGTTGGAGAGGCTGGGTTACACTGGACAGTCCGATCCTCTGGATCCTTCATGCCGCCTTCCTGCTGCTGTCGGTCGGTTACCTCGTTTATGGGTTCAGCCTGACTTTCGGTGCGTTCAGCGAAACCGCTGCCCTTCATCTTCTTGCTGCAGGTGCCGTTGGCGGGATGACGCTTGCCATGATGACAAGGGCCTCCCTTGGTCACAGCGGGCGTCCGTTGAAAGTTTCGACGCCGATCATGCTGGCCTATCTCGCAGTCATTGCGGCTGCGCTGCTGCGAACCTTCGGAACGCAGTTCTGGGACTATTTCCCGGTCATGCTGACCTCAGGCGCGCTCTGGATCACCGCGTTCGGGCTGTTCACCTGGGTGTATTTCCCGATTTTGACCAAACCCAGGACCCGGACCTGATTGCTCAATGCTTGAGCAGCCACGTCTTGAACGCGGCTAACCTGCTTATGCCATTGGGAAATGGAGATCAGAACAGAAAGAGGGTTTCGGTCAGGCGGTTCCACACACCTTGCGATGGCGGAATTAACCGATGACCGCTTGATGAAAATCAAAGAGAAAACGGGCCAAAACCCGTTTCTTGTGGCGATGAATCTCAGAAGCGTCATTCGACCGAGCTGTTCCGAAAAAGCCGGTTTCGAATTCGGCGTACACGGAAAGGATTGGATATGAAATACGCAATCTCATGCCTGGTGGCAGCGGTCGGACTTGCGCTGGCGTCTCCGGCGCTTGCCGAAGGGGATGCAGCTGCCGGTGAAAAGGTGTTCAAGAAATGCAAGGCCTGCCACGCTGTTGGCGATGGCGCAAAGAACAAGGTCGGACCTGCTCTGAACGGCATCATCGATGCCCCGGCCGGTCAGGTCGAGGGCTTCAAATACTCCAAGAGCATGGTTGAACTTGCCGGTGGCGGTCTAGTGTGGGACGAGGAAACCCTGACCGCCTTCCTGACCAAGCCGAAAAAGGTTGTTCCGAAAACCAAGATGTCCTTCGCCGGTCTTCGCAAGGAAGCCGACATCGACAATGTCATTGCATATCTGCAGTCTTTTCAGTGATTGAAAAGCACGAGATCTGATTTCGGGAAATCAGTGCCGGGCGCAATTCGAAAGGATTGCGCCCGTTTTCGTTTGGCCGGAAATTGCCTGGTCAGGAAACTCGGTTGACCAGTTATGTCTTAAATAATAAAAAACAAAATATCTAAAGGAGACACCATGCCGACAACGCCGATTGTCCAGTTCGGGACCAGCCGCTTTCTGCAAGCCCATGCAGATCTCTTCATATCTGAAGCGCTGCGGGAGGGGCGGGCGTTGGGTCGGATTACCGTCGTCCAAAGCAGTGGCGACGCTTCCCGCGCGAGTCGGTTGCAAGCACTGGCGGATCCGGAGGGATACAGTGTCCAAATCAAAGGGGTGGACCAAGGAGAGTTGGTCGACACGGTCAGAACAGTTCAGAGCGTTGCCCGAGGACTGTCTCTTCCTTTCGACCTTGCAGAAATTGCTGCTATCATCAAGGGGAAGGCCAGGATCATCATATCCAACACCGCCGATGCCGGTTTCCGACCGCAGGACGCCGACAAGACAGCGGAATTCTCCGCACAAATGTCCTATCCGGCCAAGCTCACCTGGTTTCTGTTTCAACGTTTCAGAGCAGGTGGAGAACCTATTCAGGTAATGCCTGCGGAACTCATTCCACAAAATGGCACGGTCCTGCGGGGTCTTGTTCTGTCCATTGCACAGATTTACCCGGAAGAATTCCGCGCCTGGCTTCAGTCGGAAGTCCTGTGGGTCAATTCGCTGGTGGACCGGATCGTGTCCGAGCCGCTGGAACCGGCCGGTGCGGTTGCCGAACCTTATGCGCTTTGGGCGATTGAGAACCAGCCCGGCCTCATCGTGCCGTGTGAGCACCCCGACGTGCGTGTTGTGGATGATCTTGAGCAGGTCGAAACGCTTAAGCTCTACATCCTCAACCTCGGACACACCTACATGGTGTCTCGCTGGCTGGCTGCTGGTTCGTTGTCTCGGCAGTTTGTCAGGGAAGCCATCGAAGATGACGTGGAACTGGCGGACCTGAAGGACTTGTATGCACGTGAAGTCGTTCCCGCTTTTGCTGCCCAGGGCAGAGCCGAGGAAGCGGAAGCCTATGTGAAGACGACCATCGACCGGTTTCAGAATCCCTTTCTTGACCACAAACTTTCGGACATTGCGCAGAACCATGCGGAAAAAGTCGACAGGCGTATCGGCAGCTTTCTGAAGTGGGCCAAGGCGAGCGATCCAGACATGCAAATGCCGCGACTTGAGGCGGTTGTGGGTTCCACGATTTCAGGCTGACTGACCTGAGCCAGGCCCGGTTCGTGAGGAATATTCTGACGGACCGGTTCCTGCTGCGCGACCGTTTACATGGGAACAATCTTATCCAAGAACCACAGCCAGTTTGGCGGGATTTATGCTTTTTGGATATAGCTAGACCAATTGATGTCCCTTGAGGGAGTTCAGCAACGTCTCCTTAGACCGGCGCAAGTGTTTGAGGGCAGCTGCCTCGGATTTCTCGACGTCCCTTTCCAACATGGCGTTGATCCAGTCGAGATGTTCCTCGATTGCCGCTGCGTTGCGCTCCAGCTCGTCCCGCTTGTCCCACATGTAGTGATAGTGAAAAATCAGCGAGATGAGCTTCTGGGCTTCAACAACAAACCTGTTTTTGACGACGCTGTTGACGGTCGCGTGGAACTTTCCATCCAGCATTGAGAAGTCGTGATATCGGCTTGCCAGGTCTGTTCTGAGTTCTTCGTGTTCCCGCTTCAGATCCTGGAGCTTGTTCCAGATTTCATGATCGTCCGGCAAGGCAAGAAGATGCCTGACGGCATTCATTTCCAACACAAGGCGGAAATCTGAAAGCTCGATCGCGAAACCTGCTGTGAAGCCTGACAGGATCCATCCGCCCTTGGGACGGCGTTCAACGAGGCCGAAGCGGCTGAGGCCGGAAAGAAACTCTTGCAGACTGTGCGCCGATACACTGAATTGACGTGAAAGCTGTGCAACGTTGAGTGAAGTTCCGGCAGGAATGTCGAAGCGCAGAATCCAATCAAGAAACTGTTGTTCCAACTCTTCGGTGGAAGGAGGGCTCTCAGCCGGCGTCAGACGATGTCTAGGTTCCGGTTTCCGAACTAGGGTCTTTCGGCGGCCTTCCCACTCAACGAGATTTTCTGAGTCCAGTTTCTGCAAAGCACCGCGGACTATGGTTCTGCTTACCTCCATCCTGTTTGCCAGAACAGTTTCGGCGGGCAATTGGTCTCCAACTTCCATGTTGCCGCAGATATCCAGCAAAGTGTTGTAAGCGCTTCGGAATCGATCGTCAGTTCGTGCCATTCAAGAATCCTAACACATCCGTTTGGCAGGACAATTCTTATTGTTTTTGTATTTTTAAATAAAAAACAATTGACGGAAATCCAGCATGAGAGTCATATTGTATTTAATAATTAAATTCAAAACCTCGGCCTGGGAGGTGATATGGCTGATTTTGACAGGGCAGTGGCTCCGGCATCCTGGACATTCAGGCTTTCAGCCGGATCGTTTCACAAACTTTCCGCGCTGCTGACGCTTGCTGTCCTCGTATTTGCCTTTTCCTTTGGCAACGATGCGTTCTTCACGGTCAACAACGGTCTGACGGTTCTACTGCAGACTTCCGTTATCGGTCTGCTCGGCATCGGCATGACGCTCGTCATCATCACCGGTGGTATTGACTTGAGTGTCGGCTCCGTACTTGCGCTGTCTGGAGTTGTGACGGGATTGAGCGTCAAAGCAGGACTTCCCATTGCACCGGCAATGGCAGCCGGAATTCTGGCTGGAGCAGCCTGTGGCCTGGTCAATGGGTTTGTCATCACCAAGATGCGCATCACACCGTTTGTCGCCACTTTGGGCATGATGCTGATTGCGCGCGGTCTGGCTCTTCAGTTGACCGGTGCGGCGCCAATTTCGCGCCTGGGAGAAGCCTTTGGATGGCTCGGTAACGGCTCCTTGTTCCGAATTGTCGAGCAAACTGGCGGCATCTTTCCGAAGGTCGTTTTTCCTGGAATTCCCTATCCGGTGATCCTGCTGGCGATCATGGCGTTGCTGGCAGCTTACTTGCTGAACCGCCGTCAGGCAGGGCGTCACATCTATGCGACCGGCTCCAATGAGGAGGCTGCCCGTCTTTCCGGGGTGCTTGTGGATCGAACCAAGATCTTTGCCTACACGCTTTCCGGTGCTCTGGCAGGACTTGCGGGCAATGTTCTGATGTCCCGTTTGGTGACAGTGCAGCCGAACGAAGGCGTCATGTATGAGCTCGACGCCATTGCGGCCGCCGTCATTGGAGGCGCTTCACTGATGGGTGGTGTCGGCAACATCTCGGGCACGATGATCGGCGCGTTCATTATCGGCGTGCTCCGGAACGGCCTCAACATGGCAGGCGTTTCCGCTTTCATCCAGCAAATCGTGATCGGCGTCATCGTCATCCTGGCGGTCTATGTCGATCAGATCCGAAACCGGCGCTGACAAGCCGGATCTCTTAGCAACGCATCTTCAATCGGAGGAGAACACAATGAAGAAGCTGATTACGACTGCAGTCATGGTGAGTGCACTTGCGCTATCGGCGGCGGCCGTGCAGGCAGGGGAAATCGCAGTCATCGTCAAGACGACGAACTCGAATTTCTGGCAGAACGTGAATAAGGGAGCGAGTGCCGCAATCGAAGGTCAGGAAGGGCATACAATGACCTTCAACGGCCCGGCCTCAGAATCTGCGATCGCGGACCAGGTCAGTCTGGTTGAAAACGCAGTGAACCGCGGTGTTTCCGGAATTGTGCTGGCACCTTCCGATCCCGAAGCTCTTGTACCTGCGGTCAAGAAGGCCTTCGAAGCGCAGATCCCGGTTGTGATCATCGACTCTGGGTTGGCCGACAACGGCAAGCAATATTACCAGTCCTTCCTTTCAACGGATAACTGCGCTGCCGGTCAGCTTGTCGCGGACAAGATGATGTCCGAGGTCGGCACCAAGGGTAAAGTGGCAGTCATGTCCTATGTGGCCGGTGTCGGGTCCGAGGTTGGGCGGGTTGGCTGCTTCGTTGAGCGTATCAATGCAAAATCCGACATCGAGATCGTTGGGCCGTTCTACTCACAGTCGCAAATGGCAACGGCTCTGAATCAGACCACGGACATTCTGGCCGCAAATGACGACCTGGTGGGTATCTTTGGCGCAAACGAACCGACCGCAATCGGCATGGGACGTGCCATTGTTCAGTCAGGCAAGGCAGGCAGCCTCACGGCTCTCGGTTTCGACGGCAACACCGATCTTCAAGACTTTGTGCGGGACGGAACGCTCGCCGGAACTGCGGTTCAGGGCTCCTTCCAGATGGGAGAACTCGGCGTGAAGGCCATCATGAAGCTTTTGAATGGTGAAGAAGTTCCGAACTTCATCGACACGGGTGTGGTTCTAGCAACCAAAGACAATATCGATCACCCCGCAGTTCAGAACGTCCTTTACTAACCCGTTGCAACTTGGCCGGAAGCCTCCCTACCTCGGGCTTCCGGTTCTTTTTTTGATCCTTCGTAGGACCCGAACATGACCCCGCAAACCCAGTCTGCTCCTCCACTTGTGCAGATGACAGACATAGAAAAGCACTTCGGCGGAATTCGTGCCGTCAACGGCGTCTCGCTGGACCTTCATCCAGGCGAAGTGGTTGGCGTTCTGGGACACAATGGCGCCGGCAAGTCCTGCCTGATGCGCATTCTGTCGGGAGCGATGATACCCAGCGAAGGCACGATCAAGGTCAATGGCAAAGCCGCAACCATTCATAATCCGCATGATGCGCGGGATCTTGGTATTGAGACCATTTACCAGACGCTCGCGCTTGCCGATCACCTCAATGCGCCGTCCAACCTGTTTCTCGGCCGGGAACTGAAAACCCGTTTCGGCAACCTGGACGACACCAGGATGATGGCCGAAACCGTCCGTGTCTTGAAAAAACTCAATCCGAATTTCAAGAACCTGAACGATCCGGTTGCAAGCCTTTCAGGCGGACAGCGGCAGGTTATCGCGATCGCCAGGGCAATCTACTTCGATGTGAAAATCCTGATTATGGACGAGCCGACGGCGGCCCTCGGACCGTCGGAAACGGCTATGGTCGGCGAGTTGATCAAGAGACTGCGGTCTGAAGGGATTGGCATTTTTCTGGTAAGTCATGACATGCATGATGTTTTTGAACTCTGCGACCGGGTCGTGGTGATGAATAAGGGCAAGAATGTGGGATCACACAGGATCGAGGATGTGACCAAGGACGACGTTCTCAGCCTGATCATCAAGGGTGAGTTGCCGCACGACTGGGTGCCGCGCAGTCAGGAAAACTCCAATGAACATTGAACAGTCGAAGCGCACGTCATCCACTGCGGTCATGCCATGCGGTGTCGTGGTCGAGCCGGGTGTCTTCAGACTGGAGACGCGTGAGTTGCCGGTCCGGGCACCGGACGGTTGGGTTCTGGTCGATATCGAGGCAGTCGGTATCTGCGGGACCGACTATCACATATTTGATGGCAAACACCCGTTCCTGGAGTATCCGAGAGTTATCGGGCACGAGCTCAGTGGAAGAGTTGCGATGAGCGCTCAGGATTGGACTGCTGGAGAGCTTGTGGTCATCAATCCGTATTTTTCCTGTGGTGAATGCCGGGCGTGCAGAAAAGGCAAACCGAACTGCTGCAGCAATATCGAAGTTCTGGGTGTGCATCGTGATGGTGGACTGTGTTCAAGAATCGCGGTTCCGGCTCAAAACCTCTACCGGGCAACGGGTTTGAGCGAAATCCAGGCTGCAATGGTCGAGTTTCTGGCGATTGGAGCTCATGCGGTGCGCAGGGCCGGCCCTGTGAGGGGCGAACGGGTTCTCGTGACCGGCGCCGGTCCAATCGGCCTGGGCGTTGCTCTTTTCGCAAGGCTTGAAGAAGCGGAAGTGCATCTTCTCGACCTGAGCGAGGCCAGACTTGCCCAGGCGAAAGAAAAGTTCGGTTTTGAGGATGTCCATCTAGCCGGATCCGACTTGCTTTCCGGTCCGCTTTCCGACGGCTTCGATGTGGTCTTTGACGCGACGGGGAATGTTCGAGCAATCGAAGCGGGGTTTCCGTTGCTTGCTCATGGCAGCCGATATGTTCTGGTCAGCGTGGTCAAGGAACAGATCAGCTTTGAAGACCCCGAGTTCCATAAGCGGGAGACCCAGATCATCGGCAGTCGCAATGCAACGCGGCAGGACTTCGAGACCGTGATGAAGGCCATCAAGGATGGATCGGTCGACACGGATGCGCTTTGCTCAAGAAAAATTCCTTTTGCAGATTTTCAGAACACGTTTGGCGATTTGGCGAGTGACCGGGAAACCCTGATTAAGGCGGTGGTGACCCTTTAAGGATCTTTGGATCAGTCGGAAAGCGAATGCGGCTGCTTCGCTTTCCGACATTTGCCTAGCCGTGCGTCTGTTTCAGCCATGGCTGAAGCCGTTCCAACGCCTCGCCGAGCTGCTCCGGTGTTTGGGCGAAGCAGAGCCGGAACCAGCCGGGTTCTTTCATCAGAAACGCTTCTCCCGGAGCCAGTCCTACTTTGGCGTTTGCGATCAGATCGCGTGCAAGAGACACGGAATCCTCAACGCCGTTCAGTCTGAAAAAGGCATAAAAAGCGCTGTTGGGCACGGGAAAGGTCACTTTCGGGTGGCTGGCAAGAGTTTCTTTCACCAGATCGAGGGCCAGGCGATATTTTGCGATGGTCTCGGCGATAAAGGGTTCTCCCTCGGCCAGTGCCGTTACCGCAGCCCGTTGAGCGAACGGCGGAGCGCAAGCGACTGAAAACTCGGCGATCTTTTCGATGACCGGTGTCAACGAAGGAGGAAGCGTCAGCCAACCGAGACGCCAGCCGGTCATCGCCCAGGACTTTGAAAAGGAGTTGACCACGATCAGGCGGTCTTCTGGCTCGGAAACGTCAAGGAAGGAGGAGGCGACAGTGCGTTCGAACACGATGCGTGCGTAGACTTCATCGGAAATCAGCCAGGTGCCCCTTTGGCGCAGAACGTGCAAGATGTGGCGCATGTCATCGTGCTCGAGCATGAAACCCGTCGGGTTCGACGGTGAGTTCAATAGCACCGCCTTGGCAGGCTTTGCTGCCTCCAGAAATGCATCGACATCAAGGTGCCAGCGTCCATCACGGATTTCCATCGAATGGGTGATCAGGCGTGCACCCTGCAACCTTGGAATGGCCAGAAGATTTGGAAAGGCAGGCGTGATGGTGGCAACCATATCCCCTTCTTCCAGCACCGATTGGAAGGCCAGATTGAGAGCATTGCCACCGGACACGGTGACGGCAATCCGGTCCGATCCGATTTGCCGGCCATAGAGGTTGGTCATGTAGTCGGAAAGAGCGTGCCTCAGGAAGGGGCGACCCAATCCTTCGGCATAGAATGTTTCTCCATCTGCAAGCGCCCGGGTGGCGGCGTCGCAAATGAATTTCGGTGTTGGTTCGTTGGGTTCGCCAAACCAGAGGGGGATCAGTCCTTGGGTTCCCATTGCAGTATTAGCCAGTTCGCGGGTGATGGAGGGAGCGGCATCCATCGCGCGGCTTGTCAATCCGTCAATAGCCTGTGTCATTTATCGTTCTCAGTAGGTGGCACGTCCGCCGGAAAGGTCGAAAACCGCACCGGAGTTGAATGAGCAGTCTTCTGAAGACAGCCACATCACCATGCGGGCTGCTTCTTCGATGGACCCAAGTCGTTTCATGGGAGACTTGTCGATCATGACCTGCACGAATTCAGGGGTCATCTGATCCAGGATGGCGGTCTGGATCGCAGCCGGAGCAACACAATTTACCCGGATATCGGTTTGTGCCAGTTCCTTTGCCAATGACTTGGTGAAACCGATGACGCCTGCCTTGGCGGCGGAATAGGCCGACGCATTGGGCGTGCCTTCCTTGCCCGCCAGCGAAGCCATGTTGATGATCCTGCCGGTGCCTTTTTGCAGCATGACCGGCACGATTGCATGGGCGAGATAAAAGGTACCCGTCAGATTCACCTCGATGACTTTTGCCCAGGTATCGGGATCGCAATCGGTCACGGGCAGCGTGGGGCCGGCAAATCCCGCATTGTGGGACAGGAAGTCTACGCCGCCGAACGCATCAAGGGTTGTTGCCAGTCCCTGTTCGATCTGGTCCGGCTGACTGATATCCACTTTGCAGTATTCAGCCCCTCCCGGCGGAGAGGCTGGTGCGTTCATGTCCCAGATCATTACCCGGGCGCCGGCAGCCGCATAGTGACGCGCAATCTCCGCACCGATCCCGGCCGCGCCGCCCGTGACAATGGCGGTACGACCCGAGAAATCGTAGCTCACATTTGTCATGATGCTTACCGGATGAAGGTCTTCACATAGTCCGCACCAAGGCCGACCTTCTCAAAATGTGCCCGGCACATATCGATCTTTGTAAAAACATCCTCATAACCCAGGTGATTTCCGTCAGGATCGACGTAATACATGACGCCGTTTACCTGGAAATAGGTGATCATCTCTTCGACATCGTCAGGCACGACAAGCGTGTGGGTTTCCCCCGGAGGTTCAAAAACATAGCCTCCTTCGCGTGCTTCCCATTCATGCTCAAGATAGTGCCAGCGACCTTTCAGCACGAACCCGTGCACGGCGTTCGGATGCCGGTGGCGTGACAGCACTCCGGATTTGGTGACCTTCAACAGGTTCATCCAATAGCCCTGGCTGACATTGAGGCACAGAGGGCGAAAGAATACGTGCTCGGCCTGCTGTACCCACATGCGCGGATCGTCTTCGGACAGCGCGTTCGGGATCACGATCTCGGGCAACGCGTCGGGCGGCATCGGATGTTTGTACGGAACGCGAGGATTTTGATCTTCACTGACAAGAGGCATTGGCTTTCCGCTTGGTTGATTGTTTAGAGTGTTCAGACCGCGGCATAGCCGCCGTCAACGTTGAGAATAGTGCCCGTCACGAAACCGGCGGCGTCAGAGGCCAGAAACAGCGCCGGGCCGACAAGATCTTCAGGCTGGCCCCAACGGGCCATCGGAGTGCGTGACAGGATCGCCTCGCTGCGTTCCGGATCTTCCTGAAGATTGCGGGTCAAAGGGGTCGCGATCCAGCCGGGAGCAAGTGCATTCACTCGGATACCGTCCGGCGCGTAGGCAATCGCCAGAGACTTTGTCAGCTGCGCGATGCCGCCTTTGGACGAGGCGTAGGCGGGAACGAGGCCGCCGCCAAAATAGGTGAGCATCGACGCGATGTTGATGATTGAGCCACCAGTTGCCGCCAGCTGGGTGCGTGCTGCGGAACAGACGCGCATGGTTCCCGTCAGATTGATGTCGACGACCTGGGCAAAGACCTCAGGGTTGAGTTCCTCGCCGCGCCGAATGACACCGGCGGCATTCACAACCACATGGAGCGATGCACATTCCGACAGGATGTCTTCGATGGTCTGGGCCACCGTCACGTCAAGATGCCTGTATGCCAGACCGGGTTGGCTCTCGGGCAGAGGTCCGAGCCCTGCGGCTATCACGTTGTATCCTGCACGCGAAAAGCCCTGGGCAATGGATTGACCCAGCCCGCTCGTGCCTCCGGTCACCAGAACGTCTTGCTTCGGTTTGGTCATTGCGTCTCTTGTGATTTGTCCATATAATGGACATTCGTTCTATATGTGGACAGTATTGCGGCGACGGTTACGGTTGTCAATCAATGGAAAGGGCGGCTGACGGAATTGACATGACGAAACACGTTCAAGGAACTCAAAGCCTCTCGCGAAGCATCGGGCTCTTGGAGCACATCGGTGCGCGCTCCGAACCACCGCGTCTTCAGGACCTTCTTGCCGAGTGCGAGTTCACGCGTCCGACGCTCTATCGGTTGCTTGCCGGCCTGGAAGCCGAAGGGCTGATCGTTCAGACGCCGGACCGCCGTTATCTCCCCGGCTTGAGATTGGTTTCCCTTGCCCGCAGGGCACTGGCGCGCTCCGATATCCGTGATCTCGCACGCAAGCCACTGGAAAAACTGCGCGACCGGACGGGAGAAACGGTTCATCTGGCGATCTCCAGCAGTGCAGGACTGGTTTATATCGACAAGATAGAAAGCCACGAAACCGTGCGCATGAGTTCGACGATCGGAACGCCGGTGCCGTTTCACTCCAGTGGCGTTGGCAAGGCCTATCTGGCGGCGTTACCTGAAGCCGAATGTGCAAGTCTTCTCAGGTCTTTGAAGTTTGAAGCGATCACCCCCTTCACGACCACGGACCCAGATGTTCTGGCCAGCCAGATCGCAAGTTGTCAGGCACAGGGGTTCATATTCGATGATCAGGAAAACGAGACCGGAATCGCGTGTTTTGGGGCTGCTATCCTGGATGAAAACAACCGTCCGGCAGCAGCCGTCAGTGTTTCCGTTCCTCTTTTTCGGTTGCGTGACGATCGCAACAGCTACTCGAAACCATTGCTGAACTGCGTCAAAGACATATCCGCGCACCTTGGAAATGCCGGTTGAGAGAACAAGTCAAAGGCAATTGAGGAAACTGCCAGCCTTCCAGAAAGCGGACAGTAACTGTATAGAGGGCGCAAACGGTCGAAGACCGACCTAGAATGCACGCTAGCGAAATCGGCGTTTTCCGAAGAAGCAGACCAAATCCGATGAATGACTTTCTTGTTGCCGCCCTTTATATGTTCACGCCGCTGAACGACTTTGAAGCGATGCGCGATCCACTGAAATCCTATTGCAAGGAGCGGGACGTTCGGGGAAGCATTCTCCTGGCGTCAGAGGGCATCAACGGCACGATTTGCGGACCTGAAGCCGGTGTTAGAGAAGTCCTTGCTCATTTGCGGTCCGACCCGCGAATGAAAGATCTGACTCACAAGGAAGCCTGGACGCATCGTCATATCTTCAAGCGGATGAAAGTGCGCCTGAAACAGGAGATCGTGCGCCTGGCGGTAGATAACATCGACCCGAACGAGGTTGTTGGCGAATACGTCAAGCCGGAAGACTGGAATGCGCTCATTTCTGATCCTGATGTGGTCGTGATCGACACGCGCAACGATTATGAATTCGCCTTTGGTACTTTCGAGCATGCTCTCAACCCTGAAACCCAGTCATTCCGTGAGTTTCCCGATTGGGTTGAAGGGCGCGAGGACCTGCAGAAGAAGCCGAAGGTGGCCATGTTCTGCACGGGGGGAATTCGCTGTGAGAAAGCAACCGCGTGGATGCTCAAGAATGGCTTTGAAGAAGTTTTTCACCTTGAAGGCGGCATATTGAACTATCTGGAGAAGGTTCCGGAAAAAGACAGTCTCTGGAAAGGCGAATGCTTCGTTTTCGATGACCGGGTTTCGGTTGACCATCAACTGCAACCGCGCTGGGGAGAGTGGGTCCCCGAAGAGGCGAGGCACATCATCAACGCCGATACGGACTACGAAAAGGGACCGATGCAGGCGCCTGAAGGTGGCGAAAAGCAGGATCCTGTTTCTTAACGAGCGTTAACTTTTTCGCTTTAACTCATTGAAAAACTTCCCTAAGGTCAGGTTGTGGGTGATTTTTCCACACCAGACTGGGGGAAGTATTATGCGTCGCAGTTTCTGGAATGCGCCTCTGGCGCTGATTTTAAGTCCATTTCTTGCCACATCCGCATTCGCCGGAGGCAAGGCTATTTCATGCTATCAACAGGCGACTGTTCCGGCCGTGTACAAGACGGTGCAACAGCAGGTTCTTGTGCAACCGGCCACATCCCGCGTCGTCAAGAAGCCGGCGGTCTACGGCTATCAGAAACGAAAGGTTCTGGTTCAGCCCGAGAGCGTTTCTTACCGGACAACGCCTGCGGTTTACCAGACACGGCAAAGCCGGGTTCAGGTGCAGCCTGCCAGCATCGGCTGGGAATACCGGATGATCAAAGGGGTGAAGACCCTCTGCAAGGTCAAGCATCCGGCGGTCTACAAGTCAGTGAGCCGGCAAGTCCTGGTTCAACCGGCTTCAAGGGTCGCCGTTCGGCAACCGGCTGTTTACAGCATGGTAAAGGAAAAGGTGATCGTGCAACCTGCAAGCAGCTACGTGGTGAAAAACCCGGCTGTCTACAAGACGATCAGCCGCAAGGTTCTTGTTCAGCCGGCGCACACGGTCTGGCAACCGGTAAAGATACGCGGCTGTAGACACTAGGTTGGGAACCCAAACAGAACATTGGATTCAAACAGCAAACCAGACTCGATATGAGTCTGATTTGGGAGGAGGTTTCAATGGCTGATTTGTTTTTGCTATCCGATGAGGCATGATGCGCGCTTGCCCTCGTCTCAATCGCAATTGCAGGGTGTTGAACGAGCCGCCAACCTAGATAATCAAATATCCCACCACGGGGATCGCTACGAGACTGAGGACAAATGTACCAATGAGCAACGTGGAGGCGACGGCCCCGTCACAGCCGTAGCGAGCCGCAATAACGGCAGCCAAAGCGCCCGAGGGCATTGCTGCTTCAATAATGAGAAGGCTTCGCTCAATCTCCGGCAGTCCGAGCGCCATCGCAATAGTGCCTGCAACGACAGGCTCCAAAACGAGCTTGAGCACGCCTACCAATACAATCAGCTTCGCCATTTGGCGGATGGCAATTGGGCGAAGCATCAAGCCGATCGTGAATGCAACCAAGAGCTTCAACGAGTCGCTTATAATTTCCAGAACGATGTTGAAGAGAACCACGGCCTTGTGACTTTCAGGAAAACCTGTGAGAGAAACCAGGATCCCGAGGATGAAGGCCAGGAAAATTGGCGACCTCACGAAGGTAAGGAACACGGACCTGATGTCCGCTCCCTCGTCGTTATCACTGCCGAAGTAACTGGCAATGGCAACACCGACGGTGAACAGCGGCAACACAACACCCAATTCACCCATTACGACAACCATGCTCATGATCTGGGCATTGTTGCCATACACATATTGAACCAGAGAGTATCCGAGTGTTGAACTGCTACCGACACCTGAGACCAGCACAAAGGAACCAAGTACTGGCTTTTCCAGTCGCATCCTGCGGCCGATGACCCATGCAGCCGCTGTTACGATGGCGATAGAGAGGAAGAAAACGAGCGCGACCAGCAGTTTCTCGCGGGTCAAGGGGTCGCGGCTGAGGTTTGTGAAAATCAAAGCTGGCAGCACGAAGTCGGTCACAAGCCTGGGAAATACCGCTTGTTCGCTCTTCAGAATAACACTGCGTTCGCGCAACCAGACGGCAGCTCCAATCAACGCCAACATCACGATAAAGGAATCGAGCAAGGTCTGAAAAGGCACTGAATCCTCCTCTGATCCTTGCCCGCAGACATTTAAACCGACGCACTTCAACTTGAGCTGCGCTCAAGCATCTGCCCTGATCAAATCTAACCGCGTGGTGCGCCAAGGTCCACCTGAACTGAAAGCGGCGTGATCCGAACCCCGGAGGCAAGATCGCAATTTACCGTTGCAGCGAAACAAGACGTTCCCAGTTTTGTCACAGGATCTTTGAAGGCTGACGAGACTGCGAGGTAACTTGTGACGGCCACCTACCGCATGAAAGCTGACCCGATAATACGCGCCTCGGTTATCTGCGGTGCGTGACTGGCCGACGGATGTAATCTTTGGCCGAAAGCCCAGCTTGGTTGCGCGCTGCTGTCGTCGGCTATTGCGTTTCGGGAAATCGTTGAAACAATCAGCATCACCTAACGTGTTGAAATCTTTGATTTCAGGCAGCGTCAGTTGTTTCAGGTTTTACCGAAAACGCTTTAGGTCCGACCAGCGTCGGCAACAGGAGGAATCGGCCGACCCCTGAGCGCCAGTTTTCAGGGCCAGACCTTAGGTTGGGAACCCAAACAGAACATTGGATTCAAACAGCAAACCAGACTCGATATGAGTCTGATTTGTGGGGAGGTTTCAATGGCTGACTTGTTCTGGCCATCCGATGAGGCATGGTGCGCGCTTGAACTTCACTTGCCCCGTGGCAAGCTTGGCAAACCGCGGGTGGATGACAGAACGATCATCTCCGGTATTCTTGAAGGTTGGTTGCCGTTGGCGTGATGTTCCAGAGGCTTACGGTCCCCCCAACGACGATCTGCAATCGTTATCACCGCTGGACACAATGAGCGATTTGGCAATAGATCGTCGAAAAGATAGCGGCGAGTGGCCGGTTCCTGATGAATTGTCCATCGATTCCAGCCATGTGAAGGTGCATCGCTCCGCCGAAAGCTCAAAAATTGGAGACGGATCGCAACTCGATTTGATCGGCTCGCCACAAACTACTTCGCCGCGCTTGCCTCGTCTCAATCGTAATTGCATGGTGTTGAATGAGATCCCGACCTAGGCGATGGACAGCGCAATCCGGGCCGCGCGCTAACGCTACCACGCAGGTGTCGGTTCAAGGTTTCGTGGGCCAATGAGAGAGGGTGGACATGAACAGAATTCTTGCTGCCGGTGTCGGTGTGGCGTTATGTGCTGCGCCGGTCTCTGCTGAAGAGCCATTTTCCTGGACCGGCAGCTATGACGGTTTTGTTGTCTGTGACCACGTGAAGAACGGTGTACCCTCAACGTTTGGCCGGGCGCTGGAACTTCACTTCGTGCAGGAAGGTGATGTCCTTCACATCGCAACGGGTATCGATGATCCAACCATTGGTACCGGCACATCCCTGTATCATGGGCTGGTTATGTCCAGTCCGGACGGTGACTTCACGAGCGGTTTCATCGAGTCCTGCAAATCGCGTTTTCCTTACAAGGAATTGATCCGCATCTTCCCTGCCGGAACGCAGACAGGGAAATTCGGCTTTTCCGCCAGTACCGTTTTTGTTAGCGACAGTTTGCCGGGATCGGAAGGCGCGTTGGTGGTCGAAAGCTGTAGGTGGTCAGCCACCCGAATTTCGACTGAAGAGCCGAAAATTCAACGATGTGATACGCCGCCTTCGGCCAGATAGGTGAGGCAGTGTTCAATTTCCCGTGGTTTTCCTCCGTGAGGAACTAACGGCAGAAGTCGATGCATGATGTGCCTTTGTGTCACCATCCATCACTTACCCTCGCCATCTCAACTGCCAGGAAGTCGACGAACGCTCTGACCTTCGGTGTCAGATTGCGTTTTGAATTGAACACGGCATGGACACCAATCTCGAAGGCGTTGAACTCGGTCAGCACAGGCACCAGTGCACCTGAGCTTATTTCCTCATGAACCGTGTAGCCCGGACAAAGAGCAAGACCCGCATCAGCCAGAACGAATTCCCTCACGGCTCTTGCGCTGTTGACCGAAAGCGCACCGTTGATGAGAACTGAGAATTTTTGCCCGTTCTCATGAAACGGCCAGGATGTGCCGCTCTTGAAATTGGTGTCGACAATGCACTGGTGACTTGTCAGATCTCTGGGATGCTCCGGGATGCTGCTACGTGCAAGGTAATCCGGTGTTGCACAGATATGAACTGCGGTAGGAGCCAGCTTTCGCGCGATCAGGGAAGAGCTCGGCAAATCCGCAATGCGAACGGCAACGTCAAACCCCTCTTCGACAAGGTCCACGTGACGATCGGTCAAGCTCAGATCAACGGAGACCTCCGGATATCGCCGTCTGAATTCAGGCATGCATGGCGCCAGGTACATTTCTCCGAATGTCGTCGGGGCGGTGACGGAAAGCCGTCCGCGCGGCGTGGCCACCTGGTTTTGCATAAGGCCTTCCAACTCTTCCAGATCGTCAAGAAGCTGCACGCACCTGTCATGATAGATCCTGCCCGATTCCGTCAAACTCACACTTCGCGTCGTGCGATGAAGCAACCGGGTTCCCAGGTGGTTTTCCAGAGCCTGGACTTTCTTGCTTGCAAGGGTCTTGGACGTGTCCAGCCGTTCGCCCGCCTTTGTGAAAGATCCGGTTTCGACAACCGCCGCGAAGGCCTTCATGCAATCAACGAGATTCATACTGTCCCCAAAATGGATACAAACTGTAGAATTTTGATTAATTTATATAGTTTTTGTCGTCAATTATCTCTGCAGGACAACTCGAACTTGATCCAGGGAGAATGACATGATCGATTCAAAGACTGCCCCTTACGCAGCCCTTCTTCTGCGTGTGTCCCTTGGAGCGCTTTTCCTGGCGCATGCGAGCCTGAAGCTGTTCGTTTTCACACCGGCGGGCACAGTCGGGTTTTTCCAGTCGCTTGGGCTGCCGGGGACGCTTGCCTATGTCACAATTGCACTGGAAGTGATCGGGGCCCTGTTGTTGATCTCGGGGCTGTTTGTCCGCCTTGTCAGTCTTGCTCTCATTCCCATCCTTCTGGGCGCCATCGCCTTCGTTCACGGTCAAAACGGCTGGCTGTTTTCCAATGAGAATGGCGGCTGGGAATTTCCCGCATTCTGGGCAATGGCTCTGTTGGTGCAGGCATTGCTGGGAAGCAGGACAGGTGGGCTCCTTCCGAGGTTCAACAAGCATGGTCTGGGGCGCTAGTGCGCCGGTACCGTTGACTTCGAGACACATTATCAGATTACGAGGGCAATGAGATGCTGCAGAACGGCAAGTGGAGTGGCGAATGGCACCCCTATCAGAAAAGCGATAATACCGGCCGCTTTGTAAGGCAGGTCTCCAGCTTCCGAAACTGGATCACCCCTGATGGCAGCTCAGGGCCGGAAGGACAGGAGGCCTTGAAGGCGGAAGCCGGGCGTTTCCACCTTTACGTCAACTACATCTGCCCGTGGGCGGGGCGAACGCTGATTGCCCACAAACTCAAGAAACTCGATGAGATCGTTTCCGTATCCGTCCTGGAGCCGATCATGAGCGGGGAGGGCTGGCGGTTTGGAGATTTCCCCGGCTGCACAGGCGCAGATCCGGAAATAGGTGCATCCTACATGCATCAGATCTACACGGCAGCTGACCCTGTCTTCACAGGACGCGCATCCGTTCCGGTACTTTGGGACTGCGACCGGCAAACCATCGTCAACAACGAGTCTGCCGATATTCTCCGGATCTTCGACACGGCCTTTGAAGCGATAACCGGAGAAGCTCCAAGCCTCAGACCAAGTTCAAAGGATGCGGAAATCCAGGGACTGAATCAGTCGCTTTACGATCGGCTCAACAATGGTGTCTACCGGGCGGGTTTTGCCCAGAGCCAGAAAGCGTATGACGAAGCGGTTGAAGATGTGTTCGCCATGCTCGACGAATTGGAAGACAGGCTTTCTGATGGCAGATCTTTTCTGACCGGCGACAGCATCGTTGAAAGCGACATTCGCCTGTTTGTCACGCTTGTGCGTTTCGATCCGGCCTACGAGGGCCTCTTCAAATGCAATCTGAAAACGATCCGCGAATACCCGATGCTGAGTTCGTATCTGAAACGGTTGTTCCAGATGCCCGCCTTCGCGGATGTGACCCGGATCGATCACATCAAGGCCGGATACTATTCGGTCAAGGCACTCAACCCTTCGGGGATCGTGCCTGCCGGACCCGACCTGTCCTATCTTCAGGAAGCAGACTAGAGAGTCAGATCGCTCGAAGTGTCAGCGGTCTGAAGTCCTGAAACGGTTGCTCTTCAAACCTGTCTGACCGTGACCTTTCACAAGGAACAGGCCGCCGGACAGCGTATCCGGTTCAATGGCTGTCGGATCGGTCGGCTGCTTGATGCTGGTCACGATCAGGTGGTCGAGATCCGGACCGCAGAAGCACGGCATGGTGGGTTTGTCGACCGGCATCTTGATCGCATGCAGCAGGTTGCCGTCCGGCGCGAAGCAGTTCAGCAAGCCTGCGGAAACACCAGCGCTCCAGTAATTCCCGTTGGCGTCCACAGTGGCGCCGTCGGGACGGCCTGTCTCATTGGTCTGCTGGGCAAACAGCATTTTTGAACCAAGGGCACCTGTGGAGGGATCAAATGCGTAGCCTTCGATCCAGCCCGGGGAGGAGTCGGAGTGATACATGAAGGTACCGTCCGCAGACCAGGCAAGACCGTTGGAACATTGCAGTTCGTCACGAATTTCCTCAACACGGCCTTTTGCATCCACCCGGTAGAGACCCGCAACGGGTTCGCGAGGGGAATTGGTGTCCATGGTGCCGACCCAGAAAGCACCGTCCGGTCCGACTTTGCCGTCGTTCAGGCGCGTGCTTGGAACATCAGTTTGGACGTCCGCCAGAACCTCACTGATTTCACTTTTAGGATCGAACAGCAGGATCTTGTCCCAGACGCCGACGATCAACCGGTCGTCGTCAGTCAGGCCGAAGGAGCCGACTTCATTGTCGAAGTGAAAGGTCTTGATGTCCCGGGTTTCCCAATCCATTGACTGGATGGAACGGCCCTGGATGTCCGTCCAAAGCAGGCGGTTGTGTCTGTCATCCCAGGTCGGGCATTCCGCGAGTTGGTAGGTTGTGTCGAGAAAACGGGTTATCGTGTGGGACACCGTGGCGGGTTCCTTGAAAGGCCAATTAAGCGAATGGAAGCGGACTATAGCGGTCGGGGCATTCGCCGTCGAGAGTGCACATTGCCGACGATAAAACTTTGGCTTTCAATCGCTCGCGCCGAAAGGAAGCCAGGCACCCGACTTCGAATTTCACCGGGTTTCAATGATCTCCATCCAGTGGAATGGCCGTTCTTTTCACGATCGGCCGGATCGCAAAAGAGGACTTCATGCGCAGGACACCCGGCAGCTGCGCAAGGTGGTCTCTGTGAATGCGCTCGAAATCGACGGGATCTTCTGCCGTCAATCGCAGGATATAGTCGGCATCTCCAGCCATGAGAAAGCACTCCATGATTTCCTCGGAGCGAGCGACGGCCCGTTCAAAGTTTTCCAGGGTTTCCTTGGACTGGCCTGTGAGAGAGATTTCGACAAACACATCCATGCGTCTGCCGAGTTTGCGCTGATCCAGCAAGGCCACATAGTTTTCGATGATGCCGGCTTCTTCCAGCGCGCGCACACGGCGCAGGCATGCGGAGGCCGATAGCCCGACCACTTCGGCGAGATCCGCATTGGCAATCCGGCCGTCCTTTTGCAGGACGTCGAGGATTTTACGATCCAGTCGATCCAGTTTCATTTTTGCTGCACCGCATATATTGCAGGTTTGTAATGTTGTGTTCGCAGTATATTCGAAAAATTCCAGATTTCACGCAACAAGATTGTTTTGGGTGTGGTTTTGCAACGACGGAACGCAAGCACATTCGACAAAATGAGGCGTACAATTAAGTCAACCTAATCGCTTCTGGAGGAGTAGTCGTTATGCGCATTGGTGTGCCGAAGGAAATCAAGAACCACGAGTACCGGGTCGGACTGACACCGGACAGTGTTCACGAGATGATCGCCCACGGACATGAAGTGGTTGTCGAGACGAATGCAGGTGTTGGCATTGGTGCCAGCGATGCGGACTATGAAGCAGCCGGGGCAAAGATCCTGCCGACTGCAAAAGACGTCTTCGACGCAGCCCAGATGATCGTGAAAGTGAAGGAGCCACAGGCTGTCGAACGCGCGATGCTGCGTCCGGATCATATCCTGTTCACGTATCTTCACCTGGCTCCGGATGCAGAGCAGACCGCCGACCTGGTGAAGTCCGGCGCGACCTGCATTGCCTACGAAACTGTTGTTGATGACAAGGGCGGTCTTCCGCTTCTGGTACCGATGTCCCAGGTTGCCGGTCGTTTGTCCGTTATTGCCGGTGCCAAGGCTCTGGAAAAAGCACATGGCGGTTCCGGTACCCTGGTCGGCGGCGTTCCGGGTGTGGAACCTGCAAAGGTTGTCGTCATCGGCGGCGGCGTTGTCGGTTCGCACGCCATCACCATGGCAATCGGTCTTGGTGCCGATGTTACTGTTCTGGACCGCAACACGGCGGTTCTCGGCCAACTGTCCCAGGCATTCGGCCCGGCGCTGAAGACCGTTTACTCGACAAAGTCTGCTTTGGAAAAACATGTCCTTGAAGCAGACATGGTCGTTGGTGCCGTGCTTGTTGCCGGCGCTGCAGCTCCGAAACTCGTTTCCGCGGACCTCGTGAGCCGGATGAAGCCGGGTTCCGTACTGGTGGACGTTGCAATCGATCAGGGTGGCTGCTTTGAAACCTCCAAGGCAACAACGCACTCCGACCCGACTTACATTGTCGATGAGGTCGTACACTACTGCGTTGCCAACATGCCGGGCGCCGTGCCGAAGACATCCACCTATGCGCTAAACAACGCAACCTTGCCGTTCGCGCTGTCTCTTGCCAACAAAGGCGCCAAGAAGGCCCTTCTGGACGACGCAAACTTCCTGCCGGGCCTGAACGTGATCAGTGGGCAGGTAACCTGTGAAGCCGTTGCTGAAGCCCTTGGCTATGACTATGTCGATCCGGCGACTGCTCTGGAACAGGCAGACGCCAGCCAGGCGGCCTGACAAGGACCATATCTGCGGTGAGCAACGACACTCACTGCAGACTGAAGCATCAAAGCCAGCCTTCGGGCTGGCTTTTTTGTATCTTTGGCAGGTTCATGTTCGATCAGGAGTTTCTGACAACGATCACGGAGCGATCATCGGCGAATTCCTTCGAGGTAGACCCTTTGACACTCGGAAAGCTTTTGGTCTTGTGAAAATCGATTGCCTCGGAAGCGTCGAACGCCTTTTCCCAGGCCGACACTGAAACTCCTTCAGGGATATCGAAATAGCCGTCCGTAAAGAACTCCAGGGTTTCGACCTCTGCAATTGGTTTGCTCACGTCGATGACATCGTCCATCAAGATGGGATCGCAGTTCAGCGAGGAGTATCCCAAAGGATGGTCCGGCCGATTGGCGTACATGTATTGGCATCTTATGCCAGTGCGCAAAAAGGCCTCGGTCTGCTGCGGGGCTACGATGTCGGCGTATCTTTCTGAAACAAGGGAGCAAATCTGGGTCGCGTCGGTTTCGGTGAGAACGCTCTCGCTCACGCCACAATCCAAGCCCTGAAACGATATTCTACGCGTTTGAGCCTCGACTTCGTCGGCGGAATTTCCGCTGCTCTTCAGCAAGTTGAAAACCTCGATCCGTGCAGTCGTTGAAAGGTCGTCGACAGGCTTCAGACGCCTGTAGATCTGATCGCCGTTCATGCGAATACCGCTGTCACCAACAACAAGAAGCCGAACGGTTTCAGCGCCAAAAAATGCCACTGCCATGGTAGTTGATGCTCTGAACGAATTGCCGAGCAGTTTCTCTGTACGGCAAATTCTCTCTCTGATTGCCGAGAAAACCTCAGCGGCGGGAATGTCCGTCATGGTTCTGGTGGCTGCAAATTCACCCAAAACGGATGCGGCTGCGCGGGAGGCAGCTTGCCCTGGTGAAATCCCGGAGCCGGTTGCACCGCTTGAAGCTCCATCGAACACTCCGCAGATACCCGGCAAAATCAAGAGACTGTCGTCTCCGGCCTGACGACCGGTTCTGTCTCTGGAATAGGTGAGTGAGGATATCTGCATTGGTACGCCGGTACTGAGTTGAAGTTGACTAGACAAAAGACGATTCCCGATCGTCCGCGAGCAGGAAGACCGCATAGACACAAAGTCCGGAGCAAACGAGAAGGATCGTGGACAAAGCCGCGGCCAACCCGAATTCGCCGTCCAGCACGGAGATGTAGATCTTTACCGGCATGGTCACAGTCTTGGAGTTGTAGAGGATCAGGGTGGACGAGAGCTCGTTGATCGCGGTGATAAAACTCATCAAGGAGCCGACGATCAATCCCGGCAGGATGAGGGGCACAGTTACAGAGAGGAACGCCCGCAGGGGAGAGGCCCCCAGGTTGATGGCCGCTTCCTCCAGAGACGGTTTGATTTGCCGAAGGTTTGTCGTCGTTGAACGGACACCATAGGGCAACCGCCGGATGAACAGGATCATGACGATGATCAGGCCCGTGCCGGTCAGATCGTACCAGCCGGAACGGAATGTCGTAACGAAACCGATTGCCATGACGACACCAGGTACGAGATAAGGAACCATCATCAGGACGTCGATTGCGCCGGAAACCGCATTTTCCCGCCGGACAATAAGATAAGAAATCAATCCGGAGAAAATGGCGATCACGGCAACGGCGGTCAGGGAGAACCTGAAGCTGTTATAGATCGCTTCGGGAGCATCCAGCAAAACCCTCTTGTAGCTGGAAAGGCCGTATTCGCCGGTGAAGACCGGTCCGTTGGTCTCCAGAAACGACGTGTAGATGACCACGAATGTCGGCAGCATCGCGATGATGACAACGCCATAGCAGAAGGTGTGAACCCCCAGATTGCGCAGGCCGGTCAGCTGATGAATGACGGGTCGGTTCGTCAGTGCAGACGCATAGCGCCGCTTTGCAAGGAAACGGCGTTGAACGAAAAGAGCCAGAATGGAGATTGCCATCATGACCAGCGAGACCGTGACGGCCATCGTGGGCTTGCCGCCTAGTTCGGACGTATAGGCGGAGTATGCGATTGTCGACAGAGTGCGGAAGCCCCGGCCGAGGATTGCGGGCGTGCCAAAATCGGCAATCGACAGAACGAAGCAGATGATCGCACCCGTGCTGACCGCAGGAAATACCAGGGGAAGTGTCACGTAGAAGAACCGTTGCAGAGCATTGCAGCCGAGGTTTTCAGCAGCATCCTCAAACGACTTGTTGACCGACCCGAGCGCGGTCTTTGTCATCAGGAACACAAAGGGGAAGAATTTGAGCGTAAAGACCAGGATGATCCCGTGTGCGCCATAGATGGTGGGCAGATTGAGACCAAATCCCTTGAAGAAGTTTGTCACGAAGCCGTTGGCACCGAGCATCATGATCCAGGCGTAAGCCCCGATAAATGGAGGCGCGACCAGCACGAGGATTGCGAGCGTCGATATCAGCGCCTTGCCGCGGATCCGGAACCTGGCAGTGAAGAAGGCGAGGGGAACGCCGATCAGACAGGCGCCGAGCGTGCCCAAAAGGCCCACGGTAAGCGTGTTTCTCAAACCCTTCACATAGTAGTTCCGGGTGAAAACCTCCACGTAGTTCGCAAGCGTAAAGGCGCCCGTGTCCTCATCGATGAAACTGACGAGAAACACGCTGGCAATCGGCAAAATCAGGAGAACAACCAGCACCGTAACGACGAGAAGCGTCATCACGGTCCAGAAATCGAAACGTATCGGACTGAAAACGGAAAGAGGTTTCAGGGGCGGATTTGAGGAGGTGATCGTCATGACAACCTCCTGCCCGTTTCTCCGTTTTCAAACAGGATGGCCTGATCGCGGCTGAATGCGAAGGTGACCGGATCACCTTCCGAAAGGCCAAGGAGATCGGATGTCGGCCGCAAGATGGCGCGCACATCGTCACCAAGCTCAGTCTTGCCGTGCACTTCAAGTTCACGTCCTATGAAGCTGATTTGACGAATGTTTCCGTCAAAGGTGAGCATGTCGTCGCCGACGGCATCGCCATTCAGGGAGACATTCACCGCTTCGGGACGAACAGAGACCGCAATATCGGTGTCGGACGCGCTGTCGGCGATTGACCGAACCTTGAGACCGGATGTGGTCAGGATCGCATCGCCCGCGGGATCGATGCTTCCGGCGAGGAAATTGTTCGCACCCACAAAGTTGGCGACAAAACGGTTTGCCGGATTGCGATAGATCTCAAAAGGCGAGGCTGCCTGTTGAATGATGCCGCCATACATGACGCAGACAACGTCAGACATGGCGAGAGCCTCTTCCTGATCATGGGTTACATAGATCGTCGTCATGCCCATGTCTTTTTGAATGCGGCGCAATTCTCCCCTGAGGTCCACGCGAAGTTTGGCGTCAAGATTTGAAAGGGGTTCATCCATCAGGAGAACGGTAGGGTCCACCGCAATGGCTCTGGCCAGACCGACACGTTGCTGCTGCCCGCCGCTCAACTCGTGAGGCATCCGGTGCGCGAACTCTTCCAGTTGCACGATCCTGAGGGCCTCGACCACCTTCGGCTTGATTTGCGAAGACGGAAACTTCTTCCGCTTGAGGCCGAACGCGACGTTGTCGCTGACGCTCAGATGGGGGAAGACCGCATAGTCCTGGAACACCATTCCCACGCCACGCTTGTGCGCTGGCGTATTCTGTATTTCCCGGCCGTTGATCAGGATTGTACCGGAGTCCTGAAAGTGAAATCCGGCAATTGTCCGCAACAGCGTGGTCTTTCCGCAGCCACTTGGGCCGAGCAACGTAAAAAACGCTCCCGATTCAATCTGAATATCGATGTCCGACAGAGCCAGGACCGGTCCGTAAGATTTTCTGATATTGACGATATCAACGGATGCCATTTCCGTTACCCCTCCCAAATTGGCTGTCGGTTGAACGGCCGGGAAACCCGGCCGTATCGCTTGCTTACTGATGGTCGAGAACTGCTTCACCCCAGGCTTCCACCAGGCGTTTGCGCTCTTTGGCCGCCCACTGGAAGTCGTAGTCGACAGCATTGATATCGCTTAGCGGAACAAGGCTCTCATTGGAGGCAACGTCAGTGCGAACCGGACGGCGGCCCTGATCGGCAACGACCTTCTGCGCTTCAGCCGACAGGATAAAATCTATGAATTCCTTGCCGGCGTCAGCATTCGGAGCGCCCGCAACCAGTGCAATAGCATCAGGTGAAATGGCTGTTCCTTCCGCCGGGTAGACGATCTCGACGGGGCCTCCGCCTTCCTTGTAGCGCAGGGCGGCGTCCTCCAGCGTAATTCCGATCGGCAGTTCGCCATCATTTACAAACCGCGGTACCGCGCCTGAGCTGTCGGACAGGACGAAGTTTGAAAGCATGCCGTTATAGACATCCCATCCCGCTTTCTCGTCACCGAAGGCCTGCAGAACCGTGGCGAACTGAATATAGGCCGAGCCGGATTTGTCCGCGCGTGCCGATGATACCAGGTCGTCATATTCCGGTTTGGCCAGATCCGCCCAGCTTGACGGCACGGGCGTATCGCCCAAAGCGTCCTTGTTCACGGCGAATGCCATGACAACGGCGGTGAAGGGTGACCAGAGCTCGCTCTTCACCAAAGACGGATTGACGGACGCCTGTTCCGGCGACTCATAGGCCGTAAATAGATCCGGGTTGAAGTCCACCACAGTGCCGTCGACGCTCCAAAGCACATCGGCGATAGGGGAGGCGGACTCTGCAGTCAGGCGGTTCAGGAGTTCTCCGGAGCCAGCCTTGATGATCTCTACCTTGGTGCCGGATGCCTCCTCAAACATTGGCACAAGTTCATCGACAAAATTCTGGGGTGCTGCCGTATAGACAGTAACCGTGCCCTCGGCGAAGGCCAACGTGGCCGACAGCGATGCGGTCAGGGCAACACTGAGTTTCAGCAAAGTTTTTTTCGGGTTCATCTGTTCCTCCCTCACAAGGTCGTGCCCGGCGGAGACGCTGGGCAATTATTAAATTGCGCTGCGCAAATTAAAAAATCAAGGTTTATTTGCGCGGCGCAATTTATTAGGGTGCGAGCAGATCAGGAGCTTGAATTGAACACACTGCAGAAGCCGAGTGCGCGGCGCCTTATCCAGCTGCTTCGTTCCCAAGGGCCGGTTTCCCGATTGAAGTTGGCGGATCTTCTGGATGTGCAGCCATCGACCGTGACCCGGATCGTCAATCAGCTTATGGATGATGGCCTTGTGGTCGAAGAGGTCGATCCCAACCGTGCCGGCCGTCGTGGCTATCCGTCCAAATTGCTTCAACTGCGCCCGATGGGGTTGTTGTCCGTTGGCGTGTTTATTGATCCGGAGAGGTACTACACCTGTATCGTCAACGCGTTGGGCGAGGTTGTGTCGGAAGAAACATCAGCGATTACGGACCGAGGGTTCTCGCAGCTGATGGAGTGGATCGGTGCATCAGTAGACCGCCAAATCAGAGAACTCGGACTGCAGTCCGACCGTTTCATCGGGTGCGGAATTAGCTATCCGGGACAGCATACCAGCAAGCCCGGTATCGTTCGGCAGACACAATACTTCTCCGAATGGCCTGAGATCGACGCCGGCAAGGATTTTGCGCCGTATTTTGATATGCCGGTTCACCAGTTGAATGACGCAAAGTGTGCCTGTCTTGCCGAGCTTCTGTTTGGAAGCTGCCGTACAATCCGCAATTTCAGCTACGTCTGGCTGTCGCACGGTATCGGCGGAGCAGCAGTGATTGATCAATCGCTTTACCTCGGAAAGAGTGCATCAGCTGCGGAGTTCGGGGGGCTGTTTCCCAAGTCCAAGCCACGCCCCTCTGGCTCGGACCTGCTTGCGACCATGAAAGCGGCGGGACTTGGCGCCGATCATCTTGAACAGATCTGTGAAGACGATCTTCAGCACAAGTGTGTCCTGAACTGGATAGATCGGGTTGAAGAACAGCTCAGGTGGTTGAGCCTCATCATTACCCGGACAATGTCACCAGATGCGATTGTGCTGGGTGGCCGGTTGCCGGATGCGGTTTTTGCAGAGTTGATCGAGAGGCTGTCCGCGACCAGGTCTCTCGGAGAGGATCATTTCGGCCCGCACCCGACATTCATTCGCGCCGAAGCGGACAAGAAACCTCATTTGGGTGCGGCGGCATTACCGCTTTACCTGACGACCAATCCGAACGTTGGCTAAAGGGGCGGGATTGAGGCCTTACGGGCAGCGGACTTTGTAAGGGGTGCCGTATTCGTCGTGGGCAATGCAATTACGGGGAGTGGTCACCACGCCAACGAGTCCGCCGCCGATTGCGCCAAGCGCAGCACCTGCAATTGACGCGTTCACGGTTGAGCCTGCGACCGCTCCGATCGTAGCACCCGTCGCAGCGCCAAGACCTGCTCCGATCAGCATTCTGTCACGCTGGCTTTCGGTATTGGCGCAGCCGGCGAGAAACAGGCCAAGAGCTGCTGCTGCAAGGATGGGTTTCATCCGGAATTCCTTGGCGAAAGTGAATCTTCCGCCAAGGTTGGGGATCTATGGTTAACAGAACCTTACCGGGGCAAGGTTATCCAAGATCAAGATGTTACGGGCAGGCGACCCGGTAAGGGTTGCCGTAACGGTCATAGGCAACGCAATTCTTCGGTGTGGTGGCCGCGCCGACCAACGCACCACCGGCTGCACCAATGGCCGCGCCGGCAAGGGCAGGGCCGGCACCGTTACCGGCCGCGGCACCGATAATCGCACCAGTTGCAGCACCAAGGCCACCGCCGACGAGTGCACGGTCAGTCTGGCTGTCAGATTGGCAGCCAGCCAGAAAAGCAGCTGCAGCGGCAAGCAAAAGAATTTTTTTCATCATTTCCTTCCAAGCGGTCTCAGTGCCGAGCCTACGCGGTCAGATTTGCGTTACGGGCAAGCGACCCGGTACGGGTTGCCGTATCTGTCATAGGCAACACAGTTTTTCGGAGTGGTCGCTCCGCCAACGATCGCACCACCGGCACCGCCGATCGCCGCGCCGACCAGTGCGCCGCCAACATCACCAGTCGCTGCAGCACCGATTGCCGCACCGGTGGCTGCACCCAGGCCGCCGCCGACAAGGGCGCGGTCACGCTGGCTGTCAGACTGGCAACCCGCCAGAGCAATGCCAACAGCTGCAAGCAATACAAACTTCTTCATCAAAGCTATCTCCCTTCCGGGCCGTTTGAGACGGCGCGTTAAAATAAAGCGACCCAGAATCCGTTAAAAGGATTCTTGGACATTGAAAATCTCACCGAAGGTAAGCCGGATTGCGTTTTGGGGCAATCTCTCATTGTCGCAACCATCCGGTGTCGACCAAGAAACCTGTCCAGAGTTCTTCAACGATGTGAAACAGATAGCGGCCTGTAGGGCAGAAATATGGCGGAGGCGTCGAGTTTGACAAGGTTCCTGCCAGTGTTGCTTCCAGAGCGGGTGTCAACCGGTCAGCGCAACCAGCAAACCCTTGGTCGAAGCGTCCTTGCCGTCCGCCGATGCCTCACCCTTGACCATCGGCAGCAGAGCTGTCGCCAGCTCCTTGCCAAGCTCAACGCCCCATTGGTCAAATGAGTTGATTCCCCAGACGACGCCTTCCACGAAAACGCGGTGTTCATAAAGCGCGATCAACCGACCGAGGGAGTACGGTGTCAGTTGGTCATAGGCGAGTGTCAGGGAAGGGCGATTGCCGGGGAAAACTTTATGAGGGGCCAAGCGTTCGACGTCGGCTTCGTCCAATCCGGAGGCTGCCAGAAGTGCTTTTGCTTCTTCAAGCGTCCTGCCAAGCATCAAGGCTTCGGATTGCGCAAGGCAGTTGGCGATCAGGAGATCATGGTGATTCTTGAGGTCTTCCTCATGGCCTTCAGCCGCGATCAGAAACTCACATGGGATCACTGTCGTGCCCTGGTGCAGCAGCTGGTAGAAGGCGTGCTGGCCATTGGTGCCCGGTTCGCCCCAGACGAGCGGGCCGGTCTCCTGATCAACCGGGCTGCCGTCGAGTGTGACGCACTTGCCGTTTGATTCCATGTCGAGCTGCTGCAGATAGGCGGGTAGCCGGGCGAGACGCTGGTCATAAGGAAGCACGGCGCGAGCCGAGAAGCCCAGAACATCACGATTCCAGACACCGATCAGCGCCATCAGCACCGGCAGGTTTTCCTGTAAGGGGGCAATCCTGAAATGGTTGTCGAGCGCGTGCGCTCCCTCCAGGAAATCGTTGAATGCATCGGGGCCGATTGCGATCATCAGGGGAAGGCCGATTGCCGACCAGATCGAATAGCGACCTCCAACCCAGTCCCAGAAACCGAAGACACGGCTCTCATCGATGCCAAAGGCCGCGACCTTGTCGAGCGCGGTGGAAACAGCAGCGAAATGGTCTCCAACAGCCTCTTCTCCCAATGCGTCGGCGATCCACTTACGGGCCGTCTGCGCGTTGGTCATCGTTTCAATGGTGGTGAAGGTTTTGGAGGCGACGATGAACAGGGTGCTCTCGGGATCGAGCTTTTCCAGCGTGTCGGCAATATGGGCGCCGTCGACATTGGAAACGTAATGGAGTTCGGGGCCGTCATGATAAGGAGCAAGCGCCAGCGTGGTCATTACCGGGCCAAGATCCGAACCGCCGATGCCGATGTTGACGACATCGGTAAAAGGCACTCCGGTCGATGAAGTCAATTCACCGGACCGGACCGCTTCGGAAAAATCGGCCATGGCATCGAGCACTGCCAGCACATCCGGCATGACATCCTCGCCGTCGACAAAGACCGGTTCCCCAGATCTGTTCCTCAGGGCTGTGTGCAAGACCGCACGCTTTTCGGTGGCGTTTATCTTTTCTCCGGTAAACATCGCTTCACGTCTGCCTTCAACATCCGCAGCCTTGGCCAGTGCGACCAGAAGATCGAGTGTCTCTGTATCGATCCTGGACTTCGAATAGTCGAGCAGAAGATCGTCTGTGCGTGCCGTAAATCTGTCGAACCGGTTCGGATCGGTTGCAAACAGGTCGCGGAGCGTGGTGGAATTCAACTGCTCGGCCTTCTGGCTGAGAGAAACAAAGGCTGCTTCGAGAGCCATGAAGTGTCCCCTTAAATCGATTTAAGTTACCAGTTTCCGCCCCTTTGGACGCGGGTCTCAGATAGCACAGCAAAATTGCAAGTGGGAGAAAAATCTGATTGCGGGATGTCTTTGAAGTCTTGGAGCCTTTCGGTCGGTTGGGATCATATCGAGGAATAGTTGCAGATCAGCAGATTAGTTGAGGAGAAATTAGGAGTTTCGTGAGAAAATGCATAAAAATACGGCATTTCGAATGGAATTCGCCAATTTATTGGGCAGGCAAAAAATTGCTTTAAGTGAGCTTGGTCATGGGCACGGAAGACACAACACACGAATTTTCGCATCTTCAGGATCAACCGGATGCCAAAGAAGATGTTCTGGTAATTGATTTCGACAATCTGTCCGCCATCAACGCCGTTCTTTCAAACGTCAGTGAATGGGGCTGCTGTTTGACCTCGGACGACATCAAGTCGCTCTACAAAACAGTCGGAATCAAGGGACGAGACGCCAACAAGCTCGTCAAGGGTCAGGTCACTTCGGTAAAGGGCAACGACGCTGCTGTCGTTTTTGCCAAGAATGAGAAGACCGTCGCCGACAAGCGCCGGGAAAAACGCAACAGCGTCAACATCCCGGTCAAGATTGCGGATTTGGAAGGCATTACCGAGATCAGCGGAACGATTGTCGATGCTGCCAATAACGGATGCAGGGTCAAGGCTCAGGGCCTGACCGCGCTTCCGGAGGAAGTGTTGCTGACGATGAAGAAGTTTTCCAGGCCGGTCGTCGCCGAATTTGCCTGGCGCAACGAAACTTCTGCCGGAATGCGACTTCTCTGGAACAGGACCCTGGAGGAAGGATCCGATGACGATGACGGCGATGCCGCCGATCAGGTTGATCTGGAAGTTGAAGGCATCTGACACCTGGTTCGCTTCCTCGCGCGATAAATGCCAGAAATTCTTGGCTTGCGACCAAGTAAAGACGCTCGGTCGCTTCAAGTCGCTGTCATCGAATTAAACCATAGAAGCAAAAGAGGCTTGATCTGCGAGCCGGTCGGACTCATGCTTTGTCTTTGGAAATGAAAGCGACAAAGCCTGCGATAGCCCTCGGTAGAGCCTGAGAAAACGACGACAGTGACGGAGCCCGGGACCGCAGGCCGGCATACCCTTGTTAACCAGGGAGCGGCTTCATGGATCTTGCGATCATCGGTGCAACAGGTAGTTGCGGCAGGCAGCTTGCCGTCCAGCTTCTCGACGAACGTGTGATGCTGCCATCTGCGCGTTTGCAGCTGGTCGGCCATCACGGAGGGCTCAGCGAGAGCGAACTCTGGGGGTTTCGGGCGGATCTCAGGGATGCGTTCGTTGACGATGCACCCGCCATTGAACTGATAACCGACCCTGATCAGGTTGATGCGGATATTGTGGTCATGCTTGCCGGAGCCACCGTTTCCACCGATCCGGATGAAACCTTCGACCGGGCAGCTCTCGCACGTGATAATTACCGGCTTTTTTCCGTATATGCAGAAAGCCTGGCTCGCCGCGCGGAGCCGTCACCCATCGTGATCGTGCAGTCCAATCCGATCGAAGTGGGGGTACACGCCTTCGCAAAACATCTTGGTCGCCACCGTGTTCTCGGCGCGGGGGCGTGGTCGGACACCTTGAGATTTCGCGGAGAAATCGCGTCGGAGCTCGGGATCGGCCGACGGCAGGTGCATGCCTATGTGCTTGGGCAACACGGTCTTCACTTGGTGCCGACCTGGAGCCATTTGCAGGTGAAGGGGGTCGACGACAAGTTTGTCGATGCTCTTGTTGAGCGGATCCGGTCTGAACGGTCCATGTCCGATTATCCTCGAGAGCTTCAATCCGAGATGGAAAGGCTCGTGGAATTCGTTCGCAAGGGAGACGTGAAAGAAGCCTACACTTTTGTTCGATCTCTGCCGGCGGATCTGAGAATGGCGGTGAAGCCCTTCTTCATTCACTATACGTCCGGCCGCACGACGGAAGTTGCAACAGCACACGCGGTTGCCGATATCGCCGCACACCTGATCAAGGGAGAGCACCGCATCTTTCCTGCCCAAGTGGCGCTGGAGGGAGAATGGCTGGGCATTCACGGGGTGATTGCCGCACCCGTTCTTCTTGGTCTGGACGGCTGGGAAACGGTACATCCGATCGCGCTCGCTGAAGACGAAGAAGCAGCAATTCTCGACGCCGCGGAGACTGTCGCCACAATTATTGAAGGCGTTGCATAGAATTCAAAAAACAAAAACCGGGCTCCAGGCCCGGTTTTCCAAGTTGCAAATCCATCATTCCAGAGGCGAGGTGAGCAGCCCCTGCAACACGATGTCTTGTTTAATCGTTCAGGCCAGCTGCAGCACGGGCGCGTTCTTCGATGCCGCTCCAGTCTTCAGATGCAATGGCCTTGGCGTCTGCGATCCAGGAGCCGCCAACGCACAGAACATTCGGCAGTTTCAGATAGTCGGCGGCATTGTTCAGGCTCACACCGCCGGTCGGGCAGAACCTGGCAGCAGCAAGCGGCGAGGACAGGGATTTCAGATATGCTGCTCCACCGGCCTGTTCGGCGGGGAAGAACTTCAGCCGTTCATAGCCGCGTTCCAGAAGAAACATGACTTCGGAGGCCGTGGCGGCACCCGGCAGGAGCGGGACGCCGTGTTCGTCGGCGGCATCCAGAAGGTTTCTGGTCGTTCCCGGGGACACAATGAAGCGCGCACCGGCGGAGACCGCCGCATCGTATTGCCTGCCGTTCAAGACCGTACCGGCGCCGACAATGGCACCTTCCACGTGCTCATTGACAGCATCAATCGCTTCCAGTGCATGAGCGGTCCGAAGAGTGATTTCAATTGCCGGCAGACCACCGCGCACCAGCGCTTCGGCCATTGGCACAGCTTTTTTGGGGTCTTCAACAACCAGAACCGGAATGACCGGTGCGGCGCACATTACCTTTTCAATTTTTTCAATGTCCTGCGCCATGAAACTCTCCTAATTCTTCACTTCTCAATTCAAGCACCAAAAACATGGGCACCCGTGTCCGGTGTACCGACATTTGCCCGGAAGGCTGCAAAAAGATCGCGGCCGACACCGAATTGATGGCCACTCAGGTCCGCCTCGGCCAGGGGACGCCCGTTGAACTCGGCCTCGTCCACCAATACCATCAACTCACCAGTTACCGCATCGACGCGGATCATATCACCGTCTCTGATTTTGGCGATGGGGCCGCCATTGGCTGCTTCCGGAGTAACGTGGATTGCCGCCGGGACCTTGCCTGAAGCACCGGACATGCGGCCATCGGTGATCAGGGCAACCTTGTAACCGCGATCCTGCAAAATTCCGAGACAGGGCGTCAATTTGTGCAATTCCGGCATGCCGATGGCCTTCGGTCCCTGGAAGCGGACCACGGCGGCAACATCACCGGTAAATTCCTTGTTGTTGAATGCGGCCAGGAAATCGTCCTGAGAATGGAAGACCCGCGCCGGGGCTTCGATGACATGGCGTTCCTTGGCGACCGCCGAGATCTTGATGACGGCCTTGCCCATATTACCTTCGAGCATCTTCAGTCCGCCTGTCGGCTGAAATGCCTTGGACACAGGTGCGAGGACGGTTTCGTCGCCTGATTTTTCCGGGGCGGCCTCACGCCGGATGTTGCCATCGGCATCCAGTTTGGCCTCGACGGTGTAACCGAAAAGGTCCGTTCCGTAGACCGTCTTTACATCCTGATGAAGGTATCCGTCGCCCAGAAGTTCGCGAATGAGGAAGGCGAGGCCGCCGGCGGCCTGGAAATGGTTCACATCCGCCTTGCCGTTCGGATAAACGCGTGCAAGCAACGGCACGACGTCGGACAGGTCGGAAATGTCGTCCCAGGTCAACTTGATCCCGGCGGTCGCCGCCATGGCGACCAGGTGCATCGTGTGATTGGTGGATCCACCGGTGGCGTGCAGGCCGACAACGCCGTTCACGATCGCCTTCTCGTCGATGATTTCGCCGGCGGGGGTGAATTCGTTTCCGAGCGCGGAAATCGCAAGCGCGCGCTTGGCAGCCTCTTTGGTGAGAGCATCGCGTAGCGGTGTGCCCGGATTGATGAAGGAGGCACCCGGCATGTGCAGGCCCATGATCTCCATCAGCATCTGATTGGAATTGGCAGTGCCGTAGAAAGTGCATGTGCCTGGAGAGTGATAGGCCTTGGATTCGCTTTCCAGGAGTGCGTCCCGGCCAACCTTGCCTTCCGCATAGAGTTGGCGGACCTTGGCCTTCTCGTCGTTGGAAATTCCGGTGGTCATCGGGCCGGCGGGTACGAAAACGGCAGGCAGATGGCCGAAGGAAAGGGCCGCAATGGCAAGGCCGGGAACGATCTTGTCGCAGATACCCAGGAAGACCGCTGCGTCAAACATCTGGTGAGAGAGGCCAACGGCGGCGGCCATGGCGATCACGTCGCGGGAAAAGAGCGACAGTTCCATGCCGTCCTGGCCCTGGGTGACGCCGTCACACATTGCCGGGACGCCGCCGGCCACCTGGGCAACCGCGCCAACCTCATGCGCCGCATCGCGGATAAGGGCAGGGTAGGTCTCGTAGGGCTGGTGAGCGGACAACATGTCGTTGTAGGCGGTTATGATGCCCAGATTGGGCACAACATCGCCCGAAAGGGCCTGCTTGTCGGAGAGGCCGCAGGCCGCAAAACCATGGGCGAGATTGCCGCATGAGAGACGCGAACGCTGCGGTCCCTGTTCCGCTGCCTTGCCGATCCGTTCCAGATAGGTTGAACGGCTGTCATGGCTTCGTTTGACAATCCGCTCGGTGACTTCGCCGACACGATCCTGGATGGTCATACCTTCAAGTCCTTTCCTGGCCAAAACTGGCTGGGTCGCTTTTGCTTGCAGATAGGGCGATCCCACTCTGCTTCACTATTTAATCGATTTAAATGACAAAGAGCTCACAGGAACAGGCCCTGTGAGTGTTCGTCAGCCGCTATCGTCTTCGGACCAGGTGCGGCCGTCCCTTTCGACAAGCGCGATGGATGCAGAGGGACCCCAAGTTCCGGCCGTGTAGCCTTTGGGCGTGTCCTTGGAGTTTGCCCAGGCGGCGAGGATCGGATCGATCCATGCCCATGCTGCGTCCACTTCGTCACGGCGCATGAAAAGGGTCTGGTTGCCGCGGATCACGTCCATGATCAGCCTCTCATAAGCGTCCGGATTGCGAACCTTGAAAGCGTCCGCGAAACTCATGTCGAGAGGAACCTGGCGCAAACGCATGCCGCCCGGACCCGGGTCCTTAATCATCACCTGCATCTTGACGCCTTCATCCGGCTGCAGGCGGATGACCAGGCGGTTTGCGGTAATGGTTCCAGCTTCCGCATCGAAGATCGAGTGTGGGATCGGGCGGAACTGCACCACGATTTCGGAAACACGCTGAGCGAGGCGCTTGCCGGTGCGCAGGTAGAAGGGCACCCCGGCCCATCGCCAATTGGCGATTTCCGCCTTGAGGGCGACAAAGGTTTCCGTCCGGCTTTCATTGTTGCCGAGTTCTTCCAGATAGCCTGGCACGGCGCCCCCTGACGATGCTCCGGCCCGGTATTGGCCGCGTACCGTCAATTTGTCCGCACTTTGGGCGTCAATCGGAGCAAGTGCCTTTAGCACCTTCAGTTTTTCGTCCCGCACGCTATCGGCGTTCATCGACTCCGGCGGCTCCATTGCCACCAGACAGAGCAGCTGCAGCATGTGGTTCTGAACCATGTCCCGCAGGGCACCTGCAGTGTCGTAGTAGCCGGCGCGACCACCGACGCCGAGCGATTCGGCCACGGTGATCTGGACATGGTCGATATGAGCAGCGTTCCAAAGCGGCTCGAACAAGGCGTTGGCAAAACGCAGAGCCATGAGGTTCTGCACCGTTTCCTTGCCGAGATAATGGTCGATACGGAAGATCTGGTCTTCGCTGAAAACCGCACCGACGGTGTCGTTCAATGCCTTCGCGGACTTTCCGTCCTTGCCGATCGGCTTTTCCATGACAACGCGCGAACGCTCGTTGACGACGCCGATCTTGCCGAGGTTCTCGCAGATCGTGCCGAACAGGTCCGGACCGACCGCCAGATAAAAGGCGCGGGTGATATCGGGCCGTTCGTCGAGAACAGACTTGAGACCGTCAAACCCTGCACCGGAGGCAATGTCGATCTTCACGTAGCAAATGCGTTTGAGGAACTGGTCGAGAGCTTCTTGTTCAAGATCCGTTACGTGTTCCTGAAGGGCCTTGCGGGCGTAGTCGCGATAGTCGTCGTCGGAATAGTCCCGGCGAGCGCTGCAGATGATGCGCGCACTTTCCGGCATCTGACCGTCAGCCGCCCGATGATAAAGGGCTGGCAGAAGCTTGCGATGGGCAAGGTCTCCGGACGCTCCGAAAACGACCAGATCGAACTCTTCAACTTCAATGACGCGTACCGCCATAAACAAATCCCTTCCAAACAGCGTGTCTGTCCAACGGATCGCCGATGCCTTGATCGGTTTCGACGGGGTTTTAAATCGATTTAATTCCTTTGTCAGCCCCTCATTTCAAGGCTGACCATTCTTTTTCCAATTCCTGCCTGAATGGCAGATCCGCACCGCGACGCGAACAGGTGATGGCCGCTGCCCCGATGGCAAATTCAAGAAGACGGCCCATTCGTTTTTCGTCAAGAGTATCAAGCTCTTTTCTGCCCGTCACTCCAAGCTGGCGCAGACCTGCCAGCAAGGCGGCCTGAAAAGTGTCGCCAGCACCAACCGTATCTTCAACATTGACCTTCACGCCTGCGCCATGAACTTCAATCTCCGGTGCATAGGCAGACGCACCATCAGCACCTTTGGTGACAATAACCAGACCGGTACCCAGTTTCAGCCAGGATCGCGCGATGTCCCGACAGGCTTCACCCGGTGCGATAAGGGCAAGGTCTTCATCGCTCACCTTGATGACATCCGTATGGGGAACGAGGGCCTCGGTGTTGGTCCGCCACAAGGACATATCGGCAACGACCGTCGGACGGATGTTGGGATCGAAGGAGATCAGCGTGCGCTTCTTCTCCCTCTCGATCAGTGCCTTCAAAGCGGTGGCGATCGGATCGACAAGCGCCGTGTAGGAACCGACATGGATGAAGAAAGGCGGTTCGGCGAATTCCGGCAGGTCTTCGACCGTTACCATTCTGTCCGCTGCCTCCGTCCCGTAGAATGTATAGGCCGGGTGGCCATGGTCGTTCTTTTGCACCAGGCTGAGAGTTGTCAGATAGTCGGTTCTCAGAATGAAATGTTCGGACACACCTTCCTTGCGAAACTTCTGAACAAGCTTTTCGCCCAGCATGTCTTTTGAGATTCCGCCGAAAAAGCCGGCTTCTTCACCCAGGCGGGCAAGGCCCATGGCAACGTTGAAAGGGGAGCCGCCAATGCGGGCATCAAAGGAAAGACTGTCGCCCTTGCTTGCCTCGCCGAAGAGGTCAAACAGTGCTTCTCCGCAGATCAGGAACATCTGGTCTCCGATATGTCAATTTGGACGCAAGAAGGTCCGGTCTGGCCGAACCTTGAGTTAATACCGGTCAGGCAGCGAGATTTTCAGGCGGTTCCATTGCCCCCGTCATGATCGCGACGGCGTCAGACATGGAAAAGTCCGACGGCTTGATCACGCAGGCTCGGCGTCCCAGCCGGTGAATGTGGATGCGGTCGGCGACCTCAAACACATGCGGCATGTTGTGGCTGATCAGCACGATGGGCAGGCCGCGCGCCTTCACGTCCTTGATAAGGTCCAGAACCCTGCGGCTTTCCTTGACGCCGAGCGCGGCAGTCGGTTCGTCCATGATCACCACCTTGGAGCCAAAGGCCGCTGCACGCGCAACAGCAACGCCCTGACGCTGACCGCCGGACAGCGTTTCCACTGCCTGGTTGATGTTCTGGATGGTCAGAAGACCTAGTTCGCTCAGCTTGCTGCGGGCGATCTCTTCCATCTTTTTGCGATCGAGCTGTCGAAGCCACTTGCCGCGAAAGCCGGGCTTGCGCAGTTCCCGGCCCATGAACATGTTGTCTGTGATGGACAGGGCGGGGGACATGGCCAGGGTCTGGTAAACCGTTTCAATACCTGCTTCGCGGGCATCGATGGGCGAATAGAAATGCACCGGTTTGCCATCCAGCAGTATTTCTCCCTCGTCCGGCTGAACAGCTCCGCTGAGCGCCTTGATGAGAGTCGACTTTCCGGCACCGTTATCGCCGATCACCGCCAGGATCTCACCTGGATAGAGCTCGAAGTGGGCGTGGTCCATGGCGACAACGCGGCCATAGCGTTTGACCAGGTTGCTTGCTTGCAGAACAGGTTCCATCACACTGATACCTTTCTGATCCATTGATCGACTGCGACAGCCGCGATGATGAGGAGGCCGATGAGCAGGTAGGTCCACTGGGCGTCAGCTCCCAGCAGGCGCAGCCCGAGAGTGAAGACACCGACGATCAATGCCCCGAACAGGCTGCCGAGAATGGAGCCACGGCCGCCGAACAGCGAAATGCCGCCAATCACCACGGCGGTGATGGATTCAATGTTGGCAAGTTGGCCTGAAGTCGGAGACACAGAGCCGATCCGGCCGATCATGGCCCACCCGGCGAAGGCGCAGATAAGACCTGAGAGCATGTAGACAGAGATCAGCGTTTTCCTGACCTGGACACCGGAAAGCTGGGCCGCCTCCGGATCATCTCCAACCGCGTAGACATGCCGGCCCCAGGCGGTTTGCCTCAGGGCATAGGCCAGCACCAGGACCAGAAGCACCATGAAAATGACGCCATAGGTGAAGATCGCCCCGCCAATATTGACCTTGTTGCCGAAGAGTTGCAGGAGCGGCGCCGCCTTGGCGATTTCCTGCGAGCGGATGGTCTCATTGGCTGAATAGAGAAAATTGGTTGCAAGCACGATCTGCCACATGCCGAGCGTGACGATGAAGGGGGGCAGTTTCACCACTGCGACGAGGAAGCCGTTCACATATCCGCAAAGCGTTCCGCAGATCAGGCCGCACAGGATCGATATCTCGACCGGCAATCCGTAGCGGAACGTGAATTGTCCCATGACGACCGAGGACAGCACCATGATGGCCCCTACCGACAGGTCAATTCCGGCAGTCAGGATGACGACGCTCTGGGCGGCGGCAACGATCCCGACAATCTGCACCTGTTGCAGAATGAGGGTCAGGGCAAAGGGAGAGAAGAACTTCGAGCCGAGCAGAATGCCGAAGACAATGATGGAGATCACCAGAACGATCAAGGGAACCAGTGAAGGCGTCTGGTGAAGTGTGTGCTGGATTTTGTGCCCAAGTCCGTGATGATGTTCATCGAACGAGGCTACGGCCTGCGGGCTTGATGCCGCAGCGGTTTCGTACTCCGCCGGTCCGCCTGCCGTCTTGGTGTCTGAGCTCATGCCCGTATCCCTCTATGCGCCTTTCAAAAAGGGGCAAGGTTGCCCATGCCCCTTTTACATCGTTTTGGCTTGAGCCTTAGCCCCAGCAGAGATCCTTGCCCTTGGCGGTGTCGATGGATTCAACACCGTCCACCGGCTTGTCGGTAACAAGAGCCACACCGGTGTCGAAGAAATCCTTGCCAGGGGTCGGCTCCGGCTTTGCGCCGCTGTCCGCCCAGGTTTTGATCGCTTCGATGCCGAGAGAAGCCATCAGCAGCGGATATTGCTGTGAGGTTGCACCGATCACGCCGTCCTTGACGTTCTGAACACCCGGGCAACCGCCGTCGACGGAAACGATGAGCACGTCGTTTTCGCGGCCGATGGACTTCAGCGCCTCATAGGCACCAGCGGCTGACGGTTCGTTGATCGTGTAGACGACATTGACCATCGGGTCCTTGGCAAGAAGGTTTTCCATGGCGCGACGGCCGCCTTCCTCATTGCCCTGGGTCACGTCGTGACCAACGATGCGCGGATCGGTTTCGTCGCCCCATTTGTTCGGGTCGCCGAGCTCGATGCCGAAGCCCTGCAGGAAGCCCTGATCGCGCAAGACGCCAACTGTCGGCTGGCTGATTGCCAGGTCAAGCAAGGCGATCTTGGCATCTCCGGCTGCGTCACCAAGGCTGGCTGCTGCCCATTGGCCGATCAGCTCGCCAGCCTTGAAGTTATCGGTCGCAAACGTCGCATCAGCTGCATCGATCGGGTTCAACGGCGTATCAAGTGCGATGACAAGAATACCGGCATCACGCGCCTGCTGGACTGCAGGAACAATGGAAGAGGTATCGGAAGCCGTCAGCAGGATACCCTTGGCACCATCGGCGATGCAGGTTTCAATCGCTGCGACCTGGGTTTCGTGGTCTCCGTCGATCTTGCCGGCAAAGGATTTCAGCTCTATGCCGAGCTCATTTGCCTTTGCGGTCGCGCCTTCCTTCATTTTCACGAAAAACGGATTGGTGTCTGTCTTGGTGATCAGGCAAGCTGAAATATCAGCTGCGGTCGCAGGTGCGGCAGCCATGGCTGCCAGTACGGATGCCGTCGCGAGTAATTTGCGGATCATAATCGTATTTCCTCCCTGGCCTATATCAATCGGGACGGTTGGGTGTGGCCAGATGTGACCCCAACCGTGCTGCACGTGCTGGAAAACCGGCATTGTCTTCATTCCTGCCGGCGCCAGCGGTTCCCGTGTCTTTTCCTCCCGTGAGGATCGCCGCTCTCGGAGAGAAGTTGAAAAACTGAGGCAGACTGGCCGCGCCGATCGCGCCGGCGTCCTGACCGAAACTGCCAATGTCGATGTCCGGTGATTGCCGCTTTTCCGGAGCCGCCGCTTCAACGGCTGCTTGCAGAGTCTTGCGGAATTCTTCCGGAAATGGGCTGCCGAGGTCTCCATCGATGATCACAAGGGGCATGTCGAGCATCGCATAGGCGGACCGGAGGGCCAGCGCGAGAGCTTCAGCACAGTCAGTCATCCATTCCTGAAACTGCTTGTCGCTGCGCCCGACCGCATCCTGAAGGTCCTTACGCTTCAGCGTCTCGAAATTGTCAGGTGCCATATGGCGGGCAAGAGCAACCAGCGACGCGCGCGTCAACAAAAGATCCCAGGTGTGCCGGGCCTCCGGTGCCGTCGACAGACCGCTGGGCGGAACGGGCATCATGGCGACATCGGCTGCATTGCCCGATACACCGCGCACCACATCACCTTTCAGGACAAGGCCGCCACCGATCGCCGGACCAAGGAACAGATAAAGGAAGTTGTCGTTCTGACGCCCGAGTCCGTAAAAGAGCTCGGCCACAGCTGCCGCCGTACCATCGTTTTCGCTGAAGACGGGCAGTTCTGTTGCGTCCTGCAGCGCACTTGCGAGGTCATAGTCTTCCCATTTCCCGAAATCGGCTTCGGGCAGGCCGAGTTCATGCAACCAGGCTCCCAGGTTGAACGGCTGGGCCAGGCCGATACCGGTGATGCGGTCCTGCTCGTCCTGCGTCAGCTCTGCGCGCAGGTCCGCGAGGTCGTTGATCAGAATTTCAAGCGCGCGTTCGGGTGCTGGAAGGATCAGGTCGTGAAGGCGGCGGTCGATGATCTGTCCGGAGAAATCCATCAAGACCGTTTCCATGTTGGTCCGGTCCAGCCGGACGCCGAATGAAAAGGCTCCGCGTGGAGCAAGCCTCAGGATGGTGGCCGGTTGCCCTCTGCTGCCGTCGTGACGCTTGCCAGCTTCGTAGATGAATCCTTCTTCGATCAGGTCCTGGATGATGGCGCCGATGGCGGCATTGGTCAGTTGCACAGCCCGAGCGAGTTCAGCTTTGGAGGCTTCGCCCGCCCGCCGCAGGATCTGCAGAACAATGCGCTCGTTGTAACGCCGCAGCTGCGCGGAATTCGAACCGCGCCCGCTTTTGCGAGTCTCCTCCACCTTCCTCGCTCCTCCGGTATTCGTCCGTCTTTGTTTTTGACAGCTTCATAATAATTAATCTTGATGAAATTATTCTCCTCCAATCTCTCGCTGTCAATCGGATTTTGCTATTGCAGCGCGAATGCTCGGCGTTGTGCTGCGGTAAGTTGCTGGCCGGAATGAGAAATCCTGTTCGTTTTTTTGAAGGCGACATACCCGGCGGAAAGGTGCATTGCCGAGCAGAAACTACTGGCTTCCCGATCATCGGCAGCGTGAAATAAATCAGGCTTTGCCCCTCATTTGACCCCATTGGCGGGGAAAAGTTTGATGACGACGACAAGTTCCGTATTGTCGTTGTCAAAACAAGAATCGGAGAGAAGACGAATGCCGATAAAACATGATGAGGCCTTTCTGGCGCGTGCGATTGCTGCCGGAGCCGGAGAAGTCCCAGCGGATCTCGTGGTAAAAAACGTTCGTCTTTTCAGTGTCATCGACGGATCGACCGTGGAAACGGATATTGCGATCGTGGGTGACCGGATCGTTGGAACTCTTGATAGTTACACCGGCGACAGGGAGATTGACGGTACGGGCCTCACGGCGGTTCCCGGTTTCATCGACACTCATCTGCATGTTGAAAGCTCGCTGGTGACGCCATTCGAGTTTGACCGTTGCGTTCTGCCGCACGGGGTCACGACGGCCATTTGCGACCCGCATGAAATTGCCAACGTTCTGGGGGCTGAAGGGATACGGTATTTCCTCGACAGTTCTCTGGAAACGGTAATGGATCTCAGGGTCAACCTGTCGTCCTGCGTACCGGCAACGGCCTTTGAAACCGCTGGTGCCTGTCTGGAAATCGAAGACCTGTTGCCTTTTTGCGATCATCCAAAGGTCATTGGGCTGGCGGAGTTCATGAACTTCCCGGGTGTTCTGGCGCGGGATCCGAAGGCGCTTGCGAAACTGGCCGTCTTCCAGGACGGACATATCGACGGACATGCTCCGCTGCTGTCCGGACTTGGCCTCAATGGTTATCTTGCTGCAGGAATTCGCACGGATCATGAGGCAACGACCGCCGAAGAAGCGCTGGAAAAGCTTTCAAAGGGCATGACGATCCTGATGCGGGAAGGGTCTGTTTCGAAGGACCTTGAAGCACTGGCTCCGATCCTGACACCCGATGTTTCCGCGTTTGTCGCGCTTTGTACGGATGACAGAAACCCGCTGGACATTGCCGAAGAGGGGCATCTGGACAGTATGATCCGGCGTCTGATTGCCAAGGGCATCCGTCCGCTTGACGCCTATCGAGCAGCAAGCTGGTCGGCGGCCAATGCATTCGGGTTGAAGGACCGAGGTGTCATCGCCCCGGGCAAGCGGGCCGATATTGCCTTGCTGAGCGATTTTGACGACTGCCGTGTCAATCGGGTCATCTCCGGAGGTCTGGTCGCCGACGATACGGCTTATTCGAAACGCGAGATCGTCGAACCTGTAGGATTGGACAGTGTGAAAGTGGCCCCGGTTTCAGCGGACAAGTTCGCTATCCCGGCGCGCAACAGCGAAGCGGATGTCATCGGCGTTGTTCCAGGGAAAATCATTACGGAGCACCTGAAGAAAACCCTGCCGGTTGCAGGAGGAAAAACGCTGGTCGATCTGGATCAGGACGTACTCAAGGTGGCCGTTGTCGAGCGCCACAAGGGTACCGGCAACATTGGCCTTGGTTTCGTCAACGGTTTCGGCATGAAACGAGGCGCCATCGCTTCGTCGGTCGGTCACGATAGCCACAACATTTGTGTGGTCGGGGCTGACGAAGATGCCATGGCGCACGCGGTCAACAGGGTGATCGCCATGAAGGGGGGATTTGCCGTTGCGGATGCGAGCGGTGTCAAAGCCGAGCTCGCCCTGCCGCTTGCCGGCCTGATGAGCCTGGAACCGTTCGAGACAGTGAGGGAAGAACTGGAGGACTTGCGCGCATCCGCCAAGGATCTTGGCTGCACACTGGACGAACCGTTCCTTCAGGTCGCCTTTTTACCGCTACCTGTCATTCCTCACCTGAAAATCACCGACTTAGGTGTCTTCGATGTCAACAAGTTCGAGTTGGTGGATCAGGGGAGCTGAGGTCGAGAGCGGCGGCGGAAACAAAGCCAAGCCTATCCCACCACGAGTGCGAAGAAAAGAACTGTGAATTCTAAGGCATAGCAATCTTCGACAGCCACGATGGGATCGCACGTTTCGATTGAGGCTTCGCCCGAAATTTTCAGAACTTTGGAATGTACTCCGAACCTGATGAGGGGGGGTATTAGTATCTTCTCATTCGCCTGCGAAATCCAATCCACTTCTGGATCGACACCAGTCCAAGCCAAATGATGATCAGGCCTGCAACGAGTGACCAGAACATGATTTTGCTATCGAGAGCAAAATTGATCAGGTGGTCAGCGGGGTACGCTATGCGGGGGTTAACGGGGAGATACGTAATATCAAGCGTATTTGTGTCCTGTCTTCCGGTGAAGCCGACGGGCATTTTGAAGGAAAGGATCTGAAGCTGCGATTTCTCGGGTTTGAACTCAACAAGAACTGTACTTCCAGAGATGAGCGCATCAAGGTTTTTGAGTGAGTTCCTGCGGTTTTGGCGCGTGATCTTCTGTATGTCGGAGAAGCTTTCGCGACTGCTCTCCACACTCAGAATGGTTCCGGGAACTGTCTTTCCAAATCCATTCAGCAGCCAATATTTCAAGGCAGTATCGTGGTGAAAATAGATAGAAATGAGCACGGCAACGGATGCAATGAAGAGGATTGCGAGATTTAATGCATGACTGTCTTCTGCCGCTTCCCTCGGATTCAGCATGAGCCTAATTCTCTCGTTCCGACGAAGACAGTCATTATGCGCGAAAAACGCGAAAAGCTCCAATTTCAGGATGGTCTGACTTCATGATCCTCACCCTGGCCGTTTCCGGCTACCGATCCCTTCGCGACATCGTGTTGCCACTCGACCGGATTACCCTGGTGACCGGTGCCAATGGCAGCGGCAAGTCGAGTCTCTACCGGTCCATTCGACTGCTTGCGGAAGTTGCTCAGGGGCAGGCAATTGCCTCACTGGCGGCAGAAGGCGGGTTGCAGTCGACCTTGTGGGCCGGGCCTGAAGCTTTTTCGCGATCCATGAAACGTGGCGAAGTGCCTGTTCAGGGAACGCTGCGCAAGAACGTAATCAGCCTGAAGCTCGGCTTTGCCGATGAAGACTATGGCTATGCGATCGATCTGGGCCTTCCTGCTGATGCCGGAAGATCGTTTTTTTCCATGGACCCCGAGATCAAGGTTGAAGCTCTTTGGGCGGGCGAGGCCTTGTCGCGCTCGAATGAAATAGCGGGACGAAACGGTCCGACGGTCAGGGTCCTGAATGGTCAGGGGCAACGCATGCCCGTGGTTCAGAATCTCGCCCGTTTCGACAGCATGATGACACATGCGGCAGATCCGAAGGACGGGCTTGAGCTGCTTGTCATGCGTGAACGCATGAGGGCCTGGCGGTTCTACGATCATCTCAGAACCGATCGGGACGCGCCCGCGCGCTATCCGAAAATCGGAACTAGAACTCCGGTTCTGAGCGCGGATGGCGGCGATCTGGCCGCAGCACTACAGACGATCCTCGAAATTGGCGACGAAGTGGCACTTGCCGAATCCATCGATGATGCTTTTCCGGGCGCCAGCATCGAGATTACCGTCAATGATGGTTATTTCGAACTGCTGATGCAGCAAAAGGGTTTGCTGCGACCGCTGAGGGCGAGTGAACTGTCCGACGGCACGTTGCGATACCTTCTGCTGACGGCTGCTCTGCTGTCGCCGCGCCCGGCACCCTTGATCGTCCTGAACGAACCCGAGACGAGTCTGCACCCGGCCTTGCTGGAACCTCTCGCAAGGTTGATCTGCAAGGCGGCGGAAAAGACACAGGTGATTGTTGTGTCCCACGCCGACGATCTTGTTGCGTTTCTGGCGGAGCAACCTGGCTGTCTGCGCTTCGAATTGCGCAAGGAATTGGGAGAAACCGTTGTGGACGGGTCCGAACCGCCCCGTTGGGCCTGGCCAAAACGATGACAGGACACGAGCAATCAGCGGTGAGGATAAGTTTTTGATTTACTGTGGGTATTGTTAAACCTTCCGGCAAACTTATCTATTTCTTATGTTTCGCATCTGCAAAAAAATGAAGAGGTGTCGTTACGTCGCGAGTTGACGTGAACGGAAGGTTGCGTCATGTCAGAAGAGACCCAAAGAGGTGACGCTTTGATCGCGGTCCAGGCCAGGAGGGGGAGAATGTCAGGAGATTGCGTTGGGTCTTCCGGACAATTCGGGAATTTGGCGGACCGGGCATTCGAAGCGATAAATATGCGTTGGAGAACGTTATGACGACTGCGGAGGAGTGGAGCGCGGCCTTTGAGCCCCGCCCAGTACACGAGTATCTCGAAACCACTGTTGCACAATTCGGTGACCGTCCGGCTGCCGACTTCATGGGCAAGGTCTGGACCTATTCGGAATTGGGCGAGCTGGTCGACAAGGCCGCTGCCGGACTTCAGGCAATGGGTGTCGGTCCGGGTGTTCATGTCGGGTTGTGCCTGCCCAACACCCCGTTTTACACGATCTTTTACTTCGCGATCTTGAAGATCGGCGGCACGGTCGCCAACTTCAACCCGCTCTATGTCGAACGGGAAATCGCCTTCCAGGCGCGTGATGCGGATGTGCGCATCATGGTCACGATGGATCTGAAGGTCATTTACGACAAGGTCGAGGATGTTCGGAAGGAGAAGATCCTCGACAAGATCATCGTCTGTCCGATGACCTTCTGCCTGCCGACAATCAAGAAGGTCCTGTTCAGCCTCTTCAAGCGCAAGGAAATCGCCGACGTTCCGCATGATGATGCGCATGTTCGCTTCGATAGCCTTCTTGCCAGCGGCGACAGGCCGAAGCCTGTAGAAATCGACCCTGACAATGCGATCGCCGTACTGCAATATACCGGTGGCACGACAGGGGTTCCGAAAGGAGCCATGCTGACGCACAAGAACCTTTCCGCCAATATTGAGCAGATGCGCTGCGTCTTTGAGAAGGCACGGGCAGGCGAAGAGAAAATGCTGTGCGTGCTGCCGTTCTTCCACGTCTTTGCGATGACGGTGGCACAGAACCTGTCCATCATCCTGGGCGCCGAAATGGTTTTGCAGCCACGCTTTGAGCTCAAGGCCCTGTTGGATGCGATCACCCGCAAGAAGGTGACGCTGTTCCCCGGCGTGCCGACCATTTACACCGCGATCAACAACTCGCCGATGACGGCGAAGTATGACCTGTCCAGCATCAACCTGTGTCTTTCGGGCGGTGCACCGCTGCCGGTGGAGGTCAAGGAGAGCTTTGAGAAGCTGACCGGCTGTATTCTGGTGGAAGGGTACGGGTTGACCGAGTCCTCGCCCGTGGCGGCCGTCAATCCCCTTGATGAAAACCGAAGGGCCGGATCCATTGGCCGCCTCGTTCCGGGAACAAAATCCCGCTTCGTCAGCATTGAGGACAGAAAGACAGATGTCGCACCGGGCGAAAAGGGGGAGTTGCTGCTTCATGGCCCACAGGTGATGAAGGGCTATTGGAAACGTGACGATGCCACTGCAGACTCGATCACGCCTGAAGGCTATTTGCACACCGGCGACGTTGGATATCAGGATGAAGACGGGTTCATTTACCTGGTCGACCGGATCAAGGATCTGATCCTGTGTTCCGGATACAACGTCTATCCGCGGGTGATTGAAGAAGCGATCTATCAGAACGAAGCGGTCGACGAGACGATCGTCATTGCAATTCCGGACGAGTATCGCGGCCAGTCGCCGAAAGCCTTCATCAAGTTGAAGGAAGGCTATTCCAGCACCGCGGAAGACATGCAGACCTTCTTGAAGGATCACCTGTCGACCATTGAAATGCCGAGGGAGTTCGAGTTCCGTGATGAGCTGCCGAAGACCATGGTCGGCAAGCTGTCCAAGAAGGAACTGGTTGAGGAAGAGGCTCAGAAACGGGCAGCTGCCCAGGCCAAGAGCGCCTAAGACGCTGTTTCTCAGGCAACGGCAGTTGTCACACTTTTGCGAAAGCCGGGATCGTTCAATTGGAGTACCCGCGCCCATCTGCGGCGCGGGCCAGTTCCCGCCCGCGTTTAGCCTCGCGGTGGACGGTATAGAGCGAGGCGGCAATCACTACGATCGCACCTGCCAGCGTTTCCAACCGGGGCCAATGGCCGAAGATCACGGCTCCGAAAATCGTGGCATAGAGCAGTCTTGTATAATCAAGCGAAGCAATCGCGGTTGCCTCGCCTGACTTGAAGGCCTTGATATTCGAAAGCTGTCCGGCCCAGGAAATGATCCCTATCAGGATCAGCAATCCCCATTGCTCCAATGTGGGTGCCTGCCAGGTCAGGATGGCCGGAATGAGCATGATCAATCCGACACCGAAAGCCTGGTAGGTCAGGATCGTGACCGGTGGGTCGGTGCGGGTCAGGATGCGCACGACAATCATCACCATGCCGGCGCAGGCCGCACTGGCAATGGCGAGTAATGCGTAAGGGTCGATAAGCGTTTCGCCGTCAGGACGAAGCATGAGCAGAACGCCCAGGAAGCCGACGATTGTTGCACCCCAACGGTGCACGCCAACGGTTTCGCCCAGCAGCCAGATGGCGAATATCGTTATGAAAAAGGTTTTCGAGAAACTGATTGCTGTCGCATCGGCAAGTGGAAGCTCGATTACGGCTGTAAAGCCGCAGAGCATTGCGGTTGTGGCGAACAGAATACGGGTAAGTTGGAGACCCGGCCGCTTGGTCACAAGCGAATGAGGAAGGCTGCTCAGTATTTTCGGGGCGACGATCGCCAGCATGACTACCTGACGCACCACAAGGATCTGAAACACGCTGAGATCCTGTCCCAGAAACTTGATCAAGGTCACCATGATCGAAAACAGGAAAGCTGCGAGCAGGATCCAAAGTGCCCCGATTGTGTTGGCCGGCAAGTGTGCGGTTCTTGCTGCCAACTTCTGGCGGAAGCCGAGACCGGAAGCGGGATCGGTCGCAGCAGACGCCTTGTCGGGCGCTGGCTCTTTGGGTGACATATCCATGTTGTTTCCTGGACCAGACGGGAATGAGAAGCAGGGGCACGGAAGGCCGCAGCGAGAAAACGCGTGTGGTCTGAATGTCGGTGGTAACTGGAGCAAGCTTAGCGTTTTTTCACCGGAAGGGAAGTGGCAACCGCGAGGTTTGCCTTGATGCGCGAAAACGGTATATTTCAGTCCATATCGCTCTCGTCTCGAAAAAGAAGCCGGGTACCGCGTACTGGAAACGGCCGTATTCGAACGCTATGTATGAGCTAAACCGTTGCCTTCGGTCTTCTGATTCCCGGGAAGTTCTTCCCAAAAAAATACAGGTCCAAATTCATGAACCAGATGGTCACTCCGAAATTCGGTGTCGGCGCGCCTTTGCGCCGCAAGGAAGATGAACCTCTCATTACGGGGCAGGGCATATACACCGCCGACTACACGCCGGAAGGCTGTCTGCACGGCTATGTCGTTCGCTCGGCAATGGCACACGCGAAGATCAGCGTCGAAAATGCCAACGAGATCCGGGAGATGGAAGGCGTTCGCCTCGTTCTGACCGGAGCCGAGCTTGCCGGCAAGACCTTGCCGATGATGGCCAAGCTCAAGCAGATTGACGGAACACATTTCGATGTCCCACCTCATCCGGTGCTGTGTTCGGATGAAGTGCGTTTTGTAGGTGATGCAATTGCCTTCGTCGTCGCGGAGGATCTCAACACCGCCAGAAACGCTGCCGAAATGCTCGAGGTCGACTATGAGCCGCTGGACGTGGTGATCGGTATCGAAAATGCGTTGGCACCGGATGCGGTCAAGGTGTGGCCGGAGTTCGACAGCAACGTTGCCTTTACGTTCGGACAAGGGCTTCACGCCAGGACCGAAGAAGCCTTCGCATCGGCGGACAAGGTGGTTTCCATCGATGTCGTCAACAATCGCGTGGTCGCCAACTACATGGAACTGCGCGGGTGCGTGGCGGAGTTCAATGCCGGCGACGGACGCTTCAAGCTCACGCTCGGAACGCAGGGCGGCCACGGCATGCGGGACGTTCTGTGCAAGATCCTGGAGCTGGAGGAAGACAAGATCCAGGTCATCACTCCGGAAGTCGGTGGCGGGTTCGGCACGAAAATATTCTGCTATCGCGAATATCCGCTGGCCATGATTGCAGCCAGAAGCCTTGGCAAGCCGGTGCGCTGGGCGGGGGAGCGGATGGACCATTTCGTCACCGATGCTCATGGACGGGACAATCTCACACACGCGGAGCTGGCACTGGATGCAGACAGCAAGATCCTTGGTCTGAAGGTCCATGTGAAGGCGGCCATGGGCGCCTATCTGCACCAGTTCGGACCGTTCATACCCTGGGTCGGGGTTTCCATGTCCTCAGGTCTCTATGACATTCCGGCCGTGTTCGCGAAGGTCGAAGGGGTCTACATGCACACCGTTCCGACCGATGCCTTCCGTGGAGCCGGACGACCGGAGGCGGCTTATTTGATCGAGCGACTGATCGACAAGGCGGGCGAGGAGACAGGACTCGGACCCGTTGAAATTCGCAAGCGCAACTTCATTGCCAAGGAACAACTGCCTTATACGACGCAGACCGGCCGTCTCTATGATACCGGTGATTTTTCCGGACATTTGGACAAGGCCATGGAAGTCGCCGACTGGGTCGGGTTCAAGGCAAGACAGGATGAAAGTGCCAGGTCAGGCAAGTATCGCGGCATCGGCATAAGTTCCTACATCGAGTGCTGCGCGTTTCCCGGCAGCGAGGAAGCAACGCTGGAGCTGAGCGCGGAAGGCAACCTGACGCTGCTGATCGGTACGCAAACCAACGGCCAGGGACACGCGACTGCCTATAGCCAGGTTGTTGCGGAGAAATTTGGCGTTTCCATTGAGGATGTCGAGGTGATCCAGGGCGACACGGACTTGGTCCGCAAGGGCGGAGGAACCGGCGGTTCCCGTTCCATACCGCTTGGGCTGCCGTCGGTTCGCGATGCCAGCAACACGCTGGTGAAGAAGGTCAAGGAGCTGGCTGCAGACCGTCTGGAGGCCGGGGTCGAAGATCTGGAACTGGAAAGCGGAGTGGTCCGCGTGGTGGGAACAGACCAGCAGATCACCCTGGCGGAGATTGCGGCGGAAGCAGGTGAGACGCTGATGGCGCGAGAGGAGGTCAACCAGACGGAGGCGACCTATCCGAACGGAACTCATATCTGCGAAGTCGAGATCGATCCGGATACCGGTGATGTCGCGATCGAAAACTATGTCATCGTCGACGACTTCGGTGTCACTGTGAATCCGCTTCTGCTGGCAGGACAGGTTCACGGCGGAACGGCATCGGCGCTCAGTCAGGCTTTGTGCGAGCACACGGTCTACGATGAAGACGGCCAGTTGCTCACCGCTTCTCTGCTCGATTACCGGATGCTCCGGGCGGCCGATCTGCCGGATATTCATTTTGAGACGCGGAACGTGCCGTCCACCACCAACGCCATGGGCATCAAGGGGGCCGGGGAGGCTGGCACGATCGGTGGCTGCGCATCTGTGATGAACGCCATCCAGCACGCGCTGAAGGATGGGGCAGGTGTGCGAGAAATTGTCGACATGCCGGCAACACCCTTGCGGGTCTGGGAGGCGATCCAGTCCGCGAAATAGAATTGTCGGCAACGATGTTCCAAGCACGAAAAGGCGCCTGTAACAGGCGCCTTTTTTGTTCTCAGCTTATGAGAACCCAATCTGGCCTCTCGCCGCTCGCAACAGTCTGGAAATGGAAGTTCCTATTCTGCGGGCATGGGGCGTGGTTCACCGCCATTGCGCTCATATTCCCAGATATGTTCCTCGAAGGCGCGAAGCCGCTTGTAGACCGACATCAGCTCGATGATCGTTCCCCATGAGTTCACCAGGAACTGGAAGGAGTTTTCGACCTGGCTGAAAGCAGAGCTGATGCGGGTCAGAATGCCGTAGGTGATCGCGCCGCTAAGGATAGTTGGTGCAAGTACGATAAATGGAATTAGCACCGCCCCCTGCAGATAGACCCATCTCGCCACGTCGAAATAGAGATAGTGGAAGAAGAGCCGGAAATAGTTCTTTCTAACGTTGGCAAAAAGCGAATTTGCAGTATGTGGATCAGCACGCTCAGGATGGTCTTCACCATAGACGAGCTCTTTGCGGTAAGCCGCCTCGACCTTCTGGTTCTGAAACTCGAGACCTGGAAGTTTTATGCCAACCAAAGCCAGAAGAACTGTCCCGAAAGCCGCCGAAATGAGCGCTGCGAAAACAAGTGCACCGTCAACCTTCCCCAATAGTGGCAATTCGGTAATGTGTTCAGACAGTTGCCAAAGGATAGGGAGAAACGCGACGAGCGTCATGATAGAGCGCATGAAAGAAACGCCCAGGCTTTCCATAATTCTCGCAAATCGCATTGTGTCTTCTTGAACACGTTGCGCTGCACCCTCGATGTGGCGGACGGCGTGCCAGTGCGACATGTAATAGTTGTTCATGGCAGTGCGCCAGCGGAAGATGAAATGCTTGATAAAGAACTCCAGCAACACGGCAACGGTTATCAGAACCGTGGCGATTTCAGCGAAATCTAGAATGCCCTGCCAATAGTCTTTTGATTCAACGCTGCCTGGTGTTTGGAGCGCCTTTTGTATCAGGTCGAAAAAAGTGCCGTACCATTCGTTGATCCTTACCGACTGTTGAACCTTGAACCAGGTCACACTCAGGATCAACGCAGAACCCACCCAGGCCCAAAGGAACCAGCGGCGGCTTAAAAAATATGAACGGAACATTGCAAGTCGTCTCTCGAATCGGAGTTTTCCAAGATTATAAGTAGCTAGTGCACCTGAGGGAGAATACCGAGAGGTATTGAGGCAGTTGTGAAGAGATTTTAGGACCCAATCTTCCTCACGCATGTCTTCCCACATGGGTGCCATGCAAGCAAAAAACGGCAAAACTGCGCCGCGATCAATTGCAATATTCTGCACATGGCGTGATACTGGCGGCTCCAACCAATCAAACTCCCGCCCAACTCCACTCCTATTTCGGCTTGGACTTTGTATTTTTCGGCTGCTCTTTTCAGCCGCGGGTGGTCTTTCAGTGGCTCCTCTCGATCCTTCGGACCGGCGCGTCAGGGGAGTGGAACTTTGCGCCGGCCCCGGATGACATTCATGGCGTTCACCAGCCTCAAATCCCGTTTTGCCGGTCCAGCCGCACCCGCAGGTATGACACGTCAGGCTCCACTGCTCGGCATCTCTTTGAAGCTGGCCTCGACGCTCACGTTTTTCGTCATGGCAACCGCGCTGAAGATCGCTGCGGAGACCGTGCCGATCGGACAACTGGTGTTCGCGCGAAACTTCTTCGGACTGTTTCCGGTTCTCTTGATGGTCGCCTTGCGCGGCGAGCTTGGCCTGGCGTTCAAGACCCGCAACCCAAAGGGGCATCTGACACGGGCGACCGTCGGCCTTTCGGCCATGGTCTGCTCGTTCACCGCGCTTTATCTGCTGCCGCTTCCGGATGCGACCGCCATCGGCTTTGCGACGCCGCTGATCGTGGTCGTGCTTGCGTTCTTTCTTCTTGGCGAACAGGTCAGGATCTATCGCTGGAGCGCCGTTGGGGTAGGGTTCCTGGGAATTCTGGTGGTGCTGTCACCCCATCTCGGCGAAGGGCAGCTGGACAGTACCGCAACGCTCGGTGCGCTTGCTGGGGCGCTGGGAGCAGGGTTCGCGGCTCTTGCGATGATCACCGTCCGCAAATTGTGTGAAACCGAGCGTACCTCCACCATCGTGACCTGGTTTGCAGGTGCGTCCACGGTGCTTTCGCTACTCACGCTGCCGCTCGGATATGTTCTACCGGGACACACTTGGGTAGTCCCGGATCTTTCAACGGCAGGCCTGCTGGTTCTGATCGGACTTGCCGGAGGCGTCGGCCAGATTCTCTTGACACAGAGCTATCGGTTTGCCGATGCCTCTACCATCGCCCCGTTTGACTATGTCAACATGCTGTGGGCGATCCTGGTCGGCTGGCTGGTGTTTTCCGAAATCCCCGTGCCGGAAGTGGTGATCGGTGCCCTGATCGTCATCGCCGCCGGGGTGTTCGTCATCTACCGCGAACATCGGCTCGGCCTCGACCGCACCAAGGCGCGCCGTGCGTCTTCGCCGTCGAAATCATGACAATGAGAAGCTTTCGGGTCAGGAAAGGCGAAAGTGGCTTTCTAGGGCTTATAGTGGAAGGTCTCGACAGCGCTCTTGGAGCCGTCGGGAAAGACCAGCTGCACGCTGATTGAGTTTGTCGAGCCTGCGGGCAATTCAATATACGGTTTTTCCTTCAGAACCGCATTGGGGTTGTCCGGATCGCATGCGTCCAGTTCCCACATCTGGTCCAGAGGGCCATCATTCAGACCGTAAAAGACATAGTCGATCCCGCACTTCCAGGCTTCCAGATGGGTGAAGTAGATCAGCTGCTGTCCTTCCCAGTCGCGAAAGGAAACCCAGCTTGCCTTGGTCACGTCCAGTATCTGCTTGATCTGTTCAGGCGGCATGCCTTGCGCATTTGCCGTTGGAGGCGGAGCAAGTGAAAAGACACCCAGGCCGATGACAAAGGCGGAAACTTTCAAAAAATGCATGCTGACCTCCAATGGCTCCGGATGCGGGGAGAGCGTCAGGCGAAAAACTAGAAAGCCTTGAACGTAATGATCGTCTTGGTGTCCTGAATACCGTCGATCGGGTGGACCTTTTCATTGACGAAATGTCCGATATCGGCATCGTCATCGACATAAAACTTCACCAGAAGATCATAATCGCCACTGGTGGAATAGACTTCCGAGGCAATTTCCGCGTCGGCGATCGCGTTGGCAACCTGATAGGTCTTGCCCAACTGGCATTTGATCATAACGAAAAACGGGGTCATGCGATGCTCCGGAAAAGAAAACGTTGCGGAATGATGCCCATGGACATCGCCTATCTGTTGTCCGCAGTCAATCACTGATGCAGCCTGCGACCATTGTACAGTCTTGCAATGACGGGTTCGCCTTGTTAGCAGTGCAGATATCTCATGGGGGTGCCCGGCGATTCTGGATCGGGCTGAGAGGCGGAAGGCCAACTCCTTGAACCTGATCCGGGTGATGCCGGCGGAGGGATTTGAGATGCAGATTGCCAGGGCATTCACAGCTCTCCCTCTTGAACAGTATTCCGGTTTGCAGCCGGAGCCTTTCGGAGGAGATGCATGAACCTGTCCATCGCTGCTTCCACACAGAACCTGTCGGCGGAAACCGTCTTTGACCTGTTGATGAGGGTTCGGCAGAAGTCGCCCCGTATTCACGCGATCACGAATGCTGTTGCGCAAACCTTCACGGCCAACACCTTGCTGGCGCTTGGCGCCGTTCCGTCGATGACGATCGCCAAAGAGGAAGTCGCCGGTTTCGCTGAAAGCGCGGATGCTCTTCTCGTCAATCTAGGGACACTGGACGAAAGCCGCCGGGAAGCCATTCCGGTTGCCATCAAGGCTGCGAAGGCGGCGGGGCGTCCTGTCAGTATCGACCCGGTCTTCGTGAACCGGTCTCCGGTGCGTTGCGCGTTCGCAAAGGAGTTGATGGACTTCCAGCCGGACCTGTTGCGCCTGAACGAGGCGGAAATGACTGCACTTTTTCCGCAAAGGTCCGACGCCGATGCGGTGATATCGGCCGGTACCGTGCTGGCTGTGACGGGCGTTGAAGACAAGATTGAAAGCCAGGGTGAGGATTTTCGCCTGCGCAACGGTCATCCTCTCATGGCCCGCGTAACCGCCACCGGATGTGCCGGTGGCGCCGTGCTGGCAGCCTTTGCCTGTGTGGAGACGGACACCGCTCTGGCTGCGGCCTGTGGACTGTCGGTCTTCAATATAGCCGGAGAACTGGCCGCGAGCCGCGCGGGAGGTCCGGGAAGCCTGGTGCCGGAACTTCTCGACGCCCTTTACTCAATCACGGCGAACGATATCGAAATGCGGCTGAAAACGGCCTGATTTCCTTTTCTCATTCAAGAATGGAGAGACACATGACCGCCATCGCGGTGACCATAGCAGGATCCGATTCCGGTGGCGGGGCCGGGGTCCAGGCCGATCTCAAGTCGTTTTCGGCAAATGGCGTCTACGGTGCCAGTGTGCTGACCGCCCTGACGGCGCAAAACACTCTCGGGGTGAGTGCCATTCATGACGTCCCGCCCGCTTTCGTACGTGCCCAGATGGATGCGGTCTATTCGGATCTGAAAGTCAACGCTACCAAGATCGGCATGCTTTCAAGCGTCGAGATCATTGAGGCCGTTGCCGGTGGATTGGAGGCGCTCGACACCGGACCCGTGGTGCTTGACCCCGTGATGGTGGCGGCGTCCGGCGACCCGTTGCTGGTCGACAGCGCCGTATCGAGCCTGATCTCCGTCCTCGTGCCGCTCGCTGATGTCATCACACCAAACCTTCACGAAGCTGCCCGGATGCTGGAGACCGAAATTGCGGCCAATGAGACCGAGATGCTCTCGCAGGCAGAGAATCTCCTGAGGCTCGGGTGCAAGTCCGTCCTGCTCAAGGGAGGGCACGGAACAGGTGAAGAAAGCGCTGACCTGTTCTTCGATGCGGTCGGCAATGCCATCTGGTTGCATGCGGAGCGCATCCAGACGAACAACACACATGGAACCGGGTGCACGCTTTCATCGGCAATCGCAGCGGAGCTCGCCAAGGGCAGCGATCTGGAAGGCGCAACGAGAGCTGCCAAGAAATACATCCATGCTGCCATTTCGGCGGCTGACCAGCTCGAGATTGGAGCCGGTCACGGCCCCGTCCATCATTTCTATCGCTTCTGGAGCATGTGACATGTCAGAAAAATCTCACCTGTCAAAAAATATGATCAATCGGCGGTCGTTACTCGGGAGTTCTGTTGCCGTCGGTTCCGCAGCACTCGCAGCTCCGGCGATCGCCGAAGAAAAGGCCACGATAGAGTGGAAAATGGTGACATCCTGGCCAAAGAACCTGCCCGGGCCTGGAGTAACCGCTCAGCGGATTGTCGATCAGGTCGCCAGAATGTCCGGTGGCCGTTTCCAGATACGGCTTTATTCAGCCGGGGAATTGGTTCCCGCGCTTGAGGTTTTCGATACGGTTGCAGCCGGCACGGCTCAGATGGCGCACACTGCGTCCTTCTTCTGGCAAGGCAAGATACCCGCCTCGGTCTATTTCACCGCAATTCCCTTCGGTCTGCTGCCGCATGAACATATCAGCTGGATTGAGCAGGGTGGCGGGCAGGCTCTCTGGGACGAGCTTTACGCGCCCTTCGGCCTGAAGCCCGTTATGGCTGGAAACACCGGTGTTCAAATGGGTGGCTGGTACAAGAAGCACATCAATGGTCTTGATGACCTGAAAGGTCTGAAGATCCGCATGCCGGGACTTGGAGGCGAGGTCATGCGCCGGCTAGGGGCAACGCCCGTCAGCCTGCCTCCCGGCGAACTGTTCCAGGCGCTTCAAAGCGGTGTTCTGGATGCCACAGAGTTTCTGGGGCCCTGGTCGGACCGGGCCATGGGTTTTCAAAAGGTCGCCAAAAACTACTATTCTCCTGGTTTCCATGAACCCAATGGCACCGGTGAAGCGATATTCAATCAGGTTGCACTTGATGGATTGCCGGAAGAGTTGCGGGCCATTGTCCTGGAAGCCTGCAGAGCAGAAAACGGACGAGCCCTGGCGGAGAGCGATTGGGAAAATGCAGGCAGCCTGCAGCTTCTTCAGGAAGAAGATGGTGTGACCGTCAAACCTTATCCGGACGAGGTGCTGAACGCATTGCGCGAGACTACAGCTATCGTACTTGCCGAAACGGGTGAGCGGGATCCACTCAGCAAACGGATTTATGAAAGCCACATGGCTGCCAGGCAGCGCCTTGCTCCTTGGAGCGACGTTGCCATGCGCCGTTTCATGGCTGCCCGTGACGGCAGCAGCTGACAGTGTCCGCCGCGGTGCCTGTCACCGCGGCAATCGCTCAGTGCGGAAGGGCTCTTTTCCCTGATTTTTGGAAGAGCGTTGCCCACTCTGTTCGTGGAACGCCGATGAAAGGCAGTTCAGTGAGTGCCGTGAAACGACTTTACGGACCCGGAAAGTCAGCATTCGGAATGAGGTTAGTGTTTTTAAGTGTAATCTAGAGTGTAGTTTTTCATCTCTTTTCCAATGATTGCCCTTTATTCGCGATTGTCTGAAATACGGAGGAAGCGCCAGGATTTGTCCCACAATATGTCCACATTCCCTTAGGAAACGTGTGGCAAAGCCGCAACGTTGCAGGAATTAATTACGTAAACGGAAACTCGTGAGGTTTCTGCCTATTTTTTAGGCAAGTGAGCCGGAGTGTGTCAGACTGGTGACGAACAACGCTGGAACGCGAGGTTTTATTGGGTTTTGTGGAGTTGATTTCTCTGGAAATCCTAGTTTTACAAGTTATTTTGCAGTGCGGCATAGGAATTGGTCAAGCAGTTTTAGTTTTTTAGAGAGTTGAAACAAGAGGCGTTCTTCGGAAATCCTGTCAGCAGAGTTCATGATTCCTCCGGTGGGAGGGGGACGGGAGAAAACGCATGGTCTGGGCCAAGAATAAAGCACTTCTAATAACAACTTCAGCAATCGCTCTATCCATGGTTGCGGGTGCCGCGCATGCAGGCGGGTTCGCCCTGCGTGAGCAAAGTGCCTATTATCAGGGAACCTCTTTTGCGGGAAATGGTACGACCGGAGACTCGATCTCCTCGATGTTCTGGAATCCGGCTACGCTGACGGGGGCAGGGCACGGGCTGACCGTTGAATCCCACAGCGCCTTCATTGTTCCTCAATCCGATATTGACGGAACTTTCACGCCGCAGGGGCTTGTGAACACTTTGACAGGTGGTTTCGGAGGCAGCAGTGCGCCGAGTGGCGATATTGCGTCAGACGCCTGGATCCCATCGACTTACATGAGTTACGGGCTCAATGATGACTGGTATTTCGGCTTTGCAATCAACACTCCATTCGGTTTGTCGACAAAGCCTGAGCAAAGCTGGGCCGGTCAGTACTATTCGCGTTCCTCGGAAGTCTTTTCCGTGAATGCGAACCCGACTGTGGCCTATAAGTTCAACGATATGTTTTCGGCAGCGCTCGGTCTTCAGGTCGAGTATCTTCAGGTGCGCCTGAAGTCAGCCTATCCTTTTGCGGCGTCCGTGACTTCCACGGTTCCGACCTCTGAGGTGAAGGGCGGCAGCGTGGGCTTTGGTGCGACGGCCGGTGTTACCATCAAGCCAATCGAAGGGACAGAAATCGGTGTCGGCTTCCGCTCGGCTGTCTTCCATGAGCTGGAAGGTCATTTCATCAATCCGAACGCACCGGCTGTTGGTGTTACGTCCAGCCGCGCCGGGATCAAGGCGAACATCATCACGCCGGAAATGGTCACGCTTTCGGCCAAGCAGCGTATCACCGACAAGATCCGGTTGCTGGGTACGGTCGAGTGGACCAATTGGAGCCGTCTGGGAACCGTTAAGCTCAAGGGCACCGACGGGACGACAACAAATCCGACCGGATTGCCGGACCTGCATTTCAACTATGAAGATGGCTGGTTCTTCTCGGTTGGTGGTGAATACGATTGGAACGAACAGGTTACCCTGCGCGCCGGTGTCGGCTACGAGCTGTCCCCGATCGATGAAGACATTCGCTCCACCCGCCTGCCGGACAATGATCGCCTGTGGCTGTCTGCGGGCATGTCCTGGAAGCCGTCCGAAAAGCTTGCATTCGACCTTGGTTACTCGCACCTGATCCCGGCAGATACCAAGATCAACATTGGTCCGGGGCATCAGGATTACAACGCCAATATCGGAACCTACACCGCGTCGGTCGACAGCCAGGTGAACATCTTCTCTGCGTCACTTCGCTATAAGTTCTGATCACATTTCGACGTGTTGAAGAAAGGCTGGGGCGTTGTCCCGGCCTTTTGTCTTTCCAGAGTGTGGAAGCACTCAGAATGCTGCGGGATAGAGGCCGCCATCCATCAGGAGGTTCTGGCCTGTGATGTATCCGGCATGCCGGGAGCAAAGGAAGGCACAGGTCTGACCGAATTCCTCTGCGTTGCCGAAGCGCCGGGCCGGAATCTCGGCAGCTTGCGCCGCGCGGATGGCCTCAACGCTCTTTCCGGATTGCTGTGCGGAGCGCTCAAATCCACCCTTCAGTCGATCAGTGTCCATCTTGCCTGGAAGAAGATTGTTGATGGTGATGCCGTGTGGAGCAAGCTGACGGCAGACGCCGGCAAGAAACGCCGTGAGACCAGCGCGCGCACCACTGGAAAGATCCAGCCCTTCTATGGGCATCTTCACGGAAAGCGAAGTTATGTTGACAATCCTGCCGAAGCCGCGCGCCTTCATGCCCGGAACGACTGCCTGAATGAACTCAATCGGTGTGACAAAGTTCTGTATGGCTCCTTCCAACAGGGCTTCGCGATCAAGTTCGGAATAGTCGCGCCGCGGAGGGCCACCATTGTTGTTGACGAGAATGTCCGGGTCAGGGCATGCAGCGAGCAAGGCCGCCTGACCTTCCTTCGTGGAAACGTCTGCGGCAATGCTGGTGACATTGATCCCATGGGCCTCTCGCAGGGCTGCACTGGTTGTTGCAAGAACAGCTTCGTTCCGGCCGTTCAGAACAATGTCGCAACCGGCTTCCGCCAAGGCTTCGGCGCAACCCTTTCCCAGTCCACGGCTTGAGGCGCAGATGATCGCCTTCTTTCCCTGGAGTCCCAAGTCCATGTTCTTTCTCCCTAAAAGGCTGGGGCCGACATGCTGGCGCCAGAATGCTTGATATTTGGAATGACGTGATTGGAAGTATGTATCACGTAGCAAAAGGACAAGAGTAAAGTGATTTGAAAACAAGCACTTTTCAGATCCTTCCGTCAGACTTGCTGATGTCAACCAAGTGGCGGGTAAATAGATCCGGTACAGGATTGAGCGTGATCTGTCATAATAATGATACCTGAATCGCGTCTATAGCGCTCCAACGGGAATTTGGAGAAATGCTATGTCTACCGCAGAGGCATCGCGACATTACCGAGCCTTGTTTATTTCAGATGTTCATCTTGGGACGCGGGGTTGCCAGGCCGAGATGCTGCTTGATTTTCTGAAGGACAACGACGCCGAGACCATTTACCTGGTAGGCGATATTGCTGACGGCTGGCGGTTGAAACGGTCCTGGTACTGGCCGCAACTGCACAATGACGTCGTGCAGAAGATCCTGCGCAAAGGGCGCAAGGGAGCGCGTATCATCTACATCCCGGGAAATCATGATGAGTTTCTGCGCAACTTCCTGGGGACGCATTTCGGCGGTGTCGAGGTGACGGACAGCATCATTCATGAGGCAGCGAACGGCAAACGTTACCTTGTTATTCATGGCGACCAGTTCGATGTGGTTATTCGCCATGCCAAATGGCTGGCCTTCTTCGGTGACAAGGCCTACGTGACGGCACTTGCGGTCAACACCTGGCTGAACGTGTTTCGCCGGCGCTTGGGGCTCACCTACTGGTCCTTGTCCGCCTGGGCCAAGCTTAAAGTGAAAAACGCGGTGAGCTTCATCGGCCGGTTTGAAGACGCCCTGTCCGACGAAGCGCGTCGCCGGGGTGTCGACGGTGTCATCTGCGGCCATATTCACCACGCTGCAAATCGTGACATGAATGGCATACATTACATCAACACCGGTGATTGGGTGGAGAGTTGCACCGCTGTTGCGGAGCATCATGATGGTACGTTCGAGGTGATCAAATGGGTGGACCAGACCCAAGAGGGGACCGTACCGGCCAAGCCCAAGGAAACGCCGGTCGCAGCATGAGTTCAATACTGATTGTCACGGATGCCTGGCATCCACAGATCAACGGCGTCGTGCGTTCCCTGGAACGGACGGCCGAAGAACTCGAGGCCATGGGAATACGGATCGAGTTCCTGACGCCGCAGATCTTCAAGACACTTCCATGCCCGACCTATCCGGAGATCCGCCTGTCACTGACGCATCGTGGCATTGTGCGCCGGAAAATCGAAGAGTTCGGTTGCGAGCATCTTCATATTGCCACGGAAGGGCCGCTCGGGTTGCTGGCGGCAAGTGCGGCACGCAAGGCCGGGCAGCCGTTTACGACCAGCTACCACACACGGTTTCCGGAATATGTGTCGGCGCGTTTGCCCATTCCACTTTCCTGGTCCTATAGCTGGCTGCGCAGGTTCCACAATTCGGGTAACGGCTGCATGGTGGCAACGCGCTCACTGGAGCAGGATTTGCGCGAACGAGGTTTCAACAACCTGATGCGCTGGTCGCGCGGCGTTGATGAAGAGCTGTTCAAACCTTATGAAGGCAGCGTGCTGCCCGAGGATTTGCCCAGGCCCATTTTCATGTATGTCGGCAGGGTCGCGGTGGAAAAAAACATCAAGGCCTTTCTCGATCTGCAACTCCCGGGCACCAAAGTTGTTGTTGGCGGGGGGCCTCAGTTGGAGACCTTGCGGCGGGAGTATGCCGATACTCACTTCACCGGCGCGAAAGTTGGCGAAGACCTTGCGCCCCACTATTCGGACGCAGACGTCTTCGTGTTTCCATCGCTGACGGATACGTTCGGAAATGTGCTTCTGGAAGCGTTGGCTTGCGGCGTTCCGGTCGCAGCATACCCGGTCATGGGGCCTGTCGATGTCATCGGAGACACCGGGGCGGGTGTCTTGTCAGAGGATCTTAGGGAAGCCGCCGAGGCCGCTCTCGATATCCCGCGCGATCATTGCCGGAAGATCGCGATGAATTACACTTGGGCTGCGAGCGCACAGCAGTTCCTGGACAATTGCATCGCGGCAAGAGACCTTCACAATGCTCGGAATTTCGGTGCGAAAGCCGCCGAGTAGCGATTGCCACCGTCACAAGTTTGCGCGCCCGAAACATTGAGTTGGAAGCTGTTTCTCTTTAGTCATCAGTGCACAGATCAATTCTCAAGGTGTGTGTCGATGACAGGTGTAGAGATCCAGCCGGACCAGAGCGAAGCGAAAGCCTATTCGGGGAAAGTGGTTTCCATCGAAGATATCGAGGCCGCCGCAAGCCGCATTCAAGGTGAAGCCGTCGTAACACCGCTCCTTCGTCATCCTGCACTGGATGAGCGCGCCGGCACGCAGGTCTTCATCAAGCCGGAATGTCTCCAACGGAGTGGTTCTTTCAAGTTCCGTGGAGCTTTCAACTGTCTGAGCCAGATTGCCGACCCCGTGCGTCCAAACGGAGTGGTGGCCTGCTCCTCCGGCAATCATGCCCAGGGCGTGGCGGCAAGTGCGCAGCTGCTCGGCATACCGGCAACCATCGTGATGCCTGCGGACGCACCGGTCATCAAGCTGGAGCGCACACGAGCATTCGGCGCCAAGGTCGTGACCTACGATCGGGAAAACGAAGACAGGGAAGCGATTGCAGCGCGACTCTGCGCGGAAACCGGCGCCACTTTCGTGCACCCATTCAATGACCCGGCAGTCATTGCAGGGCAGGGGACCGTTGGTCTGGAAATGGCACGTCAGGCTGAAGAGCTTGGGGTGCAGTTTGACGATGTCCTGGCCTGCACCGGCGGTGGCGGCCTTTCAAGCGGGATCGCGCTGGCTCTCGCGTTCAAGTCACCCTCCACACGCTTTCACACCGTCGAGCCGGAATTGTTTGACGATTACAAGCGTTCCTTGGAAGCCGGTGCACTGCTGTCCAATGCTGCCAAGTCCGGATCGATCTGCGACGCGTTGTTGTCAGAAACTCCGGGCGAGATCGGATTTTCCATCCTGCGTCAACTCGCCGCTGAAGGTGTGACCGTTTCGGATGAGGAGGTGTTGAACGCAGTTGCGTTTGCGTTCACCGAGTTGAAGCTTGTCGTGGAGCCCGGCGGCGCTGCCGCGCTTGCGGCTGTGCTTTCGGGAAAGTTGCCTGTGAAGAACAAAACCATCGGCCTGGTGCTGACTGGGGGCAATATCGATCCACAGATGCTGCAAAAGGCGCTCGGCCGTTAACTCACCATTAGCACCACTGCGATTACTGCGGTGATCAAGACATGAAACTTCCTTTTGGAAGTCACTTTCATCTGAAAATGGTGAAATTTCTTGTCTTTGTACTTGAAGAGTAAGTTGAAGCTGTCCAAGTTCGAAATACTTGAAGACGTGTCTTTGTCGACAGTCGTATTTTTAACCGGACGTTGCGTCAAATTTGCTCCTGGGCGGCAAGTATAGTGCGGATGGCAGGTATATACGCATGCGTCTAGAAACAATAATATGTTGATGCAGGTTGTGTGCTTGTTGTTCTTCAATTGATGTGCATTTCATTGGAGTTATGGGCTGAAATGCAAAAGAACAATTTGAACGAGCGCCTGAAATTCTTACGGCTCTCAAATGACGACCGTGCCCTGGCCCGGTCATTGTGGCCGGTGATCGAGAACGAGCTGCCGGAAATCCTCAAAGCCTTTTATGCTCATGTGAACACGGTCCCGCATCTGGCGGCACTTGTCGGTGAGCAGCAGACTCGCCTGGTTGCGGCCCAGTTGGCGCACTGGAAAACACTTTTTTTCGATGGGCCCAATGAAAACTACCTTGAGCGATCGGAACGCATCGGGCTTGCTCACGTGCGGATCGGTCTGGACCCGAGTTGGTACATCGGTGGATATTCCTTTGCGCTGACGCATCTCACGCATGTGCTTATGAAGCGACGCTTCATGAGCGCGGGCAAACGTACAAATGCTGTCAACGTCGTGACCAAGCTGGTAATGCTGGACATGGATCTCGCGATCTCCACCTACCACGAGAAAATGGTTGCCGATGCCGTCGAGCGGGAAGAGCAACTGAAAGAGGCGATTGCCAACTTCGAGGGCGCACTCGGAAGTGCGGTCGGTGCTCTGGGCACGGCTTCTGAAAACCTTGAAACGTCATCGACAAGCCTGAAGCAGGAAACTGTGGCCATCGGTGAGCGTATGTACAAGATGGACGCCTCTTCTGCCGAAACGGCCAGCGGTGTTCAGTCAAGTGCAACTGCTACAGAAGAAATGTCGGCCTCCATCACTGAAATCGGGCGCCAGGCTGGGCAGTCTCGTGAAATGGCTCAAAAGGCCGTGGAGGGCGCTCAAAGCACCAACGAATCTGTGACCAAGCTGGCCGGGTTTGCCGATCAGGTCGGTTCGGTGATCGGGTTGATTTCGGACATTGCAGAACAGACCAACCTGCTGGCTCTCAACGCTACTATTGAGGCTGCGCGTGCAGGCGAGATGGGCAAGGGCTTTGCCGTTGTTGCGGCAGAGGTCAAGGAACTGGCGAGCCAGACAACCAAGGCGACCGAAGAAATCACGGACCAGATCGCCAGCATTCAGCAGGCGACCCGGGAATCGGTGCAGGATATCGAGGGCATAACCTCGACGATCAACGCGCTGTCGGAAATCGCGACAAGCATCGCCTCCGCAGTCGAACAGCAGTCTTCGGCAACGGCGGAGATTTCCTCGAACGTTCAGATAGCAGCGCAGGGAACGCAGGCCTTCACGGATGAGATCTCTGCCGTTCGTGGATCGGTGGATAGCGTTGAAGGCACGGTCGGTTCTATCCAGGACATGTCCAGTTCGCTCAAAGACCAGGCGGATCGGCTGGGTGAGGAAGCGAACCGGTTTTTCCGCAAGGTCAACGCCGCTTAAAGAGCGGCAATTTCGATTGGCATTGGAAAACATGATGAAGCGCGCCCTTTGAGGCGCGCTTTTTCATTGAGGGAGTTCTGCAGGTATCTGTTGGCGCTGGTAGAATGTTCTGAGACACAAAAAAGGCGTTACCGTCTGGCAACGCCCTTTGTCGTTTCTGGATTTGATGCAGAAGGATCAGTTGAAGAGCGCCTGCCGCTCTGCTTCGGACAGCTGCTGAAGCGGGTCCGCGCCTTCATCGACCGCCGTTTCCTCGGTCATTTCCCATGCAGCATCGGCATCTGCCTCTTCAGCAACCGCTTCAACTTCGTTGTCGAACAGTTTTTCGATCGCTGCCTCATCCAGTGTGGCTTCGGGATCCGCTGCTGCAAAGTCGTCTTCCTCGACTGGCGCAGCTTCTTCGGTGTCAAACGATGGAGAAGAGGCGAACATGTCGTCAATGGCAGCTGCGTCCATCGGTTCGTCGCCGCCGGCCATGATTGCATCCACATCAGCGTCGCTGGCCATGATGGCGTCCACATCCGATCCGCCTGCCATGATGGCATCGACGTCAACTTCGCTTGCCTGTGTGGCGGTGTCCGAAGCAGCGATCGACTCGAAGGACGTGTCGCCGCCGGTTTCTTCCATGGCAGCGTCGAACACGTCGTTGCTGACGGACATCAGTTCGTCGACACTGTTCTGGCAAACACCGCTTCCTTCAAGCTGCGGTCCGTTGAGGAGGTGAGCATCCGGGCGGCTGTCCACTGGACCCGACGTCTCGTCACCCTCCAGCTCTTCAATTCCCCAGATATTGATCATCAGATTGATGCGGCTTTCCAGATAGCGCAGTACCTGAACAACCTTGTTGGTGCGTTGACCGGTCAGATCCTGGAAGGAGCAGGCCATGAAAATTTCAGTGGCCTTGGCGTCGATGTCATCGCACGCCGCGTCATCCGCTCCGTTTTCACGAAGTACCCAGGCTTTTTCCTGGATCTGCTCTGCAGCCTCCAGGATCGACTGGGTGGCACCTTCAGTCTGAGTAACGATGGCATCGAGCTCGTGCGAGGCATCCATGAAGCGGTTGCTTTCCTCGCCTTCGGCCTTGATATTCGCAATCTCGGCCTTGGTGCGCTCAATCGCCTCGTGCATCTCGGCAATATCCAGGCGGATCTTGTCAAGATCCGGCACCTTGCGCTGCCGTGTAACGACTTTTTCCAACCGGTGAATCGCAGTCAGAATTTCCGTTGTTTCCGGAGTCTTGTGGCGATTCAGGAATTCCTTCAGAAACCGACGCCCGCGATCGGATTCCATCAGGGTCTGTTCGAGCGTCTGATATTCGACTTCGCCGATCAGTCCTGGCTCTTCCTGTACTGCTTCCGCTTTCATATGGACGCAATTCTCAACTTGCCTAAGGGTCGTTAGTTGCCGTAACACGAACAACTTCTCCTCAAGGGTAAGATCAAAATCGTTAACATTCCTTGAGGCTCATGCCTTGCCAAAGATCCAATGACAAAATTGTCTTCCAATCTCAGTTTCCGGGTCGCAGCGCTCTTTGCCTGCCACTTTTTCGGCTTTGGTCTCTTCCTGCCGTTTTTTCCCGTGGTTCTGGAAACCCGTGGATTGAGTGCCGCCGAGATCGGCTTCATTCTGGGGGCAGGGACAATTGCCCGGATCGCAGCCAGCCCGGTCTTTTCGAACATTGCCGATAGAACGGGCCAACGCAGGTTATGCATCCTGGTCTACTCGCTGATCGGAGCTGCCTTCATTGCGTTGTTTTCATTGCCGGGCGGCCTTGTCGTCGTCACGATATCGGTGATTGGTTACATGGTCATCAAGGCGCCCGTGCTGCCACTCAGCGATGCTTACGCGCTGGATGTGAACCGGAATACCGGTGCCGATTATGCCCGAATGCGGCTTTGGGGATCGGCAGGTTTCGTGGCCGCCAACCTCATCGGCGGAACTCTTGCCGCCGCAACCTCGTCCTGGATCATCCTTGTGCTGATCGCAGCAGCGGCCCTGGCAACCGGGGCGGTGGCCATGTCTTTGCCGCGTCAGAAGAGAGATGACGCGCATGCACAGTCAGCCGCCGGGGAAGCGGACGTGCCGTTCAAGAGCGTCTGGTTCTGGCCGGTTTTGGCCGTTCTCGGCCTTTTTCAGGCCACGCATGCCGCGTTTTATGGCTTCGGCACGATCTACTGGCAGGCGATGGACGTCCCGGATTTTTCCATTGGAGTGTTGTGGGCGACAGGCGTGGTCGCGGAAATCGCCCTTTTCACGATTGCCGGAAAGTTGGCGCTGCGCTTCGATCCGCCGATATTTCTGATTGTTGCAGGTCTCGCTGCCATCGTCCGATGGGGATTGTTCCCGTTCGCCGACACGTTTGTTTCCATGGCTGCGCTTCAGTTGCTGCACGGACTGACGTTCGGTGCGTCTCACCTAGGGGCCGTCGCCATATTGGCGAAAGTTGTCCCAAGTCGCTGGGCGGGAACCGGGCAGGGACTGCTTGCCACATCTATCGGCATACAGATGGCGATTGGTCTGAGCATTTCCGGCGCACTTTTCGATACCGATCCGAATGCACCGTTCTACCTGATGGCAGCGGCATCCGTTGTCGGTGTCGTTGCCATGATCGCGCTGACGCCGCTTGTGCGCCAGCGCATGGATGCCGTTGCCTGATCGACCCCTCTTCAAGGGAGCTTTCGCCTAGCCCCAGAGCGATGGTTCCGGCGGATACAAAATGCTGCCTTCGAACTTAAGCCCAGGCGTACGGTCCTCAGCCAGCAGCAAAGGGCCGTCGAGATCAACATAGTCGGCCTGCTGCGCAATCAGGACTGCCGGTGCCATCGCCAGCGAAGTTCCCAGCATGCAGCCGACCATGACCTTGAAGTCGGCAGCGCGAGCCTCGTTGAAGAGTTTCAACGCTTCCGTTAGACCGCCGGCCTTGTCCAACTTGATGTTGACGGCGTCGTATTTCTCACCGAGCCCGTCGAGGCTTTTGCCCGGATGAAGGCTTTCATCCGCGCAGATCGTTACCGGGCGCTTGATTTCCGCAAGCAGACCGTCCGCGCTGGACGGCAAGGGCTGTTCGATGAGTTCAACACCAGCTGCCTTGCAAGCTGCCATGTTCTTTTCAAAGCAGCTTTCGTCCCAGGCTTCGTTGGCGTCGATGATCAGCGTGCTGTTGGGCGCGGATTGTCTTACAGCGGTTATCCGTTCGTCATCGCCCGGGCCTGCCAGTTTGATCTTCAGGAGTGGCCGGTGAGCTGCCGCGCGTGTTTTCTCCGCCATCACCTCCGGCGTGCCGACGCTGATGGTGAAAGCTGACGTGACGGGCTTGAGCGTGCCAAGTTCGGCAATTTCCGCGGCCCGTTTTCCCGATTGCTTTGCTTCCAGGTCCCAAAGCGCGCAATCAACCGCATTGCGGGCAGCGCCCGCCGGCATGGCTTTCAGAAGCGCCTGCCGGGACAGTCCCTCTTTCAGCAGGGGGGTGATTTCCTCGATCTGGGTCTGTACGCTTTCCAGCGTTTCACCATAGCGCGGGTAGGGGACGCATTCGCCTCTGCCCCTGTGAGTGCCGTCGGAAATGGAGACGACGACGACCTGTGCGTGGGTTCGAGAGCCTCGGGAAATTGTAAATCCACCGGCGATTTCGAATCGCTCGGAGGCAATGTCGACGGTGATAGTCATGGTGCACCGAACTCCGCAGAGACTTTATCAACAATTACGTCCATCCCGTAACGGACAGGATCGGTTGCCGGCAGACCGTGCTTTTCACCGACCTTCGCCAGGTAGGCAAGCGCCTCATCATCGTCGAGCGCAGCCGTGTTTACGGCAATGCCGACACAGCGGATTTCGGGATTGGAGAGCTTGCCGCATTCGATGGTCATGTCGATGACCTGCTGGATTGTCGGCAGCGGAGTGTCTACGCCGCGCATGGCTGTGCGGGTCGGCTCATGGCAAACGATGAAGCCGTCCGGCTGAGAGCCATGCAGCAGTCCCAGAGTGACCCCGGCGAAGGACGGGTGAAACAGCGACCCCTGACCTTCGATGATCTGCCAGTGGTCTTCCTCCGTTGCCGGCGACAGCCACTCTGCGGCGCCGGAAATGAAGTCCGCAATCACCGCGTCGAGAGCGACGCCACGACCGGAGATGAAGACGCCGGTCTGGCCGGTGGCGCAGAAGGAACTCTTGTATCCGCGCTCATTCATGGACTTATCCATGGCAAGAGCGGTGTATTTCTTGCCCACGGAGCAATCTGTGCCGACAGCCAGAATGCGTTTGCCGCTGCGCTTCGTGCCCTTGCCGGTGGCAAAGGTCATGGTGTTGTGACGAACGTCGTGGAGTTGCCGGCCGTGCCTTTCGGCAGCTTCCCGGATCTCCGGAAAATCGGAAAGGCGAACATGCAGTCCGGAGGCGACATCGAGGCCCGCTTCAAGCGCCTCGACGATGGAGGCAATCCAGTGGTCCGGCAATCGGCCACCTGCATTCACCGCACCGATGATCAGCGTCTTTGCGCCGGCCGTCGCGCCTTCTGAAATTGTCATGTCGGTCGAGCCTGTGTCGGCCACGCAACCTGGAAGACGGACCTGGCCAATACACCAGTCCTTGCGCCAATCGACAATGCCAATGGCGGTTTTGGCAGCAAGGGCATCGGGAACGTCACCGAGGAACAAAAGATAAGGACGGGCTATTTCCATGGACAAAGCTTTCAAGTGGCTGCTGGACGTTAATCTTCTCCTTCAGGTATACGAGGGTTGTAGAACAAGCGGCAAGAGGGCAGCCATCCGGAATGGCATTCTTGGAAAAAAACATTGCACCGGAGATGCATCTGGAGACCGATGGTTCCAATCATCAGTTCCTCGCCCTCTCGGGAGACTGGACGGTCAGCACAATCGGCGATGCCGAAAACGAGATCGCCAATCTGAATCTCTCCAAGGAGGGACTGACCTGCATTGACGTGTCCAGGATCGAACATCTGGACACCAGCGGTGCCTGGTTGATTCACCGTACCCGCGGGCGGTTGGAATTCGAAGGGCGCAAGGTGGGACTTTCGGGCGTGTCGCCGGTTCGCCAGACACTGTTCGACGAAATCGAAAGACACCACCCTCCAAGCTGGAAACCTGAGCGAGGCGGTTTTTCCATCGTCGGGTTTCTGGAAGATACAGGCCGTCAGATGGTCGACGTCTACAAGGACGGTCTGGCGATGCTGCATATTCTCGGCTCGCTCGGGCTTGTTCTCGCGACGGTGCTGTTTAAGCCTGCGCGGCTTCGCAGCATCTCGATAGCCGTCCAGTTCGACCGCAGCTGTATAGGTGCGGTGCCGATCGTCGCCTTGATGAGTTTTCTGATCGGCGCGATCATTTCCCAGCAGGGGGGATTTTATCTCAAACAGTTCGGTGTTGATATTTATGTGGTCGATCTGGCCGGGATCCTTATCCTGCGTGAGATTGGTGTCATTCTGACAGCGATCATGGTGGCCGGCCGGTCGGGATCGGCGTTCACTGCCGAATTGGGCGCTATGCGCATGCAGGAAGAGGTGGATGCGCTCCACGTTATCGGCCTGAGTGTAACGGAAGTTTTAGTCCTGCCGCGGATCCTCGCGCTGATGATTGCCTTGCCAATTCTGACATTCATAGCGGATATGTCTGCCCTATTTGGTTCAGGCCTTGTCACCTGGATTTATCTCGATATTCCACCGACCGCCTTTCTCACTCAGCTCCAGTTGGCCATCACCAACGGAACGCTTGCCGTCGGCATCGTAAAGGCGCCTTTCATGGCCTTGATTGTCGGCCTGATTGCATGCGTGGAAGGTTTGAAAGTTGGTGGTTCTTCTGAGTCACTTGGCCGACACACCACAATGTCTGTCGTAAAAGCTATTTTCCTTGTTATTGTCGTTGACGGATTCTTTGCCGTTTTCTTTGCGGCCATCGGGATTTAATCGAGTTCATGATGCTGACAGATGCCGCAGAACAACCGACAAAGCTGGTGTCGACCGCAGAAGGAGCAGAGAATGTTCTTTCCGTTCGAGGTGTCACAGTCGGCTTCGGCAACAAGATTGTTCTGCAGGATCTCGATCTTGATGTTCGCCGGGGCGAGGTGCTCGGGTTCGTCGGCGGTTCGGGCATGGGAAAATCGGTTCTGATGAGGACCATATTGGGTCTGACACCGAAGCGGGCAGGTACCATATCGGTGTTCGGGCATGACCTGTCGACGGCAACACCCATGGAGCGAACAGCCATCGAACGTCGCTGGGGTGTTCTCTTCCAGCAGGGCGCCTTGTTTTCATCGCTTTCGGTGAAGCAAAACATCCAGGTTCCGATGCGCGAGCATTTGAAGTTGTCCCCGCAGCTGATGGACGAGCTGGCGACGCTGAAGCTCGAGCTTGTAGGCCTTCCCCAGGACGCGGCGGACAAGTTGCCGTCAGAATTGTCGGGAGGCATGGTCAAACGCGCCAGTCTGGCGCGTGCTCTTGCGCTGGACCCGGATTTAGTGTTTCTGGACGAGCCTACCTCGGGATTGGATCCGATCGGGGCGGCCGCCTTCGATTCGCTGATCGAAAATTTGAGCTCAACGCTCGGATTGACCGTCTATATGGTCACGCATGATCTCGATAGTCTGCATTCCATCTGCGATCGCATTGCAGTTCTTGGGCATAAACGTGTTCAAGCCATCGGGACACTGGACGATATGATGAAAAATGATGATCCCTGGATTAAAGAGTATTTCAGGGGTAAACGAGCGTTGCGCCGAGTATAGGTTGGACTGAATGGAAACCCGCGCGAATTACATTCTGATCGGTTCCTTTATGGTTGCCGTTTTGGCTGCTGCGTTCGGGTTCGTCTATTGGAAAGCAGCAACAGCTGAATCCCGGCAGAATGTTCCGCTCAGGATCATTTACCCAGGCCCGGTTACGGGACTGCCGGTGGGCGGCCAGGTTCTCTTCAATGGTATCAAGGTCGGAGATGTGAAATCCCTCGATTTCGCCAAGGATGACCCGACCAAGGTGGTTGCGACGGTTGGCATCAAACCGACGACGCCTATTCGCAAAGACACCAAGGCCACGCTGAATTTCACCGGCCTGACAGGTATTGCATATGTTGACCTGTCCGGCGGTACATCGTCTTCGCCGCTGCTGCTGACGCAAGACGCTGATGGCAAGGTTCCGGTTATCTACGCGGAACGGTCATTCTTTGATGACATTGTTGACGGAGCGCGCGATGTTCTGAAACGCGCGGATTCGACGATGAAGACGATTGATGACCTTTTGAAGGACAACGGTCCGGTCATCACCAAAACCATCAGCAACGTAGAGACCTTTTCCGCAGCGCTGGCTGCCAATTCCGATGGCGTGAAAGACTTCATGGCAAGCATCGGCAAGGCCTCCGAGGCGTTCTCCAGCCTGTCCGGACGTCTTGAGAAACTGGTTGACCAGGGAGAACGGTTGCTGGCTGCGGTGCCGTCGGACAAAGTCACTGCGATTGTGGATGATCTGCAGAAGTTTTCCGCCAGCCTCGGTGATGCCAGCAAGGATATCGACCTCCTGATGGCAGATGCCCAGAATGCCGCCAAGGAGCTTGAAACATTCACCAAGAAGCTGAATGAGGGGCTTGGCCACGTTCAGACCATCGTCCAGGCGGTCAAGCCGGAAGAGGTTCAGGAAGTGATGAAGGGCGCTGCTGCTCTGGGAGAAGTGCTGCAGAAGCGTACCGATGACATCAACAAGCTGATTACCGCAACCAGCGAAACGATGCAGAATGTCAACGATATCGTAGAGACCGTTCAAGAGCGGGAAGGCGCGATTTCCGATATTCTGGAAGGCGGGCGTGAAGTCGTGCTCAAGGTGGACGCCATCATGAGCCGCGGCGTTGAAATTGCCGCTGCGATCGATCCCATCCAGATCGAGCAAGTTGTTGCTTCGGTCAATGCGTTTACGCAAGGCCTGAATGTCTCGCTGCTGCGTGTGGACGAGTTCCTGGCGAGTGTCGACCCACAAACCGTCGGCGGTGCGGTCGACAATGTTGCAATCATCATCGACAACCTGAGAAATCAGCAAAGCCAGATCAACGAAATCATCGCGTCGACCAAGTCCACGGTTCAGAATTTCGAGGCCGTTTCGGCAACCGTGCGCGGACAGGATGACCGCATTGCAGCGCTGATCACGGATGTTCAGGCGGCAGCCGAACGGTTCGCGACGACGCTGGAAACAGCTGACAATCTCCTCAAGGCGGTTGATCCGGAAAAGGTCGCCAACATCGTCGGTTCTGTCGAATCGGCAGCTTCCGGTCTGGCCAATCAGCAGGACGGTATTCCGGCCATCCTGCAAAGCGCACGAAAGGCGGCCGACAACGTTCAGCAGATGACGGAAAACCTTTCCAAGCGCACGCCGGATGTCGACCAGATCATTACCGATGCCAAGCAGATGACGGCAACGCTCAATGCGACGTCTGTCAGGGTCGAAAGTCTGATCGAAAAAGTCTCGACCATGGTGGATGGCGATGGCGAAGGTCTGATCAAGGAGGCAACGCTTGCGGCACAGGCAATCCGCAAGGTGGCGGTTGCCTTCGAAAGCCGGGCAGATTCCATCGCCGGCGGTCTTTCCAAGTTCGCGACACAAGGCTCAGCTGACTTCGCCGCCGCACTTTCACAGTTCAACCGCACACTTGTATCTGTTCAACGGGCAGTGGAAAGTTTTGAACGCAGCCCGAATCGGGTGATCTTCGGTGGTGAGGACGTACCGACCTATTCCGGCGGACGGCGGCGGTGACATAGATGAGTTTCAGGGGCAGGGGCGTATGAAGAAGGCAACCACAAGCATGACCCGCAGGAGCGTCCTGAGCGCTCTCGGGCTCGGTGCGCTTGTCGCAGGTTGTGCCAGCAATACGCCCTCAGCCTATTACAGCCTGACGGCCGCGGATCTGTCCGGCGCGGCCGGGCGCTCCAGCCGGGTGCAGGTTCTGGTGGCACCACCGCGGGCGCTGAAGGCCCTCGACACGAGCTATATCGCCGTGGTCGATCAGGGACCCGTCTACAGCTATTTCCCCAAATCTGCGTGGGCAGACACGTTGCCCAACGTGGTTCAGGCCAAGCTTCAGGAGACCCTGCAGAATACCGGCCGGCTACGCGGTGTCGGCTTGCCCGGAGACGGGCTGCTGATCGACTATCAGCTGCAGACGGAAATCCGCGCATTTGAGCTGCAGGTGGGCGGGGCCAACCGCGGTGTGGTCGAGATCTCCGCGCGGATCGTCAATGACCGCAACGGGCGGACAGTGGCAACGAAAGTGTTCCGCGCCTCGACGCCCGCCGGAAGTGCTTCCGTGGACAAGGCGGTCGAGGCGATGAACGCCTCAGCCGACAGAGTGTTTGCCGAAATGGCCGCCTGGACGATCCAGAACGTCTGACGTTTCTTTTCTAGATCAGTATCAGAGACAGCGCCGGAACCGCGATCAGCAGGGCCAGACGGAAGATGTCGGCGATCCAGAAGGGCACGATGCCTGAGAACATGGTTCTGAGGGGCACGTCGGTCAGAACCGAGCGCAGAACGAAAACGTTCAGGCCGATGGGCGGGGAGATCAGGCTGATTTCCGTGACCACCACCACGACGATCCCAAACCAGATCAGAACCATGTCAGGATCGCTCAGGATACCTGTGCCGAAATCCAGAGAGGTCACCAGCGGGAAGAAGACCGGCACGGTCAGCAGGATCATCGAAAGGCTTTCCAGAACGGCGCCCAGTACGACATAGATCAGGACCAGTACCAGCATTACCACATAGGCATTGACGTCCAGGGACTGAACGAAGGTCAACAGGGCATCGGGCACACCGGCATAGCTGATGAAGTTGGAAAAGACCTCCGCGCCGATGATGATTGCGAAGATCATCGCGGTTGTCCGGGCGCAGTTGAGACCGGCTGTAAAGAGCTTTTCCCAGGACAGGCCACCGGATGCAAACGCGATCACGAGCGCCGTCGCAGCTCCGATTGCTGCAGCTTCGGTCGGGGTGAAGAAACCACCATAGATACCGATCATGATGATGGCAAACAGACCGACAACCGCCAGGACACCCCAGAGATCTTTCTTCTCCAGCGGGATATCTTCATGTTCCGACGGTGCCAGGCCGGGCTTGAGCAACACTGTTACATAGACGGCGGCAAGGTAGAACAGCACCCCGAGGAGGCCTGGAATGATACCGGCGATGAACAGCTTGCCGATGTCGGCCTCGGTCAGCAGTCCATAGATAATCAGAATGACACTTGGCGGGATCAGAATGCCAAGCGTGCCGCCGGCGGCAATCGAACCGGTCGCCAGGCTGTCGGCGTAGCCTGCCTTGCGCATGGACGGCATTGCGACCTTGGACATGGTTGCAGCGGTCGCAAGAGACGAGCCGCAGACGGCGGAAAATCCGCCACAGGCGACGATCGAGGCCATGGCAAGTCCGCCACGCATTCGGTGCAACATCCGGTGGGCAGTGGAAAACAGAGATTGGCTGACACCGGAAATAGTCAGCAGGTTGCCCATGAGGATGAAGAGCGGAATGACCGACAGCGTATAGGACAGGCCGGTGTCAAAGGCGGCGTTGCCGAGCAGGTTCAGAGCGGCGTTCCAGTTGCGCAGAGCCGCAAAGCCAACGGTGCCGATTATGATCATTGCTATTGCGATCGGAACACGCAGCAGCACAAGCGCAAAGAGCGCGACAAAACCAATCAGAGCTTCCAGCACGCGTCAGGCCTTCTTTTGGAAACGTTTGAGGGACCAGAAAATGGCCGCTACGGCCGAAATCGCGAATGAAGCAGCTCCCAGCCAGCCGATCAGATAGAGCGGGATCGACAGGGAGTCGGTTACCTGCTCGCGGCGTTGCAGCTTTTCGGCGTGTTCCATCAGCTCCAGGGAGACAATGGCGAACACGGCGACCGTGGTAACACCGGCTGCAATGGTGCCAAGTCTCTTCAGCAGGACGCTTTTCAATCCGTCGAGCAACTCAACTTCAATATGTTCGCCGGCCGCGGTTGTCAGTGGCAGAGCCAGAAAGATCAGAGATGCCAGCAGAAGCTGCGTCAGTTCGTAGGCGCCACTCACCGGGCTGTTGAAGAGGTAGCGGGCAACGACATCCACACAGGTGAGCCCGATCATTGCGGCCAGCACCAGCAGACAGGCGAGACCGAGCAGAAAGGTCGCTCCACGCCGGATCTTGGCGATCCGGCCCGGAGCTGGTGTTTGAGCGCCAGGCGTCATGATCAGTGCTTGACGCCGGTTTGTGCACGCATGTCGGAAAGGGCCGCAGCGCCGTCGAAGCCGGTCTCCTTGACCGCGTCTGCCCAGGTGCCTTCATGCTTGGCCGCAAGTTCCTTGATCTTGTCAAGAACCGGAGCAGGGGCGTCGTAGACCTCGACTTCCTTGTCGGCGATGTATTCCGCACCGCGGGCATCGGAGGCGTCCCAGACGCTGCCTGCCAGTTCGGCCAGAGCCGCGCCGGAAACTTTTTCGATTGCAGCCTGGTCTTCAGCCGAAAGGCCGTCCCAGATGTCTTCGTTCATCACCATGAACCAGGAGGTGTTGTAGATGCCGCCCGGAACTTCCATGGAGTATTTGATATAGTCTGTGAGTTTGAAGGCCTGGAGCGCTTCCATCGGGAATGTCACGCCGTCAATCACTCCGCGGGAGAGCTTTTCATACACTTCGCCCGGCCCCATGAACTGGGTGGTAATGCCGAGGTCCTGGGACAAGTCGGCAATGTAGCCGCCAGGCGTGCGGATCTTCAGGCCGGAGAAGTCTTCCGGATTTTCGATCTTGCGCTGGTTGTTGTGGAACATGCCCGGACCGTGGATCCAAAGGCCGAGGAGCTTGGTGCCCTGATGCTCGCCTTGTGCGTCCAGCTTCCCGCCATACACTTCCCAGTAAGCCTTGGAGCCATCCGTCGCATTGTCGGCAATGAAGGAGAACTGGCCAATGCGAGAGCGCAGGAAGCGGTCATCCTTGGTAAAGGAGTGAAGACCGTAAGTGATGTCGGCGACACCGTCGGCTGCAAGGTCATAGTGCGCAGGAGGTGGTCCGAGCGGCTTCGGCAGGATGCGTACGGTGACGCGGCCCTCTGTCGCCTCGGCAACCTGCTCGGCCCAAGGCTGCATGACATCGGTCACGATCGGATGCTTCGGTGGCAGCCAGGATGACAACACCAGCTCATCAGCGGTCGCGCTTGCAATCATGGTGGTCAGGGCGGTTGCCGTCAGCCCCGCGAAGATGGAAAGACGCTTCAAGGATTTCACAGTTTATTCCTCCCGTTCACCGTCTGAACGCAGATCGACGCCTGTTTCATCCGGTTCTTTGAATATTTTTACGAAAATAGTTGCATATGAAACTAAGTCAATCTTAAAATCACCATGTAACCCAAAAGAAGCAAGCTGAGATTTCATGAGTAAGCTGAACACACCGGATAACCATGTCGCTGCCAATGGGGATCGGCCGCCGGAGAATGGGGATCGCCAGAGGACAGATTTTGTGCTTGAGAAGTTTTTTCCGTATCGGGTGCGCGTGTTTTACACGGACGTCACCAACGCCTTGTCTGAAGTCTATCAACGCGATTATGGCATGATGCCTGCGGAGTGGCGGACCATGGCCATCCTCGGTGCGGCATCCGGTGGATTGCAGGCAACCGAAATCGTCGCCCGGTCCAGTATGGACAAAGTCGTGGTAAGCCGGGCAGTGAAGCGGATGGAAGAACGCGGTTTCCTCATGCGCGAGGCAAACAGCGCTGATGGGCGGAGTTTCTTGTTGCAGCTGTCGGATGAGGGCAGGGCAGTCTATGAGGACCTGGCGCCGAAATTGCTCGCTGTCGAGCGCAAGATGCTTCAAGGCCTTGGCGAGGAAGAGATTTCGGACTTCCTGGCGGTGGCTCAGAGAATTCGGAACAATCTGGCTAATTCTTCAGAAGAAAACGGTAGCTAGCACCGAAAGTGGTCTCAGCTGGCAGATTTGAATGCTTTTGGTGGGCGCTGGTCGTCGCCGAAAGTCACTGGCCTATCTCCTTCCCGGAAACAAAAAAGGCGGCCCTGAGGCCGCCTTTTGTATTCTGTTTCATACCTTAGTCCAGGCGTCCGCTGGCATGGGCAAGCATCGTGTAGACCTTGCCGGTGTCAGAGGTGAGATAGGTCTGACCCAGCATGTTGTCGCGGTCGTTACGAGAGACCTGAGCCAGAAGCTGCTCGAAGTCTGCGACATAGCGCTCGACGGCCGTGCGGAATTCAGGGTCACGGGCATATTTCTGACGGATCTCGTCAAAGGTCTGCTGGCCCTGAAGGGTGTAGAGACGGCGGGTGAACACGTGGCGTTCGCCATTCCGGTACCGGTTCCACAGGTCGATGAAGGTCTCGTGGTCGATAGCACGGGCGATGTCGACAGACAGGGAATTCAGACTTTCGACTGTCTGAAGCGGTGTCCGTGCCGGCTCCGTATCGCTGCTGGCGTCGTCATCGCTGGAGGCGCGGCGCAGCAGGTCTGCAACCCAGCCCTTGCCCCTGGAGCTGCCATTGTCAGCCTGCTGCGGCTGGGCACGGCGGGTCTCCATCGGACGGTTGACGGCCGGGCGAGGTTCTGCCGCCGGCGCCTGCTGACGGGCAGGGGCGGCGGGGGCAAAACTTGCTGCCGGAGTCGGCTGAGGCTGAGGAGCCGGAGCGACGTTGGCGGTTGCTGTTTGTGCCTGCGGGCGGGAGATGTCCAGAGAATTGGACTGCTTGGCAACAATGTCCGACAGTTCCGAAAGGGCCCGGATCTGCTCGTTCACCACCTTGCGCAGTGCCGCGGAAGATTCTTCCGCTTCGTCCGGCAGGTTGAGAACGCCTTGCTTCAGTTCGTTGCGGGTTGCCTCCAGTTCACGGTGAACATCGCGGGCAACGTCGCGCATGCGGGTTGCAGCATCATTGAAGCGGTCAGAGGCGTCGGTAACCGTGCGGCTCATTTCCGCAATGATGTCGTCCTGAGCCGACCGAATGGCGTCACGCGCCTTCTGGCCTTCCATACCCGCTGTCAGGCGCATGGATTCAAACTGCTCGGAAACCTGCTTGGACGCAGCTTCCGCCGCAGCGCTCAGCATGGTTGCCGCATCGCGGGCCTTGTCGTCGGCTGTTTCCAGCGTCTCCGACAGGGTCTGCGTGAAGGAGCGCATGAGCGTGTCGACGGCTTCCGTTTTCGCCAGAAGCGTATCGGCGACTTCCTCGATCGCCGAACGGCGTTCGGTGACCCGGCTTTCGACGGTACGGTTGGTGTCTTCCAGGTGCCGTGCCGCTCTGGTCAGTTCTTCGGATTGATCGTTGAAGCGACCGGTCAGGTTCTGAACGTCCGCTAGGGTTGTCGAAGTGACGTCCCGCAGGTTTCCGACCTGCTCGGTGATCAGCGTCGTGGTTGCGTTGGTTTCGGTAACTGCGCGGTCGACCGCCGAGCGGAACTCGCCGGCACGACGTGCCAGATTACCTTCAACCTCGGTGAGGTTTTCACCGGCCGCAGAGACGATGCCCTGAAGGTTGGCGTTGGAGTCCTCGATCTTGTTGAGGATCTCGGTAACGTCAGCCTCAAGACGGCGCTTGGTGTCGCTGAGCAGGGTGGTTGCCTGGTCGCTGCGTTCATTGATGCTTGCAACGATCCGGTCGCCTGCCTCAACAAGCGAGCGTGTCGCATCGAGGCCTGTATGAGCGAATGTCTCGGTGACATCGCGGCCCTTGACCGTGATTGCTTCCAGGATCGCCCCGTGGACCTCGGAAAGGCGTCCGGTCAGATCGTTGGCGCGTGTTTCGATGGCGCTGATTAGCTCGTTGCCATCTGTTCCAACAAGCTTTGCCAGTTCGCCGGAGCGGGCACCAAATGCTTCGTTCAGCGAGTTCGCTTTCGACAGGAGTTCGTTGGCAACCTCGTTGCCACGGCCAACCAGAAGGTCGGCTGCCTCCGTCACGGCGCTGTTGACCCGCGCACGGACCATTCCCGCTTCGCTTGACATCTGACCGCGGATTTCTTCCAGGGTCTTGGCCAGCGTCATGCGGGCCTGCTCACTTTCCGCGGACAGGTTGCCGGAAATCTCGGCGATCAGACCGGAGAGATCGTTGCGGACTTTTTCGCTTTCACCGGTCAGAGAGCCGGTGAATTCTGCAAGCGTGCCAGCGTATAGTGCGCGGGCATTTTCACTTTCGGCGGCCATGGCGCGCGCTGCATCGCCAACTGCGGACAGGACGAGATCGCGGATCTTGCCGCTTTCGTCGTTGAGCGTGCCCGTGGCCTGCTGCATTGCAGAGCTGACTGCTTCTGCCGCCTTTTGGCTTTCACCGACCAGGACGCCACGCGCCTCGCCAACAGAGCCGAGAACGATCTGGCGCATACGGTCGCCTTCACCGGAGAGTTTCTCCGTAGCCTGGCTGAGAGCGACATCGACGATTTCAACGGTTCTGGTCCGCTCGTCAGACAAGGTCTGAACGGCTGCGGTCACCGCTTCCTGAACAACGTCACGCAGACGTGTGCTTTCGCCGGAGAGCGTAGCCCCAGCCTCGGAAATGACGGCTGTCAGGATATCGCGTGCGCGTTCGCTCTCACCGGTCAGAGTGCCGGAAATGCTTTCCAGACGCTCATTGAGCAGGGTTTCGAGCTGAGTTGCGCGGCTGTCGAGTGTTTCGGCAACCTCGAACACCTTCGCGCCGAGTGAAACGTTGATTTCGGCAATGCGTTCGGACAGGGAGTCCGTCAGCTGTTCGCTTTGCTTGCCAAGAACGTTGCCGGCTTCCGCAAGGCGGTTGTCGAGGGCGGCGGTCATTTCGTCCTGACCTTCCACAAACGCCTTGGCGATTTCCTTGGTTCTGGTGATCAGTGTTTCGGAAATCTGACGGGCACGGGCATCGAGGGTTTCGTCGATGCGGTCGGTGCCGCTGGTCATGGAAGCAGACAGAAGTTCCGCTTTTTCCGCCATGGAGGTGGCCGCACCGTCGACACGGGTCGAAAGTGTCTGACCGATCTCTTCCGCACGATCCGCAAGCGTGTTGCCGGCCGCTTCGATCCGCTGGCCGAGCTGGAGGGTGATCGAGTCGGACCGGTCGGCGAGAACGTCCGTGATATTGCGGGTCTTTTCTTCCAGCGCTTCGCTGATGCCGGTGGTGCGGTTCTCGATGGCATCGGCAAGGATTTGCGTGCGTGCTTCGAGCGTTGCCTCGAAGGAGGCAGTGCGCTGATCCAGCGTTAGATCGAGAGTGTTGATGTGGCTTCCGAGCGAGGCATCCATGGTGGAAATGCGCTCGCCCATGGATGCATCCATCGAGGCAACCCTGCCTTCGAGCGTTGCATCCATGGCCGCAAAGCGGCTTTCCAGCGTGGTGTCCAGCGTGGAAACGCGCTCGCTCAACGTGGTGTCGGCGGAGGCGAGGCGGCTCTCCAGAGTGGTGTCCATGGTCGCGATGCGATCGGTCAGGGTCGCGTCGACCGTTGAGAACCGGTTCTCCAGGGACGTGTCCATCGTGGCAATGCGTTCGCTCAACGTGGCATCCATGGAGGAGAGCCTGGTTTCGAGCGAGGAATCCATGGAAGCCAGGCGGCTTTCCAGCGACGTATCCATATTGGCGATACGGTCGCTCATTGTGGCGTCGATTGCTGAGAAACGCTGCTCCAGCGAGGTATCCATCGTGCTGATGCGATCGTTCAAGGTCGCATCGATGGCCGCATATTTCTGGTCCAGGGACGTGTCCATGGTGGTAATGCGGTCGCCAAGCGAGGCGTCCATTGCATCGATCCGTGCCGCGAAGGTGGTGTCGAGCGTGGACAGGCGAGAATCGAGCGCTTCGGACAGGAGAAGCGTCTTTGTGTCGAATGCGTCGATCAGCTGGCCGCCGCGATCGGTGACGATCGTCTCCAGTTCGGTGAGGCGGGTCGACAGACCGTCCTGCAGAGCCTGACCGCGAACTTCCAGGGTCTCGGCGATCTTGCCGCTGATCTCGTTGATGTCGCCGGTGACCCGGTCGCCACGGCTGCCGATGAGCTCGGCGAGCTGTGTTCCGGTTTCGGCCAGTTTGAGCGTAAGAGCGCCCGTCTGCTCGCCAAGGCCGGCGGCAAACTGGCTGGAAACACCCTCAAGCGTGTCGCGGAAGTCGACGGTCTGCTGCTCGAGAATGGTTGCCATCTCGTTGCTGCGTGCCGCCAGACGCTCGTCAAGTTCCGCACCATTGATGGAAATGGCGTTGTAGATGCGCTCGGAGATGGAGTCGAACTTCTCAGCCAGTTCTCCACCGCGAACGGAAATGGTTTCCGTAAGAGTGCCCGCGGTTTCGTCCAGCTTGGCGGCGATTTCGCCACCGCGAAGAGACAGGTCAACCACGATGCTTTCCCCGGTGCCGCGAAGAATTTCAGCGACCTCGGTGGAGCGGTTGGAGAGGGTTTCGACGATTTCCGCGCCACGGATGGAGATGGTATCGGTAACCGTCTGACCGCGTTCGGAGATACTTTCGACGACGCGTGCACCGGTTTCCGCCAGAGACTCGTCGAGATTGTTCACGCGGCTATCAACCGTGGTAACAAGCTCTTCGGTGCGGGAGGTAATGGTATCGATCAGGCGTCCGGAGGTCAGCGACAGATTGGCGTTGATTTCTTCGCCGCGCTGGGTGATGACCTCGCCAACGCTTGCACCGGTGGTTTCCAGCGTGGAGCGGAATTCGTCAGCTTTGGTGCTGAGCGTTTCGACAACCGAAGTGCTGGAGGTTGTGAGCGTTTCGTTGATCTCGGTGCTGCGGCTAGAAAGCGTTTCAACAAAGTTGTTGGCCGTTTCGGCAAAGCGCTCGTTTACCTCGTTGCCGCGAGCCGAGAGTGTTTCCCACATGGAAGAGCCGGTTTCGGCAAGATTTTCAACAAGATCACTGCCTGTCGTGGACAGGCGGGAAACGTAGTCTTCGGCACGAACCGTGAGAGAGTCTACCAATTCATTGCCGGACGCGTTCAACGTGGCACCGAGGGACTCAATTCTGGAATCTACCGTTGATGTCAGTTCCTCAACGCGGTTGTTCACCGCGTCGATCATGCGCTGGGTCGCCTGATCGACCGTGGTGCCGAGTTCTCCGGATGTATCGGAAAGCTTCGAAGAAAACTTCTCGTGGGCGCCGGCAATCGTTTCACGCACGCGCTCGGCATTCATGACGATGGACTCACGCTGGCTGACCAGCTCATCGATCAAGGCGCGGATCTTGAGTTCATTGTCGTTGTAGGAGCGTTCGAGTGACGACACTTCGTTGTGAACCAGAACTTCCAGCTCGCTGGCGCGGGCGATCGCGCGCTCGATGCCGTCGCCCATCGCGGCAACTTCCCGGCGGATGGCTTGGCCGACACTGAGAATGGACTCCTTCGCCATGTCTTCCGGCTCAGCCAGGCGAAGGGCGACTTCGGTCATGCCGCGCGCAACGATGCGCATTTCCTGCGCGCGCCAGATCATCATCGCCATAATGAAGAAGAAGATGATCGGAACGACAATCCCGACAGCCGCCAGGATCATCTCTGGCGAACCAATCAGAGCCTGCGTATCTAGCGTGGCTACCTTGTCGGAAAATGCCGACATGAAGAGGCTAATTCCGAGTGCAGCCCAAACCGCGCTGAGGGCGAGGGCCCCCCAGAACGGAGCCGACGAGGGACGACGCTGCAAAGCGTAGATCAGATTTCCGATGTTTCGGCGATCGTCGTTTGCCGCGGGCGGGCGTCCGCCACGGCCGCGACGGCGCGATTGGCGCTGCTCCTCGCGGCTTGCCCCATTGTCCTTGTCTGCCAGCTGTTTGCGGGCCGGGCCCGCTTCTGCCGCAGCACTTGCCTCGGGAGCAGACTTGGTTTCCGCAGTCTCGGGGCCACCGAAATCGAGTTTCAGAGCCTCTTCAACCGCGGACAGAGCCGCTTCTGCCGGATCTTTCGCCTTTGTCGGGTTTGCCATTTAGGGTCGCCTCACATCCGTACTCATTACACACCGGTATCCCAGCCAGTTGCATGCGCAACTTTATACAGTATCTACCGGATGCGTCATTCTTGTCGGTGCCGGTCACGGGACAGCACCGCAAAACTTGTTTTGAGGGAGGGCCGCCGCTGACCCACCGTCGTCATTCCGATCGACGGAATACTCCCCATCTTGCCGCATCAGTAACTGTAATGGCACAATCTCTCCTAACGAACAAGAAACAGCAATGGCCTGAATCACTTAGGGGGCGGTTTAGATGCCGGAAACGAAGAAAAATGACGCAGCGGGAAGTGTGGGCGACGGTGGACAACCCGCTGCGCTCAAAGCGGGAAGTTTAACCGCGCCGCAAAAGCGTTGGTTGAAAAGAGGACTCGATCAACCGGGTGGAAAACTGCCCTTGTTTGATGATCAGGGGCGGGAGATTCCGGCTCGCACCATTCGGGCCTGCATTGAGGGAGGTTGGGCAGAGCCTTGGTTTTCCAACCCAATCAAGCCCGACTGGCTGGTCTGCAAGCTGACCCCTGCAGCCATCAAAGCCCTGTCTGCAAGTCAAAAACGCAAAAAAAGTTAACGGCGAATCATTTCATTAAAATTTTAGGCATTTAAAAAAATGGCAGAAATGCAAGGTCTTTTTGAAAGTTGTTGGTAAGTACTGCTTAATGTGCGTTAACCAAAGAATCAATTTTTTGGGGACATCGCCGGGACGGCGGTGATTTGCGCGGTCGCTTAACCGGGTGTTTGAGGCTTTTTGACCACAATTGCGGAAAGACAAGCTTGCGGCGGGGTGCCGTCAGGCATGTAAAGAGTAGTTGGAGCACCCTTATGGCCCCGTCATCCATGGCCCGCGTTTCCGGTCGTGCTGGTCCGGAGGCACCGATTGATCTGGTGCAGCTGGCTACCAACACGTTGGGAAACCGGGAACTGGAAGTTCAGGTTCTCAACCTCTTCCAGTCGCAATCGTCTTCCACTTTGGAGCGTCTTGCCATGGAAACGGACGTGTTGGTCAAGCTCGACCTGGTGCATACCTTGAAAGGGTCTGCGAGGGCGGTTGGCGCGGAACGGGTGGCCGTCGTTTGCGAGACCCTGGAGGGAAAGATGAAAACCTCCAATGATGCCGCAACCGAGGGTCTGGTTGCTGCCGTCAATGAAGCCAATAGTTACATTTCCGAATTGCTTGAAGGTTAAATCCTCAGTTCAAAACCGGCAGAATGCGATTGTGAAACGGCACAGTCCTTGACCTTTTTGTTGGAAGCTTTATGTCGGTTCAGCTGAAACCCGCAATTCAAGGCTTGGACGCGACTTATGCCGAAAATCACTTTTGTCACCGCTGATGGAAACCAAACCGAAGTTGAGGCCGCTGAAGGCTCCACGGTGATGGAAAACGCCATCAAGAACATGGTCCAGGGTATTGAAGCGGAATGCGGCGGTGCCTGCGCCTGCGCCACTTGCCATGTTTATGTCGATGATGCGTGGTCCGACAAGATCGGTTCGGCTGAGCCGATGGAAGAAGACATGCTCGACTTCGCGTACGACGTGAAGCCTACCTCACGCCTTTCATGCCAGATCAAGGTCAGCAGTGAGCTGGATGGGCTGGTTGTTCACATCCCGGAGCGGCAGGCCTGATTGCCGACTGTTCATTTCAATTGACAAAAGAACCCGCCGTCATGTGACGGCGGGTTCTTTCGTTTCTGCTTCGGTGACATGACTTTCGCTCGGCAGAGCATGATGCAGGGTTACTCGGCCGGTTGCGTGACCTGCTTGCGGAACCAGAAATCGACTTCCCGGCCATCGTCCGGGTTGCCTGGGATCAACGTGGCGAGGAACAGGCTTACCAAAGCCATGCCCGCGCCTGCCAGAAACACCGCCGCAGGCGAAATCAACCAGATGAAGCCGAACAGAACCGGAATGAAAACGGCTGCAATGTGATTGATCGTGAAGGCGACGCCTGCTGTCGGAGCGATATCGGCCGGATCCGCGATTTTCTGGAAATAGGTCTTGATCGCAATGGCAATGGCGAAAAACGCATGGTCGATCACGTAAAGGCTTGCGGCCAGCGTGGCGTTTGTAACAAAGGCATAGCAGACGAACACGCCAAACAAACCGATATACTCCAGGATAAGCGCCTTGCGTTCGCCAAAGCGGACTATCAGTTTGCCTATCTTCGGAGCCAGCACCATGTTGAACGCGCCGTTGAGGAGGAACAGCCCGGCGACTTCATGGACGTCGTAGCCAAACCGCTCGACCATGAGGAAACCTGCGAATACCGTAAAGATCTGCCGGCGTGCGCCTGCCATGAAGGTGAGGGCATAGTAGAGCCAGTACCTCTTGCGCAGGATCAGCTTCTTGTGCTGCGGCACGCCTTCCTTGAAATGCGGATAGGCAAGGACGAGGAAAACAAGAACGACCAGTGTCAGGCCGCCGGCTATGGCGAATACCACGGTGAAAGACAGGTCGAACATTTTCCAGGCGATGAAAATCACGCCATAGGCGATCAATTGCGCAAAGGCACCCACCGATATGATCTTGCCCATGCTGGCGGCTGCCGTGGCTTTTGGCAGCCATTGCAGCGACAGCGATTGAGCCATCGTTTCGTAATAGTGAAAGCCGATCGACATGACCAAGGTGGTTATGTAGAAGCCCATCGCCGTCGGGAAGTAACCGGTGACGGCTACGCCCAGGCCGAGCAGCAACAGGGAAACATAGGCGAGGGTCTGCTCTCGCATGACCAGCAGCAGATAAACTGCCAGAAAGCTCAGGAAACCGGGAATTTCGCGGATCGACTGCTGAATGCCGATTTCGCGGCCGGTAAAGTCGAGCTCCTGAACCGCGAAGTTGTTCATCAGGTTCCACCAGGCAGCGAAGGAGAGCTGCATGGCACCGGCCATAATCATGAGAAGAACCGCGGGCGAACGCCATCCGCTTCGTTCGTTCGGGTATGCGTTTTGAGTGAAGTATGTCATTCCAAAACCGGAAAAGGTCACATCCATGTAATCTGAATGAAGCTTCTAATCCCAAATTCCTGTTGCGTGTTAGCGCTGTTTTGTCATGGAATGTTTCCGAGTTGCCAAAACCAGCTTTCCGAGTAAAAGAAACTAGGGTCTCACGATCGGCAGTGCCTGCGACTTGCAGAAATTGGATGTAAAGCACGCTTTACAAAAGACAGGAGATCTGAAAATGTAAAGCAGGCTTTACATGTGGTGAGTGAGGAGAGACGACGGTGAATAGATTTGATCGACTATCCTATCGATATGTTGCCGAGACCCTGGCCGCGACGGCCTTGTTCGTGGCGACGAGTTTTCTTGCGCATCGATACCTGGAAGACAAGTCCGGTCTGGCAGTTAACGTCCTGGTGTCCTTCATCGCGACCATACCAATGCTCTTGGTTCTTTGGGCGCTGGTCCGCTATTTCCGCAAAGTCGATGAACGAGAGCGGTACATCATGGCGATTGCAGGGGCAATCACATTGCTGGTAGGCGTATTTGTTGCTTTATTTCTGGCAAAACTGGCAACAGTCCTGACCGTCGACCTCAACCTGTATGCTGCCTTTTTGCTGACCCTCTGGTCTCTTGCGACGGTTGTCGTGCGCTGGAAAACCTGATGAGGAACCACTTGAAGGAGCTTCGAAAGGACCGGGGGTGGTCTCAGGCAGAACTTGCGGAAAGGCTCGATGTCACCCGGCAAACCGTGATTGCACTGGAAAAGGGAAAATACGACCCGAGCTTGCCCTTGGCATTCCGGATTTCAAAGGTATTCGGATTGCCGATTGAAAGGCTGTTCATCCCCGACGAACAATAGGTTCGGGTCAACCGCTGGATTTGCCAGAGCGGACCAGAGAGTTACATTCGCTCTGTTCCTGAACAAACCGGATATACTGCGAAAATGAGCATACACCCCGAACTGGCCGAGTTTCCCAGCGAGGAACTGAACAGCCCGTTGATCGGCTATGCCAGAAGCGTGCCTTCCGGAATAGGTGCCAATGGCTGGCACGCTCACGACGCCGCTCAGTTGTTTCACGTCGTAAAGGGGTCAATCGCCATCGATACGGAGTTGGGAACCTTTTTCGCGCCGCCCGAGCGTGCGTTCTGGCTTCCTCCTCGGGTAAGCCACCAGACGCGTTATCTGACGGACACCGAACTTCGCTACATCTACGTTCCAAATGATTATGCGCGGGATCTGCCGCATACACCGCAGGTCATACAGGTGACCACGCTGCTGCGTGCGCTGATCCTTGAATTCATGTCCTATCCGCGATCGGAAACAGAAGACGGGCCTGCAGCACGTATAGCCGCCGTCATACTGGATCAGTTGAAAATGTTGCCGGCGGCCCCGTTGCAGTTGCCGATGCCGCAAGACGCCAGACTGAGGGACCTTTGCGAGGGGGTGGTGCGCTGCCCCGCACATATACCCTCCTTGAGCGAAGCGGCCGATCGCTGTGCCACTTCCGTTCGCTCATTTGAGCGGCGGATTAAATCCGAGACCGGTCTGAGTTACAGAACCTGGTGCAGACAGGTGAAGCTGTTTCGGGCGCTGGAACTGCTTGCATCGGGCCGCAGCGTGTCCGATGTTTCGCACAAGCTAGGTTACGAAGGTCCGAGCGCATTCGTGGCAACGTTCCGGAAGGCCTTTGGCGTGACACCCGGGCGCTATTTTGCTGGAGAAGAGCTGGATTGATCTGCCTCATGGCAGACACCTCTGTTTGAGCGCCATGTGTGGGCAACACCATCTCCTGGAGGTATGAGCCATGTTCAAGAAAATACTTGTCCCTGTAGACCCGGCGGAACCGGGATTTGCCAAAGATGCGCTCGACAAGGCGTCTCAGCTGGCACGGGACTATGGCGCCAAGATCCATCTCATGGCGGTTTGCCCTGAAGTCCAGAGTTTTGTCGCCAGCCAGTTGCCGGATGGCTGGCAGAGGCGTGAGATCGACGAAACCACGGTCATTCTCGACAAGATCGGCGCCGAGCTTGATGTTCCCGAAGGAACCGTGGACTGCCACGTCAGAATGGGCGCGGTCTACCACGAGGTGATCGAGGAAGCCGAAAAGTCGGGCTGCGACCTCGTGTTGATGACCTCGCACAAGCCCGGACTCTCCACCTATTTTATCGGTTCCAACGCGGCTCATATTGTGCGCCACGCACCTTGTTCCGTGATGGTCCTGCGGGGTAACTGAGACAGGTTGCAGGCCCGGGCGAAGCTGAGGTATCGCCCGGTGGGCGCGCACTTTTGAGTGACCTTTATCGGGAGGTCGACAAACACCAGGGTAGCCTGGAAACCTCGGTTTCCGGGCTCGTTCTGCGCTCGCTTATGTTTTGTGTTTTGCTGCATTGAGTTATCCGATCAAGGCCGGAATGAAAGTAAACATAAGGCAAATCACGCGAGGGATGATTTTGAAAAAAATAATTATTTCAATTTCTTGCCTCTTGTTCTTTAGAAATTGATTCTTTGAAATAATGCAATTTTAACGCATTGGCCCGACTCTCTACGGCACGTTGTATGGAGTATTCAATGCGTAAGCGTTCTGCGGTTCGATACACAATCACCGGAAAACTTCTGACCATCGTGGCGATTTGCGTCGCGTTCGTGGTGGCCGCATCGGGTGTCGGGATCTACCAGATCCGGAAGATCGGTCAGGAGATCGAGTTTATCGCAGAGGCGGAGGTTCCGCTGACTGAAGCGATCGGCCATGTGACGACACACAGACTGGAACAAAACGTGCTGATCGAACGCCTGATGCGTTTGAACCTGTCGCGCGGCTTAGGGCACTCGTTCGCGAGCAGCGAAATGCAGGCAGAAACAGAAGGTCGTTTTCAGTATCTGGCGGGCAAGATTTTAGATGAATTTGTCGAGGCCTCCGAGATTGCCGAGCAAGGAATTGCCATGGCTCAATCCGAGACTCAGGTTGTGGAGTTCAAGGACGTCCTGGAGATCATCACCAGAATCAGTCAGGAACACAGCGAGTATTCGACTGCTATCAACAAAGTGCTGTCTCAATCCAAATTCGGCAACGCTCTTGAGGCGGAAGAACAGCTCCAGAGGCTCAGCGACGAGCACCTGGCATTCAATATGGAACTGGAACAGTTGTTGTTCCGGGTTCAGTCGCTCGCGGAAACCGCCGCGAGAGCTGCGGCTGTTCATGAACGCAACGCCATTCGGTTCACCGTCCTCATTTCACTGGGAGCTGCTGCTTTCTCGGTTCTGCTGGCCATGTGGCTTGGCCGGCGAGCCATCGCGCTTCCCTTGCTGGATGTCGTGAACGCCTTGCGCCGTCTGTCCAGAAACGATTTCGACGCGGAATTGCCTGTCAGCAGGAATGACGAGATCGGCGACATCGGCCGCGCTTTCCGGGCCTTCAAGCGACACCTCATCAATGTTCAGGAGCAGGAACGGGTGGAGCAGCAGCGTCAATCGGCCCTGACGCGCGAGATCCGCCTGTTATCGGAGCTGAATGAATGGCTGCAATCGAGCAGTTCCCTTGATGAACTGTTCGGAATGGTCAGCCGCTTCATGACCAAGCTGCTTCCAAGCAGCGCAGGGGCGCTCTACGTTTATTCAAACTCACGCGATGTCCTGGACGGTGCCTGTGCCTGGAACGGCGGCAAGCTGGAAGCTCATATCAGGCCTACATCCTGCTGGGGACTGCGCCGGGGAAGGCCTTATGTCTTCGGCGATGGTGAGGTCAGCTTTGCCTGCGAACACGTCACGCCGGGCGAAGATGATGAGGTTTATCTCTGTCTGCCGATCCTGGCTCACGGGGAAACTGTCGGTCTGATGCATCTGACGCCGTCTGCGCAGGCCAGCAAGGAAGAATTTCTGGAGCAACGCAAGCTTGCGCAGATGGCGGCTGAGCAGGTCAGTCTTGCGATCGCCAATACGCGGATGCGTGACGAATTGCACAATCAATCCATTCGCGATCCGCTGACCGGTCTCTTTAACCGCCGTCATTTCATCGATCTGCTCAGAACAAGTCTTGAGCGGTCCCGGCACAACGGACAGCCAGTCTCATTGGTGTCAATTGACGTCGACCATTTCAAGAAGTTCAACGACAATCACGGTCACGATGCCGGTGACATGGTTCTGCGTGCCGTTGGCTCGGTTCTTGAAGAAACCTGTGAGGGCGACCAGGTTCCCTGTCGCATGGGTGGTGAGGAGTTCATGGTTCTTTTGCCTGACAGGTCAACGGTCGCCGCTACCGGGGTTGCTGAAAAACTGCGCGAGGCAGTCGAGAAGATTGTCGTTCGCTATGGCGAGAAGAACCTTCCGAAAATCACCATTTCCTGTGGCGTGGCCGGATATCCTAGCCATGGCCGTTTGCCTCAGGACCTGATGAAGTCCGCTGACGATGCGCTCTACATGTCAAAGGATGCAGGCCGAAACAGGGTAACGGTGGCCTCCAGCTCTGTTCAGGACAATCCGGCAGATCTGCAGGCGATGCTTGATGACGTGGAGGACGAGAGATCCGGTGATGCCTTCGAGATGGCCGAAAAGTCCGAAACCGACAGGAAGGAAAACGCGGCTTAACCAAGCCGCGTCAAAAGCATGGCCACCGCGACGTAGCGGAACGGATAGTCGTCCGGATTAGCTCTCAGTATTTCTTCGGCACGCCGGTAAATCCGGTCAACCAACTGGTTCCTTTCCGGCGTTTCCGGCAGGGCATTACGTAAAACCGCTTCTGTGAATGCGCGGAAAAAGTTCACGTAGTCCTTCACGTAGCGTTCGAGATTGCCGTCCTTCCGGTAGTCCTCAACGAACGGCACCGGCACTTCGTAGGACATCGACTGATCCAACGAAAACAGACCGGCGGACTTATAGGTCTTGTCCGTGACCGGAGCCGTCAATTCCTCCAGATCGCGGAGATAGACGGGTTGGTAGTATTGCTCGTATGTGTCCCTGGCGATATCGCCCGTTTCAACATGGGCCAGAACGGCATCGTTCAGCAGGTCGTATATTCCGTCGCAAGTGCGAATATCATCTTTGAACCCAAATACTTCGACGAGCAGTTTGCCTCCCGGAACCAGCTCTTTCGCGCGGACGTGAAGGTATTGTGCAACATCCTGTTTTGCCTGCTCGCTGAACGCCTGGCGATCCTGTTCCGATACATATCCATTGTTCCTGATCGCACTTGGACCGTTGGGGAAAATGTAACCGGGCATCCTGTCGACGGGCTTGCGAGACAAAAAGCCGATAGCGTTGAAGGTGGTTGCAAGGTGAACACTGCGCGATGGAAGCAGTTGGTCATACATCGAACCGCCAATGGCAGTTGAGAAAACGCGGTCACTGCCGAAAACGGAGTGACCTTCAGGGCGGAGATTGACAAACAGCTCGGAAAAGTCGTTGGTCGGCAGGTCGGAGTGAACCGTCAAGATCTGTGCGGATGTCAGCGGCAGAAGGTCTGCGAGGATATGGATCATGACATTGATCGAGTTTCGCCCTTCCGAACAGCCGAAGTCAGCCAGCGTAATCAGCTCGTCGTCGTTGAGCGGCAGGTTTGCGACTGCCTTGTCCAACATCGGGAAGTCGACCTTGATGGCGTTCCACTGGGTGGCGGAATTGGCGTCGTAAAATCCGCCACCGACCATTCCGGTGGTCGAACTATGCGCGCTGGGATCTGTCGGTTGCTGCTTTGAAGTCGGACCATCACTCATTGACGAACAGAGCCCCCTTGTGCCGGTTAAAGTTGCTTGAAATAGCGGGCGACCGGCAAGGTGCTATAGCCTGCCGCTTCGTAGGTCTTCCGCGCCGGCAGGTGACCGCTGTCTCCGGAGGTTTCTACCATGGAAATCTTCATTCCCTGCTGGCGCATCCTCTCTTCGACATGACGTATCAAGGCATCGGCGACGCCGTGTCGCTGGTGATCCGGATCGGTTGCCAGAATGTAGACTTCACCCATCTGGTCTTCCGGATGCAGGCGAAGGCCGACGAAACCTGAAATCTCTCCTGATCTCAGCGCAACGAAAGTTCGCTCGCCCTCCGCTTCCAGAAAGGCGCCAACATCCTTTGATTGACGTTCCTCCCAGCCATCCGGATAAAAGGACTCATAGATGAAGGCGGGAATTTCACGCTTCATCTTGTCAAAAACGGGAGCCCAGGCCTTGAGCGACAGAGTGATCAGCGCCTTTTTCTGAGCAGGCGAATAGGGAACGATATCAACGGTCGAATGATCAGGCATGCCGGATCACCGTGCCAGTTCCTTCATGGCGTCGGTTAGACCTTCGACGGTCATGGGGAACATCCGGTTCTCCATCAATTCATTGAGCATCTTGATGGAGTGAGTGTAGTGCCAGTGTTCTTGCCGGACCGGATTTAACCAGACCGCACTTTTGTAAAGCCCGGTGATCCGTTTCATCCAGGTTTCACCGGCCTCTTCGTTCCAGTGTTCTACTGAACCGCCTCGATAGGCAATCTCGTAGGGGCTCATGGATGCGTCACCAACGAAGATGATCTTGTAGTCGGCGGGGTATTTGTGCAGCACATCCATAGTCGGGATGCGTTCGGTATGCCGACGCCTGTTTTCCTTCCACACGAACTCATAAAGACAGTTGTGGAAGTAGAAATGCTCCATCACCTTGAATTCGGAGCGGGCGGCGGAAAAGAGCTCTTCGCACACCCGGATGTGGTCATCCATCGAGCCGCCGATATCAAAGAACAGCAGAACCTTGACCGCGTTGTGCCGTTCGGCGCGCATCTTGATATCAAGCAGACCCTTGTGTGCCGTCGAGCGTATGGTGTTGTCGAGATCCAGCTCTTCGGCGGCTCCAGTCCGGGCGAAGTTTCGCAGTCGTTTCAACGCGACCTGGATATTGCGGGTTCCGAGCAGCTGGGTGTCGTCCAGATCCTTGAATTCGCGCTTATCCCAGACCTTGACGGCGCGGCGGTGACGGCTTTCGTGCTGTCCTATACGCACACCCTCGGGGTTATAGCCATAAGCTCCGAAGGGAGAGGTTCCGGCCGTGCCGATCCACTTGTTGCCGCCCTGGTGGCGTTTCTGTTGTTCCTTCAAACGCTCGCGGAGGGTCTCCATCAGCTTTTCGAACCCGCCGAGAGCTTCGATCTGAGCCTTTTCCTCTTTGCTCAGATGTTTTTCCGCAAGCTTGCGCAGCCAGTCTTCGGGAATGTCGGTTGCCGGCACCTCGCTCATGAGGTCCAGTCCCTTGAAGACGTGAGAGAACACCCGGTCGAACTTGTCCAGGTTTCCCTCGTCCTTCACCAGGGAAAGACGAGCAAGATAGTAGAAATCCTCGACACTGCGCTCCGCAAGATCCTTGTCGAGCGCTTCCATCAGCGTCAGGTATTCACGCAGAGAGACGGGAACTCCGGCGGATTTCAGTTCAGTGAAGAAAGTGATGAACATGAGCCGAAATTAGCCTGCTGTCACGGCGCTGTCGAGATTGAACGTGGACATTCAACTTCGACGCATCCGGTTCCGGTGAGCTTGCGTGACACCAAAGCCTTCAGGAGGATATGGTGTCTCCTCTTTCCGCCTTTTCGGAAGAGGCCACCAGTTCGCCCATGAAATCCGAGATGGTTGGGCCATTGCCGCTGACAAAAGGAGCGGGCCGGCAGACGGAGATTGCGGCGATGCCGATGCGTGCGGTCAGGAGGCCGTTGACGACACCTTCGCCGAGCCGCGCCGACAAGCGGGCAGCAAGGCCGTGACCGAGGACCTGGGAAGCCAGGCTGTCGCCGGCGGCCATGCCGCCGGTTACTGCCAAATGCGTGACAACGTGTCTTGCGAGGCGCATGAAGCCGAGTGTGCCGGGACGGCCTCCATAAAGAGCGGACAGGCGGCGAATTGTGCGCAGGTTCTCGAACAGGACCGCGAGCAGATCCACGAGAGCTCGCGGGCTGACAGCCGTGACGATCGAGACCCTCTTGGCGCTGTTCATGACAATTCGGCGGGCCTCCAGATCAAGGGGGGCCAGCAGATCCCGCTCGGCCAGTTTCACGAGGTCGCGACCGTCGATGACTTCCTGCATGTGCCCGGCAAGCACTTTGCGGCCCTGGGCGGTTTCCGGGCGATCCCGATAAAGTGTCAGCAGTTCCTTCAACCCGGTTGTCGCAATCTTGGAATCGTCTTCATCGGCCGCTGTTTGAAGCTGCTCCCTGAGGTGATCGATCCGGTTGAGGCGCAGGAGGCCGGCAATTTCCCTCGCGGCAAGACCCAGCAAGCCCAGAGCCGCGATGGCAGCCAGGGCAACGCCCAGCCAGCCAAGCCAGTCGGTGCGGGTGAAAAGGTCCCGGATCAGACTGTCGACTGCAAGGCCAACCGCAAGTGAAACCAGGCCGGAAAGGCCTATCATCAGCCACTTGCCAAAACTGAACCCTGTCTTCGGGGTGCTGGCGGCACGTGGAAGGCGAGGTTCGTCTTCTTCATAAAAGGTTTGCGTAACCAGGGCTTCGCCTGCGACGGGAACCTTGTTCTCGTCATCCGTCATCCGCACCTTGTTGTCGTCCAGACGAAAGGCGGTCGGTTTGCGGCCTGAGGGGGAATTTGTTCCGGTCATGCCAGACGATCTCCAATCAGAAACTCAAGGGCACGGTCCAACCGGATATGGGGAAGGGACAACGTGAGCCCTTCCGCGGTCCTGTCGAGCTCCGGTGGGCGGAAACGCAGGAATTTCAGGTCGGATTGGGCGGATTGAAAACTCGGCCTGGCTTCCTCACAATCTGATTCATCTTTGTCGAAAAGCGATTCAGGATTTTGCGGTAAGTCTCCGGGAAACATGGCTATTTCCGTGTTGCCGTCATAAGTGTCGCCGTTCAGGCGTTCTCCCGGAAGCGGAGTTCCGAGGATAGCGGGCAGTTCCTCCGAGCGGTGCTTGACGGTCGCTTCCCGTGTGGCGCGAACCGCGGCCATGGCCAGCGCATCCACCTCAGCTCCCTTGAAACGGGCGCGTTCCTCGGCTCTGGTGACCAGACGTTTCAGGATCGCTTCCAACCGGTCATGATCGGTTCTGTGCAAATGATCCGCTTTCGTCGCCGCGAACAGGATCCTGTCGATACGTCTTGTCAGAATTGAGGACAGCCAGCTGCGTTTGCCGGGCCGGAAAGCTCCCAGAACTTCACCCAAGGCAACCTCAAGATCTGCCATCGCGTGCGGACCGGCATTCAACGCATGCAGAACGTCAACAAGCACGATTTGCCGGTCGAGCCGGGCAAAGTGATTGCGGAAGAAGGGACGGACCACATGGGTCTTATAAGCCTCGTAACGCCGCTCCATCATGGCGCGGAACGTTCCGGTACGCGCCGGACCTGCGTCTGCGGGTATATCCAGGGGCGCAAATGTCAGAGCCGGGGAGCCGTCCAGGTCTCCCGGCATCAGGAACCGACCGGGAGGCAGCATTGAAAGCGCTAACGTATCGTTCCGGCAGGCCGCCAGATAAGACTTGAAGCTGGCCGAGAGTTCTTGAGCTGAAAGTTCGTTTTCTTCCGCATCCGGAGATACTTTGGTCAGCGTCTGCAGGAACGGCTTTGCGATTTGCGCCCGGTTCTTCGCGCGTGCGCGTGACAGAGCTTCAGCTGAAAAGGTGGCATAGTCCTTGTTGAGCAGCGGCAAGTCCAGAAGCCACTCACCCGGATAGTCGATCAGATCGACATGCAGGCGACCAGGGCCAAGCTTGCGATAGAAATACGAAGCGCTTTCGTAGTCGATCGTCAGACGCAATTCCGAGACCTGACGGGTCGATTCCGGCCATATGCGCTCATTCACCAATGCCCTGACATGTGCCTCGTAATCGAAGCGAGGCACGGCGTCGTCCGGCTGAGGCTGCAGTTTCGCGCCTGTCATGCGGTGTCCTGCAGCTGCGCTGAAAACCGGAAGCCGTCCGCCATGAACCAGGTTGTGAACCATGGCCGTCAAAAAAACGGTTTTGCCCGCCCTGGCGAGGCCGGTCACACCCAACCTCAGACTGGGTACGGTCAAATCGCTTGCTGCGTCGGCAAGGTTGGCCAGGGTCAGTCGGGTTTCTTCTCTCAATGTCGTCAATGGGTTCACGAGCGCCTCCAGGGCGTTCATGTAAGGGCGGTTGGCGGGATGTGCAATCGGTTGCGCGCCGGTGACTTCTTACGCCGCAGGGATACCTACAAGTCTCTCGGTTTGACAAACCTTTCCAGATGCCCCGTTTTGGGTTTCAGGTCGGACCAGTCACTTATGTCGAAATCGATTACGGAAAGCGCGGCAGTCGGATATTTGACCTGGAGGTCATTCATTGCATCTGCATTTCCGGTCCCCGCGAGCGCAAAGGCAGTTTCTTCTGTTGCGGGATTGTGACCGATAATCATGAGATTCTGGGCCCTGCTGCCATGTTTGCGGATCAGGTCGGTGTAGTCATCTTCACTTTGCCGGTAAAGATCGGAGAGAAGCAGGATTTGGGTTTCCTGCTGCAGATAGGGCAACAGCTTCGCGAGGGTTTCGCGGGTACGCTGGGAAGTGGAACACAAAATGCGGTTGGGCAACAGCCGCTCGGTTTTCATGTATCTCGACATCTCGACAGCCGCAGACTTTCCCCGCCGATTCAAGGGCCTGTCGATATCCGCAAGGCTCGGGTCACCCCAATCGGATTTCGCGTGTCGCAATAGCAGGAGCCGCATATCTTGTTCCCGTCAGTCTTCCGCTGTCATCTTTCGGAGAAGGTGGTAAGCCTTCGAGGCCGGTTAGTTCTGCTTTGCCAGAATATCGGTAAAAGAATCCAGGGCAGGACCCACTTCGATATCCTGTGTCGGCAAAGTATAAGCCAGCCAAAGCGTATAATCCGCGTCTGTTCCGGAAAAGTACCAAAGCGTTTCACAAAGGCTGGTGGGGGTCCAGTTGCGGGTACGGAAGGAAATTCCGGAAGCCGCTGCGCCGGTCAGCGTGATCGGCTCGAAGCCGGCTGCCTTGTAGTTTCGGGAAAACTTCAGGGCCTGCCGTCGACCGCCTGACTGAAGATGCTTCCGCAGGACAGCGGTTATTCCGTTTCGACCAGTGTAGATGCAACCGGCGAGACTGTCCGCATCGCCTTCCATTGCCTTGATGCGGAAAAAGGTGCCAACGACATCGGGACAGCGCAGACCCGTGAAGTGGCGAAGGCCGCCGACGTCACTTTGCCAGCCGGCATCTTTTTCCGGAGGAACCTGGGCGGTCGCTTCAGGGAGCATCACGCCGGACAGCAGCAAGCCAATTCCAGCCAGCAAAACCAGGATCGCGGCAGCTCTCGGCAACTCAGTCTCCCGTCGTTCAGGTCCGTTCCCGGCGTGCCATGAATGCCAGCCGTTCGAACAGATGCACATCCTGCTCGTTTTTCAAAAGCGCGCCATGCAGCGGCGGGATCAGTTTGGAGCCATCTTGTTGACGAAGCGTTTCCGAGTCGACGTCTTCGTTTAGCAGCAGCTTGATCCAGTCGATCAGTTCGGAGGTGGACGGTTTCTTTTTCAAGCCGGGTACGTCGCGCACGTCGAAGAACAGGCGCAGTGCTTCGGACAGAAGGCGCTTTTTGATCCCGGGGAAATGAACTTCCACGATTTCGGTCATTGTTTCCGCGTCGGGGAACTTGATGAAATGGAAAAAGCACCGGCGCAGGAATGCGTCCGGCAGATCTTTTTCGTTGTTCGACGTGATGATCACGACTGGGCGCTGCCTGGCCTTTACGGTCTCGCCCGTTTCATAGACGTGAAATTCCATACGATCGAGCTCAAGCAGAAGATCGTTCGGAAACTCAATGTCGGCCTTGTCGATCTCGTCAATCAGCAGAACCGGTTTCACGGGAGCATCGAACGCTTCCCAGAGTTTGCCCTTGCGGATGTAGTTGTTGATGTCCTTGACCCGCTCATCGCCAAGCTGACTGTCACGCAGGCGGGAAACCGCATCATACTCATAAAGGCCCTGTTGCGCCTTGGTCGTGGATTTTACATGCCACTCGATAAGGGGCGCCCCCAACGCCTCGGCTACCTGCTCCGCCAGGACCGTCTTGCCCGTGCCCGGTTCACCTTTGACCAGCAATGGGCGCTCAAGCGCAACGGCCGCATTCACGGCAACCCGCAGGTCTTCCGTGGCGATATAGTTCTCGGTTCCTTCAAAGCGCATCGTTTTGTCCGTCTGTCTACAGTCGGGCGAAAGTGGCAGGACGCGCGCCGGTTCGCAAGCCTCAAAAGGAACAGAGGTGTTCTGGGTTGCCTATGTGGACAGTCTTGCCCATTCCGCAGGGAATATTTTGCCCGTTCCGGCGTGGCTTGCCGGGTCTGAAGTGTGACGTGAAAAGGTGGTTTTTGTTGTAAGGTGCTGAAAATAAAAAGATAATTGTCTGTCTTGAGAAGTTGGCACGCCACTTGCGGATAGGGCTGTGATAATGGGCGCAAGCCCACACAGGCAGTGCCCGATCTATCAAGAGGATGAAACATGGGTATTTATGGGGCTATTAACTCGGCGGTTTCCGGACTGACTGCGCAGGCTACGGCGCTGGAGAACATTTCCGGTAACGTCGCCAACTCGCAGACGACCGGTTACAAGCGGCTGGATACGACATTTGCCGATCTTGTGTCGGGTGGTGGCGCGACCCAGGCTACGCAGGTTTCAGGGACGACATTTGCGACATCGCGGGCAACCAACACGGTTCAGGGCGATATTTCCTCCGTTGAGGTGGACACCTACATGGCCATCAACGGCGAAGGCTATTTCGTTGTGACGCAGGCGGCTGATGTCGTTGACGGATCGACGACATTCGCGGACGAAACTTTTTACACAAGGGCAGGGGATTTTGAGCGGAACCAGGAAGGTTACCTGATCAACAGCTCAGGCTATTATCTGCAAGGTTTCCCGCTTGATCCGGATACAGGTAACGCGATTGGCGACAATCCGACCGTTATTCAGATCGACAATCAGCCGTTGGCTGCTTCGGCGACGACGACCGTCGATTATCAGGCCAACCTGCCGCGGGTCCCCAACACAACCGACTATGACGGGTCTGACGAAGCGACGGCGCTTTTGGCCGGTTCAGTCGGTGCCGGCAACGTGGCCGTTGCCAACAATCAGGATTTTCTTGATACATCGATATCCGGCGGGTCCATTACCATTTACAACCAGAATGGTACTGCGATGAACGTCGAGGTTCGTTATGCGAAAACGCAAAACGCTGATGCCGGTGTGCCTCAGAACGATATCTGGACCATGTATGTCGGTACCGGTGGCGATGCAACGAACTCCTGGTACGATGTTGCTTCAATGGAATTTGACGACACCGGAGCCCTGATCGACGTCGATGATGGTGTGATCGGCACTGCAAATGCCGCAAACACGGGGCTGACGATTGGATCGCTCGATATTGGCGGCGTCACAGCTTCCAACATTGAAATCTCGTTCGCAAACGGTTCGCTGACTCAGTATTCGGATCCGGATGGAGTGGCAAGTTCCGTGTCGCTCGATCAGGATGGTTTCCCGGCAGGCGAATTGACTGGTGTTGCGGTTGATGAATCCGGCCGCGTCATTGCAAGCTATTCCAACAACCAGCAACGCGCAGTCTACGAAATTCCTTTGGCAACGTTCGAGGCGGAGCAGAACCTGCGCCGCGTCGATGGTGCCGGATTTGCAGCAACCACTTCTTCCGGTGAGGCAGACCTTACAGGTGGGGGGCAGATCCTTGCCAAGAAGCTTGAGCTGTCCAACGCGGATATTGCCGACGAGTTTTCCAAACTCATCATCACGCAACAGGCCTATTCGGCAAACTCCCGGATCGTGACCTCTGCGGATGAGATGCTGGACAGCGCCCTGAACATGATCCGGTAACAATGACCGGCAATCCGGCGGGTATTGACCCGCCGGCTTTTCTGGTGGTCTGGCGTCGAGCGAAGGAGAATCCGCAATGGGTCTGACAAGTGCCCTCAATACCGCGGTCTTCGGAATTACCTATAACCAGCGGCAGCTGGATGTAACTGCGGCCAACATCGCGAATGCCGATACGGCGGGTTACTCGAAAAAGACCGTGTCGGCGAATGCCTATTTCGACGGTCAGGGAAATGTTGCGGGCATTTCTGCAACGGAAGTCCGTCGTGTGGTGAACGAGCAGATCCAGGCCGACTACTTCAACTCTCTCGCTGATACCAACTACGCCAAGCAGATCGCCGACTACACTGACCGGCTCGATGACATTTTCGGAACGATTGACGACAAGAGCAGCCTGTCATCGCTTGCAGGCCAGTTGTCATCCTCATTGCAGACACTTGTGAACGATCCGGGCAATTATGCGGCCCAACAGGAAGTCGTTGCCGCCGCAGATGCGTTCGCGCGTGAGCTGAATTCTTCTTATGAGCAAATCGCAGATCTGCGGCAGGAAGCGGACGACTCGCTTTCGCGTCAGACAGATGCGGTCAACGATTTGCTGTCCGGTATCGAAGACATTGATTCCGCAATTCGCGATGCCAGCCAGGCGGGTGTGTCGACGGCAGAAATGGAAGACGAGCGCGACAGGCTCGTTGAGCAGCTTTCCGGGTATCTGGATGTAACTGTCACCAAGGGAACAAACGAGACTCTGTTCATCCAGACGGCCGATGGTCAGCAACTTTATGCAGACAACCAGGCTTCGACACTGAGTTTTTCTCCATCGCACCTGCTTCAACCCGGGCAGTTGGGCAATTCGGTCATGGTCACGACGCCGGGCGGAACGACCTATGATCTGATTGCCGGCTCAAAGTCCGGCGCGATGGTCGCGACCGCCGAATTGCGGGACGATATTCTGGTTGAAGCTCAGAAACAGCTCGATACCATTGCCGCGGAAATGTCGCTGGCGTTCTCGAACGTGACCGTGGAAAGCTCTGCGGCAACTGTTGGGCCGGACACCGGTTTCGACCTGGATGTTTCAGCTCTTCAACCCGGTAATACGATCACGCTGGAATACACCGATACTCTCGGGCAAAGTCAAACCGTTACGCTTGTTGCCGTTGATGACCCGTCCCTGTTGCCGTTGGATGATGCGGCAACAGCAAACCCGAACGATACGGTGTTCGGTATCGACATTTCCAGTGGAACACCTGCCACCTACATCACCAATATTGTCGCGGCACTCGGGGCCACGGGCCTTCAAGTCAGCAACGACGGTTCGGACAATCTGCGGGTATTGGGCGACGTAGGAGCGCCGACCAGCGTTCAAAGCCTTTCTGCAAATGTCACGGTGACGGCAAACTCCGATCAGGGACTAGGCCTTGCCATATTCGTCGACAACCGCGATACGCCGGAGCTTTTCACCGACTCTTTGGAAGATGGTGGGCAGCGTCTCGGATATGCAAGTGGCATCAGTGTCAACCCTGACCTTCTTGCCGACAGTGCCCTGCTGGTGAACTACCAGACGACTCCGACGGCGAATACGACGAATGACCCGGCTCGGGCGCAATATCTCGCAAATGCGCTGAACAATGGGGCAAACTACTACGATCCGACTTCAGGAATTGGCAGTTCCTCGACGCCCTTCAAGGGATCGGTGGTCGACTTTGTCAATCAGACTGTCGCTTTCCAGGGCAACCAGGCGGAAGACGCCGCAACCTATTCGAAATCCAAGGAAGCGCTGACCTCCAATCTCGCCATCCGGTACGAGGAAAGCTACGCCGTGGATCTCGATGCCGAATTGGCCTTCATGGTTCAGCTGGAAAACGCCTATGCGGCCAATGCCCGTGTCATGCAGACGATCAACGAACTCTTCGATGAGCTTCTGAGAATAGTTTAAGGTGCGTAATGGCAATTTCTTCGATCACAACCTCCCGGACCTATCTCACGCAGCAGCTCAGTGAGCTTAACAGCCAGCTTGCGGAAAAAACGACCCAACTTGCCCGAGGCAAGGTTGGATCGACCTATGGAGATGTCGGGGACAGGCGGCTACTGGACATTCAGCTGACGCAAAAGGTCAGCATGATCGAGACGTACCAGCAGACCATTACGGTTTCCAACCTGCATCTTGAAACGTTGAACATGTCACTGGAACGGTTGGAAGACATTCGCCGGGACGCAAAATCGGCGCTCGATACCAATGACTTCGTTCTGCAGGACGATGGGCAGACCCAAACGCAGTCACGTGCGGAATTGCTGTTAAACGAAACGCTCAACATTCTGAATACGGAAGTTGCCGGTTTTTATGCATTCGGTGGTACCGATGCCGTGAATGATCCGGTTGCAACACTTGATGCGATCTTGGACGGTTCCGGCGGACTCGATGGTTTGAAAACCGTGATGTCGGAGTATGCGGAAGCCAACCTTGGAAGTTCCAACACGGGGCGTCTGAGCACCTCTGCCCTGACAACCAATTATGCAGGAGCGGTGCCGACCGATTCAACCTTCACCCTTGCTGAAGATGGCGCGCATGACTTCGGTTTCGATATTGCAAACGTCACCTCCACGCTTAGCAATGTTGCGATCACGGGCCCGGCTGCTGCCGATCCCGACAGTGTGGATGTCCAGTTCACCGGGCAGCCGACATTGGGAGAAAAAATTACGGTGGAGCTGAGCCTTCCGCCGGATCACACCGACACGATTTCGATTGAGCTGACCGCCGCTGCAACAAATGAAGCGGATGGGACCTTTGCCATAGGCACGGACCTGGAAGAGACCGCGCAAAATCTTCGCGATGCGTTGGCTGCAGAGATCGAAAATCAGGCGCAGACGACTTTACGTGCGGTGTCGGACGAATGGGCGTCCGACGAGTTCTTCAGCACCTTCAACGGTGAAGAGCCTCAACGTGTCGACGGTCCTCCCTTTGACACTGCAACGGCACTAACCGGAGGTGGCTCGACGACGGTTGCCTGGTACACGGGAAGGAACACGACAACCGATGATCCTCGTGACGACAAGAACGCCGTTGTGGATTCAAATCTGACTGTCAATTACGGGGTCAGGGCCAACGAGACACCGCTGGCTGAACTCGTGCAGTCTCTGGCAACTTTTGTTGCCGCGGACTTTTCCGGAGGTACTCAGACCGATGAAGAATACTACAACGCCCTTTCTGCGAACCTGAGGACAATCCTGCAGCCTCCGGGCGTGGACCAGTCCGGTATTGTCGATATCGCGACAGATATTGCGATCACCCACCGGACAGTTTCTCTGACGAGTGATCGCCATGTGCAGATGAAAAGCACATATGAGGGAACGATTGCCGAGATCGAAGGCGTCGACAAAGACCAGCTCGCAGCCGAAATTCTTCAGCTCCAGAACAACATCGAAGTCTCCTACCGGGCGTCATCCATCGTCTTCAATCTGAGCCTGTCCGATTATCTCTAAAGCACTTCGTGAAAAGACCTAGTCACCCTTGTCGCTGCTTGAAACCAAAGATCTCAACGCGGTAGGTAACGCGTTTTGTCTCAAGATTTTCACGAAGCGCTGAAGGTCGGACGGTGTGACTGCTGCAGGGGAGGGGAGATACTCCAGGTGCAGCACCAGGAAGCCTTCAAAACAACAAAGCCGGCTGCAATCGCGCCGGCTTTCTTATTGAATGTATTAGATAGTCATTCCTGTCGGGCTCTCAGGCCTTCCGCAATCGCACGGTTGATGCCGATGATCGAGTTCAGCTTATTCGCATCATCTGTGGTGATGACCGTCATGGTTTGCTTGAAAATAAAGACGCCCAGAGAGGCGATGTTGTTCTTGATGTCCTGGGGCAGCTCGCTTTCTTCGCTGGTCGCCGATGTTACCAGAATGCTCCATAGCTTCCGGTTGTAAACCAGAGCATCGTCTTTTTCCGCGAGCGAAGACTCTTCCCACTCATCCTTGATCAATTGAAGCCGTGCTGCGGCTTTCATCAGCAGATTCGCTTCCAGTTCCCTCGGGGATACCGCCACCTGGCTTGTTTTCTGGTAAGCCTGCGCTGCCTGTTTGTACATGACCGATCAGCGTCCCTTCATACTCGATGAGCTTTCGTGCTTCTTTAAGTGCTTTATAGAAGGCGCCGGTTATGATGGCGTTACTAATCCTGGTAACATACGGGATCGTACTCGGCGCGGCCTTCACAATGTCATTTACGAGAGTGAAGTAATTCTCCTGAATTCTCTCCAAATCCGTTGATAGATACATCAGCTGAACGGCCAAATAGACCCGTTTTGCTGGCGTATCCGCGGTGGCCGGCGTGAGAATGTCCTTTTCTCGAAGAATGGGCGCCTGGCCTTCGATAAAAAGGCGAGTCCGCTGATTATCATTGGTTATGACGCTGTCACCGATGATAATCCGTTCGCCCGGTTTCAGCTCAACCTTGAGCGCCATTCCGTGACCTCCACGCTTGAGTATCGTCATCAAACATTAACGAAATGGTTAACGCTTGCCCCCGATACTTTAATGTTTTTCGCCTACGGTGTTAACCAAACAGGCTCAAGACGCTCTGATCGGCCTGGTTTGCCAGCGACAGGGCTGTTGATGACAGCTGTTGCCGGGTTTGCAGGGCGAGCATGTTCGCGCCTTCTTCGTTCATGTCGGCAATGGTGAGTTCGCCGGCACCGATTTCAAGCGTGTTGATCAGTTCCTGGGTGAAATCCGTTCGAACTTCAACGGTTGACAGAGAAGTACCCATAGATCGCGCTGCGGAGCGCAATTCATCCAAGGCTGCGTTGATTGCCTGGAGCGTTCTGTCGATATCCGTGTCGGTCTTGAACTCCGAGGCCGAAGCCGTAAGGCCTACAGTTCCTGTCGAGCTGCCGAGCGTCATGCGGTTAAAATCGGTATTGCTGCTGGTGATGTCGAACGAAACCTCGCCGATCATGCTGATGCTGCCGCCGGAGAATGTCGCGTCCAGGCCCTTGACGTTATCAATGAAGGAAACCAGATCGCTGACCGTTGTTTCGGAATCGATCTCCAGCGATGCCGGCTCAAATCCATTGCCGTCGGTAATCGTGATTGTATCGCCTGCCTGGAAACCACCTGATGTTACGAGCGTCGAAGTTGCGCTCAGGGCGGAAACAGTCAGGGTCGATGTCGTGCCCCCGGTTGCACTACCATCTGTGGCCGTGCCACCGCCAGCGTTGTCTTTCGAAATAGCAATCGGGTTGTCGCCACCAGACGTGATGGAAATTGAGTCGGTTGCCTCATCGAATGTTGCATGTACGCCGTTGAGATTGTCCAGAGCATCGACGTAGTCCTGGACGGTGGTAATGTCCGTGCCGACAGTCAATGTGGTCGTGCCTGAACTGTCCGTGATTGTTACCTGGTCACCATTTGCCCAGTCACCCAGATCCGTCAGATTTGAGGAGGCCTGCAGTCCTGTCATTGCCAGAGTGGTGCTTCCACCGTACAGATTGAATGACGAGGTACCGGTTCCGCCCGTGTTCAAATCATCCAGATTGAGGCCGTCATCCAGGGTCGTATCGGTGAAGTCCACAGGTTCAACGGTCAGATTGGATGTGCTGTCTTCGTTGAAAATAACTTCAAGTTCATTGCCGGCGCCCGCCAGAAGGTTCTTGCCCTTATAGCTGGAATCCCGAGCCATATCCTCGATCTGTTCAAGGATATCATTGTATTGGCTTGTGAACTGCTTGCGTTCATATTCGCTCGACGTCTGCAGGGCCTGATTGGCAATTGCTTTCGCCGATTCAACCAGCTTGGTGATTGATGTGATGCCTTTGTCCGCTGCGCGAATTGTCTGGACGGCCTGTCCCATATTGTCCAGGAGATTGGACAGGTCGCTCGCCCTGTCATTCAGCGATTGTGCCGTGAAGAATGAATTCGGATTGTCGAGGGCGGTGTTCACCTTCAGGCCGGTTGCCAGACGGGTTTGTGTAACCGACTGGAGATCAGCTGTTTGCTTGAGCGACAGGAGATTGTCCCGGACCGCGCTGGAAAGAACAATATCAGGCATCAGACTTCACCGCTTTTCCTATTCATCACTCGACGCGGGTGCCTCTCAAGCGCTGCAAGAAGAGCACACACCTTTGCCGTAAATCTAAATGGAAAGTTAATCGGTGATGCACTAGTTAACGTGCTGTAAATAAAAGTTACCAAAAGCTTTCTTTTAAGCCTTTGAATCCTAACGAGAAAAAATCAAGCATTTTCAATGTCCGGTCCATCAAAACCAAAAACGGCGGACCAAAGGCCCGCCGTATCTGATTGTCAGCTTGTGAGTCGTGCGTCTGACTGATTCTAGCTGAATTAGAAGAGGGATAGCACTGTCTGGTCCGCCTGCGACGCGAAGGACAGTGAGGTGGAAGCCAGCTGCTGACGGGTCTGAAGTGCCAACAGGTTTGCACCTTCTTCGTTGGTATCGGCCAAGGTCAAAAGACCGGCACCTTCCTGTAGAGTGTTAATCATCGTCTTTGTGTAATCTTGACGGATCTCAACAGTCGAAAGGTTAGTACCGAATTCAGAAGCCTGGGATCTCAAGTTTGAAAGAGCGGTGTTCAATCGATCAACAACGCGATTGATGTCATTGTCGGTGGCGAAACCGCTGTCCGACAGAGCTGAGATCGTAACACCATTCGAATTGGCGGTGAATGCGTTGCTGGCGAAGTCACCGTTGTCGCTTGTCAAGGCGAGGTCGGTTTCGGACGTGATGTTAAACTGGCCGGAGCCAGAGTCGAAGGATGCGGACACCCCGTTGAAGTCGTTGACGAAGCTTTCCAGGTCATCCACAGTCGTGTCAGCTTCAATTTCCAGAGAGCCGAGCTCGTAACCGTTGCCGTCGGTCAGGGTGAGGGTGTCACCAATTGCGAATGAGCCGGTATCTGCAAGCACCGCAGTGGTGGTCGTCAAAGCCGTAGCGGTTACTTCGAAGGTCGACAGAGCAGCGGAGTGCGTGCTCACAGCGTCGGAGATGTGGAAGTCTTCGTCACTATAGATTGTCAGCTCACCTGACGTATCGTCGAACTCCGCGCGAACCCCTGAAAGCGAATTCAGCTCATCTACCAAATCCTGAACGGTTGCGCCGGATGAAACTGAGTTTCCGATGACGGCGTTCGGAGACCCGATCGCGTTGACGAATTCCAGTGTGGTCGTCGTCGATGCGATTACGTTGGATTCCAGCAGAGTGGAGCTGGAGTTCAGCGTGGAGCTGCCGTCGGTAAGTACAATCGTTTTCTTGCCGCCCTTCAGGTCAAAGGACGTTGCACTGCCTTGGCCTTCTGCCAGGTCCGAAAGATTCAGGCCGGTCGAAAGGGCTGTTTCGGTGTAGTCGACCGCTTCGATAGTCAACTTGGAGGTTGCATCTTCGTTGAAGATCGTCGTCAGATCGTTGCCATCGCCGGCAAGCAGGTTCTTGCCCTTATATGAGCTGTCCTTTGCAACATCTTCAATCTGCTCCAGAAGATCGTTGTACTGCTCAGCGAATGTCTTGCGTTCGTACTGGCTCTGTGTCTGAAGGGCCTGGTTGGCCTTTGCCTTTGCTGTTTCGACTAGATCGGTGATCGTTTCGATACCTTTGTCGGCTGCTTTGATCGTTTGCAGCGACTGACCCATGTCATCAAGCAAGTTGCCCAAGTCGCTGGCACGCGAGTTCAACCCGGAGGCAGTGAAGAAGGAATTCGGGTTATCCAGCGCTGAATTCACTTTGAGGCCGGTCGCCAGTTTGTTCTGGACGCCGGACATCATGTCTGCGGTGGACTGGAGAGTGAGAAGATTCTGCCGTACGGCAGCTGACAGGGTGATGTCCTGCATCTGAATATCCCTTTCCTGGGTCACATATACTTCTGCTCTTCCTGAGCAGGTTGATTAGGATCATCTTCTGTTAACCCTAACCATTGGTTAATGCATCGCATTTTAGGGTTAACGAGGTGTTAACGCGTGGGGGCCTGGCGCGAATTCACAAGGAAAGGATTAGCTTTTGATGAGGGGAGGGTAGAGTGCCGTCAAATGTAAAAAAAGGCGGGCCGAGGCCCGCCTTTTGAGATCTTGCTGAAACTTTCGTCTGGTTTAGAACAACCGCAGTACGTTCTGGTCGGCCTGAGCTGCCAGGGACAACGATGTGGAGGCGAGGGATTGCTGGGTCTGCAGGGCCAGCAAATTTGCACCTTCCTCATTGGTGTCGGCCAGGGTCAACTTGCCGGCGCCCTCTTCCAGAGTATTGATCAGGGCATTGGTGAAGTCCTGACGATTTTCCACAATGGAGAGGTTGGTACCGAAGGTGGATGCCTGCGCTCGAAGCGTATCTTGGGCCTTGGTCAGGGAATCAAGCGTTGATTCGATCTTGGCATCCGTCGAAAAGCCGTTGGTTTCAGAGTGTGACGTTGACAGCGCGGTGAAGCCGGAAGCATCGGAGTCAACCGAAACCTCGTAGTCGGCATTTACCGTGATCACGCCACTGGAAATGGACGTGCTGGTGTCAGAACTTGCACCACCGATGAAATCGGAAAGGTCCTGGATCGTGGTGGTGTCATCGATGGTCAGGGAGCCGAGTTCAGTGCCGGTGCTGTCCGTCAATGTAATGGTATCACCGGCGGTGAAATCATTGTCAGTCGTCAGCGTTGCAGTTGCAGTGGCCAGTGCAGTTGCCGTTGCAGAACCGTTCTGCAGCGTAATCGTCACTGAACCGGTGCTGCCGCTTGCCAGATCGGACAAGGCAAGTCCGGTCGAGCTGCTGCTGTCCGTGTAGTCTACTGAAGAGATCGACAGCGAGGAAGTGCCGTCTTCATTGAACGTAACGGACAGATCATTTCCAGATCCGCCAAGCAGGTTTTTGCCTTTGTAGCCAGCATCTTTTGCCAGATCCTCAATCTGAGTCAGAAGCTCATTATATTCAGCTGAGAATTGCTGACGTTCAGACTGGCTAGAGGTCTGCAGGGCCTGATTGGCTTTAGCCTTTGCGGCATCAACCAGATCTGAGATTGCGCTGATGCCTTCGTCAGCAGCCTTCAGCGTCTGGACCGACTGGCCCATGTCGTCCAGCAGTGTGGAAAGATCGCTTGCGCGGTTTTCCAGACCTTTCGCTGTAAAGAAGGAATTCGGATTGTCGAGTGCCGAATTCACTTTCTTGCCCGTTGCAAGCTTTTCCTGCACGGAGCTCATCAGTTGCGAAGTGGACTGGAGTGCATTGAGGTTCGAGCGCACGGCGCTCGAAATGGTAATATCAGCCATTTTGTTTCCCTTCTAGGAATACGAGTTACGAGAACCCTTCCTGGGTTCGAGGCTCATCAAGCGGCTCAAGGAGGAAACAAGTTGTAAAAATATATGGTTAGCGTGATTTAACCTTAATGCTTCGTAACCAAAAGAAGGAGACGGACATGTCCGTCTCCCTTGTCTGTGTTCACGTGTGAGGTGATGCGAATGTTAGAACAACCGAAGCACGTTCTGATCAGCCTGAGCTGCCAGAGACAGCGAAGTTGAGGCGAGGGTCTGCTGCGTCTGCAGAGCCAGAAGATTTGCACCTTCTTCGTTTGTATCTGCAAGTGTCAGCTTGCCGGCGCCTTCTTCCAGCGTGTTGATCAGGGCCTTGGTGAAATCCTGACGGTTTTCCACGATGGAAAGGTTGGTACCAAAGGTGGATGCCTGCGAGCGAAGCGTATCTTGGGCCTTGGTCAGGGAATCAAGCGTTGATTCGATCTTGGCATCCGTCGAAAAGCCATTGGTTTCAGAGTGTGACGTTGACAACGCGGTGAAGCCGGAGGCATCGGAGTCAACCGAAACCTCGTAGTCGGCATTTACCGTGATCACGCCACTGGAAATGGACGTGCTGGTGTCAGAACTCGCACCACCGATGAAATCGGAAAGGTCCTGGATCGTGGTGGTGTCATCAATGGTCAGGGAACCGAGTTCGGTGCCGGTGCTGTCCGACAGCGTGATGGTGTCACCCGCGGTGAAATCATTGTCAGTCGTCAGCGTTGCAGTTGCGGTAGCCAGCGCAGTTGCTGTCGCTGAGCCGTTCTGCAGTGTAATTGTCACTGAGCCGGTGCTGCCACTTGCCAGATCGGACAGGGCAAGTCCGGTCGAGCTGCTTGTGTCCGTGTAGTCAACGGAAGAGATGGACAGGGAAGAGGATCCGTCTTCGTTGAAGGTCACCGAAAGATCGTTGCCCGTACCACCAAGCAGGTTTTTGCCACCGTAACCGGCATCTCCCGCCAGATCCTCGATTTGGGTCAGCAGTTCGTTATATTCAGAGGCGTATTGCTGGCGCTCGGACTGGCTGGAGGTCTGAAGAGCCTGATTGGCTTTCGCCTTTGCGGCATCAACCAGATCAGAGATAGCCTCGATGCCCTTGTCAGCAGCCTTCAGCGTCTGGACGGACTGGCCCATGTCATCAAGTAGAGTCGAGAGATCGCCGGCGCGGTTTTCCAAACCTTGAGCGGTAAAAAAGGAGTTCGGATTATCGAGTGCCGAATTCACTTTCTTGCCCGTAGAAAGCCGTTCTTGGACGGAACTCATCAAGCTGGAAGTTGCCTGAAGAGAGTTGAGGTTAGTACGTACAGCGCTCGAAATTGTGATGTCTGCCATTACAGAGTTCCTTCTGTGTTCAATGCCATTCTTCCTGAATGACAAAGCAACTCTGTCGCTTATTCTTGTATTGTTTCCTAAGTTATTTGGTTAGCGCTATTTAACCTAAAATGTGTGTAAATTTTTATTATTAATGTATTTGGTTAACTGGTTAATTGTTGAGGTGAATGCGGATTAACTATAGAAGTTTCCCTAAAGTGGTGTGGCTGTTTTGCTTGGGGGTTTCACCGTCAAGGTGGAGGAGGGGATGCTTAACAGGCGGGAGTGGCCGGGCTGTAAGTTGTGTCCGGAGAAGAAATGAGAAGGGCGCCAAATTTGGTGAATTAGGCGGTCTTCTGGATGCTTTGTGCCGTTGCCGACGTGCTCTGCGTTTCGATTGTCTGCGTATACGCCCGCAAGCGTCGCAAAGTTTCGCTCGGAACCTGGCGGACAACTTCTCCGGTGTCAGTGTTCGTTGCGGTGTAGATAACGCTATTGCTTTCAGGGTCGACAGTGTTGCGGCGCTCTAGTTTTGGTGAGACCGTCTCAAACAGCGATTGCTCGTTGCGCTGATTGTCAGCCGCACGCTGTCCGTCGTTCGTTTCAGCTGAAGGCCTCACGGTTTCTTCAGCAGGTAAGTCCGTATTCGTTGCGGGCTGGTTTTTTTCCGGAGCCCGCGCTGCCGGCGTGATCGCCGTGTACGTCGGCGATGACGGCCGGGCTAATCCCGTATCCAACATCTTTTCCTCCGGGTTACTGAAAACTGATACCCATACAATGTTGAATATAATGCTGTGGAATGAATCTTTTGTTAACGGATTGATTAGAATTGGCGTGAGTGCGGCATTTCAATTTGAGTCGAAATTGATTCGAATTCTAACTAAATGATTAATCTCGGCATTTTGAAATGGGCTCCCGCATCCGAGAGCCCTTTGTACGATTGCAGTTTGTGCCCGGCAGCCGGTCACAGAGATTGATTGACCGCAATCCCACGCGCCGATTGCGGTCCGGTCGGCGCCGAGCCGGTGCGCCCGTATGTTGTCGGTGCTGCGGCATTCTTCGCACCGGCCACCTTGGCGACGGTCGACACGATGTTGTTTGCAACGTCCCGGGCTGTGGCAAGCACCGCCAGGTTGATCCTCAGGACCGGCTGGAACTCGCTATGCTGCCGTCGCAGGTTCTGCGTTGAGGCGGGCGAAAGATTGCCAAGGGCAACGGCGTGCTCCTTCGCGGTCATCATGCCGCGGGTATATTCATGGATCAGCCGTGCCTTGTCCGCTTGCAGTTCGCCGGCTTCCCGAAGTTTGCCGGCGCGAACAAGGTCTGTTTCCATCTCGATCACAGACAGAAGAGCTTCCATGGTTCCCGACAGAGCCGAGCAAAAGCTTTCAGCTTCCTGTTGGCTTGTGGGCCGCTCAAGGGAGAAAGGAAAGGTGTTGGTGTTGGGTTGTGCAGTCATCGGGCCCCCTCCTGCAGTGCAAGCAATTCACGTTCCACGCTGTCGGCAAGGCCGATGCCTCCGGCTTCCGAGATGGAACGTGCAAATTCATCGATCAGGAGGCTTTGCCAGGCATCCGCTCCGTGACCACTTCCCCAGGTGCCGCCGTTCTCAAGACCGGTGAACATGTTCTGGAGCATGGTGTTCAAAAACACCGCTTCAAATTCCTTGGCAGCTTCCTTCGCTGCCGTCTTGTTGCTTCCGTCGACGCCGCGGATCGTATCTAGCGGATTGGGCTGGTTCGAAGCTGGTGTGACTGGCTGTAGCATTATAGGACCTCGATATCAGCTTGCAGGGCGCCTGCTGCCTTGATCGCCTGAAGAATGGAGATCATGTCGCGCGGACCGATCCCCAAGGCGTTCAGCCCGTCGACCAATTGCTTCAACGTTACGGTTTCGGGGACGATCGCCAGCTTGGTGCCATCTTCGTCAACGGCAACTTCCGAGCGCGGGACAACGGCAGTCTGTCCGTTGGCGAAGGGGAGGGGTTGGGACACTTGCGGGGATTCTGCGATGGTCACCGTCAGATTGCCCTGCGCGACCGCCACCATGGAAACTTTCACGTCCTGCCCCATGACGATAATGCCGGAATTCTCATCAATCACGATGCGTGCTGCAAGGTCCGGCTCAACGATCAGCTGTTCGATATCGGTCAGCAAGTCGACGATATTGCCATCATATTGACGCGGCAGGTCCAGCCGAACGGTTGCCGGGTCGAGCGGCTCTGCAGTCGGCATGCCGATCAGTTCGTTGATGGACAGAGCAACGCGTCTTGCTGTCGTCAGATCCGGATTGCGCAGAGCAAGGCGAAGGGTGGTCAGCGATGCCAGCTGGAACTCAAGCTCACGCTCGACAAGACCGCCATTGGCAATCCGTCCCGCTGTCGGCACCCCACGGACGACGGAGGCCGCGTCCGCCTGGGCTGAGAATCCGCCGATGGCCACGGAGCCCTGAGCAATCGCGTAAACTTCACCATCGGCGCCGACCAGCGGTGTGACAAGCAATGTGCCGCCCTGAAGGGAATCTGCATCACCAAGGGCGCTGACGTTGACATCGATGCGTGTTCCCTGAGTGGAGAAAGGTGGCAGGTTGGCGGTGACCATAACGGCGGCAACAGTGTTGGTGTTCAGAGCGATGTTTCGCGTGTTGACGCCTAGCCGCTCCAGCATTGCCTGCAGGCTTTGCTGGGTGAAGGGTGAGTTGTTGAGCGAGTCACCCGTGCCGTTCAGGCCGACGACCAGCCCGTACCCGATCAGCTGGTTTTCGCGGATACCTTCGAAGTCGGCGATATCCTTGATGCGCGATGCCGCTTCTGCCGAAGTCAGTGCATTTCCCGCAATCAAGACAAAAACGGCTGCTGCCAGTATCAGCTTTGCAATCCGTTCCGAAACTTTGCCATCCAAATTTCGCATCGCCGCTATTCGTCCGTTGTTTCCGATCCGGCGGATGTTGCCGGTTCATATTCAGTCGAATTGCGTAATGCGAGAGCCGTGCCAGTTTGATCGAGGAGGAGAGGAATTTTCAGAAAATGGCAGAATTCTGTCGGTCTCAGCCATGTTGAAGCTGATTTTTCGGGAGTGCCTGTGGAATAGAGTTAATGAATTGCGTTTGTGGCTGGGCAAATATTGCCTCCCGTACACGGATTCAATTACCCTTCCCGGCAGATTCTGACGCTCGGCGCGGTTCCGCTCTTTGGGAACGCTTCAGGGGCGGGCATCAGGCGAACCGGAAAACAATCATGCGTATCACTGGCAACAAACCTATCAATGGAGTTCAGGGCAGGGGCGGCAAGAAGAACACGCCGTCCGGCACGGAGCAATTTGCACCTGACCTTGGAGGTGAGGTTGTCCAGTCGTCCCAGACAGCAGGCGGAGCCGCGATTCAGGGCATGGATGCGCTGCTTGCCCTTCAGGAGGTCGATGAACGAGCAGAGCGTCGTTCCAAGGCCGCGCGTTACGGCCATACGTTGCTCGACTCTCTGGAGTCCATTCGCGCAGACCTTCTCACCGGGCAGGTTTCGGAAGATCGGCTTGAGATGCTGGCTCGCCAGGTCGCCAATCGTCCTCCCAGTGGTGATTCGAAAATCGACTCGGTGCTTGAGGAAATCGAATTGCGAGTAAAAGTTGAGCTCGCAAAGCTTGGCCGATTCTCTGATCAGTAACTCGTTCACGTGATGGTTAATTGCGGCAGAAGTACTGGAAATTCCCGCAACAGTTTGAAAGTTATTAACTTTCTTTAATGGTATTTTTCGTAAATGAACCGTTGTCGGCTGGAGAAACCGGCTATATATTGCGCCCGGCCTAACGGTAATCCGGAGCTATCGATGACGGTTGAAATTGAGTCTGAATATCGACCCTCGGAAGACGAGCCGTTCATGAATGACAGGCAGCGTGAATACTTTCGAAACAAGCTGCTTGCATGGAAAGAAGAGATCCTGAAAGAGAGTGCTGAAACACTCACGAACCTTCAGGAAGAAAGCCAAAACCACCCCGACTTTGCCGACCGTGCGTCGTCTGAAACAGACCGCTCAATCGAGCTGCGCGCCCGGGACCGTCAACGGAAGCTGATTTCAAAGATCGATGACGCTTTGGAACGCATCGCCGATGGCAGTTACGGTTATTGCGAGGAGACTGGTGAACCGATCGCCTTGCGGCGTCTCGAAGCCCGTCCGATCGCAACCTTGTCGATCGAAGCCCAAGAGGCCCACGAGCGTCGGGAAAAGGTTTACCGCGACGACTGATTTCCAGAAAAACGGCCGGTTCCCCGCGTAGACGGCGATTCCGAAATCACTTTCAAACCTTCCCCGACTTCGGGGAAGGTTTTTTATTGCACGATAAAGCGACGCGATTCATCAAAGCGTGATGCGATAGCGCGCAAATCCGTCCGCGCCGTCTCCTGCCGGTTCGATTGTCACGCCTTCAACAGAGGCCGCATGGTCAGTTCCACCCGGTCCGGTTTCAAACAGGACGGTTGTTTCCGGCATGGGCACAAACGTCCAGTTTGCGTCGGCCGACGGGTTGATGGTGCCTTGCTCAACGATGTAGCGCACCAGAACATCCCTGTTGGTATCGGGGCCGACAAAAACAACGGCGTCGTCGCTGATACCGGGGAAGTTCCCGCCGCCACCGGCGCGGTAGTTGTTTGTGGCCACAACGAAGTGTGCTTCCGGATCAATCGGTTCACCGTTGAACTTCAGGTTCACGATGCGATTGGCGTCCGGGTTGAGCGGCTCACCCTTGGGGCCGAACCTTGATGGCTGACTGAGGTCAATCTCGTAGGTGACGCCGTCAATCACATCGAAATTGTAGCTTGGGAATTCCGGGTTGATCAGCGGCTGATCGGCCTTGCCAGCTTCGACCTGCTGGAAAATTCCGGCGGAGCGTTCCAGCCAGTCCTTGACGGTGCTGCCCTTGATCGCGACGGCGCGCACTGTGTTCGGATAAAGATACAAGTCCGCAACGTTCTTGATCGCAACATCACCGACAGGGACATCCGTGTAGTAGTCCGGACCTCCGCGGCCGCCCGCCTTGAAAGGTGCGGCAGCCGACAGAACCGGCAGTCCTTCCCACTCCGTTCCTTTCAGCATCTGCTTAATGTACCAGGTCTGAGCCTTGGAAACGATCTGGACGCTGGGGTCGTCGGCCACCAATGCGAAATAGGAATGCAAAGGAGCTGAGGTCTTGCCGACGGGACGGCGAACATATGCCAGAGTTGCCTCGTGGTCCTCTTTGACGGCATCGAGGACATCCTGCTGACTTTCCACCAGTGGTGTGACCTTGCGTCCTTCCTTTTCATAGATCGGTCGGGCTTCCGTCATGAAGTTCGCAACACGCCAGCCGTTGCCATCACGCTCGATCATCAGGTCGATGACACCAAGATGCGATCCCCAGAAACCTCCCATGGCTGCAGGCTTTCCGAACAGGGTTCCTTTCTGGCTGTCAACGCCGGGAAGGCCTTCATAGGCCGGACCCGGGAAAACAAGATGGTGGTGACCGGTAAAGACCGCGTCAATGCCGTCAATTGCCGACAGGTGCAGCGAGGCATTTTCCATTCCTTCGGAATAGTCGTTTGCATCGATGCCCGAGTGGGAAAGCGCGATCACCAGGTCGCAGCCCTGTTCCCGCATTTCAGGGACAAAGGCCTTGGCGGCGTCCACTATGTCACGGGCATTGGCGCTGCCTTCCAGGTGCCGCCTGTCCCAGTTCATGATCTGAGGCGGTACGAAACCGATAAAACCGATCTTGATCGGGTAGGAGTTTCCGGCTCCGTCCTGAATCTGCTTTTCAACGATCACATAAGGCTTGAGGAACAACTCGTCCTGACGGGCGTTTGCTGCGAGATTGGTGCCCTTGACCAGATTTGCGCAGACAACCGGGAAATTGGCACCAGAAAGGACTTTCATCATGAAGTCCAGGCCGTAGTTGAATTCGTGGTTTCCGAGGGTTGCCGCGTCGAAATCAAGGACATTCATGCCTTTGATGACCGGGTGGACATCACCCTCCCGCATGCCGCGTTCATAGGCGACGAAATCACCCATCGGATTGCCCTGCAGGAAATCACCATTGTCGACCAGAACCGAATTGGTTGCTTCGTTGCGGATCTGCCGGATCAGGGATGCGGTGCGTGCAAGACCTGCCGTGTCGATCGGCTTGTCGCTGTAATAATCGTAAGGAAAGACATGGACGTGCAGGTCCGTGGTTTCCATCAGGCGAATGTGTGCGGATCCTTCTTTTGCCAGGGCCGAATAGGGATGCAGCGCTGCCGTGAAGCCTGATGCCGCGACACCTGCCAGAAGAGTGCGGCGCGAGATTGAAAGGTCTTTGAAGCTGGACATGCTGAGCTCCTGATAACGGAAACGATGGAGGGACCGGCGCGCCCCTGGAACCGTTGGGAGAAGAGCACTGCCGCTTCAGATGAAGAGGGTATCGTAGTCCAATCGGAGGAACGGTGCAGTAGCAAAATTCGCTTACACAGCTTGTCCTGCGCGCGGAGTGTCAGTTGCCCGGTTCTGGAAGACCAAGTCTGCAAATCGATCCGGTTATCCCTGTCCGCTTATCTTCGAAGCCATGATGGAGATGGTCTGAACATAGACGCTGGCCTTGTTCCACTCCCTCAGAACCCGGTAGTTGGCAGTACCCGGTCCCCAGGCCTGGCCACGGCGCCAACCTTTTTTCGCCAGGTAGTTTGCGGTTGATGCCAGGACATCGGGAACCGAACGGATCAGGTCGCGCCGGCCGTCCCGGTCATAGTCAACGGCGTATCGGACATAGGAAGAAGCAAGGAACTGGGTCTGGCCAATCTCACCGGCCCAGGCGCCGCGCATTTCCGCAGGCGACATGTCTCGACGCTGCACGATGATCAAGGCGCTGACCAGTTCATTGGTGAAGAAGGCTGAGCGGCGGCAATCATAGGCAAGAGTGGCAAGTGACTGAAGCACCGGCATGTTTCCAAGATAACCGCCATAGTTTGTTTCGAGGCCCCAGATCGCAAGGATGACGGGTGCTGGAACGCCGTACTTCCGTTCGATACTGTTGAAGAGCTGCGCGTAGTTCCGGCCAAGTTTCTGACCCCTGCGGATCATCGCGTTGTTCACACGCTTGGCATAGAACTGCTTGAAACTGAGTTTGAAGGATTTCTGATTGCGGTCGAGCCTGACCACCTTCTTGCTGTATTTCACATTCTGAAGCGCTGATTGGACGATCCTGGGGTTCAAACCATACCGACCGGCATTGGCGATAAAGGCATCTCGCCAGGTGGTGAAACCTGCTGGGCCATTGCCGCAATTTGCTGCGGAAGAGGCTGTTGCTATCAGAAACTGGCTTAGGAAAACGAAAATCAAAATGCGCATGGCGACCTGCCGGATTGAGAAACCAATGCTTCATTGTATCCGAAATTGACGCAGCGTCATCAGTGATTTGAAAAGAGAACGGGTACGGCGCTCGGGGAGCGAGACACCGTACCCGTCGTCAGCCGCAGCAAACAGAGCTTCTAGAACACTCTTTCTGCTGCTGGCCGGGGGACTGTAAACCGGGTCTGGATCAGAAGGGGAGGAGGATATCCAGAACCTGGTTGCCAACGCGCGGTTGCTGAACATCAGTGATCTGGCCGCGGCCGCCATAGCCGATACGGGCCTCGGCAATCTGCTCGCTTGCGATCCTGTTGTTGGCAGTGATGTCTTCAGGCCTGACGATACCGGCGACGATCAGCTCGCGGACTTCATAATTTACGCGAACTTCCTGTCGACCTTCTATGACCATGTTGCCGTTGGGCAGTACCTGGGTCACGACAGCTGCAATATTGGTCTGAAGCGTTTCTTCCCGATCAACCTTGCCGGCACCCGCAAAGCTCGAGTTACTGTTGACGTTTGCAAGGTCGCTTGCCGCCATGCCGGCCGGAAGGAAGATCGTGTCGATGGCCGTGCCGAGGGCTCCGCCGACGCCCGATCCATTGGTTTCCGTTCTGCTGCGATCAGTGTTGTTTTCGATCTCGGCCTTGTCATCGATCGTCACGACCACGGTCAGGATGTCGCCTACGCGGCTTGCGCGCTGATCCTTGAAGAATGCGCGGCTTCCTGACTGCCAGAGAGAGTTGGGGTTGTAATGTGCCTGTTGCGGCTCCGGCATCGGCATCTGAACCGGCCTGTATCCAGGTGTCGTCGTTGGGTCCTGGATGGCATTCAGCGCGGGTTGCTGTCCGACATTGGCCAATCGTTCAGGAGTGCCGCAGCCTGCTGCGAGGGCAGCCAGAGCAATGCTTGCCAAAAGGTGCTTGGGAAAGGAGATCGGCATTAGTTGGTCTCGCTGTTCAGGCTTGCGACAAGCGGATTGGAGGTGTGAACGCGCACTTGGCCGCGGGAGAGGACGGTGGCCGGTACAATCCGCCGGGACTGAAGGTTCATGACGTCAATGACGTCCCCCTTTGCGCCTTCGTCCAGAGCCTGGGCCCGGGAGGTGAGCTTCATCCCCGGCATCAGGAACGTGACGGTAATCTTTTCACCGCGCTGGATCAGGACAGGGTGCTGGAAATCCTTGCGGGCGAGGGGGGCGTTGGCGCGCATGTTGGTCCGGGCCTGCTTGCCGACAATATTCTGCGCATCAGTTACGGCACCGGAAGGTACGTTTTTCCGTGTCAGGCGCACGGAGATCAGGTCGTCTTCCTTGAGAATGTCACCGCGGCGAAGCGGTTGAGCCAGGGCCACGACATTGACCATTTCTGTTGCAACACCCGAGAATGTCAGCGGTTTGATGCCATGTTCAGCGGCAACCGAAGCGTAGACAGTGAAACGCCCTGTCGACTGGGACCAGTCAAGGCTGTCTATCCGAATTGGGTCCTGGACTTTCGGGTCGGCAAGAATACGATCGGGAGCCTGCAGGAGCTTGACGTCAAGAAGCTTCGGGTCGATGCCGGCGTTCCTTTGCGCAATTGCAGTGCGCACAATTCCTTCCAGCTGGTCGCGTTCAATCTTTGTTGCGCCACGGTGGACAACCACGGTCCTGAGCCCGTCGGTGCTTGCCTGTTCCAGTCCGGCAGCACGGGCACGTTCCGCAACGAGGTTTGCCGGAACATTGCCCGAAGTTCCCATGTCGGGAGACCGGAACAAAGGCTTGGAGGCCAGCAGACCCGTGTTCGAATAAAAATCACCAACGGTAACGACATCGGAAAGCGTCATCACCTGAGAACGAAGTACCGGGCGCTCATCAGCTGTTGCTACGGTTCCCGCAATACCCACCAGCATCAGACTGATGATTGTCTTGAGCAGAAATCTCATCGTGTCAGCCTCCCTGTGTTAGCGAAGGTTGGTGGTGGTGGAGTACATTTCGTCGGCGGCCTGGATGATCTGGGAGTTCATCTCATAGGCGCGCTGGGCCGAGATCAGGTCGGCGATTTCCGTCACCGCATCGACATTGGCCATTTCCAGGAAGTACTGTTGAAGGCTGCCAAATCCATTGTCATTTGGATTACCGGTCTCGGCAGCGCCGCTTGCATCGGTCTCAAGGAACAGATTGTCACCAATCGCTTCCAGACCAGCCTTGTTCACGAAACGCGCCAGTTGAACCTGACCGAGTTGAACCGTATTGCCCGCCTGATCGACACCCTGGACTTCACCTGTATTGGAAATGGTGATGTCCTGCGTCGTTTCGGGAATGGTGATGCCCGGATTGACCGCGTAGCCGTCAACTGTCACCAGCTGGCCGTTTGCGTCACGCTCGAACGACCCGTCCCGGGTGTAGCCGGTGGTTCCGTCCGGCAGATCGATCTGGAAGAAACCTTCACCGCGGATTGCAACGTCCAGTTCCTTACCGGTCTGTTCAAGTGAGCCCTGGGACATGATGCGGGCGGTCGAGGCGATCTTGACGCCTGAACCGATCTGAATCCCGGTCGGCACAATCGTGCCCGTATCAGAGGTCTCGGTGCCCATGCGACGAAGGTTCTGGTAGAGGAGGTCCTGGAAGTCCGCTCGTTGTTTCTTGAAACCGGTCGTGCGCATGTTGGCGACGTTGTTCGAGATGACCTCGACATTCAGTTCCTGGGCCTTCATGCCGGTCGCGGCGATATGGAGTGCTTTCATCGTCTTAAGTCCTTAACCGGTTAGGCTTGAATTCGGCCGAGAGTCGAAATCGCCTGCTGGCGAAGTTCGTCAAGGTCTTTCACCAATTTCGAGGTGGCGTCGTAGGCACGGGTTACTTCGATGAGCCGGGTGACCTCGGAAACGCCTGAGACGTTCGAGCCTTCAACTGCGCCCTGGATAATGCGGGCATCTGCGACTTGCACAGGGTTTTCACCCTTGAACATGGTGTCGCCGACTTTCTCCAGCGTGCGGACATCGTCGAAGTTCACGACACGGATCTTTCCGCGAATGCCAAGTTCGGTCGCGATTGTTCCGTCTGCGGCGATTTCGATCAGTCCGTCTTCGCGGGCAAAAGTGATGGCGCCGGCATCGGTCAGGACAGGGCGTCCGTTTGCGGTGATAAGCTGACCGGTGGCGTCAAGCTGGAAAGCGCCGCTCCTGGTATAGGCTTCAGTGCCGTCTTCCATCTGCACAACGAAGAATCCTTCGCTGTTCAATGCCAGATCGAATTCGTTTTCCGTAAGATTTACCGTACCGGGTTCGAAATTGGTCCGCGTCGTAAACATGTCCACGTACGAAATTTCGCGATCCGCCGGCTCAAACGCGGTGCCATCGGCAACCGGCATGATGTACTCGACGAAGGACATTTCCTGAGACTTGAAACCACTCGTGTTGATGTTCGCCATGTTGTTGGCGATCACGTCGAGGTGATTCCGCAAGATCGATTGCCTGGATAAGGCGACTAACTGAGCGTTCTCCATATGAACGGTTCCTTTTGCTCCCCGAAGAGCCGGCCAGTCTCCCCAGACCTGCGAGCTCGTTAACGTTAATGCACATGGCGTGCCAGTTTTTAAATCCTTGGGAAATCTGGGTAAAAATCAAAACGGGAGGGTGCGTGCGGCAAGAGATTCCGGCAGAAGTTAACCACTTGGCAATTTTTGCCGGGTGACTCGCGTTAACGGGTTGGTAACCATTCGTTAACCATTAACTCTTTAGTAATAATTAGCGCGCGTGCGCTAACTGGAGCGGGGTGCGGAATGGCTGATGAAAACGCCGCAGCTGGTGATGAGGCCGAAGATGGAGCCGAAGAGTCTGCCGGCGGTGGCAAAAAGAAGCTGTTTCTGTTTGGTGGTATCGGTCTGGTGGTTCTGCTCGGTGCGGGCGGGGCGGCCTATTACTTTCTGATGGGGTCGGATGCGCCGATACCGTCTCCAGACGGCACCGACGCACCTGTCGAAGTTCAGAAACCGGTTGTCTTCTACGACCTGCCGGAAATGACGGTGAACTTGGCAACGGATGGGCGCACGACCTATCTCAAGGTCAGGATAGCGCTGGAAGTTGAAAACCGCTCGATGATCGAGCAGATACAACCGTTTCTGCCGCGTATTCTGGATGCGTTTCAGATCTATTTGCGTGAACTACGCCCCGCGGACCTGGAAGGGTCTGCTGGTCTGTTCCGTCTGAAGGAAGAATTGCTCAGACGGATCAATTTGTCGGTCTATCCGGCGAAGGTTGAGGGGGTCCTGTTCAAGGAAATCCTTGTACAGTGATGGAATGAATGGCTGACGTCGACGACGAAGATGACCTGTCTGAAGAGGACATGGCCGACGCCTGGGGCGCTGCTCTTGCCGAGCAGGGAGCTGGTGGCGACGACGATGAAGACCTAGCTGCTGCCTGGGGCGCAGCCCTCGAAGAGCAGGGAGCGGGAAGTTCCGACGACATGGCAGCGCAATGGGCGGCCATGATCGATGACAGTGAACCCGATCTGGAAAATGCCACCCGCGGCGCTGACCGTGTCCTGAACCAGGAAGAAATCGATAATCTCCTCGGGTTCAACATCGAGGACACGATTGCAGGTGACCAAAGCGGTATCCGGGCACTCATCAACTCGGCGATGGTTTCCTACGAGCGTCTGCCGATGCTCGAGATCGTGTTTGACCGCCTGGTTCGCCTGACAACGACTTCGCTTCGCAACTTTACGTCCGACAACGTTGAAGTGTCGTTGGATTCCATCAGCTCGGTTCGTTTCGGTGACTATCTAAATTCCATTCCGCTGCCTGCCATTCTCGGTGTTTTCAAGGCTGAGGAATGGGATGGATTCGGCCTGATCACGGTTGAATCAAGCCTGATTTACTCGATCATCGACGTGTTGCTTGGCGGTGGGCGTGGTACCTCGGCCGTGCGTGTAGAGGGCCGTCCTTATACGACGATTGAAACCGGCCTCGTGCAGCAGATGGTGTCTTTGATTCTGCAGGACGCGGAACAGGCATTTGCACCTTTGTCGCCCGTTCATTTCAATCTTGAGCGTCTTGAGACGAACCCCCGCTTTGCGGCGATTTCCCGTCCGGCGAACGCAGCCATCCTGGTCGAACTGCGCATCGATATGGAAGACCGGGGCGGCTCGGTTGAGATCATGATGCCGTATGCAACGCTGGAGCCGATCCGTGATCTGCTGCTTCAGATGTTCATGGGCGAGAAGTTCGGCCGCGACCCAATCTGGGAAGGCCATCTGGCGACCGAGATTCACGCCGCGGAGATCGAAGTCGACGCGGTTCTGCACGAAACCTATCTGCCGCTTGGCCGGGTACTCAGCCTGGATATCGGGCAAACGCTAGTGTTCGATGTCGATCCGGCCGATCCGGTGACCATCAAATGCGGCAACGTCCCTCTGACCGAAGGAACGCTCGGCAAGGTCGAGGATTCCATCGCTATCCGTGTCGCAAAGAATTTGCGTAAGCCGAAAATGACACTGGCTGCTTTCGAGCGCGCCATGCAAAACGAAATGGAGCAACCATGAGCACTTTGCCACTCGGAATGATCATTGAAGGGCTGGTTGCGGTTCTGTTGCTGATTACAATCGGTTACTGCTGGATGCTGAACAAGCGGTTGCAGCGCCTTCGTGCGGACGAGGAGGTTTTGCGGGCCACAATCTCAGAGCTGATGACCGCAACGGAAATTGCCGAGCGCGCCATCCTGGGACTGAAGACAACTGCCTCAGAAGCCGACAAGACACTCGGCTCTCGTCTCAAACAGGCAGAGGGCATGTCCCAGACGCTGGCGGAGCAAGTCGGTGAGGGAGAGAAAATCTTCACCCGGATCACGCAAATTGCCGAGGCGGCCCGCTCCGCTGCAACCCATCGCGAGGCGGCAAGCCAGAACGAAGCCAATCGAGTGCATTCACAAAGCGAAACACCCTCATACGCGCCACAGACTGCCGGCTATGCTCCTTCGGGCGAATACCCGACACAACAAGCGCAGGTCGAGCCTGAGCGGAAGCGCACAAGTCGCGCATCGGATATTCGCAGCGCGGCGGCTGAAGCAACCGCTCGGCTTGAGCAGTTCCGCAGACGCAACGGTGCCGCCGCATGAATTTGAGATTGTTGCCATTGTTGGGAGTTTCGGCGAGTGCTTTGCTCGCCTTGAAGCTGCTTGGCCTTACGCTGGGGCCGGACAGCGGCAAGCTTCCCATCAACGGTGCAGTCGCACAGGAAACACCTGCAGATGGTGAAGCGCCAGTCGAGATGGCTGCTGACGGAGGACCTCCTCCTCCAGCGGGCGGCGATCTGCCGGAGCAACCGGTCCTGCCGGACAATCTTGAGATCGGCGGTTCTGCAGCAGAGCGCGCGGTATTGGAAAGTCTTGGCAAGCGAAGAGAGTCGCTACAGGCGCAGGAAGGGCAGCTGGACCTGCGCGAGAAACTGTTACAAGCGACCGAAGAGCGCATCCAGAAACGCGTCGATGAGCTGAAGAAGCTTGAAGAGCGGATCGAGGCCGCGGTTGAAGAGAAGAAAAAGCAGGAAGACAACGAAATTGCAGGGCTGGTGACCATGTACGAAAGCATGAAACCCAAGGACGCAGCCCGCATTTTTAACCGACTGAGCCTGCCCATTCTTTTGAAGGTGGTCCGACAAATGAAACCGCGGAAAATGGCGGATGTCCTGGCCAAGATGTCTCCGGATGCAGCGGAACAATTGACAGTGGCAATCGCCAGCAACTCCTCGGCTCCTGCCGACCCGGCTCAACCCATGCAGGCGTCTGCTCCGGACATGCTGCCGAAGATCCCGTCAAACTGAGAGAAAAGGGCGGATTTTTGAGGAACGCGTAAGGGCACGTTAACGACACCCAACTAACAATAACGTGTTGTTGCCATCCGAGGACTGAACGACTTGCCGGGACCATTCCTGACCAATTGTAAAAGTTGCGGATCTGCCCTGAAAGGCAGCGGAAGCGCTTTGCTGCGCCTGATTGCAGCTTTCTGGATGAGTGTGGCCTGTCTGGTTGTGACGGACGTGCCTACCGTTCAGGCGCAAACGCTTGAGCCCGTGGATCTGGAAGTTTTGCCTGAAGAAGGCTACGGGCGTATCGTCCTGACGTTCAAGGATCGCACGCTGCTTCCAATCTATGATGCGGTCATTACGGGGGGTGTTCTGCGGATCTCCTTCGAGGAACCGGTAGATATCAACGTCGATGATGTCCCGCTTGATCTGGGTGATTATGTCACGATTGCTCGCCGCGACCCGGATGGCAGCGCAATACGTTTTGCACTTAAAAACCAGTTTCAGATCAACACGCTCGAGGCCGGAGAGAAGCTCTTCGTGGATATTCTGCCGATGAGCTGGCAGGGCCTGCCCCCGGGATTGCCCGACGATGTCGTTCGCGAATTGGCCAAGCGGGCAGAGGCTGCCATGCGCAAGGTCCGCGCGCTCGAACAGGCCCGACTCAAGGCTCAGGAGGGGCCGGAGGTTACCCTTCATGTCGGTGAGCACCCGACTTTCACCAGGCTGGTATTCGACTGGTCGATCAAATTCGATACGGCATTTGTGCGTGAAAACGATATCGTCAAGCTGACCTTCAATCATCCGGCGCAGCTGGACATTTCCCATCTCAGGGCACACCTGCCTCAGGGCGTGATCGACGCGACATCGTTCCTGGACAAGGGCAAGCTGAAGTTTCTGATGCGTGTGGAGCCTTCAGTCGATATCCGTGCCTTCCGTGAAGAACAGACCTATGTGATCGATGTAACCCCGGAAAACATGCAACCAAATGATCCGGCGAATGCGTTGATCAACAAAGAGCTGTCTGTTGCGGATAACGAAAACCGCAAGGACATGATCACGGCTCCCGGATTGCGCGATACGCGGGAGGTCAAGGACCCTCGAGGATTGCCGGCCGACAGCAGACCGGCTTCTTCAGGTGGCGGCGTTCTGAAGGAAAGCCGCGCGGATGAATCTCCCGCTTATACAGTGATGCCCCTGGGTGGGACGAAAAGCGATGAGGAAGCCAGGTCATCTTTGGTCGTTGATCCTGCAGGCGAGGAAACACGGGTTGCTGTGGTCGGAAGCGAAACGCTTTCCGACGAAACCAGTCGCGAGGCCTTGTCGATTGAGCGTGAAGTCGCAATGGTTCCGCGAACGAAGCCGGAAGTTCTGGCGCAGGCCCCTCCAGAAGCAGTGTTTGTCGCTGTAGAAGAGAACGCCATCACGACCGCTCCGGCGGTCGAAACGCTTCCTGCACCGGAGTTGCTTGTCGCTGTAGCAGGTCAGAGCGCCAATGACAGTGTTGACGACCTCATAACATCCGCGATTGCAACGGCGGGTTCTGCCGATGACGGGGCCAGCGTGAGCCTGCAGGAAAGTATTGTCGTTGCTCAGGCGAGCCCGGGTGCATTGCCGTTGACAGATGTTGATCCGGACGAAGGAGAGATTGTCCGTCGCGCACCAATGCTCGATCTTTCCAAGCAGCAAGTCGGGTCTTCACAGAAACGGACACCAAACAGGGCAGGGGATAGCAACGGTATCCCGACGCTGCAGCCTGCGCAGGGCCCGGTTACGGGCAACAGTGAAAATGTGCCGCTACAGGCAGCTCCGGTTCGGATCGAGAACAATCCATCGTTCGGCAACAGTGAAGTTCCGGCAGGTATTCAACTGCCAAGCAGACCAAATGCCGAGCCGGAAGTCTGGCGTGCAACCGGTGGACAGGATCTGGATCAACTGCCACCATCGCCCGAGCAGCCGCCGGAAAACTTCGCAGCGGAAGTTCGAAACTTCGTTTCGGCTGAAGCACGCAGAATCGGAAATACCGTTCGGGTGGTCTTCCCGTTTTCAGAACCGGTCTCCACGGCGGTATTCCGGCGCAACGACAGCATCTGGCTTGTGTTTGATACGGATGCGACGATCGATACCCGTGGTATGATCTCCGCATTGGCGGAGACTGCGGATACGATCGATGTTCAGCAATTCGACGACTATCAGATTCTTCGACTTGACCTGAATGATCCGGTTCTGGCGACCGTTGGTGTCGACGGAAATGCGTGGTCGCTGGTTATCGGCGACCTGATTTTGGAGCCGTCCATTCCGTTACAGCTTGAGCGCACCGTTCGCGGAGATGGTGAATCCGTGTTGCGGGTTCTTTATCAGGATCCGCAGAACATTCGCGAGATTACGGATCCGTTTGTCGGAGACAGGATCTCCCTGATTACCGGTTTCGGACCACCGCGCGGATTGTTGAAGCCTCAGAAGTTTGTCGACCTGGATGCGCTGAGCTCTGCCCAGGGGATCGCGGTTGCTGCGAAGTCTGATGGTGTCCAGATGAAAATTCTGGGGGATGACGTCCTGATCGAAAGGGCTGGTGGACTTTCCCTTTCGAACCGTCATTTACGCGGGGGCACCGGTGCGTTCAACACGATCGTCGATTCCGAGGAATCCAATTTCATTGAATTCGTGTCGCTGAGCACGGAAGGTCCCGGTGGATACAGGTCCCGCCTCATGGAATTGCAGGACCGTCTGTCGAATGCTCCGGAGGGAAAGCGGCGCAAGCCTTTGATTGCCTTGTCGAGGTTTTATCTGGCGCACCAGTTTGCTCAGGAAGCCCTGGGCCTGATGACCCTGGCATTGGAAGAAGAACCAGCTCTTGCTGAAGACAGTTCCTTCAATCTGATGATGGGTGCTGCACAGACAATGGCAGGGCGCCCGGAAGAAGCCTACGACCACCTGAACCGTCCGGATCTCAAGAACAGCCCGGATGCCGCTATCTGGCAGACAATCGTTGATGTGAAGCTGGGCAACTGGACACAGGCGCGCATCGTCATGCCACGGGGGCGGGCCGTGGTTGGCAATTATCCGACAGCCATTCAGACCGAGTTCAAGCTGGCGGCAGCGCAGGCAATGGTGGAGGTGAATGACTTCGGTATCGCGAATGGCATGCTTGCCGAGATCGAGCCGAGTGAAGTCACGCGAGCCCAGGCCGCACGCTACGATATTCTTCGCGGACGGGTTGCTGATGCCTCAGGACGGTCGCAGGAAGCGCTCACCGTGTTCGACCTCGTGACGCGCTCCGACGATCGTCCTCGTTCTGCGGAAGCCGAATACCGGGCGCTGCGCATTCGGTATCGGGATGGCGAATTGAGCGTCGACGAAACCATCGACCGGCTGGCGAGCCTGGCAACGTCCTGGCGCGGAGACGAAATCGAACTCAAGACCCTGCGGTTCCTGTCACAGCTTTACGCTGAGCGGGGTCAATACAGAGAAGCCTTCGAGGCGATGAAATCCGCAGTACAGGCGGATGCCGATTCAGATACGACACGCCTGCTGCAGGAAGAGATGAACGGTCTCTTCAACGCCCTGTTCCTCGATGGAAAGGCGGACGAGATGCAACCCGTCAAAGCTCTCGCGCTTTACTACGATTTTCGGGAGCTGACACCGATTGGCCGCCAGGGCGATGAAATGGTTCGTCTGCTTGCAAAGCGTCTTGTTGAGGTCGACCTGCTCGACCAGGCAACCGAATTGCTGCGTCATCAGGTGGACAACCGCCTGAAGGGAGCAGCACGGGCCCAGATCGCATCCGACCTTGCCGCAATTTATCTGATGGATCGCAAGCCTGATGAGGCTCTCCGGGTTCTGAACCGGACACGCCAGGCCAGCCTGCCATCTACGCTCGAGCGTCAACGCAACATTGTCGAAGCACGGGCACTTACCGAAAACGGCCGGCCGGACCTTGCCTTGGAACTGGTGCGCAACATGCGCGGAACCGATGTAGACCGTCTGAGGGCCGATACGTTCTGGGCTGCCGAGAGCTGGCGTGATGCAGGCGAGCAGCTGGAAGCCATGCATGGATCTCGCTGGTCCGACAACATCCCGCTGGATGACCTCGAGCGCCGGGACATCTTGCGTGCCGGAATCGCCTATTCGCTCGCAGGCGACCAGTTGAGCCTTGAACGTTTGCAGACCAAGTACACGACCAAGATGGCGGACAGTCCGGAAGCATTTGCCTTTGAGGTCGTCACCCGTCCTGTCGACGCGCAGGGCGTGGAGTTTCTTCAAGTCGCCAATCGCCTGGCTGATGTCGACTCCCTTGAAACCTTCCTGAAAGAATACCGCCGTCAATACATGTCACCGCGACGCTCTCCCGACCAGGCGGCGGTGGGGAACGGTGCCGAGGACACGGCCGGTTAAAGCGGTCAGTTAACCCGCAGCGGATTTCAGGGCAGGTTGGGGAGCTCTGGACTGTTTGGGCTTTTTCAGTTCAGCCTTGTAGCGCATCACCAGCTCCGGAATGGTTCTGGTGCTGCGGTCAAGCCATTCGCAGCGTGCCTTCAGGAAGTCCCGGTAGGTTTTCTCATGGATGCCCGTCTGCAACATGAGGCGCATGATGGCGCCATCCGCATCAGATTTCAGCGTATCTGCGACCACGTCGTCGGCAAGATTGATCTTGCGGCTGATCAGCCAGATCGCGGCGTCCAGGCGCTCTTCTTCAAAGAGGGTCCTGAGAATGGCATCAAAAGACAGTTCACCGTTTGCGATCTGAATGCTTGCTTCGTGGCGGGAATAGAAAACGCCATCCAGTTCGATGTCACCATCGCGTTCAAGATCGTCGATGGCCCGGGCCAGCCGGCTCAGGTCTCCGGATCGCAAGGCTTTCTCAAGCGGAGGAGGAATGAGCGGACAGTTGGTCTCCAACACATACATCTGAGTTTCGAGGAAGTCCTCGTCCTTCATGGCCCGCTTTGCAATTCCGGAAAGAACTTCGACTTCGGTGTTTGCGAAGATAAGAAGAGCAAGGGTGCCCTTGACGGAAAACGGTGCATCGAGATTGTCCAGAAGAGCATGAACAACATTCCGGCTGCTTCTGGCAATCAATGTATCGGTGATTTCTTCACCCAGATCGGACCGCCGGGCGACCGAAAGGCGTTTGTTGTTGCCTCCGGATTTCGCGATGCGCATTAGCGCCGCCTGACTCATCATCGGAGAACACTCGATGACGGGTTCGGACAGGTCGTAGTCTTCTTCTGCCAAGCGGTCGGCGAGTTCGGAAATGATGCGGTCAGTCTTGGCCAGACGGACGACGAGCTCATATCGAGCTGCCCGATCCAGCTGATCAAAGACAGAGAGCACAATCTTTGAAAAGAGCTCCCGCTCCAGCTCCGTCGGGTCATGGTCTTCCGACCGCGCATACTCTCCGACGAGCGTACGGATAAGCTTTGATCTCGCCTCCGGTTCCTTGAGCCTGGCGAGTTTTTCAAGTTGGTCTCTTATCACACTTTACCACTATAGGTTTTGAGGCGTGTCAGCCTCCTAAATGAAAGGGCAATTGTGCCATCGCTATCTTAATATTCTTCTACTTTTGCCGACCGCGAACGCAGGGGATTCCAACGGATTTGTAAAAATCTAGGCAAGTTCAAGCGAACGCTTCACCCTGTGGTGAGGATGAACTCTAAAGGCCCTCTGTTTGCTGCCGAAAATGTCGAGGTGAAGCGCTAAAGTGGGTGAGATTCGCATGAAAAATGAGGCTATCCGCCGCCGAAACTCTTGACCAGGGAGCCAGCCACAAGATTCCAACCGTCCACGAGGACGAAGAAGATCAGCTTGAAAGGCAGGGAAATGACAACCGGCGGCAACATCATCATGCCCATGGACATCAGAACGGAGGCAATGACCAGATCGATGATGAGAAACGGCAAATAGAGCAGGAAGCCGATTTCAAATGCCCGCCTCAACTCTGAAATCATGAATGCGGGGATGAGCGTCGCCATGGAAAGGTCATCTGGTCCTTCCGGGGCATCCTGACCGGAAAGTTCCTGAAAGAGCGCGAGGTCCTTTTCGCGAACCTGAGACAGCATGAAACCCCGGAACGGCTCGGACGCGCGCTCATAGGCCTGATTGAACTCGATGTCGCCGTCGATAAGGGGCTGAACTCCGGCATCATAAGCCGATTGCAGCGTCGGCATCATGATGAACGCCGACAGAAACAAGGCCAGACTGACCATGACCATGTTGGGTGGGGCGGTCTGCAATCCAATCGCAGACCTGAGCAGGGAAAGAACCACCACGATCCGGGTAAAGCTCGTCACCATCACGAGAATCGACGGAGCCAGCGACAGGATCGTCAAAAGAACGACGAGCTGGACTGCGCGTTCGGTCAGGCTGGCATCGTCACCGAAACCGACCGAAATTTCCTGAGCGACCGCAGGGCCGGCCGCAAAGGCCAGGAGCGCCGAGAGCGCGAACAATAAATAGGCCGGCCGAAACCAATGCGGCGAGCGAACCTCACGTGTCATCAGTTTGGCTGCCCACCCAATTCATCCAGCAGTTTTGCCATTTCATCTTCAATCGGATTTTTTTCGCTCAGGCTTTTTGCCTCAGGGGCTGCCGCCTTGGTCTGCTGTTGCTGCTGCTTTTGGGATTGAGATGCTTCCGTTTCTTTGTCCTCGGCCTTGTTGGCTTCTTCCTTGTCAGAAGCCGTTGCCGGCGTGTTTTCGCTCGTTTCCTCGATCAGGTCTTCAAGACCAAGATCCAGTTTGACCTCTGGCGCAGATTTCTCGGTAGATACGGAGATGCCTTCAGGCCGCGTGTCGTCAGATTTAGTCTCCTGCGGAGATTGGGCGGAACTGTCAGAAACAGATGCCACCTGATCTGTTGCATTGGTGCTGTCAGCTGTCTTGGTGTCTCCGGCAGCCTTTTCCGCTTCCGAGGTCTTCAGCTCCGGGGCCGTAACACTCGGAGCGGGAGACTTGATGTCAGGCGCTTTTACGGAAAACTTGGAAGATACTGACGTTGAGACTTTCTCTTCCGTTAGGTCTTGGGATGTTACTCCAGACGGTTTGCCGACGACCGGTTCAATTTTCGCATCGGAGGCGGTCGAAGAGGCCGCCTTGAACAGGGCAGTCTTTGCGCGGGCCGCCGGGCCTGACGCGGGCGGTGAAATGGAATGTCCACCGTATGATGGTCGATCCTTCGGAGAAAAGGGGCGGCCGATCGGTTTGACCGGTGCTGAAGGATTGATCTCGGGATTTACGGTCAATTCCGCTGAAGAAGGGGCGGAAGCCGGCGCGAGTTTCACAGCTGGTGCGGCGAGCGGTGCCGCAACTTTTTTCTCGGCAGGTTCTTCCTTATCGATCTTCTTGTCTGTTTCGGGCGCACTGTCCGGAGCCTTGGTTGTCGCGCGGTTGAAGCCGTTCTGCATTGCTGCGCGCAGAAGTTCCGCCGCGCGGCCGTTCCCGCCGGAACCTTCTGCCTTCTTCTCGATCTTTTCATCGCCGAAGCTCAACGAGGGTTCCCTTTTCTCAGAAGAACTTCCGTTTTCGGGGAGAGGCGTCACGCTTGGCACCGGAGCTTCCTTTTCCGCAGCAACAGGCGTGTCGTCAACGTTGGGCACGGGAGTGGAGGACAGTTGTGGCGTGAAAGGTTCGATCGGAGCAGGCGGTGTCAATGGATCTGTTTCTGCAATGCTGTCGTCCGGTCGGAGCGGAATGTTGGGACCAGGAGCCAACGGTGCCTTGATCGATGTACCGACGGGCTGCGTGGTGACGGGGATAGAGCGGTGCGTTGGGAGTGGGGCGTTGCGTACGATGTTTTGCTCCACGACCACGTCACTGGGTCCGCCGATCAGGATCAGGTGTTCAACATTGTCCCGCCGAACAAGAACGAGGCGGCGCCGGGTGTCGACGGTCGCGCTGTCCATCACCGCAATACGGGGTTGCCTGCTTCTGCTGTGTGTGACGTTGGCGCCCGTCAGCCGTTTGAGGATGAAAATAAACAGACTGAACAGAAGTAAAACGGCCCCAAGAGCCAAAATCACAGCGATTGCCTGGGTCACGCCCCCGCTCACGTTGAAGGTTGTTTCAATCCAATCGTACATTTTTTCCTCGTGCCGCCTCTGCCTGCGGTGTGAATGCGATTGCCGGTTACTTGGGTATTGGGCCTCAATTGAGGACTTTCGTGCTTATCCCCAGTAAATCGGGAAAAGTCTTTTCGCCGAATGTTTGCCCCGAAACCCTAAGTTCTTCCGCATTTCACCGTCGTTCGAATTCGAATGGCGTTTGTTGGGCTGGCTACCGCTGCTTGCTGTTTCGCTTCGAATCTCACTAGGCCTTTAAGTTAACAGAGGGCGGAAAAATTTGCCTGTCGCGGAAGGTGTTCATTTTGCGAAATGCAAAAGATTGTTGCGCTCTTCCACTGGTTTTTGAAGGGTTTGCAACGTGGCGCTGCGTAAGCGTTAACCATTCATTAACCATTTGGTCGGCAATCATTGCCTAGTGGGTTAACAAATGGTGAACTGAATGGCTTTTACGGATTTGCCGCTGTTTCAGGCGCTTAGATCCAAGATGCAGTGGCATCAGACGCGTCAGGGCGTGTTGGCGGAAAACATCGCCAATTCCGATACGCCGGGCTACCAGTCGCGCGATGTGAAAACCTATTCGTTCGAAGACCATATCGCGCGTGAAGGCTTTGGAGTGTCGACAAACGTCACCAAGGCCGGTCACATTTCAGGAAGCATTTCCAGTTCCGGCAGCGTTAAGACGGAAAGACGGGATTCCTTTGAGGTCACCCCAAGCGGCAACAGTGTCAATCTGGAAGAGCAGATGATGAAGATCACGCAGAACCAGATGGATTTCCAGGCTGCAACGAGTCTCTACACCAAGGGGCTTGGATTGATCCGAACCGCCTTGTCGAAAAATGCATAAGACGCCCAAACAGATTTGGAGGGCAGGTAGATGGACCTGATAAAATCGCTGTTCGTTTCCGCAAGCGGGTTGAAGGCGCAAAATGGACGAATGCGCGTCATCGCGGAGAATATTGCGAATGCAAATTCCACTGGCCGGACACCGGACGAAGAGCCTTACAGGCGGAAAATTCCGACCTTCGAAAATCATTTCGACAAGGAAATCGGTGCCGACCTGGTGGAGCTCGGCAAAATCGCTGAAGACAAATCGCCATTTGAAACGACCTACATGCCCGGGCATCCGGCGGCTGACGCCAACGGCTACGTGCAGTTGCCCAATGTGAACACGCTGATCGAGACAACGGACATGCGCGAGGCGCAGCGGTCTTACGAGGCAAATCTGAACGTCATTGAATCCACGCGGCGCATGCTGCAGCGGACAATCGACATCCTGCGAGCTTGAGCCGCAGCAACTGATTAAGGGAAGGGGGCAATCGCTATGTCCACAGCATCGATTGCAAACAATGCCTACCAGATGGCGGCGAAACTGCAGCAACAGGCCCGTGCCGCGGAAGATGTTGGTGCTCAGCGCGACAGTGTCGACTTCGGCCAGATGGTCCAGGAAGCGGTGGAAACCGTGGTCGACAAGGGGCGTGCGGCCGACGACAAGGCGATCGGAATGATCGAAGGCAAGACCGGTGTCGTGGATGTTGTAACCGCTGTTGCGGAAACCGAGGTCGCTCTGGAGACGATGGTAACGGTCCGTGACCGGGTCATTTCCGCCTATGAAGAAATCATGCGGATGCCGATCTAACCGGCTTTTGGGGGCGATGAATGACCGGCGGCGAAGTACTCGATCTTGCACGCGAAGCGGTGTGGACCATGATCTTGGTCGCGGGGCCGACGATGATTGTCGGGTTGCTCGTAGGTGTCGTCATCGCACTGTTCCAGGCGCTCACCCAGATCCAGGAAATGACGCTGGTTTTCGTTCCCAAGATCCTGGCCATCTTCGTCACGATCCTGATTTCCCTGCCCTTCATGAGCCAGTTGCTTGAAGCGTTCATGGGACGGGTGACGGAGATGATCCTGACAACAGGATAGGTCACGGCCCCTCATGACCATTCAGCTAGATTTTCTGCCAGATGTAGCCGCTGCATTCATGCTGATGTTCGCGCGCCTCGGCACGATGATCATGCTCCTGCCTGCCTTGGGTGAAAGCTCCATCCCAATGCGGTTTCGTCTGACGATCGCGCTGGCGGTCACATTAGTGCTTTATCCCGTCGGCGCGCCACAGTACCCGGCAAACCTGACCGATAATTTGGCCCAACTCCTGATCCTGCTTGCCGGCGAGCTGGTGATTGGTTTCGGTATCGGTCTTTGCGCTCGAATGATCACCTCTGCTCTGCAGATTGCGGGCGTCATAATGGCGAACCAGTCGGGTCTTGCCTTTGCTCTCGGAACGGATATTGCCAACGAAGGGCAGCAAGGTGCGCTTTACGGCAACTTTCTGTCGATTCTCGGTATAACGCTGGTGTTCGTCACCGACACCCACTACCTCATAATCGCGGCTCTTTACGACAGCTTTTCGATCTTTCCGCCAGGCTTTGCGCCGCCGGTGGGAGATTTTACCCAGAATGCGACGGAGACCGTCGCGCATGTGTTTTCAATCGCGGTGCGCATGAGTGCACCGTTTCTGGTCGTCGGTCTGGTCTTCTATTTTGGCCTCGGGCTTTTGAACAAGCTGATGCCGCAGATGCAGATCTTCTTCATCGCCATGCCCGTGAACATCGCGGTCGGGCTGTTTTTGCTCATGGCACTGATCGTGACCCTGATGATGTTCTATCTTGAGCATTTCCAGGAATCACTCGGCAAGTTCATCGTGGGGTAGCGCTGCAGAATGGCTGACGATACCGACGACTCGGAAAAGACAGAGGACCCCACGCAAAAGCGCTTGAAAGAAGCGCATGACAAGGGGGACGTTCCCAAATCGCAGGAAGTCAGCACCTGGTTCACATTGGCTGGTGCGACCCTGATGATTGCGATTTTTGCTCCAGGAACGGCTGCTTCACTGGGCGATCTGATGAAGGGGTATATCGAACACGCGCATCAGATCCCTGTCGACGGCTATGCGCTGAAAGCCCTTTGGCGGGATACAGGGCAATCCGTGGCGCTGATCGTCGGGCTGCCGTTGATCGTACTCGTGATCATGGCGGTAGCGGGCAATCTGGTGCAGCATCAGCCATTGCTGACTGCAGAGACCATCAAGCCGAAACTGTCGAAAGTGTCTCCCGCCTCAGGCTTCAAACGCTTGTTTTCGTCCGAGAGCCTGGTGAACTTTGCCAAGGGCATGGCGAAGATTTCAATTGTCGGCGCAATCATGGTCGCGGTGATGTGGCCTCACCGGGATGAAGCCGACATCATGATCTTTGCGGAAGTCGGCGTCATTCTGCCTGAAGCCAGGGTGCTGATCCTGCAGCTTCTGGCTGCCATACTGGCAGTGATGACCGTGGTCGCAGGGGCGGATTTTGTCTACCAGCGTCACAAATGGTTCAACAAGCAGAAGATGTCGCTGCGAGAAGTGAAGGAAGAATACAAGCAGACGGAAGGTGATCCTCAGGTCAAGGGCAAGATCCGGCAATTGCGCATGGAGCGATCGCGCAAGCGCATGATGTCGGCAGTACCGCAGGCAACCGTTGTTGTTACCAACCCGACTCACTACGCGGTTGCTCTCAAATATGAGCAAGGTATGGGGGCGCCGCTCTGTCTGGCAAAGGGAACGGATGCGGTTGCGCTGAAAATCCGTGAGATTGCCAAGGAAAACGAGGTGCCGGTTGTTGAAAATCCGCCACTCGCCCGCGCGCTGTTCGCAACGGTCGACATAGATCAGGAAGTGCCGGAAGAGCATTACAAGGCTGTCGCGGAAGTTATCGGTTTCGTCTTCCGAATGCGCAAACGGGCTTCCTGGCGTGCGAAATAAGTCGTTGGAAGGTTCTTGTTCGTCCGAACCTTGGGTAAAGGGGTGAATTTCAACAGGACATGGCCTCATATCAGTTGAAATTAGGTAATAAGCACAGAATGCTTGAGTACGGCCTTGGGTAAAGCGAATCGGGCCGGGGAGACAGGACGGATGAGTGACATGGACGGAGCGCCGAGCGGGCCGATGATCAGCCGGCCGGAGCGGTCCGGGAATATTGGCCTGCTAATAGGTCTGGCGCTACTGCTCGTCGGTGCGGCTGCTGCCTTTGCGGTTATGGACCGTGAAGTCGCGCAGCCGTTCATCCTTGCGCTGCTCGGAATCCTGGCCGTTATCGGTGTGTTCTGCCTGTTTGCCGGAGCGATTGGATTTCTACGCCTTTCAGCGCGTCCGGGTGAGGCCAATCCGCTTGCTTCCGCCTTTGTTGATACGCTGGAGGATGGCGCGCTTATCACCGACAAAGAAGGGCGGCTTGTCTATGCCAACAAGGCCTATGCCGATCTGACAGGTGCTGAGGGAGCTGCCGACATTCGCGTTGTTGAACGTGTGTTTTCTTCGGATCCAGACGCTGCTGATGCCATTTTCCGCCTTTCCCAGGCGATGCGCGACGGTCGGCGTGCCCAGGAAGAAATCCGCATGCCGGTCCCGCTTGGCCGGGCGGAAGGCACGGCCCGCTGGTACAGGGTCTCCGTTCGTCCGCTGCAGGTTTCCAAGGAGCGCGGCGGCGGCAAGCCGATGGCGGTCTGGCAACTGGCTGATATTACCCGCGACCGGGCCGAACAGGAAAACTCGTTCCAGGAACTGCAACGTGTCATCAACTTCCTTGACCACGCACCCGCCGGGTTCTTTTCCTGCGATGCCGAAGGCCGCATCGTCTATCTGAATGCAACCCTGGCCGACTGGCTTGGTTATGATCTTGCCCAGTTCGATGCAGGTGATCTGGACCTTTCCGGGATCGTTCGCGGAGACGGAACGGAACTGATCCGTTCGGTAAAAGGGCAGGCTGGTGAGGTCAAGAGCGAGACCTTCGACCTTGATTTCGTTACCAGGAATGGTCGCGGTCTCCCGGTCCGGCTGTTGCACCGCGTGCCGTTCGGCGAAAACGGCCAGCCTGGAGACAGCCGTACTCTGGTTCTGAACCGCTCTCGTGGGGAAGAGGCGTCAGAAGCACTGCGCGCGGCGGAAGTGCGCTTTGCCAGGTTCTTCAACAACACCCCGATTTCCATCGCGTCGCTGGACAAGGAAGGCCGGGTTCTGCGAACCAACGCGCCGTTCCTGAAGCTCTTCGGTGCAATCGATACCGATGATGAATCGCCGAAACTGGAAGCCTATGTGGCCGATAGCGGGCGGGAAGAACTGTCAAAGGCGCTATCCGCCGCGGCAAAGGGGATCGGCGAGATTGCGCCAATCGATATTCCGCTTGTGGAGGGCAATGACCCCCGCTCGGCGACTTTTTACGTGTCTGCGGTGCAGGACGGAGAGGGCGACGGCGAAACGGCAATCGTTTATGCGTTGGAGACGACCCAGCAACGCGCGCTGGAGGCACAGTTTGCCCAAAGTCAGAAGATGCAGGCAATCGGACAGCTTGCCGGTGGGGTTGCCCACGATTTCAACAACGTCCTGACCGCGATCATCGGTTTCTCGGATCTTCTGCTTGCCAGCCACCGTCCGACCGATCCGTCCTTCCAGGACATCATGAACATCAAGCAGAATGCGAACCGCGCTGCCGGTCTCGTGCGGCAGTTGTTGGCGTTTTCGCGCCGGCAGACATTGCGGCCTCAGCAGCTTGAACTGAACGATGTGCTGGCTGATCTTTCGATCCTTCTGGACCGTCTGCTCGGTGAGAAAGTGGAGCTGAAGGTGATACACGGGCGGGATCTATGGCCGGTGATGGCCGATCTCAACCAGCTCGAACAAGTGATCGTCAACCTTGCGGTGAATGCAGGCGATGCCATGGCTGACGGCGGCCGCCTGACGATCCGCACAAAGAACGTCCAGGAAGCTGAGTCCACCCAGTTCGAAAACACCAGGGGCATGCCGCCGGGGGAATATACTCTGGTTGAGGTGGAAGATACCGGTCACGGCATGCCGCCGGACGTGATGGAAAAAATCTTCGATCCGTTCTTCTCCACCAAGGAAGTCGGCAAGGGGACCGGGCTCGGTCTGTCGACGGTTTACGGCATCGTCAAGCAAACCGGCGGTTTCATCTTCTGCACTTCGGAAGTGGATGAAGGCACGACATTCCGATTGTTCCTACCACGTCATATCCCTGCATTCGTTGAAGAGGTGAAGCCGGAAACCAAGGAAGCCGAACCGGAGAAGGTTGCCGATCTCACCGGTTCCGCCTCGATCCTGCTGGTAGAGGACGAGGAAGCAGTCCGCGCATTTGGGGCGCGTGCGCTCGCATCGCGGGGTTACACGGTCTACGAAGCCGGTTCCGGTAACGAGGCGCTGGAAGTGATGGAAGAGACCGATGGTCAGGTCGACCTGGTGGTGTCCGACGTGGTCATGCCGGAAATGGATGGCCCGACGCTGCTGGTCGAATTGCGCAAAACCCGTCCTGACCTGAAAATCATCTTCGTCTCGGGATATGCGGAAGATGCATTTGAGGAAAATCTTCCGGAAGGTGAGCAGTTCTACTTCCTGCCGAAACCGTTCACGCTGAAACAGCTTGCGACCACCGTGAAAGAAGTTCTGGGCAGTTAAGACCGGCTGGTGCGGCATTGGGGATGCTGCAGTAAGGGGCGTTCTTTTAAAACAGAGGCACTGCTGCGGCCACTGACAGCCTTTCAAGCAATTCGACGATGGTGTGTTTTCATTTTATCTATAAAATATGGCGATCATGAAGGATGACACTGTTGCAGGGCGGATCAGTGAAGCGCTTGCTGGCCGCATAATCTCAGGTGCACTCGAGCCCGGAGCCAAGTTGCGCCAGGACCATATCGCTGAAGAATTCGGTGCCAGTCATGTGCCTGTGCGCGAGGCTTTCAGGCGGTTGGAAGCGCAGGGGCTGGCGGTCAGCGAGCCGAGGCGGGGTGTGCGAGTTGCGGGGTTCAGCGTTGAAGAAGTGCGTGAAGTTGCTGAAATGCGAGCGGCGCTTGAAGTTCTTGCTTTGCGCAATGCTGCCCCCAATCTGACAAAAGCCATTTTGGATCAAGCAGAAGTGGCTTCCAGGGCGGGTGATCATGCCGGTGATGTGCAGACCTGGGAAAACGCCAACAGAGCCTTTCACCGGACGATACTCGCACCCTGCAGGATGCCGCGCCTTCTGAAATCCATAGACGATCTTCATGCTGCAAGTGCACGCTTTCTGTTCTCCGGGTGGCGAGCGGAATGGGAAGCTCCGTCTGACCGGGATCACCAGGCCATTCTTGTGGCATTGCGCAAAGGGGATGTCGATGGGGCTGCAATCCTGCTTGGGCGGCATGTGAAGCTGGGTGGCAAGTCGCCAGCAGGCTCTACTCGAATAGCTAAATCTCAGTTTTATAGATAATTTGCAGATATTTCTTGTCTTGAATCGCTGATTGTGGATTTATCTATCTCTAGACGGTGAAAATTATCTATAAAAAGCGAGAAGCATGATCTCAACATCGAAAAGCCTGACCGATAATCTCGGGCAGGCAGCCAAAACCGTTCCACTTGTTGTTGCAGGCGCAGCGCTGATGACGCTCGCGGCGAAAGTCCAAATTCCGTTCTGGCCGGTTCCCATGACCTTGCACACACTGGCAGTCATGGGATTTGCCGCTTGCCTCGGGCCGCGAGTTGCGACCTCCATCTTCCTGACCTATCTGGCGCTGGGAGCCGCCGGCTATCCGGTCTTTTCCGGCACTCCGGAGCGAGGGATCGGGCTCGCCTATATGGTCGGCCCGACCGGCGGGTATCTGGCCGGATTTCTGATCGCTTCCTGGCTTGTCGGAACCCTGTCGGCCGGCAGAGGGTTCTTCGGAACGCTTGCATCCATGCTGGTCGGTCTCGGACTGACCTACGCAATGGGAGTAGCCTGGCTGGCGATATTCGTTCCGTTCGACAAGCTGCTGGCCTACGGCTTCACACCCTTCATTCTTGGCGATTTCGTCAAGATAGGCATTGCTGCGGCGGCCTGCACGCTGATTGCCAACTGGCGCAAGTCCCGTCGGACAGTGGCGCAATGACGGCTACCGACGGTGCTATCAGGCGCGATTGGGACCTGTCAGAAATCGTTGCCCTTCACGAACTTCCATTGCTTGAACTTGTGGGGCGGGCCAATGAGGTTCACCGGCAACACCACGATCCCAATCAGGTTCAAAAGGCGAGCCTGCTGTCCATCAAGACCGGAGGCTGTCCCGAGAACTGTGCCTATTGTCCGCAATCGGCGCATCATCGGGAAGTCGACCTCACGCGGGACCGGTTGATGGACCCGGCCAGAGTGCTGGCGTTGGCGAGCAATGCCAAGTCCGCAGGAGCGGAGCGTTTCTGCATGGGGGCAGCCTGGCGCGAAGTGCGAGACGGCAAGGAATTCGATGCCGTTCTGGAGATGGTCGCAGGTGTGCGGGCGCTTGGCATGGAGGCCTGTGTCACACTCGGCATGCTCAAACCTCATCAGGCGGAGCGTCTCGCTGCGGCGGGACTCACCGCATATAACCATAATCTCGACACCAGCCCGGAATTCTACGACAAGATCATTTCGACCAGAACCTATGGGGATCGGCTCGAAACGATCGATACTGTTCGTGAAGCCGGGATCGAGGTTTGCTGCGGCGGCATTATCGGTATGGGCGAAACCGTAGAGGACCGAGCCTCAATGCTGCAGGTGCTGGCAAGGTTCGAGCCGCACCCGGAAAGTGTTCCGATCAATGCGCTTGTTCCCGTCGCTGGCACTCCTCTGGCCGACCGCGCGGTCATCGATCCGCTGGAGCTGGTGCGCATGGTTGCAACTGCCAGGCTGGTCATGCCAGCCTCCACCGTGAGGCTTTCCGCCGGGCGGGCGGACCTTAACCGGGAGGCACAGATCCTCTGTCTTGTTGCCGGGGCAAACTCGATATTCTATGGCGACACCTTGCTGACAACACCCAACGCCGATCGTGGGCAGGATGAAGAACTGCTTGCGGCAATTGATCGACCCGATTGCCGGGGAAAGGTTTCAACGGCGGCCTGATCCTGAAATTGAACAGGCAAAAGGCGGGCAATGCTTGCCTTTTGCTGACCGGAAAGACTTAAGCACCAACCAGGAAAAGGTATCGGGAGAGGAGGCCTGACACCCATTATGCATACGCGGCGTTTCTTTGCGTGCAGCGTGCGCCGTTGCAATTTTCTGGATACTTATTGCAAAGACGTGTTCAAATGGGCGCCAGATGCAGGCTCTGTTGATGATTGCCGCCTGCCTCCTTTCAAAGGACAAATCATGCAATTGCCTGAGTTTATTCGAAAATTTCCAGCTCTCGATATCCCGTTTCCCGAAGATGTCGTGAAATGTTATGCCATTCGTTCCGATGCCGGGCTTGTCGTCTTCTTCGATTTTCAGAAAGACATGGTGCTGCCGCCGCATTCTCATCTGGCGCAATGGGGTACAGTCCTGGATGGTGAAATCGAGTTCACCATCGGCGGCGAAACCCGGACCCTTGGTCCGGGCGCGATCTACGATATCCCGAGCGGCGTCGAGCACGGTGCGGTCATCAAAGCCGGAACCAAGGCGATTGATGTCTTTGAGGAAGCTGACCGGTATCCGATCAAGGCATGAGTGGCTCTGCCCTTTGCTTGTCGCCGGGGCGCCTCTGTCATTGTTTCCGCATGTGAAAACGGTGTTCGTGCGCAAACCAGTTCCGACTGTTAGCTCACTTTTTGGTTGAAAGACTGGAAGGGTTTGCGCGCACTGGTCGTCAAAACTGCCTTCCCTTTGCCAATCATTTTTCCTAACCTCTTTTCATTGAAAAAGTGGGCGCTCCAATCGAAAACGTTTGGACTGCCGCATTGGATCCTTAATAGGATCAGGGATTTAAGGAGAATGGCATGGCACAGGGATATTGCGATGTGTGCGGCAAACGTGCGGAATACCGGGCGCAGGTGCGCCGGGGCGGACGCCGGAGTGTTGTTGAACTGTGCCAGGAGCATTACGAGCAACTCGCGATGCGCCGTCAGTCGACCTCGCCGATGGATCTTCTTTTCGGAGACGAGATGTTCGGGTCGGATCCCGGCGGTCTTTCAGACCTCGCACGTGCCATGGCAGCGCGGGAGGCTGGAGGAAGCGACGGGGTTGGTTTCGGTGATCGCGAAGCGGTTGATCTGGAGAGCTACCTGACCGACGAGGCTCGCGAGGCGCTTCAGGCCGCTGCCCAGATCGTTGATGAGCAGGGCGGTTCCGTCATTGACACGGAACACCTTCTCTACGTTCTGGCAAACACGCCATCGGTCAAGGACATTCTGCGACGTTTCAAGCTGAATGCATCGGACTTGAAACAGCATATCGAGCACAACTTCTTCAATGATGTCGAGAAGAAGCCGGAAGACGAAGACGGCGAGAAGTCGATGACTGTCTCACCGCGCGTCAAGGCGGCCTTGCAGTCGGCGTTTCGCATTTCCCGCGAATTCGGAAATACATATATCGGTCCGGTGCACATGTTCCTCGGGCTCATGGATATCGGCGAAGGGCGCGCAAACCAGGTTCTGAAGACCTATGGCCTGACACCAGAAGCCCTGCGCCAGAAAGCGGCAAAGGTGGTCGGGACCGGACCGGAAGGTGGTGCGAAACCCCAGTCCGAAACGCCGAAACTGGACGAGTTCTCCCGGGATCTCACCGAGGCAGCTGGGCGGGGAGATCTGGATCCGGTGATCGGCAGATCGAAGGAGATCGGGTCGGCCATCGAAGTGTTGGCACGGCGTACCAAGAACAATCCGGTTCTGATCGGCGAGCCTGGCGTGGGCAAGACCGCGATTATTGAAGGGCTTGCACAACGTATCGTCAATGATGACGTTCCGGAGCAATTGCGCGGAAAACGTCTTGTTGAACTCAACATCAATTCCATGGTGGCGGGTTCAAAATACCGTGGTGAGTTCGAGGAACGCCTCAAGGAAGTCATCGACGAAGTCACCGCCAACAAGGACAGTGTCATCGTCTTCATCGACGAATTGCACACCATCATGGGTGCCGGGCAGGGCGGCGGCGAAGGTGGTCTGGATGTTGCCAATGTGATCAAGCCACCGATGGCGCGCGGTGACCTCAACCTGATCGGTGCGACCACGCTCAACGAGTATCAGAAGCATATCGAAAAGGACGCCGCGCTTGAACGCCGCTTCCAGCCGGTGCTTGTGCCGGAACCGACTACCGAGCAAACGGTGATGATCCTGCAGGGTCTGCGGGACAAATATGAAGCACACCATCAGGTGACCATCACGGACGAGGCGATCTCGGCGGCTGTCGACCTGTCGAGCCGCTACATCACCAGCCGCTTCCTGCCTGACAAGGCCATTGATCTCATGGATACGGCTGCCGCGCGCGTTCGTATCGGTGCGACTGCGCGGCCTCAGGATCTTCTGGAAAAGGACGAAGAACTCCTGAAACTCGAGCGCGAACACGAGTCAGCCAAGGCCAACAAGGATTATGACCGTGCGCAGGAGCTGGACGAACAGATCGATGCCCTGCGGGATGAGATCTCCGACCAGGAGGACACCTGGAAAACCTCCATTGGGGGCGAAACGCCTGTTGTGCAACTGGCCCATGTTGCTGAAGTTGTCGCCTCGCTGACCGGTATTCCAGTGTCTGAACTGACAGAGGAAGAGCGGGACAAACTGCTAAAGCTGGAAGACCTTCTGCATGAGCGGGTGATCGGACAGGACGAGGCGGTGAAGGCCGTCAGCCTCGCGGTGCGGTTGGCACGCTCCGGCCTTCAGGCCAGCGGCAGACCGGTCGCGACGATGCTGTTCCTCGGGCCGACCGGCGTCGGCAAGACAGAGCTGGCCAAGGCTCTCGCGGCGATCGTCTATGGCGACGAAAACGCGATGATCCGGCTCGATATGTCGGAATACATGGAGCGGCACACAGTGGCACGTCTCATCGGCGCTCCTCCCGGATATGTCGGTTACGACGAAGGTGGTCAACTGACGGAAAGAGTACGCCGCCGTCCGTATTCCGTTGTGTTGCTGGACGAGATCGAGAAGGCCCATCCGGAAGTCCACAATGTCATGCTGCAGGTCTTCGATGACGGCCGACTGACGGATGGCAAGGGACGGATGATCGATTTTTCCAATACGATCATCATTGCGACCTCGAATGTCGGGGCGGAAGTCATCCAGGAAAAATTGGCAGCAAACCCGGCGACCAAGTATGACGACCTGAAACATGGCGTCATGGACAAGCTCCGCCACTATTTCCGTCCGGAACTCCTGAACCGGCTGGACGAGATCATCGTTTTCCATTCCCTGTCGAAGGACAACATTCGGGAGATCGTCAGGCTGCGACTGGAAGGGGTCGCGCAAGCCGCTCGCGGGCAGGGCATCACGCTCGGCTTTTCCGAAAGTCTGGTCGACCATGTGGCCGCGGAAGGCTATCTGCCCGAATTCGGCGCACGCGAATTGCGCAGGCAAATTCGAACCCTTATCGAGGCGCGGTTGTCGGAAGAGATCCTCAAGGGAGACATCGGAACCGGGGACACGGTGACGGCTGACTGGCCGGAAGGATCGTTCGGAGTAAAGTTCGACGTTCAAAAGCCGGCAGCGGAACAGGCTGCAGAAGAGGCCAAGGACACCGAGGCCGGGCCGGAAGCAGAAGAATCCGCAGCCGAATAGGCACGAAGCGTTGAAGTGATGCGTGGATGGCGGATTGGTTCTTTGCTGTCCATGCAGTCCGGCAAGGCAATGTCCTTGCCGTACACGAAACCGTCACCACCCGACGGCAGAGAAATAGAACGTGTAGAACACTGCCCAGAGGGCAAGGCTGATTGCCAACTTGGCAGCAGAAGGCAGTCTGTTCCCGATGAATACGGACAGTCCGCCCACAAAAAGGGCCAGCAATAGAAATCTCGGCAGCCGGGCCAGTGGTGTCAGCAGGAAAAGCACAAACGGATTGACGCCTGATTGTCCTGCTGTAAAGGCGAAGGTCTTGTAAGGAACTCCGGAAAATGCACCCTGCAGCATGCCGGTGTAGAACCCACCCTGCAGCAGCTGCTCAACTCGGGCGAAAGTTTCATCCGAGATTCCTGGGACATGTAACAGCAACTGATGCGTCTGGTCCGGAAACCAGACGGCGCCGAGCCACACCAGGGAGCCGCCGAGTGCCGCGGTGACGGATGCAATGAGGCATGCCCAGAGGGCCTTTCTCAAGGAGCGAAGCGCAAGGCTCGTCAGCAGAACATCGGGAACGATGAAGAACAAGGTTGCTTCGGCAAAGCCCCAGAGTGCAGCCAGGGTTCTACTCCCAGGGCGCAAAGTTCTTTTCCGTTGAAAGCTGGGTGAAACGATCCCTCAGGCTGTTCATGAATTGAATCCGGTTTCCCTTCCAAGTGATTGGTTCTCCGATGAAAATATCGCAGAAGAATGGGACGAGCAGAAACGAGCCTTTCGGCAGAGCCTTGCCAAGCCCGTGTGTGAAGACCGGTACGACAGGGGCACTCGGGAACCGTTCCGCGAGGTAGGAAATGCCCTTTTTTAGATCAGTCATCTGTTCCGGTTCGCCACGGGAACCTTCCGGAAACAGGATCAGGACCTTGCCGTCCTCCAATGCCTTGTAACATCCTTCCAGTGGATCTTCAGTCTTGTCGGCGCCACCGCGTTCCACCGGGATGATGCCCAGCACATGCTCCGACAGCCAGGCTTTTTTGGGTGAAGAGAAGAAGTAATCAGCCGCCGCAACCGGCTTGATGTCCTTTAGCCTGGAAAGCGGCATGAGTGCCATCAGCACCATCGTGTCCAGGTGGCTGTTGTGATTGGCAACGATGATTGCCGGTCCATCCGAAGGCAATAGTTCTTTTCGCCGAACGTTCAGCCCCAGAAGGAAAAGCACCGCGATCTTGACGAAGATATAGAACGCTTTTTGCAGCATCGATCAGCTCGCTTCGACCATCTTGGCGATCAAGGCGACAGAAGAGAGTGAAGGTTGTGCTCCGCTCAACAGTTCCGGGCTGACAGAGCTGAGCGCATATCCGTCGCGCGAGAAGGAGCCAAAGCAAGTCGGAATAACGTGGCCTCGCATTTCAGTTCACCTCAGTAGTAGAAGTAGCGCGTGAAGTGAAAGAACAGTGGCGCGGTGAAAGTCAGGCTGTCGATCCGGTCCAGGATGCCGCCATGCCCGGGAATGAGACTGCCAGTGTCCTTGACGCCGAGGTCACGCTTCAGTGCCGATACGGTCACGTCCCCGACAAACCCGGCGACGGCGATGATCAGACCGGCGGCTGCTGCACGCGGCAGATCGAGCGGTGTTACCAGGGGCGCGGTCAGGACGGCGAGAACGAATGTGGTGGCAACCCCGCCCAGAAAACCCTCCCAGGTCTTGTTTGGACTGACGCCTGGAATGATCTTGCGGCGCCCGAAAAGCTTGCCCCAGGTATACTGGGCAACATCGTTGAACTGTGTCAGGAAAATCAGGAACAACAGCAGTCCCGCGCCGCCAGCTTCATTGCCCGGTGTTGGCGGCAGAATGAGCAGGAATGCGGCATGGCTGATGGAAAAGACGCACAGCATCAAGCCCCAGTTCAGCGTGCCGACGGAGCGAAGAAATCCGTCTGTCTGTTGTGACAGCAAGCTGGCGAAGGGCAGGAAGAGGAACATGTAAACCGGGATGAAGACCGCAAACATGCCGTAATAACTGTCATAGACCCAGAAATACTGGACGGGGATCGACAGGTACGCCCAGAAGAGAACGCGACGATCCGCGCGGCGCGTCGGGATCATCGAGAAATATTCCTTGAGCGCAAGAAAACTTATCAGCGCGAAAACAATGATCGAGATCGTGTGGCTGACCAGAAAGGCAATGGTGAAGATCGCTACCATCACCCACCAGCTCTGGGTGCGTTGCACCAGTTCGGTCATCGGCTTTTTCGAACGCTTGGAAAGCGCATAGACGATGACAGAGGCAGCCGCCAGAAGCGTCCAGATGCCGATGAGTGCCCAGTGGATGGCATGCAACGTCATTGTGTATCAAGCTCCTTCAGGGCGTTGCGGGCACGATTGAAAATCGTCACTCCTGAAAGCACCAGCCCAACCGCAAACAGGATCTTGTAAAGCAGCACGCTGGTGAGACCGAGACCCATGAGAAAGCCGCAGAGGCCGAAGAGAGCCGCGCGGTCGCTTTTGCCAAAGGGGCCATCATAGCGGCGGCTGGCTCCGATCTGTACGCCGATCACCCCGGTCATTTCGCCGATGATCGCCAGAACCACAAGGCCGACAACCAGCTCACCTGACACAAAGGGCAGGGCGGCGAAGGGCAGATATAGAGCCGCGTCGGACAGCACGTCACCGAGTTCGTTCAAAACGGCTCCAAGATTGGATTTCTGGTCGTGTTCGCGTGCCAGCATGCCATCAATCGCATTCAGGCCCATGCGAATGAACAGGATCAGCGGCAGGAGCAGCAGGGGGAGCGCTGCGCCGGGAGCAAGCCACAAGGCAAAGCCTTCTATCAGGGACAGAACCAATGCAGCCAGCGTGACCTGGTTGGCCGTGACGCCATTTGCAGCAAGCTTCTTGCAGATGGGACGTAGCAGATCCTGAAATCTGGATTTGAGCTGATAGATGGTTGGCATTGACTGAAAGGTTCCGAAAATCCCGTGGAAACATACATTCAACGAAAAGAAATTGCCTCTTCGATGTAAGGATTAATCCGGAGAAAGTCGAGTGAAAGGAAATACTTGCTTAAAGCAGCCGTCTAACTGCCTGTTTCAGGGAAGCCAATTCCTGCTTGCCCGGTTTGCGTCCTGCAAAAACCGCACGCATGGCCAGTCCCTCGATCAGATCGAGTATGAATTCGGCGCAATCGCGTTCCGATATCGCTGTATCGGCAGTCGTGCCGCCTCGTGAAGCCACTATCTGTCCAGCAAGGGTGGCGACGAGACTTTCCCTGTTTTCCAGAAATCCGCCGACGATATTCGGATTGCGCACCGCTTCTGCGATGATCTCGATCGTCAGGGCCGCATATTCGGGTTGACTGCAGAGCGCCAGATAGCTCGTTACGAAATCTTCCAATGCGGCAAGTGGATCCGTCGTCTGTGTCAGTTGTTCCTGGAGCTCTGCCAACTCCTCGGCTTCAAGCGTGGCAATAGCCGCGATCAGCTCCGTCTTGCCGCTGAAGTGATTGTAGATATTGCCAAGTGAAACACCCGCACGTTTGGCGATGTCACGAATTCCGGTCTGATGAAATCCTTGCTCGATAAAGCAGATGGCAGCAGTTTCCACGATGTGTTTCCGGCGGGCGTCTGCGGTTTCCGCGCGCGACAGTTTTTCACTCATTCAGATTTCTCACCTTGCCCATTGGCAATTTTGTATTTTTCACCTATATCCGGTGAACGATCGTTCGCTCAAATTAAATTCCGGTCATTCGACTTTGATGTTGCAACGACAAATGACACGCGGTTTCGACGCTGTCAGATCCAGGTTCAGCGATACCAGAAACCACTTTTTGAGACGTGTAGAAGATGCAGTTCAAAATCGATCTTCCCTATATTCTGCGAACATTCCGGCAGCGGATTGCGCTGACCTGGGGTATCGTTCTGGTCGAAAACACTCTGATCGCCTTCATTCCTTTGCTGATTGGCATGACCATCGATGGCCTTCTGGCGGGCAGGGTGTCCGAACTCCTCTGGATGGTTGGCATTCTTGCGAGTCTCGGGCTCGTTGCAGTTGGTCGCAGGGTATACGACACGCGGGCCTATGGCACCATTCGGCTCCATCTTGGTTCCGAGCTCCAAAGAAGAACGTCAGATCTTCCAGTTTCAAAGCGAAGTGCCCGGATCGATATGTCCAGGGAACTGGTGGATTTTCTGGAGCACGATACGCCGGAGCTGATCACCGCGATCATTCAGATCGTCGTCAGTTTCGGGGTGCTGATCTACTTCGATATCCGGCTCGGAATTTCTTCCGCGATTGTCGTTCTTGGAATGATCCTGGTTTATGCGTGTTTTCACAGCCGGTTTTATACCTTCAATGCACGGCTCAACGAACAGCGCGAACAGCAGGTCGACTTGCTGTCCGCCGGAAAGCGCCTGGGTGTGTTCCGCCATCTGCGCGCTCTTCGGCGTCATGAGGTTGCAATCTCGGACACCGAAGCTGTGCTCTATGGAGGGATCTTTCTTCTGCAGATCGGCTTTATCGCTTTCAACCTGTTTCAAGGGGCAGGCATTGAAGGCGTGACAGCGGGCCAAATCTTCTCGATCGCAAGCTATTCGTGGGAATATGTGGAAGCTGCATTGTTGCTGCCAATCGCGCTTCAGAGCTGGTCGAGGTTGAGCGAAATCACAACAAGGATCAATTCTCGGCACAATGGAGTTCTGGATGCTTAACGTCACTGACAAGGGTCTTGGCGCTGCAGCTGCCGCATTCGCTGCAATCAACCTGCTCTCATCGCTACCGGCAATCGCGAAGTCGCCACCTGAGGGGTTTTGGCTGACTGAGGACAAGACCATCGCGGTTGCTCTTGGAGCGTGCGAAGAAGAAAGTTCGAAGCTGTGCGGCATCGTCTCAGGGCTTCCGGGTGCTGCGAGCGATGCGGAGCTTGCGCGCTACAAATCGCAACTGTGCGGATTACCGGTCCTCTGGAACCTGCAATGGGCGAGTGAAGGAGAGCGCTGGGAGCGAGGCAAGATCCTCGATCCGGAAACGGAAATGGTCTACGACCTGCAAGCCTCGATAAAGGGCTCTCTCCTGGTGTTGCAGATAATCGGCGAAAACGGAAAGCCGGGCGAGACCATGACCTGGCAGAAGATCACGACCTTCAAGGAAGCCTGCTGGTAAGGCGCTTCCCGTCTGGCGCCCCCCAATAAATCCGGAAGCAAAGCAGCCACCGGTCACCTGGAGAATTGAACATGAGAAAAGCGCTGTGGATTGCGCTGGCGCTGGTGATGCTTGCCGGTGTCGCCATTTATGTGAGCACGCTGGAAGACCCGGTCGAGGCCAATCAAGATGCCTCGGCAACAACCTTGCGCCCTGTGGGTTACGTGTCTGCCGAAGTTGGAGATCATGCAGGCGTTGTTTCCGTCTTCGCCGAAGTCACGCCTCGCTGGCAGGTGGAGCTTCGCTCACGGGTTTCCGGTGTTGCAGATCAGGTTGCGCCGACTGCGCTCGGAGGCTTCCGGGTTGCAAGGGACACTGTTCTTCTGACCCTTGAAGACGCGCCTTATCTTGCAAACCTCGAAGAGGCCCGCTCAACGCTGAAAACGGCAGAATTCGAGCTCCTCCAGAAGGAAAAGAAACGCGATATCGCGCTAAAGGATTGGCGTGCGGTCAACCCGAATGTCGAGCCGCCGGAAATGGCCATCCATTTGCCGGAAGTCCACGTCGCCGAGCAAAGGGTTGCAGCCGCAAAGGCCCGTGTCGGGGCAGCGGAATTCGATCTGCGTTCAACAACCATCAGGGCACCGTTTGACGCAATCATCACCAAGAGATCGGTCAGTCCGGGTCAATCCGTTAATGAGGGAGACGTTCTGTTCTCCCTGCTTGACGACAGCCAACTGGATATCAGAGTTTCACTTTCCGCCAAGCAATGGCGGCTTCTTGCGGACAATTGGGACGAAGCTCAGGCGCTCCTTTTCAGCGAAGCCGGCGAATTCGTTGGAGAGGCCAATGTAAAGCGCGGTGGTGGCTTTCTGGAACCCAAGTCGCGCCGGTATCAGCTCTTTCTGGAAGTGGAGAATTCGGACAGCACGGCGGTTTTGCCGGGACAATTCGTGCGCGTCGCCCTCCCTGGGAGAACGATCAGCTCAACCTTGCAGATTCCCGAAAGTGCTCTGACGCAAAACGGGTTCGTCTGGTATGTCGATGACAATGATCGCCTGCAACGTTTCGAAGCAACGGCGCTCTTCAGAAACAACGGTGAAGTCATCGTCGAAGCTCCGGAAAACAGTCAGCCGGAAGGCGCGTATCGGATCGTTCCCCTTCCGATGAGCGCGTATCTGCCAGGGCAGCAAATCTCACCGGTTGAAGCGGGGGCAGGCAAATGACCTGGCTCACCAACTGGTTCATCCGCAATCCCGTCGCAGCCAACCTGCTGATGATCTTCATTCTGGTGGTCGGTGTGACGTCTCTCATGACCATCCGGATCGAAGGGTTTCCGAAGATCCCGGCCGACACCGTTACGGTGACGACGTCCCTTCCGAATGCCTACACAGCGCAGGTTGATGAGCAGGTTACGCGCAAGGTCGAAAAGGCTGTCGAAGCGTTGGAAGGAGTCAAAGCGGTCCGCTCCAGCTCTGAACCAGGAATTTCCGTGGTATCCATTCAGAAGACCAATGGCTACGCGCTGCAAAAGCTCCTCGACAATGTCCGACTCAAAATCGACGGCATCTGGGATCTGCCAAAAGATGCGCGCCGACCGGTGATTGAAGCGAATAATTTCGATGTTCCGGCGCTTTACGTCCAGGTGTTCGGAGAAACGGACCTGAAAACGCTGCAACGCATTGCGCGCAATCTGCGCGCAGACCTGCTTGCAAGCCCGGAGATCTCCAGGGTCAACAACTGGGGGCTTCAGGACCAGGAAATTGCGATTGAGTTTCTGCCGGGAACACTGGAACGGCTCGATCTGACCATTGCCGATGTCATGACCCGGATCCAGGAAGCATCCCTCTATTTTCAAGGCGGGACCCTGCGTACGGAGGGCGGATACATCACGCTGAGGGCAGACAGTCAGGCCTATTCGCTCAGGGATTACCAGGAAATCCCGATTGTTCAGTGGCCTGACGGTACCACCACGCTTCTTGGAGGTATTGCGCGCATTACCGATGGATTTGAGGAAGTCGATATCGAGACCCGGTTCAACCGGATGCCTTCGGTCGGTATGGAGGTACTAATTGGGCGGAAAGACAATCTTCTTCGCGTTTCGGATGCAGCCGAAGCGATCGTTGAAGAGGCACGAAGCGGGCTTCCCGATGGCGTGGAAATCGCGATCTGGGGCAACTCCCGGGATTACATCTCCGACCGCCTGCAGCTTTTGAGCAGTTCAGCCCTGCAGGGCTTGCTGCTGGTTGCCCTGATGCTGGCGGTGTTCTTGAACGTGAAACTGGCGTTTTGGGTCGCGATGGGTATTCCGATTTCCATTGCAGGTGCTCTTGCCGTCTCAACGACCGGCTGGATTGATTATTCCCTTAACGACATCACCACCTTCGGCTTCATCATTGTGCTTGGCATTCTGGTGGACGACGCCGTTGTTGTCGGGGAGAGCGTTCATGAGCAACGCAAGAAATTCGCCGACCCGCTGAAGGGAACCGAAGTCGGGGTTGAGCGTGTTTCCATGGCGACTGTGTTCGGCGTGCTGACCACCGTGGCGGCCTTCTTTCCCATGCTGCTGATCGACAATCCGCTCGGCAAGGTTCTGGCGAGCTTTGCCGGTGTCGTGATCCTGGCGCTGCTGTTTTCGCTTCTTGAGAGCAAGTTGATCCTGCCGGCTCATCTGGCGCATATCTCGATGGGCGATACATCAAGCCGAGGCATGCTGGCGCGCGGTTGGGGCAAGGTTCAGTCAGTGGCGCAAGGCGGGTTGCTGAGTTTCAGGGACCGGATCTATGCGCCGGTTCTGGGTTGGTCACTGCGCAACCGGTACGCAGTTCTCATTCTGTTTGTTGCCGTTGCCACGCTGGTCTTCGGCCTGATGGCAACCGGGCAGATCAAGTCGACCTTCTTTCCGAATGTGCCCGGGCAAGTGATATCCGTTTCCCTGAAGATGGATCAAAGGGCTCCTGCGCATCTCACAAGGGAAAATGTCGAAATCGTCGAGAAGGCCGGACTTGAACTGAAAGACGATCCAGCCCTCAAGAACGCAATGGGTGAGGGCCCTGTCGAGCACCTGTTTGCATTCGTGAGCGGCACGACAACCGCTGAGCTTTACATGGAGCTCACACCATCGGCTGAGCGGCCCGGACTGACCACAAATGCCATTCTCGAGGCCTGGAAACAGAGGGTCGGACCGCTTGAGGGTGTTTCCGATCTGACATTCTCTGCGTTCGAGGAGTTTGGAGGTGGATTTCAGATCCGCCTGATTGGATCAAACCGGGAGCTGCTTGAGCAGGCCAGCGTTGAAGTTCGTGAAAAGCTTGCGACGTTCGAAGGTGTTTCCAACGTGCGCGATACGTTCCTGACCGGTCAGCCCGAGCTGCGCCTCAAACTGAAGCCGGAAGCGCGCTCCCTCGGTTTCACATCCGAACGCCTTGCAAGCCAGATCGGTTTTGCATTCGGTGGCGGCGAAGCGCAGCGTATCCAGCGTGGCTCGTCTGAAGTCCGTGTCGTGGTGCGCAACGTGCTTGAAGCCCGGAACCGGATTGAAGACCTGATGGCACTGCGCCTCAAGAGCCAGAATGGAGACTGGATCGCGCTTTCATCGGTTGCCGAGATCGTCCCGCGTTACGTGTCGGAGCAGATACAGCGCCGGAACGGTGACCTGATCGTCACGGTACGTGCGGACGTAAACCGCGAGATCGTAGCCCCGGAGGAAATTGCGCAGGCTTTGTTCAATGGTTTCGCGCAGGAAATTGAAGCCAGATATCCCGGTCTGACTGTCGATCAGGGTGGTGAACTGGAACAGATCGGCGAAACAAGAGGCGGGCTCCTGCGGGCCTTTATCATCGCCTGCCTGCTCATCTATATCCTGATGGCGGTGCCGCTCAAATCCTACTGGAAACCGGTGATCATCATGTCGGTCGTGCCGTTTGGTTTCGTCGGGGCAGTGATCGGTCACGGCATCATGGATCTGCCGTTTTCTCTTCTGTCCTTCTTTGGAGTTCTGGCCCTCATTGGGGTGGTCGTAAATGACTCGCTCGTGATGATGACGTTCTACGTTCAGTCGCGAGAAGAGGGCATGGCTCACGAGGAAGCAACGCTCCGATGCGGCATTGACCGGTTCCAGGCGATCTTTCTGACCACGGCAACCACGGTTGTCGGGCTTATGCCACTCATGAGCGAGACATCGGAGCAGGCCCGTTATCTCATACCGGCGGCCGTTTCCCTGGCCTATGGCGAGATATTCGCAACGCTGATCACCTTGATCCTGATACCGGTGCTGCTGGCGATTTCGGAAGATGTTCGAAAGCTGGTGTTCGGAAAACACACTTCGAAATCACTGAAGACTGCGTAACGGCTGTAGGCGCTATGTGGCAAAATGAGAGGTGGTCGAATTTGAACTGCCGGGGACCTTCTCCGGCAGTTTGCTTTTTTGGGTCAGTTGACGGGTGTCAGGTCGAGAACGTCCTGTGACTTTTCCATTTCCAATGGAATGCGGATGATCTCTTCGCCCGAGAAGTCCAGCGCCTTCAGGGATACTTTCCGCAGCCGGCGATTGTGCTGGGTATGGAAATAGAGATCCCGGTTTTCCTGGTCCCATGCCGTGATCCAGATCGTGGAGCTGCGCATACCTTTGAGATTTTCGGCGGCTTGATCCGAGCCTTCCGCAGCACCCAGCGGAACGTTGAAATTGTCGAGAATTCGCAAGAGCTCGTATGTTGCTTCGCCAGCATTTTCCGTCGGCCGCGCTGTCTGCGACCACGCAACGGCCCTGACAAAGCGCGATGGCGGCGTGAAGTCTCCCGGCAGGCCGATCATGCCGCTGCCACCGCCGAGCGGCGAGAAATTCATGTCCTCCAGGTTCTTGTCCGGAAGTGCGACGGCAGACAGGTTCAGATAGTTGCGGAGATTGGTGATGTGCCAATCAAACCCCGGAGCGTTGGTGACCACACCAAGCGGGTTGTCGAACAGGCGCAGTTCCCCGTTCTCATATTCAATCACCAGAGACTTGCCTGACGGCTCAACGACCATCCAGTGGGCCTGAACCGGGATGCCGATTGCCTCTTCAACAACGGCAACCACCCGAACGTCCTCGAGGCCTTTCCTGACCTCTTCGATGGTTGAAAACCGAGTGAGAATGTAGGCCAGCAGATCAACTGCCGTAATGGTTTCTTCGTCCTTTGCGGCGTCATACTCCGGGTAGGCCGCGAAGCCCGGGTGGTAGAACATACCACCGGCGAGGCCTGCCTCGTTCATGCCGTCGGCAAGAAAATCCTTCTCAAGCATATCGAGACCGACAACGCCGTATTTGGACGCCCAGCGCTTCCCGTTCACACCGTCGGGGGTGGTCCCGGTAAAGGTAAATCCACGCGGTATGATTGCGACGCGGGAATTGAGGTCGAACGCTCCCCATTCCATGCTTCGGCCATAAACCACCCCGCCGTCTTCGGCGATCAAACGAATGCCGGTACAAGCCTGGGCCGTGTTCAATGAGGTACTTGCCAAGAAAGTCGCAAGCCCAAGGGTCATCAGTCGTCTCAAGCGGGTAAATGCAGAATTTTTCATTACAATCTCGATGAATCTGAAAAAGGAATGCGGAAAAAATGTTCCAAACTCGAAGGGTTTTCAAGGTGTGGAGACTACGAACAAAGGCGCAGTATCTGCCGACAAGACGAAACCTGAATGCTCCAGCGCGCAAATGCAGAAAGAGCACGCCATGAACAGTCCAAATCAGGATTCGCCCAAGGCATTCGACGGACCCAATTCCGTCGCAGACGCAAGAATTGACCGGGCCCGGATACGAACCGGTTCGTCCACCATCTGACCGTCGACCGAGACTGCACCGTCGCCTGAATCCAGGACGCGCTGGGCCCATGACAGCTCTTCTTTCGTTGGAGCAAAGGCCTGCCTGACTTCGGAAACCTGGATTGGGTGAATGCAGAGCTTACCGGTCATGCCAAGGCTGCGTGCGTGCTTCGTGTCTTCCCGGAGTGTTTCAGCATCATGTAACTGTGCGGTAACTCCGTCGAGCGACGCAGCGATACCTGCCAGCCTGGAGGCAAGCACCAGCTCGGATCGGACGGGAAGCAGAACCTCTCTTTGGTGGGCACAGCCAAGATCAGCGCAGTAGTCGATCGAACCGAAGGCCAGGCGGACAACACCGTCAAGTCCCGCAATGACGCGAACATTGGCGAGGCCCTTTGCCGTTTCGATCAAGGCGATCACGGGGACGCGACGTCCGAGTGAAGTGTAAAGCGCAGAAATCTCGTGTGCGTCCTCGGATTTCGGAAGCATGACGGCGGAGATCGGAAGGTTCCCGATAGCTTCAAGATCCTGCGAATGCCAGGCTGTGCCGATGCCGTTGATCCGGACAATGACGGGCTGGTCCGTGAAACCACAGGTCAGCGCTGCTCGTGCGGCATTTTTGTCTCGCGCGGAAACTGCATCTTCGAGGTCAAGAATGACCGCGTCGGCTTGTGAGGCTGCGGCCTTTGAAAATCTATCCGGTCGATTTGCGGGAACAAACAGCGGAGCCTGAATCAGGTCTACCATCGGGCGTGGGCCTCCATGGCAATCGGGCCATCAGGACGCGCAGTCCAGAGCGTCAGGCCGTCTGGAGTGCTGGCAGCATTGATCGTGAAATCGTCGGTGTCGAAAAGTGCGGACGTGCTGCGAAAACGAAAATCTGCTGGCGCTTTGCCCTTGATATCTGCCGCAAGCTGACAGAGCAGTGTTGCCTGCAACGGCCCATGTACAATCAGACCCGGATAGTTTTCCACGTCACGCACATAGTCCTGGTCATAATGAATGCGATGCGCATTGAAGGTGATTGCAGAATACCGGAAAAGATACGCAGCCGATGGCGTTATGCGGCGCGAATGTTCTGCGACCAATGCCGGGGCAGCCGCGGTTTCTCTGACCGGGGGAGAAGCGGCTTGGGCTTCCCGATAGACAATGTCCTGCCGCTCGGTCATCGCCAGTTGCCCGGCAGATGAGATTTCATGCTCAACGGTCACGAAGCAAAGTCGGCCCGTGCGGCCCTGCTTCACCACGACATCCCTGATCGTGGATATGCGAGTGACCAGGTCTCCCACTCGAATGTCACCGTGAAACGAAAACTGTCCTCCCGCCCACATGCGCCGAGGAAGTGGAACCGGAGGAAGAAAGCTGCCGCGCGCAGCGTGTCCATCCGGCCCAAGCTCTTCGGTGAGTACGGTCGGCTGCGCAAGGCAAAAATGAATGAGAAGCGGTGCAACAGCGCCCGGCTCGACCTTGAAATCCCTGTCGAATGTTGCGTTGAACTGGCAAACAAGCGTTTCGCTCAGAACCTGCGAGGCACTGTCTTCGCGTCCGATCCAACCGCGCAGATGGTCGATATCCGGTTCCACTGTCACTTCTCCTCCGGCTTGAGGGCGGGGACAGGGCCGTATTCGCGCGGTTCGCCTTCAAAAATCGGTGCAGGTGCGGGATAGGATAGAGGACCATTCGGACTGCCAACGGTAATTCTGCGCAAATGCGGGTGGGTCGACAGGCCTTCCATGTCGTGTACGGAAGCCAGAGCAATGTTGGCCTTGGTCAGCAACGCGACGGCTTCCTCCGCCGTCTTTTCGGCAAAGGCGGCGGCGACGATGCCGTCTGTTTCCGTCCGGTTTTCAACCCGCTCGACATTGGTGGCAAATCTCGGATCGGTACCGAGTTCGGCTTTCCCGATAAAGTCGGAGCATAGTTTGATCCATTCGCGGTCACTCTGGATCGAAATCAGGATCGGAGGCCCCTCCTTGGGGTGGAAGACGCCATAAGGGGCGATGGAAGGATGGGCGAGACCTATGCGCTTTGGAGTGTGGCCGCCCTCGTGGTTCAGAAGCGGAACCGTTAACCAGTCCGCCATGACATCGAACATCGAGATAGAAATCTGTGCGCCTTTGCCCGTGATGCCTCGACGGATCAGGGCTTCAAGAATAGCGGAATAGGCGGTCGCACCGGTTGCGATATCGACGACCGAAATGCCGACCCGTGAAGGTTCGGACGGACTGCCGGTGATCGAGCAAAGCCCGGATTCCGCCTGGATCAGGAGATCATAGGCCTTGCGGTTGGCCATCGGGCCTTTTTCACCGTAACCGCTGATCGAACAAGTGATGAGACGCGGATGTTCCTGACGAAGTTGCCCGATATCGAAGCCGAGACGCGCCAGGGCTCCGGGTTTGAGATTTTGGATCAGGACATCAGCCTTCGCGATAAGCGCGCCAAGCTTTCTCTTGTCGGTGTCCGATCTCAGATCGAGCGTTACCGTGTCCTTGCCCCGGTTTAGCCAGACAAAATAGCTCGACTGTCCCTTGGCCACATCATCGTAGCCACGCGCGAAATCGCCTTCCGGTCTTTCGACCTTGATCACATGCGCGCCGGCATCAGCAAGCCTTGAAGATGCGAATGGAGCGGCAACAGCCTGTTCGATCGCGATGACTTCCAGTCCTGCAAGCGGGAGTTCCATCAAAATGACCTCGGCATGCCAAGTACATGCTCTGCTACGTAAGAAAGAATGAGATTTGTGGAGATCGGCGCCACCTGGTAGAGCCGCGTTTCCCTGAATTTGCGTTCAATATCGTATTCACAGGCAAAACCGAAACCACCGTGGCACTGGATACAGGCATTGGCAGCTTCCCAACTTGCCTTTGCAGCGAGATACTTGGCCATGTTGGCCTCCGTTCCGCAAGAGGCACCGGCGTCGTAAAGGGCGCAGGCCTTGTAACGCATCAGGTTGGCGGCCTCGATTTCGATAAAGGCCTCGGCAATTGGAAACTGGACGCCCTGGTTCTGGCCAATCGGCCGGCCGAAGACCTCGCGTTCCCTAGTGTAGGCAACTGCCTTGTCGGTGAACCAGTAACCGTCGCCGATGCATTCGGCGGCGATCAGCGTCCTTTCCGCATTGAGGCCTGTCAGAATGTACTTAAATCCCTTGCCTTCTTCACCAATCAGGTTCTCTTCGGGGATCTCGAGGTTGTCGAAGAACAGCTCATTGGTCTCGTGATTGACCATGTTCGGGATCGGTCGCATTTCCATGCCTTTTTTCAAGGCTTCCTTGATGTCGACCAGGAAAATGGACATGCCTTCGGACTTCTTTGCAACGTCCGAAAGTGGTGCCGTGCGGGCGAGGAGGATCATCAGGTCCGAATGCCGGACCCGGCTGATCCAGACCTTCTGGCCGTTGATGACATACCGGTCGCCTTTTTTGACCGCCGTCGTCTTGATCTTAGTCGTATCAGTGCCTGTCGTCGGTTCAGTCACGCCCATGGATTGAAGACGCAATTCTCCGGCGGCGATCTTTGGCAGGTATTTCCGGCGCTGTTCTTCCGAGCCGTGACGCACCAGCGTCGTCATGTTGTACATCTGCCCATGGCAGGCACCGGAGTTTCCACCCGCCCGGTTGATCTCTTCCATGATGACAGATGCTTCAGTCAACCCGAGACCCGAGCCGCCATAGACATCCGGTATCAGGGCCGCCAACCAGCCTTCACGGGTGAGGGCGGCGACGAACTCTTCGGGATAGCCGCGTTCCTCATCGACTTTGCGATGGTATTCGGCAGGAAATTGCGCACACAACGCGCGAACGCCGTCGCGTATGTCCCGGTAACTGTCTTCAAGAACGTTCATCGGCAAACCAGATCTTCTAAAATCATGTGTTTGCCGAGTTAAGCTCAAGTCCAGGCATTAAACAAATATATGTTTTGGATGAATTTCATATTAAATATGTATGGATTAAATCTGCGAGCCGAACCCTCATGGACATCAGACAGCTTCGCTATTTCCTGGAAATTGTTGAACACGGGTCTTTGACCCGGGCGTCGGCACACTTGAACGTCGCGCAACCGGCCTTGTCGCTGCACCTGAAAAATATGGAAGAGCAGCTTGGCACGCGGCTCCTCAATCGAAGCCGCGCGGGAGTGACACCGACTGAGGCAGGCAAGTTACTCGTGCTGCGTGCACGGACAATCCTGAACGATCTTGCACGCACGGAGGATGACATCCGCAACCTGGAAAGCGACCCTATGGGAACCGTTCGCATTGGCATTCCAGGCACACTCAGCGGCATGATCGCACTTCCGCTGATCATGGCGGCCCGCGAGCGTTATCCGCGGATTACCATCAATATTGCAGAAGCCATGAGTGGCTTTATTGCCGATTGGTTGTCCGAAGGCAGGGTCGATATCGCACTCCTTTACAGCCGTTCACATGAAGAAGGAGTTGTTTCGGAGCTGCTTCTTGAGGAAGAGCTGGTTGTTCTTTGGCAAGGTGAAGCCGACGCACCTGATGACTTGGATCTGTCGGAACTTGAAAACATCCCACTCGTCTTGCCGAGCCCGCCGCACGGCCTGCGCCATCTGGTTGATCGAAAGCTGGCCGCGATCGGGCTTGAACCAACAATCGCGATTGAGATCGACTCATACTCAAACATCAAACGTCTGGTTTCGGCAGGCATCGGAGCCTCAATTCTGCCGCGGTATGCCGTGCAGGACGAGCTGGAAGCGGGCCAGCTGCGCGTCAGCCGAATATCGGCCCCCGGTTTGTGGCGGGACGCTTTTCTGCTTTATCCGTCAGACAGGCCCGTAACCCGTGCGCAGGAAGCAATTCGCGATCTGTTGCGGGACGTGATTGCAGATCTATTGGCAACTGGCGCATGGGCAGCGGCACGTGCCGCTGACAACACCACCGCCGGCTGAGTTTCCCTGGTTCCGATGTTCAGCTTGCTGGTGAACCGGACCTTCAGAATTTCTCCCGAAAAGGTCCCAGCAAAGGTCTCGTCTGAAGGCGGGATGTCTCAGTAGGCAGCTCAAATGGACGGCAGCAATTGCTGTCTTCTCATTTATCGAGCGGTGCGGGATTTCCGGGTCGAGATCGCCGAGACTTCAATCAGCCTGCGAACTGATCGATGATCAAATGCTCGAAAGCGCTCTTTCAACCACTTTGGCGCAAGCCAGCAGCGCCTGATCACGACCACCGCCGGCAATCAGCATGGCGCTCAGTGTATTGCCACCATGCTGATAGGGAAGGGCGATGCCGCAAGCGTCGGTCACATTGCCAAGTGACGGATTGCGCAAGGCAAGCAGGTTCAGCCGGTTGAAGGCTTCGTCGTCCGCAAGATCCTCGATCTTCGGCGGCAGTTTGGGTGTTGTCGGCAATAGCAGCATGTCCTGCCCGAGTTCTTCCTTGAAAGCTGAAATTAGCTCGGCGCGCCGGTTGAGGGTCTGACGATACTCGACCGCAGAGATTTCCTCAGCCCTTGCCATGCGCGCATGAACGCGCGAGTCGAATTGATCAGGCGAGGCCTGGAAATGGTCTTCGTAATGCGCGCGCGATTCCACCGAAGTCATGTGCCAGGGCGGAACCTGGTCGTATTGCGCAATGCAACCAAGATCCTTCTCAATCACGTCGAATCCGGCATCACGCAGGGATTGCACCACTGTCTTGAAACCTTCGCCAACCTCCGGATCCATTTCCGTGAAGCCGAAGTTCGTGGGAACGACCAGCCGGGCTGCGGTGGGAGCGGAAGACGCTATCGGATTGCCGGACATGACCTGCCAGGCAAGCTCACATTCGGCAACAGTCTTTGCCATAGGGCCGAAACTGTCGAGGCTGTCGGAAAGTGGCTTGCCACCCTCCATGGTGACAGAAGCCTGTGTCGGCTTGAAACCCGTGATGCCGGTGAATGCCGCCGGAATTCGCAAGGAGCCGCCGGTGTCACTGCCGATTGCGATGTCGCAGATCCCGAGCGCAACGGACACCGCGCCGCCACTGGTAGACCCACCGGGGGCGCAGCCCGGATAAACCGGGTTCTGCGGTGTGCCGTAGTGTGGATTGAGACCGAGACCGGAATAGGCGAACTCCGACATGTTGGTGAGCCCGACAAAAACTCCGCCGGCAGCATCGAGCCGGGAAATTGCAGGTGCATCCTGTTCTGCGGGAGGGTCGTTTACCAGAACCTTCGTCGCCGACGTCGTCACTTCTCCGGCGACATCGAACAAGGCCTTGACGCTGATGAGGGCACCGGCGAGCGGCGTGTCGATGCCAGCTGCGGTAGAGGCCTGCTGGCGTGCCCGGTCACTCAGCAGTCTGGTGAAGACAGAAGAGGCTGCTGCTTCCCCGGAAGCTCTTTCAAGAGCTATCTCAAGTCTGCTCTCGGTGTTTTCATTGCTCCAGGGAAACGGGGTGCTCATTGCGTTCTGGTCCTTGTTCGACTGAGACAACGGATGGATATCACGAAACAACGACGAGGAAAGAGGTCTTGTAGGTCCATTCGATCGATTGGCCACTTTGCGGGTCCGTGAGTGCCATCCTGAATTCAGTTGCAGGGCGCACCCCGCCGATTGCCGGCAGAGTGCCGCAAAGCATGGCGGTGCCGTCTGTCAAACCAGCTCCGGAAATCAGGTCCTGCAACGGCAGGATCGAAGCCAGCGACCCGGACTGATAGGGCAACCATTCCCCGGCCTCACGGATCCAGGATTGAAGCTTGAGATCGTCGAGATGACCTTCAACGTCGTCGAACCGCCAAAGCGTGTCCGCAACCGGTTTGGCACAGACCTGCTTGGAGGCGGCCACGGAGTGGGCTTCGAGGGCACGGTCCGTGTGATCGGAGGCCAGCCCGATCCAGATTGTTCCTTCATGTTGCAGGAGAAAAGGTTCCGCTTCGCCGGAAGTTTCGGAACCAAGCACCTGAAAGCGGTGCTCCTGTGTGAGCAGTGAAGGCGAGCACTGGTAGTAAAGCGGGACCTTGGAGGGCGCAGGAACGCCGATGGCGGCCAGTTCCTCGATGTGGTGATCTACCGCAGAGCGGTCCCGTCCGGTCCAGCCGGCCACAATAAGCCGGGTCGGAGTGCAGGTCAGCACTCCGGTTGCCGTTTGAAACTTCATGTGAAAAGCCTCTTACAAGGTTGATGGAAGGAACAGGGCCAGCTGCGGCAGAAGGATCAGCAGGCCGACCATGGCAAGCATCGCCAGCGCATAGGGAATACAGCCGAGCATGACATCGCTGAAGCTTCCGGATTTGCGCGCGGCCTGAACGACATAAAGGTTGAGGCCCACTGGTGGTGTGATCAGCGCCATCTCGACCAGGATGATCATCAATATGCCGAACCAGATCTTGTCATAGCCGAGCTGGACGATGATCGGCACCACGATCGGGATGGTTGCCACCATCAGCGACAAGGTCTCGATGAAAAAGCCGAGAATGATGTAGATCAGGATGATGACCAACAGGGTTTCCAGCGGACCAAGACCGAGGCCGTTCAGGACATTCTGCAAAGCGCGGCTCACGCCCGCCGCGGTCAGGGCAAAATTCAGGACATAGGCGCCGATAACGACCAGCATGATCATGGCGGAGGTCTTGACCGACCCCCGCAGCGCCTTTGAGAGCATCTCCCAGTTAAGCGCCTTCTGATGCGCGGCGATCAGCAGGGCAATGGCAACTCCGACCGTTGCTGCTTCGGTCGGAGTTGCCCAGCCCGCGTAAATGGAGCCCACGATCGCGCCAAAAAGACCTAGAATTGGCAACAGATCCGTCAAACCTTCAAGCTTTTCACCAAGGGAGCTTGACTGGCGTGGGCCTCCAAGCGAGGGCTTGAACACACAGATGATCACGGTGATCACCATGAAGAGAGCCGCGAGGAACAGCCCTGGAACCAAACCGGCCAGGAACAGCTGCGGGATCGAGCTTTCGGTGAGGAAACCGTAGACGATCAGGTTGATCGATGGCGGGATCATGATCCCGAGCGTCCCGCCTGCGGCAATCGCACCGGAGAAGAGCTTCTGGTTGTAGCCGAGCGCCTTGGCCTGGGGCATGGCGACGGTTGCGACGGTCGCGGCCGTCGCGACGGAGGAGCCGCTTGTTGCCGAAAACATCGTTGATGTTGCGATATTGGCATGGATCAGCCCACCGGGCATCCAGGCTACCCACTTTTCCAGCGCCGCATAAGTGCGTCTTGCCACACCGCTGCGCACGAGGATTTCACCAAGGAGTACAAAGAGCGGGATAGCGATCAGCGTGGCACTGTTGGACGATGACCAGACAACCTGCCCAAGACCGCGCATCAGCGGAAACGGGCTGAAGAATGTGTCGATGCCGAAGGCCAGCAGAAACAGGACGATGCCGACCGGAATGGAGAGTGTCAGAAGCCCCAGAAGGCCGACGGAAGTGAAGGCGATCATGCTTCCCCCCTTGCACCGGCGATGTCATCGACGGACTGATAATCGGAAGACAGGAATTTCACCAGCACCGAGACCAGAAGAATGCTGGCCGAGACGGCGAACCAGACCCAGCCGGCCCACCACAAGGATTGCGGGATCCACAAAGGGGTCTCCAGCGGGGTGTTGGCACGTGCACCTGTTGAGAGCGTCTTTTCAAGAACGCCCCAGCCCCGCCAAGCAACCACAATGGCCGTTCCGGACAGGCAGAGCAGGGAAATGATGTCGAAGACCGCCCTTCCGAAGGGAACCAGGCGTTGGCGGAGCAGGTCAATGCGGACATGTGCCTGCTCCGTCAATGCGTAACTGATCCCCCAGCTGGTGGTAACGGCCATGACATATCCGGAAATCTCATCGACTCCCCCCAGTGAACCGCCCAAACGGCGTGTCACGATCTCCAGGAGCGTGAAGGCGACGCAGGCGAGCAGGATCAGCCCAACGCCAATTGCCAGGCGGTCGTTGATCCGCCGAATGAGGGACACCAAGGAAGTCATGAGATCGTGGCCTTAGTTCGTTTCCAGTTTCACACCGGTAACCTGACCGACGCTGTCACTCCAGCGTTTCGCCCAGTCGCCACCAGCCCGCTCGGCCCAATCCGGCAGTACTTCGGTGATCAGCACTTCCTTTGCCTTGGCGTGATCGGCTTCGCTTGCTTCCACAAGAACCAGGTTTCTGGCATCGCCGTAAGGACATTCGCCGCTGCCGGTCAGGCAGGCAATGTCATTTTCAAGCGCGTTCTGTGCGGTCTTCCAGGCCGGCGCTTCCAGATGTTCCTTCACGCCGTTTTCGAGTGTCGCCTTCTGCTCATCGGAGAGTGCGTTCCATTTGTCGAGATTGATGGCGGTGACAACCGGGTCCCATCCGCCGAGCGGGATCGGCATCAGGTGTGTGGAAACTTCCCACCACCCGGCATTGTAGCCGGAGCCAGCCCCTGTGATCGCGCAATCGACAACACCGCGCTGCAGAGCACCTGGAACTTCACCGAAGCTCACATTGACGCCTTCTGCGCCTAAGGCTTCAAGAAACTTGGCGGTCATACGGCCGGAGGCGCGGATCTTCTTGCCCTTCAGATCGTCGAGCGAGCCGATCCCTCCGTTACAGAAGACGACCTGTGGCGGGTAGGGGGCTATGCCGAGTACCTTTGCGTTGAAAACGTCGCGATAGATGTCGTTGACCATCGGTCTTGCCGCTTCCACCGCCTTTTGCGCCGTGGCTGCGTCCGTTGCGATCAGCGGAACGTCCAGGCTTTCGAGCGCAACACTGTCGGACACCGCGTAATCTGCAACGGTCATGCCGACATCGAACACACCTTGCGACAGGAGACGAAAGACATCGCCACCCGAAATGCCCATCTGGTCGTGTGTGGTCAGTGCTGCGGTGAGATCGCCGCCGGAGATTTCAGGGAGCTTTTCACTCCAGAAGGGAGCTTCGTACTGCTTGTGCAGCGGCAGGCCGCTCCAGCTGCCGACAACTGCAAGTTCTTCAGCTTGTGCTGCAGAACCGGCGGAGAGAGCGATCATTGAAATCGCTGACAGCGTCATGATCTTATTCATCGTTTGTCTATCCTCTGTTTTTTCCGAATTTTCAGTTAGTTATCGTTATAAAGATAAAGTGGTGGTGTAAGTTCATCGACGTCAGCTATCAACATGGCTCCCGGCGCATGGGTGATCGATAGCGGCAGCTTTGCCCGCATGATTGCGGCCTGGGGAGTGACGCCACAAGCCCAGAAGACGGGAACTTCATCTTCACGCACGCAAACCGCTTCACCCCAGTCGGGGCGGTTGAGGTCGGTGATCCCGATTGCCTTCGGGGCGCCGACATGGACGGGCGCGCCGTGCGCAAGCGGATACTTACGGCAAATGGCCTGAACTTCATTGACGCGTTCTATCGGGATCGGCCGCATGGAGACGACCATGCCGCCGCCGAAGGGACCGCTTGCCGTCGTTTCGATCGACGTTCGAAACATTGGGACAGTGACGTTGCAGTCTATGTGGCGCATGCCAATTCCGGCGCGGCGCAGCGCGTTTTCAAAGGTGAAAGAACACCCGATCGCAAACGCTACGAGATCTTCCCGCCACAGGTCGTTCAAATCCTGCACCTGGCTTTCCAGCGTGCCATTCCGGTAAACATTGTAAAGCGCTGCATCCGTCCTGATGTCGACATTTTCGCCCAGCCGGGCAACGAAGGGGGTTCCTGCTTCCGACACGCCTGCCAATGGACAGGCCTTCGGGTTCAATCGGCAAAAGGCGAGAAAATCATCTGCGAATTCGCCGGGCAGGATCGCCAGATTGCACTGAAGTCGGCCTTTGGCCAGACCGGCCGTATGTCCGCAATAGTGCCCGGAGCGGATAGCTTCTCGCTGCGAAAAGGTATCCATGCCGGACAGATCGGAAATATCGCCAAGTTCGCTCGTCATTTCCACCTCGAAAGTTACTGGCAAAATGCTGCGGTGGATCTATGATCAAGTCAAATCGTCATTTTTTGTTCAAAGTGATCAGCTTTTGTGATCACCTTACGAGGAAGCAGACATGACTTTCGAGCAACTGAGAACCTTTCTGGCTGTTGCCAGAATGGGAGGTGTCCGCAAGGCGGCAGAGCAACTGAATATCTCACAGCCGGCTGTTTCAGCGCGTGTTGCCAGCCTTGAATCCTATCTTGGAACCGAACTCTTCAGCCGGGTCTCCACTGGTGTCGTACTGACCAGAAAAGGAGTACTGCTGCGTGACCATGCGGATCAGATCATGGCGATTACCGAACGCATCAAGGGAGATGTGATGGCCGAGGACAGCATCAGCAGCTTGCTGAGGCTTGGTGTGGCGGAGACCGTCGCCCAGACGTGGTTGCCGGACTTTCTGACGGAACTTCATCGCAATTTTCCGAAGCTGAACATTGAAGTGTCGGTCGATATTTCGCTGAACCTGCGCGAGATGCTGCTCGACAGGTCGTTGGACCTGACCATTCTGATGGGACCGATATCCGACTACAGCACGGACAATCTCGAGTTGCCGCCGTTTCAGTTGGACTGGTATCGGCCGGTTGGTCTGGAGGACCCGGATCTCAGCGTCACCCCGGTGATAACCTATAACCGCAATTCGCGCCCGCACCGGGAACTGACCCAAGAACTCCGGGACCGGTACGGTAGTACCGCACAGATCTTTCCGACAAATTCGCTGTCAACGGGATTTGAAATGGTGGCGGCCGGAATCGGTGTCGGCATTCTGCCGCATGTGCTGGGCGGCAAATTCATCGAGGAAAACCGGATTGCCAATTTTGACCCTGGTTGGCAGCCGACACCGCTCCGGTTTACCGCGACTTACATCGGCGAACCGCGCAACGAACTGATTGCCCGAGCGGCAAGGGTGGCCCAGCAGGTTGCCAACTCACATCACGAGGCCGTCTATGGCTGACCTGGAACAGTGAAATGCAAGGTGATTTATCGTCTTGCAATCAAGCGGTTTTGGGCCTGAGGCGATATCTTCCGGTGATCTTGAAATCGAACAGCCGATCCTCCAGCCGGGTGCCGGCGCCGATATTGTGTACCAGCATCGGCCTTTTCCCGTCCGGCGACTTATGGTTGGTCACGATGGCAATGTGAGGGAGGTTGCCAGGAAGCATTTGCGAAATGATGTCACCGGGAACGTAATCTCCCGGTCGGTCGCTGATCGGGAGTGCCGCTCCCTGACGCTTGAAGTAAGTTTGCAGGTTCGGGACCCTGCGATGATCGATGTTTCTGTCAGGACGCTTGAGACCCCAGATCCTGGGATAATCCCTGAAGTGAGCTTTCATGTCCTTGTTCACTTCCAACTGCAGGTCGAAGCCGAAGGCATCCCTGTAGGCGCGGATGACGACGTCGGTACAGACACCGCGCTCCCGAGGAATGTCACCATTGGGGAAACTCAGGCCTACATAAGCAGGGTCGTAAATGATTGTTTCACCAATCTGTCGCTCGGCAGCGGCAATCAGTTTTTCCGCCCATGGCTCCGGGGCGGGGCTGGTCTGCCCTTGAAGTGCAGAGGTCAACAGTGCGGTCGGCAGCGCAAATAGGCTTGCTCCAATCAGAAAATCACGCCGGTTCATTCGCCCTCGCAAATCCATTTCGTCCACAATGGGTTAGAGCACCTGTGCGTCTGTATTGTGTCCAAGGCGATCATTCAGTCCGACAAAACGTGATTTTGACGGTTTGCTCGCTGAAATGGCGTTTCTCCAGTCTTGGTTGTAATATTTCAGCGAGGTGCCTGAAAGGAGGCGCAGGCTATCGAGGAGGTTTCAACATGACGAGCGATGGAAATTTGACAGCACTCAAACATTGCTACGAGCGTTGGCACGAAACAAAGGGCGAGAGTACGGAAGACTGGCTCGCGCTTATGGATGACCGCGTCGATTTCCGCTCGCTGGCAATGGCGCAGACCCCGGAGATTGGCTTTACCGCTCCCCGGACCGGCAAGGAGGAAGTCCGTTACTACCTGGACGGGTTGCTCGAGGACTGGTCCATGGAACATTACACCATCGACGACTATGTCGTTGACGGTGACCGGATATGCGCGGTCGGGACGACTGCCTGGGTCAACAAGTCTACGGGAGCGAGAGCATCGTCTCCCAAGCTGGACTATGTCAGGTTCAAGGACGGCAAGATCATCGCGTTCCATGAGTTCTATGACACTGCGGCTTTGATAGCAGCTGCCTGCGGGAAGTGAACTCCGCACGCTTTCGGTAGAGACATCAGCGGCGTACCATGTTTCTGAAGCTGAACGGGGTGCGACCCGTCCGGCGGGAGAACTCGCGTGCGAGATCAGCATTGTCTTCGTGGTCCGAGGCCTCCACGGTTTCAGCGATGCCGGCCTCGATGAACCTGAAGCGGGAGAAATCAGTAGGATGGCCGCAGCCGCAACCAGCAGGTGCGGTTTGTCACGGCGATCTGGCAAGAGGTGTTGGTGTTGTGCCGCAGGGGTAGATGTCTCAAACCCTCTCGACTCTTAATATTATAAATAAACTAGATAAAATTATTGTTAAGCGAGAGCTCTCAATATTCCGTAGCGTTAATTTCGGGAGGGCTTTTGACGTGTTGGGTATGACTTTACAGAAAATGGAATTTGTTGGGTTTGATCGAGAACTCTCTGACGCTTTATTGGGAAGCAAAAGCTTTATTTTGAATGCTCTGCCAGAAGTTTTGGACGGGTTTTATGAGCAAGTGCGTGGAGAACCCGATGTTGAGCGGTTTTTCAAGACCTCGAAGCATATCGAGCATGCCAAGTCGATGCAGATACGCCACTGGGACATCATAACCAACGCGACATTCGATGAAGAGTATGTCGAATCCGTAACGCGCATCGGAGAAGTTCATAACCGGCTTGGTATCGAGCCCAGATGGTATATCGGCGGTTACAATTTCATTCTTTCGGGGCTTGTCGGCAAACTGCTTGAACCGCAGTCTCGTTTGCGCATTTCTCCGAAATGGCTGAAAAGACGTGCCACGGTGATTGAAGCCATCACCAAGGCTGCGCTGATCGATATGGATTATGCGATATCCGTCTATATCGAAGCGGGGCAGCGCGACCGGCGAAACACACTGGCTGAACTGGCGGATGTCTTCGAGCAGTCGGTCGGAAGCGTGTCGGTAAAGCTGGATACGGTGGCGGGCCGGTTGAAGAACACCGCCGGTGAACTGATGACGGCCTTTACCGAGACCGACACCAATGCCACCTCGGCCGACCAGAATGCATCGCGGGTCGCATCCAACGTAAACACGGTGGCGGCGGCATCTGAAGAACTGGCCAGTTCCGTGTCGGAGATCGGCAGGCAGGTTTCGCAGTCATACGAGATCTCCGAAGAGGCGGCTTCAAACAGTTCCGTCGCCATCGAAACCATGAATTCGCTGACGATTGCCGCAAGCCGTGTCGGCGAAATCATCGGGCTTATCAACGACATCGCGGCAAAGACAAACCTCCTTGCTCTGAATGCGACCATAGAGGCAGCACGGGCCGGTTCAGCGGGAAAGGGGTTCGCGGTCGTTGCTTCCGAAGTCAAGACGCTTGCCGAACAGACTGCACTGGCAACGGCTGAGATATCTTCGCAAGTGGAGGAAATTCAGTCGGTCACAGCATCTTCTGCCTCGGCGATTGAAAATGTTCACGGGACGATCGAGCGCCTGAACGAAATTGCAGCCGTGATCGCGACGGCAGTGGAGCAGCAGGAGACTGCGACACAGGAAATCAGCAGCAACATCCAACTGGCCGCCGGCGGAGCAGGGGATGCATCAACGGCGATTTCCGGGATCAGCACAAGCGCGAAACGAACGCTGGAAGACGCAAGGCGTGTGGACCGTGGGACGGAGGACCTGTCCACGCAAGCCAGGCATCTGAAGGAAGTTTCCGCTGAATTCCTGGTCAAGATAGCGGGGATGTAACGCCATGCCGGACAATCTGGACAAGCCGCTGCAAAGTGAACTGGGTGAACTTGGCGTCATGGAGGAAGAGTTTCGTTACATCTCTCTCGCCGACGAAGAGTTCGAGCGCGAAATCAGGCGTCTGCAGCTCAAAGCCAGGGCTCTGGCCAAGAGGGACGAACAAAGCGATGACATCGACATGGTCCTGATCTGCCTGGAACGGATCGAGATCTGTCTGACAACCACGCGCCCTGAGAGTTTCGAGGGGGTTCGAGTGAGGATCAGGCTCATGCCGATCCTGCTTTACCTGCGCTCGAAACTGACCCAGATCCGTCGCGACGCCTGAGCTTCTTAGAATCTGGTCAGGCCTGGTTCAGTCGATGAAAACGACATAATAGGCGTCTGCCGCCAGCGCCATGTCGATAAAGACGAGCCGTCTGACCGACGACATCAGATCAAGCGTCCGTTCAGCGCATCGGGTGTATTTTCGGACCAATTCCTCAAAGCGATTGAGAAGCCAGCCATAGGCCAGAATGTACTGACCCATCGAAATATTGTACTTGCGGTGCGTCATGCCGATTTTTCGGACCTGATCGCGATAGGCAGAATCAATTGCGCCGGAGAACAGATTGTTCCAGTAGGCGAACTGTTTCTCGATCAATCGTTCGACATTGAAATTCCTGAACTGGCTGTGTGCCTGAACCAGATATTGTGTTTTGTAGAAATCGCCCAGAATGCTTCGCATGTTCGGCGACAGGATGCGCCAGACCTCACGAACATTCACAAGGTCCTGTTCCCGGACCTCCATGTGCTCCACATAGTCGCCCAGAACCTCCGTTCCAAACATATCCATACCTGCGCCCCTCCTCGCAAGAATCTTCTATCCTCGCGGCAAGCGCTAGCAAATTATTTCAATGATAAATATCATAAAATAAAAATATTATATCTGAGATAAAGGATGCGGTTGAGATTTTGCGGTGCTACGTAAACCGCATTCGATCCATTAGAAGTTTTAACAAGAGCTCGATTTAATATGCGTTTGACCGAACGCACAGACGCTGCACTGCGTATACTGATGTATCTCGCTGTTCATGCCGATCAGAGATGTTCCATTGATGTTGTCGTTGAACAGTGTAATTCACACCGTTCACAAGTTGTGGCTGCGGTACAAATACTGCGTAAGGCTGGGTACATTGCTTCATCCGCAGGGCGGAATGGCGGTATCTGGCTGGATGCGGAACCGGAAGACATTACGGTTTCCGAGGTCGTCCAGCTGATGGAAAACGACTTTCAACTTGCTCAGTGTTTTGCAAGCGCCGGCAATTGCGATTGCGTCATCAAGGACGTGTGTTTGCTCAGGCCAGCGTTGAAATCTGCACTGGGAGCTTTCTTCCAGGAACTTCAAAACGTCACGCTTCTGGACCTGATTTCGAACGCAGACCGGTTGAAGGAAGTGTGTGGGCCACCCGTCGATGCACTGGAGGGGACATATTCCGAGAGCAGGCCGGTTTGACGCTGTGAGCAAGCGATTGGCTGCGCTTATCGCTTCGCTTGCAGTTCAGAAGGGCGTATCCTGAACTCCTTTCTGAAAGCATGGGTAAATGCAGCTGCGCTGGCATAGCCGCATAAGGAAGCTGCCACCTTTATCGGTGTTCCCTTCGCCAGCAGTTCCATGGCCGATGCAAACCGCACTCTCCGGCGCCATTCGCCAAGACTCATGCCCAGTTGTCTGGAGCATAGACGCGCCAGCGTTTTTGAAGACGCGCCGGTATTTTCAGCCAATTGCTCGAAGGATGCGTTGAGAGACGGGTTTTCCATGATCTTTATGCAGAATTTCTGCAAGCGCGGGTCGGTCGGCAGGGGAATGCTCAGCGGCAGTGTTTCGCAACGTTCCAACTCGATCGCTATCAGTTCGGCAATGCGCTCCGCCCGATCATTGTTCGTATAATCCATCGGCTCCTGTGAGAGCGCCACGATCAGTTCCCGCAACAGGGAAGGGACGCTGAGCACCTTCATTTCGGCCTGTCTGACAGGCGAAATGTAGAGCGTTCGCATCTGCACTTCACCGTGCATCTCGACGCTGTGTTCCTGCCCGGAAGGCATCAGGAGCGCCCGGTCCGGTGGAACGATCCAGCTCGTCTCGGCCGCAGATATGCGCATGACCCCGGAAATGGCGTAAAGCAACTGATCTCGTTTGTGACTATGCGGCGGAATGACGTGCCCGTCTTCGAAAACCTTCGGCAGGACCGCCATTGGCTGAGGAAGATCCTGGTAGTCTTCGGCATTCGTGCTGCGCGGCACGTGATGATCTTTTGGTGTGTCCATTTCTCGATAGTTATTGTCCAGACATCGCCGGGTGGTCAAGGTCACAATGGTCGGGACAAGCAAGAGGCCGAGATGAACTCACGCGATACACACTATTTCCTGCTGCTGAATGCCGGGCATTTTCTGGACCACTACGTCATGCTGATCTTCGCTTCGGTGGTCGCGCTGGCACTCAGCACCGGCTGGCAGATGAGTTATTCCGATCTTCTGCTTCTGGGGACGCCGGGATTTGCCGCCTTCGCCGTCTTCTCCCTGCCGGCGGGCTGGCTGGCTGACCGCTGGAGCCGGGACGGCATGATGTGTGTGTTCTTCCTCGGTCTCGGTGTGACCTCCATCCTGACCGGATTTGCGCAATCGCCCGCGCAGATTGCCGTCGGTCTTTTTCTGATCGGCATCTTCGCCGCGATCTATCACCCTGTCGGTCTTGCCATAGTCACGGCCCGCTGGAAGAAAACAGGCATGCGGTTGGCCGTGAACGGTGTCTGGGGAAACCTGGGCGTCGGCGCAGCCGCACTGTTCACCGGAATTCTGATCGACACCGCGGGCTGGCGCGCCGCCTTCTTCGTGCCCGGACTGATTTCAATCTGTCTGGCATGGCCGTATTACCGTGTGTCACGTGATATCAGGGTATTGGAAATCAACCCCAAGGGGGGTGTCGCGAAGGAGCCGGATCGGGACCACGGATCTGCCTGGAAGATCCTGATCTGCGTCTTTCTGACAGCGGCGCTCGGGAGCGCGATTTTTCAATCGACCACGGTAGCCTTGCCCGAGATTTTCGAGGAACGTCTGACGGGTCTGGCCGACAGGATCGTGAGCGGTGCTATCGGCACTCTACAACTGCACACGGCGTCTGTTCTTGGAGCGCTGGCCTTTTCGGTTTTTGCCGCCGCCTCCATGGCGCAGCTCCTGACCGGGTATCTGCTGGATCGGGCGGGCGGGCGACCAACACTAGCGCTGGTCGCGGCAATTCAGACGGTGTTCTTTCTGCTGATGCCGGGACTGACCGGGATTGCGGGCTACGTGGTCGCGCTCGGGTTCATGCTGGGGGTGTTCGGTCAGATTCCGGTCAACGATTTTCTGATCGGAACCACTACCCGCGGCCGCAATCGCTCAAGGGCATTCGGTCTTCGTTATCTCGTGTCCTTCCTGGCAATGTCAGCTGCCTTGCCCCTGATCGCCCTTGTTCACGAAGCCTGGGGTTTCGATGGTCTGTTTCTCCTGTTGGCCTCACTGTCTGCGACGATCCTGGTTTCCAGCCAGGTCTTGCTGGCGGGGCTGACAAGCAACAAGAGCGCGCCTGAAACTGAACAGGCAAGCGATTTGCGCAAAATCGAAATGCCGGGATCTTAGGGACCGGGCGGCTGCGAAGTGCTGGAGGGCCTGCCTTGCGGATGAACGGGTTCTTGCTAACGAGCCACCGGAAGAAATGAAGCGGGCGTGAAGTGGCTGATGTTGAGCAGTTCTAAAGCTCAATTGAGAGAGAGAGGGAAACTGAAAACCAGTCAGTCCATATAGAGGAACTCGATGCCTGCTTCATCGAGGCGGGTCCAGCGAACTTCGCCATGAAACCGGAGTTTGCGGCTTTCGATTTCGATGGTGACCTTTTCCCGGTGTTTCAGATCTTTCGTGTTCACGGCAACACGGCAACCACCCACGGATATGTCTTCCACAACGCAAGGGCGGTGTGTGTTCTGGAACTTGAGAATACCCTTCCACTTGCATCGCTTGCGAGGGAAAGTTCGCATATCCTCAAGTGATATCCGCGCCGACGGCAACATCGTGGCAAAGTCCCTAAAAAACAAACAATCGGGATTTCTACTTAGAGTAGATTGGTTGTTTTAATAAGATGTTAAGAATAGATAAGTCCAGGAAAGCGTTGAGCAAATGAGAGTGCAGCGGCTGCTGGTGAATTCGTTCAGGCTTGTTTCCTGAGCCACCAGGCCTGCTCCGCAGGATAGACCCTGGCCCATTCGGCGGAAATTCCGAATTCGACACCTTCAGCAGTGTCAGGGGCGTAAAGTTCCCGGTAATTCAAGACATCAAACCCGACTTTGCGAAAAAGGTTGAACCAATCCTCGGTCCCTCGGTTGAATTCGATGCCCCCGGGATCGGATTCGGTCTGAGACCAGTCGACGTTGCGGAGGTGTCTGTAAGGCCGGTGCAAGCTGTTGCCGACCTGGTCGCCATCTTCCGACGCACAGATGATTGTCAAAGGATGGTGGCCGAGGAAAACCAGTTCACCTCCCGGACGGAGAACCCGCCACGCTTCCGGCAACCATAGCTCGGGGTCGCACCAGATGGCTGCGCCATATTCCGAAATGGCGAAGTCATAGGAAGCGTCGTCGTCTTCAAGCGTTTCGGCATTTTCATGCCGGAACCGGATCTCGGCTCCATGGAGGTGAGCAAGGCGTTTTGCCGTGGCAAGTTGTTCTTCGGAGATGTCGACACCCGTTACGCGTGCTCCCCGGCGTGACATCCAGCCGGAAACATAACCCGTCCCGCATCCCAGTTCGATTGCGTCCAGACCTTCCATTGAGTGGGGGAGTAGGCAAAGGTCAGAGTCCGGTAACCCCCATAGCCCCCAGACCGGTTCGCTTCGCGCCCATTCCCGCTCGCCTCGCATGACCCATTCGGGAGCCTGATGGTTCCAATGCGCCCGGTTGATTTGAACGTGTGGGGCAATCATCCTGTTTCTCAATCAGTTGCAAGAATTTGTCGTTTTTTGAACCTGCCTTAGAACCGTGGTGCCCCGCAAGAAGGAACTTCGCGCAAATCAATCGCAGTTCAGAAGTGCCAGAATTCCTTGTTTTTGTACCTGAAGCAGCTGACGGAGCTGAATTTCGTTTTCAGCATGGTCACGCAAGCCAAGCGATGACAGCACGATGTATTGCGCGAGCTGTTCGCTGGAGACAGGCCGTTGCTCGTCTGCCGGCAAATATTGTTCGAGAAGTTCCGCCCAGGCGGACATTTTGTCGAGCTGCGCTTTCTTCGTGGCAGCTTTCCCTACGGCGTTGTGCCCACCGATCATGTCCCGGGCATCAGGGGAGGCGGTGATGATCTGGAAAGATGCGATGATTGCTCGCTCATAAAACACGTCCAGCTTGTCGCTCAGCTTTTCAAGGTGATCCCATTCGTGCCGAATCCCGGCGAGCGACAAATCAGAATAGTGCAAAATGGACGCACTCAGGATTTCGTCCTTGTTCTTGAAAGACGCGTAAAGCGTCGGTCGTGCGATCCCTGTTTCCTGAGCAATGTCGTTCATCCGGGTCTTGCCGACACCGTAGCGCATGAACACCCGCACAGCGGCTTCCAGGATTTTCTGTCTAAGCTCCGTCATAATTACAGATTGACAAAAAATGATATTTTGTCAATAAAATCAAAATTACAAAAAATGTTATTTTGTAATTTTGGGGCTGTGAGGCGCGATCTCCTGTCTGCAGCGGGGCTGCGGAAGGAGCGGAACGAGGAAAATCGATGAAAAGACGCACGCTGGTTCAAGCCTTTGGTCTGGGACTTCTGACCAGGTTTGCACCGATTGAAGTCGCACTGGCCAGTTCAGAAACGAGCAAGGAAGGAAATCGAATGATCATCGTAACTGTCGAAGTTGAATTTGAAGACGATCAGATTCACGAAAAGCGTAGTGCCATTCAGGCCATGGACGAGGCAACTGCAAGGGAACCAGGATGTCTTGCTTACAAGTCGTCCTTCGACGCAACAAATCCGAACATTCTGAGAATTTATGAAATGTGGGAGTCGATGGATGCGTTGATGCCACATTTCGCAACGCCACATATGGCAGATTTTCAGGCAGCGCTGAGTTCGCTCAAGGCGAAAGGCATGGATGCAAGGGTCTATGAGGTAAGCCAGGAACTGCCGTTTCCCAACCAGGGATAAGGCTTCTACCGGACAGGGTTGGCCTCCTGAACATGTTACCCATCATGCTTTGAGGCTGGCATTCTGCGGAAGGGTCGGCATTTTCGCGTTCTTGCCGATACATTCGCTGTGACCCTTGTGGACGAGGGCATATTCGAAGATCGGGTTGGCACTTCCTGGGGATCGCCAAAGCCGAATGGCTTCGGCGATCGCTTCAATGCTGCAGAACAATTGACCTTGAAACCGTCAGCCAAGGCTTAAGCCTCTACGGTTACGCGTCCTGAAATCCTGCGAATGTCGCTGGACCTGCCAATGATAAACACCGCTGCCAAAAGCAGGAGCCCGTATCCGATCGACAGAAGGAAAGGATTGCGGATGCCGAATGTGAGCAATTCACCGCCGATGAAGGAGTTCAGGCCCGCGGCCAATGTCCAGATGGCGACCGAAACCCCCATGACCCAACCCTGAAGCGTGTCATCAACACTTGCGGAATACATCGCGAACAAGGCCGGAGCGCCGATGCCATGTGCAATGCCGAACGGCACGAAGGCGAGATAGGCGATCAGTGAAGTTGGAGCGGAGATCAACAGCGCGATCGATGCGATCATCGTCACGGCTGAAAAGACGATCATCGCCTTGCGGGACATTCTCTCCTGAAACGGGCCGACCAGAAAGGAGCTGGTGATGCCGAAGCTCGCCCCGAAGATCAGAACGCCGACGCTGGTACCGGCAGTGTCCATACCAAAGCGGCTTGAAAGAAAATTCGTCAGGAAGATGTAGGCGGTAATCAGCATCGCCATATAGAAAAACCAGAGGATGGTGACGCGACAGACCGTAGGATGCTTGCCGATGTCGAGGATCAGGCGCACGACATCGAGCGGGTTGATGCGAAGCGGCAAGCGGTTCGGATTGACGTCCCGAAAAAACATCAGGATCATTGCAGCCGCGATCAGATTGAGCGCCCCGCCAATATAAAACGGCAACGACAGGGACGCCGCATTGCCGAGCAGGCTCGGGTCTGAAAAAACGCCACCGATGACTGGACCTGCAACCAGGCCAATACCAGCTCCGGCTACAATGAGCCCCATGTTTCGCCCCTTGTCGGCATCATCGGTGCTGAGATCCGCCATAGCGGCTTGGGCTATGGATTGCGTGCCGGCGGTAAAGCCGGTAATTGCCCGGCTGACGAGAAGTAACCAGAAACTGCTGATGGCAATTGCTGCAACGGTCAAAAGATATCCGGTGAATGAGCCGGCGAGGCAGAGAAAAATGCCCTTTTTGCGGCCGATGCTGTCGGAAATCCGGCTGACATAGACCGCTCCCAGGAACCACGTGGTGAAGAAAACACCGATGACCAGGCCATAATCGAAACTGCGTTCGGCCCGTGTGGTTGCGGCTGGCAGGAAGCCAAGATCTGCCTGCATCATAAGGGTGTTGAAAATCGGAAACGCCAGTCCTTGACCCATGACGTCAACAAGCACGACGAGCATCAAGCTGAATTTCGCCAGGTTCATGATCGTCCCCCCAACAGTCTTCCGAAGCTTACGGTTCACACCTATGGCAAAGTGTTCAGGCAGCAATTCTGGATTATGGTTCAAACTGTAACACGCTTTTGCGTTGTGTGAAGGGCGGGAGGACTTTCGGCTCCAGCCGGACACAGCCCTTCAGTTCACGTGACCGATTTGCCGGTGAGCAGTTTTGACTTTTCTGCAATCGCCCGGGTCAGAAACTCTCTCAGGATCCTGACGCGCTTCATTCCCCTTAACGCGCCATGATGAACCACCCAGACATCGCGAGCGGGGTATGGCGTAGTCCCGGGAACACGTATTAGCTCGAGGGCGGTGTCACCGAGACCGCAAGCAAGAATAGCCAGGCCCATTCCGGCTTTGGCGGCAGAAAGCTGAAGCTGGGGACTGTTCAACGAACCGTATGTTGTCAGATGCGGGAAGGGGGACTGAAGCACCCAGTCGGGCTGCGCCTGGTCTCCGCCCCATCCGAGCCAGCGCGCCGGTGGTAACTCTGTCTTCTGATGGTCGTGAAGCGCGTGCCGCTCAAGATAGCCGGGGGTTGCGTAGATACAGAAGTGAATTTCCGCGGCCATCCTGCCAATCAGGTCCGGATCCGGCAGATCTCCGTGGGGAATGATGCGGACGGCCAGATCGGCGCTTTGGCTGTTCAGGTCAATTTTTCTCGCTGTCGTCGAAATTTCCAGATCGATATCGGGATAGCTGTCGCGAAACCGGACGAGATCCGGTGCAAGCATTTCAAAGATTTGTTCATTGGGCAGTGTCACGCGGATGCGGCCGGATAGCTGCTGATCGCGGCCGCTGGCGTTGCGCCTCATATCGGCAATCTGCGTTTCCAGCCGCGTCGCCGTTTCGAATACGGCTTGTCCCTCTTCGGTTAAGCAGAGCCGACGGCCGCGACGATCCAGCAATTTCGTGCCGAGTTCGGCTTCAAGGAGCGACATGCGCCGCGAGATAGTGGAGTGGCTGATCCCGAGTGCATCGGCGGCAGTGCGCATCGTTCCCGACCGGACAATTTTCAAAAGCACATTCAGATCGTTCCAGTCTCGCAGGCCTGGTGTCGCTCGGGAAATGTTTGTCTGGTTCATGAGTGCACCAAGTTGGTCGAAAGAGTGTAATTGTGGATTGTTCTGCACCACCCTATCTGCTGTCGCAACATTGATCGATACAAGCGGACAAATCAGATGCTGAGCCTGAGGGTAAAATCCTTTTCCAAAGACTATAACGGCGTTGAATTGCAAAAAGTGCCCGATCCAGAGCCAAAGCCAGGGGAAGTTCTGATCGAGGTGGAAGCCGGCGGGGCCTTTCCGGCTGACGATCTGCTGCTGTCGAACAGCTATATCATCGAGCCCACCTTGCCGTTTTCTGCCGGCAGGTTGGGCGTCGGCCGGGTTGTTGCCAGTGGCGGCGGGTTGATGGGGCGGCTGGTGACCGGCAAGCGTGTCTTCTTTGGAACGCAGCCGGACCGCGGTGGTTCCTGGTCCGAGAAGTCCGTTGCTTCGGCAGAATTTTGTATTCCTGTTGGCGACATGCCGCTGGCAAAGGCGCTTCAGGTCGGTAACGCCTTGACGGCCGTATCTCTTCTCAGACACGTGCGACAACACAATGCAAAGGCGATTGTGATGAATGCCGCGGCAAGCTCACTGGGGCGACTTGTAAATACCGCGGCGAAGATGCGAAATCTGCCGGTGATAAATATCGTTCGTTCCGATGAGCAAATTGATGCTCTGGTCGCGATGAAAGCCGCTCACATTCTGGATCAGCGTGACGCTGGCTACGAAGACCAGCTGAGAGATTTGTGCCTCCGATTAAGTGCCACATTGGCAATCGACAGTGTCGGCGGAAAGATGCCCGGTATCCTGCTTGACGCAATGCCTGAACATTCGACGGTGACCAATGTCGGCAATCTCTCCGGTGAACCGGTGGAGCTTGACGTCCTGCGGCAGATCACGGGACGGCGTCAGGCGCTGGAAGGGTTCGAGATTGCCGGGTGGCTTTCGGCGCAGCCCCCGACAAGAAAACTATCGATCGTTTCCGAAGCCAGAAAACTTGCTGCCAACGCGCAGACCGATGGCGAAATTCGACACAAGGTACCTCTGAAAGAGGCCGCGGAAAACCTTGATAGCCTGTTTTCCGGCACGACAAGCGGTGTCGCCGCGATCACGGTTGACCCGTTGACCTCCAAGTGAATGGAAGGGAGAGGGGCGTAGCTGGCGTCTGGCTGATTTTTCGCCGAACTGAAGGTTTGTTGACAGTCAGTTCAACGGCGTAAATCGTGCCGCCAATTGCCGGATTGTCTGAACCTCAACTGCCCCTAGACCAGTATCCCGGCCAGCAACTTTCTGGTTGCTGTCTCGTAGCCATCGCGATCCTCGCCGCTGGCAATTGCGAGTGCCGCCCGGTCGAACGCGGCAGACAAGAGGGCTGCCAAAGGCTCCAGGGGAATGTCTTTCAGAGCACCGTGACCGGCCGCATGCTGAAGCCCTTCCAGCAACGTGGCGCCACCTGTTTCCCGATCTATTTCCGCCATTTCGTCCAAACCGAGAACTGTCGGTCCTTCCAGAAGCAGGATCTTTGCCCGGCCGGGAGTGGACATGGCAGAAAAATAGGCCTTTGCCCCTGCCATGAAGGCATCGAGCGGTGTCTGGTCTGTGCTGGTTTGCGCATCGATTTCGGCGGCGATTGCGGTCGCTTCCTGTCGTACAAGTGCACGCATCAGGTCAGCCTTATCGCTGAAATGATGATACAGCGCACCGCGTGTCACGTCCGCCGCCTTGACGATCTCGGGCGTTCCGGTTTCCGCATAACCCTTTTCAATGATGAGGGTTCGAGCAGCTTCCAGAAGAGCGCGCTTCGTCTCTGCGCGTCTTTCAGCCTGCGTTCTCCGTGATCTTGCTTCTTGCATACATGCAGCCTGTATGTTAACTAGTAGATACATACAGAATGTATGTTGTTTTTATGAACTTGAAAAGCCCGGGCAACACGGAGTTCCGCTTCTATCCAAAACAGGTCATCAGGAGAAATCCCATGAAATGCACGCAATACTATCCCGTTCTCATGACGGACAAGGTGTCTGAGACAGCACGTTTCTACACGGAAAATTTCAGGTTCAAGGCAGTGTTTGAGGCAGACTGGTATGTTCACCTTCAGTCCGAAGAGGACGAGAAAGTGAACCTGGCGATCCTTGACCAGTCCCACGAGACGATCCCTGCAGAAGGGCGCGGCAACGGGGCGGGCGGAGTGCTTATCAATTTCGAGGTTGAGGATGTCGACGCGTTCTACGAGCAAGTACAGGAAAAAGGTCTGCCGATCCTGTTGCCTTTGAGAGACGAACCTTTCGGGCAACGGCACTTCATAACGAAGGACCCGAATGGGGTCCTGATCGACATCATCAAGCCTATCCCGCCGAGCCCGGAGTTTCTGGAACAGTTTTCACCCGAGGCGTTGCCGGCATAAAAAGACCAGGCCAGGGGCTCGATATCTCTCAGCCATCGGCGCATGGCCACGAGCTTCACGAAGGCTGGGAGGTTGGCGGCAGTTTCTCATAGCGTGCCGCGATGCTTCGACAGTACTTGACGCGGTTGAAGAACGTCTCGACCAGGCTTCGACTACAGTAGAGGCAGGGGCAAAAGCAGACCGGATCACGCCGGTTCCGTATGGCAGGATATTTGCCCAACCGCCGCGTGAACTCACGAGCGCCACTGTCTCTACTACGTCGTAAGCCTTGTCGGCGAGAAACATTCCACCGCTTGGCAATCCAGAAAGGAGTGCGCGCGCAGCCAATCTGTCATGCTGCTGACCACCTGTGGTGGCAGCGTGCAAAACTTCGATATCCAACGCGCCTCAAAACGCCTGAAGGCGGATGATGATGCCGGGCCCAAACGACCGGATGCTGCATGGGCAAGAAGGTCCGAGAAGCGTCTTTTTCGGCTATAGCCGCGAACAGGTTTCGGTAAGCCACGAGCGGAGAACACTAATGGGAGGAGATTGTTGATCGCCATCTCGGCAAACAAAATGCAGCGATCTATCTTGCTCAACGCAAACATCACTCAGGCAAACCAGACGCCCCGCTTTAATATCATCCGCAACGAGTATATTGCGTACCAGGATTGCCCCCTGTCCATCGATGGCAGCTGCAATCAGTACGGCGGAGTCGGGGAAGGCTGAACTTCTTGATTGAACATCCGGCTCGAGCAACCCGGCGGTTTTCGCCCATGTGTCCCAGTACGGATGGAATTGGTCGTGCAGCAGAGGGAGCTTTGTTATGGACGCGGGCGCAATAGGCCCTTCTGGCACGAGGGAGGGGGCTGCAACAAGAATTAAACGTTCGCTCACCAGGCGTTCGCAATATAACTCACTCCCTTGATTGCCGCCGTACCGCAACGCTACATCGACATCGCTGTCCGCGAAGTCGACGAGCCGGTCGTCAGTGTCCAGATAGACAGAGATGCCCGGATGCCTTTCGCGGAAGTTCTGGAGCTTCGGTACCAGCCACTTGATCGCCAACGAGGACGACAGCGATATTTTGATGGAACGTCGCTTGCGGGTTCGCCTGGTCGCCACAATCCCTTGCTCCAATATTGCAAATGCTTGCTGTGTTGCCAGGTGCAGGCGAGCACCCGCATCCGTGAGCTCGACACCGCCAGGCAGCCGTCGCAGCAATGCGACATCCAGATATTGTTCCAGTTGCTTGATCTGTCGGCTGACTGCGCCGTGTGTCACGCCGAGATCCTCAGCGGCCTTGCTCAGGTTCGACCGCGTTGCTGCCGCGTTGAACGCTTGCAAAGCTCGAAGATGTCTAACATTTGTCATAGCTGTGAGATAACCTCACATCGAAGTGCCGTAAAGTCGTTACAAACCAAACGCACGTTTCCCTATCTTCGCTGAAAGAGAGCAAGTTTTTCACAGCGAGGCAATCAAATGTCTGACCTAAAAGTCGCCCTGATGACTGGAACCGGACAGGGCATCGGCAAGGGCTGCGCGATCGAGATGGCAAAGGCGGGTTACAAAGTGTCGCTGATGTCGCCTTCGGCGCGCTCCAAGGAATTGGCCGAGGAGTTGGGCGGGATTGGCTGCCAGGGCTCGGTTCTCGATAATGATGACTTGCAGGCAATGGTCGACGCGACGATGGAGAAATACGGACGTATTGATGCCGTTGTCAGCAATATGGGCCATGGTGGCGGGGTGCCGGAGGCCATCAAGTCGGTCGGATTTGATCCCGACTTCGATGGACCGTTGCTGGAATTGCCTGATGCGCTTTGGCACGAAAGTCTCGACATGTATGTGCTCAATGTTGTCAAACTGGCGCGGATTGTTACTCCGATCATGATCGAGCAAGGCACAGGTTCGTTTGTGAACATCTCGTCCATGAATACGGTCGAGCCGCGTGCCCCTTATCCAATGAGCATGTTGAGGGGCGCTTTGCACAGTTTCTCAAAGCTGTTTGGAGACCGATACGCACGCCACAACATCAATATGAACAATCTGATGCCTGGCTTCTGCGAGAACGTGAACCTTTCCGAGTTCGCCAGGCGGTCCATTCCGGCTCAGCGTCCGGCATCTTTCGCCGAGATCGGCAAGGCATGCGTATTCCTTGCCTCAGAAGAGGCGCGCTATATCAACGGTCAGAGCATCCTGTCGGATGGAGGTATGAACCGCGCCGTGCGTTAATCGTCGGTGGCCGAGCTCCGTATTTAACGACGTCCGGGCTCGGCTGAATTCGGTAAACACGCAGGTCTGAACCTTCGGTCACAAATCATGAGCGGCAGCTCTGCTTGCGTTGCAGACGTACACTGCGGATGGATCAACCTCGACGGTCATATCGAAAACAGGCATCTGCCAGCCTTCGTTCATGCGTCAACGGCCTGATGTTCGGTTTCGTTGTCCCGTCTGATAAACGGTCAAAAGGGCCGTGCAATTGAAGCGGGGATGGGTCTTTGCAGGCTTATCCCCTTCAATGTTCTAGGCAGGCGCCTTGCCCGGTTCCCTTTGGATTTCAGGATCAAGCGCCTGAACTTCCGGGCTGCGCCAAAGCGTGAAGATGAACAACATTGAGACACAGAAGCTGGCGACCCCAATGCTGAAGGGCATATAGATGCTGACGGACATCAGTGGTCCACCGATGAGCGAAATCGATCCCGACCCCACTGTGAACCAGGCGATGGTCACACCCATGACCCAACCCTGGCGGCTTTCATCGACACTTGCGGAAAACAGGGCCAGGAGTGTCGGGTAGCCGAGGCCGAACGCCAGCAGGATTGGAACGATCAGCACATAGCTGAGATCCGGTATTGGATTGACCATGAAAAGGATGATGAAGACCGACATGACAATCGCACTTGCGACGATTGTCGGGATCTTGCGATAGCGCTTGCTGACATAGGGCACCAGAACGGTGCCGCCCAGCATCAACGCCAGGCCGAGGATGACCAGCATCATGCTGTTTTCAAACGTTGTGAATTTGAAACGCTCGATCAGGTAGTCGGCAAGATAGATGTAATAGGCGTTGAGACCCATCAGGAAAAAGAAATAGCCGAAGGAAAGCTTCTGAACGACCGGAAAGTCCTTGATGCGGTAGAGTGTCAGAAAGACTTCGGACAGGCCGAAGTCGATAGGCTTGCGCTCCGTTCGGACGTCGTAAAAGGACGTCATGATGAGAATGAGTGTCAGACCGACCAGTACGATCGCCGTGTAGAACGGGAGTTCGACAGACGCGTAGGATCCCAGGAAGGTGGGGTCGCTCAAAACGCCCGCGAGCAGCGGACCGATCATCATGCCGATTGCCGATGCGCCCACGATATAGCCGAGATTTGCGCTCTTTTCCTGCTCGCTCCCGCTGGCATCGATCAGGGCGGCCTGTGCAATGGGTTGGTTACCTGCGGTAAAGCCGGAGACAGCACGTCCGAGCACAAGCATCCAGAGACTGGAAAACTCGATGGCTAGAATGGTCAAACCATAGCCGACAATCGCACCGCCGAGACAGATTACAATCCCGACCTTGCGGCCGATATGGTCGGAAAGCTTGGATATGTAGGCGGCACCGAAGAACCAGAAGAGATAAAAGACCGCACTGACCAATCCGTAATAGAACTCACGGGTTGAGGAATGCGTTTCCTTCGGCAGGAATGTCGAGGCGGGATCGATGAGCAAGGTATTGATGATCGGAAAGATCAGCCCTTGCCCCATGAGATCGACAATAACGACCAGCAACAATGCAATTCGGGCCAGCATGAACTCCCCCTTTGCTCGCGCAATCAATTGGCGAAACGGAGGATTGTCGCAGATAGGCCGTCTGGCGTCTAGGTTGTGCGCGGGAAGGTCTTACGAGGCGACCGGCGGGCAGGAACTGTTCTGCTCCGCCCGGGATTTCAGACCCTGCAGGCTTTGCATCGTGTTCGGGTTTCCAGGAAGCACGAAGCTCTGCTCCAGTGCCGTACGCACATTGTTGATGACCGCAAGGTCCTGAACAGCCAGCGTCTGGCACGGCGTTCCGGTGAAACGGACGCGAATGCGAATGACCCTCTGACCGTTGTCCGAGGGGCCGAACTCCGCATCGAGCGCGGGATTTTCACCGGCCATAGGGCGTTCCAGAATCACCATATTGGGTTGATCCTGCAAGATCACCGTTCCACGTTCCTGTGCACTGGAAACCAATGCGGCACGTACGGTCATCGGGTCCGCGGCGATGTTGACGCTCTGTGCGCCAGCTGGAACGTCCAGTTGCGGCTGGTTCGGCAATGAAGATGTCTGCGAGCCGGACTGACAGGCAGCAAGTGTAAGAGCGCATAAGCTGGTCAAAACGATACGTCGCATCGGATATCCCGAGTTTGAAATGGTCATATTATGAATCGGTCTAAAACAGGTTCCTGTGTAGTACAACAAAACTGCTCGTGACCGCCATGCCCTCAAGGCGCACAAGTGCCAGGATACTGACACATCATGTCCTAACGAAGCCTTGTGGCGTCACATTGGCAGGCAGAACTGGGACAAGCCGACGTTAAAACTGATCGCCCGTCTTGAAACCGCCACCGCCGAAACTGCCACCGCCTTTGAACCCGCCGCCACCGAAGCCGTCCTGGCCGCGGCCGGAACCTCCGAAACCACCGAAGCCGCCCATCGACTTGGGCAGACCCGTTCCATTGGGGAAGGCAACTTTCCGGCCACGTGGCTTGCGTCTCTTGTGTGCTCTTTCCGCGCGCGCCCAGTAATCGGCGCCGGTGATCGCACCCTTGATCAACTCTCCGAGGAGCACCGTGGTGAGTTTGTCGTCTGAAAACGTCGAGTCCCAACTGCCATAGCCTTTGGAGCGGAACCGCTTGATGACGTCGGCAAGCTCGGCGCGGCGGCGGCTGATGTCGCGCTGTAGTTCGCGATCCTGCCGGATCTCCCTGGCGACCTGTTCAACCCGGTCCCTGAAGTCTTCGATCCGCTGAATGATCTTTTCGTCTTCCGGAGAAGGCGTATCCAGCGCAGCCCTCCAAAGATCGTTCAGATCGTCTGCCTGCAACGACACAGATAGATGTTCTTCGGCTTTTTGAAAATCCGCATCCTCGCCACTTGAGAACTCGGTCAGGGCTCCGGACAGTGTCTCTATTCGCCTATCCAAACCGTCCAGTTCGGCATCAATCTGGTCGATTTCCTCACTCAGGTTCTCGATCGTACCGACGAGGTCCGTGCCGGCAGCATCCGTCATGGCATTTCGGCTGAACTCAGCGAGCTTTTCCTGCTCCTGCCGGGCCAGGTCTTCGCAACGCTGTGCGTGTCTTGCCATACGCTCCGGTATCCCTGTGAGCATGGCATAGTTCGCCCGTGCGTCCTGATATCTGATCAGGCGGGCAACCCAGGTGTCCAGTGAGCGGACGAGACCGCGAAAACCGTAATCCGGTGTGCCGAATCCGCGTTGCCACAGGTAAAGAAAAAGGGGGTCAGCCTCGTAGGCCTTTCCCTTGTTCTGTCTGTCTTCTTCTGAAGTCCTGGCCTTTTGCGCTGCAGCTTCCGCCGTCGCCAGAGCCGTTGCAGCCGCTTCGCGCTGGGCAAGATAGGAGTTGTCGTTCTCCAGTCGGCCGTCCACGGCTTCCATCAGTTCATCCATCTGATTTTCAGCGGTGTCGCGGGCCGTATCCAGATCTAGGCGTTTTTTCTGCAGCTGATTTCGCTCGCTTTCGCATTCGCGCAGCTGGTCCGACAGAACCTTGTAGTCGTCGCTTCGCTTGTCCAGGAGGCGTCTTGCTTCTCTGGCGGCGCTGTCCAGCCTCGTATTCAAGGTTCCGGCTGCGTCGGTATCAAGCCGGAACCGTGCCAGATCGCGATAGGCTTCGCTCTGCCGTTCCTGCAGGTCGGTCAGGGCCCGGGTCGCACGTTCGATGCGTTTGCCGAGATCCGCTTCCTCACGGCGCAGGTCCGCAAGCGATTGCTCAATGGTTCCAAGGGTCTGGCGGCCTGTCAGCATGCGCTAGCCTCCGATGTCGCGGACGGGTGCATCATTCCTACCATTTCGTGATCGCTCCATCCTGAACACCGCTACGCCACTTGATGTCCAATTCTCCGCGGCGCTTTTGACCCAGGGTACCCTTCTGCACAATGCCGTCTTCCATCTTGTCCCGGCGAACCGCGTTATAGATGGTTTCGCTGACCCGCTGGCCCCATTTGTCGACGACTTCGGCGGTGCTGTTTTCCTCGGAGACGATACTGCGCCTCAAAATGTTTCCATCCGGATCGATTGCCTCGACGACAATATAGTAGTTTTCAGTATCGGGATTGGCTTCAGGTATCCTGGTGATTCCTGTTGGAACACCTTCGCGGGAAATGATTTTCACCTCGAAGACTTCCTGAAGTCCCGCTGCCAGTTCGCGAAGGTCTGTCTCGGCCTTGAAGGCGGCGGCGTTGTTGCTGTCCTTGAGCGCAAGGCTGCCGTCATCGGCAATGCTTTGCGCCGTTGCCATGATGTCCGTGTTTTCGGTCAGGTTGCCGATACGGTCCACCAGCTCGGTGTAGGTCGCGGGCAAGGACTGCAGGCGGGCCAGCAGCTCTTCCTCCGCACGCTGTTTTGGCAGCGAAACCAGAAAATACCACGCAGCGACGGCGATCACGAGAACCGCGAGAGCTCCGGCGAGCCATTTCGACCAGATGCTGCGGGAAATGTAGACCATCGCAAGCGTGCGCTGGAAACCGGCCGACGGCGGAGAATAGACAAACCGGTCGCGCTTGAGATCCTCAACGCCGGCCTTGAGAATGTGGTCGGGCATCTCAATACCCTGGGCGGCATAAACTTCGCGCAGTCGCTTGACCATGGCGGCGTCGCGCTCGTCTGCCTTCAGTTCCCGTGCGACCTGGCCTTCTTCGTGACGCAGCGTGTCGACCACGTCCATCGCCATCATGAGGTCGTTCAAAGGGGCGTCGGATTTGCTTGCCATCTATGCCGTCTTCTTGAATTGGACCGGCCGGGTCATCCGACCGGCCCGTTTGTTCCCAGCCGATTAAAGTCCCTGGCCCTGCGCCGTCAACTTTGCAAGCCGCCGTTTTCCGTCTTCCACCGCGTTGCGGATTTCTTCCGAGTTCCTGGTCGACATGTCACGCATTTCGGTAATGATTTCGCGGGACTGAACCTGGAAATTCACAACGGAGTCGACGAGCTTCTTGACCGATGCTGCCGCGACCGTCGGGCCGTAACCTGCCTTGAGAGCCTCTTTCTGCACCGCGTCTCCGATTTCAGCCAACGTTTCGAGGCTTTTGTTGATGCCTTCTTTCATGGCGTTCAGCGTTTCGGTGGATTCGTGCAAGCCTTGCAGACCTGTGAATGACGCGTTCAAGGCCGTCAGGACGGATTCGTTGGTCGAGAAGAAGCTGACGGATTGGGCATAAACCCTTTCCTTGGCGTTTGTGGTCTGAACCAGGCGCGCCATGATGACTTCCGAGGTGTTGTAACCGACGGTCAGGTTGTCGGAGAGGTCCTTTGCAATCTGGTAGCGCTTTTCCTCGTCCTGCATTGCGCGCAGCTTTTCGTCGCGCGCAAGCTCCAGGCGAGCCTTCTGGGCCGGGTCGTCGCCGGCATAGGTTTCCACTTCGCTTGAGGCGCTTTCCAAAGATTTCTTGGCCCCGGCCAGCCTTTCCGTTGCAATATTCAGGATCTCAAGAGCCGTCACTTCGGCTTGTTTCAAGGCTCCGCGGAAGTCCCGGTAAGCTTCCAGAATGGTCTGTTCGCGCTCAATCTGATCCTTGGTTGCGCGTGCAACATCCTTGTAAGTGTCGCGAATGTCCTTGAAACGGTCAGAGATCGTGCCGCGGCGCATGTCCCGCCATTTGTTGGAGAGGTTCTCGGTGAATGAGATCTTGCCGTCAGCCAACTGGTCAACCAGCGTCTTGGCATCGTCGCGGATGGAGTTGAAGGCGTCTGTGATTTCCTCGTAGCGCTGACCAATGTCCATCTGCTGGACCTGAGAACGGACAACTTCATTGAAGTTCGACGCCTGACCAAGTGTGCGCGTGATGATCAGGACCTTGTCGGGGGACAGGTCGGAAATCTGCTCCAGCAAGGCGTTGATCGGGGCGTCGGTTTCCGTTTCCGGGGCGATGCCAATGTCGCGGAGCGTTGTCAAAGCACGGTCCAGGTATTGCAGCGGTGAGAAGCCGCCTGCCGAGCTAGAGGAATTTTCGGAAGTTTCAGGTGTTGCCGCGTCTGTCATGTCTGACTTCCTCCTGAATGGCTGGCAGCAACTAAAGCAAAAGGCTGCCGGGAATAGGTTATTTCGTTTCGTCAGTTAGGGCAGGCGTATGCCGCGATGTCAATGGGTTACAGCGTCTTCGAAATGACATCCGACAAGAGGACTGAGGTGGATGTTACCCCCGGCACAAGCCTTAGGTGCTGAATGCGACAGAAGTGTATCGCCGGAAGGAATAGATTATGGTGATGCAGGAAAAATGGGGAGCCGGACGCTCGTCATATGAGAATTGGAAGCAGCCGTGGCGGAAAGAACAATTTCGGCAATAAGCCATCAATGAATTGCAAAGCACAAGCCGGAGCAAACGGGTCCGGCTTGTGGTTTCGCGAATGATCAGACAAGTTCGGCAGCGATCCGAGCCGCCAGCCGTGCATTGTTGCGCACGAGAGCGATATTCGTGTCGAGGCTTCTGCCTTTTGTCAGGTCGAGAATGGCTCCAAGTACGAATGGGGTAACGTCTTTGCCTTTGATACCTTCTGCATCCGCTTTCCGAATGGCTTCATCAATGTATCCGGTCATTTCGTTACGCGGAATCTGATCAGCTTCCGGTACGGGATTGGCAATCAGAACGCCGCCGTGATCGGGGAAATTTCGACGCATCTTCAGAAGAGATCCGATTTCTTCCGCCGAATTCATGGAGTAGGGAGCCGCCAGGCCACTTTCCCGGGACCAGAATGCAGGCAATTCCTGCGTTCCGAAGGCGATGACCGGCACGCCTTTGGTTTCCAGGACTTCCAGAGTTTTCGGAATATCGAGAAGCGCCTTTGCGCCTGCAGAGACAACGCAAACAGGCGTACGACCGAGTTCGTCAAGATCTGCAGAAACATCGAATGTTTCTTCAGCGCCCTTATGAACACCGCCAATGCCGCCGGTTGCGAATATCTGGATTCCGGCAAGATGCGCCGCCATCATGGTGGCCGCGACCGTTGTCGCGCCGTAGCGCCCGGTCGCGAGCGCGAATGTCAGGTCGGCGCGGGAGCATTTCATCACGTCTTCCGCCTGGGCAAGCCGGTCAAGATCAGCATCCGACAGGCCCACCATGATCTTGCCGTCCATCAGCGCAATGGTTGCAGGCACCGCACCTTCGGCGCGGATATCGGATTCGACCTGGCGCGCGGTTTCGACATTGCGGGGGAAGGGCATGCCATGAGTGATGATTGTGGATTCAAGCGCAACGACGGGTTTACCTTCAGCAAGCGCCTGGCGGACTTCGTCGTTGCAAACGATCAGATCCTTCATCGCGGAGGTGTTGGCGGGTGTGTTCACGTGTGAGCCTTTCTCTAGAGGCTGTCCTGTAGCTCAATGCCCGGACCGGATTTCGTGTTGTTATAAGTTCCCGGGAAGAGCACGCCAAGGTGCATATTTGTCCAACGGGTCAAAAATTTTCGATGGCATCCCAGGACAGGTCTTGTGCCAGAGCGCCGGTGTTCTGCAGCGTCATGGCTGCGGCGGACAATCCGTAAGGGACTGCTTCTTTCAGGGGAATTCCCTTTGCGAGAGCGGCAATCGTGCCGGCGGTCAGCGCATCTCCGGCACCGGTGACATCGACAACATCAACCGCCGGAGGAGAAAAGCGTGTGAGGGTACCGGTTTCGGAAAGAAGGACATCATCGCTTCCGCTCGTCAAAACCATGCTTTTCAAACCCATGTGGTGCAAGGCCTCGACGAGCTTTTCAGCAGCCGATTCCTCTGGCAGCCCCGTCAAGGCAATGGCTTCACCGCGGTTGAGCATGAGGCAGTCCAGCTTGTTCAGCACGGCTTTCAGACAGGGAGCCTTGGCGTTCGAAACGGCATTGGCAATGAGCCTGCCTTTGCCGATCGCATCGGTTACCCGATGAAGCATGGCTTCGGGCAGATTTGCATCCAGAAACCAGATCGTCCCGTGTGGCAGACTGGACTTCAATTCCTCGATACTCTTGTCGAACAAGCCTGGAGGCGCTTCGGAAAGAATTTTGTCATCGACGCAGGCCGCCGCCAGTTCCCCGTCCGGATTGTGCAAGGCCAGATACTGCCCGGTTGAAAACCCTTTTCTGACCACATGTGACAGCTTCACCCCTTCGGCTGCCAATTTCGTGATCAGGGTATGAGCCGGTCCATCCTCGCCAAGAACGCCGACAAGGCCGGTGTCCACACCCAGCTTGACGAGTGCTCTGGCAATGTTGGTTGCAACACCACCGGGTTTGGAGCTGTGACGGGCTGGAGTGGACGTCTCGGGCCGGATCGGCGAGCTCGCATGCGCGATCGTGTCGAAGTGAAGCGCTCCAATGGAAATGACGCGGCTCTCGGTTGAAGGAGACACTTTTCAGAACTTTCCCGTAGTCAGGCCGGGAAACCGGCTCTGAAGATTTATGAAGAGGCGGGCTAGCAGATCGTGAAGCTCGCGGCAACCGGTGTGGATGAAAGCTGAATGATTCTGTCTGTACGTAGAATCACGAGTTGTTCTCCTTTTTTGCTGACGTAGCGGTAACTTGTCGCGCCTCAGGCGGAACATATTGGAAACAAAAGCGCATTTTCATTTTAATACCAATCGGTTTTGCCGACTTGTCAAATGAGAACAAAATGTGTACAAACGCTTTCATTGAAACAACGCGTCCGTCGTGGAATAAGGAGCGTGAGCATGTCACAAAGTACACTTCGACTCGTAGAAAGCAGCCAGATGGATAAGACAAAAGCGCTGGACGCGGCGCTCAGCCAGATTGAACGTGCCTTCGGTAAAGGCTCCATCATGAAGATGGGACAAGGCCAGGCCGTTGAGGTGCAAGCCGTTTCCACAGGATCGCTCGGTCTTGATATTGCGCTTGGGATCGGCGGCCTGCCAAAGGGCCGGATCGTTGAGATTTACGGTCCTGAATCTTCGGGTAAGACCACGCTCGCGCTTCACACGGTTGCCGAAGCTCAGAAGACTGGCGGTATCTGTGCCTTTGTTGATGCCGAGCACGCCCTCGATCCGATTTATGCACGTAAGCTGGGTGTCGACATCGACAATTTGCTGATTTCCCAGCCAGATGCTGGTGAACAGGCACTCGAAATTGCAGACACGCTGGTCCGGTCCGGGGCGATCGACGTGCTGGTGATCGACTCGGTGGCCGCACTGACACCGAAAGCCGAACTTGAAGGCGAGATGGGCGACAGCCTGCCGGGAATGCAGGCTCGTTTGATGAGTCAGGCGCTGCGCAAACTGACGGCCTCCATTTCCAAGTCGAACTGCATGGTGATCTTCATCAACCAGATTCGCATGAAGATCGGTGTGATGTTCGGTTCTCCGGAAACCACGACCGGTGGTAACGCCCTGAAATTCTACGCGTCCGTGCGCCTCGATATTCGCCGTATCGGTGCGATCAAGGATAAGGATGAAGTGGTTGGCAACCAGACACGCGTCAAGGTGGTCAAGAACAAGCTCGCGCCTCCTTTCCGTCAGGTCGAGTTCGATATTGTCTATGGCGAAGGCGTCTCCAAGACCGGTGAACTGATCGACCTTGGCGTCAAGGGCAACATTGTTGAAAAATCCGGTGCCTGGTTCTCCTATAACAGCCAGCGTCTCGGTCAGGGGCGTGAGAATTCCAAGCAATTCCTGAAAGACAATCCGGAAATCGCCGATGAGATTGAATTGGCGATCCGTCAGAATGCCGGTCTGATTGCAGAAGCAATTATCGATCCGGAAGGCGGGGCGGAAGACGCGGATTAAGCGTCGGAAACCTTACCGCTTCCAACAGGCTCCGGACGCATGTCCGGCCTTCCAAGGCCTTCCCTTGATTTGCAGGGGAAGGCTTTTCTTATTGGTGCCAGAAAGAGGCAACGGCCGATCTTGCCGAATTTCTGCCGGTTTCCTTGATATTGCAGGTGTGCAACCGCTGGACAGGGTTTGAGCTCAAAGTTAAAAGGCTGTTCCGGCACGGATCCATTGAGCGATCCGAAGCCCTTAAAGAATTTCAACAGGCCCTGCTTTCCGGGCCCGGACCGATGCGAGACCCGAATGACCGGCGTAAATGAAATCCGTTCCGCGTTTCTGGACTACTTTGACAAGAACGACCACGAGGTTGTGGAGTCCGGACCGCTGGTGCCGCGCAACGATCCAACGCTGATGTTTGCAAACGCGGGCATGAACCAGTTCAAGAATGTCTTTACCGGCCTGGAAAAGCGCGACTACTCCCGTGCAGTGACATCGCAGAAATGCGTTCGCGCCGGTGGCAAGCACAACGACCTGGACAATGTCGGCTATACCGCCCGGCACCACACGTTCTTTGAAATGCTCGGGAATTTTTCCTTTGGCGACTATTTCAAGGACCGGGCGATCGAACTCGCCTGGAACCTGATCACCAAGGAATTTGGCCTCCCAAAGGACAAACTTCTGGTGACGGTTTACTCCGAAGACGATCAGGCTTTCGACCTTTGGAAGAAAATCGGCGGACTGAGCGAAGACAAGATCATTCGCATTCCGACCTCGGACAATTTCTGGTCAATGGGCGACACAGGCCCTTGCGGTCCGTGTTCTGAAATCTTCTACGATCATGGCGACCACATCTGGGGTGGCCCTCCAGGCTCTGCGGAAGAAGACGGCGACCGTTTCATCGAGATCTGGAATCTCGTCTTCATGCAGTATGAGCAGACTGCGGAGGAGCGCCTCAACCTGCCGCGGCCGTCCATCGACACCGGCATGGGGATCGAGCGTATTGCCGCCGTGATGCAGGGCGTTCACAACAACTACGAAATCGATCTCTTCAAGGCCCTGATTTCGACTTCCGAACATGCGACCGGCGTCGAGGCGCAGGGCGCTGCGCTTGGCAGTCACCGCGTGATTGCCGATCACCTGCGTTCCACCAGTTTCCTGATTGCCGATGGGGTTCTGCCGTCCAACGAGGGCAGGGGCTACGTCCTGCGCCGGATAATGAGGCGCGGCATGAGGCATGCGCATCTTCTTGGCGCCAGCGAGCCGCTGATGCACAAGCTCGTTCCTGCGCTTGTGCGTGAGATGGGCCGTGCCTATCCGGAATTGGTTCGGGCAGAAGACCTGATCACTGAAACCCTGAAGCTGGAAGAAACCCGCTTCCGCAAGACCCTTGAGCGTGGTCTCGGTCTGCTCGACAGCGCAACCGAAGACCTCACTGCCGGCGGACAGCTGGACGGTGAGACCGCCTTCAAGCTTTATGATACTTACGGCTTCCCGCTTGATCTGACGCAGGATGCGCTTCGTGCCCGGGACATCTCTGTCGACACCGATGGCTTCGACGCGGCAATGGAGCGGCAGAAGGCAGAAGCGCGTGCGGCATGGTCCGGTTCCGGTGGTGCTGCGACCGAAGCTGTCTGGTTTGCCTTGAAGGAAAAGCACGGTGCAACCGACTTCCTCGGCTATGAGACCGAGGTTGCCGAAGGTGAAGTTGTCGCCCTAGCGTCGGACGACAAGGAAATCGACAAGCTGTCAGCTGGTGAAAGTGGGTATGTCATCCTCAATCAGACCCCGTTTTACGGCGAAAGCGGCGGTCAGGTCGGTGATACCGGCCTCATGCTGGGTGCCGATCTGAAGATCAAAGTCACCAATACGCAGAAAAAAGCCGACGGTCTTTTCGTTCACAGTGTCACGGTCGAGGAAGGTGAACTGGTTCCGGGGCTGGCCCTTGAACTGCAGGTCGATCATGACCGGCGGAGTTCCGTCCGCTCCAACCACTCGGCGACCCACCTTGTCCACGAGGCCCTGCGTGAGGTGCTCGGAACGCATGTGGCACAGAAAGGGTCCCTGGTGACGCCGGAACGCCTGCGTTTCGACTTTTCCCATCCCAAGCCGATGAGTGACGAGGAGCTGGCAGTCGTTGAGACATACGCCAACGAAATCGTCCTGCAGAACGCCCCGGTCGAAACACGATTGATGGCTGTTGACGATGCGATCGAAGCCGGTGCCATGGCACTCTTCGGCGAGAAATACGGTGATGAAGTCCGCGTGGTTTCCATGGGCACCGCATTGCACGGCCCGAAGGAAGGCAAACCGTATTCGGCGGAACTTTGTGGTGGTACTCACGTTCGGCGCACTGGCGATATCGGCCTTGTGACTTTGGTGTCTGAAGGCGCTGTCGCGGCCGGGGTTCGCCGTATCGAGGCTCTGACCGGTGCCGAGGCTCGGTCTTACCTGGATGCGCAGGACAAGCGCATGCGTGAGATCGCCGGGCTTCTCAAGATCGGTGCCGATGATGTGCCGGCACGCGTCGCGCAGCTCGTTGAAGAACGCCGCAGGCTTGAAAAAGAACTGGCGGATGCCAAGAAAAAACTCGCCATGGGTGGCGGCGGCAATGGCGGGGCGCCCGTCAAGGACGCCGGAGCCTTCAAACTGATGGCACGCACTGTGGAGGGCATCAATCCGAAGGATCTGAAAGGCATGGCGGATGAGGCCAAGGCCCAGCTCGGCTCCGGCGTGATTGTGCTGATCAATGTTGCCGACGATGGCAAGGCCGCGATTGTTACCGCCGTCACGAAGGATCTGACCGAAAAGGTCAACGCAGTCGATCTGGTTCGTATCGGATCGGAAGCGCTCGGCGGGCGTGGCGGCGGCGGCCGCCCTGACATGGCTCAGGCCGGCGGACCGGACGGCTCCAAGGCGGACACCGCCATTGCGGCCATCGAGACCCACTTGACCGGCTTGTAGGTTCGGCGGCGATCCAGGTCGGATTTTCAAAAAGGGCGGGGCAACGAGACCTCGCCCTTTCAATTGAGGCCTACCGGTTGCCAAGAATGGGGCCGATTATTTCTATCTTGTTGGTCCAGACATAACCCGAGAAGTTGTCCGGAACCGATTGAAGCTGATCAAGGCTGTCAATGCCTCCGGATCCGCTGGGCGGACCTGCCAGAACAATTTCGGTGTCGTGGTCGTTCATTCTTTTCAGGAACCTGTTTGGCCATCCCCAAAGCCAGGGCGCATAGTTGGATGGCACCAGGATCTGGCGGCCGCGGCAGGTCTCTGGAACATAGCCGGACCAACCAATCGCGAGATATTCCCTGAGGCAGGTCTTGGTGTCCGCCTTCGTGAAATTGCGCATGCCCGGAACCAGACTTCCCATCTGCCGAGTCGGTGCTTCGCCGCCATAGACGCCCCAGATACGCGGCCTCCAGTCAGGATGTGCAAGAAGCAGCTTTTCCAGCTGATCAGCCTCCCGAACATCCTTGCTTTTGAAATTGATCAGAAACTGCCCATGAGGAAATGCCGCGAGAACTTCCTTCAGAGAGGGAATCCCGTTGTTCGATTTGCCTCGAAACGGAAAGGTCTTGCCGCCATCGGCGGTATATCCGTAACCAATGTCGACTGTCTTCAGGTCGTTCAGGCTGTGATTGCGGGTCACTCCGGTCTCATTGGTTCTGCAATCAAGGGTCCAGTCGTGAAAAACGGCAAATTGCCCGTCTGTCGTGGGATGGATATCAATCTCGACAATATCGGCGCCTGCTGAAAAGGCGGCTGCCATCGACGGAAGGGTGTTTTCCAGAAAGGCATGTTCAGGAGGATAGATGCGTGACGCCGTGCAGGTGTCGCGATCAAGCCCCGTGCGATCATAGGTCTGGTGAACACCGCGATGGGAGATGATCTTCAGATCACCGCCTTGCAGAGACGGGGCGAGCCAGGAGGCATTGACGAGGTAAAGAACCATCGCCATTGCCAGAAAGAACAGAAGCAGTCGTTTCATTGCTGAGCTAGACAGATTTTCCAGTGTGAAAACTTCGAGAGCCTGAGGGCGAACTGTGGCTGTGCCGTGGCCCATAGAAGGAATAGTTGCGATTTGTGCTTCTTGCACCCCTCTGGCCATGCTGAACTCTTCAGTCCAATCTCAGTTGCCGGGCGCAGGAAAATTCCGCTTGGTCAAATTCAGCTGTTGCCAAGGGTCACGTTTGCGTAAAAGGAGTGTTGTCTTGAAACGCGAGTCGGCTCATGGTCCTGCCGGTATTGGAAGGGTGGGTTGAAAGGAGCGGACACGTGGAGCTGATATTGTCAGTGCCTGCCGTGTTGCTGTGCCTTTCCACAGTCTATGTTTTCTTTCTCCTTGTTGTCAGCGCTGCGCTCCGGTCGAATTTTCAGTCGACCTATCTCAGATTTTGGGCGTTCACATTCTGGGCTCCGGCTGTCGGTGGCGTTTTGATTGTGCTGCGGCCTTACGGTCCCGACTGGATGAGCGAATATGCCGGCTGCATGCTGTTCCTGGTCGGGCTTTCGAGTGCATGGCTGGGTGTCCGCTCATTCTTCGGCCGCCGCCCCCCTTGGTTTTTCACCTTCGCGGTTGTTCTGGGTCTGCTTCCGGTCGGAGTTGCTTACGACCAGTCCGTAGAAACCATGGCTCTCAACCGACAGCTCTACATTTTTTCGGCCGCCGCCCTTTTTTACGCATTGGCTGCCGTTGAGATGTATCGGGGCAAGGCGGGAGAAGCGTTGCCCGGGCGCAGGGCCGGTGTACTCGTCTTCACCAGTTTTGCGATTTTGCATCTTGCCGTTCTGCCATTTCCCGTCTGGATGCCGATTGATTTTACGGACATGCTGCCGGTCTCCAGCTGGCTGTATGTTCTGATCGTTCTGTCTCTGCTTCATACTGTTGCAGCGGTTTTCGTTTGCCTGTTGCTGGCAAAGGAACGGGCGGAAGCCAAAGTTCAGGTAATGGCCGATACCGACGTTCTTACCGGACTGAACAATCGCAGGGCCTTTATCAGGCGTGTCGACGAGCAGCTCAAGGATCCCGAATGCGGGAAGGGCACACTGCTGCTTCTCGATCTGGACCACTTCAAACGGATCAATGATCGCCATGGTCACCAGGGTGGCGACAAGGTTCTGGTCGCTTTTGCCGATTTTCTGAAATCGTTTGCGGGCAGGAACGCCGTTCTGGGACGGATCGGTGGCGAGGAATTCGCTGTCTTTATCCGCGGGCGTGTTGGAGAGGAACTGGATCTACTGGCTCAAAAGGTCTGCCTGGGTGCTTCCATTCTCAGGATAGACCCCGGTGCGGCGGACATTGCCTTTACAACGAGTGCAGGACTTACGGACACGAAAGTGTCGGGCAAAGCGTTCGAACGACTGTACGATCACGCCGACAAGGCGCTCTACCGGGCCAAGCGAAGTGGGCGGAATCAGGCGTGCCGCTACAAGAAACCGACAAGGCATCGGGTAAGACCGACGGATCAGGAAAGTTCCGACGTTCGCCTGTCCGCCTGATGGCTGGCCGGTGTATGCGGGTAAAAATGAAAAAGCGTGCCCGGGAGGCACGCTTTTTTCACTAGGGGTCGCGGAAATTCTTAGTGAACCATTGCAGTGATTGCCAGCGCTGCTGCTGCGAGAAAGGTCGAGGTAATCAACATTTTCAGAACGATATGATGGGGTGTCGTTTCTGCAGCGCGAACCTTGTTTGTTTCAAAAGTCATTTTTCCCTCCTCAAAGAGCGGTGGTTACCCTTCTAGAGATGGGGGCTGCGACAATTTTGCCCAATCACGATCCGGCAACATGACCTCACGGCTTCGCGCGCAGGGCGTGAAACGTAGCGGCAGTTGGATTTGAATTTAACTATTGTAAGGTTATTCAAGAAGATACGGCCCGGCCAAGGGTCTTGTTTCGAAAAACGGAGTGCAGCGTGCACGGCCAGGACTTCAAGCGGGCGCTTTATGAAGTGCTCGAAGACACGGGAAAACGCAGAGTGGCCGCGCGCACCTTGCGCCATACTCTGGTGTTTCTCATTCTTGCCAATATCGTCCTGGCGGTCCTGGAAACGGTGCCCGCGATCCGGGCAACTTTCGGTCATCATCTGCGCTTTCTGCAGCTCGGCAGCGGCTTCATCTTCCTGTTTGAATATATCCTGCGTCTCTATGTGGCCGACATGCATCCGCCTTTGCGCCGCTATGGCCCTGTCTGGTCGCGTCTGCGCTACGCCATTCAACCGGATGCCATCGTCGATCTCATTGGTGCGTTGCCGCTGCTCTTCGTGCTGTTCCTGCCCAATCAGGCGGTGACGGTCGTCGTCATCCTGCGATTGCTGCGGTTCCTGAAACTCGCAAGGTATTCGCCGGCCTTGCGATCGCTCATTTCGGCAGTTGTGGCTGAGCGCAAGGCGCTGATCGGCTCCAGCATGATCATCCTTGGTGTGATCCTGCTGGCGGCGACGCTGATGTATCTGATCGAACATAGCGTGCAGCCCGAGAAATTTCGCAGCATCCTGCATGGCATTTACTGGGCGATCACGACAGTTACGACGGTCGGTTACGGGGATGTCGTGCCGGTCAGCAATCTGGGCAAGGTGGTCGGTAGCGTCGTCATGTTGATGGGGTACGGATTGATTGCGCTTCCTGTCGGTATCATCGCCTCTGCATTTGCCAGGGAGATTCACAGCAGGGATTTCGTCGTGACCTGGTCGATGGTGGCCCGTGTTCCGTTGTTTGAAGACCTCAAGGCAACCGAAATTGCGGAAGTGGCAAAGCTCCTGCAGGCGCAAAGTGTGAAAAAGGGCGGAACCATTGCCGAAAAGGGCGATGTTGCCGATCGCATGTATTTCATCTCCGACGGGGAAGTGGAGATCAAGCTTCAGCACGACACGATCTATCTTGGCGAAGGCAACTTTTTCGGAGAGCTTGCGCTCATCAACCAGACGCGCCGAACCGCAAATGTGGTTGCCTACCGGGATTGCCAGCTTCTGGTTCTGGAGGCCGATGCGCTTCAGCAGCTGATGGACCGTGACGAGGCACTGGCCAAGAAAATCATGGCTGAGGCACGCGAAAGGGTTGCTGCGGGCAAGAAAGTGCTGGGGGAGCTGGCCGAAGAAGAATTGCAACAGGCCGGGGTTTATGCCTCTGCGGAGGATGCCAGGGAAGAGCCGGAACTGTTGTTCCAGGAAGATTCGTCTCCGGAAAAAGGCCCGGCAAAGTAATCAACGAAGCCGACGCAGCGCTGGAGGGGTGGATTTTGCCGGACTCACTTCATCAGTTTTTTCTCAATCGACCTTGCAGGCTGCACCCACTCTGGGTGGATCTTTGATTTGAATGACCATCAGGACGCAAGGTTCGTTTCCAACGACACCTGATAGGTGCCCCTCACGACCATTCGCATCAGATTTTGCCAGCTGGTCTTCTCCAAAGGAAAGTTGACCGGGGCCCATTTCGACGCGGGTGCCATCCATGCTCTCAACAAACCAGGTTCCCGACAGCGGAACGATCCATTGGGGCTGCGGATTGCGGTGCCAATTGAGTGTTCCCGGTTGAAGCACAAGGATCGTGATGTCTTCCGGATCTGCTGCAAGCCGTTTTGTCCAGAGGTCCTTGGCCGGAGGAGCAAAGGTTTTGAGCTCAAGGTGCTGGAACCGGCAATGGGTTTGGTGAGTGATGCCGTCGGCGTCGCTCCAAAGATGCCAGTATCCGGCATCGGGGGAGTGGGTCTCTGTAGTGTGACTCATCGAGATCCTCCAGTACGGGCAGGGCCCTGCTGATACTGAACTTCCGCAAGGCCTTTGAAAGGGGCGCAGTTCAGTAGGGCGTCAGTCCCGGTGGCAGCTGTGCATAGAGCGGATCTCCCACCCAGAAGACATCCGTTGGGCCGACGACGAAATCGACCAGATTCCAGCGGTTGTAGCGGTATACAAGCAGGGCATATGTCGTCAGGCCATCCATGTATTCCGCCTGACTGGCATAAGAGGTGAAACGCAAGTCTATTGCACCGCCTCCGGGGCGTTGCGGGTCAACCTGAATGAACGCCCAGCCATTGCCAGAACGCATCCAGCCGACGACGAACTCAACGGGCGGGCCAACGCGGACTTCGACCATTGGACGAATAGTATCCAGTATGGCTTTGCGTTCCGCTGATCCTCGGGCCGGTTCATAAACAGATTGGGCGCCGGCGACTGAAACGAGGCAAACAAATAATGCTGCGCTCAAGGAAAACATAATAAGCCTCTGAATTCTTGCTATAATTTTTACAGCTTCAGAAAATGATTCAAGCACGGCAACCTCCATCACGGGTTGTCTTCAAACAATGATTGGAACGCTAACACGAAAATCGCAGGATTACCCGGCCTGTGGTACTTGCTGCTGCTGTAAGAGAGACGAGGACGCCAACGCTGTCGTCTTTCAACGGTTGCAAGCAACGCAACACTCGGGTTAGCGCTTGTCAGCTAGTTTTTTTGGTTGGGCTCTGTTGTCTGGAAGCTTTTCCGCACTTTGAAGGCCTGCAACCAATTCAGCAGTTTCGGTGAGCTTTCCATCAGCTCTGCCCCTTCAGGCGTTTTCTGAAACAGATTGAGCATTGGTGCTGCATGGCAGTCAGCAAGCGTCAGTTGCTCGCCCAAGAGAAACGCGCCTTGCTCAGTCAGGTCCTCCAATACGCAGATGATTGTCCGCGCCGGACCCAGGGCTGAAGCGATCTTGACTTCATCCGCCTCGGCCCCCTCGCGTGTTTTGGCAACGCGTTCAACAAAAATGTCCCAGACAAGTGTCCGATAGGCGTAGGTGTCGAGGATCGACAGGATCTGCGTCATCCGCGCGCGGGACTTCGGATCTTTCGGCTGCAGGAGCGGACCGTCAAAGGCCTCATCCACATAGCGCAGGATTGCAGCTGTCTCATAAAGTGAAAACCCATCGTGCTTCAGCGCCGGTATCTTGCCGAAAGGCTGTCGTTTGAAGTGCTCTTCCGGTGGACCTCCGGTGGCAAACACATCGACAGGTATAAGAATGTATGGAACGCCCTTTTCCTCCATCGCCAATCTGGCGGAGCGCACGTAAACCGAATAGTCGGCACCAAACAGTTCGATCATGAACGTCCTCTGCTTAACCGATCCAGGCGTAACCTGTGTCTTGTGTCTGTTAGCCGCCAGAGACTGCAAAATGTTGCCCCGAGTACGCCCAGACCGGTTGAGCCGCCCAGCAGAAACATGACCAGCAGCTGATACTTCACCGCCTCCTGAGGGTCGACGCCGGACAGGATCTGACCTGTCATCATTCCCGGCAGGGAAACGACACCGGTCGCCGCCATGGAGTTGATTATCGGGGTGAAGCCCGAGCGCAGGGACTGACGCGCGGCAGGCCGCGTTGCCTCCCATCGGGTACGCCCGAGCAGAAGTTGAGCCTCAACGTCCCGCCGGCCTTTGGCAAGGGCAGTGTGCAGAGTGTCGAGGCCGAGACTGACGCCGGTCATGGTATTGCCGAGAACCATGCCGAAAAGCGGCAAGGCGTATTGCGGCGACCAGACCGGGTCCGGACGGATTGGCCCTGCCAGACCATAAATGGTGATCAGGCCGCCAGCGACCAACATTGCACCCGTGCCAAGACCGGGACCCCACAGACCTTTCAATGGTCTGTCCTGCCGCGCCCAGATTTCACGACCTGCAAAAGTAAGCATTACGGCTGCTGCGAGCAGCGTCCACAAAAGGGACCCTGCAAAGAAAATCGCCTTCAGGATCATGCCGACAAGGAGCAGCTGCACGGACATGCGCAGTGCCGAAACAATCAAAGTTCGGGTCAGTCCCAGATTGAGGGCGATGGAGAAAAGTGCATTCAGGAGCAGAAAGACGGACGCAGCAACCAGGTCCCAATAGGTGAGCACCTGATATCCGGTCACAGTGAAGCCGCCTTGTCTTCAGAAAGCCTTCCTGCGGCCATCCGGTATCGCCGGGCGCCGAGGCGTTCGGGTTGCGCAGGATCATGGGTCACAAGCAACATGGCGCACCTTTCCGTTAGCCGGGATTTTAGAAGTGCCTCCACCAGGCTGATTGATGTGGGGTCGAGTGCCGAGGTCGGTTCGTCCAGCAACAAGACATCCGGGTCGAGCTGCAAAGCGCGGACGAGGGCGAGGCGCTGGCGTTCGCCCGTTGACAGTCTGGAAACCTCCCAGGAAAGCGCATCTTGCAGGCCAACAGCTTTCAACAGCGATTGCAGGTCGGGTGTATCGGCAAAGTGATCCTTGACCCGCTCCGACCACCAGCCGCTTTCCGCCGGAACGTAAGACACCTTTCGGCGCCATTCCGGAGCCTGAAAAGCCTCCCTGTTCTTGCCGTGCAGCGAAACGTTGCCTTCGCTTTCGTCAAGATCGGTAATCGCGCGCAGAAACAGAGATTTTCCGGCACCTGAAGGACCAGAGATCGTCTTGCAGGACCCTCGTTCAAGGGTGAAATCGATCGGGCCGATCAGCGGTGTCTTCAGCTGTTCGATCGTCAACACCGGCAATCTCCTTGTCCCAGACGATTCGAACAGTAGAGCAGTTGTTCAAACCCGGGCAAGCGGCTGGAAAATTCTTCAAGCCGGGCGGTCAATCCAGAAGAAAACGCCCCGAGGCAGGGCTTCGGAGCGCGTTGTCAACTTCGCCTTGATCTCGTGATCAGAGATCCGCCATTGCCTTTTGCAGGTTTTCATCGATCTTGTCGAGGAAGCCGGTTGTTGTCATCCAGCCCTGATCCGGTCCGACGAGCAAGGCCAGATCCTTGGTCATGTAGCCGGATTCAACGGTTTTGATGCAGACGCTTTCCAGCGTTTTGGCGAAACGGGCGAGCTTGTCATTGCCATCAAGCTTTGCCCGGTGCGCAAGGCCACGGGTCCAGGCAAAAATGGAGGCGATGGAATTGGTGGACGTGCTTTCGCCTTTCTCGTGCTGGCGGTAGTGGCGCGTGACCGTTCCGTGCGCGGCTTCCGCTTCAACGGTCTTGCCGTCCGGGGTCATCAGAACGGAGGTCATAAGGCCAAGGGATCCAAATCCTTGCGCCACGGTGTCGGACTGGACGTCGCCATCGTAGTTCTTGCAGGCCCAGACATAGCCGCCGGACCATTTCAGGGCAGAAGCAACCATATCATCGATCAGGCGGTGCTCGTACCAGATACCCGCGTCCGCGAATTTCTCCTTGAACTCGGCCTCATAGATTTCCTGGAACAGATCCTTGAAGCGGCCGTCATAGGCTTTCAGGATCGTGTTCTTGGTCGACAGGTAGCAGGGCACCTTGCGCTGCAGGGCGTAGTTCAAGGAAGCGCGGGCAAAGTCGCGAATGGAGTCATCAAGATTGTACATTGCCATTGCAACGCCGGCAGAAGGCGCATCGTAGACATCGCGTTCGATGACGGTGCCATCGTCACCCACGAACTTGATGGTCAGCTTGCCTTTGCCGGGGAAGGTGAAGTCGGTGGCGCGGTACTGATCACCGAACGCATGGCGACCCACAATGATCGGCTGTGTCCAGCCCGGTACCAGGCGAGGCACGTTCTGCATGATGATCGGTTCGCGGAAGATGACGCCACCAAGGATGTTGCGGATGGTGCCGTTGGGTGAGCGATACATGCGCTTCAGGCCGAATTCCTCGACGCGGGCTTCATCCGGTGTGATGGTCGCGCACTTGATGCCAACCCCATGTTCCTTGATTGCATTGGCAGCGTCGACAGTGATCTGGTCGTCGGTTTCGTCACGCTTCTGGATCGAGAGATCGTAGTACAGGAGGTCGATATCGAGATAGGGGTGGATCAGCTTGTCCTTGATGAACTGCCAGATGATGCGAGTCATTTCATCGCCATCGAGTTCAACTACAGGATTGTCGACTTTGATCTTTGCCATGGTGCGATCTGCCTTGCGAATTTATGGAGCTGGGAGCAGCGAGAGAATTTCACTGGTTTCAGTTGTACCGGAAATCAATTGTGTGCGCTTGTATACAATTCGTCGCAGTGAGGCAAGAACTGCTTTTGAGGAGTATGTGATGGGGGCAGGACCGCGTTGCGGCGGCGGCCGGAAAGAGACATTACCTGTCAGCCAGCGCGGCGAGAAACCGAGATTTCCTGATTTCCAGGTTTGGCAAGGCCTTGCTTAGCTTCTCCCAGGCAAGACGTTTTTTGCTCTTCTTGGAAAGGGCCAGATAGATGTTCGAAACACCCATCGGGGTTGCGAAAGGGTGAACGTCTTCGATACCCATCTTGTCGATCGTCCAGAGTGTCATGAGACGTGGGGCCACGAAGGCATCAATGCGGCCATGATGGACCGCAGTTATGAGTTGGTCGACATTGTCTCGTGGTTCAACCAATGCCTTGCCGCTTTCTTCCAGCGCGCGGAACTTCGGATGCATGCGCCCCTTTGCGATCTTGCCGATACGCAGACCGTGCAGTTCATCGGCGTTGCCGGTGAAAGAAAACTCGGGGTTCCCATTTGAGAAAATCATCATCTCGAACCGTGTGATAGGCGCGAGGGGATATTCCAGCCAGGATTCTCGTTCTGGTGTGCGGACGACCGGGAATATCAGGTCCGCACCGCCATTCCGGGTTTCAAGTTGGGCGCGAGGCCAATTCGTGACTGCAAATTTGACAGATACGCCGGATTTTCTGGAAGCCTCCTGAACCAGCTCGACCAGCAGTCCGGTCGGGTTTCCCGTTTGATCGGTGTAAAAATAGGGCGGGGCTTCAAATCCGGTGATGATGATTTGGTCAGGGGTGGCAAACGCCGCCTGACTTTGAACGAGCAGAAGCGAAAGGCAAAACAAGGCAGCCTGCACGCTGCGAAGGGCAAAGTTGAAACCTGTTGCAGTCAATTTATCGCTCGAGATTCGGAAACAAAATTTGTGACAAGCAAGAGTGAAGCCTCTGTTGCTTCAGGAAAATGTCGATTTCGTATCTTCAAGGTATCAGAAAACGACGACGTGAAACTTGCGTCTGGTCAAGCTTGTCTTCTCCGCACATTGATGCAGAGCGAATGGGTGCAACCCATTCGAAGATAGGGCAAACGAGTGATGTTAAGGACTGTTCCGCTTTTTTGTTACAGCCGGATGAGAGACGGACACTGCTTGAATTTCACCAAATCGGGCGATCCGACCCAATTCCTTCACAGAGAACCTTTGACGGCAGATTCAACGGAGGCCGCGGAATGAACGGCTCTCATACCGGATCAATGGCGCCCAGGAACAGCACTTGCGCATCTGGGCGCCCGTTCAAAGTTTACTTGGCGACCGACTGGCTGATTTCGGTAATGACCCCGAAAGCAACAGCAGCCAGTATCTTCAGGATGCCGCTATCGATTGCTTCGGCGCTTGTTGACGTTCCAAGAAACAAGCCTGGGCGCGGTTCAGAGACAAGGCCCACGGAAACACCGAAACCAATTGCGAATTGAATGCAACCGAGAACAAATACTATTCCAGCGATTAACGTTCCCAATTTCGTATAAGGCATTGCGAAGTCTCTCGAACTGTTTCAAAGTTATTTAAGATTACTATATAAGGCAAGTTGTGCAAGTGTATATCTTAAATAGCCTAAATGATGAAAATTTTAATAAAACTCGTGAATACTACAATCTCCGTTGAGTTATTGATATTGCGTTAGAATTACCTTTGGAGTCCGTTAAGATTTTCCGATTTCAATCGCCTTGAGCAAGGTTTTTTGTTCGTCATTCGGCTTCGTTTTGCTCTTGAAAGTGCTCGCTATGCGTGTCGAATGTTCAGAAAGAAATGGTCTGTTTTCTTTCGACGGAACGGTTTGTGATGAATGACACCGGTCCCCTGCAATCAGCGTGTTTTGCAAAATGCCGCCACGATCAAGTGTGCTGGTGCGTAGAAAAAGAACCCCGGTGTCGCATTCAGACGGTTTAAGGCGAAATTGTGCTTGCAGTGCTTATGCAAAAACGGCAATTTCATTCGATGCGATGGTTTCGCCAAATCAACTGAAGAGGCGGATGAAATGGGAACACGGTGAGGCGTACCCAACAGGGACCAAAACCGTGGCTGCCCCCGCAACTGTGAACGGTGAGCAAAGCCCGAAAGCCACTGATCTTGCGAGAGATCGGGAAGGCGGGCGGAGCCGGGACCCGTAAGCCAGGAAACCTGCCATCCGAAACGGCCTTATCAGCCAGTTTGTAACCTGCACGCGCACGGAGGGTGCGCAAAGGAGAAAAAATGCATATTGAACCCGGCATCGTGGACGGTGCAAAAATCGTACTCAGCTACGGCACAGCCGCGGCTTCCTTCGGTCTTCTCGGAAAAATGGCACTTGATACGGTACGCAAGAGCGGCATTGCCAGCCTTGCTGTGCGTTCCGTCATCACCTCGCTTCTGGTGTTTGCCTTCTTTGAAGTGCTGCCGCATTACCCGGTTGGCGTTTCCGAAGTACACTTCATTCTTGGCGCGACCCTGTTCCTGATGTTCGGAGCTGGTCCTGCTGCCATTGGCCTTGCTGTTGGCCTGGGTCTTCAGGGCTTTCTGTTTGCGCCGTTCGATCTGCCGCAATACGGCATCAACGTCACCACGTTGATCGTTCCGCTCTGGGCCGTCAGCTTGCTGGCCAAGAAGATCATCCCTGAAAAAACCGCTTATGTGGACGTGTCCTACAAACAGGCGCTGGCTCTGTCCACGACCTATCAGGGGGGCATCGTTGCCTGGGTGGCCTTTTGGGCCTTCTACGGCCAGGGCTTTGGCGCTGAGAACATGGCTTCCATCGGTTCCTTCGGGGCTGCCTACATGCTGGTCGTCGTGGCTGAGCCGCTTTTGGACCTTGCCGTTCTGGCTGCAGCCAAGACGATGGCTCCGTTCACCAAGACAATCGCCTTCGAAAGCCGCCTGCATGAGGCTGCTGCCTGAGTTTTTCGGGAAACGAAGTAAGGAAAGGGCGGCCATTTGGCCGCCCTTTTTGCTGGAGCAATGCATTGCGAAAGCAAATGATTTTCCGGGCGCAAACAGGCCGATCCGGAGATGGTATCCATTTCCGCCACCGGTTGGGTCGGCCCGGTTGCAACGAAGTCCATTGAACAAACCCTCCAGGCAATGGCAGCAGTTGGTCAAAGCTTGCTGGCTCGGGAAGCTTATCGGTTGCACGCTGCCAGCGTCACCCGGGAAGTTTGTTGGATTGGTGTTCGAGGTGATCTGACGTAAGTTAAGGTTTGTCGGGGGCTGGGATCGAAAATTGTTCCGGCAATTTTCACTGCAGGTCCAGAGGCCCCTTCAGTAGAAACTGATGTGCCGCAGACTGGTACAAAGGTATGGCGGCAATGGCGTCATCTGGCAGCACGCGTTTGGAAATCTCTGATTGGTTCGTCGAATGTGCATTGCTTGAACGTCCGATCGGCGAGACCGTGATCGCATTCGCAGACAGACTGCAAGATCTTGGATTTTCCGTACAAAGGATCAATTGCTCCACGTTTCAATCCCATCAGATCATGGGCGCCGTCGATTCCACGTGGGAACAGGACACCGGCCACTGCGAAACGATCTTCGTTCCCAAGTCCGTCCTGGTCAGACCGGACAACATCGAAAGACCCGTCGGCACCATGGCCCGGGGAACCTCGGTGTACGAACGCTACTGTCTTGAGGACCCCCGGGAGCGATCCAGATTTCCCGTTCTGGAAGAACTCTTTGCAAAGGGATACACCGATTACATTCTTTTGAAGCAGACCTACGGACGCCACCTGACCTGGTTGGACTTCACGCCCGATGCCGAAGGCGTCTACGGGTCATTTGCCACAAAGCGAAGCGGTGGTTTTTCCGAAACAGAGATCGAAGGTCTCAGGTCGTTCTGGCGTCCTTTTGCCCTGTTTCTCAAAACGACCACGGAAGAGATGCTTTCCGCCAAATTGCTGGAAGCCTATGTCGGAAACCTGCCCGCACAGAATATCCTGGCCGGAATGACCGAACGCGGCGACGGCAACAGGATAAAGTGCGCGCTATGGTACAGTGACCTGAGAGGGTCGACGAGACTTTCCGCCAGTTTGCCGTCCGACAAGTATCTTGAGTTGTTGAACAACTACTTCGACTGCACTGCAGGCTCCGTGATCGAGCATGGCGGAGAAGTCCTGAAACTGATCGGTGACGGCGTTATGTCCATTTTCCCGGTTGATGGCGACAACGAAACGCAAGCGTGCTCATTGGCCTTGTCGGCGGCGGTGACTTCCCTGTCCAAAGCTGCAGACCTCCACCGTGATCAGTTCGATGTCACGGCGGAATTCTACTTCGGAATTGGCTTGCACCTTGGTGAGGTGATCCTCGGAAATGTCGGGACGGAAAACCGCCTGGATATGACCGTGACCGGCCATTCGGCCAACCAGGTTACACGTATCGAGTCCCTTACCAAGCTGCTGGGTCTTTCCGTGCTCGCCTCGCCACAGTTCCACGGTGCACATCCAAAGGAACTCACTTCCGTCGGCAAGTATCCGGTGCCCGATTTTGGCGGGATGACCGAGATATTCTCACTGCTCGAGAAATGAGGCAATTCTGCTGCCGTCGGGCTCGAGCGCCGTTCATGCGATTTCCGAAAAACGCTCTCCTTTGAACACCCGGGCAGGATTGCCGCGTTCCAGCCGCTTGTGCATCCGGTTTTGCGCGGTCCGCTCCCGGGTCCGATTTTCCTGCTGCTGTAACAGAAACCTGGCGGTCAGACGTTCCAGCGCCACTTGGCGATTGCGGTGTTGGGACCGCAAGACAAAGGCGGAAGCTTTGGCTCTGGCTCTTTCAAACAAAGACGGGCGCGCAACTCGTGCGCGCCCGGTGCAGCAAGTCCGGATCAGCTCGGTTTCATTGGGGGGCGGATTGAAAAGCGAGACTGATCTTTGACTGGAAGCGTTAGAGATCCTTGGCGGCTGTGGTGCGGATCTGCTTCCAGTTCTCTGCTGCCTTTGCGATGGTACCGGCTTCATCTTTCTGGAATTCACGGAAGATCTCTTCGTTCAGGAAGAGATACAACTTGTCATCAACAATCGCCGCGTATTGCGGGTCGCCGTCAAATTTCTTGCCGACGGAAACGCCGAAGGTGCAGAAACCGCCGTTTTGGGGCAGGTACGCCGCCGGATTGGCAGTGAACTTGTCCATCGTTTCCTTGGAGGCAAAGTAGTAGGCGACACCATCGTGAACTGCCGTGTGACGAGCCGTACCGTCGATGCGGTTGCCCAGATTGACGAAGGCGACAGGATCAACCCCATGCAGGCCGAGCGGGGCACCGGCTGCAGTGAGGCCGCTTGAGGTGTTGTACTCGTCTGCAGCGAAAGCCGGACTGGACATGCTCGCCATGCTCAAGAGAGCGGCAGCTACGAGGGTTTTCGTCAGGGTCATTGAAATTCTCCATGTTCGGGTCTTGGTGAAAGCTGCTGGCTTGGTGACCAGCTGCGGATACTTTGCGTCCGAAAATCCGTTTTCTCCATGCGCGAAACTCCTCCAGAATTTGCAGATCGTCCGGATAGGTACTCAAAGAAAAACACCGGCCAGTGACCGGTGTTTTTTGAGTGCTCGCAGATGATCTACGGCGCAATAAGACTGGCTTGGCGTTGAATCAGGCTGCCTGTGCTTCTGCCATTTCCGGCTTGTGAAGCGAAACAACGGTCAGAACCGCGAGGGCGTTCACGATGTAGTAGGCAAAATCAATTCCCGAGAAACCGAGAACAAAGGGGGCAGCCAGGAAAACGACGCCGACGGCGAAGTCGACAACCAGATGAAACGAATAGGGCACCACGCGAATGAGACCTGTTTCATGATCGGTCAGCACGGTCAGGATCAAGGCAGCGATCCCGGTAGTGACCGACAGCCAGAAGGCCAGAGGGTTCGACTGACCAAGATTGAGCAGCATGGGAAGTGCGATCAGGCCCAGGGCGACGGGATAGTCCAGATAGGCATGTATGGTTTTTGTGACGAAGCGGATGTTCATTTCTTAACTCCTCAGGTTTGAGTAACAGGAGGCCGTTGCCTCTCGAGGAGAAAGATGTTCCGATCACTCCGTTTGATCTATGCACGAAAGTCCCTGAAAATTGACTGATCGTCCGGGAGGCTTGCATGTCGGGGAATTCACTTACAAAACTCTGCTATCCGCCCCGTTGATGTTGGAAGAGCATGAAACACGACGCACTAAGTCAGATCCTGGATGCGCTGAAACTGCGCGGATCGATCTATTTTCACACCAATTTCTCTCCGCCCTGGGCGGTGCAGGTGCCAGCCTTCGGCAATGTGGCCCGATTTCACATGGCCATGCGCGGTTCCTGCTGGTTGGCGGTCGAGGGACATTCCAAACCCATATTTCTCGCCACGGGTGATTTGGTTGTCATTCCACATGGCGCTGCACATGTTCTGTGTGACGAGCTTGGACGGGAGGCAACTTCCGTGGATCAGGTTCTGCAGCAGACCGGTTACAACGGCGAAGGTGCGCTCTTTTTCGGAGGCCCGGAAGAAGAACAGAGTTGCAAGCTGTTCTGTGGCCATTTCGAGTTTGAGGACGGATCCGTGCACCCGATCCTGAAGGCGCTTCCAAACGTCATTCATGTTCCGAACACCCAGACCATGAACGCGTTCTGGCTGGAGGCGGTGATGCGCTTTGTGGCCAGCGAGGTACGCGCGACCATGCCGGGATCCGATGCGATCATTCATCGGTTGACAGAGATCATCTTCATTCAGGTGGTGCGCACGTTTGTCGACCAGGAAGGCGACAAGGCCGGATGTCTGGCAGCGGTTCTCAATCCGAAGTTGGGACGCAGCATGTCTCAGATCCATTTGGCGCCGGAAAAACCCTGGACGGTGGAAACGCTCGCTCGTGAGGCAGGCATGTCCCGTACGGTCTTTGCCGAACGATTCACGGATCTCGTCGGCATGACCCCGCTTGCCTATGTCACTCATTGGCGGATGGAACAGGCGCGGAGGGAAATCAGGGATACGGATCTGCCGCTGATCGATATCGCCGAGAACATCGGCTACAACTCGGAAGCCGCCTTCAACCGGGCATTCAAGCGTCAGTTCAATCTGACACCCGGGCAGTTGAGACGTACCGGAGCGAGTTTGCCGGCTGAGCAGTGACGCATTTCGTCCTGTCAGATTTGGTGTCTGCTGAGGCTCGCTGAACGTGTGCCGACGCTCAATGCTCTTTCATTACGTTCATTGTCGCAAAAAAGGGCGGCAAATGCCGCCCTTTTCGGATCGCATGTTCGTCGGTCTTATCCGATAATACCATTCAGTGTTGCGCTTGGGCGCATGACGGCATCGACCTTGGCCTGTGGGGCATGATAGTAGCCGCCGGTATCAGCCGGAGATCCCTGAACACCGTTGAGTTCACCCACGATCTTGTCTTCGTTGGAGGACAGGGCTTCGGCGATCGGTGCGAACTGGGCTTTCAGATCCGCGTCATCATCTTGTGCCGCCAGAGCCTGTGCCCAGTAAAGGGCGATGTAGAAGTGGCTGCCGCGGTTGTCGAGACCGCCGACCTTGCGGGCCGGGGACTTGTCATTGTCGAGCAGACCTTCGATGGCCTTGTCGAGTGCGTCGGCAATAACCTGGGCCTTCTTGTTGCCCTTGACGTTGGCAAGGTGCTCCAGCGATGCGCCGAGGGCGCAGAACTCGCCGAGGGAATCCCAACGCAGGTAGTTTTCTTCCTGCAGCTGCTGCACGTGCTTCGGCGCAGAGCCACCGGCACCTGTTTCAAACAGACCACCGCCGTTCATCAGCGGCACGATGGAAAGCATTTTTGCAGAGGTACCGACTTCCAGGATCGGATAAAGATCGGTTAGGTAGTCACGCAGAACGTTGCCGGTGATGGAGATGGTGTCTTCACCACGGGCGATACGCTCGGTGGAGTATTTGGCAGCATCTGTCGGAGCCATGATCTGCAGATCGAGACCGGAGGTGTCGTGCTCCGGCAGGTAAGTCTTGACCTTTTTGATCAGTTCCGCGTCATGCGCACGGTCTTCGTTGAGCCAGAAGACGCCCGGCATGCCGGACAGGCGCGAACGGGTGACGCCGAGCTTCACCCAGTCGCGGATCGGCGCGTCCTTGGTGCGGCATGCACGCCAGATGTCGCCTTCTTCCACTTCGTGCTCAAGCAGCGTGTTGCCGGCTTCATCAACGATACGGATGGTACCGTCGGCAGGTGCCTTGAAGGTCTGCGGATGCGAGCCGTATTCCTCGGCCTTTTGAGCCATCAGGCCGACATTCGGCACGGTGCCCATCTTGGCCGGATCGAGAGCACCATATTCACGGCAGAAGTCGATAACGGCGGAGTAGACACCTGCATAGGAACTGTCCGGAATAACGCACTTTGCGTCGGCTTCATTGCCGTCCGGGCCCCAGCCCTTGCCGCCGGCACGGATCAGCGCCGGCATGGAGGCGTCGATGATGACGTCGGAAGAGACATGCAGGTTGGTGATGCCCTTGTCGGAATTCACCATGTACATGGCCGGGCCATTGTCCAGCGCTGCCCTGATGTCGGCTTCGACTTCTTCTTTCTTGCCGGCAGGCAGGGTTGCGACTTTCGCTTCAAGGTCACCGATGCCGAGATCCGGGTTGACACCCAGCTGCGCAAAAGTGGCTGCATGCTTTTCGAAGACATCCTTCAGGAAAACTCTGACGCAGTGACCGAAGATGATCGGGTCGGAGACCTTCATCATGGTCGCCTTCATATGCAGCGAAAACAGGATACCCTGATCCTTCGCGTCCTGGATTTCCTTTTCCAGGAACGCGGAAAGGGCTTTCACGCTCATGTAGGTGGCGTCGATGACGTCGCCTTCTTCCAGCGGCCAGTCAGCCTTGAGAACGGTGAGGTCACCGCCTTTGGCGTCGAATTCAATCTTGGCGGTTCCAGTGGATTCAGCCGGGACGGTCAGCGACTTCTCGTTGGAGCGGAAGTCGTTCTCGCCCATGGTGGCAACGTGGGTCTTGGAAGAAGACACCCATTCACCCATGCGGTGCGGATTCTTCTTGGCGTATTCCTTGACGGCTTTCGGCGCGCGGCGGTCTGAGTTGCCTTCGCGCAGAACCGGGTTCACCGCGGACCCCTTGATGGCGTCGTACTTTACCTTGACGGTCTTTTCTTCGTCCGTCTTCGGCTCTGCCGGATAGTCCGGAAGCTTGTAGCCCTGGGACTGCAGTTCCTTGATGGCCGCATTCAGCTGCGGTTGGGAAGCGGAAATGTTCGGCAGTTTGATGACGTTGGCATCAGGCTGCTTCACCATCTGGCCTAGTTCAGCCAGGTCGTCAGACTGCTTCTGCTCGTCAGTCAGGTATTCCGGGAAATTCGCCAGAATGCGGCCCGCGAGAGAAATGTCCCTTGTTCCGATGGTCAGCCCGGCTGCCTTGGTGAAGGAGCGGATGATCGGCAGGAACGAGGCGCTTGCCAGTTCCGGTGCTTCGTCGACCTTGGTGTAGATGATATCGGCCATAACTCTCACATTTCCTAGCGTTCGAAGTGTGGTCGGTGAGGGCAGGGAGGCGCCCCCGGACGGGATTTCGTGATGCGTATACAATTGTACGCAATCAATTGCCAGCCCTTCAAAGGACGTATCGGCAGGAAGTTGACGGCGTTTTAGCAAACGCGGGGGAAAAGGCAATTGGGGAGGGGGAGGCTCAAGTGTTGGAAACGCGCCTGGAAGGTCAGCCTGATCGAAAAGCGCAATCCCGATTGGGACGATCTCTATTCAAAGCTTTCATAACCCGGTTGTCATCCCGGACGCAGCGAAGCGGAGGTCCGGGATCCAGTATGCGGTTGAGTTCCGAACCAAGCCTATGTGCGCTGTGAGTACTGGATCCCTGCCTGCGCAGGGATGACAAGGCAGGAGTGTGGGGCATCATTCAGTTAGCTTCGCTGCTAACCTGCTCGAAAAGCTCTCCGGGGTTTGGTCTTCAGACAAGTTGTGATCATGGACGCCGCGGAGTGGAGACCCGAGTTTCAGTATGCTGCTGCGTTTCGAAATAGGTCTCCGCATTTTGTGACTATTGGATACTACCTTTGTAAGAGTGACAATCTGGAGTAGTGTTTGTCTTCTTCAGTTTCGTGTTGAAAGGCTAATGTGCATCTCGATCAGCAGTATTTCGTCTACATTCTAGCCAGCGGCCTCGGAGGGACACTCTATGTGGGTGTTACCAATAACCTGCTTAAACGTGTTTTCGAGCACCGCGATGGAAGAGGCAGTGAGTTCACCGCAAAATATGGTGTTCATCGACTGGTGTATTACGAGGTTCACGAGGAAATCGAACAGGCAATTCAACGGGAGAAACGGATCAAGCGTTGGAAACGTGCCTGGAAGGTCAGCCTGATCGAAAAGCGCAATCCCGATTGGGACGATCTCTATTCAAAGCTTTCATAACCCGGTTGTCATCCCGGACGCAGCGAAGCGGAGGTCCGGGATCCAGTATGCGGTTGAGTTTCGAACCGGGCTTCTGCGTTCTTTGAATACTGGATCCCTGCCTGAGCAGGGATGACAAGGCAGAAGTATCGGGCATCATATCGGTTGATATTGAGAGACAGATACTCTGCTCGAATAGTTCACGAAGTGCCGGTTTTCACATAGATTGTCATCCTGGACGCAGCAGAGCGGAGGTCTCTGATCCAGTTTCCAGTATGCAGTGAGTTTCGAGCCAGGCTTCTGTGTTCTGTGAGTACTGGATCCCTGCCTGCGCAGGGATGACAAGGCAGAAGTATTGGGCATCATTTCGTTGATATCGCGAGACCGAGATTTTGATTGAAATGTTCAAGAGGTGTTGGTGTTCACGTAGATTGTCATCCCGAACGCAGCGAAGCGGAGATCCGGGATCCAGTATCCCGCACCCCATCCGTTCACGTCTCTGAATTCTGTGGTTGCTCCAAGCTCACTTTCACTCGGGCAGCAAGCTTGGCTAGAATGGGTGTGAAACCCTCTGCTTGCCGGGCACGGAGATCTGACTTGATCGACACCCCAAAACTGGACGATCTGTTCTGGTGGATGCTCGACGGGGCACGGCCGAGTGCGGATGCGCGGGAGATTGTGACGGGGATCTGCGGCCGCCTGGTGGCTGCCGGTGTGCCGGTCGAGAGGTTTGCGCTTTTCATCTATACGCTTCATCCCAACCTGCAGGGCCGGCGGATACGCTGGTTGGCAGGCGAGGGCGTCGACATGTCGGACGCGGATATGGCTGCATTTGACGGTGCCGAATACCACGACAATCCGCTGCCGACGGTTCTGAAAACCGGCAAGATGCTGCGGCGCAGATTGTGCGACCCGGACTGTCCGGACGATTTCCTCATTCTCAAGCAATTCCGGGATGAGGGTGTCACGGACTATGTGGTCCAGCCGCTCTTCTTCACCACCGGAGAAACCCATCTCGTCAGTTGGGCGACCAGGGCGGATGGAGGTTTTGATGATGAGATGATGTCTGCGCTGGAGCGCATCCGGTTGCCGCTCGCCAGACTGACCGAAACCTATATGTTGCGGTTGAACGCAGCCAATTTGCTGTCGGCCTATGTCGGTCGCGACAGCGGTCATCGTATTCTATCAGGCCGGGTTCACCGCGGCGATATCGAAGAAATTTCCGCCTGTGTGGTCTTCGCGGATCTGGTTGCTTTTACACGCTTTTCCAATTCGGCAACCGCCGAACAGGTTCTTGCGCGTCTCAACAGGTTCTATGACAGCCTTGTGCCTCCCATCGTTGAAGAAGGCGGCGAGATATTGAAGTTCATGGGGGACGGTCTTCTTGCCATCTTCCCGATCACCGAAGAGATCGGCGAGAAAGCTGCCTGTAAACGCGCACTGAGGGCCTTGGCGAAGGCATCTGGCGGACAGGATGAACCGGTTTTTACCGAAAGCTCGCCGCCGTTCCGGGCGGCTGTTCATATTGGTCCTCTGCAATACGGAAACATAGGGGCATCCGATCGTCTGGACTTTACCGCGATTGGTCCGACGGTCAATCTGGCGGCCCGTTTGCTGTCCTCGGCAGTTCTGGTCAATGGTCAAACCGTCGTGTCCGGAAAGGTCGCTGATCTTGTAGGAGTATCCAGAGACAAGGGAACGCTGTTCGAACTCAAGGGGTTTGACAGAACCCAGGCCATCATTCCCGTGCGGGAAATGCCGAAGGCCTGATCGGAAGGTCTGGTGAACAAGGAAATCCACCCCAAGCAACTTTTCAATCCCGTGAGAAACAGCTACACCCCGGCTTCATGAGCAAGAATGCAAAAATCAGAGAAGAAGCCCGCGCGATCACGGCAAAGCCGCCCGCGGTGATCCTGTGCGAGCCTCAGCTTGGCGAGAATATCGGCACCGCGGCCCGGGCCATGGCCAATTTCGGTCTGGTGGACCTCAGGATCGTCAATCCGCGCGATGGCTGGCCAAGCGAAAAGGCGCGTGCGGCTGCCAGCCGGGCGGATCACGTCATCGACAAGGTGCAGGTATTCGAGAGCGTTGAAGACGCCATTGCGGACCTGCAATTCGTCTACGCGACGACCGCGCGCTCCCGAGAAGTGCCGAAGCCGGTACGCGGGCCGGACGAGGCCGCCAGAAAAGCTGTCGAACTTGGCGAGAAGGGAAGCGCGACCGGCTATCTCTTCGGACGCGAGCGCTGGGGGCTGAACAATGAAGAAGTCGCTCTTGCCGACGAGATCGTGACTTTGCCTGTCGATCCCGATTTTGCCTCACTCAACATCGCGCAGGCAGTGCTTGTCTGCTCCTACGAATGGCGCAAGACTGCCTCTTCGGGAGCCTTGCCGTTCATCTTGTCAGAGGAAGAGCATCCGCCCGCGCAGAAAGATGATCTCTTGCGTTTTTTCGAGCATCTTGAAGGTGCCCTGGACAAGGCAACATTTTTCCGGCCGCCGGAGCGGCGGCCGCATATGGTCCGGACGCTGCGCAACATTTTCCAGAAGGCGGAGCTTACCGAGCAGGAAGTGCGTGCATTGCGAGGTGTCGTGGCATCTCTGGAAAAACGTGAAACCCGGCCGCGCAAGGAGCGTGGCACACCTGACAATCAGGAGTGAGGTGACATGATGAGCCCATCACGACCGGTTCTGATATTCGATTCTGGTCTGGGTGGGCTTACGGTTCTGCGCGAGGCTCGTTATCTGCTGCCGTATGAGCCGTTGCTCTATGTTGCCGACGATGCCGCATTTCCAATCGGCCGTTGGCAGGAGAGCGAACTTAGAAACCGTCTTCTGAGGCTCTTTGAGGAACTCATCGGAACCTATCGCCCGAAGGCGGTCGTGATTGCCTGCAACACGGCTTTCACCCTGGCTGGTGAAGCTTTGCGCGCGGCTCACCCCGAGGTTCCTTTCGTCGGAACTGTTCCAGCCATTAAACCGGCCGCGGAGCAGACGTCTTCCGGATTGATTTCGGTGTTGGCGACACCTGGAACCGTTCGGCGCACCTACACACGCAGTCTCATCGACAGCTTTGCCAGCCAATGCCATGTGCGACTGGTCGGATCCGACGCGCTGGCGGAGCTTGCCGAAAAACATCTTCGTGGCGAGGCGGTCTCCGACGAGGAACTGGGGCAGGAAATTGCCGGGTGTTTTCTGGAGCAGGAGGGCAGGCGCACGGATATCGTGGTGCTAGCCTGCACCCACTATCCGTTTCTCGCCAACCGTTTTCGCAAGATTGCTCCCTGGCCGGTCGACTGGCTGGATCCGGCAGAGGCGATCGCACGACAATTGGTGCGGGTCCTGGAAAACAAAGAGGCAAGAGGTCCGGCAGAGGCTCCGGATGAAGCGTTGTTTACGTCAAATCCGCAAGATCGCGGTCTGGAAAGGCTTCTCGCAGGGTTTGGCCTGCAATTGATCAAGCGCTAGGCGGCGAGACTTTTCACCACCAGACCGTCATCTGACTTCTTCGCAGCCAACTTCAACTGCATGATCTCGTCATTGAGTTTGTCCGGATGGATGGTCATGCCCTTGGGCAGGCTCAGAATTGAAATGGAGCACTGCAAAAGCGGAAACTGCCGTGTCGTGCCGAAACGGTCCTGCGCTTCAATATAGCCACGTTCCCTGTGCTCCGGTTCGTAAAAGCTTTCCACATCCAGCCGGAAAGCCCGCTTCAGTGCCAGCATGCGGGCGGCGGCATCGGTCTGGTCCGTGTTGTGAAATCCGGCAAAAAAGTCATCGCCGCCGATATGGCCGAAAAACGTGCCGGTGCCGGAGATGTGCCGCTGCAGCAATTCGCTGAACAGAATGATCGCCCGGTCCCCCTGGCGGAAACCGTAAGTGTCGTTGAAGGGCTTGAAGTTGTCGAAGTCCAGGTAACACAAGTGGCGGTCCTGTGAGCTCCGTTTCGCCATATCCGAGATAAAGCGTGTGATCGCACCGTTGCCTGGCAGCCGCGTGAGCGGGTTCTGGTCCTGTGCTTCCTGCAACCGTTTCTCGTGAATGATCTTCAGAAGAGAAGTTGCTGACAAAAAGCCGGCGTAGCGGAAATTCTCGGTGATGATGATACCGTCCGAGTTGATCGAGGAGGCAAAGGTCACCAGCAACATGTCGGCGTTGGAGTCGATGTCTGCGATCGGGCAGGCGCGAACGAAGGACCGTAGCGGGAAATCGAGGGCTGCTTTTGCATCGGCGTCATCAGGACCGCCGGCGTAAAGATAAGCCTTCAGGTCGCGTTCATGGATCAGGCCGCGCGGTTCGCGATTGGCGTCCAGAACCGGGATGACATTGCCGTCCTGATTGTGCACGACCATGTCCAGCAGCTCGTTCATGGACGCGTCGAAACGGATGGTCGGCAGATCCATGAGTTCGTTGCGAATGCGATCCTGCTCTTCGCGTCGCTTACGGCCGGTTCCGGGTGCGCGGACATGATCGTAAAAGAGCTTGGCGCTGGTCGCTTTCTGAAATGGTTGAGCGATGAAGAAACCCTGGATCAGGTCACAGCCTGCTTCGCGGCACGCCTTGAACTCTCTCTCTGTTTCGACACCTTCTGCAACAACGCGTGCGCCAAGAACATGTGCCAGATTGGCAACCGTTGTGACGAACAGCTTGCGCCTGGGATCGCAATCGACACCGTTCAGGAAGAACCGGTCGATCTTGACGTAGTCGGGCGAAACATCATGCAAAAGCTTCAGTTCTGAAGAGCCGCGGCCAAAATCATCCAGAGCGACGAGAAAGCCGAACTGCCTGAGATCGTTGATCGCATGATGGGTGACATCCGTGAAGGTTTGCCGATGCCGTTCGGAAAATTCGAGGCAAATCTGGTTGACCTGCAATCCGGTTTCGAGAACCAGGGCGTTCAAACCCATGCGCGGGTCGTTTTCCTGGCCAAGATCCCTGCCGTCAAGCTTGAAGTAAAGCTTTGTCCCCTGGGCAATCCGCAAGTCTTTGAACCTTTGGAGCGCCTTGCGCAAAAGGCTGCATTCAAGTTCCGGCAGAAAACCGTTTTGATGAGCCGTTTCAATCAGGGTTTCAGGAGCGTGATCACCTGCTGTTTCCGTGGGGCGAATTTTCGCTTCGTACCCGTAAACAACGCCGGTCCCGATGTCGACGATCGGCTGCAGAGCGTAGTCGAGCATCTGGAGAACATGATCAGGCGAGTGCCATCGTATGTCGGTGGCGTCCGAGTCGCTCCCCAAAGCTGCAGTACAATTTGCTGACATGCCTGATCCTATTCACCGCGTGCGGCTTCCAAACGTCCGGTTTGTGATGGGGTCTCGTGATCACTGCCGTCACTGCTATTATTCGCTATGGTTGTAACGGCGATTGCATAGTGAAAACCTGCAATTAAAAATTTCTAAATGTATGCATTATTTTCTGCGCTTTGTGAACGTAAGGTCATCTAGTGCGGCGATTTGTGCAAGGAGAACGCAAGAATAGGCAAGTCCTACTCCAGGATATAGGTATTTTCCCGTATTCGAATTCGCTGTTGTTGTGATGCAGAAATCGACTAATTTGTTCGTAGATAGTCTGCAAAATCCTTCTTCAATATTTTCAATTTCCTTGAAATCCCTTGGAATTTTGGTGTGTACTTTATCGTTTTGTGCAGTTTGTACGAAAGTTAAACAATAAGCTGCTTGATCTGTGGGCTTCTCCTTGAAGTTGCTGTGGCAGTTTTTTTGGCATTCTTCTGAGCAAAAACGAATCGACATTGGGCCAAAACTGCTGCTTCACAACGCTTAGGGAGTACAGGGAACACGAATGCAGTTCCTACTGAGACAGGACGGACGTGTCCCGTCCGGTGGTCTCAGCTGACTGCATGTGAGCGGTGCGATGGGGGAACCTTCGGCGAAAGCAGGATTTTCGACGTCTCAACCACGCTCAAAGTTGACTTTTTGAGAGGCAGACGGTATGTCCGCGCGGTCCGGCGGGCATTTGTCTTCCGGATCTACGCACCCGTGGGCATTCAGCCGGCGCCGTCTAGCTGGGTCCCTGTCGATCCGATCCGTTCGTTTGCGCGAGCGGTGACGATAAAGGAGGGCGCGTTTCCTTTTTAGAAAAACAACGCGAATTCAAAGGAAACCGCGATATGTCAAAGCGCCATAGCGTTAAGTACAAAATCGACCGCCGGATGGGCGAAAACATCTGGGGTCGTCCGAAGAGCCCGGCCAACAAGCGTGAATACGGTCCTGGCCAGCACGGTCAGCGCCGTAAAGGCAAACTGTCCGACTTCGGTATTCAGCTCCGCGCAAAGCAGAAGCTGAAAGGCTACTACGGCAACATTTCCGAAAAGCAGTTCCGCAAGGTCTATGCAGAAGCTTCCCGTCTGAAAGGCGATACTTCTGAAAACCTGATCGGCCTGCTGGAGCGCCGCCTCGACGCGATCATCTACCGCGCCAAGTTTGTCCCGACCGTGTTTGCTGCTCGTCAGTTCATCAACCACGGCCACATCAAGGTCAACGGCAAGCGCGTGAACATCCCGAGCTATCAGCTGCGTCCGGGCGATGTCATCGAAGTTCGTGAAAAGTCCAAGCAGCTCGCTCTGGTTCTGGAAGCTGTCCAGTCCGCTGAGCGTGACGTTCCGGATTACGTCGACGTCGACCACGGAAAAATGACCGCAACTTACTCCCGCGTTCCGGGCTTCTCTGACGTACCGTACCCGGTACAGATGGAACCGAACCTGGTGGTCGAGTTCTATTCGCGGTAATTTGCCGTCGAATACAGTTCTCGGAAGGGCCCGCCTCTTGGCGGGCCTTTTCTTTTGGGTCAACTGCCAAGGCTTCCGAGACCAGAGAGCGATCTCACCAGTCCCGCGCCTGATTTGCTCTACCACTCGGCAACCGAGCCGTCCTCGTGCCGCCAGACCGGGTTGCGCCAGCGGTGACCTGTCTTTGCCCGCTCCTTCACATATTCCTCGTCTATCTCTACCCCCAGACCCGGGCCGTCCGGAATGCTGACAAAGCCGTCTTCATAGCCAAAGACACCCTTGTTGGAGATGTAGTCGAGGATGTCGTTGGAGGAATTGTAGTGAATGCCGAGAGACTGTTCCTGAATGAAGGCATTATGCGACACCGCGTCGACCTGAAGGCAGGCGGCAAGGGCGATCGGTCCGAGAGGGCAGTGGGGGGCAAGGGCAACGTCATAAGCCTCGGCCATGGTTGCAATCTTGCGGCACTCGGTAATGCCACCGGCATGGGACAGGTCAGGCTGGATGATGTCGACGTAACCGTCCTGCAGCACCGACTTGAAATCCCAGCGGGAATATAGGCGTTCACCGAGTGCAATCGGCGTTGCGGTGTGATTGACAATGTCCCTGAGGGCTTCCTTGTTTTCCGACAGGACCGGCTCTTCGATGAACATCAGCCGGTATTGCTCGAGTTCCTTGGCCAGAACCTTTGCCATCGGCTTTTGAACGCGGCCGTGAAAGTCAACACCGATGCCGAGCTCGTAACCGACGGCCTCGCGAATGGTTGCAATCGTGGCGACGGCCGCATCAATCTTTGTATTGCTGTCAACAATCTGCATTTCCTCGCAGCCATTCAGCTTGATGGCCTTGAAGCCGCGCTTCATGACGTCCCTGGCATTTTCGGCAACGTCGGAAGGGCGGTCGCCGCCGATCCAGGAATAGACCTTGATCTTGTCGCGGCATTTACCGCCAAGCAGCGCATGAACAGGCAAACCTGCCGCCTTGCCCTTGATGTCCCACAGAGCCTGGTCGATGCCGGAAATCGCCGACATATGGACACCGCCACCACGATAGAAACCGCCCCGGTACATGACGTTCCAGTGATCTTCGATCAGGCGCGGGTCCTTGCCGATCAGGTAATCGCTCAATTCATGTACCATTGCCTCGACAGCCAGGGCCTTGCCTTCCAGCACAGGTTCGCCCCAGCCGACAAGACCTTCGTCGGTCTCGATTTTCAGGAAACACCAGCGCGGCGGAACGATGTAGGTGGTCAGTTTGGTGATTTTCATCGCGGTTATTCCAATTTCGAATACAGGTGTCGAAGCACTAAACGGCGTCGAACATGACCGGGAACAGTCTTTCAGACCGATGTTCTAAAGCCAGAGTTCAATACGCTCGTCCGGAAACGAAACCTGTTTGTTCGAAAATGCGCTTTCAGCTGATCAGCAGGCGCAAAAGGGTTCTATCCCAGATTGGCGACGAGGGACCGATTGCTTAAATCGGACGGTTCTGGAAGGTGGACCAAGCTTGGTGACGAAGGCCCGAATTCATCGCGGACTGGCAGTTTCCTGAAAGAGCGTAGGGCGTCAATGAGTAGACCTGACAGGCTCCGCATGCAAGATCTGAAAAAGTCTTGGCAGTATCGCCGCCCATAGCACGATGGCTATCCGTTTGAGGAGGAGCGTTTCCGGCACAAAGGAGCCGCGTTGTGAACGGTCCGGTTCCTTATCGGATTCCTATCTCGTTGCCGTCTGCCAATTGCATTCGGACGGTGGCATCACCGATCGAGCCTTCTTCCGGAAGAGAAATTGTTCCGCTCAGCCTGTGCTGGAATTCAAGAACCGTATAGGGCCGCTGCCAAAGCCATTCGCGGTTCTCCACCGCATTAACGTCCGGATTCGGAGGAGTTTCTTCGGTGACGCCAAAAAAATAGAGATCAAACCCGAGATCGGAAACTGCCTGCCGGGACAGGAAACGCATTCCCAACTCGTCCCGGCAACGTGCCATATCGGTTTCGATATCGTCTGTCCGAAGCGTGATCAGGCCGATCCGGGCTCCTCCACCAAGGGGGTAATTCGCATCTCCCATAGCCGTGTGTGGCTTGCCCTCGAAACTGTGCTGTATCAGCTCGATAACGTGTCCTTCAGGGTCGGACATATGGCTCATGTAGGCAATGTCGCGAAACTGGTGCGGCGCCGTAATCGTCAGACCGAGATCCGTGAGCTGAGTATAGGCTAGGTCCAGATCCGGAACGGTGAGCGCAATCTTCCAGTAGCGGTCGTTTTGCCGGTGATTGTAGATGCCCGCCTTGTCGGAAGGCTCCAGAATAAGGTCGGCACCTGGGGCGCCGTACCCGACCGCTGTTGCACCGTCAGTCTCGGTCCGGTGCATTCCCAGAATATTGCAGTAGAAATCAGCAAGCTTGTCCGGGTCGCGGACCTTCAGGGATAGCGCAGTCAGGCGTGTGGTGGGCATGCCGATTATCCTTGAGCTTCAAACCGGTCTTCGCGCAGAAGAGCCGAGCCGTCATTCTGGAGTACCCAATGTTCCTTGGTGATAATGCCATGGGCCTTGTTCATGCTCCAGGCCGCCGAAACCACCACCTCATTTTCATTCAACTTTTCGACTTTGGCGTCCCGATAGGCCACGTCGGAAAATCCTTGCGCAATCAGGTTCGCCCAGAAGGACTGAATGGCGTCACGGCCACGGAACTCGCCGAATGGTGTCGCGACCATAAGCGCATCTTCCTCATAGCAAGCTGCGCAACCGGCGGCATCGCCTGCATTGAAGGCTGCTTTCCACTGCGACAGTTTTTCAAGGGCTGCGGTTTCGATCTTCGATGTCATGTTCAACTCGCTCTCTGAGTTTCGATGATGTCATCATTCGGGGAAACAGCATTCGGAACAAGGTAGATTGTTTAGAAATACTGTTTAGTGTTGCTGTACAATGATGCCGAACACGAACGACCTTCTGATCTTTTTGAGTGTTGCCGAAACGCGCAGCATCACGGCAGCGGCCCGGCAAAGCGGATTGACCAAATCCGCAGTCAGCCAGGCGCTGAAGCGTATCGAGGATGCCGTCGGGGCAAAGGTTCTTTTCAGGACGACCCGTTCCATGTCCCTGACCGACACGGGAGCGCGTTTGCTGCCGCACTGTAATTCCTTGCGTCAGGTACAACAGGATCTGCAGGAAACGCTGGCTCAATCGGGGAGGGACCTGCAGCGCACGCTCACCGTGACAGCTCCTCATGCGCTTTGCCAATCCTTGCTGGTACCGGTTCTTTCAAGCTTTCTCAGGGAAGGCAGAGGGAATGTAAGACTGGTCGCCGAAGATGTGCCGATCAATCTTGTAGAACATCAGATCGACCTGGCAATTCGCGTTGGAGGCTCAGCACCGCAATCAGCCCGTATTTCCCGAATTGGTTCGTTACATGAGAGCATATTTGGCAGCCGAACTTTGATCGAAAAGCGAGGGGGCGTTCCTGAAAAGTTTGAGGAACTTGAGGATTGGCCTCATGTCGCCAATGACTGGCAGGGCGACCCCGTCACCTACCGGATGGATGCCGGCTTACAGCTGCGTGTGTCACCCCGAGTGCGCAGCAACACTGTTTTGGGCGTTCGCGATTTTCTGGAGGCGGGGGCTGGGGTCGGGTTGCTTCCTGACATGCTGGCGGAGAAGAGCGATGAGCTGGTGCGGATTGCACCTGTATCCATATCACCGATCTATGCCGTACATCAGCACGGGACGAAGCCTCCCAGGCAGGTGAAGGAAGTTGTCGCGGCGCTCCGGCAGGTGCTGAAGCGGTAAGCTCGACCACCGGCCTGAGCCAAGGTAGTGACTTGCGAGCACGCACCCGGGGTAGCTTTTCGAGAGAGTGAGTATCAGCCGCCAGGCCTTGTGTCTTCCTTGAGGAGTGTTTGCAGGGAACCAAAGCCAACTTTCGGTATGTTTTGTCGCTCATTTTCGGGAAGGGTCTCCGCTGTCTGCCGCAAAGCCTTTTGCAGAACCGACATGAGTGCAGCCGCCGCCTCGCGAACTTCGGCCTGCGCCTCATCCAGGGCGGAAACGTCAAGCTCCGGAGCTGTCAGAACTTCGTGCTGATGCTCGCGTGCCTGACGCAATTGGCGGGCAGACTGCAAGATGGCGCGCCGGTCTTCTCTCAACGTCTGTCTGAAGGCCGCTTTCAACGCAGGAGATGGTTCCGTATCGCTCAACTGGGTGATCCGGTCGAAAACGCGATCGCGGACATAACTTGTGAAGACAAAAGCGCCGAGAGCGAAATTAAGGACCAATGAAACGCTCAACAGCAAAATGGCTAGGCGCAGGGGTTTCGACGTCATTGCAGACCTCCTCCCAAGGCCAGGGTCAGCAAAGCGCCGGTATTTGCACCGGCAGGCACCAGAAATGCGGCGGCCACTCCGCCGGCACCGGCAAGCGTTCCAAAACCAATCAGTTGCCCGATCGGCAGTAGCCGCAAGAGAGCGGATCCTTCGCGGCGTGTCTGCAGGTTGATCTGAGTTTTCGCCACCACGGCACTCTGGCTCATCTCGACCGCACTGGCGGTTCCAAGGATCGCATCGAAATGGGTAGCCTCCTGCCACAGCGTGCGGGCTTCCGCGTCGGTTTCGAGTAGTTGTCTTGCGGCGCTACGGGTGTCTTCTGGCCATCGATCGAGGTTTGCCCCCCATGTCAGAAGCCCTTCATCGAATTCCTGAAGCGTCATGTGAGGCTCCTATAATTTTCGCGCAGGGTTCTGCGGGCTCGTACCATGAGCTGCTCGACCGCGCCTTCCGATATGCCGAGGATCTCAGCAATCTCGAGGTTGGATTTCTCCTGCTGGGTGGAGAGGATGATTGCCATGCGCTGCCTGTCCGGTAGACGGGAGATGGCCGAGCGCATGACTTGAAGCTGTTGCCGATCGTCGAGGATCTGTTCCACCGTCGCGGCGTTGTCCTGAAAGTCCTGACCTTCTTCGATCGGTTCTTCCGGACGGCGTCCGGTGGCCCGCCGATTGTCGATGGTACGATTGACCGCCAGGCGATAAAGCCATGTGGACGCTTTTGCCGCGCCCGGTTGCCACTTGGAAGAGTGTTTCCAGGCGCGCCAGAATACGTCCTGAACGATTTCGTCGGCATCGGCGCTGGTGCAGCCATACCGCTGAGCCACGGCATGAAGACGCGGCGCATGGCGCTGCACCAGGCGATTGAAGGCAGACTGACTGCCTTCTCCCGCCGCCTTGAGCAAGGCATCGTCATCATCGGGGTCGATCCGGGCCATTGCGAGAAGCTTACCGTGGCTCTCGCATCACTGAAACTGCGCGCGCAGCTGTTTCCGGCGTTCATCGGTAATCTTTCGGTATTCCGCCATCTGGGCAGGATCCAGAATGGTGCTCAGCTGTGCTTCGGTTCTTGCTCGAGACTCGGTGATCGGACCGCGAACCTTCATCAGTTGCGAAAACGTCGGTTTCTTGCCCCGCTCAAATCCGGCGTTCTGCAGGATCTGCAGGCGCTCGCGAACACCTGCTTCAATGACAGGGCGTGCTGCCTGTTTCTGCGCTTCGGTCAGGTTGAGGCGCGCGATCGTTTCCTGCAGCTGCGCCTGGTCGAACTGCTGGGCGGAGACGGAAGGAGCAGCTGTGAAAACGAGCGTAAGGGCCAGAGCTGCGATGCCGAAGGTCTGTTTCATCTGGAAATGCCTTGGAATGGTTGCGAGGGAAATGTGCTGATGCGATTTCGGGTTTGTAGCGGATGGAGCCTTTGGACGGGCATTCCGATTATGATTACCAGGTACGTCCGCGGAAGCCGGTTCCACTGCGGCTGACACCCTGTCCTCGTTGTGCCGTAACGGTGCCGGAAGCGGTTGCGCCATTGCGCAGCGTGCGGCTCCAGTCCCGGGAACAGCCTGCGCCCTGGGTGCAGCTGCCGTTCAGCGTCGCGCTGCCGCCATATGCCCCCTGTGCACTAAACGAACGCGAGGCGTGGCCGGGTGATGTGTGGGTGCTTCCTTGCGCGTAACCGCCGTAAGGGCCATAGCGGTAATAGGAGCTGTCGGCGAACGCCGAAGCGGGAAGTGCCAGTGCCAGTGACAGGACAGTGGCGGCCAGAAGTGGGAGACGGAGCATCGTGACGGGTCTTTCTATGGTTGTTTCATTCGTCCCGGGTTGACCGGGACACACCTTTCACGATGCCGATGGCAGGACCCTACGCGGAAAGTCGAAAAAAATCTCTTCATCTGAAAACGCGCGGAATATCTGGATTTAAGGCCTTTCTTCTTGGCCTCAACCTGACAATCCGCTATGTCAGCGCGAAGATCGCACCCCCAGGAAAAATCCGAGGCCTGCTGCATGAATGATATTGCCGACAGTACCGACATCGACGTTCCGGCGCTCTTGCGCAATGCACCGTCGAGCGTCGAATTCAAGAAGCTGCGCAAGCGGCTGCTGAGGCAAGCGCGCGAGGCAATCAGCGACTTCGGCATGTTGCCGGAGGGGGCATCTCAGGAAAACAGGCCGAAATGGCTCGTCTGTCTTTCCGGCGGGAAAGACAGCTACACTTTGCTGGCTGTGCTCATCGAGCTGAAATGGCGGGGGCTTTTGCCCGTCGATCTGGTCGCCTGCAACCTGGATCAGGCGCAGCCGGGGTTTCCTGCGGATGTGCTGCCAAGGTTCTTTGAAGAAAACGGCATCGAACACCTCATTATCCGTGAGGACACCTATTCGATCGTTACTGACAAGATTCCTGAAAATCGCACCTATTGCTCGCTGTGCTCACGCCTGCGCCGGGGTATTTTGTATCGGGTTGCGCGGGAGCAGGGCTGCGAGGCGATTGTGCTGGGGCATCACCGGGACGATATCCTGGAAACCTTTTTCATGAATCTCTTCCATGGCGGGCGCCTTGCTTCCATGCCGCCAAAGCTGATCAACGATGAGGGCGACCTTTTGGTGCTGCGGCCGCTGGCCTATTCGTCTGAAATCGATATAGAGAAATTCTCCACCGGCATGCAGTTCCCGATCATTCCGTGCAACTTGTGTGGTTCGCAGGACGGTTTGCAGCGTGAAGAGGTCAAACGCATGCTGCAGGGCTGGGAAAAGGAAGCGCCCGGCCGCCTTGGCGTCATGGCCCGTGCTCTGGGCCATGCCCGGCCGTCGCATCTGCTCGACCGCTCGCTTTATGACTTTGTCAATCTGAGACCTGCGGATGGGGCAGGGAAATCCGAAGGTGGCGAAGCCGAGGAACCCTGTGGTGCCAGTCTTGCAATGACGGCGAAGCTTTTTGCCGCGGAGTAAACGGTCCGGCAATGGGCAAAGGGCAGACTGGTGAGGGCACAAATTCGTTGTCGAACTTGCAGGTTCTTCAATTCAAACGAGACTCGGCGCGCATGGTTGAGAACAGCCGTTGCCTTTCACTCGCCGCTGAACAATCCTCTTAGCCAATTCTCGACCGTTTGGGCTGCGGGGTTCTGCGAGGGCGCCTTGTCGCGATGGATGAGATAGTGGTTCTGGCCTGACGGTATTCTTGTACCGAACGGGATCGCCAGCCGTCCTGACGAAGCAAGCCGCAATGCGATGCGTTCCAGGATGAGGGCGACGCCTCCTTTTGCAGCCGCCCATTCAACGGCAGCCAGGGATGTGTCGACAGTAACACCCTTGGTGTTGTCCGGTCCTTCCTGTTTCAGGGCCTCAAAGAAATGTGGCCAGTGGTCGTCAAATCCAAGAATGTGAACGAGAGAAAGTCCGGACAGGTCGTTCGGTGATTTCAGGGTTTTCGCAATATCGGGATGACAGATCGGCACGACAAACTCGCTCCCGAACGGTTCGGCTCGGCACCCGGGCCAGTTGCCAGCGCCCAAACGAATTTCAATGTCGACACCGGTTTCCAGAACTGTGTCCGCCCAGATCGCCGACAAGAGACGGATGTCGAGATCGGGCTGAACTTTCTGAAATTCCACCAGAGCCGGTGCGATGATCAGCACAGCTTCTGAAATCGGAGCTCGAATGGTGACGGTTCCCGAGCTCTTGCTACCAAACAGGCCCTCCGTCGACACCGCCAGATCCTGAAGCGCCTTGCGAACCGGTTGCAGATAGGCCCGGCCGCTTTCTGTCAGTTCCACCTTGCGAGTGGTGCGTTCAAACAGAACATGACCGAGCCGGGTCTCCAGCGCACTGATGTGGTTGCTGACGGCTGCCTGGGTCAGCCCGAGCTCGGCTCCGGCGGCGGTGAAGCTGCCAAGGCGGCTCGCGGCTTCAAAGCTTCTGAGCCAAAGAAGGTTTGGGAGCGATTTCATGGCATCTAATTCATAAAAAAATACAGGTAATGTCCATAGATTATATCGTTTCTCTTTCGTTTATCTCGGGCGCACAGTGAAGGGACATAGCAATCCGCTTCAGGGAGGCGCTCACCATGCGTGTCGGATTTATCGGACTTGGAAATGTCGGTGGCAAACTGGCCGGCAGCATTTTACGAAACGGCTATAAGCTGACGGTCCATGACCTGGACCAGGGTCTCGTCGACAGCTTCGTTGCCAAGGGCGCGGCGCGTGGTGAAAGCCCGAAGCAGCTCGCTGAAACCTGCGATGCCGTGATCACGTGCCTGCCGAGCCCGGCCGCGTGCGCCGCAGTCGTTGAAGGACCCGACGGTATTCTGGAAGGCATCGGGCCGGGCAGGATCTGGGCGGAAATGTCGACGACCGATGCCGGTGAGACCAGACGTCTTGCGGATCTGGTCCTTGCCAAAGGGGCAGAGGCCATAGAATGCCCGGTCTCCGGCGGATGCCATCGGGCCGCGACCGGCAACATCTCGATTTTCGCCGGCTGTACCCGGGAAACATTTGACAGAGCGCTCCCTTTCCTGACTGTGCTGGGTCGAAGGGTTCTGCACACCGGAGACATCGGCTCTGCCGCGGTGCTGAAGGTGGTGACCAATTATCTGGCGACCGCAAATCTGGTGTCTCTGGCGGAAGCTCTGGTGACGTGCAAGGCCGCCGGAATGGACCTGAATACGTCCTACGAGGCAATCCGCATCTCCTCCGGCAACTCCTTTGTTCACGAGACGGAAAGCCAGGTGATCCTGAACGGATCGCGGGACATCTCCTTCACCATGGATCTAGTTGCAAAGGATATCGGGCTGTTCCAGAGTATCGCGGAAGCACACGAGGTGCCGCTCGAACTCTCGCCTTTGCTCAACCGGATCTTTGAAGATGCCGTCGAGCGCTATGGTCCGCGTGAACTCTCGCCCAACATCATCAGGCGGCTTGAGGAGGCAACCGGACTGGACGTGCGCGCTCCCGGGTTCCCGCCGGAGATGCTCGACGATGAGCCGGAAGAGCCGGGATATGAAGTTGTGCCGAAGCAGCGTTTCGAAGCGGCTGCAGAATGAAAGTGACGGGCAGATGATTGAAAAGCGCGCGTTCTACATCGGTGGTGAATGGGTCGAACCGGCAGAGGCCAGGGATCTTCCCGTCATAAATCCCGCAACCGAAAAAGCTGTTGCGGTGATATCACTTGGCAGAGCCGCCGACGTGGATCGCGCAGTTCAATCCGCGATAAAGGCGTTTGCGATATGGTCGCAGGCGTCTGTTGGTGAGCGCGCTGCGCTGCTTGAGCGGATCATCAGCATTTATGAACGCCGGTCCGGCGAAATGGACGAAGCCATCAGCATGGAAATGGGGGCGCCGATAAAATTTGCGCGGGAAGAGCAGACGCCATCGGGAACCGGTCACTTGCAGGCGACACTTGAAGCTCTGAGGGCACATGCGTTCGAACGGCCGAGCCCTCGTGGCGGCAGTCTGCTTCGGGATGAGCCGATCGGTGTCTGCGGCCTCATCACACCGTGGAACTGGCCAATCAACCAGATCGCGGCCAAGGTAGCTCCCGCGTTGGCGGCCGGTTGCACCATGGTGCTGAAGCCGAGTGAAATCGCACCACTCTCTGCTCTTCTTTTTGCTGAAATTCTTGATGAGGCCGGCTGTCCTGCGGGGGTCTTCAATCTTGTGAACGGCGACGGTCCGGGCGTCGGCGAGGCGATGTCGCAGCATCCGGGTATCGACATGATGTCGTTTACCGGGTCGACCCGTGCCGGGGTTTCGGTCAGCCGGAACGCAGCTGAAACCGTCAAGCGCGTTGCGCTGGAACTTGGCGGCAAGTCTCCGAACCTGCTTTTTGCCGATGCCGATCTGGAAACGGCAGTTCGTTTTTCCGTCGAAAGCTGCTTTTCCAATTCAGGTCAGTCCTGTGACGCGCCGACCCGTCTGCTGGTTGAGCGAGGCGTCTATGATGAAAGTGTCGACCTGGCGCGTAGAATTGCAACGGAAATCAGGGCAGGTGATCCCACGGAAGAAGGCGATCATATCGGGCCTGTGATCAGCGAACTGCAATATGAACGTATCCAGGAACATATCGAGCGCGGCATCGCTGATGGCGCCCGGCTCGTCATAGGCGGCGCCGGAAAACCGGAAGGTCTGGAAACGGGTTACTTCGTCAAGCCGACAATTTTTTCCGACGTCACCAACGACATGCATGTCGCCCGCAACGAGATCTTTGGACCGGTTCTGGCGATCATTCCGTTCGATACAGAGGAAGAGGCGGTCGCGATCGCAAACGACACGCCCTACGGTCTTGCCGCCTATATTCAGACAGGTGATCCGGACCGCGCCAGCCGCATTTCCAGAAAACTGCGCGCTGGCAGCGTCTATATCAACGGGGCAAGCCCGGACTGGGACGTTCCCTTCGGCGGCTACAAGCAATCAGGCAACGGCCGCGAATACGGACAATTCGGCCTGGAGGATTTCCTGGAGCTGAAGTCGATCACCGGGTAAGGGCGATCCCTGGTTTTGGTGGCAGCTCACTCACCGAACCATGCTGACCAGGCGTCCCATGAATCAACGAGGTCGGCGATCATCGCGTAGCCATTGCCGTCACAATGCATCCGGTCGCCGCGCGTCAGGCTGGTCATGTAGTCCTGGTCGGAAAGAAGAGGCGACTGGATGTCGAGATAGGGGACGCCGAGCGAAATGGCCGCTTCGGTGTAGCGCCGGTTGAGGGAAACGGTGGTCTCTTGAGAGAAGGCGATTTCCAGACCTTCACTGGGGCGTATCGGCGAACAGGCAACGTTCGCTGGCGGAACGCCTACCCATAGAACGGGGTAGGACTGCGCTGCTTCGCTTACCATCTGAACCGCGTTGCGGACCGAAGCCTCTTCCTCCACCCGGCGGCCTGCTTCCTTGATCTCTGCAACGTCATTGATGCCGAACTGAAAAACGATGCGATTGTCCGCGCCGGCCGGAAAGCGCGCGTGACATTCCTGTTTCCATCTTCCCCTGATCTCGTCCGTCGTCGCACCGCGAATACCAAGGTCGTAAAAGGTTAGTCTGAAATCTCTGGAGAATCGCTTTTCGCACAAGCGCCCGATCCAGCCGAGACAATGTTCGTCTCCTGACCCGTTGATGTAGCTGTCGCCAACGAAGCTGATGCGAAGGTCCCGCATAGAGTTCTCCCGTTTCAGGCACGTAACTGAGTCGTTCCGATCTGCTTCAACAAATAAAGCAGACTTGAAACCCATGCTTCCAGCCTCTTTTAGGTGGATTTGTTCAGGATATCCGGTCGCCCGGAATCTGCATTCGGCTTTGAAACTCGTCGTTGAGTGGGAAAAGGGATGGAATCGGTTTTGCTGAAATAGAAAAAATATTCTAAAACATATTTAAGTGGAAAATTGATTCCAAATTGCATGCTCGATTAACTGTGTCCCGGTGTCCGGTTGGCGTGATCTGGCCGAGGGCGCGTTGGACTTTCCCATTCGGACGAAACAGGAACTCACGAAAGGATTGCAATGTCGTCACTTGGAACGCTTCAAGAAAACGAACGCTTGGTTCAACTGTCGCCCGTCGTGTTTCTTCTCCTTTGGGCAAGCGGTTTTGTCTTCCTGAAGATTGGATTGGAATATGCAGACCCATTCACGTTCCTTGCGTTGCGTTACCTCTGTGTTGTCGGACTGTTGCTTCTGTTGATGTTGTGGCTAAGACCCAAATTTCCTTCCACAAAACGAGGCTGGTCTGGTGTGATCTGCGTTGGTCTGTTTCTGCAGACCGGATACTTCACTTTTACCTATCTGAGTTTGCGGCATGGGTTGTCGGCAGGCGTCGTTGCACTCATTACGTGTCAACAACCTATTCTCGTCGGGATGCTTGCACCTGCGGTCGCAGGGGAACGGGTGACGCCTGTCAGATGGGTTGGACTCATTCTCGGCGTAACCGGTGCATCAATCGTCATCGTAGCCAATTTCAGCACCGAAATATCATCGATAGCCGGTGTTGCGTTCGGGATTGCGGCTCTCATGTCGATCACCTGCAGCACCCTTACGGAGAAACGTTTGGCTACCAAGGCACATCCGGTGGCAACGAATATCGTGCAGTATTCGATCGGTCTGATTTTCACAGCGCCGCTGGCTTATTTTCTGGAGCCAATGCACATCACCTGGTCCTGGCAATTCACTCTTTCGCTTGCTTATCTCGTCCTTGGGGCTTCCTTGCTCGCGATTACGCTGCTGCTGGCAATGATCCGCCGGGATGAAGCCACCCGCGTCTCGGCGTTGTTCTTTCTCGTTCCTCCGACAACAGCCCTACTAGCCTATGTTTTCGTGGATGAAACATTGGCTTGGATTTCCCTACCGGGGATGGTGCTTGCCGCAGCCGGAATTTTCATTGTCTCCAGGAGCGCCTGAACTTCTTGCCGATCGGGTAACTGGCTGTTCCGATCCCGTTTCGCTCTGTAGACTTGCTCCTTTTTCAGCGAAAGACTACGCAAAGACTGCCAATTGCCGAAAAAGTCGGCACAATACCGGCATTGAAAGCCGGGCAATAAATCGTTGCCTTGCCCTGTGTTGTTTGATTGGTGAACGTTCCCCTCTGCAGAATGGGAGGTCGGCAGTGCCAGCATTTCAGACGTCGGTCCGACCTGCACAGAGCTACGCACGGGGTGTGGTTCTGGTGGCGCTCGGGATGGCTGTGTCGTCGACGATCGGTCTTGGGGTCAGGGCAATCGACCAGGCTACTCCCTGGCAAATCCTGATGTACCGGTCACTTGGTACAATCGGGTTTATTTCGATTGTTTTGGTTATCAGAAATGCTGCGGAATTCTCTGCTTCTATCAGGCAGCTCGGCCCTCCTGCCATCGTCGGCGGATTGGGATTGATGCTCGCCTCCTGTGGGGTGATTGTTGCCTTCCATCACACCACCGTCGCCAACGCCTTTTTCCTAGTTGCGACCGCACCCTTCCTTGCCGCTCTGATGGGGGCTGCGTTTCTTTTGGAGAAGGTTCGGCCGGAAGCCTGGCTTGCCATACTGTTTGGTCTCATCGGCGTGGCCATCATGGTGGGTGACGGGCTGTCTCGCGGTAACATTTGGGGAAACATTGCCGGATTGATCGCAGCATTCGGGTTGGCCTTGTTCGCCGTTGCTCTACGATGGGGACGTTTCACAAATCTGTTGGTTTTGGCGCTCGTGGGAGGGTGTCTGACTTTTGCGGTGGCAACAACAGCGACGGCTGTGAGCGGTGCGGGGTTTTCGATCTCAGTGCCCGACCTTGTCGTCAGCCTGGCCATGGGGGCGTTTCAGCTCGGTTGTGCGCTGTTGTTGATCACAGCGGGATCGCCCTCAGTGCCTGCGGCGGAAATTGCGCTGCTCGGTTTGGTCGAGATCATATTGGCACCGATCTGGGTCTGGTTGGTATTCGGAGAAAGTGTCGGGGTGCTGACGCTCATGGGAGGCGCGACGGTGTTGGGCGCAATCCTGTTCGATACGGTTTCAGGTATGAGAACGGCCCGTAAGAGGTAGAATTGGAAAGACCCATCGAACCCTCAGCTGCAGCGGAAGGTGTGGTTTCCTGAAATCGATACTCCGGAGGGCAGAACATTATCAGGAAAGCAAACATATCTGACGAACCTGCGGTCAGGCATTGCGCCGAAAATGCTTATGAGCGCTATGTGGCGGCTATTGGCCGCAAACCTGCACCCATGGTTGCCGACTTTGAAGCTCAGATCCAAGCTGGGCTGATCCATGCGGCATTTGATGCGAAGGGCGCGCTGCTCGGGTTCATCGTTTTCTTTCCGAAAGACGATCATATGTTTCTGGAAAATGTTGCCGTTGACCCGTCGGCTGCAGGCCGTGGGATCGGAAAATTGCTGATCGGGTATTGCGAAGAAGCTGCGCGTCGTGAGGGGCTTGGCAGCATCAGGCTCTACACGAACGAAAAGATGACCGAGAATCTCGCCATCTATCCGCATCTTGGCTTTGCGGAAACGGAGCGCCGGTCGGAAGATGGGTTTAACCGGGTCTATTTCGAGAAGCGCCTGGATTGAACGTCGATACGATTATCCGAACTACGGCGGATTTCGCTCCTCTTCGTTTGGTGTCCCAAGACCTTCGTTACGGGGTTGAAGTCAAACGGACCTGCGAAAGGTCCGTCGACTTCATGACGGGTAATACAGGTCGTGGAACTTTTCTCATTGTTCCCGTATATTACGTAAGGTAAATTTGTTGTTTGGTTGGCCTTTGTCCAGCGATTTCAGTTTCACCGTACAGTTTGTTTTTACGAATACCTGTCGGAAAACAGGACGGTTGGCGTCATACTTCGATGAATTATTATTTTGGCGAGTTCAGGCTGGATACGTCGCGCGAAGAGCTTTTTCGCGATACGGAGCCGGTTGATGTCGAGCCGCTTGCCCTCAGACTTCTGAAATTGCTGATTGAAAATCGAGCCAGACTTGTCACCAAGGACGAGATTTTCGAAGAGGTCTGGAACGACCGGATCGTATCCGAGAGCGCACTTTCCACCTGCATCAAGTCGGCGCGCCGTGCCGTTGAAGATACCGGCAGCAAACAGGGTGTCATCAAGACCGTTCACGGCAAGGGTTTTCGCTGGCTCGCTCCGGTACGCACTGACGCCGCTCGGACAGAGACCACGCACACCATACCCGATGATCTTGACGAGAAGGACGGAAGATGGATCGAAGCCTCCCGCCGTCCAACGGTTGCCATTCTGCCGTTTGACGTTCTTGGGAGTGACCCGGCGGCGGCCACGCTGGCGCAGGCTATTCCACACGAGTTGATTGCGGAAATATCGCGCTTGCGCTGGATTGCGGTCATTGCACGCGGCTCGACGTTCCGGTTCAACTCAGCGCAGGCCAACTTTGCCGAAATACGTGACAAACTCGGGACGCGTTATTGCCTGACGGGATGTGTCGAGATGGCAGGCCGGCGGGCCAATATCAGTGTAGAGCTGTCGGAAACCGTCGACGGTGACGTGATCTGGGCGGACTTCTACAAGGCCCCGATTGAGCGTGTGCATGAAGTGCGTGAGACCATCGTTGCGCAGGTGGTCTTTGCAATCGAGGTTCAGATACCACTCAGTGAAGCCGCAAAGGCACGCCTTCGATCCCCGGACAGCATCGATGTTTGGGCCGCCTATCATCTGGGACTGCAGTCCTTGTATCATTTCGACAAGAATGAGAATGACAGGGCGATTGCTATGTTCGACAGGGCCATCGCCCTTGAACCCGGATTTGCCCGGGCGCATGCGGCGCGTTCCTTCGCTCACTTCAAGACCGCTTTCATGAACTATTCCGCTGATAGGGAAACTGCTGTTACGGCGGCACGACGGGCGGCGGAGAGGGCGATCGAACTTGATCCAATGGATCCCTTCGCCAATTTCAGCATGGGCCGATCGCTTTGGCTGGTTGGCGACCTGAACGGAGCTCAAGGCTGGTTGAAACGTTCAACGTCCCTCAGTCCGAGTTTTGCGCAAGGGTTCTACGCCCGTGCCTGGACCGAGATGGTTTCCTGTTGCAGCGAAACAGGACGGAAGCTTTCCGATCAGGCCAGGAACCTGAGCCCTCTTGATCCTCTGCTTTACGGGATGCTCGGAACCCGCGCCCTGTGTCTGATGATGGAGGACCGGAACGAGGAAGCTGCGATGTGGGCGGACCGCGCCGCAAATGCCCCGGGTGCTCATTTCCTCATATGGCTGATTGCGGCAATCGCCAATGACCTTGCGGGAAATCGGGAGGCTGCTGCCAATTGGGCACAGCGGGTCTGGCAGCATCGCAGAGACATCTCCCAGGAACACTTCTTCCGTTCGTTTCCTTTTGCGGATGAGGGGGTCCGTGCACGATTTTCCGGCGCGTTGACCCGGCATGGGTTCTCCTGACCGGTCCTTGTCTGGGCATCGGACCACAAATCCTCAGAGTTTCCCCAGATCCTGCTCAAGACTCCGGGAACATTGGCAAGGCATTGTGGTTGGGCGAGAACGGCTGCCTGTAGTCGAGAGCCGGCGAAACCAGGTGAACCGTTCGTCAATGGCGATGGAGCAATGACATGAGCGGTGCACCTCTACGGACAACCGAAGGCAACGGACGCCTTTATGACAGCGTTCTGGACACGATCGGCAATACGCCGGTGATCCGGGTGAACAATCTGGGCCCCGATGGCGTCGATATGTTTGTGAAGTTCGAAGCTGCCAATCCGGCGGGATCGGTAAAGGATCGGCTTGCGGTCAATATCATTGAAGCGGCCGAACGAAGCGGAGCTCTCAAGCCCGGACAAACGGTCGTCGAAGCGACAAGCGGCAATACAGGGATCGGACTTGCGATGGTCTGCGCCCAGAAAGGGTATCCGCTTGTTGTGACCATGGCCGACAGTTTTTCGGTCGAAAGACGCAAGCTGATGCGGATGCTTGGCGCAAAGGTCGTTCTGACGCCACGCGTGGAAAAAGGGTTCGGCATGTACCGCAAGGCCGTTGAACTTGCTGAAACTCATGGCTGGTTGCTGGCAAGGCAGTTTGAAACAGAAGCCAATGCGGAAATCCATGAGGCGACGACCGCGCGTGAAATCATCAATGACTTTGCAGGCAGGCGGCTGGACTATTTTGTCACCGGCTATGGCACGGGTGGAACCCTCACCGGTGTGGGACGAGTGCTGCGAAAGGAAAGACCGGAGACCAGGATCGTTCTGTCGGAACCCGCAAACGCACAACTGTTGGGCAGCGGTCATGTCCAGGAGCGTATGGCTGACGGTGCGCCTGCAGCCAGTCATCCGGCTTTTGAACCACATCCCATTCAGGGCTGGACGCCGGACTTCATTCCGGCGGTGCTGCAGGAGGCTGTCGACAACAGCTACTACGACGAACTTATTCCTGTCCCAGGTCCTGTCGGGGTCGCCTGGGCGCAGAAACTGGCAAGCCAGGAAGGGATTCTGACTGGCATCTCCGGTGGCGCGAGCTTTGCGATTGCGATGCAGGTTGCTGAAAAGGCGGCTCCGGGGTCAACGATCCTGTGCATGCTGCCGGACACCGGCGAACGTTACCTGTCGACACCAATGTTCGAGGACATTCCCGAGGAGATGACCGATGAGGAAATCACCATCTCAATGTCGACGCCCGGATACCACATGGACTGACATGTCTGACCGGTTGCGAGAACTGGAGCGAGCGTATTCCGAAGCCGTTTCCTACAGGCTCGATCAGTCCGGGCGCGACTGCGCCCCGGATCGCACCTACCGGGAGATGCGTGAGATCTTTCGTGAACCCTTGCCTGAAACCGGTTGTGACGGGACTGAGGTGATCGGGAATCTCGCACAAAAGGGCGCAGGCGGACTGACCGGCATGACACATCCGCGGTTCTTTGGTTGGGTGCTCGGCGGATCCGCACCGGTCGGCGTGGCGGCCGACTGGCTGGTCAGCGCCTGGGGGCAAAATGCTGCCTTTCATGCCTCGTCGCCAACGGCTGCCGCAGTTGAGGAAGTCGCGGGCGAATGGCTTCTGGATATTCTTGATCTGCCGCGCGATGCGGCGGTCGGGTTTGTGACGGGAGGAACGGTCGGCAACTTCACCGCACTGGCCGCTGCCAGGGGCGCTGTGCTGAAAAAGCACGGGTGGAACGCTGATCGGGATGGATTGTTCGGTGCACCGCCGGTCCGGATTTTCGTTGGCGATGACGCACACACGTCGGTCTTTTCGGTTCTCGGCTATCTGGGCTTCGGTCGTGAACGGGTCTGCAGGATTGCTACGGATCGGGAAGGGCGAATGGATGCTGAAGATCTTCAATCAAAGATTTCGACGTCAGGCGGTCCCGGGATCGTCATTGCGCAAGCAGGCCAAATCAATACCGGCGCCTTCGATCCGTTCGATCAGTTGATCAAGGTGGCTCGCAATGCAGGCGCCTGGGTTCATGTCGATGGGGCGTTCGGAATGTGGTCTCGAGCTCATCCGGCCTATCGCTATCTGACCGAGGGCGCGGAAAACGCCGATTCCTGGTCTGTAGATGGTCACAAGTGGCTGCAGACACCATTCGACAGCGGTTATGCGATTGTCCGCGATAAAATCGCTCTCGAAACGGCTATGGGAATAGATGCCAGTTACCTGCCAGCTCGTCAGGAAGGAGACCGGGTACCGGCATTCCTCGTACCGGAGCTTTCGCGCCGTGCACGTGGAATTCCGACTTGGGCCATGCTCAAACATCTTGGACGGGACGGTGTGCGCGAGCTGGTTGGCCTTCATTGCAGCGTTGCGCGGCAGATCGCAAATCGTCTTGAGCGGGTGAAAGGCATCCGCGTTCTCAACGATGTGGTTCTCAATCAGGTCGTCATTGCCTTCGGCGACCCGGGGCTGCAGGCAGATTTGCGGAAGAAGGTGACGGAAGATGTCATTGCAAGACTTCGGGAAAGCGGAACGATGTTCGTTTCCGGCGGACGCTGGCGAGGCGAATGGATCATGCGGTTGTCCGTTATTTGCAATGCGACCAAACAGGCGGATGCCGATCCCGTCGCTGACGTGATAGAATCCGTTTGGGCAGACCTAGCTGAAGCCAGGGGCTTGTGACCTGAGGAGGTCACCATGACTGATGGAAAAGCTGACAGGCAACTCGTCGCCATCATGGTGGTTGATGTTGTCGGGTACTCCCGCCTCATGGGCGACAATGAAGAGCATACGCTGGACGTTCTCAAGCGGCTGCGCCGCAATATCGTCGGACCGCAACTGGCCGCCTACCGCGGGCGGATTGTCAAATTGATGGGTGATGGAGCCATTATCCTGTTTTCCAGCGTTGTCGATGCGGTCAATGCGGCAGTTTGCATCCAGGAAGCCATGGAACGCTTTGAAAGCGGAGATGCTGACCTGCCCATGCGTCTTCGGATCGGGCTGAACCTTTGTGATGTCATCCGGGAAGGCACGGACATTTACGGCGACGGCGTCAACATCACGGCACGTCTACAGGAAATCTGCCGGCCGGGAGGCATCGTGCTGAGCGCCAGTGCCTATGAGCAGGTGAGGGGCAAGATCGGCAAGGCCTTTTCGGACGAGGGACTGCGCGAGTTGAAGAACATCACTCAGCCGGTTCATGTCTACCAGTGGCCTGCGGAAGCGCAGACCGGAATGGACGCGAACGCAGTTTCTTCCGGCTTTCCGAGCTTGCCCGACAAACCGTCGATTGCCGTTCTTCCCTTTGACAACATGTCCAAAGATCCTGAGCAGGCCTATTTTGCAGATGGTGTTGTCGAGGCTCTGACCGCAGCATTGTCGCGTATTCGTTCCTTCTTCGTGATCGCCCGCAACTCAGCCTTTGAATACAAGGGCACCCCCAAGAATGTCGGTCAGATCGGTCGTGAACTCGGCGTGGCCTATCTGATTGAGGGCTCGGTTCAACGGGCGCCGGGCAAGTTGCGCATCACTGTTCAGCTGATCGAAACCCACACGGGCGCTCACTTGTGGGCGGAACGCTACGACGGCAGCGATGATGACATATTTGACCTTCAGGACAGGATCACCGAACAGGTGGCCGGTGCGATTCATCCTTCAATCCAGAAAGCGGAAATTGAGCGCATAAGCCGTAAACGTCCCGAGGATCTTGGTGCCTACGACTACACCATGCGCGCAATGCGCCATGTGTGGAAACTGGACAAGGAAGAAACCGGACGGGCGATCGAGCTGCTGAACAAGGCGATTGAAATTGACGGCGACTATCCGCTGGCATTGGCGCTGGTCGCCTGGTGCTGGGCACAGCGCTCGGTTTACAACTGGGTGGACGATATCGGTGAGGCGAAAGTACGCTCGCTTGGCTATGCGGAACGCGCTGCCAGCCTGTCCTCGGACGACCCGCTTATCCTTGCCGTCCTGGGGGCTGCCCATACTTTTTCCCGCAATTTCGGTGCTGCGCGTGTCCTTCTGGAGCGGGCGATCTCGTTGGATGAGAATGCTGCCTGGGCGCATAGCAGACTGGGGTGGCTCGAAGTCTATTCGGACCGGCCGGAACAGGCGATCCCTTATTTCGAGCGTGCCATCAGGCTCAGCCCGATGGATCCGATGAACTTCAACAATTATGTCGGCATGGGAAGTGCCAACCAGGTACTGGAAAGATATGATCGTGCTGCCGACCTTTACAGCAAGGCCGTCACCGAACGTCCAACGGCCTACTGGATCCATCGAAATCTGGCACCGGTCCTGCTGGCTGCCGGGCGTAAAACAGAGGCCGAAGCATCTGCCAAAATCCTTTTTGCCGAATATCCGGATTTCACGATTTCACAGTTCAAGCAGGCAATGGTTTTTTCCGACGAGGCCATGGAGCGGTTGGCGGTTTTCCTGCGTCAGCTGGGTATCAGGGACGAATGAAGTTTCCGCATTGATGTTCGCTTGACCACCGTGGCGGCTGGACACATTTCATGACCGAACCTATGTCTTTGCCATGACCGTGCGTGTACAGCAGACTTCAAACGACTACGGGATCGTGGTCGAACCGCTTGCCGGACTGGTGACAGCCTGGCGCGGCGAGCACCTTCTGGCGAAATCGACCAATGCCCGGGTTATGTATGAGACTCGACTTCCGCCGGTCGTCTACTTTCCGAAATCGGACATTCTGGCTGAGTTGGAGCCGGCTCCCGGTTACAATACCTTCTGTCCTTTCAAGGGGACCGCGACGTACCATCATGTGAAGACTGGTGGAGAAGAAATTCAAAACGGCGCCTGGTGCTATCTCAATGCCTTGCCCGAGGGGCAGGCGGTTGACGGCTATGTGGCCTTCATGCCCGAAGCGGTCACCCGTATCGAGCATGAGGGCGCTGCAATCGAAAGGCCGCCCATCGGCAACATAACCGGTCCGACGGTAAACTGGCTTTTGCGTGAGGCATGGCTCTCAAAGACGCCCGAAGAGCTGACAGCCTCGATGGGCCGAAAGCTGGTGGAAGATGGCATTGCGGTCAGCCGCATCAGCATCCTGATCTGGTCGCTGCATCCGATGATTGCCGGACGCAACTACATCTGGACGCGTGACGACGACGAGGTGAAAAGCTACGCACCGTCCTATGAAAATCTTGAAAGTCCGCAGTTCAGGCAAAGCCCGTTGCAGCATGTTGCCGACGGTTTGGGTGGCGTGCGGCAGAAACTAGACACCAATCCGGATGAGTTCAACTTTCCGATCATGGAGGATTTGAAGCAGCAGGGCGTGACCGATTACGTCGCGATGCCATTGCCGTTCTCGGACGGGAGGATCAACGTCATGACATTGGCGTCGGACCATCCCAAGGGCTTCACGACGGCCAATCTCGGTCTGATTTTTGAGTGCTCGGCGTTGATCAGCCGATTGTTCGAGGTCTTTGCGCTTACCTCCAACGCGACGTCTCTGCTTGAAACCTATCTCGGCAAGCGAACTGGCGCGCGTGTGCTTGGTGGCGAAATCCGGCGTGGCGACGGAGACGTGATCGATGCAGCCATCCTTTTCTGCGACCTCAGGCATTCCACGCGGTTGGAAACAGAGTTGGGCCGGGAGGCCTATGTCGGGCTGCTGAACCGGTTTTTCGAGACGACGACGGATATCGTCAATGCCCGGGACGGTGAAGTGCTGAAGTTTATCGGCGACGCCATTCTGGCCATTTTTCCCGCCAGCGCAGGTCATGACCATGCTTGCCGTCAGGCGGTGGCGGGCGCCGCGGAAATCGTTCGTGCCCTGGCGGAGCCGGACGACAAGGACGGTGGAATGGCGATGGATTGTGCCATCGGCATCGCTTATGGCGATGTGACTTACGGCAATGTCGGATCAAAGGAACGTCTGGACTTCACCGTGATTGGCAGTGCCGCAAACATCGCGGCCAGACTTGGAGACCATGGCAAGGTCACAGGTCACGCCATCGTTGCTTCCGAGGATGTCACGCAGGCGGCTGGCTATGCCTCTCTTCGGCTGGGAAGGGTCGAACTCCACAATGTTGCCGAACCCGTTGAGGCAAACGCAATTTCGTCCGGAGATGCCTGAGCGGTCATCGGACCGCATTTTCTCCGGCAAAACCACCTACGGGCTGATTTCTAACGAGGATAACGAGCCCGTTCTTGCTGGGTTCGGAATCCTTGTGGGCAACACCACCATAATTCGCGCATAGTTCTTCCGCGCTCTTGCTGTGTGCCGGGGTGAACATGGTGATGGCTTCGCAATCGACCCGGCGAAGTTCGCGATCGGTGGTCGGGCCGCTGGACAAAGAAATGCCGAGCCCGGCAATAGCCAGTGCGAAAACAGAGGTGGTAACGACTGCATACTTGTTCATAGTCCCCGGTCCCATTTCCAGGCCCATTGCTTGTCGAGGCCTTGCGATATGGTCGGAGAATGGCGGAACGCACCTGTACTCACTCTGAAATCCGCATTCACCTTGCGTTCAGTTTAGGCGATTCGGCGCATTAAATCGAATTGAGGCTCAATTGGGGCAAGGGTGTGCTGTCAGGCAAAATCATCTGTCGGTAGTGGTGTTGTCAGGTTGCCTCATTGATGCGAGACCTGAAGAATAGCGGGTTGACTGGCACCTTACCCCCTTGTAGTCCAATCTTCGGTCAGCAGATACCAGCTCTCCGCATGTGGCATCGCCAGGTGAACTCTGCACATCTTTTTTCGTCTCTGGCATTGCCGGAAGGCGGCAACGCGGAACCCGTCATCGATCCGGCATGACAACGGACGTTTCATGTCAAATCTGGACATCTTTGCATCCGAACGATTGGATGCGGAACACCTTCGCCATTCGTATGAAGAACAGGAGAGGCGGCTTACGCAATTCCTACTCAAGGTCTGGAACTCAGGCGAGCTCGACTTCATCGATCGGCTGGTAGATTCCGCCTATACCCTGCATCACGATCCAGGCGATCCGTGGGAAGGGCAGACCCTGACACGAGAAGGCTTGAAAGATCGGGTCCGCAAATCGCGAGCGCCATTTCCCGACCAGACATTCGACATTCAGGAAATGATCAGCTCCCGCGACCGAACAGCGATCGCGTGGACCTGGTGTGGCACGCACGGGAAGGATTTCGGTCACTTCAAGGCGAGCGGGCAAAGGCTCACGATGAGCGGTATGACCTTGTACTATTTTCGGGAAGGGCTTCTGTGTGGGCACTGGCAGATGGTCGACCGGTTGTCGATTTACCAGCAGCTGATGGCCAACGCTGGACACGGTACACAGTGAAAAATCAAAAAGGGGCGGAATTTCCGCCCCTTGGTGCTGAATCTTCAGAAATTGAGTCGTGATCAAGCGGACTGCTGAGCGGTCTCGATACCCTTGTTGGCCAGGAGACCCTGCAGTTCCTGATTCTGGAACATTTCGCGGATAATGTCGCAACCGCCGACGAATTCGCCCTTCACGTAGAGCTGCGGAATTGTCGGCCAGTTGGTGAACTCCTTGATGCCCTGACGCAGGTCATCGTCTTCCAGGACATTGATCCCTTTGTACGGGGCGCCGACATAGTCGAGGATCTGCACGACCTGTCCGGAAAAGCCGCATTGCGGAAAGTTCGGAGTGCCTTTCATGAACAGCACCACGTCGTTGCTGTCGACTTCGTTCTTAATCCAGTCCTGGATGCTCATGTTGTTGTGTCCTTTGTCTCGTGCCGCCTATCTGGCGAAGACGGGCGGAGGAATCAAGTGCTCGCGCGTCCTGCGCGGCAATCTGTCAAACCGGTGCGGTCCTCAGTCCGGAGCCTTGGTCTGAAGAGCGAGGGCATGAAGTTCGCCCCCCATGTTTCCCTTCAGAGCCTCGTAAACCATCTGATGCTGCTGCACGCGGCTTTTTCCCCGAAAGGATTCGGAAACAACATTTGCCGCGTAGTGGTCGCCGTCGCCAGCCAAATCCCGGATCTCGACCTGAGCATCGGGCAGAGCCTCTTTGATCAGGGTTTCGATCTCGTTTGCGTTCATCGGCATGGTACGTCTGTCCTTCGTTCTTAAGTTCCTGAGAGCAAACCGTCTTATGCGGTTGCCATGTAGTTCGGGAACCAATCTTCGTGTGCTTTTTTCAAGTTTGCAACGGATATGGTGAGGATGCCTTCAACAGTCAAATCTTCGCCGCCAGTGGTGCCGATTTGTTGAACGTCGATTCCGGCGTCCAGGATGTCTTCCAGAACAGCTTCCACACGATCCGCAGCTACCGTGAGAACGTAGCGACCCTGGTCTTCTCCGAAGAGCGCGGCATGCGCTGGGCCGGATACCTGCACGTTCGCTCCAATACCGCCTGAAATTGCCATTTCTGCAAGTGCGACACCGAGACCGCCGGATGAAACATCGTGAACGCCGGTCACCCGTTCGGAGCCGATCATCTGGCGAACGATGTTGCCACGTCGTTTTTCGGCAGCCAGGTCAACCGGTGGGGGAGCGCCTTCCTCACGACCGAGAACGTCTGCAAGGTATTGTGATGCGCCCAGATGAGTGCCGTATCCACCAATGAGGAGAATCGCGTCGCCTTCCTGCGCGAAGGCAGCTCCGGCCCGGACCGTGACGTCCGGAAGAAGACCGACGCCACCGATGGCCGGGGTCGGCAAGATGGCTTCTCCGTGGGTTTCGTTATAGAGGGAGACGTTGCCTGAAACGATCGGGAAATCCAGTTCGCGGCAGGCTTCGCCGATTCCCTTAATGCAGCCGACGAACTGACCCATGATCTCCGGTTTTTCAGGATTGCCGAAGTTGAGGTTATCGGTTGCCGCCAGCGGCTCGGAGCCGACGGCGGTCAGATTGCGCCAGACCTCCGCGACGGCCTGCTTGCCGCCCTCAAACGGATCGGCTTCGCAGTAGCGCGGCGTTACATCGACCGAGAAGGCAAGGCCCTTGCGCGTGCCTTCCACCCGGATGACACCGGCATCGCCGCCTGGGGTAGCTGCCGAATTGCCTTGAATCAGGGTGTCGTATTGCTCATAGACCCAGCGGCGGGAAGAGCCATTGGCGTTACCGACGAGCGTCTTGAGGGCGTCGGCATAGTCCGAAGGTTCCTCGATGTCGCCAGCCATAAGAAGGTCAAGTTTCTTTGGCTCGACCCAGGGGCGGTCATATTCCGGCGCTTCATCGCCGAGTTTCTTGATCGGAAGATCGGCGACCACATCGCCCTGATGCTTGACGACGAATCGCAGCGTGTCGGTGGTTACGCCGACAATCGCGAAGTCGAGGCCCCATTTTTTGAAGATGGCTTCTGCTTCGTGTTCCTTTTCAGGGCGCAGCACCATCAGCATGCGTTCCTGGCTCTCCGAAAGCATCATCTCGTACGCGCTCATCATCTCTTCGCGTACCGGCACCTTGTCGAGATCCAGTTCGATGCCGAGATCGCCCTTGGCACCCATTTCGACTGCCGAGCAGGTGAGACCCGCAGCGCCCATGTCCTGAATGGCGATAACCGCTCCGGTTTCCATCAATTCCAGGCATGCCTCCAGAAGGCATTTTTCGGTGAAGGGATCACCGACTTGGACAGTGGGCCGCTTTTCCTCGATCGTATCGTCGAATTCTGCGGAGGCCATGGTCGCGCCGCCGACACCGTCGCGTCCGGTCTTGGCTCCCAGGTAGACGACCGGAAGACCGACACCTTTCGCTTCGGACAGAAAAATCGCATCGGATTTTGCAAGACCGGCAGCAAAAGCGTTGACCAGGCAATTGCCGTTGTAACGCGCGTGGAATTCGACTTCACCGCCAACGGTTGGAACACCGAAGGAGTTGCCGTATCCGCCGACACCGGAGACCACACCGGAGACCAGATGCTTTGTGCGAGGATGATCCGGCGCACCAAAGCGCAGAGCATTCATGGCTGCGACCGGGCGAGCACCCATTGTGAAGACATCGCGCAAGATACCGCCGACACCCGTCGCCGCACCTTGATAAGGCTCGATGTAGGACGGGTGGTTGTGGCTCTCCATTTTGAAGACCACAGCCTGTCCGTCGCCAATGTCCACGACGCCGGCGTTTTCGCCCGGGCCCTGCAGAACGCGCGGTCCCTTGGTCGGCAAGGTTTTCAGCCATTTTTTGGAAGATTTGTACGAGCAGTGTTCGTTCCACATGGCGGAAAAGATGCCGAGCTCGGTGAAGGTCGGCTCCCGGCCGATCAGTTCCAGAATGCGCTCATATTCATCCGGCTTCAGGCCGTGAGAAGCAATCAGGTCGGGCGTGATCTTGATGTCGTTCGGGATCATGACGTTCCAGTATTTTAGGGCCGCTGCGGCTGGGCCGCGCGGGCGCGGGCAGGCAATGATGCCGCCGTTTAACAGATTGTCTTCGAAATGGGGAGAGTTCTGAGAAAACTTTGTGGATTGACTGATATCTTGACAGTTTGACTGTCAATTGAAATATGGCAGCCAAGCGGTCAAATGGAGCATAGATGACATCCGGGGAAGGAATGGACCACAAGGAACTGAAGGAGTTGATCGGCGAGGTACGCAAGACCTTCCGGCTGCTCGCCGGAATGTCCAATGCAATGCTGGAGGAACGGGGGCTAACGGCATCCTTGCTAGCAATCTTGGAATACATCTCCGACAACGGCTCTAGCACGGTGCCACAGATGGCTTCTGCCAAATCCATGAAGAGACAATCCATCCAGGCGATCGTGGACAAATTGCTTGCAATGGGGCTGGTCGAAACCGTTCTCAATCCTACCCACAAGAGGTCCATGCTGATCGCTTTGACCGAAAAGGGAACGGCGAGCATTCGCATGATTTTCGCCGAGGAGATGCAGGTGTTGGGGCGGGTCACTACCGGCTGGACAGGCGGGAATATCGAACAGGCCAGTCAAACGCTCAGGGAGTTCCGTCTTCAACTAACCGGTTTGGGCACAGGTGGAACAGACCTGGAAGCACGGCCCTGATCACCTGCGAACATCGCATCACTTGGAGCCGAATGCGACCTTGCAGGGCTTTGTATGGCAGTCCCGTCTAAGAAGAGAGTGTTGGGTCAGTCCTTGATGTCAGTTCATTGATTGACGTTTAGATTTTCGTTTACCCGACTTTCCGTTGCATGTCTGAGCGTTTCATTTCGTTGCAGTGGTTGAGGTTGCCGGGACCCAATTAAATTATTCAACTCAGGCAACGGCAGCGGCGATGGTCATGATTGCCAAAGTCACCGCGGGAAGGGCTGCGATTGAATAAATTGTTCCCAACATAGGTCTATCCTTTCGGGTTACGACGCAAATAATATGGTTAACGGATTGTAAATTGCGCGTGATGGATATCACAAAAGTGTGGGAGTATTTATTTTACTGTTAAAAGTAAATTCCTCTGGTTTTAAGTATTTTTCACAAATAAATGCTGTTGTGTTCCGGTCTTGCGATCCGAAGTCAATCAAATCTAAGAATAATTAACTAGACTTACGGTCTTGGAAAGAGAGGTGCCCCCCGACACCTCAGTCCCTTGTTCCGGTCATGGCGTTTCCGGTTGTATGCTCCAAAGGAAGAGCTGTGCGTCAAATGTTCCGGTGCCTGATCCAAGTCTTTTAAAGATGCGGACCCAATCACTTGGGAGATTTTTTCTGTCGATTGCTTCGGAAAATAGAGAGTTTAAGCTCCTGAAATTCTTTGCTTTCAATCAGAAAACGAGAGCCACAAGTATGACAATAATCACCAATAGGATGATCGGCAGGGCCGCGATGGAATAATAAGTTCCAAACATAGGACTTTCCTCCGGCTTTCCGCCCAACTTATATGGGTTGTAACCCGCCTAAATTGTGTGACGAAGATCACTGTTGTGTCGGAAGAATTATTTTTAGAGCTGAAGTAATGTTGGGCAATTGTTTGTTTTAACTAGAGATGATCTTGCCCATCTGTAATTTTCTGGAGGGCAGGTTTGCCCAACGGCACGACATGTGATGCGCAGCAAGGCGATCGTTGCAGACCATCGGCAATTTGGCGCTTCGACGCCCACGCAATTCCCCGCCTCCTGCCTGCGAGGCCAGGCCTGCGCCTGTTTCATTCAAAGCTGTCATAGCCGGCACCACTGTCATCGAGCAGATTGCGCAGGATCAGCAAACCTTTAGCGGTCTCTTCGCGCGTGTGAGGATTGGTGATGCCTATGCGCACACGATGGTAGACCTTGCCGGAGCGGCCGGACTTGAACTCGTCCTCGTCATCGATCAGCACATTGGAGGTTGCCGCAGCGGCCTTGAAGGTGCCCGAAAGCCAGGGTTCAGGAACTTTGAGCCAAAGGAAAGGCGCGTCTGGTGCTGAAACCAGATCAAAGTTCCGGAGATACTGCTGCACAAGTTCGTGGCGAGCGGCGATTTCCGCCAGCACATTTTCGCGGAAGGTGTCTGCGGCACCGGACAGAACAAGACGGGCTGAAAGTTCTGAAAGCAGAAAGGAAATGCCGCCGGTCAGCATCTTGTGAGCGGTATAGATGCGCTGGGCATGTGACACCGGGCTGGAAACCCAACCACCGCGAACACCGGCAGTGACGGCCTTGGAAAGAGAGCCGACATGAAATGTTCGTTCAGGCGCGAGGGCTGCAAAGGGCAATACATCCGCGTTGCGAAGGGAGCCGTAGACTTCGTCCTCGATAATCCAGAGATTGTACTGGCGGGCGATGGTGACAATCTGCTCGCGCCGGTCTGCACCCATGGTCCCGGTGGTCGGATTGTGCATGGTCGGCATCAGGAACAGAACCTTCGGGTGTTTCTGTGCGCAAATGCGGGCGAGGTCCTCGGGAAGAGGCCCCTGATCGTCGCTTGCGACCTGAACGGGTCTGCGGCCTGACAGAGAGGCGCCGCGCGCAATGGAGCTGTAAGTCAAATCCTCGAAGGCTATCTGGTCTCCGGGAGCAGTCGTCGCAGCAATTGCGGCCATGATGGCTGCCTGCGCACCGGTTGTCGGTACAATGCTGCCGGCCGAGGGCTCCCAGTTCTTTCTGGACAGCCAGGTTTTGCCGGCCTCGCGCCAGCTTTCCGGGACGGATCGTGTGTAGCTGGCAATCTCGTAAGGTGCGTCTCGAGTGATTTGCGCCGTCAGGTCACGGATTGCCTCTGCTTGACCGATTTCCGGGGCTGAGGTGCTGTCAAAACGAATGGATTCAGGCGCAGGTACAGTAATTCTGGTTCCGGAGAATGCAATGTCCTTCGGAGTTGCCATGGCTCCCTGAACCCAGGACGTCATCTGTGCCGCTGTTTGTCTTGCACCAATTCCGTCACCCGATGCCTGATCGAGATTGGGCTTCGTGTCCTCCAGGAGGGCGGGAGCAACCGGGCTGCCGAGCACATATGTGCCACGTCCGACTTCTCCACTCACCAGACCGCGCTGCCGCACAACTGCGTAGGCCCGGCCGATGGTGCCGACCGTCACACCAAGGTCATAGGCAAGATCGCGTTGCGGCGGAAGTTTTGCGCCGGCTGCCAGAGCTCCGGTGGCGATGTCTTCTGCGATTTTGTCTGCCAGACGAATGTAGAGAGGACCTTGTCCCTCGGGAATATTGGGGTGCCAATTTGTCATGGTGACAATTTTCTATATTGCATCCGTGAATGAGTCAATTCATATGATTGTAGCGCAACAATGCGTCCAATCTTGAAATTGTAACCCTTAGGAGGTGCGATGATGAGCACAATGGAGACAATTCTCCAGCATTCCGTGCCGCAATTGCGGGGCCCACGCCATGTCTTGAAGCTGCTTTGGCGGCACTTGCAGTCCTGGCTGCAGGTATCGCACACGCGCAGGCAGTTGCGTGATTTGACGAATGCGGAGTTGGAAGATCTGAATTTGACACGGGAAGCTGCGCAAGAAGAAGCACGCAGACCGTTTTGGGATACCAAGCTGACGCATCGCAGCTGGATCTGAGGTTTTTGCGGTTCGCCCGTGCACCGGGAGCGGTGAACACGGTGGCAATGCAAACCTCATAACGAGACGGGTACGGCCTGATGGCCGGAGACCTCGCCCAATATCAAAGTTCCGGGCTTCAGGTTCCGTACCCGTTTCGAGATGCCGGACACAATGCAGCCCGTGTCCGGCATCTCCTTTTGACCTCAGGACGCCGAAGGGGTGGTGTCCGGGTCAAAACATGTTTCGAGTGCAGGTCGTCAAACAGCGCCGGTATATTCGCCGCGCGCCGGGTAATCGTTCTTCTGGACGAAATCGAGAGCACCGATCATTTCCTGGAAATGCGGACGCACGAACGGCATGGTCTGGACGGAAGCGAAGTAGAGTGTGCCGTCCGGACGGACCAGGAAGACACCAGGCTCGGAGAAGAGAGCCGGTTCTTCGATGCCGATGGATGTTGTTCCGCGACTGGTCGAAATGTAGAGGCCCCATTCCTTGGCGACCGTGAGCGGCAGGCCGTAACCGAAGCGCAAACTCTCATGACCCACCTTGTCAGCCATTTGCTGAGCGCGGTCCTGGTCGTCTGAGGATATGGCAATTGTCTTGACGCCTTTTTCAGCGAAATCGGCGGTCAAGCGGCCAAGCTCTTTCAGGTAAGTGGCGCAGATCGGGCAGTGAAGGCCACGATAAAAGACGACAAGCGTCGCGAATTCCGCACCATCCTTGGCAAGGTCGAACGTACCGGAAGACAGGGTTTCTACAGTCAAACCGGGGACTGATTGACGTGGGACAAGCATCGTTTTCCTCATTCACTGGGCGCAAGGGTACATATTTCCTTGCATGTGACCTTAAGATAGTGAACGGTCAAAGAGGAAATGTACCAAAAAGATGATCAGGAGTACGGAAGTGTCTGTGCCTTATCGCGTGTCCTTCAACGGCAAACTGGACCGACTGTCCTCGCTGATCGACCGGTTGCGCGTTCAGGTGGAAAATGCCCGCTCAAAGGACACCGATCCGGACATGGCGAACCTGCATGTGCTGACCGATACATCCGGGGCAATGCGCCTGGTTTTCTGTCCGCTCGATGCCAGCCTGATCAACAAGCATGCCGATCTACATCCACGGTCCGACGAGACGGCGCTTGTCGCCGCACGCATCACGATATCAGGAGTCGGCAAGCAGCTGATCAACGCTCTGCCGGAATGCATCTCGGTTCAATTGGCCGAAGAACCCTACCTGACAGCTGTTGTCATGCCTTTGATTGAAGAAGTAACGCTGCCACGTTGCGGTGGGCAAGCGGCTTTCCAGCGGCTTTGCGAAGTGGTGGTCATCCGGCTGCTGCGCCATGCGATGGAACAGGGCAAGGCGGACACAGGTCTGCTGAACGGCCTGGCGCATCCGCGCATTGCCGCCGCACTGGTGGCAATACACGAAGCGCCTGGTGAAATCTGGACCCTGGAAAAACTTGCGGACACGGCCGGGATGTCCCGTACCCAATTCGCAGTGACATTCAAGGAACTCGTCGGCGCGACCCCCATGGGGTACTTGTCAAATTGGCGGTTGGATATCGCCCGTGCCGAGTTGGAAGCGGGCAGACAGGTCAAGTCGGTTGCCACCTTGTGCGGGTTCTCCAGCCCTGCTGCCTTTTCCAGGGCCTTTTCCAAACGGTTCGGCGCTTCACCGAGAGAGGCGCGGGCAGAACCCGTCCGCTCCGAACTCTAGAGCCTCGAAACTCTTCAGCCGGATGTTGCGGTCAAAGGGTTGACCGCAACATCCGGGCTACATGCGTTTGACTGACAACTCCGAGTTCAGCACTGCCTGGGTGCTTCAGACGTAGTCGGGAGCATCAAGCGTTTTGCCGGACATTTCGCCTTCAACCGCTGCAACATAGGCTTTGGCGGTATCTGCGGCGGACAAACCGGATGCCGGATCCATTCCCATCATCTCCATTGTCTCCTTGACGAAGACCGGGCTGACGGCATTCACGCGCTGACCACGATCGAGTTCAAGCGCAGCAGATCTGGCGAAGGACTCCAAAGCACCGTTAGCCGTGCTGATGACGACTGAACCAGGCATCGGGTCTCGGGACAGGATGCCGGCAGTCAATGTGAATGAGCCGCCGTCTGTCACATAGTCCCGACCCAGGCGAACAAGGTTGATCTGTCCCATTAATTTGTTCGTCAGCGCGAGATCATAGGCCGCGTCATCCAGTTCGTTGAAGGGGGCGAAACCTGCAAGACCGGCCGTGCTGATCACAGCGTCGACCTGGCCGATCGACTTGAACATCGCCTCAATTGACGATTTTGAGCCCAGGTCGACCTGAACGTCGCCGTCGTCGAAGCCGGCAGCTATGATCTGATGCTTCGATGAAAGAGCGTTGACGACGGCTTTGCCAATGGTGCCGGTCGCACCGACGATGAGAATTTTCATGAGGATCTCCAACTTTGTGTGCCTCGATATTTTCGAAAGACACCGTCCCGGGCCGCTTGCCTACGCTTTTTCTGTTCCATCGAACGAACTCACGAGATTGCCGGCGGCCGATCCGATTGTCGGTTCACAGATAGGGTGATAGTTTGCGCAAGTTAATTCGCGACGATTGCAAAGGAAGCTTGCATGAATGCACAGGTGTTGGAGTGGGCAGACATTCCCTTTGTCCTGGCGGTTTGTGAGCAGGGAAGCCTTTCAGGTGCCGCGCGCAAGCTCGGGGTCAATCACTCAACGGTGTTCCGGCGGATTGAGGGGGTTGAGGCAAGAGTTGGTGTGAAGCTGTTCGAGCGGCTCAGCCATGGCTACGTCATGACAGCCGCGGGAGAGCACTTTTACCGCAATGCTCTTCAGCTCAGAGACGGTATGAACACCATTCAACGCGAGCTGGGTGGTCGGGATCTGCGCCTGGAAGGTCCGCTGAGGATCACGACAACGGATTCCCTGATCTATCGATTGTCGGATGTAGTTGTCGAGTTTCAGCAGAAATACCCCGACATCGAACTGGATCTGAACTGTGACACCCGTCCGTTCGATCTCATGCAAAGAGATGCCGACGTTGCTCTCAGGCCGACAAGTCAACCGCCCGAACACTGGTTGGGACGGAATCTGCTGCCAATCGCCTTTGCTACATACGCTCACAAGGATTACTGGCACACCTTTCACGAGAAACCTGCCGAAGAACAGCGCTGGGTGATCTTGAGCGACAAACTCAATCGAACTTCCATGGGGCAGATCGTGGATAGTCAACGAGCCAAGGAGGCTCCCGTCACGACTGCGAACACGATGATGAGCGTCTTCAACCTTGTCAGCTCCGGACTCGGCCTTGCGGTCATGCCTTGCTACGTCTGCGCTTCCGGCAAGGACCTTGTTCGCGTCAGGAATGCTCCATCTGAATTCAATTCCGAACTCTGGCTGTTGGCGCATCCCGACATGCGCCGGAACGCCAAGGTTCATGCGTTTCTGGAGTTTGCAACATCGAGAATCCGGGAAAGCGAGGCGGACTTCCGCTGACCCAGGTTTGGTTGCTCGGGTGGAGGGGGGGGAGTGCGGCTGACGCAGAGGACAATTCGCCCGTGTCCCGGACATAACATAGACTTCAATTGAAGCGACGAAGTGTGCAAGCCGGCTGCCGGCCGATCTTTGCCTACAAGGGGAAGCAGGGAAATGCGACAAATCTCATGACTGCTCGCGGTTTGAAGCGCAAACAGATCCTTGCCGGAGCCATCGGCAACACGCTCGAATGGTACGACTTTGCGATCTACGGCTTTCTGGCGCCCATAATCGGAAAGGTCTTTTTTCCATCTGAAGACCACCTGGCGTCCTTGCTGGCGGCCTACGGAGCACTGGCCGTCGGGTATGCCTCCCGGCCGATCGGGAGTGTCATCTTTGGACATATCGGAGACCGGTTTGGCCGCAAACCGGCTTTGATGCTCTCTGTCGGCATTATGGGCAGCGCCACATTGGCAATCGGTGTTCTGCCGGGGCATGCGGAATTCGGAGTTGCTGCCAGTGTGCTCTTGATTGTTCTGCGCTCAGTGCAGGGACTGTCGGTTGCCGGTGAATATGCAAGTTCTGCAACTCTTCTGGTCGAGCAGGCGCCAACTGAGAGGAGAGGGGTAGTGGCAAGTTGGGTAGTCGTGGGCTGTAATCTCGGCTTTCTGATGGGCTCTGCTGTTGCCGCTCTTGTCAGCAATGTGATCGGAGACGAGGCCATGTTGGCCTGGGGGTGGCGCCTTCCTTTCCTGATTGGTGCGGCCATCGCGGTTTATGCGCTGTTGCTGCGTAGAAACATGTCCGAGTCACCGGTCATGGAAAGTACCGCAACAAAGCCGAGAATGCCCATCCTTGAAGTGTTGAAGGACCATTGGCGAACGATTGCCCACATTATCTGCCTGATCCTGCCGACCGGCGTGACCTATTTCCTGGTCTTTGTTTATGCTGTCTCTTATCTCACGGATCAGATGCACTATTCGACCGCCAAGGCCTTGAACATTACAACCCTTGCCCTTGTGGTTCTGGTTGCCGTGACACCTGTTGTCGGTCTTGTGGCAGATAGATACGGACGCCGTCCCGTGATGTTCTTTGTTTCCATCGCGAGTCTGTGTCTGACATGGCCGCTTTGGTTTGCCCTGCATCAGCCATCTTTGGCCTGGATTCTCTTTGCCCAGTTGAGTTTTGCAGTCATCAACGGTGTCGGATGGGCGATGACTGTGCCAAACATGGTGGAGCTTCTGCCCTCACGGGTGCGATGCAGCGGTGCAGGCATCAGCTACAACATCTGTCTGGGATTCTTCGGAGGAACGACGCCATGGTTCGCGACCTACCTGATCGCGCGAACCTCCGATGACTATGCTCCTGTGTACTATGTCATGGCGATTGCCGTGATAGCCTTGCTCGCGACTCTGAAGATGCCGGAAATGAAAGGCAAACCTCTAGGGTTGTAACCAGGGTTACTTCAGATGTTCCAGAACAGACCTGGCTTCAGCGTGACACGATTTGCTGACCTTGTTGGACCAGGCATAAAGGCATGCCAGAAGGCGGCCCTTGCCAGGTGGAACCCCTTTGCATCGAGACTTGATGTCGGCTGCGCAGACCTGCCTAAGTTTGGCTTCGCCGGGCGTGTTTCTCATTTTCAGGACGTCCGGGGGGATCATTTTCTCGAACATCCGGCTGGTTGTTACTTTTGTCAGCTCCGGTCGGCACGATGTCGAGATCTTGTTGTCATGGGCAAACAGGCATGCGGAAATGCGGCCGCGTCCCTCGCGAACGCCATTGCACAGCGAAGCTATATCGGCTGAGCAGGCGGTCATGAGGCCGCTGGCATAAGCCGGGCGAAGCGGAGCAGATGTGATCGGAAGCGCAAGAGTAATGGCAACCGCTGTGGCTGAAAGAAAATTGACCATTTGTTCTCACCTCATCAATGCAGCAAGCCCCCGACATCCTGTGTGTGAACCGGAGAATTTTACCGCAAAGTGGGACTTGTCGTAACCTGATGGAACGATCAGGGCAGTGTGTTGTCCTTAACCGCTTGCGATCTTCGCTGAACGTAGGCCACGTTCGCCCATCGGCGGGCCGCCTTGAACTTTGCGAGGCCGGACAAGCGTCGATATCGACAATCACGACTGCTTTCGAACGTGACCTTTCAGCTGCCGGCTGGCTGCTCGTCGCATCCCACCATCCAGTGAATGCCGAAGCGATCCGTGAGTGTCCCGAATCCGGTACTCCAGAATGTCGGGGCAAAGGCCATCGTGATCTCGCCGCCTTCGGCGAGCATTTCAAAGACGTTACGGGCTTCTGCCAGCGCAGGAAGACTGAGCGTGACCGCGCATCCGGACATCGCGACTGCGTCGCCCATGATGTTGTCCGAGGCCATCAGCAATCCGTCACCGATTTTCAGTGAGCTGTGCATTATCCAGGTCTTGCGCTCTTCGGGCACCGGAAACTCCGGTGGCATTTGCGAGGCGGGCATCAGCTCGGGCGTGCCGCCGAATATCTCGGCATATCTGGCCATGGCCTGTGCACAATTGCCGTTGAAGAAGATGTAAGGAATAGGTTGCATCGGTTTGCCTCTCTCGTTGGAGCAGCTCGGCAAATCCTAGCACACTATGGGTTGATTGGCTGTTTGGCACTGTCCGGGCAATGCGCAGCGCTCACGGATGAGCGAATGCCGGGTGAACTTCATGCGCACCCGGCAGCTACTCTGTTGGCACATTACGCTGCGGAGACTTCCTGAAGGAAATCATCGATACGCTGGTTCATCCGGGCATTGATTTCGTTTACTTCATCCGACGCTTCGTGAATGTCCTCAGCTGAGCGGCGGGCTTCGGAGGCCGTGGACAAAAGCTCGGAAACGTTGTCAGCCATCTGCTGAGTGCGGTTGGCAGCTTCGTTGATGTTGTGGCTGATTTCGTTGGTCGCCACGGTCTGTTCCTCGACGGCGCCGGCAATCATGGACGTACTGGTCTGAACATCGGTAATGATGCGCGAGATGTTGGCCATGGCGTCGACGGTTGCGCGGCTGGAAGACTGTATGGCCTTGATCTGCGTGGAAATTTCCTCAGTGGCCGTTGCTGTCTGATTGGCGAGCGATTTCACTTCACTAGCGACGACCGAGAAACCGCGGCCGTGTTCACCCGCACGCGCCGCTTCGATTGTTGCATTGAGGGCGAGCAGGTTAGTCTGTTCGGCAATTGCCTGAATGAGAGCGATGATTTCGTCGATCTTCGCGCTTGCCTTGGCCAGCTGATCGACGTCTTCATTTGTCGTGCGTGCGCTTTCACTGACCTGACTTATCTGGTCCGAGGTCATGTTCACTTGTTCGGAAATCTCGTTGATCGAGCTGCTCAGCTGTTGAGTTGCCGATGCGACGGTCTGAACGTTTTCCGATGACAGTCTGGAGGCGTCATCCGCAGAAACGGCCTGTTCCGTATTGCGATTGTTGACGTCCTGCAGCTGTTCAGCGGTACCTCTGGCTCGAGTGATTGTTCCGTCCGCGGTTTCCAGAAGACTGACTATGTCCTGACGGAAAGCTGCGATCGTTCTTTCAATGTGCTCCTGGCGCTCAACCTTGACCGTGTTTTCCGTTTCGATTTCAGATTCAAGCTTGCGTCGGGCGCGCGCATTGTCCTGAAAGATCAACAGGGCACGCGCCAGTTCACCGACTTCGGTCTTTACCTCGGTGAGCGGGATCTGATGATCGATTTCGCCACGGGCGAGATCGTTGGTTGCGCTGGTAATGGCTCCCAGATTGCGGGAAATGCTGCGAGTAATAACATAGCTGGCAATTGCGAGGACGAGGAACGTGATCAGGATGGCCGCGAGAATGAGCCCGGAAATCAGTGATTTGGTCGCAGCCAACTCGGTTCTGACCATATCCGCTTGCTCTGTTGTAGCCCGAAGTTGCGCTGTCAGGGCGGTGTCCAGCTGACCATAGCTGACATTCACGGCATCTTCGAAACCGGTCAGCGTTGTTTCTGATTGCGCCAGCGTGCCGATCCCGCCGTTCAGATCCCGCAACAGGCCGGTCAACGCTTCGGCAAAATCCGGATCGAGGTCCGGATCCTGAAGAAGCGTGGTTAGCTGGGTGAGGCCGCTGTTGATTGCAGGCAAGTAGGACGTGTCGGAAAGCGAAAGAAGTTTCTGAATATCGCGCCGCGCCGTCTCAAAGGCGAGCGCCGCCTGGAAAACTGCAGGTTGATCGTCAAATTCCAGTTCCTCGGATATACGTGAAGACGCTTTTGTAATCGCGTTGCTCACGTCAACGAGGTGACCGGAAGGACTGTCAATGCCTGCCTGACCTTCTTCACCGACTTCGACAGACAGGCGATCCCGATAACCGATTTCCTTCAAAGCTTTGCGATATCCGTCGATGGCGGTGAGATACTGATCGTAAGCAGTGGCCACCGAAGAAGCCACATCCGCCTCAGAGAGGCTGGTTTCTGTTATCGACAGCCTTTTGTCCAGTGCGGGGAGGGTGTCTGCTTCGCGATCGGCGCGCATGGTCTGCTCGGCGACACGCAGCGCAAGCATCTGTCTCTGAAAACCGGCGAGGTCGGCGTAAGTTTCGTTGATTTCCTGATATTTGGCGGTCGCCGCTTCGATCATTCTGTCGGAAACAAGATTTGCGATGCCGACGAAGGAAAGACCGGCAACAGCTCCTAGTGCCAGGACAACAACCCTAAGCTTTAGCGGTGTGCGATCGAGTACCTTCACCTTGTCCATAACTACCCCCATCGTTTGGAACAGGTCGGGTCAATTATGGTGATTTTTGACAGGAGGTATGAAGAACAGATTAAAACATATGAATTATTGTATGAATTTATTACGGTCTGTTTTAGGGCTGAAACTGAAGACTTTTTCTGTTCTTGCTGCGGTGTGTCGTTCTTGCGGGTGGGGAAGACGACTTGGCTCACTCACCCGAAACGAGCTTTTCCATGGCGGAAAGTTCGCTGTTGATGTCCTCGGCTTTGCGCTCAACCAGAATTTGCGCGTCCTGAAGGCCGAGATTGTAGCAATGATTGCCGGCAGTCTTGACGAGGAATTCCACCAGTTGTTCGGCATCCATGTTGCCGATCTCGAGATCCAGCTCGTCTTGTACGAATCTCTGGACCTGGCGTCCAAGCGCTGCACGGTCCTGATGGGAAAGTTCAATATCCGCCATTTCAACCTCTTGATCCAAAGCAGCAGCGGCGAGAAGCCGACTGCCGCAATGCTGAAAATGGCGAGAGCCTAGTCTCAGGCAGCCTGTTCGACAACGCTTTCGAAAAGGAGGCGGCCATCCAGACCTCCGTGCAGCGGTTCCACCAGGTTCTCCGGATGCGGCATCATGCCAAGGACGTTGCCCTTGTCGTTCATGATACCGGCAATGTCATTGATCGAACCGTTCGGGTTGGTTCCGTCCGCGTAACGGAAGACAACCTGGCCGTTGTCTTCGATCTGCTTCAGCGTCTCGGTATCGGCGAAGTAGTTGCCGTCGTGATGGGCAACCGGGCAACGCCAGACCTGACCTTTTTCGAATTTCGAGGAGAAGCGGGTCGCATTGTTGACCGTTTCCATCTTCACTTCCTTGCAGACAAAGTGAAGATCCGCATTTCGCATCAAGGCGCCGGGCAGAAGACCGGCCTCTGTCAGGATCTGAAATCCGTTACAGACACCCAGAACCGAGACACCGCTCTCAGCCTTGGCAACCAGGTCCTTGAGGATCGGAGAGCGAGCGGCAATCGCACCGGCACGCAGATAATCGCCATAGGAGAAACCGCCCGGGACAACAACAAGGTCTACGTCCGGCAGAGTGCTTTCCGTGTGCCAGACGCTTTGTGGACGGGCGCCGGTTATCTGTTCCAGCGCGTGGAACATGTCACGATCGCGGTTGGAGCCTGGGAAAACGATGACGGCGGTTTTCATGGGGCTGGTTCCGTTGGTTCAAAGCAGAGTAAAGACGGCAATTGCTGCCGCGAGCGCCGGCACCAGAATGAAAACCGCCGCCTTGATCGCCATGAAGGTTATGGCTTTGCGGGTATCTTCATCCATTGCCGGTGATCCGAATTAGACGATTTCGATCGCGTAGTTTTCGATAACCGTATTGGCGAGCAGCTTTTCGCACATCTGCTCCAGCTCGGCTTTCGCAGCGGCCTGATTTGAGCCATTGAGCTCGACGTCAAACACCTTGCCCTGACGGACCGAGTCGACATCGCCGAAGCCAAGGCCGCCCAGTGCACCTTCAATGGCCTTTCCCTGAGGATCGAGAACGCCGTTTTTCAGGGTGACGATCACGCGTGCTTTCATGAGTCTTGTGTCTCCATCAACGTCTGGCAGGACAATTTGGGAGCGTCCTTACACCAGCTTGTCCCGTTCTGGAAGGGAAGAAGGGGCTTGAAACGAAAAACCCCCGCTAATCTTTCAATTGCGGGGGCATTTGCTTCGAACTTACTGCACCAGCGTCGGGCCGGTTCCGGCCGGGCGCTCATTGGCGGCTATGATGCCGAGGCGCTTGGCGACTTCCTGGTAGGCTTCCAGCATGCCGCCCATATCTCGGCGGAAGCGGTCCTTGTCCATCTTGTCGTTGGTCTCGATGTCCCAAAGACGGCAGCTGTCAGGCGAGATCTCGTCCGCAACCACAATGCGCATCAGGTCGCCCTCAAACAGGCGGCCGCACTCGATCTTGAAATCGACGAGACGGATACCGACGCCGAGGAACAGGCCGGAAAGGAAGTCATTGACGCGGATGGCCAGCGCCATCATGTCATCCAGCTCCTGCGGGGTGGCCCAGCCGAAAGCGGTGACATGTTCTTCGGCGACCATCGGATCATCGAGTTCGTCATTCTTGTAGTAGAACTCGATGATGGAGCGCGGCAGCTGAGTGCCTTCTTCAAGCCCCAGACGCTTGGCAATAGAGCCGGCAGCGACGTTCCGGACCACGATTTCCAGCGGAATGATCTCAACTTCGCGGATCAGCTGTTCGCGCATGTTCATGCGGCGAATGAAGTGGGTCGGAATACCGATCGCATTCAGATTGTTGAAGATGAATTCCGAAATACGGTTGTTGAGCACACCCTTGCCGTCAACAATCTCGTGTTTCTTGTTGTTGAAGGCGGTTGCATCGTCCTTGAAGTGCTGAACCAGGGTACCCGGTTCCGGACCTTCGTAAAGAATCTTTGCTTTACCTTCATAAATGCGCCGGCGGCGGTTCATGGGCTATACCGTGTCGTTTTTTAGAGAATCCATCGAAAGGGTTCTTGCTCACCTTGTATGATTTCCACCGGGATTGTTCCATCGACCGGCGGGCGCCTTCAGGCTGCAAACCCTGTTTTGCGGCGCGGAACTTACCCGAAGACAGAGAAAAGTACAATCTTATGTTTTCGCTGTTATTTGCAGACCTGTTATGCTTTTGGAGCAAGGGAGCATGTACTGCGTTGATTTGCCGGGCCGGCGGGGATATGCAAGAGACCAAATAAGCCCCATATGGGGAGAAGTGCATTAGCGCAGTTCAGGAGACGATAAGTATGAGCACATTCGACAAGCGCGAACAGGGATTTGAAAACAAATTCGCGCATGACGAGGAGCTGCGGTTCAAGGCAACCGCACGGCGCAACAAATTGCTGGGACTTTGGGCTGCCGAACACCTGGGCTTCGAAGGGGACAAGGCTGAAGAATACGCCAAGGAAGTTGTCCGTGCCGATTTCGAAGAACCGGGTGACGAAGATGTCTTCCGCAAGATCCGCGAAGACTTCGACGCCAACAACGTTGACCAGTCCGACCATCAGATTCGCCGCACCATGGACGAACTGATGCATACAGCAATCGAGCAGCTGCAGAACGAAGGCTGATCCCACTCGTTGCAGAAAAGATCAAGCGCCCGCCGGTTCCGGCGGGCGCTTTTGTTGTTGCGTGCAGGAATCTCAGGATCCCGTCAGGCGTCACTCAAACGTATAGGAACCGAGATCGCAGAGGTCCAAGCCATAATCTTCCAGCGTTTCACCATCGGTAAATGAGGCGCGGATGTCGTAGGCGCAGGTGGACAGTCCGTCCTCAATCAGAACCTCCGTCTCATATCCGGCATCCAGATAACCACCGTCCATCAGATTGTCTTCCCAGGAATCTGAGCTGGCGGGGGAAACGAAGAAGCCGGCGATCGGGGTGTCGGTGTCATTGATCAGCGTGAATTGAAGATCTTCGGCGCTGGCCGGTGCAATCAGGAGGGTCGTGGCCAAAAGGGCTGCGGACGATAGTGTCTTAATTCTCATTTGTTTTCCTTATTTGCAGCCGCCACTGTCCCGGCTGCGTCAACTCAATATTGGATTTACCCTTGCCCAATCCGTGACGAATGTCGCCAACCTCTCTATTGGCATAATTTACGGCGTAACTTTGTCGAAGAAGCATGGCAAAGCACCTTTCAGGCGGCGCAAGCACGCTGCTGCCGGGGAGTGTCTGCAATCATCCATCAAGATCCGGACTCCGGGCTTTTGACATGAATTCGAACTAAAGAACAATGCTGTCGTCGGTGGTGCGTTCATCAACTGTCTGGCCCGGCTTGTGTGGAAACAGAATTCCGGCATCCGCATTCCCTGCAATATGTACTTGCGATTGGTTGTTGGCGCGGATTTCATAGCGGCTGAAACAAGGAGATCGCCTGTGTCAGAAAAGTCCTTCCTCGCCGAAAAACTGTGTTCCGGAAAACCGGTGGTCACAGCGTGGTCGCTGCTGTCTGCGCCCCTGGTGCCTGAGTTGCTTGCCCGCGCAGGCTACGAGGCGGTGACGCTTGATCTTCAGCATGGCATGCTGGATTTCGAAGCGGCCGTTGAAACGATGGCGCTGATCGCGCTTGGCGGGGCCCACCGAATCGCTCGCATTCCCGTTGGCGACAACGCGCTCGCCGGGAGATTGGTCGATATGGGAGCTGAGTGCATCATCGCGCCGATGATCAATTCAAAGAGGGAAGCGGAAGAATTTGCGCGTTCCATCAAGTACCCGCCGGTCGGGGAGCGCAGCTGGTCTCCCTTCAGGGCCGCTATGCTGAACGGGCAGACCAGCGACCAGTATCTGAAGAATGCCAATTCCCAGACGCTGTCCCTGGCCATGATCGAGACGCAAGACGCCATCGACGCACTGGACGATATCCTGTCGGTTTCAGAGCTCGATGGCATATTTGTCGGACCGAGCGACCTTTCTTTGTCGCTGTCGCAGGGCAGTGCCCTCGATCCGAACGGTGCCGGTACGGCTGAGGTCTGCGCTCGAATTGCCGAAAAAGCCCGGGCAGCCGGAAAACTTGCGGGTATTTTCTGTCTCAGCGGCGAGAAAGTGGAAGAGGCTGTTCAACAGGGATACCAGCTGATGTCGCACGGCATCGACACAATCTTCCTGGATCACGCGGCGCGCGCGGCCCTGAAAGAGGTGGAACAGCTGGCACAGGCAGGCGGGGGTCCCAAGGCCGGTTACTGAAGTTTCTCGGCAGACCGGGTCATTGACCGGGGTGTCCGTGGGTTTCCCAGGAAGGGCATCCCGGCCCATAGAGGGCAGCGAAATGGTCGATAAAAATCCTGACCTTCCTCGGAACCAGTTTTCTCGCGCTGTGCACTGCGTAGAGTGTCTTGGAGGCCATCTCGTGCTGCGGAAGAAGCAGCAGCAGCTTACCCGAAGCCAGGTAGGAGCCGGCGATGAAAGTCGGCAGGCGAACCACGCCGAGACCGCTCAGGGCGGCTTCGCAAAGCGCTTCGCTGTTGTTGACCTGAAAGTTGCCGGTAACTGCGACAGTCTCCTGACCAAGTTCTGATTTGAACACCCAATCGTCCTTATTGTCCGAATAGGAAAATAGGATGCAGTTGTGGTGGATCAAGTCTGCAGGAACAGCAATTGATGGTGCCTGTTCCAAGTAGGAAGGGGCTGCGCAAACGACACTGTCGAGCTGTGCCAGCTTCCGGCAGATGAGACTGGATTCCGGTAGATCCCCAACTTGAAGCGCAAGGTCGCAGCCTAGCTCGTGCGGGTTCAGCTTTCGGTCGTCCAGATGAAGGTCGACCGAAAGTCCGGGATAAGCTGACAGAAACCCCGGAACATGTGGCGCGACATGCAGTTTTCCGAAAGACATCGGCGCCAGAACCTTCAGTGTTCCAATGACTTGGTCACTGTGCAGGCGTGCGGATGCTTCCGCTTCCTTCAGTAGATCCAGTGCCTGCAAGGCATGGACCAGGTAGCGTTCACCAGCCTCGGTCACCCGCAGATGCCGGGTTGTGCGTTCCAGAAGGCGCACCGACAGATGCCGCTCAAGCGCACTGACGCGCCTGCTGACGGCAGATTTGGAAAGTCCAAGTCGGTCGGCAGCCTTGGAAAAACTGCCGGTCTCTGCAACGGCCGCAAACACTTCGGCGGCTGTGGGCGTATCCATGTTGTTGTGTTTCCTGCAACAAAGATTTGCATTTTGTCATGATTGTTGCATGTAGTGAATAGGGATACCTGATGGGATGAGGAGTTTTTCCGACAGCCAGCAGGAGCCCAATATGCAGAACCCAATACAAGAGCTTGGCCAGAGCGAACGCGGTTTTCACGCTGCCAGGGCCAGTGCGCTCACGGTCGCCATTGGAGCATTGGTTGGAGGCAATTTTGCCTTGGCGAAGTTTGTGGTTTTGAAGGGAATCCCGCCCTTTGCCGTATTCTACTGGCAGATTGCCGGTGCCGCAGTCCTCTTGACTGGGCTCGCGGTGTTTCAGTCCGGCCACCGGATCTCCGGGCAATTCTCCGCCGCTCATTGGCGTTATTACGTGATCGGCGGATTTTTGGGTATCAGCGTTCCGCAAACCCTCGGATACTTCGCTTTGCGGGAAATGCCCGCTGGCCTGTTCACAATGGCGGTGACGCTGTCTCCCTTGATGACATTTCTTGCCGCCTCCGTTTATGGGCGCCAATTGTTGCCACGCCGGCGTGTCTTAGGTCTCATCGCAGGGCTCTCGGGAGTGCTTCTTGCTACTTTGCAGGGGATCGGCAGTGCTTCGTTCTCCTTGTCGGCATGGGGACTTGCTATGAGTGTTCCGGTGTTTCTTGCGATTACGAACGTGTTCCGGGACAAGGCCTATCCGGCCGGAGGACAACCTTTGGTGCTTGCTGCCGGCACGCTGGCGTCTCAGGCCGTCATGCTGGTCCCGGTTGCCTATGGCGTAGGTGCATTTGACCTGCCATTTGATGCGATACTCTCGCTGGGTTCTTATCTCGGTGCGTTGATGGCGATTACCGCACTCAGCTACATCCTCACCTTCGAACTGTATCGCCATACCGATGGTGTCGGCTTCAGCCAGGTCGGCTATTTTGCAACTTTGTCGGGAGTAGGTGCGGGCGCGCTGTTCTTCGGTGAAAAGATCAGCGGATTGTTTGTCCTTTCCGTTGTCCTGCTATTTGCCGGAATGGCGCTTGCCAACAAGAAAGACGCGCAAGGCGACGGCACAAAATAGGATCGCAACAGTTGGCGGGGGACTGACACCATGTCCGATCAAAACTCCATCACACAGATACCCGCCGATGACGCAGAATGTTGACTTTGGTCAATGCGCCAAGTTTCAAAAAGTTGCAACTAACAAGTCATTGCAATTGCGACGGTTTTGGAGTCGGAGCGACAATTCGGCATCCGGACGGAAAGCCGCCGCGTCCTGATGGGGAACCTTATGTGGAAATTGGCGACTATCATGTTCATTATCGTCGGACCGACGCTTGCCGGAATAGGCGCTCTGGTGCCGCTCACCATGTTTGGGGTCGGTGACATCGATGCGCTTTTGCTGGTTGGCTGTGCCGCAGCCGGTGCCCTGGCTGCACTACCTGTCAGCTACTACATCGCCACCAAGGTTGGAGCCTTGATGGGGCCAAAGACGTCGGCCCAACACTGACGTCAGGTGACAGCAGGTTTACCTCAGCCGTTTCATGAAATGGGCGAAGGACATCATGCCTTCCGGCCAGGGGCCGTGCCCGCTTTCCAGGTTGATATGACCGGCTTCACCGGCATCCTGGAACGTGGCTCCCCAGGCCTTGGCAAGATGTTCCGAACGCTCATATGTGCAGTAGGGATCATTCCGGCTTGCAACAACATGGGTGGGGAAGGGCAGCGGATCCGTAGGGACCGGCTTGAAGTCACCACCGTCGAATTCCTCGACAAGGCCTTCTCTGTCCCAGTCCGATGGGGCAACGAGGTAGGCGCCCTTGACCTTGTCCTTTAGGACGTGGGCGCCATGGGCAACCAGAATGCAGCCGAGCGAGTGCGCCACCAGGACAACGGGCCGCTTTGCCGCGTCCACTTCACCGACGAGCGTCTCCAGCCATTCCTTTTTGGAAGGAGCATGCAACTCGGTCTGCTTGACCACGCGCGCGGTCGCCATCTTGTCCCGCCAGCGCAACAGCCAGTGTCCGGGCAGGATCTGACCGTAACCCGGAATGAGCAGAATGTCGGTCTCGGAAATTTTCATGCTGGAACCTTAACTTCTCTAATTCGCACGTTCAGGAGAGGGGGCCGAAAAATCCGTGTTTCAGCCCCGCCGCCCACATCGGGCGGCCATGTTTTGCAGCTTCACGGCTGGCGGCATCCCAGTCATATTCGATGATCTTGTCTTCAAATGTCCAGTTGCCGGTTGACTTGGTCATGACCGCGTAGCGGGCATGCGGACTGCCTGCTGCCATCTTCTGACGAAGGGGGTGGTTTTCATCATAGGAAGGAAAACCGACACTTCCCGGATTGAGGATTATCTGGCCCGTCGAGGGAAGCCTCACGACACGCGGGATATGAGTGTGTCCGCAGCAGATTATGGCTGCCTTTTCTCCCTTCAGTTCCGCAACCAGGGTTTCTTCGTCCGGCAGATGGCCCTTGGGGCCTTCGTTCTTTTCGGTCAGATAGCGGTCATCATTGTCCGGTGTTCCGTGACAGAGGTAGATCTCGTCACTCAAGCGGATCTCTGTCTGGCTGGTTTTGAGCCATTCATGGCTTTCCGGCGAGAGCGACCGAGCGGCAAAAGCGTCCGTCCACTTCATGTTCTCAATCGGGTCTTCGATCAGAAACCGGTCGTGGTTGCCACGAACGGTCGGCCATGCGGTTTCACGCAAGATGGCTGCCGTTTCTTCCGGCCAGAGGGGAGCAGAAACACAATCGCCCAGATTGACGACCATGTCGGGCGCTTCCCGTCGAAGGTCCTCAAGCACGGCCTCGAGCGCAAGAACATTGCCGTGAATGTCAGAAACGACAGCAACTTTCATCCGATATCTCCGGAACTTATTTGTTACCCGGGTTGATGTGCGATCTCACGAAAAGACCCAGAACGCCGAAGTATCCGGAAAACAAACTTTGAGAATAATAAACAAAGGGCCCCTGCCGAAGCAGGGGCGGCAATTTTCTTCGCGTCCGGGAGGTCTTGCGAAGGCAAAACCCCGTGATCCCGTTCAAGATCAGCTTTCGCCGAACACCCGCTGGAAAATCACATCGACATTCTTGGTGTGGTAGCCCAGATCGAAGCGGTCGCGGATCTCTTCTTCGGAGAGATACTTGCGAACGTCTTCGTCGCCCAGCAACTCGCTCAGGAAGTCGACGGATGCAGCACCCGCAACCTGATAGCTGTCCCAGACCTTCATGGCATTGCGCTGAACGAGGCGGTAGGCATCTTCTCGAGAGGAGCCTGCCTGTGTCAGAGCCAGCAGGATGCGCTGGGAATGCACCAGACCGCCGAGGCGATCCATGTTGCCGATCATCCGCTCCGGGTAAACCATCAGCTTGTCGACAACGTTTGTGAGGCGCGCAAGCGCAAAGTCGAGCGTCACTGTCGCGTCCGGCCCGATCATGCGTTCCACGGACGAGTGGGAGATATCACGCTCATGCCACAGGGCGACGTTTTCCATTGCCGGGATGGAGTAACCGCGAACGATACGGGCAAGACCGGTCAGATTTTCTGTCAGCACCGGGTTGCGCTTGTGCGGCATCGCGGAAGAACCCTTCTGGCCCTTGGAGAAGAACTCCTCGGCTTCCAGAACTTCCGTGCGCTGCAAGTGACGGACCTCGGTGGCGACCCGCTCGATTGATGACGCAATTACGCCGAGCGTTGCGAAATACATGGCATGGCGGTCACGCGGGATCACCTGGGTCGAGACGGGCTCGGCCTGAAGACCCATGGCCTTGGCGACATGTTCTTCGACACGCGGGTCGATATTGGCAAACGTGCCGACAGCGCCGGAGATGGCACAGGTTGCGATTTCCTCACGGGCTGCCAGAAGGCGCGTCTTGCAGCGATCGAACTCGGCATAGGCTTCAGCCATCTTGAGACCGAAGGTCACCGGCTCGGCGTGGATGCCGTGCGAGCGGCCGATGCAGACCGTATCCTTGTGTTCCATTGCACGGCGCTTCAGTGCGGCCAGCAGGGCGTCCATATCGGCAAGCAGGAGGTCGGTTGCCTTGACCAGCTGAACGTTGAAGCAGGTGTCAAGGACGTCCGAAGACGTCATGCCCTGGTGAACGAAGCGGGCATCGGGGCCGACGATCTCTGCCAGATGGGTCAGGAATGCGATGACATCGTGCTTGGTCTCGCGCTCGATCTCGTCGATTCGGTCGATGTCGAACGTGGCGCTGCCGCCTTTTTCCCAGATCGTCTTGGCTGCTTCTTTCGGGATGACGCCGAGTTCAGCCAGCGCGTCGCAGGCATGGGCCTCGATCTCGAACCAGATGCGGAATTTGGACTCCGGAGACCAGATGGAAACCATGTCAGGGCGGGAATAGCGCGGAATCATCGCGGACAAGACCTCGTCTTTTTAGGAAATTCTGGCTGCGGAATAGCAAAAGGGGGCGGCACCTTCAATGGAAGGACGCCGATTTTGCTTGCGAGAGAGCGCACAATGTGAATTTTACAGCTCGTTGTTCGACTATCAGCGCCTTCTGGAGACGGTAATGACAATCTGGCGACCGGCAAACACGATCACGGTGAAAGCCCTTGCTCTGATCTGGCAGGACGACGCTTTGCTGCTCTCGGAAGTTCAGGACGATGCCGGCAGGGTGACAGGAATGCGTCCACTTGGTGGTACGGTTGAATTCGGTGAGCCGTGGCGGGATGCCCTTCAGAGGGAATTCCTGGAAGAACTGGGCGCCCGGATCACGCTTCTCGACAACTTCTTTGTCATGGAAAACCTTTATGAGCACCACGGCGTTTTAGGGCATGAGGTTGTGTTCCTTTGTCACGCGCATTTTGCCGACAGCCGTTTTTACCAGAAGGACAGTTTCTCATACGACCTGAATAACGAGACAACCGGTCTGGCAACCTGGATGTCACTCGATGAGCTGGCCGCCAAGCAATTGGAACTCTATCCGGTGGGCTTGAACGAGAAACTGGCAAAAACCGTTACGATCAAATCCGGGCGCAGATACAGCTGATCCAGGGGGACGCTCCTTTGAAGGTCCTCGAATGATTTAGCCTTTGTTGAGAATTGTCGTGCTGTCCTTCGGTCAGTTTCAGACCGATTTTCAGCTGATCATTGGAGACAAGAATGTTTTTCCGGCCGATACGTGTTTCGCTTGCGCTTGCCCTGATCGGCGCATCCTCTCCTGCATTTGCAACCGATCCGGACTTCAAGGCCATTCTGTCTTCACCTTCCGGAGCATCCGGACTCGCAGCAGCCATCTCCAGTCTCGGACAATGCAATACGAAACCGGAATGGACAATCAGCTACGATCCGGACACCGATAAGGAAAATCCGAACCATGTATATGTCGGGTGTCAATACGATCCGGATTGGGAAGAAGGCAACGACCTTTACGACAAGGGGGTGCTTGCCAAGTTCATAGAGGCCGAAGGGGTGTACTATCTGGAGAGCCTGACTTCTCTTCCCTGAATGTTGCTACGGCGGGTTTCCAGACCGGTAAGCGAGATTGCTGGCAATCTTGAGAGGGTGACCTCTCGCGGTTGACCAGATGGATACTCACTTTTCTAATCTATTGCTTTAGAAAACATAAGTAACTATCTTACTTCTTTCATTAAAACTACTATATCTTGAAGTCGGTGCTTTCGACAGGAGCGTCTTCGGCTGAATCATACTCGCCAATTTCTTCCAGCTCTTCTTCGGCGAGGTAGAGGGCGAATTTGTCCTTATGCAGGCTGAGGCGAATTGCGAGTACATAAACGCAGGTTGAAAGCAGGCCGACCGCCAGAATGTCCGGGCCGACCGGAATGAGACCGGCGCCTCCGCCAAACGATCCGAGATATGACAAGGAGACCAGTCCAACCAGATAAGGCGCCAGCCAGGAGGCTTCGCGCCAGTCGAGACTGTCGAAGCCGCCTTGCGTGCTGCGAATCAACAACAGGGCGAATCCGATGGCAAGGCAGATACCGAGGTGGATCATCGTGTCCCAGCCGCTCCAGTAAATGATCAGACTGGCGACCACAAAAGCCAGGCATCCGGTAACAGGCGCGGCCGGCAGGACGAAGGCCCTCGGGGTGTTGGGCAGGAGGCGCCGGAAGGCCATCACCGCAATCGGTCCGACAACAAAAGACAGGACGATCGAGGAAGTATTGAGAGACAGGACCTGTCTGAATGGCAAGGCAATGAAGAAGATGGCCGCGACGACGAAGTTCACCAAAAGCGCAAACAGCGGCACACCACGCTCTGACAGGGTTTCCATGAATTTCGGGAAGAGACCGTTTTGAGCCATAGCAAGGCCGAGACGTGCATTCGACCCAACCGAAACAAGACCGGACGCGAAGCTGGAAATACGGGCGCTGGTATCCAGGATGCTGACGATCCAGAGCGCTCCCACTGCAGTCGCCAGTGAGGCCATGGGACCGAGTTCTCCCGCAAAATGCAGCGAATGCCAGCCTTTCTCAAGCTGGGCATGATCGAGAGCGCCCAGGAAAGCCAGCTGCAGGCCGCCATAAATCAAGAGGCAGACCACCAGGCTCAGCACCAGCGCAAGAGGAATGTTGACCTTGGGATTGCGCGCTTCTCCTGCCATATCGATCACATGCCGGAAACCGATCAGCGCGAAGATGACGCCACCCGTCGAAATGGCCGAGAGGATGCCCTTCACCCCTTCAGGTGCAAATCCTCCATAGTCGCTGAAATTGGCGTATCGAAATTCGGATGTCAGGATAACGGCCGCAAGCAGCGCGGGCACCAGGATCTTTACCCATGTGAGCGCGGTGTTGATCCGGGCGAAGAACTTGACGCCAAAGGCATTGAGGACCGTGAACACCAGAAGGAGAAGGCAGGCGACCCCAAGACCGGAGGCGGACAGTTGATTGTCGGGCGTATAGAGCCAGGGCGCGAGGCTCTTGGAGTAGCGCAGGACGGCTTCAACCTCGATCGTGGCTGTCGTGTTGTAGCCGATCCAGGCGGTCCAGCCCATGGTCATGGAGACGACCGAGCCGTGCGAAAAGTGGGGAACACGGCCGATCCCCCCGGCAACGGGAAGGATCGTCGCGATCTCGGCGAAGGTTGCCGCCAGAAGCAACATGGCAAAGCCACCGATTACCCATGCGATCATCGCTGAGGGGCCTGCGGCCTGAGCGGCCAGAAGCGGCGCAAACAGCCAGCCGGAACCCAAGATCCCGCTGATCGCCACGAAGGTCAGGCTGAGCAGCCCTATGCTGCGTTTCATATGCGCCAAGACGATTCCCTCAAATCACTTCTGATGACTGTAGCCGAGAGTGCGTCTTTGCGGGAAGCAGGTTGTGGGGGAAGTTGACGCAGCTTTTACATCGACGGACCGCCGGCGGTTAGACGAGAAGCAGGTCGCCTGTTTCGATCAGAACAGCTGCAGGCGAGAGGATCAGTTCTCCCGGGCAGAACTTTGTTTTTCGGCAGTGTTGCCGGCAAGGCTTTCAAGCTTTGCGAACTCACACGCATAACGGTCTGCACCCGGTACGTTGATCGCGGCTTCAGCGGTCCAGACCAACGCCGCGAAAGCGTTTTTTGACAGTGAAATAGGCTCCAATGTCCACCAGAGGGCGCGGTGGGATCCAGGTTGCCGGTGCGGAGGCCAGGCAATCGCGCACCAGGTCGGTGTCGGCGCCGCAGGCATAATCGGCCAGCGCATGGCCAAAAGCGGTGCCGCGGCTGACACCCGAGCCATTGTAGCCACCGGCGAAATAGATGTTCTTCGCAGTCTTGCTGAAAAAATTGGTGCTGTTGCGGCTGATGCCCTCCACACCGGACCAGGCGAATTCGAAAGGTACATGGGCGAGCTGAGGGAAGCGACGCTCAAAACTTTCACGGTGGACCGCTTGCCGTTGCTGCAGTTGGGCATCGCTCAACAGCTGGCCGCCGTTGTATTCGGCGGTGTTGCGAAGGCTGATGCGTCCATCGACCGTCAATCGAACGGTAGCACCTCCGCCGTGCAAAGAAAGAACACCCCAGTCGGAAAGTGATCCCAGGCTTGCTCGCTCATCTTCAGACAGAATGCGTGTGAAGCTGCCAGTCAACGTGGAAGCGCTAAGACGCCGAGCAAGGAAACCGAGCTTCGGCGCTTCGAAGTTTGTCGCCAGCAGCACATTATCGGCTAGCAGCGCGCCGTCGGACGTTACCAGTCGAAGAGGAGCGCCGCGTTCGATGTTTATGACGGGACTGTTTTCAGAGAGGTGTACGTTGGAGGGTAGCGTGTCGGCCAAACCGCGGACGAGGGCAGCTGGTTGAACGAGTGCACCTGCGTGGACATGAATGCCGCTGTGATAGGTTTTTGTTCCGAGGCGGTCAGCAAGTTCGGCTGTGTCGAGTGGCGTGTGCGCGATTTCCAGAGCCGACAGATATTCGAGAAAATAATGGTATTCGGCCTGGGAGCGGCTGTCTGCGGCAGTATGATAGAACCCCTGTTCACGCCACTGACAACCGATGCTATTTGCCTCGATACGTTCCCGCAGCAGCGTCAATCCGGCCTGGTTGATCCGATTGACCCGCCGGTATTCGTCTATCTTCTTTTGGGAAAAACCTCCACCGAAGTGGCTGACTGCAACGGCATAACCAGAGTTTCTTCCGGAAGCGCCCTGACCGACTGCACGCGCGTCGAGAAGAACAATTTTCTGGTCCGGTCTGTTCTCGGCGAGCCGGCGCGCCGCTGCCAAACCCGTCACACCCGCTCCGACTACTGCCCAATCAGCCCGATGCTCCCCTTTAAGAGGGGGAGTTGCCTGTCGCGGAGGCAGAAGTTCAGCCCATCCGTGACGGTCGGTTTCGAATTTGCCGTTGTTCACCGAAGTTCGTTCCTGGTTTGTCGTGTGCTGTAGATTATCCACTTAGACCGTTGGTGCCGGGAGCCACACAGTGCAATGAGCGGGATGTGCGTGAAAGGGCTGTCGAATTTCACTGGTGGGCCGAAGGCGCAACAACTGCGCCGTCGGCTTATCGGTTTCAGGCTTCCTGCGCCGACTGCCGGATTGCGGAAATGTTGGAAGCATAGCTTTCAACAGAACCGCCTTTGAACACAGCGGAACCGGCAACCAGAACGTTGGCGCCTGCAGCTGCCACCAGAGGAGCCGTCTCCGGCGTGACGCCGCCATCGATTTCCAGATCAATCGGGCGATCACCGATCATTTCTCTGATGCGCCGGGTCTTTTCGACCTGGGAATGGAGGAATTTCTGTCCGCCGTAACCGGGGTTCACGGTCATTACCAGGATGAGGTCCAGCCGGTCGAGCACGTATTCCAGCACGTTTTCCGGCGTTGCAGGGTTCAGCGAAACGCCGGCTTTCTTGCCGAGGTTGCGGATGGCCTGCAAGGAACGGTCAAGGTGGGTCGTGGCTTCGGCGTGAACGGTGATGATGTCGGAGCCGGCTTTTGCGAATGCTTCCAGATAAGGGTCGGCCGGCTCAATCATCAGATGGGTGTCGAAGACCTTGTCCGTATGCGGGCGAAGCTTGGCGATCACATCCGGACCGAAGGTTATGTTGGGAACGAAGTGACCGTCCATGACATCCAGATGGATCCAGTCCGCACCGGCTTCCACCACATCGCGGACCTCCTGGCCCAGTTTGGAAAAGTCAGAAGCAAGGATGGACGGAGCGATTTTGATGTCGCGCGGCATTTTGGGTCTCCCGGACTGGTCAATGCGGCCGGTTTCGAACCGCTCAGACTTGATGATGCCGCGCTAGCACTTCTGCACTTGCAGGGCAAGGTGCAGACAGGTTTCTCAATCGGTTTAGACGTTCAAAGCCGACCCGTTATTGCCAGATATCTGCGATCCGGTCCTTCGAAGCCGAAGCTGTCCATCTGGATCAGTACGGCGAATACAGGTGGAGCCTGTTCGGGATAGTGAGTGACTATTCGCTCAATACGATAGGCGTGCGGGCAAAGACGGCTGCCCGGGACGGATTTGTCTTCGTTCAGCGTTCGAGCGACGTCGTTGAAGGTCATCGTCAGTCGGAAACCCTTGGTCTGTGTGCCGTATCCCTCGCATTTCGCGGAAGGTATCGGGTACTCTTCCATGGTCAGTTCCAGGGGTGTTTCTTTGCGGTGGTCGGTATTCCAAAGGGAAACAATCATCTTGTGGGGATCGGACGACAGCTCCGTGCGCGGGTTGATGCCAACTGTTTTACCTTTTCCTGCAATGGCCTTGCTTTGCAGGAGGGGCTGCGCGGACGCCCTGTTTTCGGCGCGGGTTTCACTCAAAAAAGCGTCTTCGTCGTAGACATCGTGGTCATTGATGTCGTCTCGACGGCGAAATGGAGACGGCGCCACCCAGCTGTCCCCAATCACGTCGAGAACGAAAATCTCCGAATAGGGAAAACCGGAACCATCCTGGACACCGTATTGTTCGAAGGCGAAATAGCTGCCATTCTTGGAAAATCCAAGGACGTGGACTTCCGCGTCATCGCCTGCGACCGCGACCGGACCGAAAACCGAAACACCAATCGCTGTCGTCAGGGCCGGCAAGAATTTTCGCAAGCTTGCGCTCCGCAACAAATCAAAGAAAGGCACAAAAAAGCTCCTCACGTTTCATCCGTGTTTGCTGGAGCTAAGCACATAGCTTGTTGCGTTCAGGTCTGCTGCGTCACAGTTTTTGCGTTTTGGCGGCAGAAAATCCGCACGAACGGCTTCAGCATGAGTGGCAACATGTAAATGGGAAACTGCCCCACCGCGAACCAGAGCCAGGTGAACTCGGGAAGAGTTCCGCCAAAAGCTGCCACCATCAGACCCATGTTTCGGGTTCCGCAAGTGTGGGCGATCGAATAGGCATCCTCGCGAGAAGCGGGCGCAAAAATAATCAGGGACAGGCTGATCTGGATCAGCGCCAGACCAAAGGTGAGGGCGGTCAGACCAAGTGTGTAAAGCGGTTTGCTGGCAAAGCTCGCTGCGACACCGTCCATGGCGGCAATTGCAAAGAACAGGAGAAGCAGCACGTTCAGGCCGCTGATATGAAGAGAGCTGCGGGCGAGGCGCTCAGGGCCGGCAAGTTTTCTGAAAACCGCCGAAAGAACGAATGCCCCGGCGAGCAGCATTGACAGTTGAACGGCCAGTCCACCGACGCTCAAGGGCAATGACGGGCCGAGCATGAGTTCGCCGACAAACGGGGCGGTCAACGGAGTAACAATCAGGGCGGCGACAGAAAGCGCAAGGCTGAGCGTGCCGTCGAGGCCAAGCAGATAGATAAAGGCAGGGGCTGCCATGACCGGAGGGGCGGCTGTTGAAATGTAAAGCGCCAGGACCACGTCCGGACCGAGAGCGGCGAGCCCCGAAAACTCGATCGCCAGATAGGTAAGAAGCGGTGCGCCGAGCATCATCCAGATGAGTGCACCGACAAGAAGGGCGGGCCGCCGCAATCTTTGCCTGATCGCATTTTGATCAACCCGCAGGAAAGCAAGGGTCAGAAGACTGAAAACGGCAACGGGAAGGTAAGGCCGCAAATAGGCGGACAGCGCCGGAACCGCCATTCCGATGAAGATGCTCACAGCCAGAGCCGCGGTTCCGTGGCGTCCGATCCAAGCCAAACCTGCCGGGAGCATTCGAATCATCTAAACTTGTCTCCTGAAATCGCGCAGTGTGGCAGGCACCTTGCGCCTCATAAAGGATCCGGAACCTGGGCGCCAGATTAATCGAGATTTGGATTCCGCCGGAATGGGCATGACAAAACAGGCACGGCAAACCACACCCTTTGATGTCATGGTCCTTGGTGCGGGAATGGTCGGGGTATCCACGGCCATTCACCTGCACAGGCTAGGTCTCGATGTTGCCCTTGTCGACTGGAAACATCCTGGCGGCGAAGCTTCCTTCGGAAATGCCGGTATCGTTCAGCGGAACGGATTCACGCCGCACGCTGTTCCCACCAACCCCCAACAACTCCTTGGTATCTTCCTGAAGCAGTCCAGTGCGGTGTCCTATGATCTGGCGACACTGGTGCGTCTCTTTCCATGGTTGCGCCGCTACCACCTGGCCAGCAGCGGCAGCAGTGTTGAACACTACGCCAAGACGGTGGCGCCCTTGAGGGCATTGGTCGTGCAGGAGCATCTTGATCTCGCCAGATCCACAATCGCAGACAGGTTCTACCGCATGGGGGGCTGGCTTCACGTTTACCGCAGCACGGGTTCCTTCAAGGAAAGCGAGATCGAGCGGTATTACGCCAGAGTTTTTGGGGTCGACTACAAAGAACTGGCTTCAGGTGATGTGAACAAGCTCGAGCCGGGCCTCAAACTTCCTGATCTCAATGCGGTTCACTGGACCGAAAGCTGTTCCGTCTCGAACCCGGGGGCGGTGGTGGACGCATTCTGGCGCGGCTACGTTCAGGAAGGTGGGGCTTACTTTCGAGGGGATGCTCGAAAGCTGCAAAATCAGCGAGGAAGCTGGTCCCTAGAGTGCGAGCGCGGGTCCATAACAGCAAGAAACGCTGTCATCGCGCTCGGGTCGTGGTCAATGGACGTTCTGAGCAAACTCGGCGAAACCTATCCGCTGGCTGTGAAGCGCGGGTATCACATGCATTTTCAGCCACAGGCAGGTGTATCGCTGTCGCGGCCGGTGGTGGATGTGGAGAACGGTTTCGCGATGACACCCACGGACAAGGGGATCCGTCTGACAACCGGTGTGGAGCTTGCCGAAAGGGACGCTCCACCCAATCCGAATGTCATCAAGCTGGCCAGGCGCCGGGCAGAAGAACTGTTTCCGCTGGGGCGGGCTCTTCAGGACGAACCCTGGCTCGGGTCGCGGCCCTGCTTGCCGGATTCGTTGCCGATTGTGGGGGCATCTCCAAAAAACAAGGGGCTGTGGTTCAATTTCGGTCATGCCCATGACGGTTTTACATTCGGTCCGGTCACGGGCCGCATATTGGCCGAACTTATCAGCAACAGGACACCTGTCGTTGACCCTTCGGGCTTCTCTCCGACCAGATTTGCGGTCTGACTGAGCCTCGTCACATTCCTAAACCCTGCCTAAACTCCGGAGGCACGGCCATAAACCTTGGTTTATGAGCCGGTTTATAAGCTTTTCTGTTATGGCGAAATGAGATTTCCGCAGGCAATTGAAGTCAAGCCAGCGGAACATTCGTTGGCGGTCTGAACTCCAAATCAGTCAAGGATGAAATCTCATGAAAACCCCGTTCAACTCAACCGCAATTACCCTTTTGTCCGCTACGGGCCTGATCGCGAGCATGGGGACAGCTCTTGCCGCTGTTTCCATTGGTGACTCTCTGGGGACCACGGAAGCGGACATTCGCTCCGCGCTGACGGCACAGGGCTATACCGTTGAAGAATTCGAGACCGAAGATGGCAAGTTGGAAGCCGAGGTCATGAAGGATGGCCAGGAGATGGAAGTCGTTATCGATGCCAAGTCCGGTCTGGTTCTCGAACTGGAACCGGAAGATGATGATGAAGGCGACAAAGACGACGACTAACATCTGACTGAGCCTGCCCCGGCCGGACCCACACCCAGGGATGCCCCATCCTGGCGGCCGGGGCTTTCAGGCAAACCTGCCGACGAGCTTTGACGCGCATAAATCCGCAGCTTCGAAGCCGACGTGAAAACGGGTGATGCAGCGGAATTGATGGCATTGCCGAAATCGAGGAATGGAAATGTCTCCCTTCAACCACTGGAAAACCGCATGGCCCTGGCTTTTGATCGGACTGCAATCGATCTGCGTTCTGGTTCTGGTGTTCGAGGAGTTTTCCGACCTTTTGTGGGGTGAGCAGACAACCAGCCTGATCGGCAATGAAGTGCTTGAGAATCTCGTCATTGTGGTGCTTGTCGTCAGCCTGATTGCCTCTGCGTTCGAGGTTCGCCGCGTGATGACCCGGCAGAAGCGATTGGAACAGCAGGTCAAGGCGGCTTCAGGGGCTTTTGCGAACCTGCTTGAAGAACATTTCGACAGCTGGGGCCTGACGCCATCTGAAGGAGATGTGGCACTGCTTGCGTTGAAAGGGTTTTCGATAGCGGAAATGGCCTCCGTACGGAAAACGGCGGAAGGGACGGTGAAAGCGCAATGCAATGCGATCTATCGCAAAGCCGGCGTTTCGGGCCGCACGCAGCTGTTGTCGCTGTTTATCGATGAACTGCTTTATGGAGCGCTTGTTGAGCAAACCGGTGGTGAGCGCTCACGCCTTGCTGCTCCCTCGTGAAGTCCAGGGCTCCGGATCAGGCAGTGTGTACGATTGTTAATTTGTAATTGCCCGGACCAATCCCACTTCGTTTCTCAAGTTCGGCGACATGCCGATGCAACACTGGAGAAACAAAATGACCTCTGCCAGCCAATTAGCCAAAGCAGGTGTTCTCGCCTCGACCGTCTTCCTCAGTCTCAATGCAATTGCGCTGGCGGAGATCCGGCCAGGCGACAAGATCGGCCTTTCGGTATCCGAAATTGCAAAGAGCCTGGAAAACAGCGGCTACCTGATACGGGAAATCGAAGTCAAAGTGGACCGCATCGAAGCTGAGGTGACGCTGGAAGGCGAAAAGCTGGAAATCAAGATCGACCCGCATTCCGGTCAGGTGACCCGGATAGAAGACGACTGAGCTTCCGCATAAGAAGCGGATTGGTAGTCTGACGGCGGCCTTGAGACAATCCGGCCATCTGATGGCCCGGAATAATGCGGCGTCAGACTTCCTGTTTCCTGCCTGTTAGTTCTCGCGCAGCGGCAGGGCGACCGTGTCCTTGACCGTGTTGACGACAATGCGGGACTGGACGTCCGAGACAAGTGTATTGTCCAGAAGTTTCAAACGAAGAAAATTGTCATAAGTTTTGATATCATCGGTGACGACCTTGATCAGGTAGTCGACTGCGCCGGTGATGCGTTCGCATGTGACAACCTCCGGCCAGTGATGCACCAGCTTGTCAAAGGTCTCCATGTTGTCCCGGCTTGGAACGGCAAGCTTGACGAAGGAATAGGCAACAAACCCAAGACCGACCGATTCCCGGTCGATAATGGCCGTTATCTGACGAATTATTCCTTGTTCCTTCAGGCGCTTAATTCTGCGCCAACATGGTGTCTGGCTCATTCCAGCTTCCTTTGCGACCTCCGCAATGGATAGCGAAGCGTCCCTTTGCAGGACGCGGAGAACACGAATGTCAGACGGGTCGAGAAGATATTTGTCGGTCATCGTCAGATTTAGGAATTTTTATGCGGCCTCTGGGTGATTGCCCGTGACGATAGCACAGAAATTGCCCGTGAAAAGGATGATATTTATCTGAAGTGAGGTTGCCGGGGGACGCAGCCGCCCAAATCGACGGTTGAGGAGAAAGTCGGATGAATGTGCATATGCCAACCGTGACCCTGGAAGACAAATACGTCGCGACGGAAGGACGGGTCTATCTGACCGGCATACAAGCGCTTGTCCGCCTGGTTCTGGACCGGGCACGGCTGGACCATCAGGCAGGTCTGAAAACCGGCGGGTTCGTGTCCGGGTACCGTGGTTCTCCGCTTGCCGGATATGACACGGAACTGATGCGGGCAGAACGCCATCTGAAAGGCTATGACGTCATCTTCAAGCCGGGCGTGAACGAGGAGCTGGGCGCGACTGCAGTCTGGGGAAGTCAGAAACTTCGAGGCGAGGGCGGCACCGGACGGCCGACGGACTATGACGGTGTCTTCGGTGTCTGGTACGGCAAGGCCCCCGGTGTGGACCGGGCCGGAGATGTTCTGCGCCAGGCAAATGCGTCGGGAACCGACCGGAACGGTGGAGTTCTGGCCCTTGCAGGTGACGATCACCTGGCAAAATCGTCCATCCTGCCGGCGCAGAGCGAATTCTTCTTCGAGCATGCGGAGATCCCGGTGCTCAATCCTGCCGACATTCAGGACGTTCTGGACTATGGACTCCACGGTCTGGAGATGTCCCGGTTCACCAGTCTCTGGACGGCACTCATATGTATCGCCGATACAATGGACGCCTCTGCAACGATCAATGTCTCGCCGGACCGGTTGCGTTTCGTGCGGCCGCTCGATGGAGATCCTCGCAAGGATTATCGCCAGAACCGCGATCTTCTGCTCGGCAACCGGCTGGAGACCGAACGTCTGGTGCGGGATCTTCGGATACCGGCCGCACAGAACTATGTGCGCACAAACGGTCTTGACCGGGTGACCTTCGGGACACGGCGCCGGGTGAAGCTTGGCATCGTTGCGTCGGGCAAGGCATACAGGGATCTGCTCCAGGCTCTGGACCTGATGGGTATCACCGAGGAAAAAGCCAAGGCGCTGGGCCTTGCGGTTTACAAGGTTGCCATGACCTGGCCGCTGGAACCGCTCGGTCTTCGGGACTTTGCCCGCGGTGCAGAGCGTCTGCTGGTGGTAGAACACAAGCGGGCCTTCATGGAGCCGCAGATCAAGAACATATCCTATCACTGGCCGGAAATGAGCCGACCGGAGATCTGGGGCAAGCACCGTCCGAACGGAACGCCGTTCCTGTCGGATGTGCTTGAAATATCCGTCGCCGAACTCATCGAAGGCCTGATGACATGGCTGCCGGAAGAGGCGGTTTCTGAAGAAATGCGATCGGTCGCGACCCGGATGACCAAACAGGCCATGTGGGCCCAGGGGCATGCGGAGCGTGCTGCCCGTATTCCGTATTTCTGCTCCGGCTGTCCGCATTCCACATCCACCAAAACGCCGGAAGGTTCCCGGTCCATGCCGGGAATCGGTTGTCATGCCATGACCGAAATGGCTGGACGAACGACCGAAGGCCAGATCGCCATGGGTGGTGAGGGTGTCCTCTGGATTGGTCAACAGCCGTTCTCGGGCGACAGCCATGTGTTTGCCAACGTCGGAGACGGCACTTACTTCCACTCCGGAATTCTTGCGATCCGGCAGTCGCTCGCTTCGAACGTGCCGATTACCTACAAGATCCTCTTCAATGATGCGGTTGCGATGACCGGCGGGCAGAAGGTGGATGGTCAGTTGACCGTCCCGCAGATCACACGCCAGCTGGAGGCCGAGGGGGTCGAACGCATTGCGATTGTTTCCGAAAATCCGGAAAACTACGGCTCCTGGACACCGATTGCCCCGGGCACAAAGGTTCACCACCGGGACGAGCTGATGGATGTCCAAGAAGAGCTGCAGACCTTCCCCGGCGTGTCGGTAATCGTCTACGATCAGACATGTGCTGCGGAAAAACGCCGCCGCCGCAAGCGCGGTCAGTTTCCGGACCCGGACAAGCGCCTCTTTATCAACGACAGGGTCTGCGAAGGCTGCGGTGACTGCTCCGTCCAGTCGAACTGCCTGTCGGTTGAACCTTTGCAAACAGCGTTTGGCGAGAAGCGGGTTATCAATCAGTCCAGCTGTAACAAGGACTTTTCCTGTATCAAGGGGTTCTGCCCGTCCTTCGTTGAGATCGACGGGGCAGCCCTGAAGAAGCCGAAAAGAGCGGAAGTCGACATCGATGGTCTCGTGGAAGAGCTGCCGCAACCGGTGCTGCCGTCTCTCGAGCGCACACGGAATGCGCTGATCGCCGGTATTGGCGGCATGGGTGTAACCACCATCAGCGCTGTTCTGGCGATGGCCGCCCATGTGGACGGAAAGCAGGCGTCGACCCTCGACATGACCGGTCTTGCGCAAAAAGGCGGTCCGGTTACGTCTCACGTCCGGTTCGCGGCCAGCGACAAGTCCATTGAAGGTCCTCGGGTTCCGGCTGCGAGCCTTGACCTGTTGATCGCAAGCGACATGGTGGTTGCCACCAACGCTGATCAGTTGTCGTTGGCGCATCGGGGCCACACGCTGACCGTTGCAAATACCAAAGTTGCCCCGACGGCCGAATTCGTTCTGAAGCAGACCCTGTCCTTTGACGAGAAGCGCATGGACACTGCGTTGCGCGAAGCGTCCGGCACCTATCTCGCGATGAATGCCGCAGGTATTGCCGAAAAGCTTCTGGGTGATGCCATCTACGCCAATATGCTTCTGGTGGGCATGGCCTACCAGGGTGGTGCACTCCCGATTTCCGATGATGCGATCGAAACGGCTCTGGAGTTGAACGGTGCTGCCGTCGCAAACAATATCAAGGCCTTCCGTGCCGGGCGGGTTCTGGCAGCTCACCCGGAAAAGCTCCTGCAAGCGCTTCCGACGGAAGCAAAGCCGAAGTCCTTCACTTTGGATGAGAAAATCGCGTTCAATGCGAAGGAACTAACGGCATATCAGGATGCTGCCTACGCTGCCCGCTACCGGGAACTTGTGGCGAAAGTGAAATTGGCGGACCAGGCTCACGGAACAGGAACACTGCGGCTGACGCAGACCGTTGCCGATCTGCTTTACAAGGTGATGGCCTACAAGGACGAGTACGAGGTCGCACGGCTCTACTCAGATCCGGCCTTCAGGGAAAAAATCGCGCAACGTTTTGAAAATCCGAAAAAGCTCAAGGTACATCTTGCGCCGCCGTTCCTTGCGCATCGCAAGGATCCCAAGACTGGCCGTCCCGAGAAGATTGCCTTCGGCCCCTGGGTGTTCAAGGCCTTTGACCTGCTCGCGAAATTCAAGGGTGCGCGCGGCAAATGGTATGATCCGTTCGGACGGACGGCTGAACGTAAGGCAGAACGCACCTTGATCAGCCAATACGAAAGTGATGTTGCCGAAATCCTGAAAAGATTGCCAAATGGCAACTACGGGCTGTTGGTGGAACTGGCTCGGGTCCCGGATCTGATCCGTGGCTTTGGCCCGGTCAAGGAAGCCAATCTGGAAAAAGCCGCCGAAAAGCGTCAGCTTTTGCTTGAGCAACTGAACAAGACCGATGATGGCGGAAGCGACGATGCGGAGCACTCAAAAGTGTTTCTGGAAGCTGCTGAGTAAAGGCAGTATCCCTGCAGAAAAAAGAAACCGGCGCTATCGGCGCCGGTTTTTCTTTTGGGCAGTCAGTCGGAAGTATCCTTGCAATCGCTTCACTAGAATCCGGTACCGCTTATGTAGGGGGCAACGTTGCTCCGGTCGCAGGGTCTGAGATCATTGTCGGAAAGAACATCGGAAAGCAGGTGATGTGGCACGGTGCTGCGGGGGAGACGTTTTCGGACCGGACTTTGCCAACTCGCAATGGCGGTGATCGTCGTTTGAATGAGTGTGAGGGCAGGGCTTACAGATCGACGGAAAGGCACGATCGAGGGTGGGTGTATCGACATTGGCTCTCTCTAATTTAATAAGTAATCACTTATTTTATCTAGGTGTATGGTCAGGTATGTCAATAAAGAAAGAAAATATTTTTTTATTAGGGTTGAATATGTCGGTGTCCATGGGAGGGAATTGTCAGTCCCGAGCCTGCCGGATTGTGTTTTCCGGCGATTGTTCCGTTTGCCGTCAAAGGGCGTGCAACGGCTACGGACCGGCGGGTGAGAGGCGCGAAACCGGGATGAGGAAACGGAATTGCAGCCTTTAACAAAGTTTGAAAGATGAGATCAGGCCCAAGCCTGGAATGTCTAAGATCAGAGATTTTTTTCGGATTTTTTCGATGTTTTTTCGGTAGCTGAAAATCACCGCGCGTGAAGTGCTTGCTGTGAAAATATCATGTTTTTCAGTTAGTTGCCGTGTGTCTTTAAAATACGAATAGAATTCTCGGAAAGATTTAAAAAAAGACAATTACATTCGCCAAAGTTGCGTTTCTGTCTTCTTTAATTCTCGGCTTCATCTTCAGATACCACCGCCGAAAAGGCATAATTTGAGAACTGGTATCGAAGAATGACTGAAGCGTTGAAAACAGAGCTGGTGAACTTCTCGGAGCTGACCGGCGAAGCTGGAAGCGCGCGGAGGGCGGAACTGGCCCGACATGTCGCAACCCTGTTCGCACTCACTTCCGACCGTTGTTCGGACGAGCAGGTTGATATCTACGACTCGGTGCTCTTGCGTCTTGTAGACATGGTCGAGTCAGAAGTCCGGCGTTATGTGGCGGAACAAATGTCCAGCCTTCGTCGCGGGCCGGAGGAAACGATCCGCCGTCTTGCAGATGATGATATTGAAGTCGCGGAACCGATCCTCGTCAGGTCGACTGTTCTGCGGGACACGGACTTGATCGAGATTGCCGAGAAGCGCGGGAACACGCATTGCTTTGCGATCGCGCAACGGGAAATCCTGTCCGAGAACGTGACCGACATTCTGGTGCGGCAGGGTGACCTCAAGGTGAAGCGCAAGGTTGCCAGCAATGATGGCGCTTCGCTGTCCGATGCCTCTATCACGGCTTTGATCAGCGACGCGGCTTCCGACGCAACCCTTCAGCTTTCCTTGAGCGAGCGGGGTGATCTGGCAGAAACGCATATTGCAAGCCTGGTTGCCGTCGCAAGCGAGGAAGTCCGCAAGCGCCTGCACGCCAGCGGCCGCAGTGAGGAAGCTGAACAGCTGGATGAAGCAGCTGACATCGCGGCTCAGCGCATGTCCAACCAGTACTGGCTTGGGCGCTACGATTTCGAGACGGCTCGCAGCAGGGTTCTGCTGCTTGCAAAACGTGGCATGGTGAACGAAGCCGCCTTGCGCCGTTTTGCTTCTGAGGACCGTTTTGCCGAGGCCGTCGCAACCTTTGCCTGGCTGGTGCGTTGCGGTGTCGAGGAAGTCAGCCACTGGATGGTTCGTCCGAACCCGGAACCGTTTGTCATTTTGGCAAAGGCATCGGGCTTTTCCTCCATCACCATCGGATCGCTTTTGACGATCGGTCCGTGGCGACATCGATTGACCCCTGAAGTTCGCAGCAGTGCAATGGCCAGGTTCGAACGAATGACGATTGCGGAGGCCAAACGCAAGATTGCGCATTGGAACGCGAACGTTCTCAACTGACCGGTACATCTTGAGGCAATTGAGGAGCGGCTCGACAACAGGATCGGGCCGTTCCTTTTGATTCCAGCCCCACTTTCTTTCAAAAACCGCTGAACCGTGCTTAACAAAGAAGCAGTTTAACATTGCGATTCATCGTGGGGCCGATATGCGCACTCTCAATACTCTGTTGCGCCGGATTGAAGCCGGCAGGTTATCGTCATGGTTCAAGGCGAGTGTTCTGGTTGCTTTCCTGGCGCTGACCTTCTCGATGTCGGGGGCAGACGGATCGGCGCAGGCTCAAGGGATCACAGGTGTCATTTCCGGCATGACGTCCTCCGGCAACACTGAGAAGCCGGAGGGCGAAAACCAGGTCTCGGAAGACATAAAGGACGCTGACGACAATCCTGAGAGAGAAGATGGAGAGGGAGCGGGAATTCTGCAGAATGTCGATGAATTCGTCGACAAGGCCGTTGCGGCACGCGATGTTTTCAAGTCTATCCTGAAAGAAATCCCGACCATTCACGACACGATGCTGACCACGCTGCAGGCGGAGGGCGAGGAACGTGGCCTGCGCTGGATCCCGGCAGCACTGATCGATATTGTCATCGCCGTCCTGTTCGGGTTGGCTGCCTCGTCACTTCTTGCCCGCTGGGGCCGCCGACAGTTCGCCGGCATGTACCGGGCCGATGTCTTCAGCCGGTCCGACAAGATCATTTATCTTTACCTTCGTGCGCTGCTGATGATCGTCGGCGTGGTTTTGTTCTTCGCGATTGCCGTCGTCGTCTATCTTCTGATCGGAACGGGGCTGGAAGCAGCCAACGAGACTGCTCTGGTCGTTCTCGGTGTCGTCTCGGTCTTCATGGGCGTGCGCATCATTTTCCTGAACCTGCTTGCTCCGGACGCGGAAAGTCACCGTCTGTTGAAGCTTTCCAACCATGAAGCCAGAGGTCTTTACAGTGCATTGATCGTCGGGACGGGCGTGTCGCTTGTTGCCATTGCCTTCTGCCTCTGGATGGAGCGGCTCGGACTTTCGGAAGATGCCCACAAGATCGCATTGATTGCCGCTTCGGCTTTGTCGATGCTTATTCTGATCGGTATCTCGATCATCTATCGCAAAATCATCGCTCGCCTGATCAGGGGTGAAGACGGAAATGACGCACCCGTCTGGCGCAAGGTGTTGGCGAATATCTGGCACTTTATCGCGATCTTCTATTTCGTCGTCGCCTGGGGAATTTCCGCAGTCCGCATCTTGCTCGACCTGCCTGATGCGACGGGGCTTGTCGGTGCGCCGCTGCAGGTCATCCTGATGGCGGCAATCGCCTACGGTCTCTTGATCCTGATCATAGACCGGGTGCTGCTGCCACGGTTGGACACTGTCGATGCACAGGCGAAAATTGCAGAAGATATTCAGCGTGCGGAAGAAACCGAAGGTGGAGGCGAAGAAGACCCGGAAAGCGCGATGGCCCAGGCCCGTGCCGAGGCGGCTGACCTGGAAGCTCAGCGATCTCCTTTCAGAGACCTGTTTGACCGCGGTGCCGCCATTCTTGTCCTGTTCGGATCGCTCGATTTTCTCGCTGCCTGGTGGGGCCTCCCGCTTGCCGGGAGCGGATCGCTGATCGGGTCGTTTGTCGAAGTCCTGCTGGTGATGTTCCTCGGATACATGGCTTATGAGGCGGTCAAGATCGTTATCGATCGCCAGATCGCCAAGGAAACACCTGCTGAACAGGATGAGGAAATGGAAATCGGTGGCGCCGGGGAGAGCCGGATTGCGACGCTGCTGCCGATCTTCCGGAACTTTCTGCTGATTACCATCGTTGTGATCGCGACGATGGTTGTACTCTCGGAGCTGGGTGTGAACATCGCCCCGCTCTTTGCCGGTGCCGGTGTCGTCGGTCTTGCTATCGGTTTCGGTGCGCAGACCCTCATACGGGACATCTTTTCAGGAGCCTTTTACCTGATCGACGATGCCTTCCGGAAAGGGGAGTATATCGATATCGGCAGCGCAAAGGGTGTGGTTGAGAAAATTTCGATCCGGTCGATGCAGCTACGTCATCACAGGGGCGCGCTCACAACGGTTCCTTTCGGAGAGATCCAGCAGGTCGAGAACTTTTCACGAGACTGGGCTGTCATGAAGCTTGGCTTCCGTGTGACCTACGACACCGACGTGGAAAAGATGCGCAAGATCATCAAGAATTTCGGCAAGGAACTTCTCAACGACGAATATTACGGCCCGATGTTCCTGGCACCGCTGAAGTCTCAGGGCATCATGTCGATGGAAGATTCGGCAATGATCGCGCGGGTTAAGTTTACGACCAAGCCTGGCAAGCAGTTCGAGTTGCGCAAGGTGGTTTACGCCGGCTTGCGCGATCTGTTTGAGAAAAACGGTATCAAGTTCGCGCATCGTCAGGTGACTGTCCGGGTTGCCGGAGCCGATGAGGAAAACGGACAGGTGTCTCCCTCAACCGCACAGGCCGCCGCTCAGGCTGCAGTCCAGGCTGCGGCGGCCGGAGCTGCGGCGGCAGGTGTCATCAGTGAAGAGGATCTCGATCAGAACGGTGGCGGGTCTGCCGACCAGATCTAATCACATGACAAGGCAGGAGGCGCGGACCAACGCCTCCGTCTGATTTGAGTATTTCCATGGACCGCAGTGCTGAAATCCGTTATCGGTCCCGGCGAACCAAACTAGCGGTAATTGAATGCGGATCGGTTTTCAGGCTGGGGCCATCAACGAACGTGGCATGAGCGTTGCGCTCTATGACTATGCGCTCGGTACTCAGAACATACTTGGTCACGAGGCCTTCGTTTTTTTCAGCGAGAACGGCAGCAATCCTGCTGTCGTTGAAAAATTCAGGAAAACCTTGAATCTGATCCCGGTCCCCACTCCGCGCGATGCGCGGGCCGTCAGCGAGCCATATCAACTGGATTTTTGCTACTACATCCGCGACGGCAGGAAACGGCCTCTTGATATCGTTGCCAATCGTTCGGGCGTTCATGCAGTCTTCCGGCATTTTGAACCGCATGGCGATGTCTATGCTTATGTGTCCGATTGGCTGGCGAACTGGATGACCGGTGGAAAGGCGCCTGCGGTTCCGCATATCGTCGAACTTCCGGAGGCAGACGGCGATTTGCGTGACGAACTGGGTATTCCCAAGGATGCTTTCGTTGTCGGCCGCTACGGAGGTTTTGACCAGTTCAATGTTCCATTCGCGCACCAGGCCGTCAGCGAAGCGCTTGAGCGCCGTTCAGATCTGTACTTTCTGTTTGTGAATACCGAGCAGTTCATCGAGCATCCGCGCGCGCTGTTCTTGCCCCCGGTCGTCAGGCCGCAGGAAAAGGTACGCTTCATTGCCAGTTGCGATGCCGGTATCAACGCCAAAAAGATCGGCGAGAGTTTCGGCCTCGCCATTGCCGAGTTTCTGATGTTCGGAAAACCTGTTTTCAGCTGGGCAGGCGGAATGGATCAGAACCATGTCTGTATGAGTCCGAAGCCGGAGTGGGTTTATCGGACGCGGCGGGACCTGCTGCGCCTTTTAACAGACTACGTGCCGTCCGCTTCAGATGGTGAGCTGGCGCGTGCATCTGTGGAATGTTATCGCCCCGAGGCAGTGATGAAACGATTTGATGACGTCTTCCTGTCAGGTGCCTGTTCCACGCGCGAACTTGAGCTCAGTCCGGCATTCAAGCTAAAGCGCTTTGTTCAGGAAAAGGCGATGCGCGCAAAATTCCGGCTCTGGAAGAGCCTCTGAGGCAACGGTTACATGAAGCTTTTCGATTGTTTTGTCTTTCACAACGAGTTTGATCTGCTGGAAATCCGCCTGCGCGAAATGGGTGATCATGTTGACCGCTTCGTTCTGGTGGAAGCAAACCAGACCCAACGAGGCGGCACGAAACCATATTACTTCGACGAAAACCGTGAGCGATTTGCCAGGTGGTCGGACAAGATTATCGACCTGCAGATCGAGTTTCCCGACGAATTGCCACCGGCGCTGGGGGTGTACAAGAACCGGCGGAAAAAGGATTGGGAGCGGGAGAACTTTCAGCGCAACTGCATTGCGCGCGCATTGGAACATTGCGACCCGAGTGATCTGATCCTGTTATCCGATGTTGACGAAATCGTTCGCAGCTCCGTTCTTGACGAGGTGTTGACCCGCCGGCTTTACAAGGGACGATTGCTGGTTTTCGAGCAAAGCCTTCACAAACACCATCTCAACCGGGTCGTGCCGGACAAGACCTGGCTGTTGGGATCGCGGATGATCGAGAAGAAGTATCTCACCACACCGCAGCAGTTGCGCCGGACCAAGGCGCGCATGACGAAAAAATCCCATGTACCCGGTTTTGTTGCGCAACCTTTGCTGCGTATCCGGAACAACAACCTGTCTGGTATCAGCCGACCGGTCACGATCGTCCCGAACGCCGGCTGGCACTTCTCCTCCATGGGAGGGCAGGAGGCCTTCAGGACAAAGCTTCAGTCCGTGGTACATGGTCAGACGGTAGATACCAGCGATATCCTGAGGCTTTACGAGCGTGAGCTGGTTGGAACAGAGCTAGTATCGTTGAGCGGTTTGCCCGAATGCGTGAAGGCGGGCGACTTCGATCATATGCTGCAGCTGGAAACGTCATAAACCGGCGGCCGGCACCCGGTCCTGATCGGGAAAGTTCCGGTAACTCCTCCGAAAAATTTGTCTGACCTCTATCGAGGCGTCGGTCGAACCAGTGGCGGCAGGTTCATGCCGCTGCCGCAAAGATTCATGCGAAACTTTCAGCCTGCTTCAGTTCGAAGACAGATGTTTGCTTGAATTTCAGATGTCGTTCTTTGAGGTCATCGTTCTCCAAAAGACATGCGTGCGCGGAATTAAATACCACCAAATCTACCGATATCGGCGGATTTGAACCATTTCGTGTCGTAAATGAATTGAGTGCTTGCAATGATCTGGTGATCCATATAAAGATATCTTTATATCGACATCGGTGATGAAGCGCATGACTGAAGAAAAGACCCTGTCCGTTGATGATACTCTTGCCGCCCTCCGGGCGGTTGGTGAGGCAACGCGTTTGCGTTTGATTGCCCTGCTTGCAGAGAGCGAACTGACGGTGAAGGACGCCACTGCGATCCTCGGACAGAGCCAGCCGCGCATTTCCCGTCACCTGAAGCTTCTGGCCGAAGCGGATCTCATTCAACGCTTTCCGGAAGGCAGCTGGGTTTATTACCGCCTGGCGGATGGACCGGAAGGCGAGCTGGCAAAAGGGCTCGTGGCGCAGATCTCGAGGGATGATCCTGTGCTTGCGGCCGACCAGGAGCGTTTTCAGGCCATTCGCAAAGCCAAGGCCGAGGAAGCCGCAGCCTTCTTTGCAGCCCGTGCGCTGACCTGGGACCGGGAACGTTCGCTCCATGTCTCCGAGGAAGACGTCGAAGCCGCGATGCGGGCGGCATTGGGCAACAATCCGTTCCAGTCGTTTCTGGATCTTGGAACCGGGACGGGGCGGCTGTTGGAAGTCTTTGCCGAACAATATGTAACTGCGCTCGGCATCGATGCGTCGCATGACATGCTTGCCGTTGCCAGGGCCAACCTTGCGAAAGCGGGCCTGACCAATGCCCAGGTGCGGCACGGTGACGTTTATGCCCTGAATGTTCCGCCGCGCTCATTCGATGTGGTGTCGATCCATCAGGTCTTGCACTTCCTGGATGACCCGGCCCGGGCACTTGCCGAGGCCGCCCGTGCCCTACGGCCCGGCGGGCGGCTGATGATTATTGATTTCGCCCCGCATGAGCTGGAATTCCTGCGCGACAAGCATGCGCACCGCCGGCTCGGCTTCGCTCATGACCAGATGGAGCGTTGGCTGGAGGCACTCGATCTTGATCTGGAGCAGGTTACAGACCTCGTTCCGGGTGATGAAACCAATTCCAATCTAACCGTTACGCTTTGGCTTGCTCGTGACCGACGTGTCGTTACCGACTGGCCTACCCGAGACACGTCCCGAGAGGTCGCTTGACATGACAGACATTTCCTCACGCCGGTCGCACCAGGCCGCTCTCTCGCCGATCACGGCCTCCTTCGAGTTTTTTCCGCCGAAGTCCGACAAAATGGCTGAAACTCTCTGGAATACCGTGCAGCGTCTCGCTCCATTGAACCCATCCTTCGTTTCCGTGACTTATGGCGCCGGCGGCTCAACCCGCGAGCGGACCCACAAAACGGTTGAGCGGATTTTGAAAGAGACCGATCTGGCGCCCGCCGCACATCTGACCTGTGTCGGGGCTTCGCGCGAAGAGATCGATGCGATCGTCAAGGACTACTGGGACCTTGGCGTGCGCAATCTGGTCGCGCTGCGCGGCGACCCTCTGGATGGCATCGGCTCGCGCTACGTCCCGCATGAAGGTGGCTATGCCTACGCCTCCGATCTTGTTGCAGGCATCAAGAAAATCGCGAATTTCGATATCTCCGTGTCCGGCTATCCGGAGAAACACCCGGAGAGCGGCAACTGGCAGAGTGAGATCGACAACCTGAAGCGCAAGGTGGATGCCGGTGCCGACCGGATCATCACCCAGTACTTTTTCGACAACGATCTGTTTGACGCCTATCTGGATCGGATTGCGGCCGCCGGCATCAATATCCCGGTAATTCCGGGCATTCTGCCGATCCAGAATTTCGAACAGACCATGGTCTTCTCCGCCAAGTGCGGCACATCGATTCCGCAGTGGCTGGCACGGCGTTTCTCAGGTCTCACGAATGATCCTGAAACCCGCAAGCTGGTCGGCGTGTCGATTGCCTGCGAACAGGTCATGGATCTTGTCGACCGTGGTCTCAACGACTTCCACTTTTACACCATGAACCGCGCCGATCTGACCTACGCAATCTGCCACATGCTCGGTATGGGCCAGGAGGCACCGGAAAAGGCGGCGGCCTGAAAGGGAAAGCTGGATCCAGCTTCGATCGTTCTACCTTCATTCCCTCAGGCGAAAAGGTAGTGAAAATGCGCCACCAGGCAGACACGCGAGGTCTGGTGGTTCGGGCTCCAGTTTCAGAACGCGCATTGCAAAGGCGGTTCGTGCAAACGGATTGCCAGAAAAAGATAACCCGTAAAGATCATCCGGAAGGAAACACCCGTGATCAAGTCCGACGCTTTTGAGCGCCTTCGTGACCTCGCCAAGACCCGTATTCTCGTGCTTGACGGTGCGATGGGGACCGAGATCCAACTGTTGAAACTGGATGAAGCCGATTACCGGGGGGATCGGTTCGCGAACTGGCCGAGCGATGTCAAAGGCAACAATGACCTCTTGAGCCTGACACAGCCCGACGCGATCCGGAAGATCCATGTCGATTATCTGGAAGCTGGTGCCGACATAATCGAGACCAACACCTTCTCTTCCACGACCATTGCCCAGGCCGACTACGGCATGGAAGAACTGGCATATGAGCTGAACCTGGAAAGCGCCAAGCTGGCTCGAGAGGCTTGTGATCTGGTTGCGGCCAAGGATCCGTCCCGGCCGCGTTTTGTTGCCGGGGCGCTCGGACCGACCAACCGGACCGCGTCGATCTCGCCGGATGTCAACAATCCGGGATATCGTGCAGTTTCCTTCGATGATCTGCGCATTGCCTATGGCGAAGCCGTACGTGGGCTGATTGCAGGCGGTGCCGATATTCTGCTGGTCGAGACGATTTTCGACACGTTGAATGCCAAGGCGGCACTCTTTGCAATCGAGGAAGTGTTCGAAGAAACCGGCAAGATTCTGCCAATCATGATTTCCGGCACGATTACCGATCTTTCCGGCCGGACGTTGTCTGGCCAGACACCGGAAGCCTTCTGGAACTCCGTTCGCCATACCGATCCGCTCACCATCGGCTTGAACTGTGCGCTCGGTGCCAAGGAAATGCGTGCCCACGTGGATGAGTTGGGCCGCGTTGCCGATACACTCGTCTGTGCCTATCCCAATGCCGGCCTGCCGAACGAATTCGGCGAATATGACGAGAGCCCGGAGCATATGGCCGGGCTGATCGAGGAATTCGCCTCTGCGGGTCTTGTGAACGTGGTTGGCGGCTGTTGCGGCACAACGCCCGCGCATATCAAGGCGATTGCCGAAGCTGTCGCGGACAAGAAACCGCGTGAAATTCCGGAGATCGAGCGCCATATGCGTCTGTCCGGGCTCGAACCTTTCGTGGTCACTGACGAAACCAATTTCGTCAACGTTGGCGAACGCACCAACGTCACCGGGTCGGCGCGCTTCCGCAAGCTCATCAAGGAAGGCGACTACTCGACGGCGCTGGACGTTGCCCGTCAGCAGGTTGAAAACGGTGCCCAGATTATCGACGTCAACATGGACGAAGGCCTTCTGGACTCTGAAGAGGCGATGGTCACATTCCTCAATCTGGTGGCCGCGGAGCCGGATATTGCCAAGGTTCCCGTGATGATCGACAGCTCCAAATGGAGTGTCATCGAAGCGGGTCTGAAATGTATCCAGGGCAAGGGTGTCGTCAACTCGATTTCCTTGAAGGAAGGCGAGGAAGCCTTCATTGAACACGCGAAACTCGTTCGTCGCTATGGTGCGGCTGTCGTGATCATGGCTTTTGACGAAAAGGGTCAAGCGGACACTTTCGAGCGTAAAACCGAGATCTGCGCCCGCTCCTACAAAGTGTTGACGGAAAAAGTCGGTTTTCCGCCGGAAGATATCATTTTCGATCCGAACATCTTCGCGGTCGCCACCGGTATCGAGGAGCATAACAACTACGGCGTCGACTTCATCGAAGCGACGGGCTGGATCCGCGAAAACCTGCCGCATGCCCATGTTTCTGGCGGCGTTTCGAACCTGTCCTTCTCCTTCCGCGGCAATGAAGCCGTGCGAGAAGCAATGCATTCGGTGTTCCTCTATCACGCCATTCAGCGCGGGATGGACATGGGGATCGTCAATGCAGGGCAGCTGGCGGTCTACTACGATCTGAACGAAGAGCTGCGCGAGCTTTGCGAAGACGTCGTTCTGAACCGGCGGGAAGACGCGACCGACCGGATGCTGGAAGCAGCTGAACGTTGGAAGGGCGAGGGCGGCAAGAAACGCGAAGCCGATCTGACCTGGCGGACGTGGGGCGTCGCCAAGCGTCTTGAGCATGCCCTGGTTCACGGTATCTCCGATTTCGTGGAAGAAGATACGGAAGAAGCCCGCCAGGCCTACGACCGGCCGTTGCACGTGATCGAAGGTCCGTTGATGGACGGCATGAACGTGGTCGGTGACCTGTTCGGCTCCGGCCAGATGTTCCTGCCGCAGGTGGTGAAGTCCGCCCGCGTCATGAAAAAGGCCGTCGCCTATCTGATGCCGTTCATGGAGAAGGAAAAGGAAGAGCTTGGCCTGACCGGTCACTCTTCAGCAGGCAAGATCCTGATGGCAACGGTGAAGGGCGATGTCCACGATATCGGCAAGAACATTGTCGGCGTTGTGCTTCAGTGCAACAACTTCGAAGTCATCGATCTCGGAGTGATGGTGCCAGCCGCCAAGATCCTGGAAACCGCCCAGGAAGAGAAGGTGGACATGATCGGCCTGAGCGGTCTGATCACGCCTTCACTCGACGAAATGTGCCATGTCGCTGCCGAGCTTGAACGCGAAGGAATGGATGTGCCGTTGCTGATCGGCGGGGCAACGACTTCCAAGATCCATACCGCGGTGAAGATCCATCCGAACTACGAGCGCGGACAGGCGATTTACGTAACCGATGCCGGCCGGGCCGTAGGTGTTGCATCAAAGCTGATGAGCGAAGGGGGACGTGAGCCCTACTATGCGGATGTGCGCGCCGAATATGCCGATGTTGCCGAAAAGCACGCCGCTAGCCGGGGCACGCAGAAGCGGACGTCGATTGCCGCTGCCAGAGAAAACGCCTTCAAGGCAGACTTTGCCGGCAAGCCCCCGGTCGTGCCCAGAAAGCTCGGGACGACCGTGTTTGAGGATTTTCCGCTCGAAGATCTCGTGCCGGTGATCGACTGGACGCCGTTCTTTGCGACCTGGGAGATCAAGGGGCGTTATCCGGCCGTTTTGACGGACAACCGGTATGGCCCGGCGGCGAAAGCTCTTTATGACGACGCCCGCCGGATGCTGGATGAGATTGTTGAAAGAAAGCTTCTGACTGCAAAGGGTGTCGCCTGTCTCTGGCCTGCCAATGCGGTGGGGGATGACGTGCGTCTGTTTACCGACGAAAGCCGGACCGAGACCCTCGGCACCTTCCACACCTTGCGTCAGCAGATGTCACGGACGGCCGGAGGCCGCGCCAATATCGCGCTGAGCGATTTCGTTGCGCCGCTGGACAGCGGTATCAAGGACTGGGTGGGTGGCTTTGCAGTCACTGCCGGTCATGGAGAAGACGATCTCGCGGCCCGCTATGCGCGGGAAGGGGACGACTACAACAAGATCCTTTCGCAGGCTCTTGCCGACCGATTGGCTGAAGCCTTTGCAGAAAAGCTTCACGAGATCGTACGCAAGGACCTGTGGGGATACGGTGCGCACGAAAACCTCTCTCTCGATGACATCATCGGTGAGAAGTATCAGGGCATTCGTCCGGCAGCAGGATATCCGGCGCAGCCGGACCACACCGAGAAGGATACTCTTTTCAGGCTGCTCGACGCTGAAAGGCTGACGGGCATCCAGTTGACGGAAAGCAGAGCAATGATGCCGGGATCTTCGGTTTCGGGGCTCTACTTCGGTCATGCGGACAGCCACTACTTCGGCGTCGGCAAGATCGAAAAGGATCAGGTGGAAGACTATGCTGCCAGAAAGGGGTGGGACATTGCCTATGCCGAGCGCTGGCTTGCTCCAATTTTGAACTACGATGCGGCGCGCATGGAAGCTGCCGAGTAAGCTGAGCACGCGTTCAATTTGTGTAGCAATCTGACCTCCGCAGTTAACATCTGCGGAGGTCTTTTATTTTTCTGGTCAAATTAATTGACGTAGGGAAACTAAACAAAATTTAATAAAAAATGCACCAAGTGCGCTCTTGTAAAGTGCACACTGTGCGCTAATATGAGTCTCAACAGGTCGAAGCGTCAAAACTGAAACGCCCGACTGAAGGAGAACAATATGAATGTGCATACGGCCAAACTAATGCTGGTGAAGCACCGCCAGGACTACAACCGGGACCGCCTGCCGTGGTTACCGGCGCGGTTGTACAGGTCCTGGCGAGAAGCCTCCCCAACTGTTCAGGAGTCTTCAAAGACTTCCTGATGCAGGGCCAATTGTGATACGGCCCCAAAAACATAATGTAACGATGACCCCGCAAAACGTTTGAGATACCCAAACGTTTACCCACCTCCTGAAAAAACCGGCTTCGGCCGGTTTTTTTTCGTTTTGGGAGCATTACCCTCCCATCGACTGCAAGCGGTTTCTTGGATGAATGGTGCGTGCCAAGCCTTCACAGTCACACCGGCACAGGTCCGAACAGTTCTGCGATCTTCTTACGCGCTACCTCCAGACCGGCCTCCGCCTTGTCAGGCCCCATCGCCAGACCCATTGCATATACGAACTCAATTTCTGTTATTCCCATAAGACCCAGTGCCATCCTGAGGTATCCGGTCTGAAGGTCCGCCGGAGTTCCGAGGAATTCACCACCTTGGGCGATAACCAGGATGGCTCTTTTTCCCGACAGCAACCCGACAGGCCCGGTTTCCGAGAAGCGGAATGTCTCTCCAGCGCGTGCGACATTGTCGATCCAGGCTTTCAGGGTGGAGGGGATCATGAAGTTGTACATCGGTGCGCCGATCAGCAGCACGTCCGCCTGCTTGAGCTCGGAAATGAGTTTGTCGGACAATGCAAGTTCATCGGGAAAAGCGGAAACGTTTGCGGAAACGGGATTTGAAAAACTCTCAAATGTTGCCTGATCCAAGTGCGGAATGGGGTCTTCACCGAGATCCCTCTTGATGTGATTTGTTCCGGAAAACCGGTTGGAGAACGCTTCGGCAATCTCATCGGCGAGTATTGAACTCATGGACGCCGGCCCATGGATACCCGTGTTGATTTGTAGAAGAGTGAGCATTTTATTTCCTGTTTCTCGTGCGTTTCGACAAGTGTCCGGCGCAATCGCCGCCTGGTTTCTGATCTTGAGAATTCGAGAAATAATTCGATTTATCGATAGATCTAAGTTAGTTATTATTGAATCTTTCAATGAAAGAGAGGTCGTCCTGACCAGCCTGGAACAACTGAGAATGTTTGTTGCCGCGGCAGATAGTGGCAGTTTTTCTGCTGCGGGAAGAACGTTGGGCAAGGGACAGTCCGCCGTCAGCCTGGGGATATCAAACCTTGAGGTGGATTTGGGTTTTGACCTGTTCGACCGGGCGACCCGCAAGCCCAGGCTCACAAAAGAAGGTGAGCGACTGCTGGCCTTCGCAAAGGCGGCCCTGGTGCAGGTCGAGGATTTCGATGCTGCTGCCAGAAGCCTGTTCGCCGGAGAAGAAACACGTATCCGGATCGCATTGGATGACGCGATCATGTTGCCTTCGCTTGGGCGGAACCTGATCGAATTCGGGAACAAGTTTTCAGCGACCGAAATCGAGTTCCTGTCAGCGGCTAGTCCGGAAATTCCGGAAATCATCACTGGTGGCACTGCTGATATCGGTCTGATGTTTTCCGGCACAAAGGTTCAAAAAGGCCTGGAACAGGCGTTTATCGGAAACCTTCCATTTGTCTCCGTCAGCAGCCCCGACTATCCGCTGGCAAAAGTCAGCTCCATTGGAGCGAGTGAACTGCTGCCTTTTCGCCAGCTCCTGTTGCGCAGTCCGCAAGGAAGCGCTCTGGACCAGTTTCCCGCGCTGTCGGTGAACACCTGGTATGCGACCAGTTTCCACGCCATTCGTGAGTTGGTACTGCAAGGAACAGGCTGGTCCTACCTGCCTGAGCATCTGGTCAGCGATTCGATCGCGTCGGGAAGGCTAACCAGATTGAACTTGCGTTTTGAACACAGTCTCTGGAGCCCGCCTGTTGAGTGCGTGACCCTCAAGAACACTCGCCTAGGACCGGTCCGGATGTGGCTTCTGGGAAGGGTCAGAAACATTCTCCGGGCTTCCGATTGACCGCTCGACAAGTTCTGCCGATGGGTCGGGCAGATAGTCTGTTCTGGCCTTTCGGTATTAACAATGACACCCGACTTCCTTTTCACTCTTGCAAAAACATGTCTGTCGCGACGATCGATAATTCATTGCGGTCGACACCCGTGAATAAGCTGGAGCAATAGGGCGGAGCATTGGTGCCCTGCCGTCGCGTTGTGCTGTTTGCGCAAGCTGATTGTAGCCTTGCCAATTCGAGCAGTGGCCCGAATCTGTAAGCGTCAAAAATTTTTGGTCCGGAAGTCCGTCAAGCTCCCGTTTGGGAACTGTATGGGACAGCGAACTCACTTAGCTTTCGTGGAAATTGAATATCAACTTTGCGTGCCCGAAACCGCTGTTTGCTGTGCTCCATCGACCATGTTTTACCCAATGCTATCCGTTCCGGTGCAAGGCCGCCGCGACGTGGAATACCCCGGTAGTTGTCGCCCTCTGCTTGTCCGACGAAAGCTGATGTGCGTGAGCGAAGTGGCCTTGGGTATGCCCTTGGAAGCAACACTCCGTCTCGTTCACCAGCTTCAAAGGTAAGAGAATGTTGCTGGTCGACTGGATCACCTTCGTCGTGACATACCTGCTTGTTGCCGTTGTCCCGGGTCCGAGCGCCTTCTTCATAGTCGGTCAGGCGGCAACGCACGGTCGGCGCGAGGCGCTGAAATGCGTTGTTTCCGCCAAAGCCGGCGATGCCTGTCTGTTGGTTGCGGCCTGCTGTAGTATCTTCTTCGCGGTTACGCTGTCTGGCGAAGTTCTTACCTATTTGAACTGGATCGGCATAGTCCTGCTCGGCCTGTTCGGCTTCGTGCTTCTGTTCGGGCCAAAGCCGAGGGGGCGGATCTCCGCTCGCGGAGGCTCAAGAGCGGGGAAGGTGGCTTTCGTGATTGGATTGACCAACCCCAAGACGTTTACACTCTACGGTTCGCTGCTTCCTGTGTTCCTTCATCCTGAAAGAGGTCTGTTTCTGCAACTGGTCGTCATCTGCGGGACCGTGATGACAGTTGGATTGGGGTGTCTCGGTGCCTATGCCTGCCTGTCTTCAACAATGCTTGTTCAGAAGTACACGGCACGCGCCGGCAGGCTTGCCTATCCGGTCTCAGGCTTCCTAATCCTGATGGTCGCATTGTTTCTCGGCACCGGAACCTGAGGTGAGCGGCCCGTGCATGAGGGATTGTTGGTTCGTGTCGCGGTCAGTTCAGTCGAGCGGGAACAGTTTTTTCAATTCGTTGCTCCCTTGCGCTGAAATGTTCACGATGCGGCTGTTCTTTTCACGCCTCAGCCAGCCTTCCTCCTGAAACCGGTCGAGGAGGGCGGCACCAAGGCTTCCGGCAAGATGATTGCGACGCTCACTCCAGTCCAGACACGCACGGCATAGCGGACGACGACCTGCAGTCAGCCGGTCAAGGTCAACGTCAAAATCGGTGACGAAGCTTTCGCCAGCGGTGGTGAGGCCGATCCCGCCCTTGTCCGAGGAGACTTGAAGGAAACCGCGCGCTTGCAGGCTGTCGAAGATCCTCACGGCCATGTCACCGGCCAGATGATCGTAACAGACGCGGGCCGCTCGCATGGCCGGGTCTTTCGGGCCGGTTCTGGTGCGCAAATGGCCCTTGCGCGCGGCAAGCCCCATGATTGCTTCAAGCGTTGCACCGACTTCCGGTCCCGACAGAGCAAAATAGCGGTGACGTCCCTGTTTCGCCTGCGTCAGCAGGCCACCTTCCATGAGTTTCTTGAGGTGTGAACTTGCAGTTTGCCCGGTAATCCCGGCTTCCGCAGCAAGTTCGGTCGCCGTCAGGGCCTTGCCGCTCATCAGTGCAACCAGAATGTTTGCGCGCGCCGGGTCACCAATGAGCGCGCCGATCCGCGCAATGTCCGGTCCATCTTTCATGGTTCGATCCTTATCGAAGCATTGTCGTCGCGGAGCATGTCACACAGAAGGCAGCAAAGCCATACGAAAAGGAATCGGCCATGATCACATGTTTCATTCGCTACCACATCGACCCGACAAAAAGGTCGGCTTTTGAGGAGTATGCGCGAAACTGGGGGCAGGCGATCCCGCGTTGCGGAGCCGATCTCATCGGTTATTTTGCCCCCCATGAAGGATCTACGACGCTGGCATATGGTGTCTACTCGATAGAGAACCTTGCAGCCTATGAAGCTTATCGCGCGCGCCTTGCCACCGATCCTCTCGGGCAATTGAACTATGAATTTGCCCAAAAGGAAAAATTCATCTTGCGGGAAGACCGCACCTTCCTAAAACTGACGTCCGCGCCGCATGCCGAGGGAGGAAAACAAGCATGATCGCCGTCATATTCGAAGTCATCCCGCATGCGGACAAAAAGCAGGACTATCTGGGAGTCGCGGCCGAGTTGCGGCCACTCATTGATGAGATTGACGGGTTCCTGTCCGTAGAACGGTTCCAGAGCCTGACCAATCCGGAAAAGCTGCTTTCGGTTTCCTTTTTTCGCGACGAAGAAGCACTGAACGAATGGCGGCGGTTGACCCAGCATCGCAAAGCTCAAAAAGCTGGACGATCCGGTTATTTCAAGGACTATCGCCTGCGGGTTGCCCATGTGCTTCGTGACTACGGCATGGAGGATCGGGATGAGGCTCCTGAAGACAGTCGCGCCGTCAACGGTTAGCGGCCCGCAGACATGCAATCCCGTTCCGTTGAATATGCTCTTCTGGGCTGTCTCGCGCTGCTCTGGGGCTCTTCCTACATGTGGATTGGCATCGCACTGGATACCATTCCGCCCGCAACCCTGATTGCGATCAGGGTCAGCCTGGCTTCGATTATCCTGGTGTTGATCATGTCATGGCAAGGTATCCGGATGCCTCGTGATGCGCGGACGTGGCGTTTGTTTTTTGTGCAGTCGCTGATCAACAGCACAGGGCCGTGGATGCTTTTGGCCTGGGGACAGCAATACGCCGGGACGGCGGTTTCCAGTGTCCTGAACTCAACGTCCCCTTTATGGGTGTTCGCTCTGTCCTACGTGCTCTTGAACAGCGGGCAAAGGCCCGGCGCTCGGCAGCTGACCGGTGCCATGGCCGGATTTGCCGGAATCGTTCTGATCGTTGGTGTCGGTGCACTGGAAGACCTTGGCCACAATCTCTTGCCGCAGCTTGCTGTATTGTTCAGCGCAGTTCTTTACGGACTTGCGGCATTGCGCGGGCGGCTGTTTGTGGGAATGCCGCCTATTGTGCCGGCAACCGGAACTCTCATTTGCGCTTCGATCGTGCTTGTTCCGGCAAGTCTTGCGGTTGATCGGCCCTGGAACCTTTCGCCTGATGCTTCAAGTCTGGCCGCGGCGTTGATCCTCGGTGCTGCATGCACGGCGCTTGCCTTTCTGATCTATTTCCGTTTGTTGGTGTCGCTGGGAGCCATGGGAACGGCCAGCCAGGCCTATTTGCGCTCGGGTGTCGGTGTCGTACTTGGTGTCGTCTTTCTTTCGGAAACATTGGACATTGAAACCTTTGCCGGAATTTGCCTTGCCATCCTCGGCGTTGTTCTGATCAACTGGCCTGATAACCGGAAATCGCAGACCGCTGTATCTGCCGGCAAGGAGGCGTCATGAGCATTCTGACCGTTTACGAGGCTGGGTCACGGCCGACAAAACGGGCCAATCCGGACTACTTTACCGGCACCGTCTGGCAGGATCCGGTCATTGAAGCACCGGCACCGGCAAGGGTTCGGGTCATTCGGGTGACATTTGAACCAAGGTCGCGAACCAACTGGCATACACATCCACTCGGGCAGACCCTGCAAATTCTGGAAGGCGCCGGGTTCGTTCACCTTTGGGGGCAGGAGAAACTGTCGATCCTTCCAGGTGACGTCATATGGATCCCGCCGGGAGTGAAACATTGGCATGGTGCCGGACCCCACACTTCGCTTGTTCACTTGGCCATCCAGGAGGAGCTGGACGGTCAGGTTGCCGAATGGATGGAGCCGGTCGACGACGCAACGTATGCTGGCGAGATTGAAGCCCGGCGGTAATTGACTTCGTCTGATGAGCCGGATGTGTCCGACAGGTTTTCCCTTGGCGCAGTCAGTTCTGATGTATGGCGCGTGAAATGCTTCAAGAGCGAAGCGTTGTTTCAAAAATCAATAGGCTTGTATCCAGCCGATTGAGCATCCCTGGGGCTGACCTTGAAATGCTTCTTGAATTCTCGGCTGAAATGAGCGGCGTTTTCGTACCCAACCAGACGGGCGGCTTCCGCAACCGGCAGGTTTTCGGCAAGGATCAGTCCCTTGGCCCGGTGCAACCGCGTTGTCTTGAGATAACGGTGCGGCGAAGCACCGGTAATGGCCTTGAATGCCCGATGAAACACCGGTTCGCTCATGCCCGCTTCTCGGGCAAGGTCCTCCACCCGTAGGGGAGTGGAGTAGTTCTGACGAATGTCTGCAATCGTCTTGGCAATGCGCTCGAAATGCGAGTCGACCTGGGTGAGTGCTCTTAAGGCTGCACCGTGTGGTCCTTGCAGGCAGTGAAAGGCGATCTCGCGCAGAATGCCGGGTCCGAGCGCCTTGCTGGTGGCATCGGAGCACAGGGCGTCAAGCAGACGCCGGACCGCGTCTTTCATATCTGCGTCGAGAGGAGCAGGGCTGAGGCCGAGCGAAGTTGTCGTCTTGGACGGAGGCTCGATTTCCAGCAACGGCACCAGTTCGTGAAGGTCGATGCGGTTGATGTCGATGAACAGGCCGAGCATCGGATCTTCCGGCGAAGCGAAGGTCGCGCAGTCGAATGGCAAAGGGACGCTTAGGACCAGATAGTGGTCTGTATCGTAATGAAAGATGCGGTCACCGAGATAACCGGTTTTCTGCCCCTGCAAAATGAGAACCAGACCGGCATTGTAGATGAGGGGAGCTCGCTCAACTGGCTCGGTCGACCAGAAAAAACGTACCGCATCGAGATTGGTCTTCACATATCCCGCACCCGGCTGAAAGCCGTATTTTTCTTTAAGTCGCGTTAGTGCCATTTATCTCGCCTTCAACTCACCCGGCAGGAAACTGCATGAAATGCGGTCTGAAGGAAACACAACAAAGAACAAATGATAGAAACGCGCAATTCTTTGACAGAAGCTGTCATTCCCTGTTTCCACGTCTTTCACCATCTTTCCGGACAGTTTCAATCCGAATTGAAGGACGGATCAAATGACCGCGAATTCCAAACCTCTCATCGTTATCACAGGGGCCAGTTCCGGCATTGGAGCGGCGATGGCCAAGCGGTTTTCAGCCGAAGGACATCCACTGCTGCTGCTCGCACGCCGCGTTGAAAAGCTGGAAGCTCTGGACCTTCCTGATACGCTGTGCCGCAAGGTGGATGTGACCGACACGACTGAGTTGAAGGCGGCAATCGCCGAGGCCGAGACCAGGTATGGTCCGGTCGACTGCCTGATCAACAATGCCGGTGTGATGTTGCTTGGACAGATCGATAGCCAGGACCCGAGTGAGTGGCAGAAGATGTTTGATGTCAATGTCATGGCGTTGTTGAACGGCATGCAGGCAGTGCTGGAAGGTATGAAGGTTCGCAATCACGGTACGATATTGAATGTCAGCTCGATCGCAGGCAAGAAATCCTTCCCCAATCACGCAGCCTATGTCGGGACAAAGTTTGCCGTTTCCGCGATCAGCGAAAACGTCCGTGAGGAGGTCGCCGATACGGGTGTCCGCGTCATGGCTATCTGTCCGGGTGCGGTCGAGACAGAACTGCTGGGCCATACGACGCGTCAGGACATTATCGACGGTTACCAGGACTGGAAAGAGGCCATGGGAGGTGCGTTGCATGCAGACGATATCGCTCGAACGGCTGTCTTCATGTATGCCCAGCCCCAGGGGGTTAACATCCGGGACGTGGTGATCACTGCAACGCGCCAGCAGCCTTGAACCGGATTTTGGCTCGGAAGCTTGGTTCCATGTTTCCGATTTGAACCGAGCCCGCACCGGATCTGGTGCGGGCTGATTTGTGCGCACGTCTTGGCTTGTGAAAATCGCCCTTCGGATCACTTGCCAAGCGGTAATCTGATCTCGGCTTCCAGTCCGGTTTCAGCGCGGTTGCTGAGCTTGATCGTACCGCCATGGGCATGAATGATCGACCGCGTGATCGCCAGGCCGAGGCCGATGCCGCCAGTTTCCTCGTTCCGGGATTCATCGAGACGCACAAAGGGCTCGAAGACATCCTTGAGCCGGTCTTCCGGTATACCCGGGCCTTGGTCGAGAATTCGAATGACGACTTCTCCAGCGCTTCGGGCTGCCTCGATGTCGACGCTGTCGCCATAGCGGACACCGTTTTCAATGAGGTTTCGAAGCGCGCGCTTCAAGGCCACCGGGCGGCAGGACAGCGTGATTTCCTCCTGCATCCGGACGGAACATTTGTGACCCAGATCCTGCTGGTCACCGGCAAGGCTTTCCAGCATTGCGCTCAAGTCTGCTTTTTCAGCGCTTTCCGAGTGAGCTTCGTCGCGCGCGAACCGCAGGGTGGCTTCGGTCATCGCCGCCATTTCTTCCAGCGTTTCGATCATCTTTTCGCGGTTTTCATCATCCTCGATGAATTCCGCGCGAATGCGCAAGGAGGTGATCGGCGTTCTCAGGTCATGGCTGATCGCTGCCAGCATGCGGGTTCGGTCACGCACGAAGCGGGTGAGGCGATCCTGCATGTCATTGAACGACGAAGTGAGAGCCTGAACCTCGCTTGGCCCACTGGGAGTGAGTGGTTCAAGTTCTTCGCCGCGGCCGAATTTTTCCGCGGAAACCGCCAGGTCCTTCAGTGGCCGTGTCACACGGCGGACAGCAATTCCGATGATCAGGACCGTTGCCAGCGCTGTCAGCACAAGTTGCACCAAAAGGGGGATCATGTCTCCAGGTGGTGGTTTGTAACTGGTCGCGACGTTTAGCCACCTGCCGTCCGTCATCTTGATGGACAAGGCGAGATCTTCCGGCTTGTTCATGATCTTGCGCAGGTTGTGGGGACGTTCGTGCTTGGGAACAGCGCGCCAGCTCGGGCCATCGTTGTCATCGTCGTGGTCGAATTTCCGGTCACGCGGGCCACGTTTTTCGTCGGCGTGAATGTTGATGTGTGCCGTCTGACCCTTATCCAGCTGTTTGCTGAGATATCCCTGCAGACGTTGTTCGAATCTCGATGTGCCGGGTTCAGGCGCAAGCGGTGTGGTCCCGACCCAGAATACCGCGAACCGGCTGCTGCTTGCTTCCAGAATGCGGTCCTGGAGATCCTGTGGTGTATCCTCGATCAGGTCGGCGATGGAAACAGACCTTGAAAGAAGATTGTCTCTGGCGACTGCCACCATCGCAATGCGCCGCTCGTCCTGGAATATCCAGATGCTCAGGGCCTGCGCAACGACAATGGCCGCCAACAGCAGAATGATCAGCTGTGACGCCAGGGTCTTCGGCCAAAGCAGTTCATATGCCTTTCGAGAGAGAGTGGACAGTTTCATTCAACCCGGTCTTTCACATCGGCCGTGAACATATAGCCACCACCCCACACGGTCTTGATCAGTTTTGGATCCTTTGGATCCGTTTCAATTTTCCGGCGCAGCCGCGAGACCTGATTGTCGATGGACCGGTCAAACACAGTCGGCGCACGTCCTGATGTCAGATCCAGAAGCTGGTCCCGGTTCAACACCATTTTGGGCCGCTTCAGGAAAGCGCACAGCAGCTGGAATTCACCGCTCGACAGGGCAACCGCACCACCGGCCGGGTCGATCAGCTCCCGGCGGGATACATTGAGCGACCAGCCGTCGAAATGCAGTTTCTCCTGTTCAATCGGATCTCGTTCCTTTGGCGCCAAAGAGGTTCTTCTCAACACGGCTCGAATGCGTGCCAGGAGTTCCCTTGGATTGAACGGCTTCGTGACGTAGTCATCAGCACCGATTTCCAGACCGATGACCCGGTCTGTGTCGTCCGCCATTGCCGTCAGCAGGATAACCGGCATGGATCCGGTCTCCACCAGGTGACGGCATAGTGACAGGCCGTCCTCGCCCGGCATCATGATATCCAGAACCACTAGATCGATCGATGCTGCCTTGAGCGACTTGCGTGCGTGGGCGGCATTTTCGGCAGTGGTTGCGCGCAGGCCGTTCTTTACAAGATAGCGCGCGAGGGTCTCGCGAATATCGCGATGATCATCAACCACCAGAATATGAGGGCTCGGGTCGCTCACGCTCTTCTCCATTCCTTCCGGCCTTGTCAGAGTAAGGATGACGGCAGCCGCTGAACTTCTTGTTTCCAAGGTCAAAATAATCACTGATGCGCAAGAGCGCGAGCCGACTTTGTAACAAAGTGTATCGCTCCGGCCCAGCGGGACAGATGGCGACACTTAAGCCCCCTTGAGAGGGTATTCCTGCGACAATTGCCACCTACCTTCAGCTCATCAACGAACCAAGGAGTTGTTGGAATGAAACCGTTCAAGAAGATTGCAATTGCCGCTTTGGCTGCGAGCGTTGCCGGTACCGCGCTGACTGCGGGCATGAGTGCCTCTGCCCAGACTGCGGCTGCAACCGGGGACGGGGGCAAACAGATTCAACAGACGGAAGGCAAACGTCTTGCGCATATGGGTGAGCGCGGCGGACGCGGTGGCAAGTGGCATGGCCGCGGTGGCCACGAAAAACGTGCCGAACGCCTGTTCGAGCGTTTCGATGTCGATAAGGACGGCGTGATTACGCAGGCCGAAATCGATGAGGTCCGGGCACAGGACTTCGCAACTGCCGATGCAGATGGTAACGGCGAAATCAGCCTTGAAGAATTCAAGGCCGAGTTCCTGACCCGCTCCAAAGACCGGATGGTCCGGGCATTCCAGTTCCTGGATGCAGACGGTGACGGTGTAGTGACCCAGGAAGAGGTCGATGTTGCGGCGAACCGCCTGTTCAACAGGCTCGACCGTGATGGCAACGGCACCATTGAGCGTGTTCGCGGTCAACGGGGTGCGAACGCGGAAAATGATGGCAACCGCGGAGAGCGTGCCGATGCCCGCGAACATCGCGGACGCGGTGGGCCCAAGCATGGGCGTGGTGGTCCGGCCCGGATGTTCATGCAGGTGTTCGACACCAATGGTGATGGCACTGTGACCCGCGAAGACTTTGATGCCCGCAAGGCTGAACTTTTTGCGCTGGCAGATACGAATGGCAGCGGTTCGTTCACGCTTGAGGAGTTCGGTCCGCTGTGGCTGGCTGTAAACGAAAACCGCATCGTGAATATGTTTCAGCGTGCGGACGCTGACGGCAGCCTCGGCATTACCGCTGAAGAGCACGACAAGCGTCTGGATCGCCTGATGGAACGCGCCGACCGCAACAAGGATGGTGTCATTACAAAGGCCGACTTCAAGGGCGGCAAGAAAGGCAAGGGTAAAGGCAAAGGTCACGACAAGAAACATCGCGGCTGATGTTCGACACCGAGTTCCGGGACCCAATCCTCCGGAACTGTTTCCCTGGCACTTGTTCCCGCCAGAGCCGGGGAGACGCGAAGGGAGCCGTTTTCGGCTCCCTTTTGTTTTTGCGATCGCTGTTACAGGAATCTCAAGGATTTTCGCCGATGGTAGCCCCCAGGATTTTCTAGGGGGACCTAATGGCCAAACCGGGATTTGAAGACTTCGTGGCCGCCAGGATCACAGGCGGTCAGGTCAGTGACGATGATGTCATCACCCTGCGTCGATACATTTACGGTGATATGACAGTGTCACTGGAAGAAGGGGCCGCACTGTTCAGCTTGAACAATGCGGATTTGTCCTTTGCAGGGACCTGGTACGAACTCTTTCCTGAAGCCATCGGTGACATTCTGGTGCACCAGGCCCAGCCGACAGGTTATGTATCGGCGGAAAATGCTGACTGGCTTATCCGTCAGATTACGGCTGATGGCCAAATTTGCACTCGAACAGAGTTGGACGCCGTCCTGCATGTTCTTGAAAAGGCACGGGAAGCCCCTGTGCATCTTGAGCAGTTTGCTCTCAGGACCGTTGCCGACTCTGTCATAAACGGTAACGGTGCGACCCGTTCCGGATCGGAACTGAAACCGGGCGTCATCTCTGAGGGCGAAGTAGAGCTGCTGCGGCGAGTGCTTTATGCCGGCGGCGGTTGCGGCGGTATCGCCATTTCAAAGACCGAGGCTGAGGTTCTCTTTGACCTGAACGATGCGACCGCTGAAGCGGAAAACCATCCGGCCTGGTCGGAGCTGTTCTCAAAGGCGGTTGCCAATCACCTGATGGCCATGTCCGGTTTTACACCGCCTCCTCGTGAGGTTGCCCTTGCTCGAGAAAACTGGCTGGAGCAACCCGGTGGATTTGAAGGCGGGCTCGGCGGTTTCTTCAAAAGGATGATTTCCGGTGGAACAAGTGCCGTAAGGGAAGCCTATTCGGAAGGCGACAACCCGTATGCGGCTCGCCACGGCGCCATGCAGGCGGAGATTGCCGTAAATGAGGTGGTTACCGAGGATGAAGCGGGCTGGTTGGTGAACCGCATCGGCCGTGATGGCGTTCTGCATGAAAACGAAAAGGTTTTGCTGCGCTTCATCCGTGAGGAAAGCCCGAACATTCATCCAGCTCTACAGCCCTTGATGGATAGAGTGGCCTGAGCGGCGGAAACTTATTCCATTCGCATGGCTTCCGTTTCCAGGATCAGCTGAACCTCATCACCCACGAAACCGTTCTCCACGGCATAGGTCATCCCGTAGGCACTGCGTTTCACGGTGCCTCGGGCACTGATGCCGAGGGTGAAACGGCCATGCCCGAACGGGTACTTGGAAGCCTTGTTCAAGGTGACAGACAGCTTCAGCGGATGGGTTTGACCGAGCAGGTTCAATTCGCCTTCAACTGTCCCCGTCGTTTCGCCGGCAGGAGTGCCGCTCGTGGCGGTGAAGGTCATCACAGGAAATGCCTCAACGTTGAGAAAATCCTTGCTGCGTACATGTCCGTCACGCGCCTTGTTGAAACTTTCAACGCTGGCAGTCTGAACGGTGATGATCACGTCCGACAGGTTCTGTGTTTCCAAATCGTAGGTGAAACCGCCTTCGAAGGTCAGGAAAAGGCCCAGAGTGTCCGCATAACCGAGATGATCAACCATGAAGGCTATGGTGGTGTGTTCCGGATCCAGCTCGTAGCGATGGGGGTCGGCGAGAGCCGGGAACGCGACGAGTATCGTCGCTGCTGCACCTGTTAATAGTCGGATCATGATCTGCCTCACGAAGGTGGGTTGTGTCCAGTCTGAAGTGCACCCGGTTTTCACCGCTTTTGCAAGCTGAATCAGGCGCTTACGGTGAAGCTAGCGCACCACGAACACGAGACAATGGCGATTTTCATCACTCGGGAAAAACAAAGCGTGAGGATTTCGGTGTCCTCGCTCGAGACCGGCTTGCCGACAGCTTCGATCATTCATCCAGGAAAAAGTCGATATGGATGTGGTTACCGTCCGGATCCCAGACATTGATAGCGACGGTATTCGTCGCCTCGATAACGCTTTTCCGGTACTTTTCCCCCCGTTCAACCAGCTTTTCTTCAAAGGCTTTTGCACCCGTTGCCCGGAATGCGAAATGCTCCAGCTTCAGTTCAACTTCTGAACCGACGGCATCGGTGCCGTTTCTGCCGACGAGATGCACATAAGCCGTGTCACCAACGTAAAGCCATGCGCCGGGAAAGGGGAAGGGAGGCCTGAATCCCTCTTTCAGGCCAAGGACCTGCGTGTACCAGCCGATCAGCTCGTCGAGCTTGGTGGTGTGGATGTTGACGTGATCAAACTTCTGGATCTGCATGTCGTTCTGTGTCTTCAAGCTTTCCATTTGATCGAGCAACCGATTGAGGGAACCTGCTCCTGCGGTCCCCGACCGGTTTCCGCGATCAGTTTCATCGCCTCGAACAGGTCGCGGCGCAGGTCTGCCGGGCTTTCATTCATGCGCGTTGCGTCGAGACGGCCACGATACTGAAGGCCAAGATCCTTGTTGAAGCCGAAGAAATCCGGGGTGCACACGGCGTCATAGCTTCGGGCAACTTCCTGTTCCGCGTCATGCAGGTAAGGGAAGGGAAAGTCATGCTTTTCGGCCATCAGCTGCATGTTTTCAAAACTGTCCTGCGGATAGGCAACGTGATCGTTGGAGCAGATTGCCACGACTCCGATCCCAAGCGCTTTCATGTCATGGGAATCGCGGACGATCTTGTCCATGACCGCCAGAACGAACGGGCAGTGATTGCAGATAAACATCACAAGTGTGCTGTTGTCGCCGGCAACGTCCGACAGGCTGTAATGCCTGCCGTCGGTACCCGGCAGAGTGAAATGCGGGGCTTGCCGATCGAAATCGCATACGGGCGGGTTCAGGGCGACCATGAGAGAGACTTTCCTTAGAAGACGGCAAGGAACGGGCAGCCGGAAATCCGGCTGCCTGATTCAGGATCAATATCCTTCCAGGACAACTTTACCCTTTGCCGTTCCGGTTTCAATAAGTGCATGCGCCTTGCGCATGTTTTCCGCATTGATGGGGGCGAGCACGGTGTCGAGCGTCGTTCGGATGCGGCCGGCATCTATTTCTTTCGAGACATAGTTCAGCAGTTTGTGCTGCTCGATCATATCCGGCGTCTGATGCATGGCGCGAGCGAACATGAACTCCCAGTGGAGGCTGGCTGCCTTCATTTTCATCACGTCCATCGGCATCGGCTGGTCGGTGTTGTCGATGGTCACGATGCCGCCTTCCGGACGGATCAGTTCAACCGCTGTGGTCCAGTGGCGCATGTCGTTGAAGATCGCGATGTGATCGACGAACTTGTATCCGAGCGCCCGTACCTGGGCGATCATGTCTTCACGGTGGTTGACGACGTCATCGGCCCCAAGTTCGCGAACCCATGCAATGGTTTCCGGACGGGACGCCGTTGCGATGACCTTCAGTCCCGCGGCCTTGGCAAGCTGAATGCCGATGGAACCGACGCCTCCACCGGCTCCGATGATCAGGATGCTCTCGCCTGTGCTGGCGCCGTCGCGGTCGATCCCCAATCTGTCGAAAAAGGACTCATACGCAGTCAGCGTGGTCAGGGGCAGGGCGGCGGCTTCGGCGAAGCTCAAGGTCTTGGGTTTTTTTCCGACGATGCGCTCGTCGACAAGCTGGAACTCGGAATTGGAACCGGAGCGGGTGATATCGCCCGCGTAATACACCTCGTCTCCCGGCCGGAACAAGGTCACGTCCGGACCGACCGCCTCAACGATACCGGCAGCGTCCCAGCCAAGAACACGGGGGACTTCTTCAACCTGGTCCTTGGGAGCGCGAACTTTTGTGTCGACCGGATTGACCGACACCGCCTTCACGGCAACCAGAATGTCGCGACCTTGCGGTGTTGGCTTGGGCAGGTCCACATCCAGAAAGGAGTTGGGGTCGTCAATCGGTAGATAGTGGGTCAGTGCAACAGCTTTCATGGCCTTTTTGCTTCCTCTGTCGGTCTGATGCGCGGGGTGTCGGTCGTTCAGCCGATGACGGTCATTTCGTTCAGCGTGAACTCGGCAACAGCGCCTTCTGTCGCTTCCATGTAGGCTGCCAGGTGCGGTGCGTTCATGTGGGCTTGCCACAGTTCGCGGCTTTCCCAGTTTTCATGGAACATGAAATGTGCGGGATTTTCGTTGTCCTGATGCAGATCGTAGTTGATGCAACCTTCTTCGGCACGGGTAATGTCGATCAGTTTCAGCAGCTCGGACTTTACGAGCTCGATCTTGTCCGGATTGGCCTTGATGTTGGCGACGATGGTGAGTTTTGCCATTTGCTTGTTTCCTCGAATTGCGATGACACGAACCTAGTCACTTGAAAATCCCGGATAAACAGGCAAGGTACAAATGAACAATCCGGAAATTCCGTATAATGCTGCTCGATAATATTTCCCTGTTTTTACTGATCGTCGAAAAAGGCAGTCTGGTGGCCGCCGGGCGGGAGGCCGGCCTTTCGCCGACAACCGTGTCTGAGCGTTTGGCTGCGCTTGAAGCCCATTATGGCGTGGTTTTGCTCAACCGGACCACGCGGTCAATCAGCTTGACTGAAGAAGGTCGCACGCTGGTCGAAGGTGCTAAACCGGTGCTGGGAGAGGTGGAGGATCTCGATACCCGGATCCGCTTCGGGGCTGAAAAACTCTCCGGGCCGATCCGGATCAGCACTCCGAAGGATCTTGGCCGCAATATCGTTTCCCACGCAATTGCAAGCTTTCTGGAGGACCATCCCGCCATATCCATCGACCTTCATCTGTCGGACGGCTATGTCGACATCGTTGGAATGGGCATTGATCTGGCCGTCCGTTTCGGTCTGATCAACGACAGCACATTGCGGGTGCGGCAATTGCCGTCAAAGCGCCGGATCCTTTGTGCGGCACCGAGCTATCTGGAACGGTTTGGCACTCCGAAGAATCCGGCGGACCTGAAGGACCACAACTGCCTCGTGATGCGCTTTGGCCAGAACATCGACAATGTCTGGCGCTTCGGTACAACCGCCGCCAAGCAGATCGTGACAGTGCGTGGCAACCTCATTGCCAATGATGGCGCGCTTGTCCGTCAATGGTGTCTGGAGGGACGGGGGATCATTCTGAAATCGGAATTCGATGTCGGTGAAGACATCCGCACCGGACGTCTCGTCGAGATTCTGGCCGACCATGCATCGCCGCCAGTGCCGCTACAACTGCTTTTCCCGCCAAGCCGCGCCCAGCCAAGACGGGTGCGCACCTTTGCCGAACATCTGTTCAAGGTGTTCGGGGAGTTTGGATGACAAGCTGCAAAACGTGCTAGATTCTGATCGGAGTGAAGGATCAAGATGTCTAAGCAGAACGGTATCCGCAGGAACACTTTGATCGTGATTGCGGGGGCAAGCGGGGCAGGCAAATCCACTCTCGCCCGGAGAATAGAAAACGAACTCAAGGTGCCGCACTACGAACTCGACAGGGTGTTCAATCTCCTGAAACGGCCTTTTGATGGAATGGCTATAGAAAGCGATGCTCTTCGCAAGCAATATCGCCAGGACGTAACGGCGGCGCTTGTGCCTGAAATCCTGAACAGTTTTGTCGATTTGAATGTCAGTGCCGTTGTTGAGGGAGGCTGGCTGAGCCCGAAGGAGGTCAGGACCTTACAGCTCCAGTCCAAGTCAATCGTGCCTCTTTTCCTCGGATATGGAGGAACGGGCCGGAACCGCTTGGAACAGTTTCAAAGGGGCACGACGCACTGGAGTTCGGAGAAAGTTCTGTCTTCCGCAGAGCGGGAGCGGGTGGAAGAGTTCTTCGACAAGCAGGTTCGAAAATCTGTTTCTCTGAAAAGAGAATGTGAGGACAGCGGCTTGAAATATTTGGACACGACGGAAGAAAGCGGCTTCGAAGCTGCGTTTCAGTATCTCAAGACCGAAATTGAAAAGAATTGCTTGCCTGTTCGCTCGAAGCCCTGATCAACGTTGGCACCGGGTTGGGAGAGCGACAGTTCAGAAAGTATTTTGGGTCTCGTTAGAACCTAACCGCTTGCTTCGAAAAGTGCTTTGCCGGGCTTTCCAGGGTCACGAGATCGAAAGTGAACTTATCAGGCAAAACCGGATCCGGTTCATTTCGGTGTAGTGAAAATCGTGTCGATTGCCTCGAACATGGTGTTGTAGACGCCAATCTCGTCCTTTGCGAAGTCACCATGAGGCACAGCCTTTTTGGCCTCGTTGATCAGGTCCACCTTGATGGCCTCGAGATCGACGTCCGTATTGCCGGCTCGAACCGAAAGCTCCCGATGCAACCGTGCGGCAATTCCGGCGTAGGCAACGATGGCCGTTACCATATGTGTCGGTTCCTCAGGAATCTTGATCTTCATGCTTGCTGTTTCCAGTTTTGATAATGAGTGCCGCTTGAAGCTGTGTTTTCTCAGGTCGCCTACAGCATATCAAATCAAATGAGTACCAGGTGTTCTCGGGTGTGACGTGCATCTGCGATTTATGGTTGCAAATTTTGATGTGCTTTGGTGCACTTGGCTGCAATCGACATTTTTCGGCGACTGGTGGTCACCATGAGACTTGGACTTGCATGCGTAACTTTGACTTTGCTGTTGCTTGCAGCCTGCAACACCACTTCCACCAGTCCGGGTGTGGCGCCTTCACCGGGAGATCAGGATCGCCCTGTTGAGTTTGGCATCGTCGGGGAATGGAACCTCAAGGCAACCGACAGTGTCCTGTCCTGCCGAATAAAGGTCTCCGGAAACAACGATGACAAGGAGGGCAATGCCACGGACTTCGGATGCATCGGATTGGACAATTTCTTCATGATCAGACGCTGGAAGCGTGACCGCGGAACCATTGAATTTTTCCGCCTGGCGGATGACACGCCCGTGGCCAGCGTCTACCGGGTCAACCGTGATGAATTCAGAGGAGAGCTCTTGCCATCAGGACGGGAAATTGTCCTGACGAGACGATAAACGGTGGAGACCGGAGACCGGCCAAGCGAAACCTCTGATCCATTACTGCTCGCCACCTCATGAGAATTCTGAGAGCGGCCTGTTGTCCGGTAAAGAAGAGGCAATAAGCCACCACTGTTCTGACAGAAACAATCTGCTTGATTTGATGTCGGATGCTTATGACCAGCTGGCAGGAAACCGGGTTGCGACTGGTGGTATGGGAAGCAAGTAAAAAGGAAGAGCACTCGCGGAGATTAAAAAATTGTCTTATTTGAGAGGAGTTTCTGGTTTGACCAAATCTTGCACTTCATCTAGTGAACTTGCACAGATACAATTTTAAGCTGAAGGATATAAGCGTGTTCAGGAATGTTATTGCTATTTCATTTTCCGTGTTTCTAATTTCTATTTCATATGTTGATACGACGCTTGCGTCAGAGCGATCAAGGAAAGTGTGCGCAAAAAGGCTGGAAGATCAGTCTATTCGTAAGGGCTATTACGCATTTGCAATGAGTGCAGACGAAGAGCATTGCGGTTGGAGTTGGGGAAAGGAAGCGAAAAAATACGCTGAAATTTCAGCGATAAGAAGTTGTAAAAAATTCAAGGGAGCGTCTTGCAAAGTTGTACATAGCGGCTGCAAACCGTTTAGAACCAATACCTGCAAAAAATGAAGTGAAAGAGGCTGCGCGTTAGCGTTGTCTGGAAAGTCTTATTTACAAGGATGCAAACTTGGCGAGCTTGCATGATACCAACACCTTACGACAAGCAACTTGAGTGGTTGAAAAATCTATCTCGTGCAAATGGTAAGACTTGAATGAAACAACCAGGGATGCATGGAAGCTCGCCAGAAACACCTAGTGAAAGACGGTTTACGTTCGGCGGCACCATTCCAATATGGTGGAGTATTGCATGGCGAACTTGCGCGGCCTGGATTCTGATATCTTTTGTCGTCAGCGGTGCGAACATCTATTCCGCATATTCCTCTGGTTTTTGGGAACCCGATAGGGTCCTGGATCTTGTGCAGACCGTCCCACAAGTCCATGACAATTGGCTGGCAGGTTTTCTGATTAGTACCGTCATTGAGATCGTACTTGGGGTGTTGGTGTCTCTGTGGGCGATTAGGGCGAGTCTGAACAAGCACAAATTGCGCAGGCCTCAAAGAACAGCGGAAAGCTGAGAACTAGAATCGATGACCTTAAGCATCGGGAATTAGGGAAATGGACCCAAAATTCGACAGGCTTGCTTCCTTCTTCTTCTATGCCGTCATCGGGATTTTTCTAGCGGCCTTGGCCTATCGCATTCTGCCCGAGCCTTTCGATTGGTGGGGGGCTGTTGGGGTGTTCTTGGGAAGTGTGTTGCTTGCGCAGATTAAGTTTAGATTTTTTCGTTGAGCAATTGATGAGCCGAAGCATGAGTGGAAATTCAATAGCAAATCCGAATTGGCAATAGCTTTGATGAACAAAGAAACATGGCGGCGGAACTGCTTGCTATCGATAGTGGTGGTTTGCTGACCGGTTTACTTTGTTGGTTGGTTAGTTGAATCGAATTCTCGTTACTTGGACAAACTGTTGTATTGGTTGCTGCTAGGTACAGGGTGTTTGATAATTCTATTTTTGAGAAGTCGTTCGCGAAGATAAATCGAAACAGTATTATGCTGAAGACAAGTGAGCGGCGCGCGCAATTTCGTGAATTTGGAAAACAGTTGCCAGGACTTGGTTGGGGCGTTTGTTTGCCAAGATAGGAGCAAAGTTCATGAGAGTTCCAAGCGTAGTCTCATCTGTAGTTTATTGCTTGGTTGTAAGCGTAACCATTTTTTGGTTTATCGCTTTGGATTTTGGATGGAAGTTAAATTTTAGTGATATGGGAGAAATAAGCGATGTTTGTTCTTTGGTACTTCTCATCTCAGTAATTGTCATACTGTTTGCGCTAATACCTTTCGTCTTTTTGGTGCATATATTAAACGCATGTTCCTGCAAAGGAGTGCTGAACTATGTACCATCTGGTGTTCTTGCAGCTATCTTCTCACCGGTGGTCTTGGGTGTATTGCAGAGCGCCTCAGCCAAAGAAACCAGAGTGTTGATTGTGGCTGGTTGCCTTGGTGGTCTGTCATCATGGCTAGTCGCTTTGCCATTCTTGAAGAAGAATATCTGACTTTAAACGGGCTCTGTAACCCTCTTCTCGGTATTGCTCCTTCAGTCACTCATTTGCACAAAATCTGCAAAGGTCGTGACCAGATCCTGCAACTGGATGGATCAGAAAAGCTGTCATGACTTATTCGGCGCTTTTCAAAATCAGATCCGTTGCTCGGCTGTTTGCTGCCATCCTACCGACCACCGTCCTTGTCACCATGACGGTTCCTACCGCTGCAGCGCCGATTGGGGCAGAAGCGGGTCAGGCATTAGCCGCTCCCGGTGAGGTTGCCTTTGCTTCCCTTTTTCTGAATTGCTGTTCAAACCTTGGTTCGGAGGCGGCGATCGGGTTGCTTCTGCTGCTTGCGGTCGGATTGTGGGTCAGGATCCTGCCCCGGAATCTCTTCCGGAAACCGGACACCAGGCTGACAAATTCGAGATGCAAGACTGAGGTGCTTTTGGATACTTCCCTGCCGCGCAGTTTGCGGCGGGATGGCTGGTGGCTGGAAAGCTAGGCGCGGCTCGGGTATTTCTTTTGCTTCGGCAAGCGTTTGCCGGAACCATTCTTTCAGGACCGACGACATTGCAGACGAAAACCATTCTTGTTGTTGATGATGATCCCCACATTCGCGAAGTGATCTGTTTCGCGCTTCAAAAAGCGTCCTATGGCTGCGAGATCGCCACAAACGGCAAGGAGGCACTGGACAAGGTGACGCTCTGCGATCCGGCCCTGATCGTGCTGGATATCGGTCTGCCGGAAATGGACGGCCTCGAAGTATGCAAACACCTGCGAAGGACATCCGATGTGCCGGTGCTTTTCCTGTCTGCGCGCGACGACGAAATCGACCGCATCGTCGGCCTGGAAATCGGTGCCGACGATTATGTGACCAAGCCATTCAGTCCCCGCGAACTGATTGCAAGGGTGGGGGCGATCCTGAAACGCTATGGCGCACCGGTACAAGACACATCACTCAGCAACGGCGCAAGCCTGAAACATGGTGTTGTTGAATTGGTGAAAGAGCAACGGCTTGTGCAGGTTGACGAACGCCCGGTGACGCTCACCGCTATTGAGTTCGATATTCTGGCAGCGCTGCTCAGCCGGCCGAAGATCGTGTTCACACGTGAGCAGATCCTGGAAAAGGCCTACAAGGACAACATTCACGTTTCCGACCGCACGATAGACAGCCACATCCGCAACATCCGAGCCAAGCTGGGGGCGATGGGGTGTGCAAGTGCCATTGATACGGTCCATGGTGTCGGCTTCCGGTTGGGCGCCTGTCAGATCGATCCGGACGCATCGACCGGATGATGCGGCTTTCACCGTCTTTCCGGGACAGATGGCGCCCGCCGCTCAGTGTGGTCGTGGCAATGGTTCTTTGCATAATGCTGCTGGTACCACTCGGCGGCATCGTCTTTTTCAGGGTTTATGAAAACCAACTCATCCAGACCACGGAAGCCGAGCTGATTGCCCAATCTGCCGCCATAGCTGCCGCTGCGGCGGAACAGCTCAAAACGGTTGACCCGGAAACCCTTCCGCTTGGCCCGACGGCGCAGCCGCCGCAGACGCAGTATTCCTACCTGCTGACAACGATTGGCGAATGGTCGCCGCAAACCTCGATGCTGGACCTGAACAAGACGCCGATCCTGCCGGCGAGACCCGATGCGAGAGAAACGGACCAACAGGCTCATCCCGTCTTGGAGGAGGTCGGCAGGCAGCTGGCTCCCATCCTAGTAAACACCCAGAAACTGACACTGGCCGGGTTCCGTGTGCTGGATGCGAATGGCGTCGTTGTTTCCGGACGCAGTGAGATCGGTCTTTCCCTAGCGCATGTCGATGAGGTCAGGAAAGCGCTTGGCGGCAGATATGCCAGTGCGTTGCGTGAACGGATCGTCGACAATCCCCAACCGATCTACTCCATCAGCCGGGGAACGGCGGTCCGGGTGTTTACCGCCTTGCCCATTGTGGTTGACGGGCGGGTTGCCGGTGTTGTCTATGCCTCGCGTACTCCCAGCAACATTCTGAAAGAGATGTTCCTGCAGCGCGAGACAGTGCTCTGGATGCTCGCCTTCGTTCTGGGCGCGACTTTTGTCGTCGGCTTCATCTTTGTGCGTGCGATCTCGGGACCGATCAGAGCGCTGACTGCCCGTTCCCTGAAGATCGGCAGCGGTGACAGGGAGGCACTGAAGCCGCTTGCTATCCACGGCAACCGCGAAATCCACGCCCTTTCGACCAGCATGCTCGACATGTCGCGCAAGCTGTTTGACCGCAACGACTACATCAACACCTTCGCCAATCACGTCACACATGAGTTGAAGTCGCCGCTGACCTCCATTCAGGGAGCAGCTGAACTGCTTCTAGATGGCGGGGAGGAGTTGACCGAAGCCGAGCGGGCGAAGTTTCTGGAGAACATTTTAAGCGATACTGCGCGCGCATCGCTGCTGTTGAACCGGCTCAGAGCACTTGCCCGCGCCGAAAGCGTTGAAATTGGCGGGGCCTGTCACCTGGCTCCGGTGCTTGGTGAGATCAATGGCAGGATCGATGGTTTGAGTGTTTCCTGGAACAAGGACTGCGAGCTACCGCTGTCAGAGGAAAACGCGCGGATCGTGTTCCAGAACCTGATCGAAAACTCAAAGAACCACGGAGCAGGCAGGGTTGAGGTTATCGTTTCCGGCGTAGGGGAGAACCTGAAGGTTACCGTCAGCGATGACGGTGAAGGGGTTTCTCCAGGAAATGCCGAACATGTCTTCGATCTGTTTTTCACCACTCGCCGGGAAAACGGCGGCACAGGCATGGGGCTTGGCATCATTCAGGCTTTGCTTCATGCCCATGAGGCGGCCATCCGCCTGGTTCCAGGGCAGAGGAAAGGTGCCAGCTTCGAGATTGTCTTCAACAGGCAACTGGGGCGTTAACGCCAGCTTTGTCGCCGAACCTGAAAAAAATGAAGTCAGCCAAAGATTTTCTCTTGCGCCGGACCGCAAACGGGCGCATATAGCGCTCGCCCAAATTCGCACGTGCCCGAGGTCGTTCATGGGATGCATTCCAACGAACATCTCTTAAGGGGCTGCTGCCACAAACACCGCCAAGGGGCGGGCAGTAGATCCGTACGGCTTAAAGCAACGACGTAAGAGGGCTTTTTTGGTCTCTGCCGGGGTTTCCAACCTCCGGCGTCACTGAAGAGGCACTTGTTACATCCTTGCCCGACGTGCGGCTCGGTATCTCCGATCCAATCAACGGCATTCCCGACGCGGGAAAGCGTTGCGCTGTTCGTCAGCAGCAATCGCCCAACCGTCGCTGCAGTCAACCCGGCCTCCGGTTCCATCCCGGGGGAGGCCCGGTGCGTATTGCAGCACCCTGCGACGTGAACTGCAGCGCGCCAGCCAAAGGAAAGCGCGCCTGCAGCCAGATTTGAAAGGGGTGATCCCCATGAGCGAACGTATCCGCGACTTTCTGCGACGACGTGACGATGATGGTCCGTGTGTTGTTGTCGACCTCGACATCGTGCGTGACAATTTTCAGGCCTTTGCACGGTCCCTGCCGGACACATCCGTCTATTACGCCGTGAAGGCCAACCCTGCACCCGAAATACTCACCCTTCTGGAAAGCCTCGGATCGTCATTCGATTGTGCGTCCGTCGGCGAAATCGAAATGGTTCTGGCGACCGGTGCAACAGCCGACCGCATTTCCTACGGCAATACCATCAAGAAGGAGAGGGACATTGCGCGTGCCTTTGAACATGGCGTCCGGCTCTTCGCGGTCGACTGCGTCGAAGAAGTTGAAAAAATCGCCCGTGTCGCTCCCGGCTCAAAAGTCTTCTGTCGCGTCCTGTGTGACGGTGTCGGAGCAGAATGGCCGCTCTCCCGCAAGTTCGGCTGCGACCCCGCGATGGCGTCCGACGTCCTTGAGCACGCTCACCGGCTCGGCCTCGAAGCCTATGGTGTCTCTTTCCACGTCGGCTCCCAGCAAGCCAACCTGCAAGCCTGGGATCTCGCTCTCGCCATGGCGGCAGGCGTCTTCAAGGAAATGGCGCTGCGCGGCATCGACCTGAAAATGGTCAATATGGGTGGGGGCTTTCCGACTCGCTACCTGAAAGACGTGCCGGGCGTTCCCAGCTACGGCGAAGCGATCTTCCGCGCCCTGAGCAAACACTTCGGCAACCGTCTGCCATCCACGATCGTGGAGCCGGGCCGCGGCATGGTTGGCAATGCGGGTGTGATCGAGGCCGAAGTGGTTCTGATTTCCCGCAAATCGGACGAAGACGAAATCCGCTGGGTTTATCTCGACATCGGCAAGTTCCATGGCCTTGCCGAAACGATGGACGAAGCAATCCGCTACCCGATCCGCACGCCGAAAGACGGCGATACGACGACGCCCTGCGTCTTGGCCGGCCCGACCTGCGACAGTGTCGATGTGCTTTACGAAAAGACGCCTTATGAGCTGCCGGTCAGCCTGTCCATTGGTGACAAGGTCCTGATTGAGGCCTGCGGTGCCTATACGACCACTTATTCCTCTGTCGGCTTCAACGGTTTCGCGCCGCTGGCGTCCTTCGTTATCTGAGGCGAAGAGCCGTGATTACGATTGTCGATGAAGCGCCGGAGCATTTCGGCGCCCGGGAAAGGCTGCTCGACCTCTGCTTCGGGGACGAGCGGTTTGCAAAAACTTCCGAGCGGGTTCGCGAAGGCCGATTGCCGGTGTTCGCTTTCTCCGCCCTGGTCGAGACCGGCACATTGGCGGGTACGGTGCGGCTGTGGTCCGTGGCGGACCGCAACGGTTGTCACAGCCTGTTGCTCGGACCACTCGCCGTTGCCCCTTGTCATCAAGGCAGGCAGGTCGGTGACCGGCTGATACGTCATGCGTTGGGGCAGGCCGCTACCCGTGGACATGGATCGGTCATTCTGGTCGGCGACCCGGCCTATTACGAAAGATTCGGATTTGCCGGGGGCTTGCTGGGTGGGGCTTCGTTGCCGGGACCAGTTGACACAAACCGGTTTCTCGGACTGGAGCTGGTTGCGGGATCCCTTTCAGGCCTCAGCGGTGAATTGACCGGTACCGGCATCGCCGATCCGGCACATTCCCTTGCCGTTCCGGGGCGAGGTTTGTTCCTGCCAAACGCATCCAATGGCGCGCAATCTGGCAAGAAACCTCAAGTAAACACTTGAAATTCGGCGCAAAACCGGTCACAGCTAGTCGAAAGCGCAATTAGTGCGCTTCTGTGCAAAGGGCAATATCCGGCTTGCCAACCCTGACCAGGTTTGAAGTGTGGTGTCGGATTATTGCCTCCAGAACGACTGGAGTTTGGAACATGACCGACGAGAGCAACGGCGGCGAGCCAGGAAAGACGACCCGGAAGACCTCCCGCAAGCCCGCCAGCAAAACCGCTGCAAAGCCTGCTGCCGCGCGCAAACCTGCAACCAGAGCTTCGAGCGCAAAGTCGCGCGCCGCAAGTAAGCCGGCTGAGGCCAAGGCGACTGCAACAAGGTCCTCCGCTTCCAAGGCCGCGACCGCCAAGCCGTCAGCATCCAAGCCAACTTCCACGAAACAGGCCTCCAAACCGGCGGCAAGCAGAAAACCGGTGACACGGGCAAGTTCCGCCAAATCGGCTGCAGCAAAATCAACGACGCCGGCATCAGCAAAGGCAGCTTCCGGTAAGACTGTGACCAAACCAGCAGCCGCAAAACCTGCTGCAACCAAAGCCGCAGCAAAACAAGCTGCGACGAAACCAGCCGTTGCAACAAAATCAGCTGCTACGAGGTCCAGAAGCACCAAACCTGCTGCCGCAAGACCGGCGCCAGTGAAAAAAGCGTCAACCACGCCATCAAGGAGCTCAAAACCGGCTGCCGCAAAACCTGCAGCGGCAAAAGCAGCAGCTGCCAAGGCGGCGGCAAAGCCTGCTGCTACCAAGTCGAAGAGTGCTGCCAAGGCTCCGGCTGCCAAACCGGCATCGGCTAAGCCTGTTGCTGCCAAGTCGCCATCTGCAAGATCGGCAACGACAAGGTCGGGTGCGGGCAAACCGGCTGCAGCCAAACCAACCGCGGCAAAACCGGCAATGGCCAGGTCAACGGTGAGCAAACCCGCCGCAAGCAAGTCGGCCACCGCTTCACGAACCACTGCCAAAGCGGCAGCAAGAAAACCAGCAGCGCCAAAGCCCGCAGCATCGAAACCGGCAGCAACCAAACGAGCTGCTGCCAAGCCGACGGCGGCGAAAACACCGGCGCGCAAGGCTCCCGCAAGGAAACCTGCCCCGAAAGCGGCTGCACCTGCCAAATATCCGATCCATGGTACGATCTCCGGCCCTTTGGTCATGATCGGACTTGGATCGATCGGCAAGGGAACGCTGCCTCTGATCGAGCGGCATTTCAATTTCGACAAGAACCGTTTCACCGTGATCGACCCTGTCGACACGGATGCCAAGCTGGTCACGGATCGTGGCTACAAGTTTCAGAAAGTCGCGCTTACGCCGGAAAACTACAAGGACATTCTGACTTCGCTTCTCACGGAAGGTGAGGGGCAGGGGTTCGTTGTCAACCTGTCGGTCGATACGTCTTCACTCGACCTGATGAAGCATTGCCGAAAGCTCGGTGCGCTTTACATCGATACGGTCGTCGAACCATGGCCGGGGTTTTATTTTGACGACAATGCCAGCGCAGCCGACCGGACCAACTATGCGCTGCGCGAAACAGTACGCAAGGAAAAGAAGAAGAAGCCTGGCGGCACGACAGCCGTTTCCTGCTGCGGTGCCAACCCGGGCATGGTGTCCTGGTTCGTGAAAAAGGCCCTTGTCGATATCGCAACCGATACCGGCGTGGAGTTCAAGGAGCCCACAAGCCGCAAGGGCTGGGCGAAGTTGATGAAAAAGGCTGGTGTAAAAGGCATTCATATTGCCGAGCGTGATACGCAGCGCGCAAAGGAGCCGAAACCGCCCAACACTTTCTGGAACACATGGTCGGTGGAAGGGTTCCTTTCAGAAGGTTTCCAGCCTGCCGAGCTTGGGTGGGGAACGCACGAAACCTGGAAACCGAAAAACGCCAAGAGCCACAAGAAAGGCTGCAACGCCGCGATCTACCTTGAGCAGCCAGGTGCAAACACGCGGGTTCGCACCTGGTGCCCGACACCCGGACCGCAATTCGGCTTCCTGGTAACGCACAATGAATCGATCTCGATTGCGGATTACTTCACGCTCGAGAACGGCAAAAAGCTGTCCTATCGGCCAACCTGTCACTACGCCTACCATCCGGCCAATGATGCGGTCCTGTCGCTGCACGAACTGTTTGGTGCCGCCGGCAAGGTTCAGGATACGTTGCACGTACTTGAGGAAGGCGAGATCCAGGATGGTATCGATGAACTCGGCGTACTGCTCTACGGTCACTCCAAGAACGCCTACTGGTATGGTTCGCAGCTGTCAGTGGAAGAGACACGCAAATTGGCGCCTTACCAAAACGCCACTGGGTTGCAGGTAACCTCCGCCGTCATTGCCGGTATGGTCTGGGCGCTGGAGAACCCGGAAGAAGGCATCGTTGAGACTGACGAGATGGACTACAGGCGCTGTCTTGAAATCCAGATGCCGTATCTCGGTCCCGTCAAGGGGTACTACACCGACTGGACACCACTCGATGGCCGCCCGGGCTTTTACAAGGAAGACCTGGACAAGAAAGACCCGTGGCAGTTCCGGAATATTCTGGTGAAGTGATTTACCTTTGAGAAATACGATGAGGCCTCATTCAAAATGAGGCCTTTTCTTTTTGTGTTGGAGGTGGGCAAACATGTCTGATTTGATGGATGCTATGGGTCTTGGCAACTTTCTCCTCGGAGCCCATTTGCTCGTTTTTGCGATTGGCGCGCTTATCTGGCTCCTTTGGCCACCAAAGAAACCAAGGTGGCCGAACTCTCCGGTCACGGGAGGAGTTTCGATACTCGTTTCTGTCTATTTCGCGTTTCGAATGCTCAACGACATTCCGGAGCCGTCCTCAACGGGTACGGATGCGCAATGGTTTCTGATTTTTAGTGTTCTTACTCTTGGTGCTTTGCCCTTGGTTACACTGTTTTCGTTTTTCGTCTCTGGGATAATTGTCGGCAATTCGATATCTGACCGCCTGGTGAGGCGTTAGAGTGCCTCGTGCTGGAACAATCTGTGTTGGGGCTCAGATGCAAATATTGGTGTTGGTCTGGAATGTGACACAATTCATTCCTACCTAAGTCCGGCCGCTGAGCAAAACCTCTTCAAATCAGCGACGTCTGCCGTTGGCCCCGGATCATTTCCCCGGTTGCGGCGTAAATGATCTGTAACAATTAGAACGTTTCAGGATTTCTTGTGATGAGCATTCTGTTCGATGCAGGCTTGCTGCTGCTGGATGTGGCTGTGTTTTCGGGGGCCGTTTTCGGCTATTTCATCGTCTCGCGGATTTTTCAGTCGAAAAGGCGGAGCGGGCTTTTGAAAGGTGACGGTGCGGCTTTTCTTATCGCCGGAGTGCTCTTTGCCGTCTTCACAGTCAGCTATATCGAAATTTTCAGTTTGGCTTTCCGCCTGCCGTTTTCAGCCTATACCGACCTGGCAATCGGATTGACCGCGGTTGCCGCTGCGATCGCCGTGGCATTCGGGGCCTCAAAGCTGATGCTGAGGCGGAAGGCATCGCTGCCTCTGAAGGTTTCGTGACACGCTGAGCAACTGCACCGGGCACTCGATACGGGTTAAGGGTCGAGCGACCGCCGTTGAACAGGTTATCCCGGCTTGGAGCCGGGGTTGTTGCACAGGATTTCGCTAATCTCAGGGAGGCGTCATTGAGAAATGGCGCACTCCCGTCCAGAGAAGGTTTCTAGTTGCCGAGCTTGGCAACCCCAAGCGGCACATTGAACTTCCGGCACCAGATATAGATTTCGTTGTAGTCAGAAACGTTCACGCCGTTCTTGACACGATAGCTCTGCTTGCCCTTCAGGTTTTTCAGTGCCCCAAGGTCTGTTCTCGCATCATATTTGCCGTTTCGGCCCAGGCCGACCCGGGCGTCGGGGGCTCCGTCGAGGCTGAAGTCGTTGAAAAGAACCACGGAACTGGACGTCAGTTCAGCTTTTCCAGTCGTGACATGATTGCTGCGGCCGGAAAACTTGCCGGTTCGCCCCTTGCTTCCGGCCCAGGCTGAAGCGCTTCCAGCGAAGAGGGAGGCTGCTGCAAATCCAGCGGCGAGGTTCAAGATTTGTCTGCGGTTCTGCATAAATTGCTTCCTTCCTAAGAGGTGCCCGAAAATTCCTCCTGGATTTGACTCAATTGCCGGTCGGCGAGCGGGCGATAGGACTAACGTCTGCGCGCGAAGAATGGACCGGATTTTCAGAGCATGAGTAGTCACAAGTTGGCGAGAGAAAGTTGACCACCTCTTCCCTTGCCTTGGTTGACTTGCTTCCTAGCAAAAAATGTTTGCCGGAGTACTTCTCAGCTTTTCCGGTAGCAAACCTCAATTGATCCTGTGGCGGAAGACTGGTGATAGATTAGAAGTCATCGTGCAGAAACCGTTTTCCATCAGAATAGATTTGCATAATGACGAAGCGTTAAGCCGTTGGTGGTATTGAAAGTCTTGAATTCATGAGGAGCTAACTCTAGCTAGATAGTGAAACATCATTCGGCAGGGGGCAGAATGACGGTTGATCACAATAAGCTGAATGCCGCGATTGAGCAGTTCTATGAAGCGGCAGTGACACCTGAACTTTGGCAAGGCGCGATGCAGGCAGCAACGGATGCGCTGAATGCAAAAAGCTGTCACTTCTTTTCTCAGAGCTTTACGGATGAACGTGACGACCTGTTCGTGACGATCCGCATGGATCCTGATTTTCACCGTGATTACCTTGAGACCTATGCCGATCTCGACGTTCGGTTTCCAAGAATCTTGAACGGACCGGTCGGAAAGGTTCTTCATGGTGATCTGCTTTGGACTGAAGACGAGCGCCTGGCGAGCCCCGTCTACCACGAGAACTTGCTTCCATTTGGACTTTATGAAGTAGCCGGTGCCCAGCTGGCGATGCCTGGCAGGCTGAGTTGGCTCGGATTTTCTCTCTACGAAGAGGAGCCTTGGAAGCCAGCGCAGCTTGCTGCCCAGCAACATCTTTTGGGCCACGCGCGCCAGGCATTGAGAATTCACCTTGAGTTGTCCGAAGCCCGGTCCCGTGTGGATACGCTTGGCACGGTTCTTTCACGCAAAGGCATGGGGGTCATCTTGTTGACACCCAGGGGAAAAGTCCTCTTTGCCAATTCCGAGGCCGAGGAGTTGCAAAAACTCGGACTGTTCACGATGGCGAACCGGAATCTGATCTTTCGGGATTCAGGATTGAACTTCCGATTTGCAACTGCCATGACTTCGTTTGGTGCACAACCTCTTGGTCACCTCTCCATGGGGGCTCAGGAATGCGTGGCACTTGCAGACCTGACGGGACAGCAGATCGGTGTGAGATTTCTGCCTCTTCTCGGTGGGATCGATGGAAGCGGTAGCGTGCTGGCTGTTACATTCGTTCCGATGGATACCGGCCCCGGACCGGATGTTGAGGAGATCAAGAAGTTTTCCGGACTGTTCGGTTTGACCGTGAGCGAAGAGTTTGTCCTGACTGCAGTTGCATCGGGACAAGATCTTTCGGCACACAGCCGTAAACGCGGGATTGCCATCGATACCGCGCGCAAACACTTGAAAAACGTATTGGCAAAAACCAACTGTCGCTCGCAGAAAGATCTTTTGCGTCTGGTCGAACGATTTTGTTTCTTCAAGATGCGCTAGCGCGCAACCAAGCTTGGGCAAACAAAAAAGGCGCCGCCGCAAATGCGGCAGCGCCTAAGCACACTATGATTTGAATAGTTTCTTTCAGAGCTCGGGCAATCCAGCCGAAGCCGGTGTCCAAGCTCCAATAAGCATAAAGTATTCGGTCGACCGCAACGATGGGGCAATCGAATTGTCGCTCCGAGCGGATACGGGTTCTACAACCATGCACACAATCTCAAGGCGACTTTCCATGTAAAGCTAAGTTCAATCAGCCTGATGTTGCGCCCCCCATATGGGGGGTATCGCTAAGGAAGGGCGATTCTCCTGATGCGTTTAGAAGTTCTTGCAGGTGCTGAGTGAAACGGCCATCGGGAAAGAGATATTCCTTTGCTGCGGCAACTGAACGGAAAATTGTCGCGTTGAGCGCGGAGCCCGGCATGACCGGACCTGGCGCTGAGAACGGAGTGTTCAACCGGGGTGCGCATTTACCAGCCGAACTGGAAGGTTGTACCGGTCCGGCCATGTCCGTTTTGCACGACGTGCCCATTCGTGTTCCGACCAAACTGAAAGAGGCCGTATGCATTGTCGTTGCCGTTCTGCCGGATGGTTCCATTGTGGCCATTTCCATCCTGAATGACGATGCCCTGGTTGCCAAACCCGTTTTGCAGAATCCCGGCAGCATTGCCGAAACCGTTCTGCTTGATGCCACCTTGCTTGCTCATGTCATTGGCCATGGCGGCAGCGAAAAGCCCCGCGCGCATCAGTTGATGCTGTTCGGCACTCTGCGGGTTCAGGGTGAAGCTGAAGGAGCCGCCTGCCAGAGCGGGTGTCGCGGTTAGAGTGCCGATCGTGGCGGCGGCGATCATCATGCGTTTGATGGTCAGTTTCATTGCTTCTTCCTCCGGGAAATCAATTCAGGTTGGTATCGGGTTTCAGATCCGGTCGCCGATGAGCACGCTGCATTCATGGGTTTCCCCATCCAGCTCGAATTTGAGGCGGGCGTCGTAGACCCCGTCCCTGCCGAGTACGACGCGACCGGTTTCTGCCTTGCCGCTGTTGCCGATTTCAAAGACACCGCCCTGGCTTGTTGAGGTGGATCCAGCTGCGCCGCCTCCTTTCACAGTGAAGCGATACTCGCCTTTCTGCCCGGCAGCGCCGTTGGCAATTCCCGTGAGGGCGATTGATCCACGAGCGGTTTGCGACGTGATGATGCAGGCGTTTCCGGTTTCATGGGCCTGGGTGACATCGGTTGCGTAGTAGGTGACGCCGAAGGCTGCGATCAGTGCGGCGAGGCCGGCGGCTTTGATATTGGTCTTCATGGTATCCTCCTTGGGGCCCCTCGGTGGCCATTTGATCAGGCCACCGAAGTCCGGGGAGCGGGTATGAAATTAAGGACAGGTCTGGACGAAAGCGGCGACGTTGTCGGAACCTGTCTGGTTCACCGATGCATCGCAGCCGTGACCAACCTGGACGCCGGCTGCAATGTTGCCGTTGCCGTCCTGGGTCATGATTGCATTGTGGTTGGTGCCGAACTGGCCAACGCCGGCTGAATTGCCGAAGCCGTTCTGCCATGTGTCGGCAAAATGATGTGCTCCAGTCTGACCGACTGCTGTTGTGTTGTGGTTGCCGAACTGCTTGGCAATGGTTTCATTTGCATGACCATCCTGGAAAACACCGATCAGGTTGTTGAAACCTTCCTGGCTTCCGCCGGTGACGTGACCGAAACCGAACTGCTCGATGTTGATGCCGTTTGCATATGCGGGCAGGGCGGCTGCGGAAAGAAAAAGGGCTGCAGTCGTGCCAAGAACAACTTTGCGGAACATTTCTGACTTCCTCCTGTCGGTGCGGCGGCGCCGCGTTGCGATGACAGGAGCGAACTTAGTCAGCCCGTTTGGAACTCGTGCTGAATGTGGCGTTCAGCAACGGTTCATTGTGTTGTTCAAATTCGGGCAGTCGGCCTTTTCAGGAACATCTATCGGGTGTGAGCCTCTGCTGACAGACAGCTGTGAGCCCATCGGGCTGAGGGACAAGTCGAAGGATCTGCTGACAAGTCGCGTGCGAGGAGAGTGGGGAATGTTACTGCACAGTGTCTGACACGATCAGGCGAACCACTTGCAGCGCCTCTGCCTTGCCCTTCACCATTTGCGCACCGATTGTCTGCATATGGAAGTCTTCGTCGAGATTTTTGGCAACTTCCTCTGATACCAGAATGACGACTTCGGCATCGGGATCTATTTCCTTGCCGAGGCTTTCCAGTCTTGCCGCCGCATTCACGGTATCGCCGATGACCGTATAGTTGACCCGTTCCGGCGCGCCGATATCTCCAACCACCAGCGGACCGAGATGCAATCCGACCCGAATGCGAACAGGTGATTTCCCTTCAGACCTTCGCTTCTGATTGTCTGCATGGATCGCTCTGGCCATACCGACGGCCGCGCGCGCGGCATGTTCGGCCGGGTTGTCCAGATGATCGGGAGCACCCCAAAAGGCCATGACGCTGTCACCGATATACTTGTCGATCGTGCCGCCGTTCATGCGGATTTCAGCGCCGAGAAGAGACAGATGGTGGTTGACGAATGCAGCCGTTTCAGTGGCGGACATGCCCTCGGATGCGGAGGTGAAGCCGGCAATGTCGGTAAACAGCACCGCAACCTCGCGTTCCTCAGGAGGTGCGTCCGCGCGGCCTTCCTTCAACAGCTTGAGCACCAGCGCCTTTGGAACGTAGCGCCGGAAAGCATCGAGGCCGCTGACCATGGAATTGAACCCGCTGGCAAGATCATCCAACTCACGAACAGAGCTGCGCGGGAGCTCCTTGACTGCGTCCAGATCGAGTTTTGCGACCGCGCGTGCACCCGTTGCGGCTCTGCGAATTGGCTGCCCGATCCGGTGCGCCAGAAGACCGGCACCTACCAGGGAAAGGCCCAGAAGCGCGACGCCGATGACAATGGAATCGGTCAGCTGGTCCAGGGGCTGTTCCAGAATGGCTGCAGGAAAGTGAGCTCCGATGGCAACCGGCAGACCCGATAGGCCTTGCTGGTCATTGTCCAGGATCACAAAGCGCTTGTCGTTATGCTCGTCAAAGCCAAAACGCAGCTCATGACCTTCGCCAATTCCATAACCTGCAGGATCTACCTCTTCGGTCAGGTCAAAGTTTGCGAGAAAACTGTCTGGGACATTTTCAATGGCAATGAGCGGATTTACCGGAGACAGTTGGTCGAAAACCCTACCCAGCTCCGGATGTGCAATCACATCATTGCTGTCTGGATTGATCATGAAGACCGTGACCAGGTTTGTCGAAATTTCGTCAGTGATTTCCGAAAGACGCTGCACCGACATCGCCATGATCACCAGACCTTCATAGCGACCCTCGTCAAGAACAGGCTGGACATGGGCGACATAGGTATGTTGGCGGGCGCTGTAATATTGTGGTTCAGTCCAGAAGGCAGTCGTCTTTGTTGCTGAAGACTGGATCAGGTTCGCGAGCGCGTGTGTCTTGTCGGTGACGGGTACAAATTGTGGAATGAGGATACCGTCGCCCGCACCTCGATCTATCTGGATGAAGTTTCCGTTCCGGTCGGCGACGATAACGAAGGAAACGTGCTCCATCGAAGAAAGTGCTCCGAACAGGTAGTCGGCGACTTCCTGCGGATGGTCGATCAGGATACTGCCGGTATTGAGTGCGGCAACAGTAAACTTGCTGGCTTCCTCAACCGCCTCGATCTGATCTGAAAAAGCCTGATCGAGGGCGCCGAGCCCGACATTTATCAGTTCGCCCCCAAGATCGCGCACCACCTTTTCCGAGGTCGAGGCCTGAACAAGCAGCACCAGCGCGGCTGTTATCGATACAAAGGCCCCGATCACGGTGGTCAAAGTCGGGGTGATGTGGAAGCGCCGGTTGATGGATAAACTCCTGCCTGCAGATCGGAAAACTTCTCTCAATCCATATCGCGGGTGATTGATCAGGGCAAAGTAATCGCGTGCAAATTTGCTGTTCCGGTGAACTTTCTTCTTGAAAACGTGCAAATCAATCCGAACTCATGCCTCTTGCATTTCATTCCAAGCCACTCGATCTTGATCCGGTCAGAGGAAACTAGTTGGATAAAGTTTGGCAAACGTTGTTCCGTGGTGTTTCTCGACATCAAGTAATTTCAATGGAGAACTTCAATTCATGGATTTCGTGCAAGACGAACGCAGACAACGAGCTCGTTTCTTCATTCTTGCTTATCCGTTTGCATTGATCGCGATCAGCCTGGTGCTGAATGTTCTGCTTTTTGGAATTCATCCGATTGCAATCGCACTGCCAAGTAAACCGGTGATCATTGCGCTGGTGATCGCAGCCGTCTTGCTTCTGGCCAATCACACCTGGCTGATGACGACAACCGAGCTGACGCGAGTGAAATTTGGAATGTACGCAACACCTGAGGAATGGCAGGCAAGTGGCAGGAAACGCGAGGATACAGCTCCAAAAGGCCTGGAAGAGCTGGAAAGACGGCACAACGCGCATCGCAATAGTACGGAAAATACCGTCTATTTCGTGCTCCTGGTACTTGTGTTCAGCGTCACTTCACCGGCCGATACCGCTGCAGTCGTCTGGATTGCGGGTTTCGGTGCCGCGCGGCTTGGCTATTCGTTCAGCTACCTGACGGGCAGGGACGGTTTGCGCGGGCTCTTCATGAGCCTGAGCCTTTTATGTCTCTATGGCCTTGCAAGTTATGCGGCGCTGGCTGTGATTGCCTGATCGAAGCCCTTTCAAAGCTTCAAAACAGTAGTCTCACCACCTGGAGCGGTTCGACACGTCCCTTGACCATTTGCGGTCCGATACGTTCCTGGCGGATGTCGCCGCTCAGGTTGGAGGCAATTTCCTCAGACGCAAGGATCATGACTTCGGCCTCCGGGTCGATCTCCTTGCCAAGACTTTCAAGTCGAGAAGCTGCGTTCACCGTGTCGCCGATCACCGTGTAGTTGACGCGGCCCGGTGCGCCGATGTCGCCGACGACCAGCGGCCCGAGGTGAATCCCGATCCGAATGCGTACCGGTGGCTCGCCGCGAGATACGCGCTCCAGGTTGTCCGCATGGATCGCCGTTGCCATGCCCAGAGCCGCGCGGGCTGCGTGTTCTGCCGGGTTGTCCAGGCGTTCAGGTGCCCCCCAAAAAGCCATGACGCTGTCACCGATATATTTGTCGATAGTCCCGTCCTGCCTGCTGATCTCCTCACCAAGTATCGAAAGATGGTGGTTGACGAATGCAGCGGTTTCGGTTGCCGACATCCCCTCCGAAGCCGAAGTAAAGCCGGCGATATCGGTGAAGAGCACGGCGACCTCGCGTTCTTCGGGCGGTGCGTCGGCTCGGCCTTCCGACAGGAGTTTTTGCACCAGCGTCTTGGGGACATAGCGGTTGAAGGCGGTCAAGCCACCAACCATCGCATTGAAGCCCTTGGACAAATCATCCAACTCACGGATCACGCTGGAAGGAAGCGGGTCGACGGCGCTCAGGTTGAGATTCGCGACATCCTTTGCGGCGACAGCGGCTCTTTGAACCGGGCGGGCAATCCGGCGCGCCAGCACGATGGCGCCAAGCAGGGACAACAGAAGCAGACCCGTGCCGACAAAAATTGCGGTCGTCAGTTGTTGAAGAGGCTGATCCAGATATTCCGCTGGAAAATGGACGCCAATACGGGCCGGCATTCCCATGAGGTTTTCGTTGTTCTGCTCAATGATGACGAAGCGCTTGTAACCGTCGTTATCGTAGCCTGCATGGAGATCCAGACCTTCGGCAATGTCGAAGGTCGAGTTCTTGATTTTCGGCATTTCGCTGAAGTCGGACAGGAAGGTATCGGAGACCTGACTGACATGAAGGAGAGGGGTTTCCGGAGTAAGTTTGTCGAAATTTTCGAAAAGCACCGGATGGGCAATGACTTCATGCGTTCCTTCCTTCAACAGAAAGACCGTGATGTCCTCTGTCGAGATGTGCCAGGTGATGTCGGACATCCGCTCAAGAGACATGCCGGTCAACAGACTGCCGCGATATTTTCCATTCTCATAGAAGGGGTGCGTATAGACGAAATAGGTGTGTTCGCGGCTCGGCATGAATACCGCTTCGCTCCAGAACGGAGCTGTTTGCTTCGCCGCTTTTTCAGTGAGCGGTATCAGCGAAGGAATTTCCGATGCGAGCTCTACTGCTCCGGCCAGCAGATGGCCGTCCGCATCGCCACGGTCAACATCAATGCCTTCGCCGTGCTCATCTACCAGAACCAGGAAGGAGACCCGGTCCATCGGAGCCAGGGCGCCGTAGAGGTAAGCGATTATCAGCTCAGGGCTGTCGAAACTGAATTCGTTCCTGTCCCAACTGGCTTCCGTGTATTTTGCCGTCTCTACAACGGCGTGGAGCTGTTCGATGAAGGCTATTTCCGAGCTCTCCATGCCGAGATCGACCACAACGCCGCCCAACTGCCGGACGACCTTTTCAGATGTCAGTGCCTGAATGATCAGGATGGAAGCGGCGGTCAGCAGGACAAATGTTCCGATGACGGTCGCCAGGGTCGGGGTGATGAAGAGCTTGGTGCGAAACGACACAGTGTTATCCCGGTTGCATCTTTAAGCGCTGCCAGACCTTACCAGCACGAATTGTCAAAGGAATAGTGCAACTTCGAAAACGAGGCGTGAATTCGGCTCGGGGTCGACAGAACCTGACAGAGCGAAGTTGAACGTAAATCCAAAGAAAAACCCCGAAGGCAGAAGAGCCAACGGGGTTTGATGATCTTGTCCGGTTTGCTTAGACCGGCGGGCGCCCTCAGGACGCCTTTTGCGGTTCGTCGAACGTATGGCCGTAATCGACCGCGACTTCATAGTCCGGATCTTCAAGAACCGAGACTTCCACCAGGTTTCCGGCTTTGTGAAGCAGTTTCTGGCAGTCGGGCGACAGGTGGCGCAGATGCAGGCGCTTGCCGGCTGCCTCGTATTTGGAGGCAAGTGCATCGATGGCTTCCAGACCGGAATGGTCGACAACGCGGCTGTCGATAAAGTCGACGACAACGTCCTCCGGATCGTTTTTCAGGTCGAACAGATCGACGAAGCCGGTGGTGGAGCCGAAAAACAGCGGTCCGGAGAGACGATAGACCTTCCAGCCTTCCTTGCTCTTGCCGATGCGTGCGCTGATGCGGCTGGCTGCGTTCCAGGCATATGCGAGGGCGGAGATGATGACACCAACGACAACTGCCACCGCGAGGTCGGCGTAAACAGTAACGCAGGTTACAACGATCATCACCAATGCATCGGTCAACGGGATCTTGTGCATGATCTTGAGGCTGGCCCAGGCGAATGTACCGATCACGACCATGAACATCACACCGACCAGCGCGGCCACTGGGATCTGTTCAATCAGCGGAGAGGCAATCACGATGAAGGACAGCAGGAACAGGGCCGCAGCAATGCCGGAGATGCGGGTGCGGGCGCCCGACTTCACGTTGATCATCGACTGACCGATCATGGCACAGCCGCCCATGCCACCGAAGAAGCCGGTGACGATGTTCGCGGTGCCCTGAGCCAGGCATTCCTTGGAAGCGCCACCCTTGGTGTTGGTGAGATCGGCAACGAGATTGAGCGTCAGCAGCGACTCAATCAGACCGATTGCCGCCAGGATCAATGCATAGGGGAAGATGATCTGCAGGGTTTCAAGGTTCAGTGGAACCATCGGAATGTGGAACTCGGGCAGACCGCCCGCGATGGATGCCAGGTCACCGACCGAACGCGTGTCGAGGTTGAAGCCAAGCACCAGCGCTGAAACCACGAGGATACCGGCCAGAGGTGCCGGGAAAGCTGTGGTGATTTTCGGCAGGAACCAGATCACGGCCATGGTGAGAGCGATCAGGCCAAGCATCAGATAGAGCTGTGAACCGGTCATCCAGGCCAGTCCGCCGGCACCGTCCGGAACCTTGAACTGTCCGAGCTGGGCCAGGAAAATCACGATAGCGAGGCCGTTCACGAACCCGAGCATGACCGGGTGCGGCACCATGCGGATGAACTTGCCCCATTTGAGCGCGCCGACGATGATTTGCATGATGCCCATCAGCACCACCGTGGCGAAGAGGTATTCGACCCCGTGCTGGGCAACAAGCGAAACCATGACAACCGCAAGAGCGCCGGTCGCACCTGAAATCATGCCAGGGCGGCCGCCGATGCATGCGGTGATCAGACCGACGAAGAAAGCCGCATAAAGACCAACAAGCGGATTTACACCGGCAACAAAGGCAAAGGCGACGGCTTCAGGCACCAGAGCCAGTGCAACCGTCAGACCGGCGAGCAGCTCCGTTTTGATGCGGGAGGCATCAAGTTTGGTCGATTGTACAGGCGCAGGGGCCTCGGCACGTGCGGACAAGTCGAGCTCCAGTCGTTCACTTGTATGGTTGCGAAGGTCAGCCAAGTTGCCTGGGTCAGGCTTATTGACCTAAATCAATTTTGGCCCTTGTAGTTGATTTACTGCGCGGCAGCAAGGTTTCGATTGAATGGCTGCCATGCTGTTTCGATGGAACGAGTCCTTTTATCGTTTCGCGGGATTGCTCGGTCATAATGTACTGGAAGTAGTTAGTTGGAAACTTGAAGGAGAGTTTGCAACCTTCGTGTGTCCAGTAAGTTGCAAGATTTCGGCATTGATTTTGTAGAATGTTGTGAAATTTTATTCTGATCCGGTTGGTTAAAATTAACGAAGTTGATAAGTATAACTACATACTATTTGGTGATGCCACATAATGACTGTCGAAGGATGGTTGCTAGAGGTTGTAGTTTTGCTTGGTGCTCGTGTCCGGTTGATTGGGGCGTTTCTATCCGTTGCCTTGGCAATCGTCCCGGCGCGGGCATCCGACATGGTGATGGCAACAGATGATTGGCCTCCCTTTCGCATTTCCAGCGATGCCGGGCTGATCGGACTTGATCTGGAATTCATCGAAGAAGTCGCACGAAGGACAGATGCCGGTCTCAAGGTCATCAAGATGCCTTGGGGACGTGGATTGGCTTCAATGGAAAGCGGTGCCGTCGATGTCATGACCGGACTGGCCTACCGGGATGACAGAGCGAAATACATTGCTTACACCGACACGCCCTATTTCAAATGCACTACAGCGTTCTATACGGTTACCGGTCGCGGAGACCAGATCAGATCCTACGAAGACCTTTACCGGCATCAGATCGGCTATGTTCTGCATTCCGCCTATTTCGAGCGGTTCGACGCTGATCAGAACCTCGACAAGATCGGTGTGCCGCAGGAGCAGACGCTCGTCGATATGTTGGTCAAAGAGCGCTTCGCGGTCATGATCGGAACAGATTGTCAGGTCGACTATCATGTCGAACGGCTTGGTCTTTCAGGATCTATCGAGAAAACGCCCTACAATCCAGGTAACAAGGTCGATCTCTATCTGGGTGTTTCAAAACGTTCCGAATGGGCCCTCCGACTTGACGAGTTGAACCGTGTCGTCAAGGAATTGCTCGAGGAAGGTTTTGTCGACAGGATCGCTCAGGAATTTTACGGGGGACGGTCCTGATCTCGTTTAGGTCATGGGGCCATCTCGCAGCGGACCTGTCCGGGCATGCATCCGGATCATTCACGAAAACACTCGACGGAAATTTCGGGTCGGACTAGAACCGGCATAACCATTTGCCGGAGGGAACATGAAACCGACCAGCCCGGTCTTTGCCGGAATCGATACGACAGTCTTTGAAACCATGTCTCGCCTCGCCATGGCCCACGGTGCGGTGAATCTGGGGCAGGGTTTTCCGGATGTGGACGGGCCGCTCGATATTCGCGAAGTTGCGGCCAGGGCGCTTGTCGAAGGCCCGAACCAGTATCCACCCATGTTGGGCGTTGCGGAATTGCGTCAGGCAGTTGCCGAGGCGAACAGGCGATTTTACGGTCTGGAGGTCGATCCGCAAAGCGAAGTGCTGGTAACGTCCGGCGCGACGGAAGCGCTTGCCGACTGCATCTTTGCGCTGGTCTCGCCAGGTGACGAAGTGGTTCTGATCGAGCCGCTATACGACTGTTATCTTCCCCTGGTACAACAAGCTGGCGGAATCCCGGTTCGTGTTCGAGTGACACCTCCCCACTGGGACCTGGACAAAGCCGCGCTTCGGGCTGCCTTTTCTTCAAGAACCAAGGCGGTTCTGATCAACAATCCGATGAACCCGACGGCGAAGGTTTTTTCCGAGGATGAATTGCAGCTGATTGCCGATCTTTGCCTTGAACACGATGCCTACGCGATTTGCGATGAAGTCTACGAGCATCTGGTTTTCGACAATCAGAAGCACAAGCCTTTGATGGCCTTTGATGGCATGCGTCAACGAACGGTTCGTATCGGCTCAGCCGGAAAAACGTTTTCGCTGACCGGCTGGAAGGTCGGTTATGTGACCGGTCCGGCGACTTTGATGGATCCGATTTCCAAGGCCCATCAATGGGTTACCTTTACCACGCCGCCTGCTTTGCAAAAAGCGGTCGCCTTCGGCCTGCAAAAGGACGACAGCTACTATTCAGGACTGGCTACCGAGTTGAGCGGCAAACGCGACCGGATGGCAAAAGGATTGAGGGCACTCGGCTTTACAGTGTTGCCGTGTGCGGCAACCTACTTTTTGACCTGTGGAATTGACGGCCTGAACCTGGGAAGCTCCGATGTCGAGGCCTGCGAGAGACTGGTCAAGGAGGCAGGTGTTGCAGCCGTTCCGGTTTCCGCATTTTATGGGGATGACGCACCAACGGGTTTCATCCGGTTCTGTTTCTGTAAAAAGGATGAGGTGATCGATGAAGCTCTTTCGCGCCTCTCGGCATTTTTGACTGCGGCCAATCCCGAATCCGCTTAGCTTGGAACATGTAATCTGATCAGGATGAGAAACTTCATGGACAATCCGACTCTGGTAGACGTCACCCGCGGCAAGCTGACTGAAAGTCTGCATCGGGGGAGCGTCGCGATTGTTGATGCGGAAGGCAAGCTGGTTTGCGGGATAGGCGATGTCGATGCGCGCGTGTTCCCGCGTTCCGCCATCAAGGCGCTGCAGGCTTTGCCCTTGGTGGAATCCGGTGCGGCCGATGCGCTTGACCTGACCGATGCCGAATTGTCCCTTGCCTGTGCTTCCCACAATGGCGAAGAAGTTCATGCCAATTCTGCTCGTGTCATGCTCATGAAAGCAGGATTGAGCGACGATGCGCTGGAATGTGGGCCGCAATGGCCACAGCGCATGGAAGACGCCGCCAAGCTCATCCTGGCCGACGAGACGCCTTGCGGGCTTCACAACAATTGTTCCGGCAAGCATGCGGGGTTCCTTGGACTGGCCAAGGTCATGGGCGTCGAGACCAAAGGGTATGTGGAACCGGATCATCCGGTTCAGCGTGAAGTGCGCCTGGTGATGGAGCAGATGACCGGGGATACCCTGTCGGAGGATGTCTGCGGTACTGATGGCTGTTCAATACCGACCTACGCATCGCCGCTAAAGAGTTTTGCCCGGGCATTTGCCGCGTTCGGGACGGGCGAGGGGTTGGACCCCTTGCGCGCAGAGGCCGCTGAACGGATCTACGACGCCTGCATCAACGAGCCTTACATGGTCGCTGGTGCGGGTAGGTTCTGCACGCGGGTCATGGAAGGCTTTCGTGGACGCGTCTTTGTCAAAACCGGCGCAGAAGGCGTATTTTGCGCGTCAATTCCCGAATTGGGATTTGGCGTTGCCCTGAAATGCGAAGATGGTGCAACGCGGGCCTCGGAAGTCATGATGGCGACCATCCTGGAAGTCATGCTGGAGCTTAACGAAGATGAAGCCGCGCTTCTGGACAGTCTGGTCAATCCGTCGATCCTGACCCGGCGAGGTGCCGAAGCCGGTCATATCAGGCCCCGCGATGAATTCCTGTCTCTGCTGAAATCTGCCTTGCCAGGGTAAGGTTGAGATCCGTCATAACTTCTTTGCCATCAGAATCTTGTTGCCGGTTCTTGATGTTTCGTGCCAACCAAGGTGGGTGTAGAGGGAAACGTTCTCCGGCATGCCGACATGAGTGGCCAGCCTGAGTTCGGTTGCACCTTGTTGCTTTGCGAACCTCTGAACGGTTTCCATCAGTGCCTTGCCGATGCCCTTTCCCTTTTGACCCGGGTCCACGGCAATGTTTGCAAGATGGGCATTCCCGTTTTCAATGCCCAGAATTGCAACGCCTGCTATCAGACCCGAGGTTTCGGCAACAAATACGACCTTGTCGGCAATATCCTCACGAAGCCCTGCTGACACATCCGGTAAGTCAGGCAGCCGCGCTTTTGCTGATGAATAGGCACGATCGATACAATTCTTGAGAGCTTTAGCATCCCGCATGTGCGCGCGGCGGATTTCTGGCTGGTCGCTTGTCGAGTTCATTGGTGTTCCGCCATGCCGTGTCGCTCTGGTCCTTTTTCCGCTTAAGCCCGTACCCGCGCACCGAGCCCTTTGTGGGACACGTTTCATCTGGACTACGTTGGCAAACAGCGGACGATCCAAGTGGTAACAAACTTTCCTAGAACATGAGCTTTGCTTGAAAGCTCCGCAAGAGGCCCTCACGGAGATTGGAGTTTCCGTCTGATAGATAGTCACGCAGCAATCTGATTGCCGCTGACTGTCAGATTCGGGAACCTGGAGGCGTCATTGAGCTCACCCGTTGCCTTTTCCAACCAACGGTAGCCGTTGATGGCACCTGATTTCGAACCCTGAATGATGTTGTTTGTGATGATTGCGGAGCCGGCGCCGTCCACGACAGTCACGGCGATACCGGTTCCGCAATCACGGATCACGTTTTGAGAAGCTGCGATGTTGCGCAGGTAAGGCCCCCAGCCCAGCAACATGCCGAATTTGGGAGCCCCTTCAATGACGTTGCCGGTCAAGGTGGTGTCAGCTTCCGCCACGATGCCCATGCCAAAACCGTCAACTTCCGGCGGGTAGGGGCCGTCTTCGGAAATGTTGCGAACGAGGTTACCCGAACAGACCGCCATTCGGCCGCCATCCATGAAGTTGGCGATGGAAATTCCTGTCGTGCCGCCGTCAACGATGTTGTTGGAGATTACGGCTCCCTGGAAGCCGAACTCGGAATAGATGGCAACTTCTCCGGAGCGCAAACACGAATTGCCGATGATCTGCACGTTTGAACCCGTGTTGGAGCGTATGGCGGAAAAGGCGCAATCCGCGACACGATTGTTGGAAATCATCACACCGTGAGCGCGGAAAACGTTGATACCGTTGCCAAACTGACCGGTGCCGCCATAGCGTGCGCCGATACGCTCAACCCTGTTTCCTGATACGATGGTTCCGTCTTCACCTTCGCGCCAGCGATGCACCCAGATGCCACCGTTGGCGCAATCGGTTACCGTGTTGCCGGTTATGGCAAGTCCGGTCGCTTCGTTGGATCGAAGCCCGGCTTCGGCGGCGCCGGATATTCGGCAATTGTCGACACGGCCAGAGCAGCGATCGAGCACAAGGCCTGTCTTTGAAGATCCGGCGATTTCGCAATTGTCCAGCGTGACATTGCGCACACCGATGAAATGCAGGAGACCTTCGGTGAAATCACCGATGGACCGATTGGCACCATCGAAGGTAATTCCGGTCAGACCGATATTATTGACGCCCTCGGCTCTGATCAATTGGCCTCCGCCACCCTGGTAGACCAATTTTGTCCGGCCTGGAACACCGACGATGAGCGTTCCGGAAGGCAGGCGGAGATTGGCGACCGGATAAGTGCCTGCAGGCAGAAACAGCGCCCGTCCGCGTTCCACGGCCCTGTTCACCGCATTCTGGAACTGCGCGGTCTGGTCGTCGGCGGCATTCGGAATCAGGCCCAGATCCACCGAATCGATCGATCCTCTGAGATCCGCAATCTTCATCTGCGCGTTTGCTGCCGTCCCGGAAAGGAACAAGGTTGTCCCGGCAAGAAACGCGCGGCGGTTCAGTTTTGCATTTTCACGTGTCATCGGCCTTGCCAATCGCTGTCAGCGTCCCGAGTTGGGATTCGCGTTGGTTCTTGACCTGAAAACAGCAAGAGGCGTGCCGGAATGCGCAGAATTGCGCTGATCTTCGTCTGAAATAAAAAACCGGTCAGGCATGCGCCCAACCGGTTTTTGTGCTTCAGAAAGGTTCGCGAAGCTTAGAGTTCACTCGGATCGGTGTCCTTGATACCATCCCAGTTGCCGTCAGCCGTGTTGACGAAGCCCGGAATGTCCTTGTTCCAGCGTTCCTGGATGCTTTCAGACAGGTTCAGGTAAAGCTTGCCGTCAACGATCTTCCAGAGATCCGGATCGCCATCAACCTTCACGCCCATTGCGGTGCCGAATGCGCAGAAGCCGCCATATTGCGGAAGATACTTGTCCGGGTCCTGCTTGAACAGGTCGCGGTTTTCTTCAGAAACAAAACGATAGGTCGCTCCGTTGTGGACTTCGGTGATGGAAAAGTCGCCATCCTGCGGGGCGCCGTTGGTGAAGTAGGAGACGGGATCCACGCCGCGCAGGGCAAGGCCGGTGATAGTTGCGTTGACGTCGAAGCCAGCACCGAATGCGCTGGAGATGAGGCCACCGGCAACAACGAGCGCAGCGACGGAACCGCGAACCAGATTCTTGAACATAACGAAAAACTCCCAAAGGGTTGAACTTTTGCCAGCGCGGAGGAGATTGCCCTGATATTCGTTTTTAGGTACCATTTGGTTCCAAACTGAGCGGGCTACGCTCAATCCCGTGCCGGTGAACCCAAGATAGGGTTAGGAACCAATCGGTACAAAACACAACGGCGTGAGGACAAGGTGATCCGATTGTGAGGTCGGATTTCAGGTGAACGAATGGCAAGACCGCGTGAATTCGATCCTGAAGTGGCGCTGGACAAGGCGATGACGCTGTTTTGGGACCTGGGCTACGAAGAAGCCTCGTTGGCCGAGTTGCTGTCGGCTATGGAGATCACCAAGGGCTCGTTCTACAAGGCGTTTCAGGACAAGCATTCGATCTATCTGGCATCGCTTGATCACTACAACGACAAGGTTATCAGCGGCACGGTTGCCTTTCTTTCCGACCGGGAAAACGGCTCGGGAGCAGAACGTATTCTGGGGTTGTTCGGAAAAGTTGCCGAAGCCATCGATCACGATGGTGACCGGCTCGGATGTTTCCTGTGCAACGCGCTGGTCGACAAGGCGGCGGCCGGAGGTGAAGCGGAAGCCAAGCTACAGGCAATGGTCCACAGGCTGGAGAATGCCTTTTTCAAAGCTCTGATTGAAGACGCCAGCGTTGACAAGGCAACGGCTCGGGAGACCGCAAGAGGGATCCTGTCAGCTTATTTCGGATTGCGTGTGCTGGGACGGGCAGGACTTGCAAAACAGATGGCTGACGATTGCATCCGGCAGGTGGAATGGCTTTTGAAGAAGGCGAACTAGGGACTGTCAACGCATCCTTCTTGCTGTTTCCTGCAAAAGCCTGACGGCAGCTTCTTCAATTGCCGGATAGCCGGGTCTCGTGTCCCTCGGGCCTTTCGGCAGGGCAGGAACATGGACGAAGATGCTGGGAATGCCTGAGCCAACAGAGTCCCACAAGGTCGCATTGCAAAGATAGGTTCCCGCATCGGTCGACAATCTGGCGGGGGCACCGCCAGTCAGTGCCGCGTCCCGCAAGGCACGCGCAGGCAACGTAGCGCTTCTGGAGCGTTCCTGCACAGGGGCAAGCTCCGGACGGTCTGGTGATGCTCCGATTGCATCTGGGCGCACACGGATGGCTCTGTTCACGGCGCGTGTTTCGATGTTAATCGTGCGACGTGTTCCGTCCACACCGAAGTGAACAATGGCGTCCGGCCGGATTTCGTTTCGAAGCTTTTCCGAGATTTCCTGTCGACCAGCCCAGGTCGTCGGCAGGACATGGAAGATCATCTCGACATTGAACTGATGCGTTCCAAGCCGCTTCGGCAAGCGCCGCATCAGTCTTTCCGTCGGATTGATCGGTGCTCCTGGGAAGGGAGAAAAGCCTGTCACCAGGATGGTTTTTCTCGAATTGGCCATTTGAACTTTAATCCTGCAGTCCCATTAGATCGGCCAGCTCGTCAACGGCCAGGGAAACTGCAGTCGTTCCGTCCCTGACGCTGCTTTCCAGTGTTTTGAGCCGACCGGCTGTTTTCGAATTGGTTTTGAGAGCTTCCATCATGCGCTGCTGCAGCATATCCCACATCCAGGCAACCTGCTGCTGACTGCGTTTCTCCTGCCATTCACCGCTCGCCTGCATGCGCTCACGGAAAATGCCGGTCTGCTCCCATAGATGGTCCAGTCCTTCGTTTTCCAGGCCGGAAATGGTGATGACGGGTGGAGTCCAGGTCGGGCTTTTGGGAGCCAGAATGTGAAGTGCAGCGCGGTAGTCGGATGCGGCGGAGCGGGCACGCGTTGCACCTTCGCCTTCCGCTTTGTTGACCGCGATCATGTCTGCAATTTCCAGGACACCTTTCTTGATGCCCTGTAACTCATCGCCGGCGCCTGGCAGCATCAGCACCAGGAAGAAATCCACCATATCGGCAACGGTTGTTTCCGACTGGCCGATGCCGACCGTTTCCACCAGGATCACGTCGAACCCGGCTGCCTCGCACAACAGCATCGTCTCACGGGTCTTGGCAGCAACACCTCCAAGGGTTCCGGCAGACGGTGAAGGCCGGATAAAGGCGTTCGGGTCAACCGCGAGACGCGACATCCGTGTCTTGTCACCCAGAATGGAGCCGCCGGTACGGGTAGAGGAGGGGTCAACTGCGAGAACGGCCACCTTGTGTCCGGCGGCCGTAAGATTGGACCCCAATGTGTCGATCGTGGTCGACTTGCCGACACCCGGCACACCCGTGATGCCAAGCCGGAAAGCCCTGCCGGTCAGCGGCAGTACCTTCTGGATCAACTGGTGCGCCATGTGCCGGTGCTCGGACTTCTTGGATTCGACCAAGGTGATGGCGCGTGCAAGGGCGGCGCGCTTGCCTGCCGTCAGGTCCGCTGCAAGTTTCTCAGGATCGAGGGAAGGGGCCTTTTTCATCATGACAAAGCCATAAACCAGGAATCGCCAAAGGTCACCGTCCCCATTTGGCTGAGGTGCCGTGAGGCTGGCGAGAAACCGGAGACAAGTTGTACGGTGAGGCCACGTCGCTGTTACACCGGCGGGCTCAACGTGATAGAAAAACCTGTTTCAAAAATTCGTCTTTCTGGTGGTTCATGACACCCTTGTCCTATTTGAAAGCCCCAATCTGGGTTCTCGGCCTGGCCGGGACCGACAAGTCTCCTCGCAAGAATCCTCTTCTTGGCAGTGAACGACTGAACAGCTGGGGTCTTCATAGGAATAGAGTGCAGATTGCTGCGAACCAGGCAGCGATACGCAGGCGCCGCCTGGCGAAAACTCTGGATCCGGAGCAACGGGCCTTTTTTGACGAGAACGGCTATTTTCTGGTCCGGGATTTCCTGCCGGATGAAGTGTTCAGTCAACTGAAAGAAGAGGTATTCGGACAATCATTCGAGACCCGTGAAATGCGTCAGGGACAGGCCGTTACGCGCATGACGCTCCTGCCGCCCGAGATCCTGAAGAAGAACACAGCGCTTGCTAAAGCGGTGCGCGATCCACGTGCCCTGCAAATGATCCGCTATGCGGCTTCACAGGGTGGGTATCCTCTGAACTTCGTGCAGACCGTCCTTGTGGAACCGAAGAAGGTGAGCAAGAAAGATCCGCAGTCAGACGCTCATGCGGACACGTTTCATGCCACTTCGAAAGCGTGGTTGTTCCTTCAGGACGTCGGTGAAGAAGATGGACCGTTCTTTTTTGTGCCCGGCTCCCACAAACTGACCAAAGAGCGGCTTGAGTGGGAATACCAATGCTCGCTGACAGCTGCCAGGGATCCCAGGTCCCACCATGCCAGCGGTTCCTTCCGTATCAAGGCTGAAGAACTTGAGGCACTCGGCTTGCCGCAACCGGTCAAGATGTCGGTGCCTGAGAACACGCTTGTCGTTGCGGATACCTTTGCCTTTCACGGGCGTACCCCATCAGACAAACCAACCATACGTACCGAGATCCACTGGCACATGCGCCGGAACCCGTTTCTGCCGTGGACCGGACTGCATGTGAATGCGCTTCCGTTCCTTCAGGACCGGGGCATGCCTACACTGATGTCGCTCGCGGACTTTGCCGAACGAAACTTCAAGATGAGAAATGTCTGGCGGCCGGTCGGCAAGGTATTGGTGCGATCAGACGCGCATGTTTAGTGGTTATCAGGACTTGGGAGTCCACAGGATCCGCTGCAGTTCTGCATCAAACAGATCGTTGGATGCCGGCAGCTCGTTGAATGGCCCCTGGTAGCCAGGGATCGCGTAGACCAGTTCCACATTGGGGTGGCCGGTCGATTTGCAGATGGCCATGCCGCGCCACAGGTTCTTGCCCACCCGGCAATCGGCACGCGCTGTGCCGATATCGGCAAATGTCATGCCGATACGTTCTCCGTTCGGTCCTTGCAGATGGTGTGTGACGCCGTGCACGGAGCGGACTTTGCCATTCTGTCCCTTGAAGACCTGCAGCACCTGAAAACCATCGGTGTTGAACGCGGCCAGTGCCCATTCGGTATTGTTCTCAACTGCTGTTTGCACGCCTTCCGTGGTGAAGCCGGGCAATGCGGTTTCGATCGAATTCGACCCGTAACTGGTTTCTCTGGTAATTCCGCCGACGCTGTCTTCGGTGATCTGCACCAGGGTGAGATTTGAGGTCGAGACGAGCCTGTTCGAGGTGCCGTCAAAATCGGTAGTCGGAGAACAGGCGATAACGGAAACCGCAGCAAGCAGGGTCAGACCCAAATCACGAAGGCGCATAGACTAAACACACATATCAGTTGAACGTCCGCGATCTGGGCGCGGTTTCAATATGGCTTAGCAACTAACGCCTTGTTTGCAAAGTGATCCCGGAGCCCTTTACACAGTTCGCGTGCCTTACGTAGGGTTGTCCTGACCTGAAAGGCTCCTGATCTCAGGTTTCGTCCTTCTTGATCCACTTTGGGGTGTTCGGAGGAGTATAGGCCTTGAATAGATCGATCAGCGCTTCAGGTGTATCGGCGACCTGTGCCATGTCACGCATGGCCTTCTTGGTGAACCCTTCGCGTGCCTGATGGTCGAGGAAGCCGATCAGCTGATCGTAATAGCCTTCGATGTTGAGAAAGCCGCAGGGTTTTTCGTGGTAGCCGAGCTGCCCCCATGTCCAGACCTCGAATATCTCTTCCAGGGTGCCCACACCTCCCGGAAGGGCGATGAAACCGTCGGACAGTTCGGCCATCAGTGCCTTGCGTTCGTGCATGGATCCCACAAGGTACAACTCATTGAGGCCTTCGTGGCCGATTTCCTTGTCTTGCAGGGACTTCGGCAGAACACCGATTACTTCTCCGCCTGCGGCGAGAGCTGCATCCGCGACGGTTCCCATCAAACCGACTTTCGCACCACCATAAACAAGACGATAGCCATTTTCGGCGATAACCCGTCCTGTTTCCCGGGCAGCTTCACCGTAGGCTTCGAGCGCACCGTAGCTTGAGCCACAGAAGACGCATATGGATTTCATGCCATAACCCTTGAGATTGAAGGCGGGCCGAATGGTCAACCCGCCGAAGTTGTTTCCGGATCAGTCTTTCGACAATTCGTCCAGGACACGGGCCCAGGAACGAATGCCCTTGTGGAAGCTGGTGAGATTGTATTTCTCGTTTGGAGAATGGATCTGGTCGTCTTCAAGACCAAAGCCGATGAGCAGAGAATCCATACCCAGCATACGCTTGAAATCCCCCACAATCGGAATGGAGCCACCCATACCGATGAGAGCGGCTTCCTTGCCCCACTCGTCCTGGAGAGCAATCTTGCCCTTTTCCAAGGCAGGCATGTTGAAATCAAGCCTTAGCGCCGGGCTGCCTTCCTTGGCGATGAAGTCAACGGTGCAGTCGGCAGGGATCTTGGAGCGCACATAAGCGCGGAAGGCTTCCTGTACCTTTTCCGGATCTTGATCACCGACGAGGCGGAAGGTGAATTTTGCGTGAGCTTCGGCAGGGATGACCGTCTTGGAACCGGCTCCCTGGTATCCGCCCCACATGCCGTTCACTTCCACAGTCGGGCGGGACCAAAGGTGTTCCAGCGGTGTGCGGTCCTTTTCTCCGCGCGGGTATTTGAGGCCGATATCACCCAGGAAGTTCTCAACGGAAAATCCGAGTTTTTCCCACATTTTGGTGACGTTTTCCGGAATTTCGATAACGCCGTCGTAAAAGCCGGGGAGGGTGACCTTGCCGTTTTCATCGTGAAGCCCGGCAATGATGTCGGCAACAATGTGGTTCGGGTTCTGCGCCGAGCCACCATACATGCCGGAATGAAGATCGCGGCTTGCTGCCTTGACGACGATCTCGTCACCGACCATGCCGCGGAGCATGATGGAAATAGCGGGCGTTTCCGCGTCCCACATGCCGGTATCACAGACCAGCGCGAGGTCGCAGGAAAGTTCGTCCTTGTGGGCGTCCAGGAAAGGGCGCAGGGACGGGGAGCCGGATTCCTCTTCCCCCTCGAACAGTATTGTGACATCGATCGGCAAATCACCTGTCTCTTCGATGAACGCGCGGGCCGCTTCGACGAAGGTCATCAGCTGCCCCTTGTCGTCGGAAGAACCTCGGGCAACGATGATTTTGCTGCCGTCCTCACGTGTCTTGATACTGGGCTCAAACGGGTCCTGGTCCCACAGCTCCAGTGGGTCGACCGGCTGCACGTCATAGTGGCCATAGAAAAGAACATGGGGCCCCGATTTGCCGGACTTCCTGTGACCCACAACCATCGGGTGGCCCGCCGTGTCGCGCACGGACGCTTCGATACCGATCCCGGTCAGCTCCCCGGCAAGCCATTCAGCGGCTTCCCGGCACGGTGATGCGAAGGCCGGATCGGTCGAAATGCTCTTGATCTTGAGAAGGTCGAACAGGCGATCGAGACTGGAATCGAGATTGGCGTCAATACGCGCCAAGACCTTGTCGATGGAACTCATGACGGATCCTTGAATTTGAACAGATTGGATCGGGCCGCAAAGATTCTGGCCCGTTCAGAAGGCCCTAACAGGCCATATCATGGTGTGAATCGCAAACGGTAAATTGTGAAACAGCAACAAACGGCAGTCCAAAGGGAGCCTCTTTCTCCTACAGAGAAACCGGCTCCGTGCAGAGGCAACATAATCTCGTTTTAAGCTGCCCGATGTCCGGACCGATCTTGTTCCATCTTGCCTTCAAGAAGATTGGCTTCCGGCAAGCCACTGTCCTTGCCAAGATAGATCGTGGAAGAGGGGAAGGCGAAGTCGGAGCCGCAACGAATGACGATCTCGTGGACCTCAAACAGCAGGTCCTGCTGAGTTTCCAGGAACTCGTCCGTGTCGGATGCCGTGACATAGGCGAAGATATCGATGGTTTGGGCATAGTCATCGAAACTGACGAGCCGGACGCGAAGCGGTTCTGCTGCAACTTTCTCATGAAGCTCCAGATATGCTGTGATCTCCATGAGAACTGTCTTGATCGCTTCCGGCGAAGTTTCGTAGCGCAAGCCGATTTTGTGCCGGAAATGGAACTTGTCGCGATGGCTGTAGTTGACGATCTTGCGTTTTGCGAGGTCAGCATTGGAAATGGTGATCAATGTCCTGTCGAGGGCCCGAATGCGAGTAGATCTGATGCCGATCGCTTCGACAGTTCCCGACAAACCGTCGAACTCGCAATATTCACCCACGCGAACCATTCGATCGGCATATAGGATAATGCCGCCGATCAGGTTTTCTATCGTGGGCTGAGCGGCCAATGCGATGGCAAGACCACCAACACCAAGACCGGCAATCACGCCATAGATCGGGATGCCGATCTTGGTGGCGCCATACCCCAGCACCATGAGAGAGATGGCAAGAGAACCGACCCGAAATCCGGTTCGCATAAGGCTTGCATCCAGACTTGGACGGGACTGTGTGGGGGCCTGTAGGAACCAGACGAAAATGACTTCCAGGCTGCGATAGACGAGCCATGACGTGGCGGTCCAAACGATTGCGGTCGTTGCGGTGCTGACCACCTGCAGAGGTGTTCCGGTGATGTTGATCTGATCTTCACACAGGTAGCGGAATGACATGGCGCCTGCAATCAGGACAACTGGTTGAAGGATTGCCTGCAGCACTCTTGCCCGTTCGGAGACCGACACGGCCCGCCATCTCCGCCAGCGAACATAGAGACTCGCGCCAGCCAGATACATACCGATCAAAAGGATAAACGCGGCCCATTGCCAGTAGGCCTGGTCGGCAAACTGGCTGTGTAGCCAGGTCGGGCCGCCCGACAAGAGTTCGTACCAACGCGGTGCAATCAGGTTTCCCGGCGTATAGATGTAGTAAGCGAAGAGGTCTTCTCCACGGTCGGCTCGCAGTGGCAGCTCGCTGACGACCGCATAGTCATCCGGAATTCGCTTTACGGAATCATCGGAAAACAGATAGTGACCCCGGCGCTCGCCCTCTGTCTGCCGTGCCAGTTTCAGGCTGGTTCCAGGAATCGTCCAAAATTCAGGCAGGTTGTCAGCCTTGTGAGGCGTTCGAAAGGTGCCGGCCGTTTCTCCAGGTACTGCTTCAAGGTCAATCGGAGGAATTCGGTCCAGAATTTCCTGAAGTTGAAGGGCCAGCTCGATGCCGGCGCGGTTTCTGGAGGTCTCCGGAATTTCCGAAAGATCGAGAGTGCGCTCGGCTTTTTCCATGAGCGCCTCCAGCATTACGAGCTGGTCTTTCTGGTCTTCCGTCAGAAAGACGTTCGTCCCGTCTTCGTAGGATTTGCGAACGTTCAGCCAAAGAGTGGAAACTTCGCCCATGATAAAGCGAAAACTCTCCAGCGTTGCACGCGGGCTGGCGGTATCGGGAGGAGAGATCGGATTGTCTCGCAGAAAGGCGCGGGCCTGCTCCAGCCGGGTTTCGCTGAAGACCATCGTGGCCCTGTCTTTTGAAAGAGGTTCAGATCCTGTTTCTGCCACAGCAACGGGCAGGGCAGCGAAGATTGCAAGCAGGAGGCCGCACGCGCGCACCCTGGCGTGTTGAGTTCGTGTCCGGGAATTGTGCAGCCGTTTGAATAAACGAAGTACCTGTAGCATTTTCCCACCCGTGGACGGCAATCGATAGTCCGGACTTACCTAGATGAAATTCATAATTTAAAAGTTACGGTTGTATCGCTGAGTGGGATTATTTGGTGAACAGAGTAACCGCAAAATTAATTTCTGTGACCCAGATGGCTTGGGCACATTGGTGTCAATCAGTCGATCTTGGAAGAGGGGGCACGGGCGGTGATAATCACTTCAACACGGGTCGGGCCGAGCTTGTCCTCCAGTCTTGCGGAAATCGCGGCCTGAAACGCATCGATCTCCGACGCAAGGATCGGTCTTCCGGGATCGACATAGATGGCGGCGTAATGCATCCGCCCAGCCTGCAGAACCGCCACCCGGTTAACGTGAAAGTTGTTTTCGCGAGCGAGGGCGCGCGCCGTGCGCGCTACCTTGGCATATGTACTTCCCGGTGCACTGACGCCCGCAAGGTCGGCGATCGTTGTGCGGAAGGCTGCGACCGGCTGCCAGAAGAACGCCAGTACAAGCACAATTACGATGACGGCATCGCCAATCGGAACGTACGGACCCAAAACAGTGTCTTCCAGAAACGGGAGGGATAACAGAGCAGCACCGGAGCCGACGCTGAGTGCGCCGTCTATCATGGCGGCTCTTGCCTCCGTCTTGAGCAGCTCGCTTCGTCTGCCCACCTTTCGATATGCCCGGTGAAAATTGAAGGCGAGCGCCAGGCAAATCGCGACGATGACGATCGAATAGACAACAATCGGGCCGAAGATAAGCTCAGGAACCGAGCCTCCGCTGAAGAATGTCCAGATTTTCGTGCCTGAAACGACGGCGGCAAAGACCAAGATGCCGATCAGGATGAGATTGCGAAAGGTGACATACAGCACCTCGTCGAAATCATGTCCCCACGGGCGGCTGCGGGTTGGTGGCAGACCGACGCGCGCACCGATGCGGGCCGCCGCGATTGCCGAGACGAAATTGACGGCAGAATAGAGCCCGTCGACCATCATGGCATCAGATCTGGAGAGCCAGGCCGTCAGAACTCCGGCAAAGGCCATGAACAGGTTCGCCCATTTGCCGACGGCAAGAGCGTTGCGTTCGATTTTCAGGTGTTCTTCGTTGCGCCCGGCCATGTGTCGTCAGTTTCCACGCTTCAATGAACCCAGCAGTCCTCTGACAAGCGCGCGACCAAGCGACGAGCCAAGGCTTCTTGCTGCGGATTTCAGGCCTGCTTCCAGAACGGAGTCCCGTTGGCTGCGCCGGCGGGTTCGACGCTCCACACTGTCCCGGCGCGGGCGATCATCGCGTCCGAAATCCGGCAGCTGAAATCCTGACCGGGAACGTCTTGTCTCGCCATCCTTGCGGGCATAGCGCTCTTCCTTGTCCTGACGGCGTTGTTCCTGACGTTGCTCTTCTTCGGCACGTGCCATCAGCACTTCATAGGCCGAAGTCCGGTCCTTGGCCCGGTCATAAAGTCCGAAGACCGGGCTCGATTGAATGAGCGTGCGCCGTTCGGCCTGTGTGACCGGTCCCAATCGCGAGGAGGGGGGGCGGATCAATGTCCTTTGTACGATCGATGGAATGCCCTTGCCTTCAAGCGTCGATACCAGCGCTTCCCCTACACCGAGTTCGGTGATCACGCGCTCGGTATTGAGGTCCGGATTCGGCCGGAAAGTCTCTGCCGCGGCGCGAACGGCCTTCTGATCTCGCGGAGTGAAAGCCCGCAAGGCATGCTGAATGCGGTTTCCGAGCTGTGCCAGAACTGTTTCGGGAATGTCCAGCGGATTTTGCGTGACGAAGTAGACACCGACACCTTTGGACCGGATCAGGCGGACGACCTGCTCTACCTTGTCAATCAGGGCTTTCGGGGCATCGCTGAACAGAAGATGCGCTTCATCGAAAAAGAAAACCAGTTTCGGCTTTTCAGGATCGCCGACTTCGGGAAGCTCCTCGAAGAGTTCGGACAACAGCCATAGCAGAAATACACCGTAGAGACCGGGAGAAGTCATCAGCTTGTCGGCCGCAAGAATGTTGACGACACCGCGGCCATCGGGAGCGGTCCGAATGAAGTCTCTGATATCCAGGGCCGGTTCACCGAAAAAATTCTCGCCGCCTTGCCTTTCGAGCACGAGCAGGCGTCTCTGAATTGCGCCGATCGATGCCTTGGAAACATTGCCGTAGAGCGTGGACAACTCGGAAGCACGTTCGGCAACATGCGCGAGCATGGCCCGAAGATCCTTGAGGTCCAGCAGCAGCATGCCTTCGTCGTCGGCAAGCTCGAACAGAACATTGAGCACGCCTTCCTGTGTGTCATTGAGTTCCAGAAGCCGTGCCAGCAGGAGCGGTCCGATTTCCGAAACGGTTGTTCGGATGGGATGACCCTGTTCGCCCAGGAGATCCCAAAAGACCGCAGGAAATGCCTGGTATTCATAGCTCTCGCCGAGCCCGACCTCCTGAGCTCGTTTTTCCAGGAAGTCTTTCGAAACACCTTCCATTGCCAAACCCGACAAGTCGCCCTTGATGTCGGCGCAAAAGACCGGGACGCCAGCTTTCGAAAATCCTTCGGCCAGAATTTGCAGAGACACCGTTTTTCCGGTGCCTGTAGCTCCGGCGATCAGCCCGTGCCGGTTGGCTAGTTTCAGTGCAAGGGTTTCCTCCTTTGTGCTGGCACCGATGAAAATGCTGCCTTTTTTTGTCACGCTAACCCCCGAATCCCGAACCGATTAATGAACCCTAACAAAGCCATTTCAAAAAAGCGCGCCCATGGTGCGTCATAAACAGCCTGGAAAGCTATTGCCCATCGACGGATCAAATTTATGACCTTAATAGATTGAGCTGAGAATACAGCCAGGTGCTGGTACATCTGCTTTGGCAATTAGGAGAATGGTATGGAAGAGCTCATCAGCCGGATCATGACGGCAGCGGGGATCGATGAAGAGGTTGCGAAGAAAGCAGTCGCTATCATTCTCGGCTTCCTCAACAAGGAAGGCCCGGAAGACAAGATGCAGCTGATCTTCGACGCGCTGCCGGGAGCCGCAGATCTGGTTGCCGAGCGCGAGCAGGAAAAGTCCGGCGGCGGTCTGCTCGGCGGGCTCGGCAGCATGATGGGCGGCAGCATGGGGGCCATGGCCGCACTGAACGAACTTACCAGCGCCGGCCTCGACATGAACGGCGTGCAAAGTGTTGTGAAAGAACTGGTTTCCTATGCTAAGGAAAAAGCGGGGGACGACGTTGTTGATGAAGTGATTTCACAAATTCCGGGATTGAGCCAGATCGTCTAATTGCCCCAGGGTTCGGTCGCCGGTCTTATAGGAGTTCAGTGCGCATGTCTTATTCCATCGATGAAATCGAGGGCATTGGTCCAACTTACGCTGCGAAACTCGGCGAAATTGGCATCAAGACAACGGAAGCTTATCTGGAGCGCGCGAAAGATCCGAAAGGCCGCAAGGCTCTTGAGGAGGAGACAGGTATCGACGGCAAACGCATCCTGAAATGGGCCAATATGGCGGACCTGATGCGTATCAGCGGTGTCGGAGAAGAATATTCGGAGCTTCTGGAAGCTGCCGGTGTTGATACCGTGAAGGAACTGAAGCATCGCAACGCTGCAAATCTTGCGGAAAAGATGAGCGAAGTGAACGACGAAAAGAAACTGGTTCGCCAGACGCCGAGCGAGAGTCAGGTCACCAAATGGGTCGAGCAAGCAAAGGAACTGCCGCCGATGATGACCTATTGATCAGGTTGCGAACGACGGGTATCAGCTTGGAAGAGGCGCGCCGTTGGCGCGCCTTTTTTGTGTCTACGATGCCTGGAGCACGTGGTCAGCGTCAAACGCTGATCTGGCCGTAACGCAATGCTTCGACCACGGTATGCGTCTTGTTGGAAGCATTCAGTTTCACGCTGGCATTTTGCAGGTGTGCGTGAACCGTCCGTTGGGAAATGTCGAGAACATCGGCAATTTCACCGGCGGTTTTTCCATAGGCCGTCAATTCCAGGACCTTGCGCTCACGTGTCGACAGGGCGCCGGGCCGTTGGCCGGAGACGACACCAAGTTCGCGCAGCCGTGAGAAGGCCGCGGCTGAAAGAACTTCCAGATTGGCAAGATCGTACTTGTTGACCTGAAGCGAAGGACCACTGGCAAAAACGAATGCCTGGAACGGGTACAGTTCGGTTACCGGTACGACGACGATCTGACTGCCTTCACCGGCCGAAGCCAGGAGGTCGGAATGTTCCATATCGCCAGCGGTAATTGTCCAGATCCGGGCGCGGTTGGAGCCAAGCCCCAGCATCAAGGCGCTGTCGTTTGCCGAAAGAGACGTGCTTTCAATTCCGTCGTTGCGCTGATCGGGCCAGCGAAAACGCTGAACGAGATTGTCGATCGGCCGGTTCGGCATCGGCAGTCCGGTGATGAGAATATGGGTCGCGCCCATGCGCCGGAGGTTTGATTCCAAAATGTCCAGAACATGGTGAGCAGCATTCGCTTCCGAGATTGCTCTCAGCTTACTTTTCAGTTCTGCTTGATCAAGCATTGTGCACATCCTTTGCGGTTCGCGAAAAACCGCTATTTGCGGGGGCTGGCATGTGCCTCACGCCTCCGCCGATGGGTTGGTCACGCGTTCTGTTTCAACCCGCAAGATGAAGGCAGAACCCGAATGCCGCGCATTTTTTATACGGGTAGAATTTCCCATGCGTCAGCACATATACGCTACAATACAATTGTAGATCGTACCAATAGGGAAAACTGGCAAAATTGACAAATTGCGCCAGAAAATTGACATATTGCAGCCTGATTTCAACATTTGAGCCGATAGAATTTGCATATGCATTTTCTGTGAAACACCTGTTCTGATTCTCCGATACCGTTTGCAGACAGGCGATCTGGATGAAGAGCAGTCGGCCAATACTTACCCTTTGTGCTGAGTTGCCAACCTTTGCGGCCAGGGACTAAAACGAGGCTCAAGGGAGACGATTGCAATGCCGCTCAGTTTTACTGGATCCGAAAGCTTCTACTCTGCCGACGAAGAGGCATGGTGGGCGTCCGTTGACAAAGCCCTGAAGGGTGCTTCGAGACAGAGACTCTTTGGAGCAACCGACGACGGCCTGGAAATTGCGCCGCTTTACGGGCGGCGGACCGACACGCCTGCTCAGATGCTGCGCGCGGGGAAGCAGGATTGGTCCATTGTCCAGAGAATTGACATTGCCGATCCTTCCCGGGCCAACGAGCAATTGCTTGATGACCTGGAAGGTGGTGCAAGTGGTGCCGAGCTGGTGTTTTCAGGCGCAGCGCCGGCACACGGGTTCGGCGTCAGGGTGGATAACATCAACGCCCTGGAAAAACTGTTCAACGGCGTTCAGCTCAACCTGATTGATCTCAGGATCGAGGCGGGCCAGGGAACTCTCGAAGCATTGGGTCTGGTTGCGGCCTATCTGGAAAGGCAGGGGGGTGACCCGGCAACCGTCAGTCTCGTTGCGGGGGTCGATCCCTACAGCGCATCCGCGTTCTCGAAAAAGTCTTCCATTGGTGAGGTGATGAGGCTGAATGAGATCCGGGATACCGTGACGGCTTTGGAAAGTCTTGGCAGCTCCGCCAGACTTCTGCAAGCCGACGGCCGGGTATGGCACAATGCGGGAGCTACTCCGGCACAGGAGCTTGCGCTGGTTCTGGCGTCTGCCGCAGCTCATCTGCGCACACTGGAAGAAGCCGGTCTTCAGCCGGAGGACTGGGCCAGCAGAATCTCGATGTGCCTTATCGCTGACGCAGACCAGTTCGGAACAATCGCGAAGGCCAGGGCGATCAGAGCGCTATGGTCATGTGTTCTCGACGGTGCAGGGCTGGCGCAGACTCCTGCCCAATTGCACATGTCGACGTCCTACCGGATGCTGACCCGCAGGGACCCCTGGGTTAACCTGCTTCGCAATACGGTCGCAACATTTGCTGCAGGTGTCGGGGGCGCCGACAGTATCTGCGTTCTGCCGCATACGCTCGCAGTTGGTCTTCCCGACGAGTCAGCCCGCAGGCTTGCGCGCAATACCCAGTCAATTCTGCTGGAGGAAAGCAGTCTCTCGAAGGTGATGGATCCTGCTGCCGGGTCCGGGGCCATTGAGGACAGAACCGGAAAACTGTGTGATGCTGCCTGGAATTTCTTCCAGGAAATTGAAGCTGCAGGTGGCATCGCGGCGGCTTTGCGCAAGGGGCTGGTGCAAGAACGTATCAGCGATGCCAGTGCTCAGCTCGACCGGCACGTTGCGCACAGAAAACGGCCGATAACCGGCGTTAGCGAGTTTCCGGATCTGTCGGAAACAGGGGTGAAGGTCTTGAGCGGTGAGGCAAACGAAATGGTGTGCCTGCCGTCTTCTGAAAATGATCTTCCCGAGCCGGGCGACGGGCAATGGTTCAATGCCTTGCGGAGTTCGGCGTTGGATGGAAAAACACTGCTGGAGTTTTCGGGTATCGAAGGCGTGGCATCTGAAGATGGGGTCCTGCGTGGATCTACCGTCCAGCGTATTGCCGAGCCGTTCGAAAACCTGCGGTCTGCTGCGGAAAAGTTCGAGCAGGATACCGACAGCACCCCGACAGTGTTCCTCGCAACACTTGGAACTCTCGCGCAATTCACGGCCCGGGCAACCTGGACGGCGAATGCGTTCGCAGCAGGAGGGTTCAAGACCGTCGGGGCAGCGGTTTATGAAACGCATGAAGACCTGATTTCAGCGTTCAAGCAAAGCGGTGCGGTGCTTGCCTGCCTCGTTTCGACCGACGACGTTTACGAAGCGGAAGCCGAAGCCGTTGCCAGGTTGTTGAAACAAGCCGGGGCAACACATCTTTATCTCGCCGGAAAGCCCGGTGAGCGGGATGTGGCGAATGCAGAGGCGGGAGTCGACACTTTCGTGTTTGCGGGCTGTAATCTGCTTGATCTGCTGGAAGATGCCCATGTCCGTCTGAACGAGGCGCAAGCCGCCGAACAATCTGGTCAGGAGGTCCTAAAATGAGCAGGATCCCGAATTTCTCCAACAAACCTTTCCGTAATTTCCTGAGAGAGGCGGAAGCGGGCTCAGCGGCGAGCTGGCAGACACCGGAAGATATTGAGGTTCCACCGGTCTACAGGTCCGAAGATCTGGAGGGGTTGACGCACCTGGAGACGTGGCCGGGCCTGCCGCCTTTCATGCGCGGCCCGTACCCGACCATGTATGTTCAGCAGCCCTGGACTGTTCGCCAGTATGCGGGTTTTTCGACGGCCGAAGATTCCAATGCATTCTACCGCCGCAATCTTGCAGCGGGGCAAAAGGGTCTGTCCGTCGCCTTCGATCTGGCGACCCACAGAGGTTATGACGGCGATCATCCGCGTGTTGCCGGCGATGTCGGCATGGCCGGGGTCGCGATCGACTCGATCTATGACATGCGTACGCTCTTTTCCGGCATTCCGCTGGACAAGATGAGTGTCTCCATGACCATGAATGGAGCGGTGCTGCCGATCCTGGCCCTCTATATTGTGGCTGCGGAAGAGCAGGGCGTTGCCCAGAAAGACCTGTCGGGCACCATTCAGAACGACATTCTGAAGGAGTTCATGGTCCGCAACACCTATATCTACCCGCCTGAGCACTCCATGCGGATCATCTCGGATATCTTCAAATACACATCCGAGAATATGCCGCGCTTCAATTCGATCTCGATTTCCGGCTACCACATGCAGGAAGCCGGGGCGACGGCGGATCTGGAACTTGCCTACACCATCGCCGACGGCATCGAATATGCCCGCGCAGGTGTGGCTGCAGGTCTGGATATCGACCAGTTCGCGCCGCGCCTGTCGTTCTTCTGGGCGATTGGCATGAACTTCTTCATGGAAGTTGCCAAGCTGCGGGCCGCGCGCCTGATCTGGGCGACCCTGATGCAGGAGAACTTCCAACCGAAAAATCCGAAATCGCTGTCCTTGAGGACGCATTCGCAAACATCGGGCTGGTCGCTGACCGCGCAGGACGTTTTCAACAACGTCATTCGCACATGTGTCGAAGCCATGGCCGCAACGCAGGGGCATACCCAGTCGCTGCACACAAATGCGCTCGATGAAGCTCTGGCATTGCCGACCGACTTCTCAGCGCGCATTGCCCGAAACACGCAATTGTTCCTGCAACAGGAAAGCGGTACCACCAAAGTCATCGATCCTTGGGGCGGTTCCTATTATGTCGAGAAACTGACCTCGGACCTTGCCGAGAAGGCAATGGCCCATATCCGCGAAGTGGAAGAGCTTGGTGGAATGGCGAAGGCCATTGAAAAAGGCATACCGAAGCTGCGTATCGAAGAGGCTGCTGCCAAGACGCAAGCGCGGATCGATAGCGGTGCTCAGACAGTTGTCGGCGTCAACAAGTTCAAGCCGGACAGCGAAGAGGCAATCGACGTCCTGAAAGTGGACAATGCGCAGGTTCGGGCCGCGCAGATCGACAAGCTGAAGCGCCTGCGCGAAGAGCGTGATGAGAGCGAGACGCAGGCCGCGCTCGACGCCCTGACCAAGTGCGCCGAGACAGGAGATGGCAACCTGCTGGATCTTTCCGTCAAGGCGGCGCGTGCAAAAGCGACCGTCGGTGAGATATCATTGGCGATGGAAAAGGTGTTTGATCGCCACAAGGCGGAAATCAAATCGATCTCCGGGGTCTACAAACGGGAAGCAGGTGGCATGTCCGGAGCCATGGAAAAGGTTCAGAAACTGGTTGAGGCCTTTGAAGACAACGATGGCCGACGGCCGCGTATCCTCGTTGCCAAGATGGGGCAGGACGGACACGACCGCGGCCAGAAGGTGATTGCATCGGCCTTTGCCGATCTCGGTTTCGACGTCGATATCGGTCCGCTTTTTCAGACACCGGAAGAAGCTGCGCGGCAGGCGGTTGAAAACGACGTCCATGTGGTCGGTGTCTCGTCGCTGGCCGCCGGTCACCTGACGCTGGTTCCGGCCCTCAAGAAGGCGCTGGCAGATGAGGGGCGTGAGGACATTATGATCGTCGTCGGCGGAGTTGTTCCGCCGCAGGATTATGACGAGCTCTACCAATCCGGTGCAGCGGCGATCTTCCCGCCGGGAACAGTCATTGCAGAAGCCGCCATCGGCTTGATCGGCAAGTTGAACGAGCAGCTGGGCTACGGTTCTGCGGAGGCTGCTGAGTAAAGTCTTCCGATAGCATAACTACGGAGCGGAATATTGACGAATAGACTGACAGGTGGCTGCCTCTGCGAAGCCGTTCGATATGTCTGCTCCGCGCCGCCTGTCAGAACAGTCCATTGTTACTGCAAGGATTGCCGCAAGATCGGTGGAACCGGGCACGCGACGCACACGGTTTTTCCGGAAGAGGCATTTGAAGTCAGTGGAAGAGTGACGGAATTTGTGAAGAATGCCGATAGCGGCAATTCGATCGAGCGCCGTTTCTGTCCTCAATGCGGCAGTGCGATTTTTCATACGAGAGAAGGTTTGGAAGGGTTCGTCGTCGTCAGAGCATCGTCCTTGGATGATCCGGAGAGCGTCAGGCCTGAACTTGCCGTTTTTGTCTCGCGCGCTGTTTCCTGGGATCATGTCGACAGGGGACTGGTCTGTCACGAGGAAATGTTACCGCCTTCCAAGTGAGGCTTGATGCTTCCTGGTCTCTGTATGGGCGTTGGTATTGTCAGTCCCGCGACGCCTGGCTCAAGGGCACGGGCAGCTCCAGATATTCGCTGAAAAGGTAAGGCCCCATGCGCCAGCGGATCTGTGCGAGCGTATAGGTGAGGTCCTTGTCGTCCTGGATGAAAACCGTTTCCGGAACCGTCTGATCCTCGTCCTGCAGAACGATGCCGGTGTTACCGTTTTCAAGGTCGTAGAGCGTGCACTCGCAGACCGGCTTCTCCTGCAGATCCAGCAGTTTGCCGGTTCGAAAGCGGGCTCTTGAAGCGGGCGAGGGCCGTTCGTCGAAATAGGGTTTCTTGAGTGCCATGGCCGCCAGGTCGCCTGTTCTTGCTGTATCGTCCGGATTATCGGTGCAGCAGTAGATTGGCTGGCTTGCGCCGGGCTGGAGTGCCTAAGCAGAAGTCAGGGACAAAGAGCGCGTGAGTTAGCTGTCGGCATCCTTGTCCGGTTCGTAGATCAGAATGTCGCCTGGCTGGCAGTCCAGCACTTCGCAGATCTTTTCCAGCGTTTCAAAACGGACACCTTTCACCTTTCCGGATTTTAGCAGGGAGACATTTTGCTCCGTGATGCCAATTCGCTCGGCGAGTTCCTTCGACCGCATTTTGCGGCGTGCGAGCATGACGTCCAGTTCGATGATGATGGGCATGGCGGGTCGCTATATTATCTGTCGGTTTTCTTCTGCGAGCGAAGCAGCCTCGCGCATGACCCAGCCGAGCAACACCATCAGTGTCCCGAGAATCATGCAAAATATTTCCCCACCATCAGCGCTAACGTCAACAACCCTTTGGCCTTCCGGGTAGTCCATTGTGGCGATGAGTGTAGAGACGGGAACGCTGGCAAAGTCGAAAATTGCGTATGAGATGAGCCAAATTCCCAAAGACGCCATGGTGTCCAGAGTTCTTCCGGCAAAAAACTCTGCGTTCTGGATACGCTCGAATAGACACCGCAAGGCCCGCAAAGCTCCCGTCAATAGGGATAGCGAAACGATGAGCAGGACCGTCAGTGATCCACGTTGAGCCAACGAAAGCTCTGAAAGAGTTCTCTCCTGGTTGTCAATTGAAACAGGGTTGTCGCCGATAAGGGGCACAAAGGCGGGAAAAATCACGGCAAGCACCAGAAGAACCGAAAGCGGAACCAGGGCAACAAGGCAGACAGATGCCATCCATTTCATTGCCTTTGCGCTGCGCTGTATATGCTGAAGACGCTTGCCAGGGCGCAATGAGAAGTCAGCTGTCACGTATCTATCTCCGTAACCGGGGTTCATACGAATTGGCGGTTTTCGTCAGCGATCAATGCAGCTTCCCGAAGGATCCAGCCGAGCAGCAGCATCAGGGCTCCCAGAACCAGGCAGAATATCTCGGCGCCGTCCAAAGTGACCTCGACCAGTCGCTCACCGGGAGGAAAGTCGTAAGTCAGGATGACTGATCCGATAGGGTCGCTGATCAGGTCGAATATCGCGAAAACAATCAGCCAGACACCGATCGAGATGACATTGGCCAGCGTTTTGGGAGAAAAGAACTCCATGGCCTGAAACCGCTTGAACACCTGACGGATGTTCCAGACGGCCAGCGAAAGAAGGGCGACCGCAATGCCGAAAAGGGCTGCAATGCCGAGCCTCTGGAGATAAGGAACCTCGTCCAGACGACGTTCAACTTCCGCAAAATCAATCGTTTCGCCCGGTGAAAACAGAAGGTCTGTTGGCAAGGCCAGTTCGACAAGAACCAGGCCGCCAAGCAGAAGAATGATCACAAGGACCAGCGACACAACCCACTTCATGAATGCAGACAGATTGCGAATTCGGGTGAGCCGTTTTTCTCGGTTGGTCCATTCAAGTTCGCTCATGGGTTACTCCACTCATCCGTCTTCAATGGCAGCGTGTCTACTGCATCTGCATGAAGAGTGCAAACTCGAAATACTGCTATTGACAAAAAAATTATCGTGTTCATTTTTAAAATTATCGTTTAACAATAATAAATGACTGTTGTGATGCGGTAATCAAACTCAGGATGAGGTGAGAGTGTTTATGGTAAGTCCTTTTGCCAATTATGATTTTTTTGCTTCGGCAACACGCACAGGCGCCGCGAAGGCCGTCGGACGGAAGACGGTCATGCGGGGACTTCGCCGGCACTGGTTTCTAGAGCCACTGATCCTGTGCGGTGTTCTCGCCGTGCTGCTTTCGGGAGCGCATGCTGCTGACCAGAGATCATATGGAGAACCTGATTTCGTTCCCGTTGCGGCTCCTGCTTCACTTTGGGCCGGACCGTATTTAGGTTTTGAAGCAGGCCCCTCTCAGACGGTGACCGATGTGAAGGCAAACGGCAGATCGAAAGATCTGTCCCGCGTCGATGCCGCGTTTGGATTGTTTGGCGGTTACAACTGGGATGTCTCGCGTATCGTGCTTGGTGTTGAAGGAGCGGCGACCTATCTCGGTGGGCGCGAAAGGAGCAAACACCCAACGCTTGGCACCGTGGAGACCGGCGCGAAATGGACCGTCAATGCCAAGGCGCGAGCCGGACTGCCGTTGGGCAGTTTCATGCCTTATCTGAGTGTTGGAGTGGCTGCGACGGAACACAGTCTGAAGGCCAACGGCAAAGAGAAATCGTCTGTTTCTCTCGGCCCGGTTGTCGGTGGCGGTCTGGAAGTTGCCGTTCAGGAGAACTGGCGGGTTCGAGCGGACTATTCGCTGTCGGGCATCGTCGACGATAGATCGAAATTCAGCGGAACCACCATTAGCCGGAATTCGGGAAACCATCGTATCATGCTGGGTATTTCCAGAGCGTTTTAGCCGATCCGGCAGTTGCCCTTGAACGCTCTGCCAACGGATTGCCGCTGGCAGAGCATATTCATTTCTGAACCGGATTTAGCCCAATTTCGTGAGACCGGTGAGATCCGCCAACACGGCTTTGGGGGCGAGATCCGGATATTCGTCCGGCATGCCGGTTCTGTTCATCCACACGGTGCGGAAGCCGAAAGCGGCGGCTCCGGCAATGTCCCATCGGTTTGAAGACTGGAAGGAGACTTCTTCCGGGTAGATCCGGAAGTGTGTGGTCACCATCTCGTAAACCTGAGGGTCGGTCTTGAAGGTGCGCAGCTCGTCGACCGAGAAAATCTCATCGAAGAGCTCCGTCAACCCGGCTGCCTTTGCGGCTGCCTCCAGCATTTTGGGAGAGCCGTTGGAAAGGATCGCAATCTTGGCGCCCGTGGCCTTGAGCGTTGTCAGGACCTGCGGCACTTCCGGGTAACAATCCAGTGTCCAATAGGCATTCAAGAGATCATCGCGCAGGGATTTGTCCGCCGACGGGACCAGGGCAAAAGCCGTGTCGAGGCCCTGTTCCGTCAGTTCCCAGAAATCCTTGTAGCGCCCCATCAGGGCGCGGACCCAAGAATATTCCAGCTGCTTTTCGCGCCAGAGCGAGGAAAGCCTCTGGGCGTCCGGACCAAGCTTGGCTGCGTGCTTGCGTACGGCCGCGTGTACATCGAACAAGGTTCCATACGCATCAAACACAAAGGCAGCATATGCCATTTCCGGCCTCCTTAGCCTGCTCAGTGGGCAAGAGTTAAACAGTCAGGACATGTCGTTTCTGTCCATGAAACTGGGTTTGCCCGTGTATCTCTCGTGATAGAGCAACTGCACTCGATCCGATTTATCGCAAACGATACCGTCCCGATCGGAAGTCACTCTGGGGTTGCGGAAGAGAACCCCGCGGCAGACCGTGCGTCAAGCGCTGTTGACTGCGACAAAGGTCGCATCCAGCCATCTTTTTACACTATTGAGCCGGTGGCAACGTGATTGAGCCGTCTTCTTCTAAGGTCCAGAAGGGATTATGGGCAATTTCCAGGAGATGGCCGCCGGGGACCTCCACATAGGAAGAATATCCGCCCCAGAACGCTTTTTCCGGTTCTTTGACGGCAGCGGCGCCTGCCGACACCGCCTTGGCAAACATTTCGTCGACTTCCGCTTTCGATCGGGCGTTCCAGGCAAGTGTGATTGCGCCGGTCGTTTCATGCGTCACATCGCGGCCGATCTCCTTGGCAAGTGCGTCGCGGTTGTAAAGCGCGAAAACACTTCCGACGATCTGAAAGAACACCACTTCAGGTGAGGGGGAGGCATTTACGGTCCATCCAAGCCCCTCTTCAAAAAAACGTCTGGCTTCTGCAACGTCAGGCACTGCAAGCGTTGTCATTGAGATGCGCTGTTCCATATCGATTTTCCTGTATTTGAAAAGAACATATAGTGAACAAAAATGGTTGATTGTCAATCACCGCCTTGCTGGAAGGAACGTCGTTTTATTCAATCTTGTCCGCATGGCAAAGCGAATGAGAAACGGTTCGTTTTGTTTGAGGCCAAACATTACTGCAGTGTGGCCTTGAAGAAGGATTTTCCGTGCAATTGCCGTGCAAGTCCCAACTTACAAAACATCTTTGAAAGAATATTCCTGATTCTGTCGCTATTCGAACGGAACGATCTCGGAATCGGTCGTAATGGAGAAGAAAGACGGCAACTTTCCTCAAAGTTCTGGTAAGCTATTGACCCAAGGAAACAGCCGGTGTTGTGTCGGCGGAACGAACTGCCGGACAGCAGCGACGAAGAGGGACAACTTATGAGCGGATTGAGTGATACCTGGACCTGGATCGATGGAGCCTGGCACGAGGGTAATCCGCCTATCATGGGCCCGCGAACGCATGCTTCCTGGCTCGGATCGAGCGTGTTCGATGGTGGCCGTTTCTTCGAAGGCGTCATGCCCGACATCGATTTGCACTGCAAACGTGTGAACGATTCCGCCGTGGCCCTTGGCATGAAGCCGACAATGCAGGTTGGCGAGATGATCGAGCTGACCAAGGAAGGTTGTGAAAAGTTTGGCAGCCACCAGCAGATCTACATCAAGCCGATGTACTGGATCGAAGGGGATGGCCACGGCATCATAACCGGTGATCCGGAAACGACCCGCTTCTGCCTGTGCCTCTTCGATGCGCCGATGGCGCCAAAAGATACCGCGTCGAGCATCACGCTTTCTCCCTACAGGCGTCCGACCATGGAGTGCATGCCTGTCAATGCGAAGGCAGGATGCCTATACCCGAACAATGCCCGTGCCATGCTGGAAGCCAAGTCTCGAGGCTTTGACAATGCGGTCGTCAGAGACATGGTTGGAAACGTTGCCGAACTGACATCGGCCAACATCTTCATGGCCAAGGACGGTAAGGTGCATACTCCGGCTCCAAACGGCACTTTCCTGAACGGCATCACCCGTCAACGCGTCATCCAGCTGCTCGACTCAGCCGGCTACGAAGTGTTCGAACGGACAATGCACTATGACGAGTTCCTGGAGGCTGACGAGATTTTCTCAACCGGCAACTACAACAAGGTGACCCCGGTCAAGCGCATTGAAGAACGCGATCTGCAACCAGGTCCGATCGCGGCACGGGCACGCGATCTTTACTGGGACTTCTCCCACTCCTGATTTTCGAAGCGAATTTATCGCACAACCAGAGCCGCAGCGACGAGTAGTGCTGCGGCTGCGGCCAGTGACGGGGCTTCGAAGGACCCTGTCACTGCATGCAGGTTACCCGCAAACCAGGGCCCGATGACCTGTCCAAGGCCGAAGCTGGCGGTCATGACCGCCAACATCTGGCGTACTGACGCTGGCCCACCCGCATCCGCAAGACGGCGCGCCTCGATCAAACCAAGGGCGGTAATGCCCATGAATGTCAGGCCGAGCAACGCGGATCCCAGCAAAAACACCATGGGTTCGGTGCTGAGCACCGTCAGGGCGACACCGCCGGCTTCCAGGACACAGGCAATGGCAAAGGCCTTGCGCGCCCCGGCAGCGCTCGCAACCTTGTTCCAGATGTAGATAGAGGGCGCGGCGCACAGTCCGACCGCCAGCCAGACATATTGTTCCGTCGGCTGAAGGGCCGGGATGGATCTCGCGATTGCCGATACGAATGTTGCGGTGATGACGTAGCCGAAGCCGAACAGGCCATATGCAAGGATCAGGCGTATCAGGCTGCCGTTGATCAGCTTCGGCGGCTCGCTGTCGTGCCGCGAGTCGTTCTCAGCAGCGGCGGCCGCCTTGGTCAGCGGCGGAACGAGCCAGGCGGCAAATGCCATGAAGATGAATGTTGCGATGGCGCTGACGATCCAGAGAGTTTGCCAGCTTGTTGAATAAAACGCCGTGCCGCTGATCAGAAGCGCCGAAAAGGCTATGCCGCAACCAACACCGCCGAAATGGACTGCTGACAGGTTTCCGCGCCCTGCAGCATTCAGTCGCTCCAGCACCAAAGTTGTTGAAAACACGAGTACAAAGGCGCTGGCGATCCCGCTGACAAAACGAATGAGCAGAAACAAAGAAAGCGTGGAGGTGGCTGCCATCGCTGCGCTTGTGACGGCGCTGACCAGCAGACCTGCCAGGAACCAGTGACGGGGATTGCCCGGAAGAGATCTTGCAGCCCCGGCAAGCGCGCCGACGAGGTAGCCGAGAAAGTTGGCGGATGCGATCAGGCCTGCATCATCGGCGGGCAGCTTCAGCCCCTCGGTCATAAAGGGGAGGATCGGAGTGTAGACGAACCGCCCGATGCCCATGGCGGCCGCCAGCGAAAAAAGTCCGCCTAGGGCAAGTGCGATCGGGGCACGGTCCTGTGTTGGCATGCGAACCTCTTTCGGAGCGAGAATGCTGGCTGGAAAAACACCAGAACGGGGAGGGTGGCCGGTTGTTTCAACCCTGCCACGCATTGGCAGGATTGTCACCGGTAAAGCCGACGAGATGTTGAGCCAATCGAGACGGGCATTTTGCACGGCTCCTCTCGTCCTGGCAAAGGCCAAATGAACAAACCCGCCGGGAGACTGTCCCGGCGGGCAATCTCATGGGACGGGATTTCTAGAGGATGCCTTGTGCCGCGATCATCAGAATGCCCGCGCCGATTATGTAACCGGCATCGATTGTCAGAGCGGCCCTGGACTTGCCGCAGAAGGCGCCATTGGAAATCGTCAGACTGGCAGCGGCCAAAATGGCAAGAATAGCCGCGAACAGGGCATTGATGGTTGCCGTCACGCCGATCACCGTTGCCAGAAAGAACAGGCCGGCGATCTGCAGTAGCATTGCGCCCATGGGTGGACGGCTGTCGGCGGTAAGTTCGACGCCTGATCCTTCAGCCCATGCCTTGGCAAAGAGCATCGGGGAATAGACGAGCCACCCGAATAGAAAAGCCACAACTGTTCCAGCTACAACTGCAATCCAGTTCACGTTTGCAAATTCCATGTCTTGCCTCCCTTCAATCCACCAGGGCTCCGGTGCGCTTGCTATCCGACACGAAGCCTGAATGGAATTGTCATTCAACCAATTGGATGAATTATCAGTACGGTGATAAATAGTCAACTGTTTGGTTGAGTTTAATGCTCGGAGCACGACATAACGGTCGTGCATTTGCATGGTGCCGAGGGGGAGGAGAGGTTTTAGAATCAGTGGTTTATGGAGGTATGTTCGCTGATTGATTCAGTCACGTGCCGAATGTACCGACTAGCGTTCATCACAGGGCTCTCTCAAAGACAGAACCGTGCTTGGTTCGGACCACCGATATGTTGAACGACCGCGGGTTGGGAAATGCTTATGCAGGGTGAACTCGCCGAGGAGGGGGGTGGGTGAAATATTATTCATTTTCAAAGTTGTCTTCTTGTGAGTGTTGTTCAGGGTAACTATGTTGCGGTAGGTAAAGTCGAGCATCTTTTCTGATGTTTTGCTTGAAGTCATGTGTCATTTAGCCAATCCAAGATGCGTGGTTCTGCGATTTTTCCGAATTCTACAATTCCGGCTGCATCTCGTTTGCTTCTCTAGCTCTCTGTCCTTGAGGTCAGGGCTCGGGATGCCATGCTCAGGAGGCTGATTGTGTTTGAGAAGATCGAAAGGGCTTTCACTTACGCCGCCGCTAGCTGGAAGGTGTTGATGCTCGACAAGGAAATGCTGCTGTTTCCAATCATGAGCGGAGCCGCTTTAGCCGGAATTTTTGCCAGTGGCGCATGGGTGGTCTACTCGTCGCCCACGTTGCAGGGCTTGTTTCAGGCCATGCTGGAACAGACACAATCCGATCAGTCTCCGGTTCTTTGGGCGCTGGTCTTCGTGCTCTTTTTCGTCAGTTATTTCATCATGATCTTCTTCAATGCCGGTCTGCTGAGCTGCGCATTGATCCGGTTCGGCGGAGGCAATCCAACAATCAAGGATGGTCTTCGCTCCGCATTGCGCAGATTACCTCAAATTCTGGTCTGGGCGTTCGTGACGGCCACAGTCGGCTGGCTTCTGCAGATCCTGGAAAGTCGGATGCGGGGTGTTGGGAAGGTGTTTGTCGATCTGCTCGGCGCAGGTTGGGCGGTTGCCACTTACTTTGTCGTGCCGATCCTGGTGGTTGACGGGACAGGGCCGGTCGCAGCGGTCAAACGTTCGGTCGTGGCAATCCGGAAGACCTGGGGCGAGGCGTTGGTTGGCTATGTCGGACTGGGTATCCTGAATCTGGGTGCCTCCTTGCTGGCGCTTCCTTTGCTGTTTTGGGGAGTGTCCGAGTTTGATGACAACCCGGCGCTGGGCGGTGGTCTTCTGGCCTCCGGGGCTGCAATCATGTTGGTCAGCGCTCTGTTTGTAACCACGCTCAGTGCCATTCTGAGAGCCGCGCTTTTCATCTATGCGAGGGATGGTCAGGTGCCAGATTGCTTCGAAGGAAAGTTGATCCGGAGCGCTTTCAGGCCGGAGGAGATTTAAAAAAATAAGAAAAAATTTCTTTATTTTGGGTTTCGGTGCTTGCCGTCCGGGCCCGGCAATCCTATTTTGCCGCTCGACACGGCCCTTCGGGCCTTTGGTCCAGACCGCCGGTCAATGACCTTTTTGAGGAGTTTGTCATGTCTTTCGAATTGCCTGACCTGCCGTATGCATATGATGCGCTGGCCCCTTACATGTCTGCTGAAACACTTGAGTTTCACCATGACAAGCACCACCAGGCCTATGTCACCAAGGGCAACGAACTGCTTGCAGGCAGTGGCCTTGAAGGCAAGTCCCTGGAAGAGATCGTAAAGGAGAGCTACGGCAAGAACGCACCGCTCTTCAACAATGCCGGTCAGCACTACAACCACATCCATTTCTGGAAGTGGATGAAGAAGGATGGCGGCGGCACCTCCCTGCCGGGCGCAATCGCTTCTGCCATCGACAGTGACCTCGGTGGTTTCGACAAGTTCCGTGCGGACTTCATTGCTGCAGGTATCGGCCAGTTCGGCTCCGGCTGGGCATGGCTTGCCGTCAAGGACGGCAAACTGGAAATCATGAAGACACCGAACGGCGAGAATCCGCTCGTTCATGGTGCAACACCGGTCCTCGGGTGTGATGTCTGGGAACACTCCTACTACATCGACTACCGCAATGCGCGTCCGAAGTATCTGGAAGCTTTTGTCGACAACATGGTCAATTGGGACTATGTGCTTGAGCTTTACGAAGCTGCAGTAAAATAAGACATTTCATAGTCTTATGATGAAAACCCCGGTCCGGAAGGGCCGGGGTTTTTTATGTCCGGGATCTCGCCGCAACAATTGATTCCGGCGGCGTCGATCGTCGATCACGGGAGCGTGATTTTATTATCCTGCCAATTCTGGGCTGTACTCTTTCTGGTGCCTAGCGCGCCGTCTGATGCGTGAATCGAGAGGGAGAGGGTCATGCGAATTCTCGGGAGAGTTGTGTCTACTGCTCTGATTACAGGGTTGGGTCTGGCTGGAGTTGCGGCGCAGGCCGCTGAAGACCCGGTCGCAACGCGGCAGGCCATCATGTCCTCCGTTGGTGCGGCGGCAGGTCTTGGCGGCGGAATGATGAAGGGGGAAATCGACTACAACCCGGTTGCGGGCAAGTCGGTGATCGCAACGATGCGTGCAGCCTCGATTGCCTATGGTGATTACTTCCCGGCCGGATCGGATCAGGGCGAAACGGATGCGACGGCCAAGATCTGGGAGGACCCGGACGGCTTTGCCGCTGAACTTGCGAAGTTCTCGGCTGCGACCGAAAAGGCAACCGCTGCCTCCGGAAAAGATGGCCCGGCGGATGTCGATGCCTTCAAGGCAGCCATGGGGCCTGTTTTTGGCACTTGCAAATCGTGCCACGAGACTTACCGTAAGAAGAACTGACCGGTATTACACCGAACATCTGTGACGCTACATTCTGGAGAGGCCCCCATGAAAAAGGCATTGATTGTCCTTTTTGTGCTTGCTGTTGTGGCAGCCGGCACGGCATGGGGGCTATCCGCTCCAACACAAATCAGTGCCCAGGAAGCTGCCACCCTGAAAGAGGGCGATGCCGAAAAGGGCGAGCTTGTGTTCTGGGCCGGTGGCTGTGCCTCCTGTCATGCGGCGAAGGGCGCAAAAAGGGAGGATCTGCTTAAGCTCGGTGGCGGTCTCAGGCTTGAAACACCTTTCGGTGTGTTTGTAGCGCCGAATATCTCGTCAAGCGAGACAGATGGCATCGGCAGCTGGTCGCTTGTCGATTTCGCAAATGCCATGACCCACGGCACATCTCCAAGCGGTGAAAACTACTATCCGGCATTTCCGTACACCTCTTATGCCCGGATGACAGAAGGTGATTTGGGCGACCTCTATGCATTCATGAAGAGCTTGCCGAAGGTTGAGGGCAAAGCCGCCGATCATGAACTCGGATTTCCATTCAACATGCGCCGGGGCCTCGGTCTCTGGAAACGTCTGTTCCTCGATCCGGCTCCGGTAATTGCGTCTCCTGTTTCCGACGGCGAAGTCGATCAGGCGATTTGGGATCGTGGTCGTTACCTTGTAGAGGGTCCGGGACATTGCGGCGAGTGCCATACGGAACGCGATATTGCAGGTGGGCTCGTTCTGTCCAGATGGCTGGGAGGTGCCCCTGCGCCAACCGGCGACGGAAGGATCCCCGATATCACGCCGGTTGAGGGCGGGTTCGGCAGCTGGAGTGCTGCGGATATCGCCTATTACCTGGAAAGCGGTTTTACGCCGGACTACGATTCCGTTGGCGGAGAAATGGTTCATGTTCAGGAGAACATGGCACGGCTTCCGGCAAGCGACCGCGACGCGATTGCAGCCTATCTGAAGGCAATTCCCGCGATCGCACCCAGCAACTAACCGTATTCAACATCAGGCTTTTTGGTTTTCATGTCCTCTCAAACCGGATTTGTGATCGCTCCTGTTGAAACCAGCGATGAGCTTGAGATCGTCAAAACGCTGTTCCGCGCTTATGTCGACTGGCTGGACATCGACCTTTCTTATCAGGGGTTTGAAGAAGAACTGCGCGCGATGCCGGGCAAGTACTCACCTCCGGAGGGAGCTCTGTTCCTTGCGAAGGATGGCAATGGAAATGTTCTCGGCTGTGTCGGATTGCGCCGGTTTGATGAGCGCGGCACATGCGAAATGAAACGGCTCTACGTGTTGCCCGAAGGGCGGGGGCTGGGTGTTGGAGGTGCGCTGGTTGACCATATTGTCGATACGGCCATTCTTGCCGGGTATTCGTCGATGGTGCTGGACACTCTTCCGACGATGACCGGGGCCATCAAACTCTATACGGCAGCGGGGTTCGAAGAGATTGACGCTTACTACGAGACACCGGTTGAAGAGACGTTGTTCTTTCGCAAGATGCTCACCGAAGACTGAGGCCTCAACCAGACCTGAGCGAGACAAAACAAAACCACCTGTACGTCAGGTGGTTGAGTTCTGTTTATTACAGGACGTATTGTCCGAGCACAATTGTAAGCTTGTTATTTAGTGCTTGAAGTAAAATTGTACCCTATTTTTCTTACCGGGTATTTTGAGAGAATTACCTAGTTTCTAGTAGCTCGTGTCAATTCTTCTTTACCCTCTGGTGATCAGAGCGCAAATATCCCTTCGATCTCGACACGGAGCTCCGGTGAGAACAGACCGGAGATCAATACCAGGGAACTGGCGGGAATCGCATCGCCGTAGCGTGATTGGGCGGCTTCGCGGATCCCTGGAATGTCGGCAGGATCACTGACGAACACAGTCACTTTCAGAAGGTCGGTCAGGCCTTTTCCATATTGCCGGGCAATGAACTCCAGCTGATCCAATACGGCATGCGTTTGCTCGTATGCCGTGCCGTTCTGAGCGTCTGTCCCGAAGGCCGTAAAGCCCGAAGTGTATAGCGTGTTGTCATGTCTGACGGCATGGGTGTAGGGGCCGACTGGCAGGCCGAGTTGCTCAAAGTTCTGACGAGTTAAGGTCATGTCTGCTCCGGTGAAGTTTAAGGCAAGCGCCGTGAAATCAATGTGGCTGTTCTTTGCACGGCCGGACCCAGGAAGAAGGCAATGACTGCCGCAGCCGGCCAGGCGAGACGAAAGGCGGCCATCCATTGCTGCAGGAAGGTTTCGCTCCATCCAAGGTTGATGAATGTCACCCAGCAGGACATGAAGAAAGATAAGCCGAGCGACATCAGGAAAGTGGCGATCAACCGGTGTTTCATCCGGCGCTCACGCTGCCTGCTCATCGGCAGACATGCCGATCTCTCCGAGTTCCTCTATGTAATTCACGCGGGTCAGGTTTTGCGCGAGATAGGTCTTTGTGTGCTCCATCTCGAAGTGATCGCTCAAGGCCTGCCGGTCCGTCCAGCATTCCCACAGGGTGAATTTGCTCGGTTCCTTCAAATTCTGCCGGATCTCAAAAAGCAGGCAGCCGGGTTCGCCCTGTGTTTGCTCTGCAAGCAGCCGCAATCCCTTTTCTGCTTTTTGAAGATCCGCGCCGTCCTGAAGTTCGATGCAGGCACTGATGTAATGATTGGGCATTGGAAGATCCGTCCGTGGTTGATGTTGCACGGAAGGTCTATTTATTCCAGAAAATAGAATCTATATCTAATGTCGGATACTTAAATTTCGAAAATGGAATCATGTTTGACGATCTGGCCCTGTTTATCTGTATTGCTCAAAACCGGTCTCTTTCGGCGGCAGCACGCAAGTTGCAACTTCCCGCAGCGACGGTCACGCGGCGATTGCGCAAGCTGGAAGAAGAGATTGGTGCTCAGCTGATCCACCGATCTGCGCGCAAGTTTTCCCTGACTTCGGAAGGGGAGGCCTATTACGAAGCATTTGCTGATCTCATGGAGCAGGCCGAGATGGCAAGGCGCGGATTGAGCGCCGACCTGCATGAAATGCGAGGACGCCTGCGGGTTGCTGCACCAACCAACATATCGGTCGGGCTGCTGCAGCCGATGTGGTCGGCTTTTCTCAAGGACTATCCAGAAATCCAGTTGTCACTGCAGCTGAGCAATCAAAACAAGGATCTGTTGGAGAACAGAATTGATCTTGCCCTGCGGATCGGCCAGCAGACGGATCTGCATCTGTTTCAAAAACGCATTGGCTCTGTCGCAACAATGTTGGTTGCCTCACCGGACTATCTTGAGAGTGCCGGCAGTCCGTTGAAACCGGAAGATTTGAGGGACCATAGGCTGATTGGCGTATCGGTGCTGCCTAACTGGCTGCTGGAAAACTCGGAAACGGGTGCCACCGAAACGCTGCACCTTAGCGCAGATATTGCGGTGGACGATATCGGCCTTGCCCGGCAACTGACTGCAGACGGACTGGGAATATCCCTTTTACCGGTCAGTGAAACGTCTGAAGACCTGGAAAACGGAAATCTGCAGCTGGTCATGCCGCAATGGCAGGGGCCAAGCCGGGAAGCCTATATGGTTTGGCCGACGGGCCGTTTATTGAGCGCGCGGGCGAAGTGCCTGCGCGACTATGTCGAGGCTTATGTTGCGGGCTATCCGATCCTGCAGGGATCGCTGCCGGTCTGAGCTTTCCTTAGGCCACGTAGGTTTGGCAGCCGATAAAGCGTGGTACGTCAATGTAGCTGCGCATGACCGACAGCCACGCTTGGCATTCCTGTTGCGACTGGAAGCATCCAGCCTGGGAGATCACGTATCTCTTGTCGAAATCATAAACGACGCCGCCTGCAATCCCTTTGTAGCCAGATCCGGTGAAGGTCCGGCAGTCATAAGGGGTATTGTAGGTATAGGGAATGTTCTGGCGCGTTTTGCTGAAGGTGGGAGCAAAAAGAAGGTCAGAAGGTTGCTGGAACTGAGACTGACAAGCCGCTAGAGCGAAAGTTGCCGCTATTGCTGGAACGATCCGTAGTCCAGGCTTGAGCCTGCGAGCAGCTTGAACAGCGCTACGGATGGAAAGTGGCATGGCGAACTCCAGTGATTGTTTTGCGGTTGCCACTTGATCGGCAACTCAAAAGTCTGATTTGCAACATCTTTCAATTGAACTGAATGCCCCCTCAAAATCAAGACACGATAAGCTGAACCCCCCGCTCGTGTGAGCGGAGGGGCAATGCCTGGTTTCAGTGATCTTGGTTACTTGCGGCAAGCTGGTTGCCGCGATCAGGAGAACGGGTCGATACTGGGCAGGTCAAAGTCGAACGGATTGTCCAAACCCTGTCCTGCATCATCCCAAGCCTGATAGTGGCCGTCCTCGTGAAGCTGCAACAGAATAGCTTCAAGATGGTCATTGAGGTCTCCGAACGCATCCCAGGCTTCGCCCATGCCGTTGGCAAAACGGGCAATTTCGTCAAACAGGCCCTGCGGAAACTGGTCAACATTTACCTCGCTGAGGTCTGAGAACCAGGCAGTGATCTCGTCTTCGAAGAGATAGTCCCGTCCAGCTCCATTCAAGTAGACGATTTCACCTTCAAAGACGACGGATAGCGTCATCTGGTAAATTCCGCTGTCAAGCCTCTCGAGATTGACCATCATCTCGAAGCCCATGACGAATTCTTCAATTCCGTAGTCGAAAGCCTGTCCCTCAACGTTGAGCATCTGCTCGTATCCGTAGGCGGTCAGGACCGGATTGCCATTCGAGTCGAACAATTCGGTTTGGATCGTCGTGGCGACCTCGGCATCCATCGCGACATAGAGCTGTCTGAACTGCGTATCATAGAGACTGCCTTCGAAGTGATAGGCAAGACCGCTCTGATACTCCACCGGGGTCAGTTGCCCGTTGTAATTCATGGTCTTGATTTCAGTCATGCGCTGTTCACTGAGCGCAAGAACATCAAGGGTCCCGTCGTCCGTGCGGAACGTGTAGTTCTCCATATCCAGGCCAAAGCCCAGTTGCTGCTCACCCGCTCCGTTCGAAGATTGGATCTCCGAGACAATATTGCCCTGCGGTCCTTCCTGAAGTTCGCCACTTGGAAGGTTGTCCTTGCCGTCGAGCACATAGGGGTCCAGCTTCATGAATGGCAGTTCGACGGGATTTGCGTCTCCAGCCATGATGCCAGTTGCAACATCGGTCGCGGGCACAATATCCAGCTCACCCGGCGGTCCAGGAGGTTTCGGCTGATCTGCTTTTGCTGCCAAAGTATCGAGTTGAAGCTCCAGCAGATCATCCAAGCTGGTAAAGCTCGTATTAGTGAACCTTGTGTGAGTATTCATAATGTTTCCTCTCCAGAAGTCTATTGGTTGATCCTTGATATATTTTTCTAGATCAACGATTACAGATTTGGTGAAGAGTAATTCTTGTTCAATTAAAATATTTTTCATTACATTTCTGAAATAATTCGGTTTTCGCATTAATTGATTGATCCGGGAAATTTGGAATATTCGAAATGATTTAGATGAATTCCTGCCTTTACTTATTCTCTAAAGAATAAGCTGAAGATGACGGTCAGGATAAGGACTGGCGCTGGTTTGGGTGTCGAATGCTGCTTTTCGCCCCGGACAAGCGTCCGCAGAGGTACAGTGTTTTGTTACGTGACAGCTGATCAAAACCATTCAGAGAGCGTAGCTATGGCCCGGTTCTCCTGATCCAGCGCTCTCAGGCCTGGTCGATCTGAGATCACGTTTCGCAGCTAGATCGGGGAGGGCAGGGGGCAAAAGGCCGGCGTCAGGAACGCCAGCCTCTGAATGAGCTCTTGCCTGAAACGTCAGTTGACTTTGATCCAGCGTAGCATCAGGAAATTGTCCACCCTTTGGGTAAGATCGATGTCGGACCTGGGGCTCCACAGCAACGGCTGGATGTGCAGGGGGACATAGACGACATCGTTACGGCTGATGCCGGCAACCCCATCCAGCATCTCCTGGCATTTGGCGGGGTCGATTTCCTTCCGATTAGCTGCAAGAGCTTCTCAACCTGCGTGTTTGAGTAACCTTTGAAATGCCTGCCGCCGAGTTTCCTATCGTCATACTTGAATGTGACCGGAAAGCGGACAGCAAGTTCGGTATCGAAAGTATCGGGGGAGCAGTCGGGCAGGTACATGTTGAAATTGCCGCCCGCAGCTCCGGCATTTGGTTACGAAGCGATACATCGTTACAGCCACGCATGACGGGCAGTTGATCCCCCTCCGTTCCAATGAACGAAGGAGGAGTTGCTGGTTTTAGAAATTTTGATCAACCGTAGCAGGTTGGTTGCTTTGATCAGGAGAACGGGTCGATACTGGGCAAATCGAAGTCGAACGGATTGTCCAGACCCTGGCCTGCATCATCCCAAGCCTGATAGTGGCCGTCTTCCTGGAGTTGCAGCAGAATAGCTTCAAGATGGTCATTGAGGTCTCCGAACGCATCCCAGGCTTCGCCCATGCCGTTGGCAAAACGGGCAATCTCGTCAAACAGACCTTGCGGAAACTTGTCGACACTTACCTCGCTGAGGTCGGAGAACCAGGCAGTGATCTCGTCTTCGAAGAGATACTCCCGTTCCGCTCCGTTCAAGTAGACGATTTCACCTTCAAAGACGACGGATAGCGTCATCTCGTAAATTCCGCTTTCGAGCCTCTCGAGTTCGACCATCAGCTCGAATTCCATGACGAATTCTTCAATTCCGTAGTCGAATGCCTGTCCTTCAACGTTGAGCATCTGCTCGTATCCGTAGGCGGTCAGGATCGGATTGCCATTCGTGTCAAACAATTCGGTTTGAATCGTCGTGGCGACCTCGGTATCCATCTCGACATAGAGCTGTCTCAGCTGATTGTCGTAGAAATTGCCTTCGAAGTGATATGCAAGACCGCTCTGATACTCCACGGGGGTCGGTTGCCCGTTGTAGTTCATGGTCTTGATTTCAGTCATGCGCTCTTCGGTGAACCCCATGACATCAAGGGTCCCATCGTCTGTACGGAACGTGTAGTTCTCCATTTCCAGGCCAAAGCCCAGTTGCTGCTCACCCGCTCCGTTCGAAGATTGGATTTCCGAGACAATATTGCCCTGCGGTCCTTCCTGAAGTTCGCCACTTGGAAGGTTGTCCTTACCGTCGAGCACATACGGGTCAAGGTTCATGAATGGCAGGTCGACGGGATTCGAACTGTCGGCCATGGTGCCTGTCGTGGCATCGGTTACTGGCTCTATTTCCAGCACTCCTGGCGGGCGGGCTGGATTCTGCTGACTAACTTCGGATGTCAAAGCATCGAGTTGCTGCTGCAGCAGTTCATCAAGACTGGTGAAGTTGGTATTAGTGAACCTTGTGTGAGTATTCATGCTGTTTCCTCTCCAGAAGTCTGTAGCTTGATCCGATATCTATTTTAATGGATCGACGATTACAGATTTGGTGAGGAGTAATTCTTGTTCAATTAAAATATATTTCATTAAAAATTGGAAATAATTCGGTTTTCTTATTAAATGAGAATGAAGTTGGATTTGGAATTTTTGAAAAGAATTCTCGAAATTCGTCTCTTTACTTGTGTTGTAGAGAATAAATGAAAACTATACTCATAAAACAAGGGCCAGCGCTGGCCGCGCCGACCCTCATCGGTTTCAGCTTGCGTGTCAGGATCAGTTCACGTTGATCCAGCGCAGCATCAGGAAATTGTCCGCCCGTTGAGTCAGGTCGATATTCGACTTGGAGCCCCAAAGCAGTGGCTGGATGTGGAGCGGGACGTAAACCACGTCGTCTCGAATGATGGTTGCGACTTCGTCAATCATCTCCTGGCGTCTGGTTGGATCGATTTCCTTCTGGATGAGCGGCAGAAGCTCATCGACGCGCGCGTTTGAGTAGCCGCCGAAGTTCCAGCTGCCGAGCTTCTTTTCGTCGTTCTTGGTTGTGACCAGGAAACGGACCGGGTGTTCCGCGTCGAAGGTGCCCGGTGACCAGCCCAGCAGATACATGTCGAAGTTGCCGGCCCGCAGTTCCGGCCAGTAGTTGCGGACAGGCATGGCGGTAAGATCCGCTTTCATGCCAGCCTGGGTCAGCATTGCAGCCATGGCTTTGCAGAGCGCTTCGTCGTTGATGTAGCGATCGTTCGGGCACATCAGACCGAAGGAAAAGCCGTCCGCGTAGCCGGCTTCAGCCAGAAGAGCCTTTGCTCCTTCCAGATCATAACCGGTCCGGTCGCTTGCGGCTTCGCTGTAGCCCTTCATTTGCGGGCTGACCAGCTGGCTTGCCACCTCGGCGTTGCCACGCATGATCTTGTCGACCAGGGCTTCCGCGTTGATTGCCTTTTGAACGGCCTGGCGGACCTTCAAGTCCTGGAACGGGTTCTTGTCGGTCGTCTCCGAAGAGTATTTCAACGCATCCTGATTATGGCCGAAGCCGAGCATGATTACCCGGGCTTCGATGCCCTGGTGCAGGGTCAGGCCGTCCTGTCCTTCGATGCGGTTCACGTCCTGGACCGGGACCGGATTGATCAGATCAACCTGGCCACTCAGCAAGCCGGAGACTGCCGTTGCCGGATTGGCGATCGGCAGGAACGTGGCTTTGGTCAGATTGTGTTCTTTCTCATCCCACCAGCCGTCGAAAGGCTCCAAGACCGTCTGGACGCCGGGCTCGCGAGAGGCAAGCTTGAACGGACCCGTGCCGTTGGCGTTCAGTGTTGCGTGAGTTTCCGTTTCCTTGGCCGGACGGACAGCACTGTTCGCTTCGGCCCAGCCCTTGTCCATGATCATGAAATTGGCGATGGAGTCGGGAAAAATGGGATTGGGAGCGTGGGTCAGGAAATCGACAGTGTAGTCGTCGACGATCTTGACTTCCTTGACAGGGGCAAACCAGGAGCTGGTATCTGCCTCTTCAGAGGACGCGCGCTCATAGGAGAACAGGACGTCTTCGGCGGTAAAATCCGATCCGTCATGGAATTTGACGCCCTCGCGCAGCTTGAAGCGCCAGCCGTCGCCACCCAGCGGTTCCCAGCTTTCTGCAAGAGAGCCTTCGATCTGCATGTCCTTGTCGCGGCGCACGAGGCCTTCATAGACATTGTTCAAAAATCCCAGGACCGGGGCGGAATTGACCGCATGCGGGTCCATGGTCTGGGGATCGGTCGGTGAGGACCAGCGCAGTTCTGCGGCGCCTGCAAGAGAAACGGACGAGAGCAGGGCGGCAGCAAGAGTAAAACCGGCAGCGGACAGGTGGCCCCGGTGTGATGACTTCGTCATGACATCCCCTTCAACTGTTGTTGTAAATTTGGTTGAAAACAACCTAAGCCATTTGGAGGCAAAAGAAATACCGGACCCGCATGCGGGCCCGGTCTTCGTGTCAAATAAATGTGAACAATTGTGGCGTGTCAGGCCTTGCCGGTCACCATCAACGCAAAAGCCTGATTGAGAGCGACTTCCTTGAGCCGGTCGAAGCGACCCGAAGCACCGCCGTGACCGGCTTCCATATTGGTCTTGAGCATCAACTGGCTGTTGCCGGTCTTTGTCGCACGCAATTTGGCGACCCACTTGGCAGGTTCCCAATAAGTCACGCGCGGGTCGGTCAGACCAGCAACAGCAAGGATCGCCGGATAGTCCTTTGCCTCGACATTGTCGTAAGGCGAATAGGAGGCGATGTACTGGTAAGCTTCCTTGTCCGTGATCGGATTGCCCCATTCCGGCCATTCCGGAGGGGTCAACGGCAAGGTGTCGTCAAGCATGGTTGACAGGACGTCGACGAATGGAACTTCGGCAATAATGCCACCGAACTTTTCAGGTGCCAGATTTGCGACCGCTCCCATCAGCATGCCGCCGGCAGAGCCGCCCTGGGCAACAATACGGTCGTGAGAGGTAAATTTCTCGGCAACCAGGTGATCGGCAGCGGCAACAAAGTCGGTGAAGGTGTTCTTTTTCTTCTCCCGGCGTCCGTCCTTGTACCAGCGGAAACCCTTGTCCTTGCCACCCCGGATGTGAGCAATGGCATAGACGAAGCCGCGGTCCACCAAAGACAGGCAGTTGGTGTTGAAGCTCGCCGGAATGGTAATGCCGTAGGATCCGTAACCATAGAGCAGGAGCGGCGCAGAACCGTCCAGCTTGGTGTCCTTATGGTAGAGGAGAGACACCGGCACCGTTTCACCGTCTACTGCTGGAGCCATCAGTCTCCGGGTGACGTAGTCGGCCGCATCGTGCCCGGAAGGAACTTCCTGCTCTTTGCGCAACACTCTTTCGCGGGTTTCCACGTTGTAATCGAAGGTCTGCGACGGCGTCGTCATCGAGGAATAGGAGAACCGGATCGTGGTCGTGTCGAACTCGTAACCGCCACCCAGTCCGAGTGAATAGGCTTCTTCGTCAAAAGCAACGGAATGTTCGATATTGTCCGCGAGCCGGCGGATGACAATCCGGGGAAGGCCGTCTTCACGTTCCAGACGGGTCATGAAGGTCTTGTAGACGCAGTGCGAAAGGATCAGGCAACCGGGTTTGTGCGGTACCAGATCGGTCCAGAACTCCCGGCCCGGAGTGGCTTTGGGAGCTGTGACGATCTTGAAGTCTTCAGCATCACCAAGGTTGGTCAGGATGTAGAGCGTGTCGCCGTGATCCTCGATTGAATATTCAACGCCGGTATCGCGTGGGGCGATCAGAACCGGCGGAGTTTCCGGCTGGTCCGCCGGGATCATCCAGACTTCCGAGGTTTCGTGGTCGTGGATATCGATCACGATGGTCTCGCCGGACTGGGTCTTGCCAACCCCCATGAAGAAGCCGGCATCCTCTTCCTCGAATACCAGGACATCATTCGCAGGATCCGTCCCGATTTCGTGACGGAAGAGTTTGGACGGCCGGTGATTGTCATCGAGACGGACATAGAAAACGAATTTGCTATCGGCGGAAAAGACCCCGCCGCCGCCCGTATCTTCGACGCTGTAATCCAGATCATTGCCGCTAGAAACCTCACGCAGTCTCAGGGAGTAATATTCGGAACCCTTGTCGTCATACGCCCAGGCAAGCAGTTTGTGATCCGGGGATTGGCTGGCACCGCCGAGCTTGAAGTAGGCCTTGCCCTCAGCTTCGCTGTCACCGTGCAGGAGAATGGTCTCTTCACCGCCCTCACGTGGCGTGCGGAAGAAAATCGGTTGCTGGCCACCGGTTTCGTATTTCAGGCCGTAGGCATAGGGACCATCGGGAGAGGGAACGGAACTGTCATCTTCCTTGATCCGGCCACGCATCTCGGCAAAGAGCTTCTCCTGCAGCTCCCGGGTCGGTTCCATCTGTGCGTCCTGGTAGGCATTTTCCGCTTCCAGATAGGCACGAATATCGGCGTCGAGAACGGAAGGGTCCCGCATGACGTCCTGCCAATTGTCTGCGCGCAGCCAACCATAGTCGTCCTGTCGTGAAATGCCGTGGGTTTCAAGGGTCTCGGGGCGCGCTTCGGCGCGCGGGGGAAAAGCATCCTGTTTCATGATTTCCGAGGTAAGAATTTTGGCTGCTGAAGGCAAGGGTAGATCGCACGGAATTCAGCTGAAAGAACAATAAAACTACGTGAGGGCATTTTTGGTTTTACGCAGTCGGAATCGGTCGATTGCGAACCGCATTTTTGAAAATGCTGTCACGTAGAGAAATTGCTAAGTCACAAGGTTTTTCGGAATGTCGAACTGTCAGCTTACATCAGTCAGTACAAGCTGAGAAATCACCAGCAGCAAGAAGTTGAGCATCGGGACGGCTCAGACCCAACGTCCCGGCAGGACAACAAGCAGCGCGATTATTGGAAAAAAGTACAAACATGGGGGTATGGAGATGGAGGCGTGAAAGAGCACATCCAGTGCATCAGCGGATTGTAGAGTGTATCAATTTCTGTTTGAAATATTCACGAGATCCGCGGCGAAAGACAACGAACAAATTAGTCTCAAATGCCTCGGCAAGAGGACCCGGGATTGCCGGGCATCAGCTGCGGGATGCGAAGTCCGCGTCGCTCGGATCTCCCGGGGTCACGCTGTTCAAGTAGCCTTTCTTGATCCGCTTGCCGTCAAAGCGGAAGAAGGCAATCGCGCGGGTCTCGAAACGTTGACCTGACACCAGCGACTTGCCCCGTGTGTTGTGCATGCTGAAGAGCCTGTTACCATCCTCAGCCATCTCGACAAAATCCTGCTCCTCGACCTCCGCATCCTGGCGCATGCGGCCTATGCGACGTTGGAAAATGTCATGGGAGAGATGCCTGCCGTCGATCTCAGCTGAAAAATCAGGTGTGAAGTAGGTCTCCATGATCTGTTGGGCCGTGTGGTCATCTGAAAAAACCCAATCGGCCATGAAATCCTGAAAGACAGTCTGGAGCGGCCCGTTGAAGCTATATCTGTTCTGCTGACCTGGCATGTGACCCATGCTCCCCGATTGATGAGTGAGATCCCGGTTTGATTTGCTTCTCAGATGGTGCTTCCGGCGGACATGACGATCAAGTTAAAACGCGTTTAGTCAGGCGCAATCCTAAATTTCAGCATTGTCCCGGCGAATGTCGTGGCCCGGTAGATGGGTGTCGGTTTGCCGATTGACACATTCAGCAATTTGCGCCAATCAAAAAGGCATGGTTTTCGAATCCAAGTTCTGGATCGAAATTAAAAGGGAACACGGTGCGGCGTAGCCAACAGGCACCAAATCCGTGACTGCCCCCGCAACTGTGAACGGTGAGCGGACCTGAAAGCGCCACTGGGGAGACCCCGGGAAGGATCAGGCGAGCTGTGACCCGTAAGTCAGGAGACCTGCCATTTCATCTTCAACTTCAACCCGGGCGGGGTGTTCCGGAGGAGCGAGTGATATGGCTGACCAGCATCTGCTGACAAAGTTCGACATTCGGTTCTTCAGCATTCCGCGCAATCGCGGAGGGCGATATGAACCGGAAAATACAAAAAAGATCACTTCATACTCCTGTCTTTCTTGACAAGGCCAGCAGCGTCAGCGAGCGGGCTGCTCGTGCAATGTGCCCAAACGGGCGCGATACGATGGTTGCAAATCAGAGAATAGGTAATGTAATAACATTACAAGAATCGAATTTGCACGGAGATACCCCTTTGTCTGGCAAAAGCAGGGAGAGTGGAAATTTTCCAGGTCAGCGCTCACAGGTGCACAACCTCTTCTCGAAAAAAGGGGGCGCCGATGAGCATTGATCCTCACAGGATATTCGTGTGCACCTCCTGCCGTTACAGCGGGAGCGACTGCCGGCCGGGTTTTGAGTTGATCAGCAAATTGCAGGACGCCCTGAAACTGGCGGTACCGGTCGTGGGGGATGAGTTTGAAATTTCCGGCATTGCATGCATGGCCGGATGCTCACGTCCCTGTACGGTTGCGTTCCGGGCCAGCGACAAGGCGACGTATCTGTTCGGGGATATCGATCCGGATGAAGACATCGATGATCTTGTTGCCTTTGCCCGGCAATATCGTGACCTGGAAGACGGCTGGTGTTCGTCCGGTCAACGTCCGGGCAAACTGAAGCGCTCGGCATTGGCGCGCATACCGGCAGCGATGATCGTCACTGAAGCAAACAAGGCTGCTGTTTCATGAATGGTGTGTCGCTCTCGGTCCGAAAGGCGGGCTGGCAGGTGAGGCAGGGCGAAACGATCCTGCATCCGGTCAGTTTTGACCTTGAAGCCGGGAAGGTCCTCGGAATTGCCGGTGCCAATGGAGCCGGCAAATCCACGCTTTTGCGATTGCTCTACCGGTTCCACAAACCGAGTGAAGGCGCAATTTTTCTGGACGGCCACGACATCTGGAGGATGTCTTCGCGTGAAGCGGCAAGAAAGGTTGCCGCGGTCCTTCAGGAACAGCCTACGGATTTCGCCCTGTCTGTATACGAGATCGTCGCCCTCGGGCGTCGTCCGCATGGATCAGGCCTTGCAAGAAGCGGCAAAAGGGACGCGGAAATCGTAGAAACCGCAATCGAACGAATGGGGCTTTCCCCATATTCGCACCGCTCCTTTGGCACCCTGTCCGGTGGTGAACGGCAACGTGTAATGGTGGCCCGTGCGCTGGCACAGGAGCCACAGGTGCTGATCCTGGATGAACCAACCAATCATCTCGACATCCGGCATCAGCTGGAGATCGTTTCCCTGATCGGCAGTCTCAACATCACGATTGTCGCCAGCCTGCATGATCTCAATCTTGCAAGCGAGGTCTGTGACCGGGTTCTGCTTCTTCACAAGGGTCACACGGTTGGCTTCGGAACTCCCGAAACGGTTCTGACACCCGAAAACATTGCCGAAGCCTATTCGGTTCAAGCACGGCTGGTGCAATTCGCTCACAGCGAGCGTGCGCATCTGACATTCCATCTTTAGACACTGGAGAATTTCATGAAGAGTGTGGCTCTCAGCCTGACGGCGATCCTGTTTGCTGGTACGGCTCTTGCGGAAACAAAGGTTCAAAGCTGCGATCGAGAAGTTGTCTTCGAGGCACCACCCAAAGCGGCCGTTTCCAATGATGTCAACCTGACCGAGATGATGCTCGTGCTCGGACTGCGCGATCATATGGTTGGCTATACCGGTATTTCGGGCTGGAAAACGCTTGATGAGGAAATGCGCGACGGCGTTGCTGAACTGCCGGAACTTTCCGAAAAGTACCCGTCCAAGGAAGTTCTGATCGGCGCGGATGCGGACTTCTATTTTGCCGGCTGGAACTACGGCATGAAGGTGGGCGGAGAAGTGACGCCGGAAACGCTCGCCCCATTCGGCATCAATGTCTACGAGCTGACCGAGTCCTGCATCCATATCGGCGACAAGCCGAAAGTGTCGATGGACGACATGTACAACGACCTGATCAATCTCGGGAAGATTTTCGAGGTAGAGGATACGGCCTATGACCTTGTCGCGAGTTACAAGCTGGAGCTCGACAAGTTCACTTCTTCGCTGAAGACGGCTGAAGCACCGCTGCGGGTCTTCGTATACGACAGTGGTGAAGACAAGCCGTTCACTGCCGGACGCTATGCCATGCCGACCGCGCTCATCGAAGCTGCCGGCGGTGTGAATGTCCTGGATGATTTCGACAAGAGCTGGGCCAAGATTGACTGGGAAACCGTCGTCGACAAAAACCCGGAGATGATTGTCATCGTCAACTACGGCAACGTCACGGCCGAACAGAAGCGTGACTTCATGAAGAACAATCCGGCGCTTGCAGAGATTGACGCGGTCAAGAACGACAGGTTCGTGACCCTTGAATATGTCGAGGCAACGCCGGGGCCGCGCAACATCAAGGCCGTAAAGAAACTGGCCGAAGCCTTCTGGGGAGAGTGATCCTTGCTACAGCGTGTGCCGACGGACCAAACCCAGGTAGATAAGCGTCCTCTAAAGCAGGAAACGTCAAGCAGTCGTTTCGCCTTGTTATTGGCGTTCGGCGTTCTTGGGCTGATTGCGTCCGTCGTCACGGCCTTGTCTGTTGGAGCCGTTGCGGTTCCGGCCGGCACGGTGTTCGGCATCGTTGCCGATAAACTGTTTCCCGGAGTTGTGGACATAGACTGGTCCAGGGGCAGGGAGGCGATTGTCTGGGACATTCGTTTCCCACGAACTCTGTTGGCCGGTTTTGTAGGAGCTGGGCTTGCCATCGTCGGAGCCGCTCTGCAGTCGGTGACCCGCAACCCGCTCGCCGACCCGCATCTTTTGGGCATTTCTTCGGGCGGTGCGGCCGGTGCAGTCCTGGCGCTGCTTCACACGGGACTGTTTCTGGGCTTGCTGACGGTTCCCCTTATGGCTTTTGCCGGGGCGCTGGCCGCTACGCTCGTGGTTCTGGGCGTAACCCATTTTGCCGGAGCCACCAGCGCAGACCGGCTGGTGCTCGCAGGTGTTGCGGTCTCCTTTATCATCATGTCGCTCGCCAATATCCTGATCTTCCTGGGGGATCCGCGTGCGACGCATACTGTTGTCTTCTGGATGCTCGGGGGACTTGGATTGGCGCAGTGGTCCCATCTGCTGTTCCCCCTTGGTATACTTGTGCTGACCGTTCCTTATCTGCTCGCCAAGGCCGGTGATCTGAACGCCATGACGATCGGCGACGAGACCGCCTCGACGCTTGGCATTCCCGTTGCCAGGTTCCGGCTGACCGTATTTGTCGTCGGCGCCCTGATCACGGGTGTCATGGTTGCCTTTTCGGGCATCATCGGTTTTGTCGGCCTGATGATCCCGCATATTGCCCGGTTTCTGGTCGGGGGAGGCTACACGCGTGTTCTGCCGGTCAGCCTTCTGCTTGGTGCGATCTTCCTGATCTGGGCCGACATACTGGCACGTACTTTAATGGCGCCGGAAGACATGCCGATCGGTATCGTCACAGGATTGATCGGCGGCGTTTTCTTTATCTTCCTGCTCAGGTCGAAAGCCGGACGCAGCTAGAGCCGGCTTTCATTAAGCAAATTTCCACTCTCACGGGTAATCATGTCGACCGCTTGTCTCCATAAGACGTTTTGATCGCCCATGAGCAACGGTGTTTTTCTTCCAGCCCAGTTCACACATATCCGCATCATCGTCGGCATGGTCATCGGATTGGGAGTTGCGCGCCTCTTGAACGGACTTGCGAGATTCGTTCAACATCCGGGACGTGAACGCATTTACTATGTTCACATTGGATGGTCACTGTTCATGTTGCTGTCAGTGGTCCATTTCTGGTGGTTCGAGTTTTCCCTGGGAAAAATAGAAGTCTGGACCTTCCAGAACTATCTCTTCGTTATCGCTTTTGCCGCCTTGTACTTTTTTATCGCGGCAGTCTTGTACCCTGATCAGATGGACGAGTATTCCAGTTACCAAGCCTATTTTCAGGACAGAAAAAGCTGGATCTACGGTCTACTGGCCATGATGTTTGTGTTCGATCTGGTGGATTCCCAATTGAAGGGACATGAACACATGGTCGAGCTCGGCATGCTGTATCTGGTTCGTCAGGTCACCTTGATTGTACTGACCCTTGCCGCTGCAAGGGTCGAGAAACCTGTCTATCATTCCGTACTTGTGACGTTTGCGCTTGCAACACAGATTTGGTTGATTGCAAGCAACTTCGGGGTCTTGGCGTAGCGACACGACCTTGCTCGGAAATCTCTGCCGATCGGAAACACTCAGGCCGCTACTCTCGATCCTGCCCACCGGCCACGCATCAGAATAAACACCATGATTGCCATGTTGAGGACGTTCCAGGCGATCCCGTTCAGGAAGGCTGCCTCGTAGGAGCCGGTGAGATCGTAGATCAGGCCGGAGAGCCAGCCGCCTAGAGCCATGCCAAGGATGGTCGACATGATGACGAGACCCACCCGTTGACCGGCCTCTTTGGCCGGCAGGTACTCGCGCACGATGACAGCGTAGTTGGGAACGATCCCGCCTTGGGAGAGGCCGAAGATCAGAGACACCAGGTAAAGCGATGCCAGACCGTTGAACGGTATGAAAAGGAAGAGGGCAGCGCATTGCAAGACCGAGCTAATGAGCAGGGTTCTGACACCACCGATCTTGTCGGCGACAAACCCGGAGACGAGGCGGCTGATGACCCCGGCTCCTGTCATCAGGGCGATCATGTCGGCTCCGGGCGCGACACCGAAACCAAGGTCGACGCAGTAAGCCACGATGTGAACCTGGGGCATCGACATGGCGACACAACAGGCAAGGCCTGCAATGACCAGCAGGATCTGCAGCGTGGCAGGGGACAGACCGGTGGACTGGCTGCCGAAGGTGTTTTGAGACGGCGAGGCCGACAACGCCGCTTCGGGTGGCGGGCGGCGAAGCATCAACGCGAGTGGAACCATGGTCACGAGACATATGACCGCGATCAGCAAATAGGTTTCCCGCCAGTCTGAAGTAGCGAGGCTCCGCTGAATGATCGACGGCCAAAGCACACCGGCAAGATAGTTTCCGCAGGCGGCACATCCAACCGCAAGGCCACGCCGTTTCAGGAACCAGTGGGAGATATCGGCAATCAGCGGACCGAAAGTTGCAGCGGTTCCAAGCCCAACCAGCACGCCTTGTGCAAGCGTGAACATCCAGATGTCGGGGGCAATTGCGGCAAGTGCGAAACCGGCACTGAGCGAAAGGGCCGATGCGATGACTGGAGGAACAATGCCGTAACGGTCAACATAACGCCCAAGCACGTAGTTGCCGGCTGCAAAGCCGATCATTGTTGCCGTGTAAGGCAGCGATGCGCCGGCGCGGTCAATGCCGAAATCAGCTTGCACGGCTGGAAGAACGATCACCACAGCCCACATGCCTGCGCCACCCAGAGTGCTGAGTAGAATGGATATGGCAAGTCGAAACCAGGCGTAGGTTCCGTCCTGTACATAAGGATCTGTGGTGGTCAACTCGGACATTGCTGGCTTTCGGATCGTGTCGTGTTTCCTGCCTATCAGAGAGGACGTGAACCGACCAACAAATATCCTTGAAGTGATTGAACAGTTTTGGAAATGAGACGGCGTCAATGCACGGAACGTCGGTCCGCGGCTGATAACGAACCGGGGTTGTTGTCCGGGCCCTTTTTTGTTCGATCACGGAGCAGGCGGAACGGGTGGTTTCCTGTCCTTGATCGCCTGCAGCATTGTTTCAAGTGCATCCCGGGTTTTGGCTGCATCGCCCACACCCAGGCGGTTTACGTCCAGGAACAGGTGGACACCGTCACCCGAGATATTGAACGTCTGTTCCCGAGATGCCTCGGTATCTGCGTGAAAATCGTCGACGCGATAGGGAATGATGTCGCGGCTGATACCTTTCAGGCGGATCGGATCCATCGCGGTCGCGCGTACATGGTCCGAAACGAGTGCATAGGTCTCGTAGCTGACAACAATGCCGCCGGGTTCCGCAATGCTTTCAAGCCGGGCCGCAAGGTTCGCCTCGGCTCCGATGATTGTATAGTCCATCCGGTCTTCACTGCCGAAATTGCCGACATTGCAGTATCCGGTATTGATACCGATACGCGATTCAAACGGCTTTTCGATCCCGCGCCGGCGCCATTCGGCATTGAGCGTTTTCATTCGCCGCTGCATCGCGATTGCCATCTTCAGGCAGGCCAGGGCATCTTCTTTCGGGCCCTTTGTTTCCGGATCACCGAAAAATGCCAGGATGGCGTCGCCTATGAACTTGTCGACAGTTGCACCGTGTTCGGTCGCGATTTTCGACATTTCGGTGAAATACTCATTGAGCAAACGCGTCAATTCCTCAGGTTGCAAGTGCTCGGAGGACAGAGTGAAATCCTTGATGTCGGAGAAGAAGATCGTCAGCTTCTTTCGTTCCGTGGAGATGACCACGTCCCGTTCACCGGAAAAGATGCTCCTGTAGACCTGAGGTGAAAGGTATTTCGAGATCTTCAAGGAAATTGAGGCGAGGAAGGAGTTGGTTTCTTCCAGTTCCTTGTTCATGCGTCTGAAGCCGATAGCCTGCCGCAATTGCAAGAGCATAAAGGCGACACCGAAGAACCCTGCACTGGCGAAGTAGATCAGCAGATATTTGAAGGACCAGATGTTCTCTGCAATCGGCTGGGATATGCTGATTTCCTGCAGACCGCGGATGTCGCCAACCTTCCAGTCTTTTTTCGGGCTTTCTTCGTGAGAATTGTGGCAGGCAACACAGGCAGCGCCCATTACGACCGGAGCCGCAATGCGGATTTTCCTGTCAAAGAGCGAACCGGAAATTTCCGACATCACCAGGTTCGGGTTGCGGTTGGCACGAAAGGCCTCGAGTGCACCGCGTTCGAATTTGTCGAGAACGTGCGGTGCACGGTTCTGAAACACGTGGTCTGAGACAAATCGATAGCCGATGTCTTCCTCGCCATCGCCTATGACCTCCGCCATTTCGATCGAGAGGGTGGCGGGAATGGGAATGGCGCCGGGGATCGCCTGGTAGTTATGTGCCGTTCGTGTTTCGCCATCCGTTGACAAGACGCGGGAAACCACGTTGTTGGCGTAGTATGTACGAAACCCCGTTATGATCGAATTGAGACTTGCGGCCTGGGCCCGCAGTGAATTGTCGGAGAGGTTCTTCAGGTCCAGCCACACCGCCAGCGGCAAAAACACCAGCGCCGCAACCACGAGCACGGCGATCCACTGCGGCCGATTGATGAAGAACAACGCTGTCTTGTTCATAAAGCGATCGTTCATGGCGCTGTCCTGAAAAATCCATTTTCGATTGAGACCTGGCCTTTAGACGACTTTATAGCGATTCTCCAGTCAGGTGATGTTGGCTTGAGAAAGGCGTTGTTCCGCGCAGCTCGAGACAGGTTGTCGGCACGGATCTAATGCCGACAGGTGTTGATACACACGTGCCGGGGCAAACGGTGTCTGTCCCGGCACGCGCTTCGTGTGAGGTGTTGTGGAGAGGATCAGGCGACTTTTGCTGAAGAAAGCACTTCGGAAATTACCGCGCTCAGTGTTTTGGTCGGGTGACCGATCAGCTTTTCCAGGGCGGTTGAAGAACTGAAAAGTTCGCCTTCAGACGCTCCCCGGTCAGCATCTGCAATTGCCTTGGCGAAACCTCCAGGCAATCCGGCTCCTGCGAGAATACCCGCATATTCGGCTTCAGGCAGATTGTTGAACGGGATGTCCCAACCGGTCTGTCTGGATAACTCTGTGGCGAGTTCGGACAGGCTGAGAGATGGCTGTCCCGCGAGTTCAATTGCTCTGCTGGAGAGGTCCTGTCCCGCGATCGTTCTGGCGGCGGCTTGGGCGTAGTCTTCCCGGGCGGCAGCAGAATACCTGCCGTCGCCGCTTGCCCCGATCACGGCACCATGCTCCAGAGCGGCGGCAATCGTTCCGGCAAAGTTTTCCAGGTACCAGCCGTTTCGCAGAATGACGTGAGCGATGCCGCTTTGCTGTAGAATCTGTTCCGTTTCAATGTGCTCTGCCGCGAGCACGAGACTGGATTTCGGAGCATTCAGGAGACTGGTATAGGCGATGAAGGTTACGCCGGCCTCTTTGGCCGCATTGATTACAGCTGCGTGTTGCGCGGTTCGGTTTCCAATCTCAGAGCCGGAGATGAGAAGAAGTCTCTCTACCCCTTCAAGCGATCCCGGTAGGGTCGTTGGATCATTGTAATCCGCCCGCACAACGCTGATCTGGCCGGAGGCGAGATCCTGAGCTTTTTCAGGCGCGCGAACAAGCGCGCGGAGCGGTTGGTCCGTGAGTTCAACAAGGTACTTCAGGACAAGACGGCCCAGCTGACCGTTGGCACCGGTGACTGCGATCATGACATTTCTCCAGGTTTAGATCGGTGAGTTCCCATCGGGTGCAGTCCATGTAGACGCATAACTTACTTTTTGTTAGTACATACAAAAAGGTTAGTTTTGGAATTATCCTTTCAAGGCACAGGAATTTCGATTGATGAAGGAAACCGGATTGATGGCAGAGCCAGTACCAGGCGAACCGAAGGCGCTGTCGGAATGGGTGCGTCAGGGAGCACTCTTCGACAAGAAATGTCCGTCGCGGGAAATCCTGAAGCATCTGACGAGTAGATGGGGAGTTCTGGTGCTGATTGCGTTGCTGGAGCAGGATCACAGGTTTTCCGACCTGAGACGCAAAGTGGGGGGCGTCAGCGAGAAGATGCTTTCCCAAACGCTGCAAACCCTTGAGACCGACGGTTTCGTGAACCGATACTCACACCCGGTCGTTCCACCGCATGTCGACTACAGCCTGACGCCGATTGGTCGGGAAGTCGCCCTGAAGGTGCGTGATTTTGCTGACTGGATCGAGGTGAACATCAACCGAATTCTGGTAGCCAAAAACGAGAAAGCGTCGGCGCGGACGTCCTAGCGGCAAGAGTGGCAATGGTCGAACGCAGGCTCGAATCGGTTTTTGACTAAGGACGGCAGAATTCGAACATTGAACGGTTCTTGAGTTCAAAGTGAACGCAGCCGGCCTTTTGGGGCTGGTCCATGTTTGCTCGCCTTGCGACAGGAGAGGGAAGAGACACCATTTCCAATTCAGCAAGTTGCCTTCCGGAAAAGCCAAAAACACGAAGGGCTCGGCGGTCAATTGAAGGAACCACAAGATCCATGTGACCGTCGTTGTCGTAATCCATGTCGGCCGACAGGTCCTGCTCCCTCGATCCGATTTCATGATTTGACGTGCCGTAGATCGAAGCAATCGGTTGAAGTCTGTTTCCGTTCCACTCAACAAAATACAGCGTTCCACCGATGTGAGGCGTTTCAACATAGGCGATCTGCAGGGAGCCGCGCTCTGCATAATCCCGAATGCCGGCGATGTTCAGCCACCTGTTGGACCGACCGATCGCCTCTGTGCTGGCCAGTTCTACAAGTTGGTCGTTTCTGACACCGAAAATCGCAACGCTCGCCCCGGCACTTTGATAGGTTCGGATCGTGACGATCTCTGGCCTTCCGTCTCCATCGAGATCAACAATCCGCGGCGTTCTGTCTTCGAAAACCTGGCTGTTCGGGAGCCGAAACTGAAAGTGTCGCCCGCCTCGATATTCGACGTGGAGAGAACCCGCTTCGACCGCGTCGCCCAGTATGCCGTGGCGATAGCGCGTCGTAGGGGACCCGTACCAGGCAGCAACTTCCTGGCCATTGGCGGACTTCGAAACTGCGATTTTGCCGTCGGGAAGTCCGTTTTGCGGGACGGTTTCTTGTCCGTTCCAGACCTTTTCTGAAAGGGGAAGTTCGTTCGCTGAAACCGGCATGGAGTTCAAAGCGGCTACAAATGCCAGAGCGGAAAAGAAAGTTCTCAAAAACTTCATCCTGTGGTCTGCGTTGTCCGGAGTGAGGCTATTCAGCGGCGTTTGCTGCAGCTGCCGCCTTACCGGCTGCGAGCAGGCAGCTTTCGCTGGCGGCATCCATGGGCACCATCATTTCAATGGTCATGCCTTCAATAACAGCATCCTGCACGGAGGCCAGTTGACCGATCAGGGAGGTGATCCGCAGACGACTGCCGCCGGGGCCTGCAATTTCAACCGGTACGAAGACAGGCACATTTTCCCGGTCTATTTCATCCAGTCCGTCCAGGAGCCCGCTTTCGTTTGCTTTCACCAAAAGCTCCGCAAGGCCTGGATCTTCAGCCGCTTCCCTATAGAGGCGCGCTGCAAAGATGGGCGCTGCTTCCTCCCAGTTCAGAATGCCCGCACGGAAGGCGGGGGATAGAAAGACCTCGAACAGGTTCGGCGGTTCGTTCTGCTCGTCGATAAAGCCCGAGAGAAAGAGTTTTCCGGGCGAATTGCTTCTCAGGATCGTCCAGCGTTTGTCGAGTACAAAGGCGGGAAAGGGCCAATTCGCAAGAAGCCGCATCTCGATCAGGTCAAGTGCTTCCTGAACATCCGGGGAATCTTCAGCGCGGCATTTGTAAGGACTTGCAAAACCTGCCGTATCGTAAAGCACGAAACTTGACGCGACCGGCAGGGCAAGCTCACGTTCGATCCTCTGGATCATGTAACGGCTCGGTCGGGCCCGCCCTGTTTCCAGGAAGGACACATGGCGCTGTGTCGACCCTAGCCGGCCAGCGAGATCGGCCTGACTGAGACCACGCTCGCGCCGAAGCGACTTCAGGGTTTTGCCAAAGGCGGAGCTGCGCTCGTTCATTCGTCGATCACCTTATTCCTTCCGAAGGAATTGCCGAGGTTCGGTAAAGAATTAGGCTCCCGGTTCAACCCCTGCAACACACGAATTCCGGAGTAACACATGACAACCTGGATCCTGGCCGTGTTGGTTCTTTACTTCTGCCAAATCTACTTCAATGCCTTGCTTTATCTCCCGACGGAAGGATTGCTGCGTCACGCGGGCGGACGCGATGCCCAGCCGGAAAAGGGGAAATACACTGCCCGCGCGGACCGGGCGCTTGTCAATATGAAGGAGAATTTGCCGTTTTTTCTGGTGCCCGCGGTGCTTGTCTACGTCGTGCCGAACATCAACCTGGCACTGGCAATTTCGGGAGCGCAGCTGTTCTTCTGGGGGCGTCTGGCTTACGTGCCCTTGTATATGAGTGGAATTCCCGGGCCGCGTTCCATCGCCTACATGGTGGCACTGGCGGGAAACATCATGATGATCTGGGCCCTGTTTTAAATCGGACAATCTCTGCAACTGCCCATCGCGAGCCGATGAAGCCTGCGAACAGGTGCTCCTTCAGTTGGCATAGCGGTCCACAATCTCCCAATATTTTGGATCGCGCCAGACTTTTGAAACCGCAGCGGAAAGCCTGGCACGAATGTCCGGGTCCAGGTCCTTGTTTGCTGCCAGCCATTGAATGCCATGGGTCAACGGGGCTCCGACCACGAGATTGTCCGGGTCGTAGTTCATTTGCCTGAACATGTACTTTGCGCGCATGGACATCGTGTACCAGGCATCGATCCGACCGGTCTGAAGCATGGTTGTCATCTGCTCCGCAGACGAAACCTCAATGAAGTTGGTTGCGCCCATCCGTTTCAGAATGCGGCTGCGTTGACTGCCAAGATGAACACCAATGATCTTGTCCGCCTCAATTGCTTTTTCAAATGTGTCGAGCGGCTCGTCGAGGGTCACGAACGCGCTTTCCGTGTAGATCAGAGGGGCAATGTACTGGAACTTTTCACTCCTGGTTTGCGTGTAGGCAACGGTGAACAACAACGAACCGGTCGTGTTTTCGGCAAGAACCTGTGCCCGTTTCCAGGGAGCAAAGCGGATGTCGAAGTCAAGTCCTGCCTTTTCGGCAACAAGCTCCATCAACTCGACCGAAATACCTTTTTGCTCCGGGTCGATGGAAAGCGGCGGAAGAAATCCGGTAAATGCAACAATGCGATCGTCAGAATGGGCTGGCATCAGCGGAAAGAGCATCAGCCCGAGACCCAGAACGACCGACCTCAGGTGAGACCTTCGCCAAGAGAAGGAAACAGACAAGACCCACCCCCAATTTTCCTGCAATGAATATTGGCAAAAATATCAGGTGGGGGTAACCGAAACCTGAACGGTCTTCTTACGGCGTTGAAATCTTGGATGAAATTCCGCACACTCTGGTTGAGGGTTGGTCAGTTACTGCGAGATCATAACTGTTTCGTTCAGGTGGTTTCCTCGTCGTCGCCGCCGACTGCTGACGGCAGTTGGCCGCCATGAACGAAATTCATCGCGTGTCCATTCATGCAATAGCGGAGTCCTGTCGGTGGTGGTCCATCCGGAAACACATGGCCAAGATGGGCGTCACATTGCCGGCAGCGGATTTCGGTGCGGATCATGCCGTGTGAATTATCTTGAAGCTCTCGGATTGCGTCAGGATGAACGGCTTTGAAGAAACTTGGCCATCCACACCCGGCATCAAATTTCGTGTCGGACATGAAAAGCGGCGCATTACAGCACACACAATCATATCGTCCGATGAGATTGTTGTCCCAATAGGGGCCCGTGAAGGGGCGTTCGGTTCCGGATTGCCGGGTCACGTAGAACTGTTCTGCGGTCAACTGCTGCATCCATTCCGCAGTTGTTTTCCTGACCTTGGGCGTATCGTCTTTCCTGTTGTCTGTGTCGTCGCTCATTGCGAACCTTCCGCATGTGTCTGTTCGGGCAAGAAATAGGGAGAGGGGATAAACACGGCAAGACAGATGTTTGTTACCGTGTTCAGTCGGGCAGTATGTTCATTACTGTCTTGACCCGGTTGCCACCTTCCTGGCGGGCTTGAAAGACGCAGTTCTCTGCGGCGGCCAGAATAAATTCGGCGCTTTCGGATATACCGGTTTGACGCGCGACCGTGCACGCTGCTCCGACGGAAGCTGTGACGACGCCGCTTCCCGCAGTATTGTCCGGATTGGGAATGCCAAGATCCTGGATTGCCACTTGAATATAGGCGCTGATCGTTTCCGCCCCGATTTCATGAGTGCGCGGCAAAAGAAGCGAAAATTCCGAAGAGGCTGTTCTCGCCGCGATATCAGCGGGACGGCGTGCGGTTTCCTTCAAGGTCGTGGCAATCTTGGTCAGGCAGTCGTCCGCAACCTCCTGACCAAAATGTTCGCTGAAGGCGTCAAAGCGATCGATGGAAACCTTGATCAGGCTGGTATGCGATTTTTCGCGCAAGGCGATTGCCCATTCGCGCTTCAGGTTATCTTCAAACGCACGTCTGTTATAAAGGCCGGTCACAGGATCGGTCTGTGTGGCCGATTCAAGCAGACCCTCAAGTTCCTTCCGTTTGGCAATACTGCGAAAATAGACGGCGAAGGCGTAGGACTCGCCCGTCGTATCCTTCAGAAGATGAGCGTTCACTTCGGCCCAGACCAGGCGGCCGGAAGCGGATCGCAATTGCAAATCCGCGTGGGGCAGGGGAGAGAGCGGAGTTGCGCTACCTGAAAGGACCCGGTGCAATAACTCTGCATCACCATCGGGCGCGGCGACATAAACCAGGTCGCTCAAATGCCCTGCGAGCTTGTCCGCACTCCAGCCGAACATTTGCTCCGCAGCCGGTGAAATGAAGGCAGGAGTGCCGTCGAGCGCCAGCAGCACCAGGGCGTCATCGCTCAACTTCACCAGAGTTTCAAAGTCGATGCCCGACGGGTGGAGCAGGCTTGTTCCGGATGAATTTGTGTCCTTTTTGCTATCCGACGCCATTTTCGCCTCGCTCAGAATTCCGGGACCAAACATATGATCGTGCTTGGCCCTCCATGAAACTGAACGTTATCCAGACTTTGAAATCAAGTGGCTTGCCGTGCACCGGTAACCGCAACGCAGGTCTCGGGTGATTTCGGAGCAAGAGGAATTTTCAAGTGATCCGTAATGTGCCCCCCTTTCAAAAGGGCATCAGTCCGGCTGTTTCCAGCCTTTACGCAGAGGCTTGCGAATACGACCGATCTGGGGCGGGAAGCCTTAAAAAGGTCGAAAATCGACCGAGAATGCTTGAAGACGAGAATACACACACCTAAGACATGTCATAAATCTTGCGGACCGCTATTATTCGGGAATCAAATGTTGATTCGAGCGGATTGACGCCTGCCGTTTCTTGCCAAACGTGACGAAAGATCAGAATGACGCCAGCAGTGATCGACGACACCACTCTATACGCCGTTCTGGCACCCTTCGCGGCTGCTGTGGTTGCTCCTATCTTGACCCGCTGGTTCAAGCACAATGCTGCTTGGCCGCTTGCGCTGGTACCTGGTCTGATTTTCCTGCATTTCGTTGGTTTCATCGGGCCGGTCTCCGAAGGGCAAAGCTTTGTTGCGGCCAAAGCGTGGGCTCCAAGCTACGGGATCAACTTTTCGGTTTACGTGGACGGTCTTTCGACGCTTTTCGCGTTGCTCATTTCCGGCATCGGAACCTTCATCATTCTATATGCAGGCGGTTACCTTAAAGGGCATCCGCAACAAGGGCGGTTCTTTTCGTTCCTGTTCATGTTCATGGGGGCGATGCTGGGCCTCGTGCTTGGCAACAACCTGATCTCGCTGTTCATTTTCTGGGAGCTGACATCGATCACGTCGTTCCTGTTGATCGGGTTCGATCATTTGCGAGCAGCCTCAAGACGCGCTGCGATCCAGGCACTGGTTGTCACTGGTGGCGGCGGACTCGCGCTTCTGGCCGGATTTATCCTGATCATCATCACAACAGGTGAGATCGAGATGTCGGTGCTGCTCGGTTCGCCCGACATCATCAAGAACACCGGGTTTTATCTACCGATCTTTATCCTTGTGCTCGGCGGAGCCTTTACCAAGTCGGCCCAGTTTCCGTTTCACTTCTGGTTGCCAAACGCCATGGAGGCGCCGACACCCGTTTCGGCCTATCTGCACTCAGCGACCATGGTCAAGGCAGGCGTCTACATGCTGATGCGCATGCATCCGTTGCTGGGAGGCACCGAGCTTTGGACAACGGTCCTGCCGCTGTTTGGCGGATTGACCCTGCTGGTTGGAACTTTGCTGGCGATCCGCCAGACCGACCTGAAGCTGATGCTGGCGTATACGACCGTCGCCTCGCTCGGGTTGCTGGTCATGCTGACGGGAACCAGTCACGAAAAGGCTCTGGAAGGGGCCGTTCTATATCTGTTGGCGCATTCGCTCTTCAAGGGTTCGCTCTTCATGGTCGCCGGCACGATTGATCACGAAGCCGGAACCAGAGACATCACCAAGCTGGGTGGTCTTCGTTCAGTAATGCCGGTCACGTTCGTCGCAGCCTGTCTCGCGTCATTGTCGATGGCAGGATTGCCACCGTTTATCGGCTTCATTGCCAAGGAAGTTCTTTATTATGGCACGTGGGGCTGGCTTGAAATTTACGGTCTACCCATGACCATCACAGCGGTCGTCGGCAACGCCTTGATGCTGGTGATCGCAGCGGCGGTTACCATCAAACCGTTCTTCGGCCCGAAAGTTGAAACACCCAAACACGCCCATGAAGGACCTGTGCTGCTGTTCGCCGGGCCGGTGTTCCTTTCCTTTGCTGGTCTGATCCTTGCGGTTGTCGCTCATACGACCGGTGTTCTCTTTGTCGGGCCAACGCTGTCTTCGCTGACCGGGGTCTTCACTGAAGTCGATGTTCATCTATGGCCGACCAAGATCAATGCTCCGCTGATCCTGTCCCTGATCACGATCGGGTTCGGAATTGCGCTGTTCACGCAGATCGACAAGTTGCGGAGCGCGATGGCTACGACCTTGACGGCGATCGGCTGGGGACCGGACAAGGGCTTCGACCAGTTCGTTGCAGGGATCGTGAGATTTTCGAGCTGGTTCACGCGGATCGTTCAGACCGGCAAGATGCAGACCTACATGCTGCTGACCTTCGTATTCACAGCCATTGCCATCCTTTTGCCCGGTTTTCTGGTCGACAGTTTCCCGGCGATGCCGCGGCTGCCCGACTATCGTTTTTATGAATGGGGCATCTTCCTGATAGCTGTCCTGGGGCTAATCGCAGTTCTGATCGCCAAGACGCGCCTGACCGCTATCGTCTCGCTGGGTATCCAGGGGTTTGCGGTTGCGCTGATCTTCATGATGTTCGGTGCACCGGATCTTTCCTTCACTCAGTTCATGGTCGAAACGTTGTCAGTGGTGATTCTGGCGCTTGTCATGACGCGGCTTAACCTTTCGCCGCGCGATCATCGCTCAGCGCCGGACATCGTGCTGACAGGTGTTGTCGCGGTCGCGGTCGGCCTTGGGCTGACGCTGACCCTGCTGGCGGTGACGCAGCAGCCGTTTGACAGCCGTCTGTCCGACTTCTTCACCCAGTTCAGCCGCTCGATTGCCCACGGACGCAACATCGTCAACGTCATTCTCGTTGACTTCCGTGGCTTTGATACGCTTGGCGAGATAGCAGTGGTGGTTCTGGCAGGCTTGTGTGTTCTGGCCCTGATCCGGGTCAGGACCAAGCCGGACGATACCGAAGTCGCGCCGCCAAGCGAGATCGTTCAAACCAAAAGCGCGGAGGTTCGCTGATGCGTACAGTCATTTTCCGCACAATCGCGCCATATCTGGCTGCGCTGATGGTGCTGTTTTCCATCTTCGTGCTGTTGCGCGGGCACAATGAACCCGGCGGAGGCTTCATCGGCGGGCTGATCGCAGCCTCTGCCCTGGCGATATTCGGTATTGCCTGTGGTGTTGCTTCTGTCCGGCGAGCCATCGTGTTTCACCCGATGAGCATTTCCGGGTTCGGCCTCTTCATCGGAGCGCTGGCGGGGACACTGTCGTTCTTTCAGAACCAGCCGTTCATGACCAGCCAATGGCTGATTTTCGATCTCTTCGATGTGGAGATACCCCTGTCCACTCCGCTGGTATTCGACATAGGCGTTTATCTTGTTGTGGTCGGTGCCATCAGTTCGATCGCGCTTTCTCTTGAAGAAAGGGAGACAGACTGATGGAAACCGGTGTTGCCATTCTCATCGGCCTGTTTTTCTCGGTCGCCGTATACCTGATGTTGTCCAGACATCTCGTGCGTATTCTGCTCGGCATTGCGATCCTTGGTAATGCGGTCAATATGCTGATCTTCACCAACGGCCGCCTGACCCGGGAAGTGCCTCCGCTCATTCCTGCGCATCTCTATGTTCCGGAGACCGCGACGGCCAATCCGCTGCCTCAGGCTCTGGTTCTGACGGCAATCGTAATTTCATTTTCCTTCTTTGCCTTCCTTCTGGTCCTGGCTTTCAGGGCTTATCAGGAGCTCGGTACAGACGAAGTGAACAGAATGCGTGTTGCAGAACCTGAACACGACCAAACTCCGCCGCAAGGGTATTAAGCTTTATGGCCGGTTCTTCCGTTTCCGTTGATCTTGCCGAAGCCATGGCAACCGCGCCGGTCGCGGCTGGCGACTGGCTCGTTGTGGCTCCGTCGCTGATAACAATGCTTGGCGGCTCTCTGACCTTGATGCTGCGCAAGAACACCGATCTGCAGCCAAAGATCGGAATGGTATTTCTTGGTGCGCTCGTGCTGGCGAGCCTGGCATTGCTGATCCGCGTGCTGGATCACGGGGTGATCACCATGGTCATGGGAGGGTGGTTGCCGCCCTTCGGTATTGCCATTACTGCAGACGCGCTGGGCGCAACGCTTACCCTTATCGGGTCCATCGTTGCATTCTGTGCCGGCCTGTTCGCGATGGCGACCGTGGACAGCTCGGGCCGCCGGTACGGATTTTATCCGTTCCTGCTGTTGTTGATGACAGGTGTCTGCGGCGCATTTCTCACCGGCGATGTCTTCAACCTCTATGTCTGGTTCGAAGTACTGCTGATATCTTCCTATGGCCTTCTGGTACTCGGCAACGACCGGATCCAGTTGGACGGGGCAGTCAAGTATGGTGTGCTCAATCTCGTCGGCACCAATTTGTTCCTGATTGCGACCGGCTTGCTTTACGGCATATTCGGCACACTCAACATGGCAGACATTGCCATGAAGGTTGCCGCGCTCGAAAATCCGGCGTCCGGCACGCTGGCTACCGTTGCCGCACTCTACTTCCTGGCATTTGCCATGAAGGCAGCCGCGTTTCCGGTTAATTTCTGGCTTCCGGCCTCCTATCACACGCCGAATGTCGTGGTGTCTGCGGTCTTCGCAGGGTTGCTGACCAAGGTCGGTGTTTATGCGCTTATCCGCATCTTCGTCCTGATACTGCCAAAGTCGCTGGAGTATATGGCCGATGTGATCAGCCTCGTAGCGATCGTTACCCTCCTGACCGGTGCACTTGGCGCACTCGCGCAAACCGAGATACGGCGCATGCTCGGATATCTCGTGATTGCAGGGATTGGGGCAATGCTGGCTGGTGTGTCGGTTGGAACGACGCTTGCGATTTCCGGAGCGATTTTTTACGCCGTCCACTCCATTATCGTTATGACTGCACTCTATATGGCCGCAGGCATCATGAACATGATGGGCGGGTCGTACGATCTGAGGAAGCAGGGTGGCCTCTATCAGCAGAACGTTGCGTTCGCTGGGGTTTTCCTGGTGCTTGGGTTTGCCGTTTCGGGTCTGCCGCCATTTTCCGGTTTCTGGCCAAAGATCATTCTGGTCGATGCGGCGTTTCAAGCAGATCGAGCGTGGCTTGCCGCTGCTATTCTGGTCAGCGGTTTCCTGACGACACTCGCCATGGGGCGTGTCTGGATTTATGCATTCTGGCGCGGCGGTCCGGAAGGCACGCCCGACGGACAGTCAGTTGCAATCGTAGCACCAGCATCTGCCGCGCAGCTGACAGGTGGTGCCGTGTGGCTACCGCTCGGAATTCTCACGGCACTTGTCATCTACTTCGGCCTGCAGCCGGAATGGATGATTGAACTTTCAACGCAAGGAGCAGGCGGGGTTGTCGAACCGCTGGGCTATCTGCGATCGGTCTTTGGAGAGCAGGGATGACTAGTCTCTTCCTCATCAACATTCTCATGGCGCTCGCCTGGGGCGCGGTCACCGGCAGCTTTTCCGAGATCAACCTGGCTTTCGGGTTCGTCCTCGGTTTCGGTGCACTCTATCTGATCAGAGAACAGGTAGGCACTGCGGCATATTTTGACCGGATCAGAAAGGCCATCGGTCTTGCTCTGCTCTTTGTTTACGAGCTGGTGTTGTCCGCCTGGCGCGTTGCGATGATTGTTCTGAGGCCGAAAATCGAGCTGCAACCGGGAATTATTGCCTTTCCTCTCACGGTCGACCGGGACTTTGAAATCGCGATGCTCGCCAATCTGATCACCCTGACCCCGGGAACGCTTTCCGTCGACGTGTCGGAAGACCGGAAAACGCTGTATGTGCATTGCATCGACGTCCCGGATCCACAGGCGACGATCGACGACATCAAGAATGGATTTGAGCGCAAGATCCTGGAGGTGTTCAGATGAACTCGTTTGAAACCTTCGCTTCGCAGTTTCTCGATGTATCGGTCAATATTGCGCTCGGTATTCTGACGGTTTCCTTCCTTCTCATCGTATTCAGAACGGTGAGGGGACCGAGCCTTCCCGATCGAGTCGTTGCGCTGGATATGCTTGTTGCAGTCGGTATCGGATTTATCGCCGCAATCGGTGTCAAGACCGAGTTCTATCTTTACATTGATATCGCGATCACACTCGGATTGATCGGGTTTCTGGCAACTGTGGCATTCGCACGCTTTGTCCTGAACCGGGGCGTTGCGGGGGACGAGACGATCATGGAAGAGGTCGAAGAAAGCATCGAACGCAGGGAGGCAGGAAAATGATTGCCATCGTCGAGATTGTCATCGGCCTTATGCTTGTGGTTGGTGCCCTGTTTGCACTGGCTGCGTCGATAGGGCTACTGCGGCTGAAGGATGTCTATATGCGTATGCATGCAGCTTCCAAAGCCGGCACGCTCGGCTCAGGTGTGATGCTTCTGGCACTGGCCGTGCATGCGGGAGATCTGTCCATTGTGACACGCGCGCTTGCAGGAGTTGTGTTCTTCTTGCTGACAGCCCCAATTTCGGCTCATTTGTTGGCAAAAGCTGCTTACGCTGCAGGATACCGTCCGTGCGCCGACACGAAAGTGGACGCTTTGGCGGAGACAGTTCGTCCGAAAAGCTAGGAATTGCTGACATTCAGCTACGCAACAAGAGTAGTTTGAAGCTGTGTTTATACTATCGGACCATTGTCAATTGCAGTTCGTGCGAAATAGTCAATATTTATAGAATTTGATTTTTATTGCTGTTTAGTGATTTTTATTTGAATTCTGGGGTTGTCTGATCACGGAACCGCCTATATAAGGCGGTGAAGACCACCTGCAAAGTAGAATCAATTTTGATTTCTAATTCCGCAAGTAACGAATTTCCATTAAGCGCTTTCGGAACTCGCCTATTGCAGGTTAAAACCGCAGTTAATTTTGAATTCAGTAGAGAACGGGTGAAATATGACTGACAATCCGGTGGATGCAAATCTGATTGATCTTACGGCTGACATCGTCTCAGCTTATGTGAGCAACAACACTGTTGCATCAACAGATCTGCCGAGCCTGATCAACGAAGTACACAGTGCATTGCAGCGTACTGCAACGGCTTCAAACGAGCCAGAGCCGGAGCCGCTGAAGCCTGCTGTTCCGGTCAAGAAGTCGGTCATGCCGGACTACATCATCTGCTTGGAAGACGGCAAGAAGTTCAAGTCGCTCAAGCGTCACTTGCGTACCCATTACAACATGACACCGGAAGAGTACCGGGAGAAGTGGGACCTTGGTGCGGATTACCCGATGGTCGCGCCGAACTACGCTGCTGCACGTTCCGAGCTTGCCAAGAAGATGGGTCTTGGTCAGCAGCGCAAGCGCTCCAAGTAAGATCCGGACGGATCCAGTTTTGAAATTAAGAGAGCTGCCGATGGCAGCTCTTTTTTGTTTGAAAACACCGCCGATGAGCTTCCTTTCTGAATGCGCAGGCCGTCAGGTCTTTTCACAAGATAACTCCACGCAGGTTCACGTCTTCTCCTTCAGGAGTGCCTCCAAGCCAGCAAGCTGGTAGCGCCAGAAGAGGGCAAACGCGTTTTGCGTTGAATGGGCATCTTCATACTCGGTGAGAATATCAGCGATTGTTTCGACAGTCCTTGCAAAGAGCTTACCGAGAATGAACTGCATGTGCGGGTTGGAGTGGGGTGTGGTGTCCTGCCGGTGGAGAAAAGCCGTCGCCAATCGTTCCATTTCATTGATAACGAGGCTTCGAATATGGGCATATCGCGTGCCCTTGGCGCCTTGCAGGAGAATGAGAACGACCAGCCTGTTTTCGACACAGAAATCCAGGAACGCACGGGCATGTTCAGACCCTTGCGCATCTGCGTCCGGCCAATGTTCAATCCGGCCAAGTTCTCTGATGCGGGCACGCAGCAGTCTCAGGAATTGAGCTGCCAGTGCCGGGCTGACAACAGCGTTGAACAGTTCTTCCTTGTTTTCATAATACTTGTATATGTTGCTGGTTGCCGTGGCGGCTCGTTGGGCCACTTCAATCAGCTTTGCTTCCCTGTAGCCATGTTCTGCAAAAACGTCTGCAGCGGCTGCAAGGATACGTTCCCTTACTTCAGATTTCAGGCGTTGCGGCATGAAGCTTTTCCGTGAGCGCGTTCAGGCGTGGCATCCACGGTTGGGCCTGTTCGAGCCGGAATGCAAGTGAGAAAAGCAATGAGTCCTGGTTATGCGCAGCGGTGAAGTGACACCCGATCGGTAAACCGTCTTCAGTCCAGTGAAGGGGCACCGACATGGCTGGCCAACCTGCGAGTGAAGAGACGAAAGTGTAGCCCGCAAGCCTCGCAGTAAATGCGGACAGGATGTTTGCGTCCGCGGTCGGGCCATATAGACCGAGCGGGAAGGCTTGGAAGGGAACTGTCGGGCTGAGAATGATGTCGCATTGCGCTAGCGATTTTTCGACGCTTGCAGCGGCTTTCTCAAGCGCGGATTGAGACCTGGCGATATCCTCCGCGGTCAGACCAATCGCGCGTCCGGCTGTCGTCAGTGTATAGGGCTCCAGAAGATCTTCACTGAAAGCATCGCCCATCATTGTCCGCATTTGAGCGAAAAGACCCGACAATGTAAGTCCGGTTAAGTCGAAAAATGCGTTGACAGTCGGTTCCGTATCGAAACTCGGAGCTTCGATTTCAATTACATCGCAACCGAAGGATTCGCAAAGTTTCGCTGCTTCAAGCAACGCCGCCTCCGCCTCTGGAGTTGGGGATTGGCCCAAACTGTCTTTTCGATAAAATCCTATACGCGGGTATTTCGGCAGGGCGCCTTGCAATACTTTCACACCCGGTAATCTGTCCTGCACCGTCGGGCCTTCGGTTGCACTCAGCCAAAGCGCGCTGTCGCGTACAGAGCGGCTGACGCAATGATCCGCGAGAAGCGCGCTTGTCGGCATTTCGGGCGGTATCCCGTTTGACTGTGTTCTGCCGCGACTAGGTTTGAATCCGAACAAGCCGCAAAAGGAAGCAGGGCCGCGGATCGATCCGCCGCCGTCTGTGGCATGGGCTATCGGTACCATGCCGGAGGCAACGGCAGCCACGGCACCGCCGGAAGAGCCTCCCGGCGAGCGGGAAAGGTCCCAGGGGTTCGAAGTCGCACCCTTGGCGAGCGTTTCGGTCGTTCCCAGAAGACCAAATTCCGAAACCGTGCTTTTGCCCAGGACAACAAGCCCACTTCCGTCGATCGCTTCGGCATAGTCCGAGCTGGAGAGCGCCGGAGCCCCGTCAAGCAATCGAGATCCGAATCCTGCCGCATGACCGGGGTAGGGGAGCAGATCCTTGACCAGCGTGGGCACTCCCGAGAACGGTTCAACCCCTTTGATCGACTGAGCGCGCTGTCGGGCAAAGTCATAGTTGACGGAAGCTATTGCGTTGATCCTGGGATTGAGCATTTCGATCCGTTCGATCGCGGCATCCATCAATTCAAGACTGCTTGCTTCACCGCTTCTGACCAACTCTGCCTGTGCCGTTGCATCCATGAGTGCGAAATCGTCCGGGCTCGATGTGGTGCCGGTTGTCTGCGGATGGTCCATGGAAAATCTCCAATAGATGAAAAGAGAATTATTGATTCTCTTTTAGCACATGAAAGCTGCGGCGGAAAGAGGCGGTGGCTTGTCACGGAATTTGCGAGCTTCAGGACGTTGTTTCTAGTGAAACTGGAACCGGAGAATTCCGGGAAGGAATTCGGATTTTTGTCGGGCCGGAGTTTGCATGCCGCGGTCAAGTGCCTGTTTCGCCGTCAGAACGTCGTCAAAGATTGAGTGGAGAAGAGGAAGGCAAAACCTGTCTTCCTCATCTGGTTGAAGAAATATGAACCTTGATCTTGAATTCTGACTTACGCATAAGTAAGTATGACGTTATGAAAGACGAGATCATGAAGATCGCGGAAGACCAGCTTCTGCGCGGCGGGTATGCGCGCTTGAATTTTGGCACCATCGCCAAGGTGCTGGAGACGACGCGTGCCAACCTGCACTATCATTTCGGCAACAAGGAAACATTGGCGATCGAGGTCATCCGGGAGTTCAGCCTGCGGCAGATTGCTGGGCTGAAAGCCCTGCACCAGGCGTACAGGCACGACTTCCACGGGTTCATTGCGGCCCTTGATGCATCTTTCTGGCCTGAGAATCCGTCGGACGATCAGGCGCTGAACACCTGCACCATGCTTGCTCTCGACACGGACCTGCCCGAAGAGGTGCGGGACATGTCATACAACTTCTATCAGCAAGCCGAAGAGATCATTCTTGCTGCGATCTCGGAAGCCGTTGCGGACGGAGAAGTGAGGCAGGACATCGATCCGAAACGTGAAACGGTTCGCGCGCACGTGATGATGATGGGACTCATGACGAGTATCCAGCACGTGTCGGACAAGGATGTTGCCAGATCTCAAATGTCCGGACTGCTGGTGGAATGGGCGGAGGGACTTCGTTGACGCGTCTCGATTTCGAATTTGCCTTACTTTCATGTAAGGAAGCCACTTGCTTCTAACCTTTCGCGCGGGGTCTGCCAAAGTGGGGAGCGACTGTTCCCGATTTGAAGAAGGGATACATCGACGCGGCAGGAAGTCGACTGCATTGATGCTGATGACCAACGCATAACCCAGACAATTCAACGACATCATTAAAGGGCGGAGCAATCTGCGATTTCTTCGCCCGCCACGGTCATCCGAAATCAAGTCATAAACTTATACTTACTTTCATGTAAGTAAGAAAAAGAGAGAAAGATGAAGATACTCGTAGTGGGTGCCTCGGGCACCATTGGTTCAGCGGTCCGCACCGCCTTGGAAGGACAGCATGAAGTCATCACAGCAAATCGACGTTCTGGAGACACAATTGTTGATCTCGCCGAACCTGGGTCAATTCACGCGTTGTTTGAAAAGGCAGGGTCGTTGAACGCGATCATCTCAACCGCTGGCAATAGCGTCGCTGCTCCGCTGGACCGACTGACCGATGCGGAATTTTTCAATGCCGCCAATGTGCAGATGCTCGGACAAGCCAATCTTGTGCGGATCGGCTGCAGGTTTCTCTCAGACGGCGGTTCCGTCACCCTTACGACCGGACCGGCGGCACACACCGACTTTCCAGGAGCAAGTGCAATTGCAATGGCGTGTGCCGGCGTCGAACGCTTTGTGCGGGCTGCAACGACCGAATTGCCGGATACGATCCGGGTTAACGCTGTCTCGCCAATCTATGTCAAGGAAACCATGGAGAGAATGGGCATGCCGTCGGAGGGTGGCCTTTCTGCTGCCGACACCGCCAGGGCCTATCTGGCTCTTCTTAATAACAACATGCGTGGCCAGGTCGTGTCTGCGGTCGACTTCGCATAACGCACGGGAGAGTGTCATGACTGCAACGAGAACGGTGGATTTCCTGCGCACTCCCGATGAGGCGTTCAAGAACCTCAAGGATTATCCTTTCAAGGCCAACTACATCGATGTCGGTGGGCTGCGTATGCACTATGTCGATGAGGGCCAGGACAATAGTGGAGTGATTTTTCTTCTGCACGGTCAACCCTCATGGAGCTACCTTTATCGGCACATGATCCCTGTACTTGTGCGGGCTGGATATCGGGTCATCGCACCCGACCTGATCGGCTTTGGCAAGTCGGACAAGCCGGTGGCCGACAGTGAAATTTCCTATCGTGCCCAAGTGGCCTGGATGTGCAGTTTCGTTCGTGAACTCGGCATATCAAGCGCCGCCGCTTTCATGCAGGACTGGGGCGGCATGATCGGGCTGCGGGTGCTGGCAGAAAGACCGGGCTGGCTTTCGAAGGTGGTCCTCGCGAACACCGCACTGGCCGACGTCAAGGGACTGGGGCAAGTGATCATGCCGAGGATGCTCAAGGCCATGCGTTTCCTCGCGGGCAGGGCAAGCCTGGATGCCTTGGCTGCAAAACAGAGCTACGGTAACTGGGCTTCCTATTTTCATCATGATCCGTCGCCGGATATCGGCGGGATCATGCAGATCCTGACGGTGCATCGCCTCGAAGAAGAGGTGCTTGAAGCCTATCGTGCTCCGTTTCCGGGTGTCCGGTACATGGCGGCACCACGTGTCATGCCGCAAATTGTCGGCACGGATCTGAGGGAGGGCGTCGCTGCCTGGGAAGCGTTAAGGAAGGCTGATTTGCGGGTTTTGACACTCTTCAGTGACAAGGATCCATTTCTGGCAGACCGAGGAATAGACAAGCAATTTCAGGCGCTGCCGGGCGCTCAGAACCAGCCTCATCAAACCATCTCGAACGCATCTCACTTTCTGCAAGAAGATGCGAAGGCAAGTCTTGCGTACAAGATGATCGACTGGTTGGACGGATAGTCCATTGCTGAGAACCGACATGAAAAAGGTAAGCTGAAAAGCTCACCTTCTCGACCATCAATTCGAGGCTTCCGCCGTGCCGCGAGACGTTACATCCGAGATAACAGGTAGCCGATCTCAGGCCTCGGCAAGAGCTTCCTGCGCATCGCTGCGAATTCGGCCGACCATCGACCTGAGACCGTTGGAACGTTGAGGTGTCAGATGTTCCTGAAGCCCTAGCTTTGCAAACACGCCTTCAACGTCGGTATCCAGGATTTCCTGGGCGGTTTTGCCATTGAACAGCGATGTAACAATTGCCACCAGCCCCTGAACGATCAATGCGTCGCTGTCGCCCTTGAATGTCAGGACCGGTGCGCCATTTGCTCCGGCGCTGATGGACGTGATGAGCCAGACCTGTGACACACATCCGCGTACCTTGTTCGCATCGGTTCGTTCGCTGTCGGAAAGTTCCGGCAATTCCTTGCCGAGATCGATCAGATATTTGTAACGGTCTTCCCAGTCGTCCAGAAAGTCGAACGTTTCGATGATTTCGTTGAAAGTTGTCGTCATGTCACCGGTCTTTGAAGGTCTTTCCGCCTTCATATAGCCTGCGGGCAACAAAGTGCAAATGATGAGCGACCGGATATTACTGGTAAAGACACAAGTGGCTGGAAAAATACGAAAAAGAAAAAACGCCGCAGATGAAACGGGCAGCTGTCCATCTGCGGCGCAACGGAAAACTCCGCTGTAGTAAAGCTGTCTTCGCGATGTTGATCTCGAACACCGCGCCAGCGGGGCGCAATTACCGTTTTCACACTCAGGAGGTCGGTAGGTGCTGAACGGCTTTTTTACTCAGGTTTCTTAGCCTGAGCGTGGCTTGGGCCGAGGCACGGGCCCAAAAACTGTTTCGACAAGAGAAGCCGGTTTGAACACCGGGTTGTAGGAATGCGTGTCAGATGTTGCGACCAAGGTTGCACCCGGCAGGGGCGAAGGCGTGGAGCCTGTAACAAGGACGTCAGGGTCTGACTTTCCAGCAACTTGCGAGTCGAGAAATTCATAAACGATCCGAGCACCGTCGCGCGCCCTGCTGCCAATGACGGACAAGGCATCGCCGCCGGTCTCGCAGGCTTGCGGGTTGCGTTCACAAAAGCTGCCGATGTCGGTAACAGCTGCCTGTGCAGCCAGAAAAGCGGATACGGGATCCACTGCTTCATTTGGTGGGCTTTCCTGTTCCGATCCGAGCGGAATCAGCACCAGCACCAAGGTAAGCCAGAAGGCCGTCCTCAGAAGAAAGAACATGTCGCTACCCATAGTCTGTTCGATTTGCGCGCCATTTGCGTTGCCGGCTCGCTTGTTGTGGGATCAAGCTAGCAGGGACATGAGAATTCCGGGTTGAGTCGGGTGGCGTAATTTTCGTAAAATAAATCAGATATTTAAGTCGAATATTCTCATAAATTGATTCAAATTTTACGCGTCTTCCGCAAGTGGCTGAAATGAAACGGCTTTTAGATTTTTTTCGTAAAATGGATTCATCCTTTATCGTTCCTTAAGTGCTGCGGCGGACAATATCTATCCAAGAGTTGCGAACGGTTTTTTCCGTGATTGTTGTGTGGTAGAGTAGAGTGCGTAACCTTTTGAATTTATTCAATAAAAATTGGCGTAATGGACTGGATCGTGTTGATGCCATGATTCATCCGCACGCTGCTGCCGATCCTTTTTCGGCACCTCTGCACCGTTCTTTCCTGATCAGCTGCTTTGCCAGTGGCACGATAGCCTTGTTTGTGTTGCCGTTGCATCTGGCACTGGGGGGCGCTCCGCATATGGCAACGCTCCTGGTGCTGGCCTGGATGTTGAGCCAATGGCCGCTGGCACTTTACCTGTCGCAGTCGGGGGCGTTGGACCGCGCGATTGGTATGTCCTCGGGGCTCTTTGCCTGCTTTGTTGCTGCGGTCTGCTTTTTGACCGGCGGCAGCAGTTCTTTCGCGCTCCTGTGGCTTCTGATGCCACCCATTGAGGCTGCCTTTGCGACTGATCGACGAATTCCTGCAGGTGTCACTGCACTCTGCGCTGCGCTTCTTGCTGCTGTAACGTTTTTATCGCCAGTGGCCGGTCAGCTGGCTCCGATGTCCGCAGCAACCCAGTTTTGCTCTTCGATTGCAGCGATATTTTACGCAGGAATGATCGCCTACCGCATTTCCAGGGACAGAAATCTCGCGAAAACAGCCGTTTCGGCGTCTGAAGCAAAACGACGCCTGATAAGCCAGAATGTTTCCGAAGTCCTGTGCGAGTTGGATCAGGACGGACAAGTTCACGTCATGGGCGGGGCGGTCAGCAATCTTCTCGGGACGACGCCGACGGGCAGTGAAGACTGGCTGTTTCCACGCTTGCACGTTGCAGACCGGCCTCTCTACCTGACCAAGCTCTCTGAGGCACGGCACAGCGGCGTGTCGTCGGTGTTTTCGGTGCGACTGCGGGTAGGTGCCACAAAGCCGGGAGAAGTTGGCAGTTCCGAACACAGGGAGCTCGAATTCAGTCTTCGGCCTATCAGAGACGCCTCTGGTTCACTGGCAGAAGCTGGCAAATTGCTGCTTGTCATCAAAGCTCAGGATAAAACTAATTCCGGTTCCGGTGCTGCGATACCTGAAAGTCAGGATCCGAGAGTCGCGCAAGTTTCCTGGACGCTCGTTGAGAAGGCGGGAGATGAGGCAAAGAAGAGCCTCAACGAGATTCGCTCAAGCGTTTCGAGGCTTGAGTTTTCCGCTGAATCCCGGGGGAACGCCGTCCGTGACGAGATCCAACATCTGAGATCATCGTGCGATGAGGGATTGTCCGCGATGACCTCTGTCCTGGAAACCGTACCCGGCAGGGCGAAAAACCGGGACACGGATCACAGTACCGTGGAGGTGGGAACCTGCCTTGAGAATTGCAAAAAGCTGTTAGCGCCGGTGGCCATGCAGTCGGGTGTATCGATTGAGATCGATATCGATCGGGACGTGGCAAATCAGAGAGCGGATCGAAAGGTTCTGCGACAATCCTTGTGCTTCATTTTGTCTGACATGATCGAAACAGCCGGAAGCGGAGCGGCAATCCAGTTGTCGGGCGATATCTCTCAAGCCGGGTTGCAGCTGGTAATTTCAGTGAAGAACAGACACTCGAGCCTCAACTGGAACTCAGCGAATTCAGGCCCTGTACTTGAATTCGCCGGTGGAATGCTGGGTCGCATCGGAGGGAGCCTTGCTGTTCACAATTCGCTCGGTCAGGGCGAAAGCGTGATGATGTCCTTGCCGACGAGACCGACTGAACCTGCAGGCGAGTTGCTGACACTCGCGAAAACGGCATAGGTGGCAGAATGGCCAGGACCACCAAAAAGACGAGCCAGGTGAAGACACCCGAAACTTTCATGGCAAAGGCAAGCCACGTTGCGCTGGATAATCCGGTTGCGGCGGGCGGATCCGTGGTCATGGGGCTGACGGCGTGCCTGATTATCGCAAATGCGGTCGGCTTACAGCCAGGGCGGCATCCCGCGCCAATATTCGCGACCCGTGACCGTCCGGACTCGCTGCAACTTCCCGAACCCGATGGGCGTCGTGGCGGACTGCAGATCCAGGAAATCTCTAGCCTGGTTCTGGATCTGCAAATTGCGTTGAGAAGGGCCGGTCTCTATGCCGGACCTCTGGATGGTCTGAATGGACCGGCAACGGAAAGAGCCATTCGTGCTTTCGAACGCCGGGCAGGACAGGTTGAAACAGGCAAGGCTAACGAGGCCCTGCTTGCGCTGGTTCTCCTGCATGGGGACGCACCGCTGGAGGCTCAAATTCCGGTGCCAAGGGCCAAGCCGGGTCTGGCCGGAACTGTGCCTCAGGGCAATGATGTCGCGCAGGGGGGGAATGTTGTAGATGCGGACCCGCAACTCTTGCGCGTTCAAAAAGCTCTTTCGGAACTGGGATACGGCCCGCTTAAGCCGGATGGTGTCATGGGAGGCAATACAACTGCCGCAATCAAGCGATTTGAGCTGGATCGTGGCTTGCCTTTGACCGGTGAACTCGGAACGAAAATGATTGAGCGACTGGAAATGATTAGCGGACGCAAGCTGTCTGGATAATTGCGCGCCAGTTGCCCGTATCGCTGTTCTGACGTAAGTCACGCCGACTAACAGACCGATCACATAGGTTTTCATCTCGGCCCAGGAATACTCATGCGGGTTACATCAGAGTTTTTTGTCAGTGCCATGGTGCGCAAGGTATTTGGAGAAGGCGGTTTTGCTGCCGTCTCCAAAAAGGGCGCTGCAGAAGCAGGTGCTGTCTTTGTCTGCGTGGATCGACTGAATGGTGCCCTGGATCTATATGGTCCCGCACCACAGGCGATGTTCAGCGATCTTCCTCAAGGACGGCTGTTTGAGAAAATCCTGTCAGAGGTTGATCGCGAAGCGCTGAAGCAACGCATGACCAGTGAAGCTCGCATGGACCCCGATTACTGGCTGGTTGAGATTGAAGCCCGCAACGGGGAGGTTGACCTGCCTCTGGCGGATGAGGTCCCCGCGGATCCGGGCAAAGGCATCTTCCGATTCTAGAGCTGAGATCCTTCGGCGCTTTTGTCCGTCCTGTCTGCTGAACCGCTCCCGGTATCTTCCCTGTGTTGTCGCCCCTCCTGATACTGGGGCTGGAAGTGGGAAGATGAATGGTGGGTGTTCTGTTCCTGTAAGATCCACTGACCGACAAGAACTTCAGCGGCTCCCGTGCTGAGTGTCCGGTGGATACGTAGGAGATCACGCAGCTCCGTCAGCGGCAATTGCGATCCGAACAGGCGTATGAGAATTGTGGTCACGTGATGGGCCGACAGACCAAGCGCTTTCAGCGCGATGGTAAGGCCTTCGATCTGATCCCGTTGCAGCAGCAGATCACAGGTTACTTGTGAAAGACCCAGCCCCTGACCAAGAAGGTCGGCAAAACGAGGTCGGTCTTGCAGCAATGCCTGCTCGATGATTGCGTCCTGCAGTCGCAACTGCACTCCGTCCAATCGCCTTCCATCCAATTCACCCGGTGTTTGAGCCTGTTTCACCAGGTTGGTCATTTCTGCCGCCGCAATCGCTTTTGCTTTGAGCTGCTGCGGCAGATGTATGAACTGGCCCATGAGACCGTCCGGATTGAGAGCGTCCTGCCCTGCAAGTTCGAGCCCCAGCGTTGCGACGATGTCGCTTCTGCGGCTGAGTTTGGCTTGCTGGGTTCTTGTCAGCAGAATGTCGTTTCTGTCCAGAAGAATGCGAATGACGGTTGCGCCTGCGTGATCACACAAGGCGCTGATCACCGATTCGCGTAAAGACGGTCTGTTGGCGACTGCTTTTCTTAATGTGTCCGGCCCTGTTTGAGCTATCCGAAGCAGGAGATCCACAGAAAGCCTTGGACTGTATCGAAGCGCCGGATACGCGGTCAGGGCATCTTCGTCTTCTGCCAGGGTTTCCAATAGTTCGTCCGGCATTTCCGGATGAGATACCAAAAGGCTGGCGATCCGGCGCCGGTCGACTGCAGGTGTCGAGGAAAGCAGATTCCGGGCAAGTTCCAGAAAAATCTTTTTATCTTCAACGTCATGCCTGTCTCTACCCGCAAACAGCTCAGTCGCTGCGAGCAATACATTTGCCTCGGTTGGTGTTCCCTTGGAAGAATTTGAAGAAGCCGCTGAAGATGGCCGAGACTGATTGAAGCGTTGGCTTTGGCGCATGACACCCGTCTACAAAATACAAAAGACCGATCGACCGGCAAAACTAGATTGCTTCAAATTGGACCAAAAGCGTTAGCATCCTATTAACCCTGACAGCTTCTTAATGAACCTGCAGGAAGTAATGCGTCGCCCGTTTGACGGTTCCTTGCCGGTAATACGCCGGACCGGGAACTGGAACCGAAGGAGGAGACGATGGGCACCTTGTTGGATTTTGCAACAGCACAGCGGCCCACTGCTCGTGTGGGCCATCGTTCTAACCATCGACGATCAACCAGCCGGGAGACCTCGGGGGAAGTTATCCTCTTCCCAGGTGTCCGCTATGAGCGGCACGACCTTGATCTTGCCGCACGAATCACGACCATCGGAAAAGCAGCTGGACCTGCTGGTTCCGACAAGGACTGACGGTCCAAGCCTTTCCAGCCGCGTCAGCTTTTACCGCAAGCGGTTGGGGAAAAGCCCGATGGGCATTGGCAGAGCAGTTAATCCAGGTCCGGCACCTGAAAAAAGGGAGGGGTGCTGGCGCAGCACGGGAGCAGCCTATGCGGCCTGCTTTCTCCTGGCTGTCACGCTGTCTGCCTGCACCCGTCCGACCGGGGACTTCGATCGTGCAAAACCTTCAGTGATCCATGATCGTTTGATGCCGGCTGCCGGTGACGAAGCTGCGCGGCTGCGCGGAGATCCGGTCTCCAAGTTCAACTACACCGACGACGAAAAGTTGATGCGCAACCGCGGTTGGACACTGATCCGCCCACCTTGGACGAAGGACTGGATCGGGGGAACAATGGTGGAGCTGTCGCGGACACGGGTGCTGCCGGAAACCGAAGGCCGTGTGCCGCCAGATCTCTACCTGATCTTTCTGCGCTCGGACAAATTCCGATCTTCCAATGCCCGTTATGACAAGATTGCGGCAGATGCCAGCGGTGATGCGGAGCTGGTTATGCCGTTTTGTGAGGTGGCGTTGCGGGTAAGAACCGCGGATGATGAGCGGTTGCGCGTCCTGCAGAACACGCCGGTCACCACCGAAGAAACCTACGAAGGCGCCAAAGCGCGTGTTTGGGAAAACCGGGTCATGATCAAGTGGGTTGGTCAGGCACTCCGATACAGGATCATCGCTTATAAGAAGGCGTTGAAAGGACTGGAGATCGAAACGCCCAGTCAGGATCGGGTTTGGAAGGTCAACAATGCCATTCGGGAGCTGGAAGGCCAGGTCAGGCTGGCAGAGGCAAGTTGTGAAACCGGAAGCCGCTACGGACCGGAAAAGCCGGTTCTCAAGTCGAGAATCTATACAGGCTGGAGCACTGAACGCGCTCCTGTGAAGAAGTAATTCACTTCGAGCGCAGCCTCACATGGGTGTGAAATCGCCAATCACACTTTACCGTGTGTTACAAATTGCGACAATTTAGAGTGGTTTCGGCACAGTTACACGACACTTGGTAGCTATGGTGAAGGTTCGTCGAAAGACAACCAGGCAAATCCATCGTTCAAAGGCTTCAAGTTGCGCGAATGCCACTCTTTCCAAAATTGACTGACTGTCCACCCTTACAAAGTGGTTGCAATAACGTCTTCTGCGTCCTGTGCGAAGTTTCGATCGAATTCGATCGGACCGGAAATTCTCCTGGTTCACCGCCTAAAGAATCTGCAATTATGAATTGCCGATATGATTATTCGCAACTATATCGGTAAAGTGATTTGTAGTGATCGGTCATAACCGTCAAATTCACAGCATCTCGTCGCTAACGCATGGTTTAGTGGAGCTACTATGAGCTTGGAAGTTGAGAGACTCGTCCAGACAGCTCTTTCGCATCAACACGCCGGTCGGATCTCCTTGGCGTTCGAGCTTTTTGAAGAAGTGCTTCGGCTGGAGCCGCATAACCCACAGGCGAATTTTTCCCTCGGCATTGCCGCTTATCAGACTGGTGATGTCGGACTGGCCATTGCCCGACTTCAGACAGCGGCACGAAAGGCGTCAAAACATCCCCAGGTGCATCAGCTACTCGGTTTGGCCCTCATGAACGTGGGCGACCTTGACGCTGCTCATAAGTCTTTGAAAAAAGCCGTTTCCCTTGGACCGAAAGTCGCCGATTTCCATGCGCAGATCGGAGATCTTTACCGTTTGAAAAGACAGCCGGTTCTTGCCCGCCAGAGCTTTGAAAGAGCATTGAAACTCGATGCGGAGAATGGCTATGCGCTGGTTGGGATGGGGCAACTTGAAATCACGATTGGCAAAATCGAAGAAGCTGTCGAATGGTTCGAAAGAGCCGTCGCTGTCGGGAAAGAACTACCTTCAGCGCTCCAGTGCCTGACCATGACACGTACCTATCAGGATAGACCGGATGAACTCAATCTGATTGAAGATCTGCTGAAGAACGCCAGGGAGCTCGCCGCGCCTGAACAGGCCAATCTGCATTGGGCCGCCGGAAAGGTACATTATGATCTCGGTGATTCATTGCGAGCCGTTCAGCATTATCGGAGCGCAAGACGGCTTCGATATGCAGAGTTCGACAATACGGCACATGAAGAGCGCATAGCTTTCATGAAGGAGGTGTTTTCCGAGGACTTCTTTTCCAGTCGTCTGGAAGTCGGCAACGAAAGCGAGCGGCCAATTTTTATTTTTGGCATGCCGAGATCGGGAACCACTCTGGTGGAACAGATTTTCAGCCGTCATTCTAGCGTAGCGAGCGGAGCGGAAATTCCATTTTTCCGGCATCTGCAGCAGGACATCGGACTAACCCGGGCTCCTTCTTCGGCTCTGGAATTCCGATTGAAGAGCATGGACCCACGGGACTTCAAACGCATTGCCCGGAACTATCTTACAGTCCTGGACAGCAATGACAGGCGTTCTGATCGTGTGACGGACAAGATGCCTCACAATTTTGAGATGCTTTGGCTCATGGGGCTGCTCTTTCCCAAGGCGGCATTCATTCACTGTGTCAGGTGTCCTGCAGATACAAGTATCTCGCTGCTTTCGCATGCGCTTTCACCCGCGCACAATTATTGCATCTCACAAAAGTCGGTGGGACGTTATTTCAGGACCTATACCGATCTGATGGAACACTGGACCAAGGTTCTGCCGGTAGAACTCCACCGTCTCTCTTATGAGGATCTCGTTCACAGTCAGGAGACGGAAAGCCGGGACCTTTTGGCCCAGGCCGGGCTTCCGTGGGAAGAAGAGTGCCTGGAGTTCTACAAAGGAGACAGTCCGGTTACCACTTTCTCCAATCTGCAGGTTCGTAGACCAATTTTTCGTTCATCCATCGGACGTTGGCGACGGTACCGGGATTTGCTGACAGATCTTTTCGATGCCCTGGGGCCGCTGGCACCTGCGGAACTGAGAAATGAAGACGATCAGCGTCTGACTTCAGTAGCAGGGGAAATGTCGGGAAGCCCAGACAACGACGTCTTGCGGCGCAAGGAAAACGCTGCAGGCTGATCTCGTCAGTTGAGAAAGTCGTCGGCGGACAACTGGCTATCCCATCGTTCCGCAATTCGCTGCCATCAATGCCTTATCAACAGTATCGGCCTTCGACGGGTGCGGGACGAACGCCCTCAAAAGGGCGAAACCACTGATCTCATTGGTTTCGATGACAATCAGGTCTTCTAGGTTCTCAGGAGGATTTTCGCGCAGTATCGACAATTGCTCGGTCGTGATCACCAGCATGGAGAGCCTCTCTGCGCCTGCTGTACGGTTGTTGAGGCTGTAGACTGCTTCTCCGGCGGAGTTGAACAAACCGATCGACCAGAAGGAAACCGGAATGCTCGCGTCAAACAGTACCGGTCCGTCCGCAAGTTCAAAGCGGCAGGCGGCATGCTTCATCGCTGGGTCCAGGTCAGGAAGAACTTCTTGACCGGGTTTCAAGTCCGGCAACAGATTGAACTGCCTATCCGGCCCATGTTTTGCGACATTGTCAAACGCGCTGTGTTGCACGTTGTGGGGAATGCTCAACACAACGAGGATGTGAATGATTGCCGCCAGGCAGAGCGTTGCAAGAACGCCAACAGTCAGATTGAAGCGGGGGGAGAGCGTCATGGGCAGCCCTGCCTTTCAATTGCAGGCATGCTGACGCCATCCAGGGCTGCGCCGGTTGTGACCGGGGCATCGTAAAGCCGCAGGACGAAGCGCAATCCGTCGCTGGCGCTCGCGCTAGCGGCAAGGGGCAGCCAGTTTCCGGACTGAGGTTTGGTGGCCGCCGTTATGTCAAAGCTTCCATCCGGATTTCGCAGCAGGTTCTGGCTCGCCAGATGAACTCGACCCGGAAGGGTTTCGACCAAACGGCCATGACCATCAACTGCAGTCATGGTCCAAAGTCTCGCGGACGGCGTCTGTCCATAGATTCTGTAGATGCAGGTCGGGTCCAGAAGATGTCCGGTGCTGTCTTCCCGCGCGACCAGAGCGAGGCCTTCACCAGACGCAAGCGGAATGACGGCGCCGCGAGTATAGATAGCCACAGAGTAAGGATCAGCTTCTGCCGTTCCTGCGCGTGGATAGGCCTGCCAGGGACCAATAGAAACCGCATCGAGCGGCTGTTCTCGTTCTATGACAAGGTATGCTGAACTGATCCCAAGCAGCGACGCGAGGGCGACAACAAGCGTGACGGCCGTGAGAGTGCGCAGCGGATGGCTGCGGTGTGGGCGTATCGCCCGTGGAAGTCTTTCCTGATACCAGTCCGCTTCGCTGTGGGCGGGCGCCGGTGGTCGCGTGGAGGCATCTGTCATTGGGCCGCCGCATAGTCTGTCGGAGAAGAAGTGTTATCCGGGGCAGCCTTTGCACTGGAGCGTTCAATCAATTGTCGCAGATCCTTGCCGATCCTGAGCAACAGGTCCTGTGTGCGCCGTTTCAGGACTCGAGGCTGAGACTTGATCGCCTGGGCTTCAGAGAGTTTTGTCGGTTCCGTGCTGGCAAGACGGGGAAGGCTTTCGGCCTCGACACCTGGCATCCTGGCAAGTTCGATCCCCCTATGGGCATAATCCATGTACAGCTGCCAGGTCATGGCCGGCAGACTGCCACCGGTGACGCGGCGCGTGGAGGTGAAATCGTCATTTCCAAACCAGACAGCGGTTGAAAAATTACCCGTGTAGCCGACAAACCATGCATCTCTGTACGCGTTGGTCGTACCGGTCTTGCCACCAGCGACGACACCGTCGATCCGGGCTCTTCGGGCGGTGCCTGCCTCGACCACGTTGACCAGGATGTCATTGATCTGGTGCACCTTGTCTTCAGGTAGAACCCGTTGGCGCTCCGGCTGCTCCTGCTCACGGCGATAGAGAACCTTCCCATCGCTGTTCTTGACTTCCAGAATGGCGTAGGCAGGCGCTCTGTAACCACCGTTTGCAAAGGATGCGTAAGAGGACGCCATGTCGATCACGGAGACTTCCGAAGAGCCGATGGGCAGGGAAATCGAGTTTTCGAGCTCGTGTGTCAGGCCCATCGCATAGGCCGTTTCTATGATCTTTTCCCGGCCGAAATCGAGAGAAAGCCGGACGGGAATGGTGTTGATCGATTTCGTCAGGGCTGTTTTCAGTGTGACAGGGCCGCGATAGCGCCGGGAGTAGTTTTTCGGTGACCAGTTGCCGATCCAAACAGGCCTGTCGGGAACGATACTATCGGGTGCGTAGCCGTTCATGAAGGCGGTCATGTAAACGAACGGCTTAAAAGAGGAACCAGGCTGGCGCAATGCGTCGACCGCGCGATTGAACTGGCTTTCGCCGTAAGAGCTGCCACCGACCATGGCAACGACAGCGCCATCGGGGATCATGGAGACCAGTGCGGCCTCGCTTGCTTCGCGCAGTTTGCCGTTTTCACGCAGTATGGTTTCTACCGCTAGGTCAGCCTGTCGCTGAAGGGCTGGGTCCAGGGTTGTGCGAACGGTCACGATGCGATCCCGGGCAAGCGCGGGATTGCGTCTTGCGAGTTTCTTGACCTCGTCGAGCGCCCAGTCGAGGAAGTATTCCGGAAGTTGTTCCTGGGAACGGTCGACCGCAAGCGCGGGGTTGCGCCTTGCGCCGATCACCTGGCCCTCTGTCAGCAGATCCGCCTGGACCATGTTTGTCAGGACTTCGTTGGCGCGGGCCCTGGCTGCAGGCAGGTTGATGTGTGGGGCATATTTTGTCGGCGCCTTGTATAGGCCTGCGAGCATGGCACTTTCAGCAAGTGTCAGTTCCCTGACATTCTTGTTGAAGTAGAATTCGGCGGCGGCGGTCACACCGAAGACACCGCCACCCATGTAGGCGCGGTCGAGATAGAGTTTCAGGATCTCCTGTTTCGACAGGTTCGCCTCCAGCCAAAGCGCCAGATAAGCCTCCTTGATCTTGCGGCTCAGACTGCGCTCATTGGTCAGGAACAGGTTCTTGGCGAGCTGTTGTGTGAGGGTGGAGCCACCCTGGACAACGCCTCCGGCACGGGCATTTTCCACCATGGCACGGAAGGTTCCCATGAAGTCGATGCCGAAATGATAAAAGAAGCGACGGTCTTCAGTAGAAAGAGTTGCCTTGACCAGGGAATCGGGAATTTCCTCCAGGGGGACGCTGTCATTCAACACAATTCCCCGGCGGCCGATTTCCTTGCCGAACCTGTCGAGAAACGTAACTGCGAAATCGTCAGTTGTTTTCCAATCCGCGTATCGAGTTGCCTCAAAGGCCGGCTGCGCGAATGCCAGAACCACAACGAAACCGATCAGCCCGAAGGTGAGTCCGTCGGAGGAAAGTTCTGCCAGACCACGCCAGATACCTTTTGCACGAAACCGGCGCAAATAGGCGTCATATCCCTCAAGAACACGGCGGATCGCGGCGCCGCTGCGCCAGAGAGCCGTGTCGACTATTGCATCAATCGCAAGGAAGAACCGGCGAATGCGGTCGCGCTTGCGAGGCTTCGGAGCGCCTTTCATGTCACTTGATTGTCGCTGGTCTTCCACGCGAACTTGATCTCCGGATCAGTACAGATTTCTTCAAATTACCGGTTTTTTCCGTATGTGAAAACCGGGCCGGGCGGGTGACGCAATTTGCTCCCAGTTTATTGATCTTTCTTGCGAAAATACCATGGGCGATTTCGGAGCGTTTCTCCTGACTTGCCGTGCGGAATATAGCATGATAGGCGCAGGCGCTTCGGACCGTTCCGGAACACTTGGAATGTTCCGCCATATCCGCCTTCGGCATGGGCAAAGCATAAGAATGATATCTGATAAGGAAAGCGGTGTTTTGCCGTTCTGGAAGACCAAGACTCTTGACGAGATGACGTCGGAGGAATGGGAGTCGCTTTGTGACGGATGCGCCCGGTGTTGTCTGAACAAACTGGAAGACTGGGACACGGGGGAGATCGTCTGGACGGATGTTGCCTGCACGCTTCTCGACAGTGGCTCCTGCCGGTGCAAGGACTATGAAAATCGGGCTGCAACCGTTCCCGATTGCATCCAACTGACGCCGGATGAAGTGCGCACTCTTTCATGGCTTCCACCTACCTGCGCCTACAGGCTGGTGCGCGAGCAGAAGGATCTTTACTGGTGGCATCCACTTGTTTCCGGTGACCGGGAAACTGTTCATGCTGCCGGGATTTCTGTTCGCAACCGGACGGTGTCTGAAGACGGAATGCAGTTGGAAGACTATGAAAACCATGTGGTTTCCTGGCCCGGTGAGCTTCCGGTGGAAGCGTGAAGCCGGATTTTGTTGATTTCAATTTTCCGCGCAATCGCAAATCCCAAACGTGCAGATCTGCGGCTCCCGTGTTTGACGACAGGGACAGCTATTGAGCAAGAACGAACGCTTCGACATGCCGCCGAAGACGATGTTCCAATTCCGTAGTGTCCGTCATTTGATGGCTTTTGAGCAGAATTGCTCCATGGATCATGAAGGCGATCAATCCGTCCGTCATTTCTTCCGGCGAACGGTCCTTGCGGAGCAGGGGGGTGAATGCATCTGAGCCTTGCCAGCGCCCCAGAAAAGCAGTCAATTCAGTATCAAGGGCGTCGAGTGCTTCGACGAATTCTGCAGCGCAAGTCGGTTTTGTGACGCCTATATTGTCCAAAAACAATCTCAGGACTGTCGGACTGTCGGTGATAACTCCAATCAGCGCCATCATCCTGTGCATCAGCAGTCCGACAGGATCCGTCAGGGCTTCCGGTGGATTGTCGGATCCGTCCGAATTTGAACGCAGAGAGTTCAATCGGTCGAGCAGAACATGGGTCAACAGCCCGTTCATGTCGCCGAAATGGGAAAAAACCGTTCCCTTGGCGACACCGGCTTCCTGTGCAATTGCTTCGGCAGTGACCTGTTCCAGTCCATTTAAACGACTCAAGTCTTTGGCTGCCTGAAGCACCCGGGCCCGGGTGGCGATGCTGCGTTGTTGCGGCTTGCGTGTCATGAAACCTCTTAAAATTGACCGCGGTCAAATAATTCTTGACATCAGAGCATATCGATGTCAAAAAATGACCGTGGTCAATTTTATGGTTTGACCTTCATTCGAAAAAATGGATGTGAACATGACTCGGATCTTGATCCTCGACGGACATCCGGCGAAGGGCTCCTTTTGCGGTGCGTTGGCCGGTGAATATGCTGAAAACGCATTGAAGAAGGGCCATGAGGTGCGCGTTCTGCATTTGTCTGAGATGAAATTCGACCCGGATTTCGGCACTTCCGATTTCAAGAACGCTCCCGAACTTGAACCGGATCTTCAGGCGCTATGGAACGACATCACCTGGTGTGACCATGTCGTGATTGCCTATCCACTGTGGTGGGGCGGTCATCCGGCAAAACTGAAAGGCCTCTTTGATCGCGTCCTGCTGCCGGGCAAAGCTTTCAAATATGTTTCAGGCAAGGCTCTTCCGGAGAAGCTGCTGGAGGGGAGGACCGCCGAGGTGCTGGTGACTGCCGATACTCCAGGCTGGATTTTCCGCTGGCTTTACGGCGCAGGCTCGCGCAAGCAAACGGAAAAGCAGATCCTGTCGTTCTGCGGTCTCAAGCCGAAAGGGTATCATATCTTCTCGCCCATTAGCGGTTCGAACGACAGCGCAAGGGCCAAGATGCTGAGCCGGGCAGGTCATCTCGGCAGGAAGGCCGCCTGAGGGAGTTCCCAAGCCAACCGTCCGGTTTTATTCCTGTGCCGCTGCCTGCTTGGCGGCGGCATCGGCTTCGGTTCGTTTGATCTGATTGTGAAAGACCACGTAATACTGGTAGATATTGCCGACATAATCGATTGGTTGCCTGCCGATTTCAGAGGCAACAATCCATTCGACATTCCCAAACCATTCGTCCGGATCGTATCCCTGCTTCTTTGCCTTTTCGCGCATTCTGGCAAAACGACTGGGGCCGGCGTTGTAGGCCGCAAGCGCAAAGAAGGTCTGGTTCGCTTCCCGTGAAGACAGTTCTGGAAAGTACTGGTCGGCCAGGAAACGCAGATACTTTACGCCCGCGTGGACATTTTTCTCCGTGTCCTTGGTAACGCCACGGATATTGATAGGCGAACCCTCTGCCGTTGAAGGTTTGATCTGCATGAGCCCAACGGCACCCGCACGGCTTCGGGCTTTCGGATCAAATCGCGACTCCTGGAAACTCTGGGCCGCAATCAGAAGCCAGTCGAACTTGTATTCTTCCGCATATTTCTTGAACAGGTTCTTATACTCTTCGAGTTCTATTCCATAGCTGTCGTCCCGAAGATTGCGAAGGTAGTTGGCTTCCCTGAGGTACTTCTTGAAAATGATGTTGCCGAGGAGGGTGCCTTTTTTAACGGTTGCGGCAAATCCGTTGATTTCCTCCAGCAATTTTGGAGCTGTCTTTCGTACGGCGATCGCAATTTCGCCGTCGGTTCGAACCGCTGCCTTGGGGTGTATCTTGAGGCCGTCCAGCACTTCCAGCCACAAGTCCGCCTTGTGCTGGTCTACGATAACGGTCGATATGCCTCCGGCGGCAACCATTTCCATGAGATCCTCGTCTTCGAGACGTTCATCCGCCAGTACGAGGTCCATGGGTGTCTTGCCTTCCAGCTCAAACTGTTTGTTTAGAGCGTCCAGGCTTTCGTAGTAGGACGCGGAATTTCGCACGTAAATTGTCAGACCGGAGAGGTCTGACGGCGAAGAGTACTCGCCAACGTCGGTGCCCGTGACCGGGACTTCGTGTACGTCCTTGAGCAGCGGAAGTGAAAAGTCCGCCAACTTCTGGCGCTCCTCCGTGATCGTCAGATTGCCGAGGGAGACATCGCCGCGTCCTTCGTCAAGATCGGAGAACAGCTTGTTTCTGGGGGTGGGGATCAGGACGATTTTGAGGTCTTTCGTTTTCTTGCCGTAGTTCTTGTCCAGGAATTTTCCGAACTCGCGCATGATATCGACAGTGCTGCCCCGCTGTTCGCCCTTGTCGATAAAGTAACCCGTTTTGGAAAAGGGAATGAGTACACGGACAAAGCCGCGTTCGATGATTTCTTCGAAATCACCTGTGAAAGGAGACCGTAAATTCTCTTCCAGGTTATCTGCCAGCTTCGGCTCGGCTGCTTGCGCAGAAAACGCCAAAGCTGTCGCAATAATAAGCGGAAGACAGCGCAATCCAATCGTTGAGAAAGTGCGTAGTGGCATCATAACGGCCTCATGGAATAATAAAAGTATACTCCTTAAAGTTAGGCCGCTCCTGCTGATGCAATCAAGCTTTTACAAAATATCTTGTTCTGTGATCGCTACTTCGTGAAGGTCAGGTCCACGGTGCCAATGGTTATGCCTGCCTTCATGACGTTGGCTGTATTGCGAACTGTGCTTTGATCAATTTGCGTCAGAGTGTCGTCAAAGCGAAGTAGCAGTGGACCGTTCTGGGTCTGCAGTTCCGCTACATAGGAAAACCGAAGCGCTCCATTTTGGTCCGTGCTGACATTTGTCGGGCTTATGACGTCGGCCCTCTGGCCGATATACCGACCATCGGCGACTTTCTGGAAGAACCAGGTTTTGGTGTCCCGCTCTCCGTCTTGGTATACGAAGTCCTCACGCAGTCGCAGCGTGAATGTCCGCGGGTTCCAGGTTCCTCGCAAATAGACAGTAAACGGTCGGTTCACCCCGGCAATCTTGCTTTCAAAGACACCTTTGCCGATGGTCTTGCCACGAAAAAAGTCTTCCAGCACCAGGGGCTTTGATTGAGCGGAAGCTGCAGTTGCCGAAGCCAGCAGGGACAGGATGAAGGTAAGGGTTTTCCACGGATGGTCCATTGCTGCGATGTCTCTCTAATTGTGAGCCTACATCGCATACGGTTCGTCACCGCTGACAGATTTCCTGCTAAGCGCCGAATTTTTCCTGCCAGGTCGGGACAGGGTCATCCAGTGCCGGGGTGGCGTGATAGATGCCCTTGGCGATTGCGCGGGCAAGGCAGGAAGCCGCAGCTGCGCCGAGCTGCACCATGTCTTCCAGGCCGTTTTCAAGCCTGCGCTGACCGGTCGACAGGGCAAAAACCAGATCTCCGTCAAGCGGGGTGTGAGCTGGCCAGAGCGCGCGGGCAAGACCATCATGAGCCATAACGGCAAGGCGCTTGGCTTCGCCCTTGGTCAGAACCGCGTCGGTTGCAACCGCTGCGATCGTTGTGTTCGCCCCCGCCTTGAGGGCGTCCAGCTTGGTGCGCACGGAAATCCCGTCTTCGGGGAAGGGGTGTGCCATACCGCGGCCGCCGAATTCTTCTCCGATCTCGAACGGAGCTGCCCAGAAATGCTGGGTATCACCGACAGTCGCGCGGCCGAGCGCGTTCACGGCGACAATTGCGCCGACTGTGACGCCATTGTCGAGAACCTGTGAAGCGGACCCAAGACCACCCTTTAGATTGGCGGTTGTCGCTCCGGTGCCCGCTCCGACCGAGCCCAGAGCAAAATCGTGAGAAATCGCATCCAGAGCAGAGCGACCGAGATCGCGGTAGGGAGCGGCCTGACCCCAACTCTTGTCACCCCCATTGAGGAGGTCAAACAAGATTGCGGTCGGCACAATCGGAACCCGAACCGGGCCGACCTGAAAACCGTATCCGAGTTCGGCAAGCCGCCCCTGGACGCCGGCGCCCGCATCCAGACCGAAAGCCGAGCCACCGGCCAGGACGATCGCATCGATCTTTTCGACCGTTTGCTCCGGTTCCAGAAGAGCAATCTCGCGTGTGCCCGGAGCGCCACCGTGAATGGCCACCGATGTTACCGCCGGCTCGTCCGGGACGAGGACCGTAGCTCCGGATTTCAGATCCTGGTCGGAAGCATTGCCGACCTTCAGGCCGGGGACATCTGTGATCAGGTTACGCAATCCGGACATCGAGCGTCGTTCCACAAATCAAGAAATCAAGGAGCATTAGTTTGGTCGCGAGAGGCTCAGGTGTCGAGACTTTTATATCCCCTTCGAACGTAAAGAAGGGACTTGCCCGGGTCTTTCATGCGCAGATCGGCGACAGTGCCGACAATAATGGAATGCGTTCCCATTTCCGTCACCGAAAAGATCTCGCAATCCACGCTTAGACGTGCACTGTCGAGGGCAGGACAGCCAGTAGCGAGATTTGTCCATTCGCCCTTTGCAAATCGGTCCGGCATTTCGAGATTGTGCCGACCGGCGAACGTGTCCGAAATCTCTTCGTGGTCGTCGCTCAAGGTATTCAGGCAGAACGTCCGATTTCTCAGCACCGCACTATGCATGCGTGTCTGCCGGTTAAGGCAAATGAGAATGCTCGGCGGGTCGTCGCTCACGGAGCAGGCGGCGGAAACGGTCGCTCCCATGCGTCCGCCGGGGCCATCGGTCGTTACCACATGAACAGCGGCAGCGATCCGGCTCATGGCCTCTCTGAAGCTTTGCGTGTCCAGCGGCAGCTTGTTCTGGTCGTTGGGATCAGCGACGGATGACGACATAAATTCAGCTCCATAGGCCCAATGGCCGGGAATCGCTTGGGTTTCAGACGAACAGCGGAGTTTATTCATCCGGTAATGCCGTGCCTAGGGCGCTGTTGCAAACAAATTACCGTCATTGTCTGTTCAGTTCCCTCGGCCGCAACCAAGATATGTCGCAGCGGATCGCGTTTCGCCAGCATTTTTGTCGGTGGTCAGATTGAGCTCCGTGCCTAGTCGCGATAGGGGTAGGGAAAGGCAGTCGGATTTTCAGGGAAACGGATGACCTATCAGCATCTTGCCGCAAGCGTGACATTCCTGGCGTGCAGCCTCCTTTCCGGAGTGGCCATCGCCGAGATCCCGATCGCGATTGCTGGACCGATGAAAGGGCAATTCGGTCAGTTCGGGGCGCAAATGAGGGCAGGCGCCGAACAGGCGGTCAAGGACATCAATGCCGCCGGCGGTGTCAATGGTCAACCGCTCGTTCTGGAAATAGCAGACGATGCCTGCAATGCGGATCAGGCAGTGGCCGTTGCCAATCAGCTTGTCGGCAAAGGCGTCGTTTTTGTTGCCGGGCATTTTTGTTTCAGCGCCTCGCTTCCGGCGAGCGAAGTCTATGCGAATGCCGGTATCGTCCAAATCACTCCGGCGACCACGCTGCCGAAGTTTACCGATGAGCGCCCGGGAGAAGGTGTGTTTCGTCTGGCGCCAAGAGACGATGCACAAGGCCGGATTGCCGGGCAATTTCTGGCGGAACACTTCAAGATCGGCAACGTGGCGATCCTTCACGACAAGACGGCATACGGCAAAGGTCTTGCCGACGCGGTCAAGGATGCGATGAACGACCTGGGCAAAACCGAAAGCATCGCGCTTGGATTTGACGCTGGAGAGAGCGACTACAGGAACCTGGTGTCCCAATTGTCGCTGGAGGGGATCGATGCGGTTTATCTCGGCGGCTATCACCCGGAAGCCGGTCTCATCAAGCTTGAGATGGAGAAGCAGGGGCTCGGCGCGGTGCTTGTCTCCGGTGATGCGCTGATGACGGAAGACTTCTGGTCGGTTTCCGGTCCGGCCGGGAACGGTACCTTGTTGACCTATCCTCAGGTGCCGCGTGAGCTTCCCAGCGCGCAGGACCTCGTATCCGTGCTTGAAGCAAGCGGAAACCAGGGTGAACGCTACGCGCTGACTACATATGCGGCCATTCAGGCCTGGGCAGATGCGGCAACGACCGCAGGCGACACACAGCTTGAAGGTGTTTCCGTGGCATTGCAGGAGGGGACGTTCGACACCGTGTTGGGTCCGGTTACTTTTGACGAAAATGGCGACAGCAATGTCCCAACCTACATTTGGTACGAATGGCGCGATGGCGCGCCGAACCCGATGTAGCGCAGTTGCCGGATCAGGAAGTCGAAGTCCGACCGCAGGGCGCAGTTCTCAGCCGCGCCGACCCGTTCCTCTGATTTTCAAGTTCACCTTGTCCGCATAGATGGGCAATCCGGCATCCATTCCATAAAGACTTCTGAAAAAACCGCCTGAAACTTCGAAGGCAACTCGTCCCCTGGAATTGGTGTTCGTTATTTTCACCGAGAGTTTGGTCCTTTTGCGTTGCCCCCGAAGCGACAGAACACCTTCGACTTCGGCCGAATATTTCCCGGTGATGACAATTCTCGTGCTCTGGAATTTCGCGATCGGATGATTTGCAACGTCAAACATGGCCGAGCTTTTCAGAAATCCCGTGACGCGGTCGTTGTTGGTTTTGACGCTCCTGAGATCCACGGTGACATTTACACGGCTCTTTTCCGGCCGGTTCTGGTTCAGGATCATCTTGCCTGTCACGTTCTTGAATTCGCCGAGCACCGGACCTCGACCGAGAACCCGCACGGAAAAGCCGGTATCAATGTTTGAAGGCGTCAGAACATAAGTTCCAGAAATCGGTCCTGCACTGACACGGAGGGAACTGGTGAACAAGGCACCGAAACCCAGGATAAAGACCAAGCCCAATAGGAGCAGATAACGAGAAGCAAAGTTGATCGGCCAATGACGCGTCATGTGAATTGTCCTTGCTTTGTATGATCTTCCGCGACCTTTCCGGGTGAATGCCTTTCCTCAAGCATTCAAAGGTCTGCAGGCCGCGAGTTGATAGCGGCTCCCACAATACGAATTTTCCTACCGAACGGTATGCAATTCCGATCACAAGTCCTGAAGCTTGCCACACATTCCGGCGAGTGCTTCAGGTGGATGGAGGCTTCCTTGTTAACCTTCTGGTAAGAAAGTAGGGCGGGGCTGGTTCTTTCAAGGGCGGCCCCGCGATAATCTTTCCCGAAGGATCAAGGGAAAGTCATGCGTTCAAAACCCTTCATTTGTCTTTTGTTGCCATTGCTCGGGCTCACGTTCCTCTTCGCTGCGCCGTTGCCTGGAATTGCCGCGGAACTTGTCGGGTTTTCCGACCACCGTTTTCGCCCGGGGACAATTGTGATCCGAAACTCCGAGAGACGGCTTTACCTCGTGCTGCGCGGAAATCGCGCTATCCGGTACAAGGTTGCGGTGGGAAAACGCCGAAAGGCGTGGACTGGTCAGGCGCAGATTACAGCGAAATATCTGAAACCAGACTGGTCACCTTCGGCGGAAGTCCGCAGAGACTTTCCCAATCTACCCAACGTGATCAGAGGTGGGGCGCCCAACAATCCGATGGGAGTTGCTGCCATGACCCTGTCCAACGGCAATTATGCCATTCACGGCACCAACAGACCGGGATCCATTGGGCGTGCTGTCTCTTACGGGTGTATCCGTATGGCCAATCATGACATTGAGGATCTTTTTCAAAGGGTAGGGATCAGAACTCCGGTTGTTGCCTTGCCATAGAGGGCTGCAAAGCGGTCGCAGGGACAGCTTGCCGCATTTAGTTTCATGTTTTTGAATATAATGTCGAGGCGGGCCTGATAAGGCCCTTAAAAGGCCTCGGCCGGTTCCAAGTGCCCCAACGCGGAACCGTCGGGGTTTTCTCGTTGTTGTTCCCTATCGATACATTTTGCGACAAATGGGTGCTGGAGCTGGGACAGTTCTACGACACTTGTCCGTTATCTTCGGATCAAACTTGGGGTTCCAAGGAGATCCGCAAGGTCATGGGCAGAGACTTAATGAAGAAGATAGTGGATAGCAGAGCCTTCATTTGGGTTCTTTTGGTGTTGCCGTCCGTTCCAATGATGTTTGCCCTTGCAAGCGGCGCAAATTCGGAAGATGGGCGCCAGGCAACGGAGTTCCTGCTGCATCCCACGGGTGAGTTTGCCGCTCGCTTCATGATCGTTTCCATGATCATTTCTCCCTTTCGCCTGATGTTTCCAAAAAACCGATTCTGGTTCTGGATGCTTCGACGTCGCAGGTACTTCGGCGTTGCCGCCTTCGGTTACGCGGCTTTTCATACTGTTCTTTATCTCATTGACATGGGATCGCTGAAAGCTGTCTTGGGCGAATTCTGGGCACTTGGCATCTGGACCGGGTGGTTTGCCTTTTTTGTGTTCCTGCCTCTGGCAGTCACTTCCAACGACTTTTCTGTCCGTAAGCTCGGTTCAGGTTGGAAGCAGTTGCAACGTCTTGTTTACGTCGCCGCATTGGCAACGTTGCTCCACTGGATATTCGTCCACAACGAGTTTGGACCAGCTCTCGTTCACTTCATTCCGCTTGGTCTTCTTGAAAACTATCGAATTCGCCGGACGCTCAAGGCCCGATTGGCCAAAGCTCCAGCCTGAAACTTTCGTTCACACACGGGAAAGGAAACGTGATGAACTACACACTCCACATAGCCTACTCACTTATTGTTTGGTTTTTCACCATTCCGGCATCCGCAACCGGCCTTTTCGAATGTGAGGCGACCGAAAAGTCCGCCTGGCTTTCTGAAACTGAAGTAACGGCCAAACTGACCGCGGAGGGCTGGGACGTTAGGCGGATGAAGGAAGATGGGGGATGCTGGGAAGTATACGGCACCACCCCTGAAGGACAGCGCGTTGAAGTTTATGTCCATCCTGTCTCGGGCGAAGTGCTGTTGATCAACCAACGCGGCACGATCCTCTACCGGAAGGAAAGCTGACACACCAGCCGGTGGGATTGGAGCTTAGGATTGAGAAACCGGAAGATGCTTCAGCCACTTGCGTTCCAGCGCTTGCTCCAGGTCGATGTTCCGGTTTCTGCAGAACAACAGGATGTGCGCGAACAGGTCCGCCGCTTCGTCTGCCAGGTCTTCTTCAAGATCCTGTCTGGATTTTCCCGAGGATCTGGCATTCCCGGCACACTTCAGGTCCGCAGCGGTTAGTTCACCAAGCTCTTCCGTCAATTTGGCAAGGTACCAGGCACTGCCGCGCTCAATCTCGAACCTTTCGGCGTAGATGTCTGATACGGCGAGGACATCACGCTCGATTTGGGAAAGACTTTTCTTCGACACTTGCAAACCCTTGCGAAATCTAGAGCCAGTTTCTCGGGCTTGCTTTGCTCGATTTTCCGCCGGTTCCGGAAAGAGCTTCGGCAAGATCGGCGACAGCATCGAGGGAGTGAGCGGCGCGGAACTCGTCCACATGCGGCAGCATGGCCCGAATGCCTCTCGCCTTGGCTTCAAACCCGTCGAACCGGAGAAGTGGATTGAGCCAGATGAGACGGCGACAGGACCGGTGCAGGCGGTCCATTTCCCTTTCCAGGTCTTCGTCCGTGTCACGTTCAAGGCCGTCAGTGATCAGAAGAACGGTCGGATTGCCGCTCAGCACGCGGCGCGACCAATGACGATTGAAATCATGCAAGGCCGATGCAATCCGGGTACCGCCGGACCAGTCTTCGACACCTTGAGAACAGGCGTCGAGTGCTTCGTCGGGATCTTTCATCCGGAGCTGTCGCGTGACATTTGTCAGCCGCGTGCCAAACAGGAAAGTGTGTACATCGCGCCGTTCTGCCATAACGCCGTGCAGAAAGTGCAGCAGCAACCGGGAATATTGGCTCATTGAACCTGAGATATCGCACAGGACCACGAGAGGAGGGCGCTTTTCAGCTGGCTTCCTGTATTTCATGTCAATTATCTCGCCGCCCGCGCGCATAGATGCGCGCATCGTCTGGCGTGGATCTATCCGACCTCTGGCTGCGGACTTGAGCCTACGGAGCCTGATCCTGTCCATCGGCATGGCCATGGACTTGAGCGCCCGTTTGGCCTCCTCCACCTCTTCCGCGGTCATCTGGGCAAAGTCTTTTTTCTGCAGGAGTTCACTTCCAGAGACGGTGAATTTCGCATCCACCTCGATTTCCGGAACGGTTTCTTCCGCGACGCGTTCCTGAGCTGCCTGAAATGCCTGTGAAACCCGGGTCTGTCCTGCCTTTGGTTTCTCCAGTGCTCCACGCGGCGGTGCGACAGGAGAAAGTATGGCAAGCATTTTCTCGATCAGGCCGCGGCTTTGCCAGTAAATGCGGAAGGCCTCATCAAACAGCACCTTGTGTTCGTGCTTGCGCACGAAGACCGCGTGTAGCGTCCAGTAAAGATCGTCCCGGCTCTCAATGCCCGAGACTTCAACGGCGTTCACGGCATCGACGACCGAGGCGGGACCGACCGGCACGCCTGCCTTACGCAGTGTGCGGGCGAAGAATACGATGTTGTCCGTAATCCGGGAGCGTGCAGCGGTCGAAGCCATGGTCGGAAAACGGTACCTAGACTGCCGGCATTGTTTGCGGATGAGGAGCCTCCTTGCGGAGCTCGTCAATCATGTGACGGACTTTCGAGCCGCGGACCCGTTCGATGTCGTCCTGGTACTTCAGGAGAACACCAAGCGTGTCAGAGGCCATGTCCGGATCAAGGGCGATTTCGTTGAGTTCGGAAAGAGCCGTCGCCCAGTCCAGGGTCTCGGCAACACCGGGTTGCTTGAACAAATCTTCTTCCGAACGCAGCTTCTGCACGAACGCAACGACTTCCTGTGCGAGCCGCTCGGCAGCTCCCGGAACCTTGCGGCGAACAATTTCCAGTTCACGTTCGGCATCCGGATAATCGACCCAATGGTACAGGCAACGCCGTTTCAGGGCGTCGTGAATTTCACGGGTTCTGTTGGTCGTGATGATCACGATCGGCGGTTCCGAGGCCTTGACGGTGCCGAGCTCGGGAATGGAAACCTGATAGTCTGCCAGAACTTCCAGCAGGAATGCTTCAAACGCTTCGTCAGCACGGTCAAGCTCGTCGATGAGAAAGACCGGTGAGCCGCCGAGCGTGGGCTCGAGCGCCTGCAATACGGGGCGCTTGATCAGGAAACGTTCATCGAAGATCGACTTGGAAAGCTCGGAATGATCTGTGTCACCTGCGGCCTCCGCGACACGGATTTCGACCATCTGTGCCTGGTAGTTCCACTCGTAAACGGCCGACGCGATGTCGAGGCCTTCGTAGCACTGGAGGCGAATGAGATCGCGGCCGAGCGTGGAGGAAAGGACTTTGGCAATTTCGGTCTTGCCGACGCCGGCTTCACCTTCCAGAAACAAGGGGCGGTTCATCCTGAGTGCCAGATGCAGAACCGTCGCCAGGGATCTGTCTGCGACATACCCGGCCTGATCCATCAGAGCGAGGGTTTCGTCGATTGAGGCGGGAAGGGGCGTTCGTGTCATAAATCCTCCAGCAGACGGGTAGGTCACACGGGTTATATAGGCAAAGTTGCCGTGAGAACATGCCCACGTGGTCTCCCTAATGTGCGAATCTTCGAAACCTTTATAGAACTGTGGAGAGATTCAAGGGAGGGAGAAGGACGTGACCTTTGTGAAACCGGTTTGCCTTGGCGCAATGCTAGCTGCCTTCAGCGTTGTGGCAAACGCCGCTGAAGATCCCTATCCGACCGATCCGGTCAGTGTTGCATCAGGCCAGGAACTGGCGGAAATCTACTGTGCGACCTGTCATGCCGTCGGAACAGACGACGAAAGTGCACAAGCCGGCGCACCGGCATTTCGAGACCTTTCCAAGCTTTATCCATTGGAAAGCCTGGAGGAGCCGCTGGCTGAAGGTATCGTGACCGCACACGACAACATGCCGGAATTTGCCTTCGAACCAGATGACATTGATGCGTTTTTGGGGTATTTGACGACCATTCAGTCGAACTGAAGTTTTCCTGAAGTGACGAATAGTATTTTGTTAGCAGTGTTGTTCGAGTGCTGCTAATTTTTCGCTTATAAACAATCTTTGTCCAAATTTGTTTTTGGCGAAGCAGGTTTCCATGACACTCTTTCTTTGTGGGAAAGGAAAGAAAAGGCATGAAAACCAGCTTAGACTTTGAGAAGCGGCTTCTCGGCTATGGTTTAATGACCGCCGAGATCCTGTACAGGCTCCCGGATCATCCGAAACTATTGCAAAGTTTTCTTTGGCAGACCGAGGATCTTGCTCCTCAGTTTCCTGAATTGAACAGGTTTCTGGATTTCTGGGAAAGGGAGATTGACGGTCGCATACATTCAGTGCGCGTGGCTCATCAGAACCTGATCGAGCCGGTGGATTTCAGATATACGAACGGAGAAATCGTGATCCACTGACCGGTCAGCGCCGGAGTGGCAAGCCAAGACCCTTGCCGTCGCGCATGACGCTTTTTGATTGCGCGGTGAACTCGGAGCCGTCACCCTCATGAAGCACAAAGCCCGGCATCAGCCGGAGCGGCGCCTTGCTGGCGCGAATGGCCCGGATCAGGACGCGGGTCGCGGCCGCATCGGGCCGAGGGCGCAACGGGATAACATCGATGGCGCCGAATCTCCCCTGCAGAACATTCAGGAGTTCCTGTAAACCGTCGGCGCGGAAAACCACCGTAAGACTGCCACCTTCCTTGACGATGTCTGTCGCCGTTTTCGCCCAGGGCTCCAGCCCGCGTTCATCCAGCATATGGGCGCCGGCTCGGGCTGATTTTGGCGACGCACGGAACCTGTCCGCCTCGTAATAGGGCGGGTTCATGATTGCGTGGTCGGCCATGGAGGACTTGAGGCCGGCAGCGTGGCGAAGGTTGCCCTTTGTCGTAATGTCGGCTTCCAGAAGGGCGACCCTCATCGCAAAGGAAGCGTTGTGAGGGTCCTGAAGCCCGTCCTGTGCAAGCTTTAGTACGGCCGGGTCGATTTCAACAAGCGTTACAGTGATATCCGGCAAGCGCGCTGCGGCACAAAACCCTGCCGTGCCGACACCTGCGCCGAGATCGACCACATGCCCTTTTGTGCCGTCCGGCAGAGCTGCTGCGAGATAAACCGCATCAAGTCCTGCGCGGTGTCTGCCGCGTTTGGGTTGATGTACATAGACCTGTCCGCCGAGAAATGCGTCGTGTGTTACGTCGCATTCTTCCGATATCCGCGGTTCCGTCATCTCAGGATTGCCCGCGTTCCGGACGAAGTTCATGTTCCAGACCAGCGTCGCGGACAAGCTTGCGAGCCATTTGTATCTGGTCAGCGTCGACGAGGATCCGACGGGGGATCATGGCAAGCGACCCCTCCAGAATGCTCATATTTCCGTCTGCGACAAAATGCTTGATGCCGGCCTCCTCGAGAATCGATTCCAGAAAGGAGATGAGGACAGGGTCATTGGTTCTGACTAGTTCTTCCATATGTTTCCCGGCGTTAGCATCATAGCGACTGGGCGCACGAGTGTGCACCTCTTGGAACTCATTTACAGCAAAACCAGCTGTTTGTGGCATTTCAACAGTTTGTCAACGGATTGCCGTCTTGCCCCGGAGGCGTTCGCGCCATATTGTCCGCACAAATATTCAGGGGAGTGCCATTAGTGGCCGTTGTCGCAACATATTCTGACAATCAACAGCGCCGTCCAAGTATACAGTCTCTTGTGGACCTTGTGTCCGGAGGCATGGCGGATGTCAATGAACTGATCCTCTCCAAGGCAGGCTCCAACGTGGAGCTGATTCCAGAGATCGCCAAACATCTGATTTCATCCGGTGGCAAGCGTCTGCGCCCAATGCTGACATTGGCCTGCGCGGATATGTTCGGTTACCAGGGAAGTGGGCACGTCACATTGGCTGCCAGCGTGGAATTCATGCATACCGCTACCTTGCTTCACGACGACGTCGTCGATGAAAGCGATATGCGTCGAGGCAAACTGGCCGCGCGCAAGCTCTGGGGAAACCAGGCAAGCGTTCTTGTTGGTGACTACCTGCTCGGGCAGGCCTTCAAGATGATGGTGGATGTCGGATCGCTCGAAGCGCTTGGCATTCTGTCGACCGCTTCTGCCGTTATTGCCGAAGGCGAAGTCCTGCAGCTTGGTGCAGCCAAGAACATCGAGACCAGCGAAGCCGATTATCTGCGGGTGATCGAGGCGAAAACCGCAGCATTGTTCGCAGCCGCTGCGGAAGTGGGCCCGGTAATCGCCGGTCAGGGCGATGACATGAAGCTGGCCGCACGCACATACGGTATGGAACTCGGTTACGCTTTCCAGCTCGTCGACGATGCCCTCGACTACGGCGGATCGTCCGCGGATCTTGGCAAGGATGTCGGCGACGATTTCCGGGAAGGCAAGATCACGCTACCGGTCGTGCTGGCGATTGCGCGGGGAACGGATGCCGATCGCGCCTTCTGGAAACGGTGCCTTGAAGGCGACGACATTGAGGACGGCGACCTGGAGCAGGCGATTGAGTTGCTCAAAAAATACGATGCCCTTGCCGACACCGTGACCAGGGCGCAGGACTATGGAGCAAAAGCATTGAAGGCGCTGGAGACACTTCCATCCGGTGCGCATAACGATGCGCTGGCAGATGCTGTCTCGTTCTGTATTTCCCGTGTGAGCTGACGGGGCAGGCGACCCGAAATCGGGTTTCTCAATGAAAGCCGCTTCCATCGGGGAGCGGCTTTTTTGTTTGGAGTCAGGACAGGGAGCCGGAGGCGATCCACCATCCCGGATGCGCCGTTCTGAGCTGGCGCTCGATGTCCATGGCATCACGCAATTCGCACACGCCATAGCATGTGGCACCGGAGCCGGACATGCGTGAAAACGCAATGCGGGAATCGACATCAAATGCGGAAAGGACATTGCCTATTTCGGGGCACAACGAAACGGCTGCATCCTGCATGTCGTTCCGGCATTCGGATAGATACTCCGTCAATTGAACTACCGAGTTGAAACGTCCGGGCAGCTCCGGCATTGCAGGATTGTCACGCTGGGACATGTTCTTGAACACATCCGGCGTGGAAACGCCAACCTTGGGATTTATCAGAACGATACCGCAGACCGGAAGCTGCGGACCGGGGGCAAGTTCATCCCCGATTCCGCGCATGCGCTGCGGTTCCGGATAAAGGCAGACGGGAACGTCGGCACCGAGAGAAAGTGCCAGATCGTGCAGAGTTTCCTCTGGAAGGTAATTGCCGGAATAGTCTTCCAGCAGACGCAGCGTGGTGGCTGCGTCACTTGAACCACCGCCGATCCCGGAAGCAACCGGCAGGCGCTTCGTGAGCGTCAGCCGCACTTTGGGCACCGGTGTTCCAGCGCATTCGGCAAATGCTCGAACAGCCTTCAATATGAGGTTGCTGTCGGAGGGACCGTCAATGTCGCGTGCAAATGGGCCTTCGACCCTCAGCTCCAGACCCGCAGCTGGTTCAAGCGCCACGCGATCTCCAATCTGAGGAAATGCCACCAGAGAGTCGAGGAGGTGATAGCCGTCCGGCCGTTGCCCGGTAACGTGCAACGCCAAATTGACCTTGGCCCGGGCAAGTTCCACCCGAAGCGCGGACTGCGTGTCATGCGCCATGTCAGGTTCCGGTTAACCGCCGTTCTTTTCCGTGTCGGCCTTGGCCGCATCGGTGACCGAGGGATCCTTCATTCCGTTTGCGATCTTGTCGAGGATCTTGGGAAGTTCCTTCTCCTCGGGCCCGAGATCCCTGGCATGATTCCACTGGAAGCGAGCCTCGTTGCGGCGTCCGACCATCCAGTAGGCATCGCCAAGATGATCGTTGATGACAGGATCGGCCGGGCGCAATTCAATTGCCCGTTCCAGTTCCTTGACAGCATCTTCATAGCGTCCGAGGCGATAGTAGACCCAACCAAGGCTGTCGACGATATAACCGTCCGTCGGGCGAAGCTCCACTGCCGTCTTGATCATCTCAAGCGCTTCATCAAGCTTGAGACCCTGATCGACCAGAGAGTAGCCGAGATAGTTAAGCACCAGAGGCTGGTTTTCGTTGAGTTCCAACGCCTTGCGGAAGTCTTCTTCTGCCAGATCCCACTTGCCCTGGCGCTCGCGGCTGATGCCACGGAAGTAAAGCAACAGCCAGTGCTCCCTTGCCAGCTCAGATATGGTGTCGAGACCCTTGGTGTAGACCTCTTCCGCATCCTCGTAGATTTCATGAGAACGAAGAATGTTACCTAGCGCAATTGCAGCTTCCAGGTCGGAAGGGTCCTGCTTGATCAGTGCTTCGAGATGCGAGCGGGAATTTTCGAGTTGCTCGAGCGTGTTGTAGTTCAGCCCGACCTGAATTTCCGCTTCCCGTTTCAGCACACTGTCATCGGGAACTTTCATCAGTGCCTCGATGGCACGTTCCGGCTGTTCCATGCGTTCAAAAACGCTGCCAAGAGCAATTGCAGCAAACTCTGCGTTGGGATCGAGGTAAAGGGCAAGCTGTAGGTACGATGTTGAGAGCTCCTCACCACCGTCGCGCCCTATGACTGCGCCAAGGCCGTAGAGAATCTCGGACATGCCTTCGGCCGGATCGGTAACCATCGGAGGAATGACGGAACCGCTTTCAAGGATCTCGCGTGTTTGATCCAGTTTGGGATGTCCCCGGAACTGTTCGTCATATTGATCCAGTGTCGCCATGGCATCCTTCTGGCGGCCATTGGCAGCAAGAATGCGGGCATAGGCGTCCACCACCCGGATGGCGCCCTGATCGATTGCGTAAGCGGCTTCCGCTGCTTCCAGAGCGTCCTTGTTTCGGCCTGCTGCAAACAGAAGATGAGCCTTGTGAGTCGCCTTGAAGACTTCGAACCATTCCGGTCCGCTTAGCTCATCGATGACCTTGACGGCTTCGTCAACCTTGCCGCTTCCATAAAGGGCCCAGGCGCGAGAAATACCAATGGAGAGCTGTGCAAGCGGGCCATTCCGGCCCTTGGACAGAGCGGTGTCGGCGTTCTGATAGTTGCCGTCCACCATCTGCTGGCCGCCAAGAGCCAATTGGGCGAGGAAATTTTCAAGCCCGGCCTTTTCAAGTTCACCGGCATAAAGAACCGACTGTTCCACGTCCCCATTTGCCAGTTTCAGCAGGAAAGTGCGTTCCAGAAGCATGGTATTGGTCGGGTCTGCAGCGAGCGTTTCCTCATAAAAGGCAGCTGCATGGCCGTAGTCTTTCTGAAAACCTGCAAGACGCCCGGACAAGTAACTGCCCGACAGTGTGAAGGGCAGATCCGCCGGAGTGCCGAAAGTTTGCGAAGTCGCTGCCGTTTCGGCGTGTGCGGCAGCCGGAAAGAGGGCGATTGCACTGACCAGCGAAAGCAGCTTCAGCTTGAAGGGCCTGCGATCCACTCGGGAAACGGCGCTGGTCACTCGTATCATCATTCCTCGCACTTCTCGTCCATGGCAGTTTGATTTGTTGCTTATTGCTTTTGACAATGGCGTCTTTAAGGCTGTGCGGCAAGGAGGACGGGATAACTTTCTGCCGGTTTAAATCCATTTGAATTTGCTGAGCGTCGGAATTCTTGCGACTTACGGCGAAGAGATACGGGTTTCTACCAAAAAGGGCTTGAAGCTGATCCTTTGCCGTAGCAGGAATGTGCAGTGCAAAATAAACGGAGACGAGGCGTCTCCTGCACGAGGCGAGGAGAGTGACTAATGGCCAAGTGGGTCTACAGCTTCGGAAACGGTGCTGCGGAAGGTAAAGCAGGAATGCGCAACTTGCTCGGTGGTAAGGGTGCGAACCTTGCCGAGATGAGCAGCCTGGGCTTGCCGGTACCTCCTGGTTTCACCATTACGACCGAAGTCTGTACTTGGTATTACGAGCATGGGAAATCCTATCCCGAAGCTCTGACGAATGAAGTCTCCGAGGCACTGGCAAAAATCGGCGCGATCACCGGTCGGAAATTCGGCGATTCTGAACGCCCGCTTCTGGTGTCGGTTCGCTCTGGCGCACGGGTTTCGATGCCGGGAATGATGGACACGGTCCTGAATCTCGGTCTGAATGATCAAACGGTGGAGGCCATTGCAAGGGAGGCAGGGGACCGCCGCTTCGCCTATGACAGCTATCGCCGCTTTATCCAGATGTATTCCGACGTGGTACTCGGGCTTGATCACCATGAGTTCGAGGAAATTCTGGAAGACTACAAGGAGCGAAACGAACTGACGCTCGATACCGAGATCGATGCGGATGCGTGGCTCGGGATAATCGAGAAGTTCAAGGAACTGGTTCAGGAAGAGCTGGAGCGGCCGTTCCCTCAAGACCCGCAGGAACAGCTGTGGGGCGCGATCGGCGCCGTGTTCAGTTCCTGGATGGTTCCGCGCGCAGTTACCTATCGCCGACTGCATGACATTCCCGGTTCCTGGGGAACCGCCGTCAATGTGCAGGCGATGGTGTTCGGAAACATGGGAGAAAGCTCGGCGACAGGTGTTGCCTTCACCCGCAATCCTTCAACCGGCGAAAACGCGCTCTATGGCGAGTTTCTCGTAAATGCACAGGGCGAGGATGTCGTTGCGGGCATCAGAACGCCGCAGGACATCACCGAAAAGGCGCGGACCGAGGCAGGTTCCACAAGTCCGTCTCTCGAAGCGCTCATGCCTGAGGCCTTTGCCGAGTTCCAGTCCTACTGCGCCAAGCTTGAAGCACATTACAAGGACATGCAGGACCTGGAATTCACCATTGAACAGGGCAAGCTGTGGATGCTGCAGACCCGTGCTGGAAAGCGGACGGCGAAAGCAGCGCTCAAGATTGCTGTCGATATGGTTGAAGAGGGCCTTTTGAGCGAAGAAGAAGCAATCGGCCGTGTCGAACCTGCAGCGCTCGATCAGCTGCTTCATCCCACAATCGATCCGAAGGCCGAGCGCGATGTTGTCACAACGGGCCTTCCGGCTTCTCCGGGGGCTGCGTCGGGTGCCATCGTGTTTACCTCCGAAGATGCAGAGAAAGCCAAGGCGGAAGGTCGCAAGGTCATTCTGGTGAGGGTTGAAACAAGCCCGGAGGACATTCATGGCATGCATGCTGCTGAAGGCATTCTGACCAGTCGCGGCGGTATGACCAGCCACGCAGCAGTGGTTGCCAGGGGAATGGGAAAACCGTGTGTGGCGGGCGCCGGCATGCTGCGCATCGACTATCGAAACGGGGTGATCAACGCCGCTGGCCGCCAGCTCAAAGAGGGCGACATAATCACGATCGACGGCGCAACCGGTCAGGTGCTAGCCGGCGAAGTGGAGATGCTGCAACCGACGCTTTCCGGAGACTTCGGTACTCTGATGGGCTGGGCTGACAAGGTGCGGCGGATGCGGGTGCGCACCAACGCCGAAACACCGCAGGATGCAAAGGTCGCCCGTGAATTCGGCGGCGAAGGCATCGGCCTGTGCCGTACGGAGCACATGTTCTTTGAGGGTGAGCGGATTATCGCAGTGCGCGAGATGATCCTTGCGGACAGTTCGCAAGGACGGCGTGCAGCGCTGGCCAAATTGCTGCCGATGCAACGCAAGGACTTCACCGATCTGTTTGAAATCATGCATGGACTGCCGGTGACGATCCGCCTCCTGGATCCACCATTGCATGAATTTCTGCCGAAATCAGATGAAGAGCTTGCGGAAGTTGCCAAGGCGATGGGGGCCGATCCTGACTTGCTGCGCGACCGTGCGCTGGCGCTCGAGGAGTTCAATCCGATGCTTGGCCATCGTGGTTGCCGGCTGCTGGTTTCCTACCCGGAAATCGCGGAAATGCAGGCGAGGGCCATCTTCGAGGCGGCGGTTGGAGCTGCGAAGTCTACCGGAGCGCCGGTCGTTCCGGAAATCATGGTGCCGCTCGTGGGTCTGAAAGGTGAGCTTGATCTGGTGCGCCAAAACATCGAGACAATGGCCAAGGCCGTCGCCGAGGAAACAGGCACCGAGATCTCGTATCAGGTTGGCACGATGGTGGAGCTGCCGCGTGCTGCACTGAAGGCTGCTGAAATCGCACAATCTGCAGAGTTCTTCTCCTTTGGCACCAACGATCTGACACAGACCACTTTCGGCATCTCCCGCGATGATGCGGCTTCCTTCCTGGGGACGTATCAAAGCCGGGGCATCATGGAGCAGGATCCGTTTGTTTCTCTCGATCAGGACGGCGTTGGCGAGCTGATCAAGATCGGTGTGGAGCGGGGACGGTCGACACGCGCTGATATCAAACTCGGTATTTGCGGAGAGCATGGTGGTGATCCGTCGTCCATTTCCTTCTGTGAAAGTGTCGGTCTCGACTATGTCTCGTGCTCGCCTTTCCGCGTGCCGATTGCCCGGTTGGCTTCTGCACAAGCTGCATTGAAGCACAAGAAGACTGGGTGAATGTCATCAGTGAAGGCCGTGGCACGTTCGGGGAGTGAGGATTGAACGTTGCTTTTCCCAAATTGGAAGAACTGCGTGCGGGTGGCAAAAGGCTGCTCGGACGTGTTCTGACACGGCTTGAGACACGGGCCGGCGAAGCGGAAACCGCTACGTTTCTGGACAGTATCTGCGCGTTTCAAAGGGGACACGTTCTGGGTTTGACGGGACCTCCCGGGGTCGGCAAGTCCAGCCTGACGGACGCGTTGATCAAGGCTTACCGGGAAGATGGAAAACGGGTTGCAGTCCTGGCTGTGGACCCGTCATCCGCAATAACCGGAGGAGCTCTTCTTGGTGACCGGACACGTTTGAAGACCGATCCGGAGGATGACCAGGTTTTCGTTCGTTCCATGGCGGCCAGAGACCGCTTGGGCGGCTTGTCCGACCATGCCGTTGCCGCGATCGTGCTGCTTCGGGCTGTCTGCGATCTGGTTATTGTCGAAACCGTCGGTATTGGTCAGTCGGAAGGCGATCTGAAGCAGGCCGTGGACACTGTTGTTCTGTGCGTACAGCCCGGGTCCGGCGACAGTCTGCAATTCATGAAGGCCGGTATCATGGAACTGCCCGATATCGTGGCGGTGACAAAGGCCGATATGGGGGCACTGGCCCGAAGAGCAGCATCTGATGTTGTCGGCGCACTCTCCCTGAGTGTCGATGAACGCTCTTGGAGCATTCCCGTGACGGAGGTTTCCGCCCAGACCGGTGCCGGTATCACAGAACTCGTTGCGAATGCCGTCAGGCATCAGTCTCATTTGGTTGAGGCAGGATTGGTGGGGCACCGGCGCCGTCAGCAGCACGTGACCTGGTTTGAAGACATGGTGAGAAAGTCCTATGGTCAGAGCGGCCTGGAACTCGCCGAAACTGATCGTGACACGCCATGGCTTGAGCGCGCGCAGGAAAGGCCCTTCAGCAGTTTTTCCGACTTTTCCGAGAAGATCAGATCGAGGCTGGGTCTTTGAGATTAAGCCCGCAATTTCGGGTCAGCCTTTGGCCGTCAGCGGCTGATAGCTGAGATCCGTGCCGAAACCGGTGCTGTTGGCTCCGTGAAAATCATCAAGGAACTTGCCCAGTGCCTTGTCTGTCAGTGGTCTGGAAATAAAGAACCCCTGCATTCTGTGGCAGCGATGAGCTTGCAGGAAACGGATTTGCTCAGCCGTTTCAATTCCTTCCGCGACAATCGTCATGCCGAGGGCTTTGCCCAGCTGGATGATCGACACAAGAATGGCTTCCGCTTCCGGATTGCCGTTCATGTCGGAGACGAAATCCCGGTCGATCTTGAGCGTGTCGAAAGGGAACCGGCGCAGATAGCTCAAGCTGGAATAGCCTGACCCGAAGTCATCGAGGGCAACTTTCACACCAAGGTTCTTCAATCTGCTCAGCGCCTGAAGGACGGAGTCATTGCGACCGGCAAACACGCTTTCGGTGACTTCAAGCTCGAGCCGTTGTGGTGGAAGATTGTTGGCCGCCAGGATTGCCATTACCTTCTCGACGAAACGGGGATGCTTGAACTGATTGGGAGAAACGTTGACGGATACCGTCACGCCCGGCCAATCATGCGCCTTGGCACAGGCTTTGTTCAGGACCCAAAGACCAAGATCGTTGATGAGGCCGGTTTCTTCCGCTACCGGAATGAATTGCGCGGGGGAAACTATCGTTCCGTCAGACTTGGTCCAACGGGCGAGGGCCTCGACGGAGACGATGCGTTTGGCATCGGTATCCGTTTGCGGCTGATAGGCCAGGTCCAGTTCGTCATTTTTCAATGCCAGACGGAGTTCGCGGGACATTTTGTCCTTCGATTGGACATGGTGTTCCATGGTCGGTTCGAAGAAGGAACGCCTGTTGCGACCATTCGCCTTGGCATCGTAAAGCGCGATATCGGCCTTGCGAAGAAGTTCGTCCGGGTCGTCGCCATCGCGCGGCGCCACGGCCACACCCAGGGACAGGCTGGCGAACAATTCACGGCTGCCGATCCTGATCGGTCGGCTGATCTCATCCTGAACCTGATCCAGAATGTACTCCAGCCATTCGTCGTCCTTGCTGTCACGGATGACCATGGCGAATTCGTCGCCGCTGATGCGTGCAACGATCCCGGTATCGGGAATGACACGTCGCAAGCGTTCACCGACGGCGACGATCACCTTGTCGCCTGCCGAATGCCCGAGCGTGTCGTTGATGTCCTTGAAGTGATCGAGATCGATATAGACGACAGCGGTTTTCGTGTCCTTCTGGATGCCGTCACGCAATGTGTCGTTCAAAAGGGTGTGGAACCGGGTCCTGTTGGGCAGACCTGAAAGGGCGTCGTGGCGTGATGCGTGAACGGCCTTTGCTTCACTCCGGGCAAGGCGTTTGGTCATCTGTCGGGTGAAAATGGTCACCGCGATCACAACGGCAGCCATCATGAATGCGGCAAGGGCCAGGAACGGATTGACACGCTGGAGCATTTGACTGCCGGGCTGATTGGTTTGCCAGGCGACAACACCTGCGCTCCGTTTTTGTGGCGACAGCAACTCAAACCGCCCGACGCCATCCCGAGTATTTTGAAGATTGGCCAGAACCAGACCCTGAAGGCGCGACATTTCCGCTATTTCCTTCAGTTTTTCTCCTCGTAACGGAACCAGACTGATTAGAACGGCAGGTGGTTTTCTGATCGGAGAAATAGACTGGATCTGCGGCATGACGGCAGCAGCGCTGAAGAGATAAGGGTCCCCGGCAAGCGCAACGATGCCCGTTTCGGCGATGGCCTGGCGGGAATTGCTGCTTTGCGGAACGAAACTGTACAGTCCCGACGGTGTCTTCTTGAACGAGATGATGTAACGCGCCCGAACACGCTTCACGACAGGTGTCAGTTCTTCCAGGAGATCCTCTGATAGCCACTTGATCGTGTAGTCCTGGGCATAGGCCTGCTGCACTTCCAGGTCACGGTTAACAAGGATGGATTTCGAGAAGCCGTGGTTTTGAAACAGCCAGTGCATCATGTTGTTGAAAATCCATCCCTCATCCGGGTCTGGATCATTCACTTCAACAAAGGCCTCATCCCAGATCACGACGCCGGTCTGCTGCTTCACCATGTAGTTTTGCATCAGCTGGAGAGCGCCGTCGATGAGACGATACTGAGAATGCGCCGCGCTTTCGTCCGAAATACGGGCACTCCAGTGCATGACACCAAAAATTCCGACCACGGAGACAAGCACCACAGCGATCATCGGCACGACGATCGTGTTGGCAATATATCCGCCGGAGTTTTTAGTCGAATTGTACATACACGGGCTCAGTTGATTTGAGCCGAGTATCGCATGTGCTGGTTAAAGAAACCCGCAAGATCTTAGTAAAATAAGGGTAAATTGAAATGCGGTCTCGCAGCGGCAGGGGTTTTGATACTTCGGTGATCTGCGCTGTTAGACGGCTGCAACTTGATCTTTGCGAAGGTCAGATCAATTGCATTCCGCGGAAACTGACATTTGTCCTCAGTCCAACGATGATGTGATCGTGAACTTCGATCCCCAGGGGTTCGGCAACTTCAATGATCTTTTGCGTCATCTGAATATCGGCACGGGAGGGAGTTGGATCACCAGAAGGGTGGTTGTGAACCAGAATGAGGGCCGTGGCAGAGTGTTCCAGAGCGCGGCGAATGACTTCGCGCGGGTAAACGGGCGTGTGATCGACGGTGCCTGTTTGCTGGACCTCGTCGGCAATCAGTCCGTTTTTCTTGTCCAGGAACAGTATTCGGAATTGCTCGACGGTAGACAATTCCATCGAAGCCTGGAGATAACTGATCACCTTGGACCAGGAATCCAGCAGCCTGCGCTCATTGAGTTCCGAACGGTGGTATCGGATGATTGCCGCGTGAACAGCCTTCAGAGTGTCGACGCTGATATCCGATAATCCCGTGACTTCCTTCAAACGCTCCCTTGGCGCTGCCAAAGCGGCGGAAAACGAACCGAAGCGCTGCAGGAGTGCCTTTGCAATCGGCTTCGTGTCTTGCCGGGGAAGGGCGGAAAATAACAAAAACTCCAGAAGCTCGTAGTCGGCGAGGCCTTGCTCACCGGTTTTACGGAACCGTTCCCGCAATCTTTGCCGGTGCCCCTTGTGACCTGAGGCATCAGACTTGTCCGAGGAGCCTGGCTCTGGATCCTTCATGAAATTCCTAGTCGGTTGAGCGTCCCGGCTTGTGAATGCCATTGGGGGAGGTGGTAAAGATCTGGCATCCGTCCGGTGTTATGCCGATGGAGTGTTCAAACTGTGCCGATAGCGATCTGTCACGGGTCACGGCTGTCCAACCGTCGCTCAGCACCTTCACGTGCGGCCGGCCCAGATTGACCATCGGCTCGATGGTGAAAATCATGCCTGGCTTCAGTTCAACGCCTTCGCCCGGTCGACCGTAATGAAGAATGTTGGGCGTGTCGTGGAACAATAACCCCAGCCCGTGGCCGCAGAAGTCGCGCACCACGGAGCAACGCTGCGCCTCGACATAGGTCTGGATCGCAGCGCCGATATCACCCGTCGTGTTGCCGGGTTTTGCGGCTTCGATCCCGCGCATGAGAGATTCGTACGTGACGTCGATCAGCCGTTCCGCAGCCCTTTTCAGCTTGCCGACCGGATACATGCGGCTGCTGTCGCCGTGCCAGCCGTCAAGAATGAAGGTAACGTCGATATTGACGATGTCGCCTTCCTTCAGGGCCTTGTTATTGGGAATGCCGTGGCAAACGACATGGTTGATCGAGGTGCAGCTCGATTTGGTGTAACCGCGATAGTTCAGCGTTGCCGGGATTGCATTGTGATCCATGCCATACTGATAGACGAAGTCGTCGATTTCCTGCGTGGTCGTTCCTGGCTTGACGATGTCGGCCAGTTCATCGAGGCAGGCGGCTGTCAACTGTCCTGCGCGCATCATGCCCTCGAAATCGTCAGGGCCGTAGAGGCGAACCTGTCCTGTATTCTTCAACGGGGCTTCAGCGGCATCGATATAGCTGACCATGGGGTACCGTGTCTCACGCTTGGGTGCCGCAACCTCCGCAAAGTCGCAGGGAGGCGGGCGCAGTGAATTTCTATTTGCTTATCTGATGACATACCGTCCGGCGGCGCCAATTTCCAGTTCCAGTTGGCGCAAAATGACGATGAAGTGGAAACTTCCCCGAACTGTCCTGATTTCTGGTCAGCCGTGCTTGCGAATTTTTTCCAAGGCAGCTAGGTGAAAGGAACAAGCGGGCGTGGTGGAACTGGTAGACACAAGGGACTTAAAATCCCTCGGCCCTAGGCTGTACGGGTTCGAGTCCCGTCGCCCGCACCAAATCGCTACAAGCATTAGCAGCCTTCATTGAACATCAGCATTCCGGCCCTCGGATCCTATTGGTGTCGGCGGTTGATGATTTCCCGCAGCTCCTTGTCGGATTTATCTCCCAGGTCGAGCATCGCTTCATATGGATCGCCTTTCAGGTCAAGAAGGCGTGCGAAGGCCGGCTCTGTCTTCAATCCCTGTTGCCTGAGTTTGAGGACCTCGTCGCGCAGGCCCGGCTCGATTGCCAGAACTCTCTGCTCAACACGAAAGTGCCGCACGCCCCATTGATCGTCCGTTTTTAATGCCTGGCAGAACAATTCAATCTGCCAGTCCATGGCAAAAAACGAAGCCACGACTGCCGGGTGGGAGAGATGGTCGACCGAGCGAACGTGGAACTCTTCAAATCCACCAAACTGAAGCCTCACGACATCACTGAAATGGCTCAAGTCGGATGACGAGCACGCAATATCGATATCGCTTGTGTCGATGGCAATTTCGAGCGGAGGTGTGCCGATTATGACCGGAGCAAACTCAATCAGACGATCCAGCAAAGCCAGCTTATTGACTACGTCCTGATAACGCGGTTTCCCGGTCATGCGTGCCTTTGTGTTGTTCCTGAAAAGAAGGTTTCGATGTCTGCCGCTCTGACGGGGCAATGTCAATTGTCCTGCGAGAGCCTCTTCAGGTCGAAGGCGTGTATGTCTCTGAGCAATTCGATGAAGCCGAATGCGGCATGATCGAGAGATCTCTTACCCTTCTCTGCCGTCGCAATCGACGCATTGCCAACCGTTCCCGCCGCGTTGAGGTCCTGTGCCTTCCAGCCGAACTGATGTGGACCGTGTGCCCGCAAGTGTTGAAAGTTCTCAACGAACGTCTCTTGCGTGGATTTGAAATCTTTCGCTTTGTCCATGCGCACAAGATCGGGGAACAGGTGTAGCATGATCGACGTTTCGACATCGCCGCCATGGATGCCGAAGGTCAATTCGTGATCCGAGAAAACGTCATCAGGCTGACCGAACCGGGCCCAGGCCGATCCGACCGCCAGCATGTTGTGCCGGACGCGCAGTTCGCGGGTGACGATATCGACCATCGGTACGTTGCCGCCATGCGAGTTCATCAGGACGATCTTGCGAATACCTGCACGCGCAACGCTTTCACCGATTTCCAGCCATGCCTTGATTGCCGTTTCCCAGGTGAGGGTGAGCGTGCCGGGTGAACAGATGTGTTCATTGGATTTGCCGACCGCCTGAACCGGCAGGAAGGTTGCAGGCAAGTCTTCCGGCAAGAGCTCCACGACACGCCGGATCTGTCCTTCGGCGATTGCGGTGTCGGTAAAAACAGGCAGGTGGGGCCCGTGCTGTTCGATTGCAGCTACCGGCAGAACCGCGATCCAGTCCTTTGTCGATGGCTCGGTGAAGTCGGTCGTCGTCATTTCGTGCCAAAAGGTTTTTGGCAACTTAATCTTCTTCATGAGAAAACCTCTTCAATGAATTGAGAATAATATATTTTAATCGGCTGAAGCCAGAACTTCGATTTCAACCAGAAACTCTTCCCTGGCGAAGCCGGAGACGATCATGAGTGTCGAAGCGGGTGGCGGCGAAGCGATAAACTCATCGCGCGTTTTCATGTAGCCCTGAAGGTAGCGACGGTCCGTAACAAAGGCGTTGATCCGCACAATGTCGCTCAGTTTCATGCCTGCGTCGTGCAGAATGGCTTTTACATTTTCAAAGCACTGCCTTGTCTGGCCTACGATGTCGGCCGGAACCTTGTCCTGGGGCGATATGCCAAGCTGTCCCGAAACCACAAGGAGCCGGTGCCCCGGGGGGACCTCTACAGCATGACTGTATCTGGCAAAGGGTGCGCGAATGTCGTTTGGAGTGTGTGTTCTCGTCAAAATTCACAATCCTGTCTTGAAAGGTGCGTATGTCTGATCGGTGCTGAGGCCTTGGGTGATTTGCGTCGTTGCGCAAAATTCTCGCTGTTGCTGAAAATGTAGTCATGACTACTTTTTATGCTGACATGGCAGGGCCGATGTGTAAATCTTCAATTGTTGCGTGCGGCATCAATCGCAGGCAACATGTCTAAGCGAGCCGGCGGTCGGGAACCTTGGCTCACTTTGCTGTTCCGCTCTTAGGGCCTCTTGAAGGCACAGCGGCAGAGCATTCGGCCCGTTGTGGGCAGATTGACCTGCGCGGTGCTCGATGAAAAAGGGGAAGGCGGAATGATGGAACTTTCTAGGAAAATCGGAATTGCATCACTTCTACTGATGGCGTCGACGAGTGCGCATGCGCTGGAAAAGGTCACCTTCGGCACCAACTGGGTCGCCCAGGCCGAGCATGGCGGCTACTACCAGGCCGTTGCCGACGGAACCTACGAAGATTGTGGGATCGAAGTCGAAATCAAGCCGGGTGGACCTCAGGCGAACAACCGCATCCTTCTGCCTGTCGGAAAGATCGACTTCCTCATGGGTGGAAACATGCTGCAGGCCTTTTCCGCCATAGAGCAGGGCATTCCGACAACCGTCGTCGCGGCTCATTTTCAAAAAGAGCCCCAGATTCTCATGACCCATCCTGATCAGGGGCTGGATACCTGGGACAGCCTGAAAAGCATCAATCTGCTGATCGGCAAGGGCGGTCTGAACTCCTTTTATCAATGGATGAAATCAGAATACGGATTCACTGATGAGCAGGTGCGGCCCTACACCTACAACTCCGCGCCGTTTCTGGCCGACAAGCGGATCGGCCAGCAGGGCTACGTGACCTCAGAGCCATACGCCATTGAAACGGAGGGTGGCTTCGAACCGAACATTTTCCTGATTGCCGACTACGGCTACGACACCTATTCCACGACGGTTGAGACAACCCTCGAGCTTGTCGAGAAGAAGCCGGAAATCGTTCAATGCTTCGTCGACGGGTCCGCGATCGGATGGGTCAATTTCCTTTACGGTGACAATTCCAAAGCGTTGGAAATGATCAAGAAAGACAACCCGGGCATGTCCGACGGTCAATTGGAGTTTTCCATCAACAAGCTAAGGGAATTCGGCATTGTCGACAGCGGTGAAGCACTGACACTCGGCATCGGTGCCATGAGCGATGAGCGCAACAAGTCCTTCTTCGAAAAGATGGTCGCGGCCGGAGTGGTAAACAGCGACGTCGACTACACGAAATCCTACACGCTTCAGTTCGTGAACAAGGGTGTCGGTCTCGACCTGAAGAAGAAGCTGGAAGGCAAATAGGTCGGGACAGCTTCGTGATGTGCAGAAAAAATGCAACCATGGCCGGACGGTGATTCAATGACGGCCATGGTACAAAACAACATGCTAAACACTCCGGCGGAGCGCTCCGCCATTGTCTCCCTGAACGGCATCTGCAAGACGTTTTCGAACGGGACAGTGGCGCTCAACGACCTGTCGCTCGATATCCGCGAGGGGGAGTTCGTCTCTCTTCTGGGGCCGTCTGGCTGCGGCAAGTCAACTGCGCTGCGCATCATCACAAATCTTGTCAGTCCGACTTCAGGCAGGGTCGAGTGGCCGCAGGAGACCGGCAGACACATGGACCACGAATTGAGTTTCGTGTTTCAGGAACCGACCTTGATGCCGTGGACCACGGTTTTCGGCAATGTCTGGCTGCCATTGCGTTTGAAAGGCGTGTCTAAAAAGGCGGCGCATGACCGGGTCATGGAAGCATTGCAGATGGTCGGCCTGGAGCAGTTCGCGCAAAGCTATCCGCGGGAATTGTCGGGCGGAATGAAGATGCGTGTTTCCATTGCGCGTGCCCTGATCACCCGGCCGAAAATCCTGCTGATGGACGAACCGTTTGCGGCGCTCGACGAAATAACGCGGTTCAAGCTGAATAACGACCTTCTGAAACTTTGGGAGACCTTCGGCTGGACGGTCGTATTCGTGACCCATTCGGTTTTTGAATCCGTCTATCTTTCCAACAGGATTGTCGTAATGGCCGCCCGGCCGGGGCGAGTCGTGAACGACATGGCGATCGATGCGCCATATCCGCGCGACGAGAATTTTCGAACATCTTCTGTTTATTCCGGATTTTGCCGGGATGTTTCCAAAGCATTGCATTCGGCGATGGGGGCCGGTGATCATCTATGATCCAGCGCCCTGTCGCGGACAGGGAGACTGACATGACAGTGGCAATTGCCGACAAGCAGGCGCTTGACCGAAGCGGGCAGGCGGTTCCTCTCGACAGGGAGGAAATTCGGCGCGCCAGGGCGGTTCGGATAGAGAAAGTAGGCAGGTGGATCTTGCCGGTCGTCATCCTGACGCTCTCGGTCTATCTTTGGGATCGTCTTTGCGTCTGGAACGAGATTGCACATTACATTCTTCCGCGACCCGGGCTGGTTTTTCACACACTTATGGAAGACTGGAGCATCCTTGCCTCCGCGCTGGGCAACACCTTGAAAATCACATTCGGCGCGCTGGCCTTGGCGACATTCGGAGGGTTGGGTCTGGCGGTTCTGTTCACGCAGTCCAAATGGATCGAAATTTCTTTCTTTCCCTACGCGGTCATACTTCAGGTGACACCTGTAATCGCGATCGCACCGCTGATCCTGATCTATGTGGATTCCGTCGCAGCCGGTCTGTTGATCTGTGCCTGGATCGTCGCGTTTTTTCCGATCCTCTCAAATACGACGCTGGGGCTGAATTCTGCTGATCACAATCTTCAGAGCCTGTTTCGGCTCTACGGTGCGAGCCGCTGGCAGACATTGCGGTATCTTCGTCTGCCGGCCGCCATGCCGTACTTTCTCGGGGGGCTGAAGATTGCCGGTGGGCTCTCGCTGATTGGTGCGATTGTCGCTGAATTCGTGGCCGGAACGGCTGGTTCGGGATCCGGTCTGGCGAACCAGATCCTGGAATCTAGCTATCGGCTCAACATGCCGCGCATGTTTGCCGCACTGGCGTTGATCTCTGCCACAGGTATTCTGATCTTCCTGACCACCAACCTTCTGTCACACCTGATCCTGCGCAAGTGGCACGAAAGTGCCCTGAAGCGGGAGGCGTAAATGGCAGAGGTTCTCACAGATCCTTTGAAGGGTTCGGGGCTTCTCGGCAATGCTACCGTGCCTTCCTGCTTGCTTACCGGTCATTCGGAGGGAGCTTCGGGTGAGTTGCTCCGGGTTGATATGGAGATCGAGGCCGGCAAGCTTGCCCGGATAGCTCCGGCAGGAACCCTGTCGAACGCCCGCAACATCGTTGATCTTGATGGCGGCATGGTACTGCCAACACTCGTCGACCTGCACACTCATCTGGACAAGGGGCAAATCTGGCCGCGAAAACCGAATCCGGACGGATCTTTCATGGGAGCTCTGGAGGCTGTCGGGGACGACAGGGAAGCTAACTGGTCGGCAGACGATGTGCGGGCCCGCATGGAGTTTTCCCTCAAGTCCGCTTTTGCTCATGGCACGTCAGCCATTCGCACCCATCTCGACAGCGTGCCGCCCCAGGAAACAATCAGCTGGCCTCTTTTTGAGGAAATCCGGCAGGAGTGGAAAGGGCGGATAGATCTGCAGGCTGTCTGTCTTTTCGGAATCGACAGACTGCTGACCGATGAGGCTTATCTGGAGCCCGTGGCCGACCGCGTTGCAGCGGCCGGTGGTGTGATGGGAGCCGTGACTTACATGGTCGACGATCTCGACCGGCACCTGGAAAGTGTCTTCAGGGTGGCGATGGATCGTGGACTGGATCTGGACTTTCATGTCGATGAGACGCTGGATCCCTCGGCCGTCACGCTGCGCCACATCGCCGAGACCGCACTCAGGCTGGGATACGAAGGAAAGATCGTCTGCGGTCATTGTTGTTCCCTGTCGATGCATGAAGATGCCGAGGTCGACCGAACCCTGGATCTGCTTGCCCAGGCGGAGATTGCTGTCGTCACCCTTCCGATGTGCAACATGTACCTTCAGGATCGCCAGGCAGGGCGCACGCCGCGCCGCAGGGGAGTCACGCTTCTTCACGAAATGCGTGCGCGAGGCATCAAGGTTGCTGTTGCCTCGGACAACACCAGGGATCCGTTTTATGCCTATGGCGATCTCGATCTGATCGAGGTCTACACGCAGGCAACGCGGATCTTGCAGTTGGATCATCCCATAGCCGACTGGATTAGATGCATCACCACGACCCCTGCATCGCTAATGAATGTCGAGCATGGAAGTCTGACACCCGGTTGCGCTGCCAATCTGATCCTGTTCCGTGCCAGGGCCTGGAACGAGCTTCTGTCTCGCCCCGCAGGACCGCGTGACGTCATCAGAAACGGATACAGCATCGATCGGGCGTTGCCGGACTACCGGGAACTAGATCACCTCATGCAGAAAGGGCAGGTCCGACCATGAGCGCCATTGCCACGTTGAAGGCCGAACTCGAGGGCCTGCAGATTGAGGACAATCCGCAGATCGTGAAGCAGAAAAGCCGCGACTTTTACTGGTATTCGCCGGTTCTGAAGGAAAAGCTCGAGAATGTGACCGCAGACCTGGTTGTTACGCCCAGGTCGGAAGATGAAATCGTCCGCGTTCTGAAAGCATGCTATGCGGCCGGCATTCCGGTGACAACGCGCGGGGCAGGGACTGGCAACTATGGTCAGGCGATGCCTCTATCAGGCGGCGTTGTGCTCAATCTGGCCGAGATGAACGCCATCAAGCAAATTACAAACGGGTCTGTTGTTGCCGAAGCCGGGGCAATCTTGTCGGATATCGATACGGCTACGAAGTTTCATTCCGGCCAGGAACTGAGGATGCATCCTTCCACGCATCGAACGGCAACGATTGGCGGGTTCATCGCCGGCGGTTCGGGGGGCGTTGGATCGATCAACTGGGGCGGCCTGAGGGACCTCGGTAATGTGATCAGGTTGCGCATCCTGACAATGGAGGCCGAACCACAGGTTCTGGAACTGTCAGGATATGACCTGCAGAAGGTGATGCATGCCTATGGAACCAACGGCATTATCACGGAAGTGGAAATGCCTTTGACGGCCAGCTACGACTGGGTGGATGTGCTGGTCGGCTTTGACGATTTCATGGACGCCGTGGCCTATTCCAACGAGCTGGCAAATCTGGATGGTTTGCTTCTGAAAAATGTGGCGCCAATTGCCGCCCCCGTTCCACACGACTACTTCCTCAGACACCAGAAATTCATCCGCAAGGACCAGTCGGTTGCCGTTCTTATGGTAGCCCCCTTTGCGATGGATGCGTTTGTCGCGTTCACGCAACGACGAGGGAAGGGCGAGGTGCTCTACCGTTCGGACAAAGCGTCGGAAGAGGATAGAAAGAGGCTTCCGCCAGCTTACGAACTGTCCTGGAACCATACGACGCTGAGGGGGCTGAGAGTCGATCCGACGATCACCTATCTGCAGGTGCTTTATCCGTTTCCTGACCAGGTGGAACTTGTGCGCAAGTTGCATGAGATGTTCGGAGATGAGCTGCCCGGGCACCTGGAGTTTGTTCGCTTCGACGGCAACATCACCTGCTTTGGATTGCCGATTGTTCGTTATTCAACGGAAGAACGACTGAACGAAATCATCCGTCTTCATGAAGACAATGGCTGCCCGATCTTCAATCCGCACAGATACACGCTTGAAGAAGGTGGAATGAAGCAAACAGATGAAGTTCAACTCGCGTTCAAGAAGCGCGCCGATCCAAAGGGGCTCCTCAATCCCGGCAAAATGATCGCCTGGGAGCATCCGGAATACGATTTTTCGAGCGGACACCTGTTTCTGTTTCCCGGTCTGCAGCAGGCATGAGCTCTAAGCTTGTGCCGGCGCGAGATCGCCATTTTCTTTGAATGCTCAGTATAACCAAAGGCTTGCCGTATGCGGGTACTCGTTGTTTTTAGTCATCCCTGTCAGGAAAGTTACAATGCGGCGATCTGCAAGGCCGTGGTGGAGACCCTTGAAGCAAGCGGTCACGAAGTTCGGTTGACCGATTTGTATGCGCGAGAATTTAATCCCGTCATGAGCGCGGAAGAGCGGCGGGGATATCATACGCCACAACTGAACACCGTTCCGATTTCTGACGACCTGGAGGACATCAAATGGTGCGAGGCTCTGGTTTTTGTCTATCCAACCTGGTGGTTCAGTCAGCCGGCAATGCTTAAAGGGTGGTTGGAGCGCGTTTGGGTTCCGCATGAAACCTTTGAAATGCCAACGGAAACAACACCCATGCAGCCGAAGATGCACAACATCTCGCACATCGCCATCGTGACGACCTGCGGTGCCAGTTGGTGGATATCGAAACTGATCGGAGAGCCCGGGCGGAAAATCATTCTGAGAGGGATCAGGTATCTTGCAAAGCCAGGATGCAAGACGCTGTTTCTGGCCCATTACAAGATGGATACTTCGACCCAGTCCAGCAGAGAGCTGTACCTCAACAAGGTCAGGAAAAAGATTTCAGCCTTCACGAAAGGCTAATGCAACAGGTCTTTGTCGTTTTGTTTCTGAAAATCGACGTAGAAGGATGCCGGTATTTTGTTTCTGGCACGATGAAAAAATCGTGATTCGCAGTGTTTTTCTCTTGAGTGTGTTAACTTCTTTCTCAAGGGAAGTGAAAATTTTTGCACCAATTTGGCGAAGTTTCTAGGGTTTCGAGCGATTTTTATGATATTTCGCTGTTCGGTTTGCTAAGTTTATGTATTACTTTGTTGGTGGCTCGTTCACACGGAGTCTTTTGTCTGTGAATACAGAAAACGTTTTCTGATTTGTTCTTTGTTAAGTTTTTAAATTGTCTTGTTAGTTGTGTAGTGTTTGACAAATATTCATATTTTTACATATTCGAAGTATAGTAAGTAAGTTTATCAATTAATTATTTCTCACTGTTAAAATTACTATCATTCATACGTAAAGTTGCCAATGATTTTGCCCTCAATCTCGCGCGAAATCGAGATTTCACGTAGTGTCGCTGCTGGTTTACTTTTGTCTTCGCGAATTGCTGGTCGGGTCTCTAAAGATTTCCTGTTCACTTCCCTATTTGTCTCATTTTGATACAATTCACGGGTTGTATTACTCCTGCTTGTCTGAAATCGGCGGTATTGTTGGGGTTCTGAATACCTCAATTCGGTCAGGCGTTTACCTTTAATAAAGTTAATGAAACTTTGGGTTTTATGGATGGTGAAAAATCTGTAAACGTACGAGTGAGATTTTATGTAAATGTGACCGAAAAAGTACCGAGTGTTTTGACATGAATGATTTTGTTCGGATTGCGCAAGCTACCACCCCGGCCAATTCTGGAAGCAACGGAGGCAATGGAAATACGCCTCTGCCGCTTGTGCTTTCTCAACCTGAGGCGGATGTTTCTCTTGCCGAAACCAGGTTCCCCGGACAGCTGGTGGATTTCCGGAATATTCTGAACGAGAACATTTCGTTTTTTCAGATAGACGGCAGCTTGCAGATGATCTTTGCCAATGGCGGCTCGATCATCGTGAATGGGTTTTTCTCCGGCGACGGTGCCGGCCAGGTCGCTATTGTTTTTGACGGCGAGACGATTTCCATCGACCAGTTCATTTCGGTCGCAAATCTTCAGGTTGCCGATGAAGTCCAGACGGCTGCCGGGGAAACCAGCAACCTGGCCACCGCGTTGGGTGGTCCTCAGGGCTCCGGACAGGACTTTCAGGATGCCGAAATCGGGGAGCTCGGTCCTGGTCTTGACGTCTTCGATCTGCTGAATGGGGAAGGCCCTGGCAATCAGGGTGGAGCGAGCAACGAATTTGCCGATGGTGAAGTTGATACCGTTCCGACAGTGGTATCTGCGGCGGAGAACGGTGCTCTCGATGAAGGCCATCTCACTGACGGCAATGAAGCCGGGCAGGGGCCCCTCGTGGCAACTGGCAGTCTCGGAATCAATTTCGGCGAAAATGCCGGCCCGTCTCCAACCCTGACCTTCGATACGAATGGTGCAGGTGTTCCTCTTGATTCTGCAGGCTCGCCGCTGGATCTGTCCTCGGACGGTGTAGCACTCACCTACTCGATTGTGTCGAATTCGGATGGTGGGCAGACGCTTACGGCCGCGAAGGAAGGAACCGGAGAAGTCGTCTTTACGGTGACGCTCGACATCGTCCCCAACGTGTTCGCCGGAGGCGCCTCCGGTGCGGAATACACATTCTCCCTCGAAGGTAATCTGGACAACCTTGGAGCGGAATTCGACGATGAAATTCCTATTTCGTTCAGCATTACCGCCACTGACACGGATGGCGATTCCGTCGGCACGGTTTTCCAGGTCACGATTGCAGATGATGACGTGGAAATTGGCGCCACAGATCCGACTTCCGTAGACGAAGAAGGGCTGGTCGGCGAAAACGTCGACACTGGATACGACGGCGATCTTGCCGGTGCCGCTGTGACCTCGAGTGGTGAACTGGGGATCAGCTGGGGTGCAGACAATGCCAATCCGACATCGGGTGGTGGCATCGGCGACAGATCGGTGGAGTTCTCCGACAATCAGCCGGGGCTGACCGGGCTGTCATCGAACGGCAACGATGTGTCGATTGCCGTTCTGGGAGATGGAACGCTGGTCGGTTACACCGGAAACACCGAACCGTCTGCGAGCTCTGACAGCAGCGTTGTGTTTTTTGCGACCTTGTCCGATGAGAACAACGGCAGCTATGACTTCACCCTGGTGGATAATCTCGATCATCCGGAACAGAACACCGAAGATGATATCGAGCTGACATTCGCGTATACCGCAACCGACGGAGACGGCGACACGGCGTCCTCGACCTTTGTGGTAACAGTCGACGACGACGCGCCGGTTATCAATCCGACCGAAACGGTCAGCCTGACGGAAGATGCGACGGGTTCGGCCGGTTCCGAGACGTTTGTGTCTTCGAGCGAGACCGGATCGTTGAACGTTCTCTGGGGCGCCGACGATGCCGAC
>NZ_JBDZYH010000005.1:0-599797 GCF_040329475.1 Roseibium sp. SCP14
TGTGACGGATTTCGCGCTTGCGGATTTCGCAGCCCTGCAGGCACTGGCCAGCGACCGTCCCTCCGGTCTTCGTCTTGACTTCGGAGACGGAGACATCCTGTTCATCGACAACATGAGCCTGGCCCTGCTCGATAGCGGCGACGTGATCCTTTAGGACCCTCCTTGGTGATTAGGGCAATCGCAGTGCGGTTTCCTTAAGCGCTCGCGTTCGCAGTTCCACAGATCGCAAACTGCTCCGAAACATCTGGCATGTGGTTGCCTTTCGTCCATCCAGAGCGATTTCTGGTCTGCTTGAATCGAGCTTCTCAATTTAGCTGAAAGATGATTCAACATTAGAGCCGGGACTGGAGGCCAGCTTGCATGTCCAAATCTCTGTCAGAAGATCTGCACGCGCAGGTTCTTGATGCGGTTGTCCAAGGCTCGTCGTTCCGCCGCCACCCGCTTTGGTGTTGCCCCCTCGACAGCGGTGCATTGGGTCAAACGTTTTCAGCAGACAGGAGATCGAAGAGCGTTGCCACAGGGGGGCGATTATCGCTCACAGGACATAGAAGCTCATGCACACTTCATTCTAACCCTTGTGGCGGATCGCAAAGACACAACTCTTGCTGAGATCGTCAACCGTCTCAATGCCGACAAAGCTTTCTCCTGCGCGCAAAGTATCGTCTGACGGTTCTTTTCAAGGCGCGGCTTCACGTTCAAAAAAGACAGCGCATGCAAGCGAACAGCAGCGCCCGGATGTCTTGAGGCTTAGACACGCCTGGTTCGATAACCAGCTCGACCTTGATCCGGACAATTTGGTGTTCATCGATGAGACGGGAGCCTCCACCAAGATGGTCAGGCTTTACGGGCGTTCGAAGCGTGGCGAGCGTTGCCGGGCGTCGGTGCCCCATGGCCATTCGCTGCCCGGCAGGCGATGCAAGGCATCGCTGAGAGGGGGAAAACTACCACATTTGTGGCGGCACTCCGGCGCACAGGATTGACCGCTTCCATGGTGCTGGCCAGGGCCATGCACGGCATAGCGTTCTTGGTGTATGAGGAACAAGCTCTCGTCCCGACACTTGCACCTGGTGATGTCGTCGTCATGGACAACCTTCCCGCCCACAAACCTGCTGCAATACGAGAAGTTATTGAAAAAGCCGGGGCGACGCTCCGCTTTCTGCCGCCCTACAATTCTGACTTCAACCCGATCGAAATGGCCTTCTCAAAACTCAAAGCTGCCCTGAAAGCAAAAGCATGCCGCACAATTAACGAACTCTGGACCGCAATCGACGAGTTCAAACCGAAGAAATGCCAAAACTAATTCAATGCCTCTGGATACGAACCCGTGTGATCAGAAAACGCTCTAGTTAAAATTCTTTTTTTAAGAATAAGTGCATAGAAAACATTCTCCAATTTTTTGGAAGCGCTTCCCCCTTTACGGGTTTTATATGTAGCTCCTGTATCAATCACAATGTGTTTTCGGTTTGAAAGTGCATATCCACTACCGAAAAATGATCATGCGACTTCGCTGAATTCGAAAACCAAGTGATTGATATACACGCCCTTTGAAGATGAGGAATCTCAGCACGTGTGTACGCTTTGCGTTGCGAATGGCCGCTCAGAAGCACTTCCAATTGTTGCAGGATTTTCCTGCAGTCAGGCGATAACTAATTCTTCGTCTAATGTGCAGGCCTCTTCTCCGACCTACACTAACGACCAGATCGCTTACCAACTTACAAACGTCTATTGGGGCGGTTCGTCACTTTCCTACAATGTCGCTGTTGGCGGCACCATCAGTGTCAACATCACCGCGTTACCATCAGCTGTCCAAACCCTGGCCAGATATGCCCTCGAGCTCTGGTCGGATGCCACGGGTCTGACTTTTTCGTTCACTTCGGAAAGCGCTCAGATTGAATTTGACGATTCGAACGCAAACGGGGCGTACGCTTCCTTTTCTTATAGCGGGTCGACGCTCATCTCCAGTGATGTAAATGTCGGCACAAACTGGGTCGCCAGTTACGGCACTAGCATCAACTCCTATACGTTCCAAACCTATATCCACGAGATTGGCCACGCACTCGGTCTCGGGCATGCCGGCAACTACAATGGCTCAGCGACTTACGGCCGGGACAACCACTATGCCAATGATTCCTGGCAAGCATCGGTGATGTCATATTTCAGCCAGTCCGAAAACACCTCCATCAATGCAAGCTACGCCTACGCGATCACACCGCAGGTGGCTGATATCATTGCAATCCGGAACCTGTACGGAACGACCGGGACAACACGGACCGGCGACACGACTTATGGTGACAACGCCGATTCCGGCGACATCATGCAGCAGATTTCCAGCCTGAAGAGCGCTGTTTCCTACACAATCATCGATGATGGCGGCACGGATACGCTCAACTTCAGTTCTTCAGGCGCCAACCAGACCATCGACTTGCGCGAAGAGGCAATTTCCAGTGTGCGTGGATATACGGGCAACGTGACCATCTCTCGGGGAAGCGTGATCGAGAATGCGATTGGCGGAAGTGGGAATGATGTGCTGGTGGGGAATGGGGCGAACAATATCCTTACGGGTTCTTCCGGCAATGACTCTCTCGACGGCGGAGCCGGCAACGATACACTCATAGGCGGCCAGGGGACAGACACGCTGAGCGGGGATACGGGAAGCGATACCGCCAGTTACGGAAGCGCGACAGGCGGCGTAAGCGTTGATTTGCGCTACAGCGGTCGCGATGTCGGGGGTGGCCAGGGACGAGACAGTTTTGTCGGAATTGAGAACCTGACCGGTTCCGACTTCGATGATCGCCTGTCGGGAGACCAATACGCAAATGTCCTAGCCGGGGGCTCCGGCAACGACGTCCTGCGTGGTCAGGGAGGTAGCGATCATCTGCTCGGCGACGAAGGCAACGACAACCTACGCAGCGGAAACGATGGCGACACACTCGAAGGTGGAACGGGTAACGATACGCTGACAGCATTGGGCGGCAATGATTTGCTATATGGCAATGCGGGGAACGACTATCTGTATGGCGGCGCCGAAGACGACCAGCTTTTTGGCAATCGGGACAACGACCGGCTTCGCGGCAACAGTGGCAGTGATGAGCTCGATGGCGGTGCAGGCGATGACGACCTGCGTGGCGGCAACGGAAACGACATCATCATCGGTGGTGGTGGAAATGACTTCATTCTCGGTGACAATGGTAGCGACACGATCACTGGCGGCGCTGGCCGAGACATCTTGCGAGGCGGATCGGGCGGAGCAGTCGGCGACAGTGGCGAAGATACCTTTGTCTTCAATCGGGGCGACGAAAGCGATGTCATTCGCGACTATACGCCCGGTGTCGACAATCTCGATCTTAGCGATTTCGGGTTCACCAGTTTCAGTGAAATAGCTGCACTCGCGGAAGAGCGGCCATCAGGCCTGAAGCTCGACTTCGGAAATGGAGATGTTCTTTTCATCGACAATCTGGTTCTGGCGAGCTTTGAGGCCGGTGACGTGATCTTTTGATCAACGTTCAGCATGGACATTGTCACAACGCTGTCGATGCTGTGTACAAGGACCCTCGTCCTGATCATCGGGGAAGCAGAAGCGCTTCTTTTCGAAACTTGAGGATTAAAGAGTCGTATGTGAAGCCCGCCTTCGCGGCAATTGGTTTTCCCGATACGTCTCTTCTACCTGCCAATCAATCACTGGTGGTTCTGAACCAGCGGTGACGCACTTAATCACTGGCAATGAGCGGCCAACAAAAGTAGCTTTTGCAACCAGATTCGGTCTCCGGTTTATTCACTATCCAATTGAACCCATTTATAAGTTATTGAAATTTCTGATTCCTTGGAGGCTGTGGACCGAGGAGCGGCGTATTTGCCGCAATTATCTTCGAAATGAGTTGTCTCCGTCGGTAAACTGGGTGGTAATGTGCCTAGCCATAAAATGGCTTCAGTGCCGGTCAAGTATCGAATTAGCAAAAGGGATTCCACGTCGTGCGGGTGAGTGCACCTTCAATAATGATCAAGCGTCAGCTCGCAATAACCGGTGCGCTTATCATACGTGAAATGACCACGCGATATGGCAGCAAGATTGGCGGTTATGTCTGGGCCATTCTTGATCCGGTGCTCACCATCGCCATTTTGACAACCGTGTTTTCCGCAATTGCCAGAGTGCCGCCACTGGGACGCAGTTTCGCGTTTTTCTTTGCCACGGGCTACGTGGCCTTTTACATGTACCGCTCGCTAAGCGACCAGGTGAGCCAGTCGGTTGAAGTGAACCGGCCGCTTTTAATGTATCCAGTAGTTCAGATATATGATACTATAATCGCAAGATCATTTTTACAAATAATTACATTATTTGTAGTAACATTGGTGATATTTGGAAGTTTTAGAATCTTTTTAGGATATTATCACATCAACCTCGCCCCAATATTACTAGCAAGCTTAATATCAATAACGCTAGGGATAGGTGTAGGAATGTCCAATATTGTCTGGTTTCATTTAAATAGTACTTACCAGCAAATTTGGGACATCATCAACCGCCCGGCATTTCTGGTCTCTGGCGTGTTCTTCCTGCCTGAATCGCTTCCGCCGACCATTCGGGAAGTTTTGATGTGGAATCCGCTCGTTCATATTATCGGCCTCTTCCGATCGGGATTTTATCCAACCTACCGGGCCAGTTATGTGGATCTTCCCTATGTCATAGGACTTGCGGTTTTTTCTCTGGTATTTGGATTCGTGCTGATTTGGATTTTTGAAGCAAAACTCAGGGAACCGAAAAAATGATTAGACTCGAAAACGTCACTAAATCCTTTCGGTTCAAGCGCAACACAAGGTACATCGTTAAGGATGTCACATTTACGATTCCGCGAGGAGACAGTATTGGGCTGATGGGGCGCAACGGCGCCGGCAAATCGACTCTGCTGAAACTGATTGCCGGGACAATAAAGCCAACATCCGGCAAAATTCTTCGCCATGCAAATGTCTCATTTCCGCTCGGGTTCCAGGGAAGTTTCAATGGTACGCTGACCGGCGAACAAAATGTCAGATTTGTGGCACGCATATACGGCCACGACACAGATGAGTTAGTAGCCTATGTTGAAGACTTTGCCGAATTGGGCAAGGCCTATTACATGCCGGTCAAGTCCTACTCCTCCGGAATGAAAGCAAGACTTGCATTCGGCGTAAGCATGGGAATCAATTTTGACTATTATCTGGTCGATGAGATTACTGCGGTTGGCGATATGAACTTCAGGAAGAAGTGCAAAAAAGTATTTCAAGAAAAATTATCTTTTGCTGATATCATAATGGTATCTCACGGTGTTAAATCTTTGAAAGAGTACTGTGGCACGGGCATCGTACTAGAGGACGGCAAGTTGACTTATTTTTCTTCTATCGATGATGCAATAGAAATGCACAACGCCAATTTGGCTCGAAATTGATCATTCATTGAATCCGACCAAAGGAATCAACTATGTCTGCGGACCGTAAGCTAAAAGTTTCTGCTACGGAAAACAAACCTGCCGATAACGACGTTCTTCCATTGAACCGGGTGCAAAAGGTAAACTCTCCAGACAAGATTAAAGATCCGTCTTTATTGAATCGTCTTAAGAAGTCCGGCCTTGATCCACAAAAACTTCTGGATCTGGCACTTCCCGATGCCCAGACTGCAAAACGCGACTTGCGGGCCCGGCACAACGTCATTCGCGTCAGCCTGGTACTATTTGTCATTATTCCTTCGCTATTTTTTACAGCGTACATGTTCTTCGTCGCAAGCGACCAGTATCACAGTACCGTGGCGTTCGCCGTCCGGAGTTCCAATTCTTCACCCGCTACCGAAATTCTTGGCATGGTTTTGGATAGCGGCGGCGATTCAGTGACGTCGAACAGCTATATTGTTCACGATTATCTGCAAAGTCAGACCGTAGTGGAAGAAATTGGATCCGTGCAGGATCTGGATTCCGTTTTTAACAGAAGCGGCTCGGATTGGCTGTTCAGCATGGGTAATGACCTGCCAGTTGAAGACAAGCTGAGCTATTGGAAGCGCATGGTTGATGTGGACTTCGATGCGACGTCAGGCGTGATTTTCGTGGAAGTCCGCACCTTCGACGCCGAAGACTCCGTCAAATTGGCAAGCGAGATCTTGAATCGAAGCGAGACCCTAGTGAACAAGTTGTCGGAAGCCAATCGGCGCCAGAGTGTCCGGTTTGCCGAGGAAGCCGTGGCCAGGGCCGAAACCAGGCTGAAAGCCATCCGCAGACAACTGCTGCAATATCGGGAGCAGACCCAGGAAGTCAGTCCGGAGGACAATGCCCGGATATCAATGGAAAAGATCGCAGGTCTGGATAAACGGGTTTCCGAAAAGGAAGCCGAGCGCGAGACTTTGCTGAGCTACCTGGATGAGAACTCACCCCGCATCCGCATCCTGAGCGAAGAGATTTCGGCCCTAAGATCTCAAATCGCCGTCGCACGCGCCCAACTCGGGGCAGGAAGCTCGGCTGGCGATGTCAGTGAAAACGGTAACCCTCTCTCCAATAGGTCGATTTCTTTCAGGATTGCCGACTATTCGGACCTGAAACTGGAGGAGGAGTTTGCGAACCAGCTATTCGTCACCGCGCTCGCAAGCCTTGAACAGGCCCGGCAGGATGCGGACGCGCGTCATATGTACCTTGCGACCTTCATTACGCCGACCTTGTCGGAAGACGCTCAATACCCCAGCAGATTGTTCTATTCCCTCGCCGTCTTCCTTCTGCTCGCCGGGGCTTGGACCGTCGTGGTTCTTATGTACTACAACATTCGCGATCGGAACTGATATCCAGGATCCCCTGAAGTGTGACACCACCGAACCGGGTAGCCTCACGGCGCTTGCAGCCGTCTTGATCGAAACCAGCGCCAGTGAGCGCCGTGATTGGCGTTATGTGACAGCTTCGCCAGATCGCGCAGCGTCCCAACATCAAAATCCTGGCGAAGTGAAATGCGACCACTCATGTCAAACTCCTTGTTTGCCGTGGTGAATCATGAATTGCACTTCAGTGTGACATTGCGTCTTTCGAGATTGGTCATAGCACGCAGTGGTCCATTGCATCTCTTGCGTTAAGCAATAAGTAAACTATAATGATGCGTTAAGGCGACTCGCACTTTCCGCCTAAACTTCGCAATTGACATGACATTTGGAGGGATTGATTTTTTAGATTGTAATTGAATTGATTTTACCCGGTTCTTTGGCGCCGTCGAATTGGATAGCGTCAGATTTTATATTTCATGGTTTGTCCTTTGAGTTTCCATCCGGTCAGATGAACTCGTCATTCGAAATGGATTTTTTCTAATTTTTTTGTGGCGGCGGCAGAATTCCTATTCAGAAGTAATGAACCGCAAATAAAATTCAGAAGTTTGGAGTGGATACCTTCGTGCAAAGATCGGCATCATGTATTCAAGCTCTGAATATTTGTGAAAATTTAGTATTAGTTGTATGAGGTAGTGAGAATGTGTAAGGCTTATCTGAAATATCTATAGATAGTCTTTGAAAGCCCCTATTGCTATTTAGTAAGGGTGCTTCACAACAAATTTGAGATTGAAGGGGCACGGGCAACGAAATTGATCAATGCCCAGTGAGATATCAATCGGGTGACGATTGTCTGTTGATGCAGTGTTTTTAATTTAAATAGTATTTAGACTGCAAACGCGACCGCCAATTGTGATGGCGGGTCAATCCTCCCCAAAGACTATAGTTAACCTTGACCAGATCATAGTAAATATGGTTTGCCAGCTGTAATTTTTCGAATTTTACAGCGTCAATACTGGAATTTTATTTGCAAGGAGATTTAATATGCCTGTAGCGACTGTGACACAATTTGAAGCCGGTAGCGTTGACAATCTTTTGGACAATGAACTGGGATATGCCGAACTCGAATCCGGCAATTCCACAACGGCGACCATTCGCAAGCCTTCGTCTTCGGTAGAAATTATAATTTCCGGAACAGGGTTCTCTTATGACAACACGCCAACCTATGACAATGGCGAAGAGGTAACGGGAGGCACGGTCAATCAGATCGAGTTTCACGACAACTCAGGCCTCGTCTTACGCATCTCCGGCCTGTCGATTTCGGCGGTGGCGCTTGGCGATGCGCTGGGCGATATTCAGACGAGCGGCGACTACACCGCATTCGATGCCTTACTTGCGCCTTATACAATGAACTATGACGGCACCGCGGTTCCTTACGCGGCCCAGGTAGATGTTGGCGGCACCGATGGCAATGACACTTATGTTCTAGGTGACGGTGACTATTTCATTGCCCCCGGAGATGGCGACGATACGATTAATGCCGGCAATTCCTCCTCTTGGACCCAGATCGATTATGCCAACGAGTCAGGAGGCGGAATAACGGTCAACTGGAGCGCGGGAACGGTCACCGACCCTTACGGCAACACCGACACGTTCACAGGGCGCGTCAACGCGTTCCGAGGCACCAGTTCCGCCGACAATGTCACCGGGGACGAGAACAACAACGCGCTCAGAGGTCTGGCAGGCGACGACGTATTTGACGGAGGTGGTGGCTTCGACGAGATGCGTTATGACCGCGATGCGAATTATGGCGGCATGAATGGTGTGACGGTGAACCTGGCCACCGGCGTCGCGACTGACGGTTTCGGAGACACCGACACTCTCATCAACATTGAGCGTGTCCGCGGTACAGACTTCGCAGACACACTGACGGGAAACAGCAGCGACAATCGTCTGAGAGGTGAAGGAGGAGATGACATCCTGAGCGGCGGCGCCGGAAATGATGAATTTGAAGGCGGATCAGGCAACGACACAATCAATACCGGAAGCGGGGAAAACTACATTCGCGGTGCAGCCGGAAACGATATCATCAACGTCGACACGAGCACCAGCCTGACCGTTGAATACAACGATCTGTCGTCGGGCATTCTGTTTGATATCAACGCCACCGGGGCAACAGTCAATAAGGGTGCAAACGGCACGGACACGATCAATGGTCTGGACAACCTGGATTTTGAGATCGGAGGCTTTTCTTTTAGAGGCGGTTCCGCTGGCGATACGTTCAATATCAATACCGCGTCAAATCAATGGACCGGCATTAGCGGTCTGGGTGGAAATGACACGATAAACAACCTTGGTGATGGCTTCGTGCGCGCCGACTATCGTAGCGACGGCCAGAGCAACGGGTCAGGAATAACCTACACCAGCAACAATGGCAGCCGCGTAAGCGGTACCGTAACCGGCGCCGGTACAGGCACCGACACGCTCGTCGACGTTAACGAAATCCGCGGCACGGACTATGACGACGTCTTCAATGGCGGAAACGGTGACGAACGCTTTATTATGCGCGGAGGCAACGACACTGTGAACGGTGGCGGTGGCACCGACACCATTCGCTTTGACCGCTCGGGCATGGGCGCGGTGACGGTCAATTTGACCAATGGCGTTGCAACCGGGTCCTTTGACGGGAACGCTTTTTCCCACACGCTCAGTGGAATTGAAATCGTTAGAGGGTCAATAGATCACAACGACGAGATAACCGGGTCCGACTCTGACGAAACATTTTGGGGCAAAGGTGGCAACGACACATTGTCCGGGCTTGCGGGCAATGACATGCTCTTTGGTGAGGATGGCGATGATGACATTTCAGGTGGGGCGGACGAAGACACGCTTGATGGCGGCGATGGCAATGACACTCTGACTGGAAACCGCGGCAACGATACGCTGCTGGGTGGTGCCGGAGACGACATGCTCGACGGTGGCAACGATACGGACACCGCATCCTACGCCAACGCAGCAGGTGGTGTGAGTGTCGACATTCGCTGGAGCGGCCGTAATGTCGGTGGTGGTGAAGGCCGGGATAGCTTCAATTCTATTGAAAATCTCATCGGCTCCGACTTTGGTGATCGTTTGTCTGGCGACGTTGGCGACAACGTTCTGGACGGTGGTTCAGGGAATGACGTGTTGCGTGGTCAGGGTGGCAATGACACGCTGTTTGGTGGAGATGGCAATGATAACTTGCGCAGCCACGACGGCGTGGACTCATTGGATGGCGGAGCCGGAAATGACACGCTGATTGCGCTCGGCGGAAACGATACGCTGAGTGGCGGATCGGGAGAGGACTACCTGTACGGCGGCCAAGGCAACGACGAGTTGTTCGGGAATGAGGACGACGATCGTTTGCGCGGTAACCGTGGCAATGACGAGATGGACGGCGGCAATGGCAACGACGACCTTCGTGGCGGTGGCAACAACGACACGATCAATGGCGGCGCCGGGAACGACTTCATACTTGGCGAAAACGGTGCCGACACCATCACTGGCGGGGCCGGAAACGATGTACTTCGCGGCGGCTTCGGAGGGTCCACCGGTGATGGTAACAGCGACACGTTCGTGTTTAAGAATGGAGACGAAAGCGATTCTATCAAGGACTTTGAGAACGATCGCGATCTGCTTGATGTGAGCGATTTCAGTTTCGCGAGCTTCAATGACCTTCTCGCTTTGGCGGAAGATCGCCCTTCCGGTTTGCGCATCGACTTCGGCGATGGCGATGTCCTGTTCATCGACAACATGTTCCTGGCAAACTTCGATGCCGGAGACGTCATCCTGTAGATTGTAACAGGGGTATCAAGTTCCCGGTGTGGAAGTATTTCTCTAGTGTCAGTGCGCCATCGAACTTGTATTCGATGGCGCAGAAATTGAGGATGTTGATGCCGACGATAGTGCCATTCTCGAACGGACAAGGAATGTGACCTGAGACCCCAGATCTCCTCCGGTTTGGTGTAGAGTCTGCCGTAACTTGCAGTGCTACCCAACATGCCCTCGGGACGGGCTAGAGTTTTCCGGACCAAATCAAGAATACGGGCTGATCAAGAATACGGGCTGGCTGCATGTTCTGATTTCATCAGATCCACTGGCACCTTGTTGCCGATGGCACCATGAGGTCTGTGTTCGTTGTAGTCCTTGCGCCAATCCTCCAACTTTTCGACTGCATCCGCAAGGCTCAGACATCATTCGGGCCGATAGCTTCTTGGCGATCTTCCCGGAGTTTCGCTTTCACCCGGCGCTTCGGATGTTTGTTCCTGAGTTGCAGGCCCAAGTCGTTGTAGATACGCCGAGTTTTCTTCTGATTGATCATCCAGCCCTCCCGGCGCAGCAAAACATGCACGCGCCGGTATCCGAACCGGACACGTGTCTGGCAAATCTCCTTTATCCGCTGTTCCAAAGCGGCCTGGCCGGGTCGACGGGACTTGTACCGATAGGTTGTCGGATCGAACAGGATCACCGCGCAGGCGCGGCGAATGGACACCGGCCAGTCTGATCGCATCTCTTCGACCAGCGTTCTCTTCCGGGCAGGCCTCGGATCTTTCGCTTGACGATGTCCTGAAGCATCTCCTTGTCGAGAGACAGGTCCGCGACGATCTTCTTCAGCCGGGCATTCTCCTGCTCCAGCTCTCTGAGCCGCTTCATCTCCAACGGCATCAGACCCGCATACTTCTTGCGCCAGTTGAAATAGGTCGCCTGGCTGATCCCCGCCTCACGGCAGATCTCAGCGACAGAGACACCTTCGTCCCCACGCTTCACACTGAACGCCTTCTGCGCATCCGAAAACTTCGATGCCCTTCATCAATTCCGCTCCTTCCCGGCCAGGAAAATCGCCGCGGAAAACTCTAACCCAAATCGAGGATATTTGTCGGGGGCACATCACGCTCGAAATGGGAGCTAGTTCAATCACTGCAATCGAGAATGCACGCATCAGGGTAAAATGTGCGTGGTAGAACGCCCGTGGAAACCCTGATCGATGGAAAGCAGGTTTGGTTCGAAAAGAAAATAGACCGAACGTGATCTGACAAACACAGCCTCAAAGGCGGTAACCGTCAGATCAAATCGAAACTTCTACAAATAAGCAATTGAATGATCTCGCATTCGGAGCGACCGGGTCGAACCCGATCTTTGATATCAAGATGGATCCTGCAATAATTCAAATGCGCATTTCATGACAGGCAACTCAGGTTCGTTTCGCTATGCTCTTTAAAATAAAGTCGATTCTGCTCAGTATTGGTCGAGTTGCGGGCACACGGTCATATATGTACTCGCCAATCCTATAGATCCTGCGCCCGACATCAACTTTACTGCTCTCTCTTATTTCGGTCCTGACAAGCTTTGAAACGACTTCGGAATAGAATGGCGTACATAAAAGGTGTTTCCAATACAGGTCCGCGAATGGAACTGACTGGTTGTTCCAGGGCTTAAAACCCTCCGCCGCAAAATGGACAATTGCCGGGTTCTTCTTCGCAGCCATTGCCGAGTCGTAGTTTCTTCGAGGCACCTTGCTGTAACCGTCCGAAAAGGTATTAAACACGTTGTATCTACTCGGCAAAACCACCATTTCTTCCTTGAAGTAGGAATTCAATATGTCTTGATCTCTAAACAGACATTTTCCCTTCAGACCTTTTTCCTTCAGTTCTCTAGAACATTTTTTTGCATCAATTCGCTTCAAGTTGAAAAGCAAAACACCGGCATTCACGTAGTTATTGATCTGGACATCGGACAGTCCCAATTCGGATCTCTGATAGTTGTATAAGTCGGGAAAGTTTGGATCTTTCGTGGTCACCTGAATGTTGAGCGTCCGGGTCATTATGACATCAGGCACCCCGGCCAGGAGAGCGTTCCCCATTGGGGTGTTGAACAGCTCTTCAACGCATTCCAAGACTATCGTGTCACAATCCAGATAAAGAATGCGGTCCAGATGCGGAAACAAATCGAATATGAAAAATCGGTTGTAGGTCGCGTTTGATGGCGTTCGCGTTGGGCTTTTATAACTTTTTTCGAAATATTCTCCGACATTGATGAAAAACAGATTGGATCGGTCAAATCGGGATACAATCAGTTGTAACAGCTCACGGGCTTTTGCATCCACATCGGTCGCCAGGAAGAACAGGTTGTACTCTGCATTTTCCGTCTTACTCTGCAGCAGAGAGTGGATCATTGCAGCACTGTGCGGAACATAGGCTCTGTCCGCAGCAAATACTATGTTTACACTTTCTTCAGTATTAAAATCTTTTGAAAGTCTATATGGGTAAGCAATCGCATTTGAAATATTTAGAATGTGTCTGTGTTCTATGCGAAGTTCCGGTTGTTTTCTGTGAAGGTAATTGACATAAACCGTCAATAGTCTCTCCGCGATAAAGCCCAGGTACCTTGACTGATAAGGACTGTAGTACTCTCTGTTTAATTTTAGCTTTTCCAATTTTTCGAGAACGTCAAACAACCATTCACAATATTCATTAAACAGATTTCTCTTCATCAAGAAGATATTGCCGAGATATATCTCTTTCGACGCCAGTGTCTCTTCGAATGCTTCGAAAATCGCCGGTGAACCGTCTTTGAGTATTTCCCGAACTGCACACAGGTCCTGTTCCTGGTGGCCGGTGCAGTAATTGTCCCACACCGTTTGCGTCATCTTGAATGGTTTTGGAACAAATATGTCCGCAGAAGTCGAGGAAACAATCTCACTCGCATGATTTACATAGCGGTTGATATCAAACTCACCAACGAACACCTCTGCTTTTTCAGAGTCAAACGCTCCCTCGAAGTCCAGAAATCGTCGATAATGCATAAGCCCGACGTATTCGTCGGCAGTGCTGTTTTTCCATGCCCAGTATATAGCTGTCAGTTCACAGTATTCGTTATTCCTTGTCGAAATGTTATCTCCGGTGTCGTCACCGATCATAGACAGCCTGGGTCTACTCTTTAACGAACGGCCGACCTGAATCGGATGGAATACAGAACCGGAAACTATTGGAGCGTCAGCATGATAGGCTACGAATACTTGAATACTCAACCCTTCACCCTCTTAGCAGCATGAATAACTTCCTGTCGGATGATAATTATTCCTATACCAGAAGATCTTCTTGCAATTACTCAAAATACAAGAGCTCTTTTCCTGGTCATCTTGCCTACGACGCTTTATTCAATCTGCGCTCGCGCGCACAATTTTTCCATCAACGATGTGAATTCCGCACTCGGTCTTTTCGTGCCCTGACCACCGGCCGGCTCTTGCATCTTCGCCCAATTGGGTCGGATTTGTGCACGGGGCACATCCAATTGAACGATATCCCTTTTCTTTGAGAGGATGAGGCGGAAGATCGTGCTGCAAGTAATACTCGTTAACTTCTTGCGCAGTCCAATTATAAAGCGGATTTACTTTAATCCATTTGTCTTGAAATTCGAACAACCGGATGCGCGCGCGCGCATTTGAATGCACTCTTTTTCTTCCCGTAATCCAGCAATTGAACTCCTGAAGAGCCTGGACCATCGGAATCGTCTTGCGCAAGTGGCAGCATGCGTCTGGGTTGACCTTGCACAGATGATCGTCTGGATCCTCAGCGGCAATCCTCTCCAACTTTGGAGTAACGACCCTCAGCCCGGTCAAATTGAGTCGTGAACACACCTCATCCCGATATTCAATCGTCTCCGGGAAATGTTTCAACGTGTCCAGGAAGATAACTGGTGTGCTTGGATCAATCTCGGAAATCATGTGCAAAATGATCGCCGCTTCGGCTCCAAATGATGAGACGACAGCCGTTCTTTGCTTGAACTCGTACCCAACAATGGCGCTTAGCACGACTTCCGGGGCATGGCCCTCAAACCTTTCGTTCAGCTGGCTGACGGTCTGTTTGAGTTGCAGCTGCCTTACTGTTTCAAGCACCATGCCCCGTTACTCCAATCAATGAGCTATCTGATCAGGACCTGTTGCTCCAAATGGATACGCAGGGAATTTTTGCCCGGTCGCAACGGTCGGAGTACTTTTCCGCGATTTCCTTAACTTCATCCAGAAGACCGGCACTCAGTGTGATCGGCTCCAACCCAAGCCCCAAGAAACGGTCATTGGAGACGTGAAGGTCGTTTTCATCGGCTTCATTTCTCGGATTTTCCAGATATGCGATTTCGGCACCGGTCAAGTTCGAAATCATCTCTGCCAATTCCCGCACCCGATGCGTTTCCGTCATCTGGTTAAGGATGTTGACGCGTTCGCCGTGCTGCGGCGGGTTCTCCAGAGCGAGTTCAATGCAGCGGCAAGTATCTTGAATGTGAATGAAAGCCCTGGTCTGGCCACCAGTTCCGTGAACGGTCATCGGATAGTCAACCGCAGCCTGCATGACGAACCTGTTCAGCACAGTGCCGTAGTCGCCATCATAATCGAAGCGATTTACCAGCCGCTCGTCCATCTTTGTCTCGGCTGTCTGCGTACCCCAAACAATCCCCTGATGGAGGTCCGTAATCTTGACGCCGTCATTTTTGTTGTAGAAATGGAAAAACAGCTGATCCTGCGTTTTGGTCATATGGTAGATAGAACCAGGGTTCGCAGGATAAAGAATTTCCTGCTCACTCGGACCGTTCTTCGTATCTACGGTAACTTTCAGGTACCCTTCCGGGATTTTCATCCCGGCTGTTCCGTAGCCGTAAACACCCATGGTTCCCAAATGAACCAGATGAATTTCCTGACCGGATTCAACAATCGCCGCGAGAACGTCATTGGTGGCATTCAGGTTATTGTTTACGGTGTACCGCTTATGGTCGGGGGACTTCATTGAGTAAGGGGCAGCACGCTGTTCTGCAAAGTGTATTATCGCGTCCGGCCGCTCGTTTTCGATGAGTGTCAACAGGCGATGATAGTGCTGACCGACGGTAAAATCGTGAAACGGGATATTCTTCCCCGTCAGTTCTTTCCAGACACTCAGCCGTTCACCAATTGGACGAATTGGGGTCAAACTGTCGACTTCGAGCTCAATGTCAATTTTTCTGCGGGAAAGATTGTCAACAATTATTACTTCATGGCCGCGGTTTGAAAGATGCAAGGCGGTCGGCCAACCGCAAAATCCATCACCGCCGAGAACTATTACTTTCATCTTCTCTTCCTTGACTTCATTTCCGTTCAATTTGAGCGGAATTATTAGAAATTAATCTCATTCTTACAGCAATAAGGCACTCGATTTCGGTGCAGCCCGTTCCAAACCTCGCGCCACGCCCGTTTAAACGTGAGCTCGAATTACAGCGGCGACCTAAGTGCTTGCCTGTTCGTTGAACCAGGCCCACGTCTGTGCCAATCCGTCTTCCAATGAAGTCGGCGCATCGAACTCAAATACTTTCTTGGCCTTGTCAATGCAGCACCAGGTTCTGTGCAATTCCCCCGACCGGAATGGCTCGTAGTGAACTGTCGGATTTTTCCCGGTCACCGAACGGATCACATCGAGGAGTTCATTGACCGTTGTCGGCCGGCCGCTTCCCAGCTGATACGCACCCGAGGCAGTGCTTTCCATGGCTTTTTGGATACCGGTTACGAGATCTTCAATATATAAAAAATCCCGTGCCTGGCTTCCGTCTCCATAAACAAACAAATCTTCGCCACGCAATATCTTCCGATAAAACTCAGCAACCACGGATCCTTTGTGGAACGACAGAGGGCCATAGATGTTGGAAAAGCGCAGTGCGCAGGACTGAACCCCGTACGCACCAGAAAAGGCCGACAGGTAGCCTTCCATTGCAAGCTTTGACGCTCCATAGGGCGCCATGGGTTGTGCCGCCATTTCCTCGTTTACAGGGGGCTCCACCTCTCCGAGGATCGCACCACCCGTAGAAGCGGCGACCACACGTTTGACGCCATATTTTCTACAAGTCTGCAAAAGCTTGAAGCTGCCGACGACATTGACATTGAAGTTGAAATCGGGATTTTCGACCGAGTCCATAACGCGGGTATCTGCCGCCAGATGTACAACAATATCTTTGCCGTCGACTGCTCTTTCCAAATCGTCTGTCGATGTAATATCTCCGCGAATAACCGTGACATCATACGGAGCTAACTTTGAGCAATCTCCGGTTGTCTCGTTATCCAATATCGTGACGTTATATCTATCCAATGAACTCAAAAACTTAACAAGGTTAACGCCAATAAAACCTGCGCCACCTGTCACTAATACTTCGGCCACCTTGCGCGCACCCCATTATCATAAAACTACTTAGAACCCATATGAATTCCTCAGGTGGGTCAGAGCAGCTTATAAATCCCCATAGGTTAATTGTCGACACTCCGGCGAATGTCTGTTTGCTCGTCCCCAAATTTCACTTTATGCAACGCCAAATTTCATCTCTTTCTGCTTCGTATTGAGTTGGCTGCCGCGTACAATCAAAACTAAGTTGACCGATCGACGCAAAGCATTCCGACGCAATTCGCCGTTTCATCCAATACAACACCTGAAAAGCCAATCGTATTTCGCCCGCCCCAAACAAACACAACCAGGAAGCAGGATACGCCGCCGCCCGACCGCAGCGCAAAGATCATTGATCAACTCGCCTTCAGCGAATGCCACACGTTCCGTCGACATCGGGGGAAAATATGTGAGCGTTGCAACTGCCCTCAACATTCATCAGAGCCTCTGGGTTGGAAGCTTCAACCGATTGTCCAGACTCAATCTGGGCAGACTGGCAGACATCCTGTTTTTGATGCAACCGCATCCGTGACACAAACTGCAAAGCCAGGTCGATGTGAGCATCGGTGCGGCGCATTGGTCAGACACTTGCCATACGCGGGCATACGGTCATCCGGGCAACCCGATCTGGATGAGGCGCTCGGCCTTGTTGTTGGTTTGCCGCGGTTAGGTTCTGTGCGGACTGGATTGCAGGCTCATTTGTCTGCAAGCATGCCCGAAGGCAAAGCAGCTGCAGCAGGTAGCGTTGTCACTCATGCCCCGGTAATCGTGACGCCGAGCCGATGACACAGCCATGTTGCCTCCAGCCAAAGCCCTCTTCAGGGTCGAACGACGCCCCTGATAATTGCCGAAATCAGCTTTAGGAAATCCCCGTCCTGGCAGACACTTCGGCCGCTCCAGGATCGTGGGGTGGCGCTGATCGCCTCTGGTGCCGACGACCAGCGCCCATGCGCTCGAAAACACATGAGAATCCTATCCCGTTATTGTATAGGACTGTTGACCCTCATCATCTTCCACAAGCTGCTCATATCACCGGTAGGACAGTATGACTTCATATGATAGCAAATTTTATGACAGAATTGGCGAAGGTTCAGTTACCTCAGCAGAAGCAGTAATACCGGTTATCCTAGAGTTTGTTGAACCGGAAAGCGTGGTAGATCTTGGATGCGGAACGGGGGCCTGGCTGCGGACACTCCAAAGACTCGGTTCGTGCAAAGAGATTTTAGGGATTGAGTCGGGTCAAGTGGACCCCACCCAATTGTTAATTCCCGTTGAAAATACTTGTTCGGTAGATGTTTCAAAACCTTTCGATGTCGGCAGACGATTCGATGTCGCAATGACACTTGAAGTCGCTGAACATCTGCCACCGGAAGCCGCAAAGACCTTTGTAGAAAATTTGACGCGACTTTCTGATGTCGTGATTTTTTCCGCAGCGATACCAGGTCAGAAGGGGCGAAACCATGTCAACATGCAATATCCGAGCTATTGGCAAAAACTGTTCAACGAATTTGGCTACGAACTTGCAGATGTTTTGCGTTCCAAAATCTGGTCAAATGAAGAGGTCAAATTTTGGTATCGGCAAAACATTCTGTTTTTTTGCAATAGAAGTGGCCTGGACAAGTTCCCCAAATTGAGTAGCGCCGCCGCCACCCATTCAAACCTGGCCATTGACATCGTTCATCCCGAAATGTTGAAGAAAGTCATTGATGAAAACAAAGAGCGTCTTGCCGAAGTTCACACAACATACAAGGCGCGCATAAGCGATGCCAAAAAAGACATCTGGGAACGCGCCCGAAAGAAGTTCGGCAGCGCGCAAGACTGAAAGCAGCATTTCCTCTCACCGGTCAAAACGGTGGGCAAATGTGCAAGAGATTCTACCGAGAAAACACGTCGAGCAAAATCTGGGCAAAGCTTTCACCGCCGATATGTGCGCTGCTGCGCAAGCCTCACGAATCTGTTCTGGTAGTTTCTGGATAATAAATTTGCCGGACTACAATGTAATGTAGCGAACGGAGCAAATAGGGCAGGCAGCGAAACGAGCATGAAGATCTGTGTAGTCGGGACTGGAAGGTGTGGAACCACCTTGCTTTGGAGAATATTTAACCAGCACCCAGATGTTTTCATGTTCAAGGAAACTCACTGGATTCCCAAATTCTTGGAGCATTTTCGAGAAAGAAATTGTAATTCGGTCGATGAATACATTTCATTTATCAAGAAATTTCGATTTGCAGGCGGAGAAATAATTCTTGATACGCATTTACGTCGCCACAGAATTCGTGAAGACGACTTGCGAAACGAGTTATGTCTTCGATTTGGCGACAAGAACAGTGTCAGCCCAAAAGACTTTCTGGATATGCTGGGCGAGACATTTGCCAAACTTTCCGGAAAAACCATATGGGGTGACAAGACACCGTCTTACGGACTTCATCTCGCCGAACTGGCAAGAGAATGGCCTGAATGCAAGTTCATTCATATTGTTCGCAATGGCGTAGCAACGTCGGTGAGCATGATGGGGCACGCTGGCTTTCAATTTCTTTTGGCTCGTGGCGAGCATGACTATTCAAAGATCGCGGACACAATTGCCGGCAAAAACGGGACAACCGCGGCCCCGGACTCTGTCGACCCTTATGTTGATTTGTGGGCGCAAATGCTAACCGAAATACGAGAGCAAGCTTCTGAACTCTCGAAAGACCAATATATAGAACTACGATATGAAGACCTATTGGCGGCACCGACAGATGTCATAGAGCAACTGACAGAGTTTCTTGACCTGTCAGTTGATGATACTTGGCTAAAGTTTGTTGCGGATGAGGTAAGATCCGATCCGAATGCGCGAAAAGTATCGATAAGCGCCGACTTCAGAAAGCAGCATGCTCAAGCGACATCTCTGATGAACGACTATGGCTACTTGGAGGACTTTGGCGCCTTACCGAATTTAAAGGGCACGCCGGCTGAGCAGACGATTGCCGACACCGCGCACGCGAGCTTCGGATCCGCATCTCGAAACGACTTACCTGCTGGCGAGATGATGACGCGATTGGATGACAATGACATCAGCAACATAAAACAAGACGAGCTGTTGTTGTTTTGCGTCGGACGCAATGAATTTGAGCGCTTACCTTTTTTCCTGCAATATTATCGGAACTTGGGCATTGACCGCTTTTTTTACGTAGACAATGGTTCCGATGACGGCACATCAGAGTATTTGCTTGAACAGAATGACGTTCATCTATTTCATACCAAGCAAAGCTACCTGAAAGCCCAACGCGGCAATTTATGGTCTTCTTCCCTTAGAAACCAGCACGGGGTTGGCAAGTGGTGCCTGACCGTAGATGTCGATGAACTTCTAACTTACCCACTCTCTGAATCCTTTGATCTGAAACTGCTCGTTGGATATCTCGAGTCCCGTTCGTATGAAGCCCTCTTCACACTTATGGTCGACATGTATCCAATGGAATTGAACGCCTACAAATACATTCCGGGGGATGATTTTCTAAGGCACAGTCCATTTCTGGACGCTGCACCCTACTATTTTTCGTGGAACGCCAAGTTTCCATATGTCAGTGCTTATGGAGGAGTTCGCTATCGTCTGTTCTTTCAAAACAATGAAAACAGGCATGGGATTATCCGCCGGAACGGCGCGCCGGTATTACGCAAGGTTCCGCTTGTGAAGTGGTCCGCCGGCAAGAGATATTTCAATTCGACCCATAGCATGACCCCCTGCGCGCTTGCAGATCTAACGGGAGCCCTCCTGCATTATAAATTTCTGGGCGATTTCGAGGCATATGCATCAAAAGAGGTTGCAAGAGGAGAACGCCCACCAGGCGAGTATGAAACCTACCAAAGGGGGTTCTCCAAAGGAATTGACCGAAACCTACTTTGCAAAAATTCGGTCAGGTATGAGGATTCTTTGCAGCTTTTGCAGCTGGGCCTCATCAGATCCAGCAAGAATTATCGAAATTTCCTGATCGAAGAGCAAAAGCAACGGCAAGGGCGTCGCTCAGCGAAGGACCTTTGGAAAAAGCTTACGGAAATGGAACGATCTGTCGGCGCGGATTTTCAACTTCAGTTCAGTCATAGTTTTTCCGTCTGGGACAAACTGACTAGGTAAGAAACCGGTGTTACTCATCCACAATCGAGGGCTTCCGGCTCACGCGTTCACCTGAACTCGGAAGACATTCAGTGCGACATTGCGCACTTGCAGGTCAGTTCGCGCTGACAGAAGATGTCGACATTTCCGGTCCCGGACACGTACTTTCCCGCTTGTCAAAGTCACCTGTTTCCAATGATGCGCGTCTGTTGGATATCAAAGTCACCCGGTGAAAAGCGCCTTGATATTCTTTGGCACCGCTCGATGATCCTCGGCTTTGCACCTACCCGTCCTCGTCGAATTGTGCGAGTCCGTCACCCGGTCACAATCCAGAAACTCTCGACGCGGCCGGGTCCGGCGGCAACATTACCGCTGACCGGCACTTTGGGAGAGAAACAGCACGAAAATGGCCGACCGCCCAGGCAACCGATTGCCCGGGCGGCAAAAGACACTTTGAGCCTTCGGCAATTTGCTATCGACAATCCGTCAGACCGTCGAGCGAATGCCCCAATGCGCCGTCAAACACAACAGCACAAAACCTCAACCTCAAAATGAAGAAACAAGTCTGCGAACCAAACCGACTGACCGCCAAGCAGGAGTGGCGGCTATCAAGTCAATGCTGTTTCAGTAAACTCTTGGCGCTTGAACTACTTTCCTGCTCCGCATTGCGCGCCAACAGTTCAATTCATTGATCTGGCCCTCATTATGATATTCTTGATAGCGCCGCCCAATTCCCGAAGATGAACAGCCTTTTTTCTACCTTTTCCGGGCTGTGTTACTTTCTGGTAAGACCCATTAACAAGTTTTGCCCATTCCTCATTCTCATTAGACCAGCTGACGCTACGTCTACCTTGCAATGGAACCGGGCATCGTCTGAGGGACGTATTAGTGCCAAGCGGTCGGACATCCAGGAAAATGTCTTTGCGGCCTTGTTCATAAAAATACTCTAATGGCAAATCGGCCTTCCAGCCGAAGCCAACACCTTGCGAAGACTTTAGATCCTTGCGGGCGTTTCGGAGTTCCCCAAGAGCGACGAGTTGATTGTCAATGAAAACGGCAACCGGCCCCGGAAGTTTGTCAGGTGACTTGTGGCGAATCCATCCCCGTGCGACCCCGTTTTCAACCGACTCGACGACGCCATCCATTTCGGCAGAGGAAACCTTGTTCACCGATCGCTCGTTCGGCTGCGCGTTAAACACCGACACCGTCAACAATGGAGCCCCAAGCACCTGTCTGCTTTCACTCGACCTCCGGGACTCTCCCGTGTCAAAAGGAAAAACATCGTCCGGACTCAAATAGAAACACATATCCCGAAACAAATGATTCTTGCCCTTTTTGTCATTTGTCAGGTTGTGCTTGAGCTTATAGACGGACGGTAAAGAGGAATTTTCAGCAATTGAAAAGTTAGCATCTGAACCGTCCAGTTTTACTTTAAATTTGAACTCCCCTTCCGCAAAACACGAAATGCACAAATTCAAAGTCTTATGCCTGTAAACAAGATTTTCCGGAAGAAATACATAAACGTATTGATAATCAACATCGACTATCTTGATAGTTTTTCGTAGGTCTTGCAGCAATTTCATATTATCGAAATTACTTGGGATAACTGAATTACTTGAAAAATATGCAAATATTGATGGGTTATTCAGGATCGGCCAAATAAAAGGCAGTTGCCGCAATGACAATTCTTCATATTTGTTCAGCATAGGTGGATTAGAGAAATTCTCTTCACCATTTTTGCCCTGGAGAGCAGGACGTCCAATTTGACCTTCTTTGACCTTGCCCGTCGAGACGGCGTATTTATTATACTTTTCGGACGTCACGACGATCCCGTGCTGAACCAGATCACGAGACGATTGATACATCAGGGAATGCGGCCCAAAGAAACAAGGGTCCCTTTCTACCTTTTTCGCATAGTGATCGTAATCTTGCTGCTGCCGACGGTCACCGCGTTTGCTTTCTCTTGTCGCCAACTCAATGAAAAAGTCGAAAAACTTGAAATGTAGCAGTGCCCCGGTAATCGAGCTCAACTTGATGACCCTGTGAGAGTGCGTCGAATAAATGTAGCTGAACCCCTCACGCCACTTCACCAGCGGGATCTTTTTCATCATGGGGCCGGCCGTTTTTGGGAAACTCGGAAGAGATCTCCTTCGCGGGCCACCGAAAACATTCAGAAATGGCGGATTCCCACCTGGCTTCAACATATAGGAATCCACTTCAAAATATCTGCACGTATTCAGAAATGGTTCACCTGGTTGATATTTCGTCTCGGACAATGGGCGATCGGAGTACATGTCGAGAAATACACAAAAGATCCCGTCAGCACCTTCGTTGTCCAAGAACTGACATAGGTCAGGAATACTCAATTCTTCCGAGTTTGGGAAAGTCAGCAATTCATCGACATCAGCTGTCAAACACCAGTGACCGGTCCCGTAATAGTCGCACAATTCCTGCAACCAAAGGCGGCCAGCTGAACTTCCTTTGTAGCTGGAAGCCGTGTAAAAGTAATGAACATCATCTTGCGCCAGCAGAATTTCAGCAGAAGAGTCCGTTGACGCATTATCAATGATGAAGAAATGTTTTATACCCTTTTCTCTATAATACTTAAGAAAATACGGTATTCTTTCTGCTTCATTTTTCAAACAGCAAAAAAGCAATATTTCTTCTTGAGCAATTTCTATATCTTTTTTATCGAAATATTCGCTCTTTGGTGGAACGGCGAACATCATATCGTTCATTCGTATAACTCTTTCATATGTTGCAAAGACCAGAGCCAAGCTTCATTGAATGTAAATTACGAATATCAAGCACACGATTTTCGATCAACAATTTAATCACTCGTCAACAGACCGTCTCGATTACACGTATTACCTCCCCTCCGGTTGTCGAAAAAATAATTGACGCTCAATAAACTTACACCCCAATATTTTCGCCCGACGGTAAAATCTGGTCACACCTTATTTCGATTACAGTAATATCATCAACTATACATGCTCGAATTTCTTAGTTCTTCACATTTGCGCGTTCTATTTCGAATAGCTAATCATCTCACCTAATCTCCCGCAAATCCGATCGCGATTACAGGATAACCGTTGCTAAATATTTCCATCCAACTTGGCGCTCAAATTCGACCATAGAAAGGTATCGCGGTTTTCTGGCGTCAGCCGTCAACTGATCCGGTGTTTCGTGCGTGGTTTTGCGTCTGCGCTTAGACAATAGCGGCTGCAACTTTGAAAACTGCTCATCGTTGAGCCAGAAGAACCCACCAGACATCGTCAAACTCCAATCAGGAGCTTGAATCAGACTTCAACTGATTTGCATAGCTATTTTATGGGTCCGAAGCCTAACGCCCCGCGAGCCGTGCTGCGCTCTCCGGCATATGTTCGCTCAGCATCATGTACGCCAGGCGCTCTCGACCGTATCGCGTTAATCGGACATTCTTACGCAAGTTCATTCGGGCTCTCCGGGAGGTCCTGAATTGTAGCAACTCCAGACTTCTCGGGTCGGACCCGGTCATTTACATCAGACTAACGCACCACTTCCGCCCGGATCACCACAAACGAATGCATAACATGCATAATTCAACTCTCGCGTCTGCTACTCATCCACGCTTTCAAGAAACTGCTGTGCCGTATCAAGCGCTGCGCGTATGGTCGCGTCCATATCGAGATATTGATAGGTTCCCAGTCTCCCCACAAAGGTTATTCCGGAAATGTCTTTCGTTCTTTCTTTGTATTCCTCAAACTTGTTCTTATCTCCAACAAGCCGAATGGGATAATAGGGAATATCGTCGGGACCACAAGAACTACTGTACTCGCGGTAAGCAACAGAATGTGAAAACTTGTCCGTTTCCCAAGGAGAGAAATACTTATGCTCGGAGATTCTCGTGTAAGGAATTTCCTGGTCCGGATAATTCATCACCGCGGTCCCTTGAATGTCCCCCTTTTGCCGGATCTCTTCGAATTGAAGTGTGCGGTATTGAAGTCGGCCCAAATCGAAATTGAAGTAACGGTCCAATGGGCCGGAATAGAATATGTGCTGGAACGCCTCACTCAAGTCTTCAAATCGGCAGTTCAATTTCAATTCAATATTGTCATGATCCAATATTTCTTCAACAACTGCAGAATACCCTTTCCTCGGTATGCCTTGAAATCGATGGCTAAAGTAGTTGTCGTTATAGTTGAACCGAACAGGAAGCCGTTTCAAAATCGATGCGGGCAGTTTCTTGGGTTCGACACCCCATTGTTTGCGCGTGTAGCCATCAAAGAATGCGTAGTAGAGCGCTTCCCCAACAAACTTTAGCCCTTGCTGCTCAAAGGTCTGCGGGTCGTATATGTCCACCCTCGACTGCGACCGAACAAATTCTCTTGCTTCATCAGGGCTGAAGGACGCTTCAAAGAACTGGTTGATCGTGTGCAGATTTATCGGCAGGGAATACACACGGCCTTTCACAGTCGCCTTGACGCGATTTACATAAGGCATCATTTCGCCAAACTGGCTGATATATCGCCAAACCTCTTCATCGTCCGTGTGAAAAATATGCGGACCGTACCTGTGAACCATAATGCCGGTCGCGTCGTCACGCTCTGTATGGCAGTTTCCCGCAACGTGCCGGCGTTCATCAACAACGAGTATTTTCCTGCCTTTTTGAGCCAGTTCTCTCCCGATGACCGCTCCACTGAAGCCAGCGCCGACAATGCAAACTCTAGACACGTCTCTTCCTCGGATTTTTCAAAGAACAGCTCTCTGATTTGGGCCAATATTTTGCTACGCAGAAAAATCCAGAATTCAATTTCAACGATGTTGATCGGCGTATTCCGACTTGTGTCACCGTCAAGAAGAAATTCAACAACAACTTCTCTCTTCTTGTCATATCAGTCGACAACAATCACTCAACTCTACAACACACAAAAATCATCTCACCGTTATCGCGATTTCAGCAGCAAATCTTCATATACTCTTCTATTGTAGCACGGAACTACGGCATTACTCAGAACCTGATGTGAAAAGAACTTTAGACTATGAAAGAATGTCCATTTGGGATTGCAAACTTCTTGCCGTACTTCTTGCAGACCGGAAAAATAGGCCCACCAGAGCTTTGCTCCTCTTTTCAGATATCGTCCATCGACGGTTTCGCCGGCAAGGATGGCTGGCATTTGACGCTTGATTTCGAACAATCGGAAGGTCGCATCACGCTCCTTCATAATGTCAATTTGCATTTTTGACATATTAGATTTCAGGTGCTGCTTTCTTGGCCGATAGTGGCCCATCGGCGTCGCATCAACGATTGCGACCTCGTTCGCAGGATCGTCAGTCAATTGATGCCAAAAGAAATCCAAACCCAGCGCAGCATGCCTGTCCTTGAACAATGGCAAAAGACGCCTGACAATATCTCTGTGCATGATCGGCATCATCAATTCGACAAAATTCGTGTTCCTGAAACTAAAGCTTGGGTTAACAATTGTCATTCGGTCAGCATAGTAACTGTCAGGCTTGAGCGCTGGTTGAGCAAGTTTGAAGTTCTTTTCAACAACAGTGTCTAGGAACTGACCAGCGACGGCCGGCGTCGTTTCGATGTCATCGTCTGGAAACCAGAAATACTCGTATTTATTAATGTAGTTCGGATTATCGTAGAAAAAATCATAAATACCCGTCCATTTTCCACCTGAAAAATAATGTAATGACGGAATATCTCTGACGTTCGAGATGTCTCCATACAGGCTATAGCGATAATCACTTATCCGCCTTAGAGAATCATCCTCCGCCCAATTCGATGTATCTGATTTTTTGTCAGTTCTTATTAAGATGAATACTTTATCATTCATACGATCAGCACCGACCATTCTATTCACTTTACCTGCGGTTAATTCATGAACTAAAAAGCGCCAGGCGAAGGCGATATGTGAGCTGGTTTTGGCAATTTGTACTGAAACCGTTTTGAACGTACATGCACCGGCCCTTCTTACAGGCTATGCGGTTCGATTGCCATGGCTGTTTCTTTCTTTTGAGCCTGAGGTTTCAGAATACGGTCCTTGACGGCCTGTTGAGGGACTTTTCCCTTGCCTTTCGACCGTTTCCCGCGTATTTCCCCTCGCCCATTCCAATTCCAGTACCACACATCCCTGCCGGGAATGCACCTCGCACCCGGCGGTCCTTCGGCTTGCTGTTTCAACGAGGATATTGCCATGCACCAAACAATCGGACTTGATTTCGGCACCTCCAACACCGTGGCGGTTTCAGCAGACAGCGACTTTGCGACACAGCCGATTTCATTCGGAGATGGCAACGAAGTCTTCACATCGCTTGCAACGGTCCTGAGCTTTCTCGACCGCGGGGCAGCGCGGGCGTTGAATGCCGAGGCGGGACCCTGGGCGATCAAGCAGTTTCTGGAAAGTTACGGCGACGTGCGGTTTATCCAGTCGCTGAAAACGTTTGCTGCAAGCCCGGTTTTCAAGGGCACAGGCGTCTTCGGTGTCCGGTTCGAGTTTGAAGACCTGATGGCCACTTTTCTTGAGTGTGCGTTCGAGCGCGCTGGTACGGCATTCGATCCATCTTCGACACGGCTAACCGTTGGCCGACCGGTGGAATTTGCCGGGTACAATCCGGATGAAGCGCTGGCGATGGAGCGGTATCGCAGGGCGTTTCAGAAGGTCGGTTTCAAGGACATCCTGTTCGTGATGGAACCCGTCGGTGCGGCATTCTCCTACGCCCAGTCTCTCGAGAAAGACACCACAATACTGGTGGCGGACCTCGGTGGCGGTACCACCGACTATTCCATCATGCGGTTCGAAATGTCCGCAGGTCACCTGAAGGCAACGCCGCTCGGGCGTGGCGGTATCGGCATTGCCGGCGACACGTTCGATTATCGCATCATTGACAATGTCATCCTGCCGAAACTCGGCAAGGGCTCGACCTATAAAAGCATGGGCAAGGTACTGGAAATCCCACCCAACCTGTTCTCCAACTTTGCCCGCTGGCACATGCTCTCGATCTTCAAGACTTCCGACGACTACAAGGAAATGAAGAAGCTGCTGCGCTGGTGTGTGGAGCCGGAGAAGATTGAGCTGTTCATCGATCTTGTCGATGAAGACCAGGGGTATCCGCTTTACAAGTCCGTCTCGGAAACCAAGGCGCTCCTGTCTTCTGAAGAAGAAGCAGAATTTTCCTTTGCGCCTCTCGGCCCGGACTTCAAGGCAAGTGTCTCCCGAAAGAATTTCGAAAACTGGATCGCGCCGGACCTTGCCAGGATGGACAGGGCACTGGATGCAACCCTCGCGAAGGCCGGTCTGACCGAAAACGATATCGATCGGGTGTTCATGACCGGAGGCACTTCCTTCGTTCCCGCGGTTCGCCGTCAGTTTGCCAACCGGTTCGGGCAGGAGCGGATGTCAGGCGGCAACGAGCTGACCTCGGTCGCCAACGGCCTTGCACTTATCGGCGCCCGTGAAGATGCAGGCGATTGGGCAATCGCGGCCTAAGCCTCCACTCAAAATCCTGGTGGTGCCAGGAGTCTCAAGATCACCTCGGTTTTATCTCCGGCAGATATCTTCTGCGCCCTGCGCACCGCAGCTTTGACCGGGAGCAGAAATGAGCCGGAGGCCTTGTCGGGCCAGATTGTCGTGTCCCAGGTCGATGAGCCGATGCTGGCTTTCACTTTGATCATGCCCCAGGCCCGACCTTTCCTGCTGCCGGTGTAGAACCGGATCTGATCCGCACAATCCTGTGGCAGCGTGATGAAGGTCCAGCCCCCCGATCCGGGCGAGAGCCACAGCTCTCCGGAAAATTCCAACTGATCAAGCACTTTGTCTTCTTCATGTCCTGGAACAGCATGATTGCAGTGTCTTGCGACAGGTCATTCCAGAAAACAATCGTCGCCGTCAACCCACTATGCCGACGTCTTCCGGTCTGCTGTCGCGTCCAGACACTGGAAGTACCGGGCGCTGATAAAAGCGCCCGGACAAGGTTCATCCAAATGCTTTCCGGAGCGCCGGCACGCGCTTCACCAGGATGTAGTCGAGTGCCAGGACAGTCAGCAAGGTTATGCCGACAAGCGGAAAGGCCAGCGACAGGAACAGCATCAGGATCATCGCGCCACGCCAATGCGGCAGGTTTTCCGGCGTCTTCGGAGCAAACACGCGAAGAGCAGCCCCCTTTGGCCGCCGGAGCCACCACATCGCAACACCGCTGACACACAGGAAAATCACCGACAGGCAGACAATCGTGTTCAAGATGAAGTTCCACAAGCCAATCAACCCCATATGCAGCGGAATGCCGACTGCCATGGCTTTGCCGGCAAGCGAATAATCCGCAAAGGCGACATTGGCCAGTACCCTGCCCGTATATTTGTCCACATGAACCGTCCGATCCGAGAACGGATCTTCGGCATCGGCGCTCATAGTATCCTGATTGATCGTCCAGACCCCTGTCGCACCGTTCGGGTAGGCAACACGGTAGCGGGCGTTAAAGCCGATCGCATCGGCGAGCTTCGCGACACTGTCAATGGTGACCGGTACGCCGGGGGCGATCCCCACGACACCGGCTTCAGATCCCGAGGTGGGCATTGGGGTCTGTTCGATGGCCCAGGGCACTTCCCCCACAGGTCCGTGGTTCATCGAAGCATGGGTTTCGTCGGAAAGTGGCACATTGTTCCATTTTTCAGCCGGAAAGGTATTCCACGCCTGAACCAGCTTGCTGCCCCACACTCCCGTCCAGGCCATGCCAGATATCAGGAAGAGCAGCAGGACCACCGACAGATAGACGCCGACATTGGCGTGCAACGTCTTCCAGAGTGCCCGGCCCCGTTCGCTCAGGTCCGGCAAAAGTGTACGCAGCAAGGAGCGGTCTCGCGGCCACCAAAGGTAAATGCCGGTCACAATCAAAACGATCGCCAGCCCGGCTGCGATTTCCAACAACCGGTCACCTGTCGTCCCGAGCATAAGGTCGCTGTGAATGCCGTCGGCAAAGTCGTACCAGCCTTGACGCCGTTGCCAGCTCTCAACCACGTCACCAGTGTAAGGGTCGACCGCGACCATGGTCTGGACGCCATCGGTCTTGATCCGGAATACGGAAACATTGTCGCCGCCCCTGCCCTTGAGCCATTCGACGATCTTTCCATCCGGCTGGGTTGCGAGAGCTGCCTCCGCTTGCGCCGACACGCTTAGTGCGGCGGCTCCGGATGGAACCGGCACGGTGATCTTTTCGCCGTCACGGCCGTCGAAATAGCCGATATACATCATGATCAGGCCCGTCACGGCCAGGATCATCAGAAACGGGATGACAAACAGTCCGGCATAAAAATGCCAACGCCAGGCCGCCAGATAAAAGCGGTTGGGGGTGGACGCACCTATGGCGCCCCGAGAGATGTTGCTCATGGGATCTCCACACCGGAACAGCCGCGAACTGGCAACGCTGCAGGCAGGTCCGGTTTCAATTGAAATTCAGATAGGAAGCGGGAAGATCAGGCCCCATGAGGCGGCGCGCGGGCGCCGTTTTGGCCGAGAACGGCGGATTGCCGCCAGGCAATGGCCTGCGGGAAAGGTTTTTGTTGCGCAATGACATCCGGGAGGGCGACTTCGGGCTGCTTGCCCGCCTCCAGGAACGCCCCGACACCGGCGAACACACAATGTTCCATCGCGCCGGTTTCCGGCTCCTCGTCAGAGCCAGGCGGGATTTCAACACCATTTGCGTTAAGCGTAACGGTTCTGATGCCTTCGGTCGTACACAGCGTGACCGTAAAGCCACCCTCGGCCTGAACCGAAGGCATGAAGCCCTGGGGCACAAGCGCACTGAAGACAAACGGCAGGAACAGCAGTGCCAAGACTGCTGATTTCACATCCGGAAATTTTAGCCGGAATTGTTTCAAGTTCCTGTTGCCCCCGATTCAGAACCGCAGATCCTTAAGACATAATCGGTTCAAAAACAAACCTGACCGATACAGAAACTCCAATGCCCAAAACCCAACGGACCGGCGCCGAATTGCCGGATGTGTCCGATTGAACCAAAGGATGTCGCTTTCGTGCTTGATCCGCTCTCAGGCGTCCCCTAATGTGCCGCGATCCGACGGCGTCCTTTTAGGGACTGAAAGCGATTCTGGATGCGGTTGACCCAAATAGGGGACCAATGCCGGAGCTGTCCAAGACACTTGCAGGAGCGTGGCTCAGTGCCCGCTGTTGCGTGCGTGTCTGCTTTCATCTCCTTCAATGTGCCGACAACACAAACCGCCACTTCGGCGCCTGCCATACTGGGGGAGATACATGACCCAACGGACTATTCTTGCCGGCCTTGCCGCCGCTATCCTGCCCACGTCCGCCTTCGCTCACGGCGGTCACCTCGGCGACCTGGCCGGACACTCCCATTGGGTCGGCGTTGCCGCCCTTGCAGGTGCGGCACTGGTGGCCGGTCTGGTTGCTCTTAAAGGACGCAAACAGAAAGACGCCGAAGACGCGCAGGACATTCAGGGCGAAGAAGAAGAAACCGCCGGGGAAGCCGCTCAATGAGTGAAAAACTCGGCTTGATGATTTGCGGCCACGGCAGTCGCAACAAGGGTGCGGTCAAGCAATTTGCTCAACTGGCGGAGGGTCTGAAAGCCCGGTTTCCGGACTGGCCGGTGGAATACGGCTATCTGGAGTTTGCCAATCCTGTCATCCATGACGGCCTGAACAAGTTGCGGGAACAGGGCTGCACGCATGTGCTTGCGGTTCCGGGAATGCTGTTTGCCGCCGGTCACGCCAAGAACGACATACCCTCGGTTCTGAACACCTACCAGGCGATGCACCCGGAGATGAAGATCTCCTATGGCCGAGAACTGGCCGTGGACACGCGCATGGTCAAGGCGGCAGCCGCCCGCATCCAGGAAGCGATCGACGCATCTGACAGCGACGTTCCATTGCATGAAACCCTGTTGATGGTCGTCGGACGGGGTGCGTCCGATCCGGATGCGAATTCCAACGTTGCCAAGATCACCCGGCTTCTTTGGGAAGGATTCGGGTTCGGCTGGGCGGAAACCTGTTATTCCGGTGTCACGTTCCCGCTGGTCGGGCCCGGCCTGGAGCACGCTGCCAAGCTCGGCTACAAGCGCGTCATCGTTTTCCCGTATTTCCTCTTCACCGGAGTGCTGGTGCAGCGCATTTACGGGACAACGGACGAAGTCGCCGCCAAGCACCCTGATATCGAATTTCTCAAGGCGGATTACCTCAACGACCATCCCCACGTGATCGACACGATGGCCGACCGCGTCCAGGAAATCCTGGAGGGCGCAAACCTGATGAACTGCCAGATGTGCAAGTACCGGGAGCAGGTGCTTGGCTTCGAAGCGGAAATCGGGCTTGCCCAGGAAAGCCATCACCATCATGTGGAAGGTCTTGGGGCCGAAGCAGAGTGCAAGCTTTGCGACGAGTTCTGCAGCGGTGCTTGCGAACAACAGGTGCAGGCAGGTGGTCATCATCACCATCACGGACATGGCCACCACCATCATGATCACCACCATCATCATGGCGATCGTGATCACGGTCATTCGCACGGCCATTCACACGACCACGATCACGGCCACCACCACCATCCCTATCCGCATGCGGATCACCCGCACGGACCGAAGTCGCTGGTCCGGGAAAGGTAAAAGAGAACGTGTCAACCGATACCGTCCCGGCTTACAGTTACGAGAAAGATCCTTCGGCGATTTATCGCCAGTCTTTTTCCATCGTGCGGGAAGAAGCGGATCTCTCTCATATGCCGGAAGGGTTGCGGCCCGCCGCCATTCGCCTGATTCATTCCTGCGGCATGACCGACCTGCCGCAGGATCTGGCATGGTCGGAGGATGTAACAGAGGCCGCCCGGCGCGCTTTTGCAGAACACGCAGCCGTTTTCTGTGATGTGGAAATGGTGGCTCACGGCATTATCTCTTCCCGCCTGCCGAAAAACACCGAAGTCATCTGCACCCTGAATGACAGCTCGGTTCCGGATCTCGCACGAAAGCTCGGTACGACTCGATCGGCAGCCGCCATTGAACTCTGGCGCGATCGGCTTGAAGGTGCGGTGGTGGCGATCGGCAATGCCCCAACTGCGCTGTTCCACTTGCTTGAGCTGATCGCCGCAGGCGGACCGAAGCCTGCATTGATCCTCGGATTTCCGGTCGGATTTGTCGGGGCAGCGGAATCGAAAGACGCACTCATCGCCAATCCCTTCGGTATGCCGTTTCTCGCCGTCAAAGGCCGCCGGGGAGGTTCCGCAATGGCCGCTGCTGCCGTCAATGCGCTTGCCGCCGGCTTGCCGGAGGAAAAATGACATGCCCGAGGGTTTCAAAAGCAAGGGGCTGAAGTCGGTTTCTGGCGCAAAGCCGCTACGTTCGAGAGGTTTCCTGTCCCAACCTGACGGTCAGGCTGTCACGTCGGAGACGGAAGGGGACATGAAAAAGCATCATCGTTCGCGTGGCGCGCGGCAAGCGACCGTTTCGACCGATGGGAAACCGACAGATCTCTCCGTGAAACCCGCCATCAGGCCTTACACCCTGGAGGACGAATGACCTCCCCTTGGCTTACACTGATCGGAATTGGCGAGGACGGTGTCCTGGCGCCTGGAGGAGCGGAAGCTCTGGGTCAATCCGATATCGTCTATGGCGGTACCCGGCATCTTGAGCTTGCCGGCTCCATACAGGCGGAAAAGCGAACCTGGCCTTCTCCTTTTACTTCGGTTTTTGATGAACTCGCCGACCTGAAAACCCGGAAAGTCGCGATCCTGGCGACTGGCGATCCGATGTGGTTCGGCATTGGCTCATCGCTGTTGAAACGCTTTAATGCCGACGAAATGACGATCCTGCCGTCGCTCTCGGCGTTCCAGCTTGCAGCCTCCCGCATGGGCTGGGCCGTGCAGGAAACCGAATGCCTTTCCGTTCACGGACGGCCGGTAGACCTCTTGCGTTGCGCGCTCTATCCGGGCGCCCGCCTTATCACTTTGACAAGCGGCGCCGACACGCCCCGGCAAGTGGCCGACCTTCTGGCCGACGAAGGTTACGGGCGAACCGGAATGACCGTTCTGGAGCATATTGGCGGCGAAAGGGAACGACGCGTTGCCGGGACTGCGGAGAATTGGTCCTTCGAAGTCGCGGGTTTCCATACGCTTTGCCTTGACGTTGTCGCCGATCCCGGCCTCAGACTACGCGGGCGAACACCTGGACTTCCCGACGGCGCCTTTCGCCACGATGGCAAGATGACCAAACAGGATATTCGTGCGGTCACGCTGGCGGAGCTGAAACCTTACCCCGGCGCCCTGCTTTGGGATATCGGCGCCGGCTGCGGTTCGATTGCCATTGAATGGCTGCGCTCGGCCAACCGTACTCGAGCCATCGGCCTGGAGCCCCACGCCGAGCGCCGGCAGATGGCAGCGGAAAATGCGGTTGCCCTTGGCGTGCCTCAACTGGAGCTCAAGGATACCGCGGCGCCGGATGGCCTCGATGGTCTTCCAGAGCCGGACGCCATCTTCATTGGAGGCGGGTTGACGGTTTCAGGCATTGTTGATGCCGCATTGAATGCCCTGCCCTCCGGCGGAAGGCTGGTAGCTAATGCCGTGACGCTGGAAAGCGAAGCGGTGCTTCTGGCCGCATACCAGGCGCTTGGGGGAACATTGAAAAAACTGTCGGTACATCGTGCAAGCGCAGTCGGCGGGTTGACCGGCTGGCGTCCGCTCATGCCGGTGACCCAGTGGAGTTACACCAAACCATGAGCGGAACCCTTTACGGCATTGGTCTGGGCCCCGGAGATCCGGAACTGATGACCTTGAAAGCGCACCGGTTGATTTCGTCTGCAAAGGTCATTGCCTATCCGGCACCGGATTCGGGCGAGAGCTTTGCCCGCTCGATCGCGTCTGCCTCGATACCGCCCGGTGCCCGCGAAATCCCGATCGTAGTGCCTATGCGCGTCGACAGGTTTCCAGCGCAGGAAATCTATGACAAGGCCGCGGGAGAAATCGCCGAAGCTCTGGCTGCGGGACAGGACGTCGTGACGCTTTGCGAAGGTGACCCGTTCTTCTACGGCTCCTTCATGTATCTGTTTGAACGTCTCTCCGACCGGTTTGACATCGAAATCGTACCGGGCGTCACATCGTTGACGGCATGCGCGGCACAGCTTCAGCGGCCGCTGACATCGAGAAATGACGTCCTGACCGTCATTCCCGGGCCATTGCCGGATGAAGACATCCGGCAAAAAATCAATGAAGCCCAGGCTGTCGCCATCATGAAGGTCGGCCGGCATCTGGCGCGTCTCAAGGCGCTGCTAGGCGATATGAACCTGCTGGACAGAGCAGGTTATGTGGAACGCGCCAGCCTGTCCGAGCAGAAAGTTCATCGTCTCATCGATCTCGAGACCGACACCGCCCCCTATTTTTCCATGATCCTCATCTACAAGGGAGAAGAAGCGTGGACGCTTCCCCCATCCTACTCGTCCTGAACCAGGCCGGCCTCGATACGGCTGAAGACGTTGCGAAGCGCTTTTCGACAGCTCGTATACACGGGCTCGCGGGCCGCGTTCCGACGGCGGACACCCAGTTCAACGAAACACTTGAACACATCCAGCTGCTCTTCAAGGCCGGGCACCCGATCATCGGTTTTTGCGCCAGCGGCATTCTGATCCGGGCCCTTGCGCCGATCCTGTCGGACAAGCGCAACGAGCCGCCGGTGATTGCGGTTTCCGAAGACGGTTCAAGCATCGTTCCGCTGCTGGGCGGCCATCGGGGCGCCAACGAGCTTGCCCGCATTCTCGCCAAGTCGCTTGGCGGTCATCCGGCGATCACAACAGCCGGTGACACCAAGCTCGGCATCGCGCTCGATGTTCCGCCAAAAGGATGGTGCCTCGCCAACCCGGAAGATGCAAAGCCGGTGATGGCTGAACTCCTGTCTGGAGCTTCAGTACGCCTTGAAGGCTCCGCTGACTGGCTTGCCGACGCCAACCTGGACCAGGCCGACGACGCTGCCATATCGCTTGTCGCAACCGAAAAACCTGTTGAAGGCAGCCCGACGCAGCTCGTCTATCATCCGCAGAAATATGCCGTTGGTGTGGGCTGTGCCCGCCACTGCGACCCCCGGGAACTCATCGAACTGGTCGAAGCCAACCTTGCCGAGGCCCGGATCGCCAAGGGCGCCGTCGCCTGTATCGCAACCATCGACCTGAAGGCCGATGAAGAGGCGATGAATGTTCTGGCAGAGCACCTGGGCGTGCCACTGCGCCTGTTCTCCGCAGAAGAATTGCAACGTGAGACCCCGCGTCTGAAAAACCCTTCCAATGTGGTCTTTGCCGAAGTCGGCTGCCACGGGGTGTCGGAAGGCGCAGCACTTGCCGCTGCCGGAGCTTTCAGCGCGCTGACTGTCGAAAAGCAGAAAACGGAAAATGCGACCTGTGCCATCGCCCGCTCCCCTCAGCCGATTGAGCCGGAAGCTGCCGGGCGGGCGCGGGGCCATCTTTCCGTGATCGGGATCGGCCCCGGCAAAGATGACTGGCGCACGCCCGAGGCCACCAGGCTTTTGTCCGAAGCGTCCGACGTGGTCGGCTATTCGCTCTATCTGGACATTGTCGAGAACCACATTACCGGCAAGACCCACCACAATTTCCCGCTCGGTGCGGAGGAAGACCGGGTCCGGTTTGCGCTCGAAGAAGCCGGCAAAGGCAAGAACGTCGCGTTGATCTCTTCCGGAGACGCCGGAATTTACGCAATGGGCTCGCTCGTCTACGAACTTTTGCACCGTAACGCGGAATATGGCGGCGTGTCGGATGCGGCCAAGCGGGTCAGCGTCACGAATGCGCCCGGCATCACCGCGCTCCAGGCCTGTTCCGCGCGCATCGGCGCTCCAATCGGTCATGACTTCTGCGCAATCTCGCTCTCCGATCTTCTGACCCCCTGGGACGCGATTGAGAAGCGACTGCATGCGGCGGCTGAAGGTGATTTCGTAATCGCCTTCTACAATCCGGTATCAAAGCGCCGCCGGACGCAGCTGGCAGCGGCCAAGGACATTCTCCTGCAGCACCGCCCGGCCACCACTCCCGTCATTCTCGGTGTCAATCTCGGCCGGCCGGAAGAGACCCTGCGGGTCACCACGCTTGAAGCGCTCAGCGTGGACGACGTCGACATGCTCACCACCGTGATGGTCGGCTCTTCCAACACGAGAGCGATCATGAAGGGTGACGGCAAGATCTTCGTCTACACCCCGCGCGGCTATGCCAAGCGCATCGACGCACCGAAGGCAGAGCAGGCTCAAACCAACACTCCAGAACTGGAAGAGCAAAAGGCATGACCGTACATTTCATTGGCGCAGGCCCAGGAGACCCCGATCTCATCACCGTTCGCGGCTTGCGGCTGATCCAGTCCTGTCCCGTCTGCCTCTATGCCGGTTCGCTGGTACCGGAGCAGATTGTTGCCGCCGCGCCGGAAGGTGCTCGCGTGATCGACACCGCTCCGATGACGCTGGACGAAATCATCGATGAGATCAAAGACGCCCATGACAAGGGTCTCAATGTTGCCCGCGTCCATTCCGGCGACCCTTCCATTTATGGAGCGACCGCGGAACAGATGCGCCGGCTGGACGCACTTGGCATCGACTATGATGTCACACCGGGCGTGCCCGCCTTTGCCGCAGCTGCAGCAGCATTGAAAACGGAACTCACGATCCCCGAAGTTGCCCAGACCATCATCGTCACCCGCACGGCGATGCAGTCTTCGGCGATGCCCAACAACGAGGATCTCGACACTCTGGGCAAGAGCGGCGCAACGCTGGCAATTCATCTTTCTGTCCGCAACGTCCGCGAGATCGAACGCCAGCTTACCCCGCACTACGGTCCGGATTGCCCGGTGATCGTCGCCTATCGCGTCGGCTGGCCGGATGAAGCGTTTATCCATGCCACGCTTTCGACGCTTGCTGAAAAGATCCGCGCCTCAAAGATCACGCGAACGGCTCTGATCTTTGTCGGCCACGCCCTGAATGCGGGGAATGACTTCCGCGACAGCGCGCTCTATGACGCCGATCACGTGCACGTATTGAGACCGAAGAAGAAAGCCAAGGCCTGACAGAGAACCCCTCTTATCTTGCGCTTGCCGGGTGTCTGCGACTACCCTCATCAGGTGGTATTGTTGAGCTGTCTGCCCCGCAGCGGACGGCCAATGGTCGCGAGCCAACGGGGGGCGTTATGGGCCTTTACTCGGAAGGAAACCGCAAGTGGTGGCTTCTGGTCGCCGTCAGTTGCGTTCTCGGACTGGTGCTTCTGGATGAGACGGTGGTCGGCATCGCCCTGCCGACGATCCAGGCAGAACTGGACCTGTCACTCAACCAGTCACACTGGGTGGTGAACTCCTACCTCTTGGTCTTTGCCTGTTTTGTGGCAGTCGGCGGAAAGCTGGGCGACCAGTTCGGCATGCTGCCGGTATTCCTGACGGGGCTTGCGGTTTTCGGCCTTTGCTCGGTTGCGGGCGGTTTTGCTCCATCCGGCGAGGTGCTGATCACCGCCCGGGCTCTTCAGGGGATAGGCGCGGCGATCATCTTCCCGCTTTTCGTCGCCATGACGGCCATGACCTTTCCCCAGGAAGAACGCGGTTTTGCCCTTGGAATCGGGGGTGCCATCGGTACGATTTTCCTGGCAATCGGCCCGCTCGTCGGAGGGCTCCTGACAGACCTGTTGTCCTGGCGCTGGATCTTCTGGATCAACCCGCCGATCGTCATCCTGATCGCCGTGGTCACATTCGTTTCCTGGCGGGACGTTGACCGGCCGCCACCACCCCCCATCGATTGGACCGGCCTTGCCCTGATCGCATCGGGCATGTTCTGCACAGTCTTCTCGCTGATGCAGTCCGAGGACTGGGGATGGAACTCCCCAGCCGTTTCGGGACTGATGGTTGCCGGATTGGCATTGCTCGTCGTATTCGCGATTTATGAATTGCGTACCGCCAATCCGCTGATCGAGGTCGACCTGTTCAAGATTCCGGTCTTTACGGCATCCAACCTGACGATCTTCGTGGCGCAGTATTCCAAAATGCCGATATTCATTTTCGCAGCGCTTTACGCTCAGACGGAACTTTCATTGTCGCCATTGGGCGCCGGCATGCTTGTCATGCTTGCGGCACTTCCCCAGCCCTTCGTAGCGCCCTACTGCGGAAAACTGACGGATCAGCATCCTCCCGGTCTGCTGGCAACCGGAGGCCTTTTCGGCATCGCCGTTGCGATGGCTTTACTCAGCCTCGCAGCTCCGTTCGGCAACATCTGGCTGTTTGCTCCCGGTTTGCTGGTTGCGGGAATTGTCACTCCGTTCGTTTTCGTTCCGACACAGGCGGCGATCATGGCGTCGCTGCCCGAGCACAAACATGGGCAGGGTGGCGGCATCTCCATGTCCAGCCAGATGATCGGGGGAACGGTCGGACTGGCCGTCTGCAGCACACTGTTCGCGTTTCACAAGAGCTACGTTCTCGTGTTCGCTTCAACCGCTATGCTTCTGTTTGTCGTTGCCGCACTCTGTCTCTTCCTGTTCCGCCGGTCGTCTCCGGTACAGACGGTTTGAACTGGTCAGGACCGAATTGATGCGAGACCCGAGCTTTCGGAAGTCTTGATTTGCAACGGTTCGGCGTTGTCGCATAGACTGTTCCAACTGGACAGGAGGCGGTCATGAATGACGAGAATGCTCTCTTGAAACAGGCGCTGTTGCTTGACGGCAGTCCTGACATGATCCGGAAATTCTATGAAGGCTGGTCTCATACCTACGATACTGACCTTGTTCAGGATATCGGCTATATCGGCCCCGAGATAGTTGCTGACGCCTTATGCAAAAAAGTTTCAAATCACGCCACGATCCTGGACGCAGGTTGCGGCACCGGCTTGGTGGGTGTTGAGCTCCTGAAACGCAAACCTGGCCTGATCGTTGATGGTGTCGACCTCACACCGGCCATGTTGGCGCAATCGCGCCAGAAGGGTGTGTATCGCAAGCTGAACGAAGCCGATCTCAACAGCCAGCTGACCGAGTTCGCGCATGATTTTTACGACGGCACCGTGAGCGCAGGCGTTTTTACCAACGGCCATGTCGGACCCAACGGCCTCGACGGACTGATCCGCGTTACCAAGCCCGGAGCACCGATCGTCCTGACCGTACGAGACAGCGCCTGGGAAGTGGATGGCTTCAAGGACAAGATCGAGCAGCTGGAAAGCGAGAATCGAACACGAACCACCAGCGTGACACACAGCCCCTACCACACCAATGAAGGCATCTACTGTCAGCTTGTCGTGCTGGAAGTTGTTTGAGTTTCACCAGCCGCATTTCCTGCGAACGGTATCGTGCAGTTCCGCCAAACCGTCGACCTCAAACCGCAAGTGAAACTCAGCTCCGTACCTGTCATTCATCGAAATCTGGAGCCATCCACCTTTCCTTGAATTGAAAAGCAATGAGTTTGCGTGGCCGGGGTACTTTATCATGACGAGATTGGCATTACTGATGGGTGGTTCCAGGTGCCTCAAATAGGCTTCATATTCCGCGGCAAATCCTTCAACCGGCACGACGGGCATCTTTCTTTCAATATCGTCTCGCAGCTTGTACCTGGCGTCCTGATCCGAAAGCAGCTTGAAACGGTCGTCATCCGGCAAGGCAATGAACGAAACGCCGAAGAAGTCCTTGTCCAGACAATAAAAGACCAGGGAAACCCTTTCTCGCTTACTGTCTGCTGTGCTGCCTGACACACTCAGGACAATTACGTTTTCGTGCAGCTTCGACCGGGAAATGCGCAGCGTCCAATCATTGCTGGTTCGAAGCTCAGTGCGAGGTGCAAACCTTAGCTGAGGGGCCATGATTGCAGACTGGGCAGCAACCGCAGCAAGCAAAACCAGAAGTCCAGCGATCAGAATTCTCATAAAACACCATTTGGGTGACGGTTACGCCCCAAGTGAAATCACATGAGCGAACGACCCCATCACTGTCCCGTTCCGCAGTCCCATGTCCGCCAGTCCATTTCCTTCTGCGTCCTTTGCCCGGAACAGTCTGTCCGCCCCTTTCTCCGAAACGATCGACGCATAGTGGAACTCGTGTGCTGCCAGGTTTCCTTTCCAGGGCAGACCGCCCAGCGGCTGCAGCTCTCGATACCCGAGGTGCCGCTTTCGAGCAGCGAAAGACGTTTCAAGAGGCAGCAAGTCCAGCATTTCATGCCGATTGCCGGATGCATCAACAATTCCGCTTCCAAGCGTCATGTAGCCCCCGCACTCACCGTAAACGAGTTTGCCCGCCTGCGCGGCATCCCGAAGCCCGGCCTTGAACCGGCTGGCATCCGCAAGTTTTCCCGCATGCAGTTCCGGATATCCGCCCGGCAAATACACGGCGTCAGCACCTGCTTGAGGCATCTCATCTGCCAAAGGCGAAAAGAAGCTCAGCTCGGCGCCTGAATTTTGCCAATGGTCGAGTAGGTGCGGATAGGAAAACGCGAAAGCAACGTCACGTGCGACGGCAACCCGTTGTCCGAGCGGAGCAGGCAATTTCAGCTCTACCTTAGCCGGAGACCGCAATGGAAAGGCGGCACCTTCCAGGGCGGACAGGTCGACATGCTCGCTGCACACCGTTGCTGCCTGCTCCAGAAATGCTTCCAGTTCCAGGTGTTCACCTGCCTGAACGAGCCCAAGGTGGCGTTCCGGCAATTCAAGCGCCTTCAATCGAGGTAACGCCCCGAGAACTGGAACATCGAGCGGAGCAAGAGCTGTTCTGAGCATGGTTTCGTGGCGCGCGCTGCCAAACCGATTGAGTATGGTACCGGCGAGCTTCACATCCGGCCTGTATGACCTGAAACCGTGCACCAGCGCGGCAACCGACTGGGCCTGCTTGGCGCAATCGACCACAAGGATCACCGGTAGTCCTACTGCGACGGCAAGGTCGGCCGCAGATCCTCCACCGCCGGCTGCGCCGTCGAACAGTCCCATGGCCCCCTCGACAATCAGAAAGTCGTGTCCGGCAGCGTGACGACAGGCCAGGGAGCGCAAGGTTCCCGTGTCCATGGCCCAGGCGTCGAGGTTGACGCATGGCCGCCCGCTCGCGGCTTCATGAAATTTCGGATCGATATAGTCCGGTCCGGATTTTGCGGACAAAACTCTTCGCCCGGAGGTCTTCAGCGCCCTCAAGAGTGCGAGAGTTGTAGTCGTCTTGCCGGCTCCGGATGATGGCGCGGCAATCAAAAGGCCTTTTGCGGCAGATGCCGGACCACTATCCGGCATCGGCGGAACGTGTGTCCGGGCGGAGCCCGAGGGGATCCGACGTCAGGACCTTGCCCGACATGGCGCCAAGCCAGTCGAGACCGCCACGAAGACGAACCACCTCGCCAACGCAAACGATTGCCGGCGGTTCGATGCCGGCTGCTTTCGCATCCACAAAACACTTGCCCAGTGTCGTCTCCAGAACCTGTTGCCCATCCAGCGAAGCATTGCACACGATGCCCACAGGCTCGTCCACAGACCGTCCACCGGCCATGAGTTTGCCGGCTATCGTTTCCATGTGCTTCATCGCCATATACATGACGATCACCGGAGACCCCTTGGCAATTCCTTCCCAGTTGATCGCATCCGGCGTCAGGCCCGTCTGGTCATGACCCGTCAGGAAGGTAACAGCCTGGTTGCAATCACGGTGCGTTGCCGGAATACCCGCATAGGCGAGTCCGCCGATCCCTGCAGTGATACCCGGGATGATGCGGAACGGCACACCAGCCTCGACCAGCCCCAGCGCTTCTTCGCCGCCCCGTCCGAATACGAACGGGTCCCCGCCCTTGAGGCGAAGCACACGCTTGCCTTCCTTGGCGTAGTCAATCAACTTCAGGGTAATGTCACGCTGCTTGGGGCTAGGTTTTCCGCCGCGTTTGCCGGCGTAGTCGGTAATCGCGCCCGGCTTGACCCAATCAAGGATGCTCTTGTCGACCAGGGCATCATAAACAACCACATCGGCCTGCCTGAGGCCGTTCACCGCATGCAGGGTCAACAACCCGGGATCTCCCGGACCGGCACCGGCCAGCCAGACCCAGCCAGCGTTGAATTCCGGTAGGCCTTCCGGCATGTGATTGTTGTGTTCAGTACCCATCATGGTTCCTGTTTACCTGCCCCACGGTACTGCGCCAAGCGTTTCCACGATGGAAAACGATACGATTCCGACATTTTGGAACTATGTGGCGAAAAGCAGGAATTCTTGAGCTATAGAGATCTCATGTCGAAGGTGGAAACCAAAGAGCTGAGACGGGGATGGACGACAGGAGCCTGTGCAACGGCTGCTGCCAAGGCCGCTTACACCGCGCTGTTGACCGGCACTTTTCCAGACCCTGTGGAAATAACTCTGCCGAAAGGCGGAACCACCGATTTTGTTCTGACCCGGCATGGTGTTTCACCGACCGAGGCCTTCGCCACAATCACCAAGGACGCCGGCGATGATCCGGACGTCACCCATGGAGCCCTGATCACCTCAACTGTCCGGATTCTGCCCGCGGGAGATGGCGTGCGCTTCAAGGCGGGCGAAGGCGTCGGCACTGTCACGAGACCAGGCTTGCCGATCTCTCCCGGAGAACCGGCCATCAATCCGGTACCGCGCCAGATGATGCAAACCGCCATTGCTGAAGTTGCTGCCAGGACGGGGGCACCCGGCGACGTTGAAATCGAAGTGTCGATTGCCGGTGGAACCGAGCTTGCGCGGAAAACCATGAATTCCAGACTGGGCATTGTCGGCGGGCTGTCGGTCCTCGGCACGACAGGGATCGTACGTCCCTTTTCCTGTGCCTCCTGGATTGCCTCCATTCACCGGGGGGTCGATGTTGCCCGGGCGATCGGCCTCACGCACGTCGTCGGCGCGACCGGTGCGTCCTCGGAAGATGCCGTGCGGGCCCGGTACGATCTGGATGAAACCGCGTTTCTCGACATGGGCGATTTTGCGGGAGGGTTGCTGAAATACCTGCGCAATCACCCGGTGGAAAGACTTACCCTTGCCGGAGGATTTGCAAAATTCTCAAAGCTGGCGCAAGGCGCGCTCGATCTTCATTCCGCCCGCAGTTCCGTCGATTTTTCTTTTCTGCAAGGATTGCTGAGAGAAGCAGGTGCTTCGGACGGGCTGATCGAGAGTGCCGCTTCCGCCAACACCGCCAAGGAAATTCTGGACCGGTCCCTCGCCGAAAAGCTTGATCTCAGCACCTTGCTGGCAAAGCGTACCAAGCTAGCTGTACGTCAGATCCTGAGAAACGCGCCGGTGTCGGTCGAGGTTCTTGTTACCGACCGACAAGGCAACATTCTGGGAGAATGCGGCTTTGACGACACCTGAACACATTCTTCTGCTTGCGGGGACGCAAGAGGCTCGACAGCTTGCCGGCCGCATTGCAGCAGAGTTTCCACAGCTGCGGTTGACCGCGTCCTTCGCCGGTGCCGTGCGCGATCTGCCGGATCTGGGTGTTCCAACGAGGGTTGGTGGTTTTGGCGGTGTCGACGGGCTGGTCCGTTTTCTGCGGTCGGAAAGTATCAACCTCATCATCGACGCAACCCATCCCTTCGCCGCCCAGATGAGCCGGAATGCGGCCTTGGCCGCCGAAACGCTTTCAATTCCGGTCATCCGATTGGAACGCCCCGCCTGGCAGGCGGGTCCGCGAGATCTCTGGCAATCCGTCGCTTCCATGAACGAAGCGGCAAATGCCCTTGCGCCCGGCGCGCGCGCTTTTCTGGCCATCGGACGCAAGGAAATACAGGCATTCACGAAGCGTTCGGATATCTACGGCCTTGCCCGCATGATCGAACCTCCTTCCCCACCCCTTCCCGCCAGTTGGGATCTCATCCTGACCCGGCCTCCGCATTCGGCTGACGAGGAAGCCGAATTGTTCAGAGCGCGTCACATCACTCATGTCGTGACCAAGAACAGCGGCGGCGAAAGGTCCTATGCCAAAATCGAAGCCGCCCGACACCTTCAGCTGCCAGTCATCATGATCGAACGACCGAAATTGCCGGAAGTGAATAGTGTACCGGCGATTATGGAACTACTGGACAAGACGCGAGAATTTTTGCCGTTGAGCTGAAGGCTTAGACTGTTTCAGATCTGGTAAGCACACCCAGTTACCGATCTATCGATTCTGCCACTAGGCATTTTCCGATCGCGGTCCAAGCAAACGCTGCGACAGAACTGTCCGAATGTCGGCAATATTTACGGCAAACGCAGCGACACTGTACGCAATGACACCTGTGAGTACCGGGACCGCAATTCCTGTAATGCCGTCCAAATTGAGTGCGCGAAGAGACAAAATAACCAATATCGCCATGAATGCCGTCGCCGAGCAGACTTTGACAACCGGTAAGACTTTCAAAGGCATAGGATAAGCCCGCCGCGACACAACGAAACCGAAAATCACGCCGCAAATTTCTGCGATTACCACAGAAAAAGCCGCTCCCATCAAGCCAAACAACGGCACCAGTACAATCATGCCGATCACATTGGCAATCAGAATGAAAAGTCCCTGAAAGCCCATGAGGAAAGGTTTTTTTGCGATCTGAAAACTGACGTGAATGTACTGAAAGCTGATAGATCGGAACATCAACGCAAAAACCAGTACCGGGATCAGGATCGAAGCTGCTTCACGAAAGGCTTCTCCCAGAACCAACGCCGCTAGCCTGTCGGCAGTCAATGCCATTCCAACAGCCGCGGGAAGGATCAAAGCCAGCAAAATTTCAAAACTCTTGATCAGGTGCTCGTTCGTGGCTTGGCGGTCCTCTTGCGCATAAAGCCTGATTGCTACTGGAACAATTGCAGACCCAACCGCAACTCCCAGCATCTGGATCACCTGACGAACAAAATCTGCAGACGCTCCATAGACACCCGCAGACGCTTCACCCAAAAAATTCACTATGACCAGTCGATCAACGAAAGCGTGCAATGTGAACGCCGCACCGGAAAGTGTCATCGGCAATCCGAATTTGAGCATTGTACGGAGAATTTCGGGGTCGAACTTGTGGACCGGACGATTCCAAATCTTCGGCATGAAAATCAGTATTGTGACTGCATAGCCGCCAGCTACCCCGAACAACAGCCCCTGACCGCCAAGGTCGAACAGAAGCACCAGTAAACAGGAAATGCAGAACGCCAAGGCACTTCTGCAAATCATTGACACGGCATAGAGCCCAGTGCGTTGCCGCGCTCGGAAAATTTCCAGCGTAAATTCAAACAGGCCAACACCAATCGCGACGCAAAGTGCGGGAACCAGGTAATCCTGAGCCCCTTCGGACAGAGCAAAAACGGCTCCAAACGCAATTGGGCCCAGCACCGCGACCACGACAAATGCAACAAGAGCGGTAAACCGCATGTCGACATCATCTCCTTCGGAGCTGAAGCGCAACAATGAAACAATTATCCAGCTGAAAAGCACGAACGAAATCAGCGCCGAAAAGCCGATACCAACGACATAGATTCCGTATTCGGCAGGACTGAGAATTCGCGTGAAAGTGACAACAAGAGCAAACCCGAAAATGGCCGCTACCAGGTTGGCAATCATATAGGAGGAGACGTGACGCAGCACTATTGGCCTGCTCGCGTGAACTGCTGCAATACCTGCATCATTGCCTTCGGTTTGTAATCTTCGTCAAGGGGCAAAGGCCTGTTCGGAAGTCCGTCTCTGCGCGAAAACCAGATTGGCACCCACGTATAACGATCGGAAATTCCCCAAGTAAGAACCGTTCTCGGTTCAACCACGTCATAAATCGCAGTCAGATAATCATGCACACGTTTTGCGACTATCTGATCCCGGACGTAAACCGTTCCCGGAAGGTTCTTATCAATAACATCAAGCTCCGTTACAAGTATTTCCAATCCCAGATCTCGAACTTCCTCAACGAATTTAGACAACTCTTCCTTGCCAATCTCCGCCTCGCCTTTCAAGTGCCCCTGGAGACCCAATGCATGAATGGGAACATCCCTGTCTTTAAGACCCTTTAACAGATCGAGCATTGCCGCACGTTTGTCACCCGAATTCACGGACGCTTCTTCAAAGTTGAAATCATTCAGTACAAGCTGGGCCTTTGGATCGATTGCGGCAGCGGTTCTGAATGCCCGGTCTATATAGTCTTCTCCTAACTGCGCATACCAGACGGAATCGCGCAAAGGATTCCCTTTTCCCGGTTCGTCGGCAATGGGCTCGTTGACAACGTCCCAGCTAGGAATGCGTCCCCTGTACCTGCCCACAACAACTTCGATGTGATGCTCCAGTTCAAACTCAGCTTCACGCCTGCTATCGATTTCGTTGACCCATTCCGGCATCGCGGAATACCAAATCAAGGTATGCCCTCGCATGGTCATGCCATTTTCTTCTGCAAAGGCAAGCAGTTTGTCTGGATCGCCAAATTCGAAACTCGACCTGGTAGGTCTAAGATCGATCCATTTCAGTCCGCCTTCACCCACGACTTGCTGGCAGTATTTTCTCACCGCCGCCGCGTAGTTCGGATCGTCGCTCAAGTGCCCGACGCGGATAGCAGCACCGTAGGGAACTTGCCGGCCAGATCCTGTAGCTAATGCGGAACCGGCATATGAAGGTTGTATCGGAGTCAAACCCGATGCCAGCAGCCCGGCTCCCAGGACGTTTCGGACAAAGTCCCGTCTATGCATTCAATTCGTTCCTTCGCGCCAGCACAATTCAAACGGCCCCAAAACCGTGAAATCAACCTGAGCTTCGTCGTAACATGCTACTCCATCACCTGAACATCAATTTTTCTGGGAAGAATCCCGCTGATTTGGCGTAACAGGATCAGTCGTTGCTATAGTCATTGCCGGTAACGGAAACAGATTCGAGCAGATGTACAGAGCCCTTCCAGACCGATCTCCACCTTCCCGGCACATTGGTGACATTGCCAAGGTATCCGCGGGACGACGGCTCTTAACAGCAGCGATTTTTCTTGCTGTCTTTTTCTATTTCTGGATCGGTCTGAGTCCATTCCCTGAACAGTATTTGAATCTTAGTAACGCGCCTTACGGCGGTCAGTCCAACCGTCTTAACCAGATAATAGTCGTGCTGATGTCGGGAGGGTTGTTGTTTTTCGTTCTGGGCAAGGCGAACCGAACGCTACTCTTACGCCCGCGCTCGCTTCTCATTGCAATTCTCGTCTGGTTTTCATTTGTCAGCCTGTTTGCCGGTGACCCTGCTTCAGCTTATCGCAGAATTGTCTTTTCTTTGCTTGTTTGCGCCTGCAGCAGCGCAATCTTGCTGCTCCCCAGATCGAGAGAACAATTTACAGATCTTATGACAATTGCCGTGCCGACAATTCTCGGACTTTCCTATTTCGGAGTTGTCGTTCTGCCGCATCTGGCCGTTCATTCTGCAAACGCTTCAGACCCGTCTCTGATCGGCGACTGGCGGGGACATTTCCCTCACAAGAACGTTGCAGCACCGGCAATGGTATTCTCCGTTTTTTTTGGACTTTACGTATTGCGTGCAAAGTCGCTGCTTGCCGGCAGTGCCATCATTGGATTGGCAGCTGTGTTTCTATGGAACACGGGAAGCAAAACGTCGATTGCCATGCTCCCGAGCATTCTTGTATTAGGCTGGATGTTTGAACGTATCAGGATATTGCGCCCGGTTGTGGTTCTGGGCGGCCTGGTTGCTGTCAATGTAATCCTCATGTCCGCGGCCACCTCCAGTACCTTGCAATCCTTTCTTGTGTCGCTCGGCATCGATCCGTCGTTTACCGACAGAACTTCAATCTGGAGCGTGGGTCTGGATGCTTTCGCCAGAAACCCGATCACCGGATACGGATTCAGGTCATTCTGGCAAACAGAAGCACTCTTTCGAAGTGATTTTTCCCTCTACACCTGGGCCGTAACCGCCGCGCATGCGCATAATGGGTATCTAGAACAGCTTCTCAATGGCGGGATGGTGGGCCTGGTTCTGGTGTTAATCTGGCTGGTTCTACTGCCGATCGGTTACGCAAGCAGGGCCTTTGCCGGCCCGAATAACAGTGACCTGACCAGGCTGTTTCTGCGCCTCTGGCTGTTCTCTCTCTTTCTTGCTTGTCTGGAAAGTCCAATCTTCGAAAACACGGGTCCGATCTGGTTCGCTATGCTTGTGAGCGTTTTTGGTTTGCGGCTGCAAGCCTATGCACTTCTGCTCGATCCATCTCCTCGCAAAGCCGCCACAGGTTCAAACACCATTGTCGCGGCAAATTGCCGTTAACTTCTTCTCAGTATTAGATTTGAAGCACATGTTGTTGACTGGACCCGCGAGCGCGCTTTCCCGGGACCATAAATCCGGGTATCGAGGGGAGCCATGGCTCAACCTTCAGACAGATCGCATATCAATGCCGTAGTTTGTATTCCTACATTCAGGCGACCGGACTGGCTCTCGCAGACGCTGGCCTCCCTATCAAGACAAACTGCGGAGGTAGCATTTGCGATCGTTGTGGTGGACAACGATCCCGGCAATCCGGCCGGCGCTCGCACAGCAGAAGAGTTCTTTGCCGATACCGGTTTGCCAAACGCGGTGTTCATCGAATCCAATCAAGGCAATTGCTTTGCAATCAATCGCGCATTCGGTGAAGCGCTCAAGAGATTTCCTGAAGCAGAATTCTTCCTGATGATCGACGATGACGAAGTTGCATCTGCGGATTGGTTGGCAAACATCGTCGAAACCGCAAATCAGGAAGAGGCCGACATTGTTGGAGGACCGGTACTCAGACAATTCTTAGAAGAACCAGGTGATGCGGTAAAGAACCATCAACTCTTCGTATCCATTGACGGTCCGAGTAGGCAGCTGGAACAGATTCACGGTTCTGGAAACTGCTTGATAAGGCGAGGCGTTTTCGAGACGCTCGGCACTCCCATATTTGATCTCAAATACAATTTTCTGGGTGGTGGTGACATGGACTTCTTCACGCGGTGCCGCAAGGCAGGATTCAAGACGTGTTGGAGTGCACAGGCAATCATTCACGAGTTCGTTCCGCGGGAACGAACATCTCCCCAGTTCCTTATGACCCGCTCAATTCGGACAGGTTCCATCAATTATGTGGTCGATCGATCAAATGGGATGCCCGCTTCCAAGGCGTTTCTGAAAAACCTGGTGAGCTTGGCACTTGGTATCGGGCGGTCAGCCACCGTATTCTTCAGAACCGGCCACTTTCTGCCTGCGTCTCACCCGTTCCTTGTATCGCTTGGCCGGATGTATGCCGCATTGGGTTTCCTGCCGGAACCATACAAAGATTCTGAAAAGACCTAGGCTTTGACGACCTCTGCAAGAATGGTTTCACGGATCAAGTCGACTGAGGTTTCCGTGTGAGACTGAATGGTGACTGCGCAATGGTGCGGCTGCAGTTCGTTCAATATTGAAGCCAACCCGGCGCGGTCTAGGTGATCCCCTTCCCAATATGTAAGACAGAGATTTGAAGTCACCACGTCATGACGCGCCATCAGCTCCGGATCATTGATTACCGCAATGCCGTAGGTCATATACTCGGAAAACTGACGCTGACGGGCCAAACATAACCACCAAGGTTGCCCACTCACCTGTTCAATCTTGTTCGTTACAGCGGAAACTGTTTCTTTGTCCCAAACGACCAACGGACCGATAAAGTCGTCACCGGGTAGATCTGGTGCCTCGTACCCCAGGCATCGGTATGCATTGCGCCACCACCTGATGTGATCGGGCCTGGACATATTAACGTCGCCAGGCGTCAGAAATAGCCGCGTCCTGGGCTGTCCCACGAGTTCTCGCAAGTCGCTTGGTTTGCAGAAAACGCAGTCAGAATCCGTAAAGACTACGCGGTCGCTATCCTGAGCAGCCGCCACTGCAATCTTGCGCAATTGCTGTAGGTGCCAGCCATATACCGGAATTCGAATTCGAGGGGACCACCAATATCGCCTTCCACGCCATTTAGCGAACGGCAGCAAGCTTGGGAGATATTGTGAAGAGGGCACAACCATGCGCTTGGGACTGTTCAGATGCCTGAATAGTTCAAGATCTTCATCCCCAACGACAATGAGATGGTTTTCGTAACCCGTCACGAAAAGATCAATCGACTCACACAGCAATTCACACCGGTGCAGATCCGCGCAGTAACTCGGTGTTACAATTGAAACCGTCGGGGGGGGCATCGGGTGACCAGTGTCCAGTTCTTGACCTTCTCAATCAGCGCTTATTCAATCTCCCATAGCTAAATAAATGAATAATGGTCGTTGTACGTCCGCGGGCTTGATCACTTATCCTAAAGAACTTGTTTATGTCAGTGAATTAGAGTCGTTTTCACTCGCATCGACAAGGCCCAATACACTCAAGATGTCATCCCGCCGCTACCTCGTTATGACTTCAGATACGACGCAGACCTGCGGCGTTGAAGAGTTTGCCAGAATCCTTGCCTGCAAATTCGATACCCGTGCGCAACAGCACACCCTGAGTTTTGATATTGGCGGCCTGCGCAAAGCCTTTCAAAACGTCGATGCGATTGTGTTCAATTTTCCTGTTGTTGCCTGGAAGAAAAAACTGATCGAGCCATTTCTGGCTGCCCTGATCGCTCGCGCAAGTGGAAAAGAGATCGTTGTTATCCTGCACGAATGGGATGCGTTAAACTGGAAGCGACAGGCTATTCTGATACCGGTACTGCTGCTTGCAACCAAAATTTGTTTCTCGGCGCCTGAGATCGCCGAAGAGTTTGCCGGTTGCTCCCTCGCCAGAGCAACGACAAAGCGCCGGGGCGTTGTCCCAATTCCACCTAATCTAATTCCGTCAACGCAAAGAAAATCCGGAAATTTTTCCGACAAACTCAAGCAGGAGCGGCAAAAGGGAAGATTAATCCTGGGTCAGTTCGGTTCGATCTACCCACAGAAGCATGTGACGGCTGCACTTGACGTCTCGGCAGAGTTGCGAAAACACGGTTATGACGTATTTGCGGCCTTTGCTGGTTCATTTATCAAAGGCCAAGACACCGTTGAGCAAGATTTTCTCACAGCTGTTCACAAACTCGACCTTTCCGAGCGGGTTGCTGTCAGTGGTTTTATCGAAAGTCCGGAAGAACTTTTCGCTATTTTCAACGAAATCGACGTGTTTTTCTATCTTCTGCCGGGAGGTCTCACATCACGTAGAGCCAGTGTGTTGGCCGCTGCCCTCTCCGGAAAACCTGTTGTCGTAAACGCTCCCGATCATGACGATGCCCTTGATCACCATCACCTTTTCGAAAAACTGATCGAAACCGGCTGCCTCCAGCTTATCCCAACAAACGCGGACATCGGAACGGCGGCCGAGGCCATTCTGGCTGCACGGCAAACTGAGATCGGTCAAATCCCTTTCAATGCTGAAATTGAACAGCTCTGGGACGATGTTCTGAGCAGAATTGACAATTTCTCCGACTAGACCTGTTTGCGATTTTCAAGTCTACCGGGGTTTCTATTTTCGTAACCGCAATTACTTGGAATTGAACAGCAACTCGCGGAATGCTACCGGGTTGGTGACCAGATATCTCCAGGCGAGACGTTTCGGCTCGAGTATCGTGCGGTAGAGCCATTCCAAACCACGCTTCTGCATCCAGGACGGTGCGCGCGTGTTCTTGCCAGACAAAAAGTCAAACAGACCGCCACTTGTCTTGATAACACCTACATTCTGCAGACTTTCAAGATTTCTGGCGACAAATTTCTGTTCGTAAGGAACTCCCATTCCGATCCAGAGGATATCGGGACCTAAGCGATTGATTTCTTCCACCACCACTCTTTCTTGCTCTTTTGAAGCAAGGTACCCATGCGAGGCACCCGCGAATTTCAGGCCGGGATAAAGTTCTTGCATCCTCTTTACCGCCAACCCGTTCACTTCTTCCTGCGCCCCCAGAAAGTAAAAACTCACCCCAGCGTCCTGTGCCTGTTGTGCGACGGCATGAACGAGGTCGGTCGTCGCGACCCGTTCGTGAAGTCGATTCTTCGATACAAAGCGGGACATAAGAACCATTGGCATGCCATCGGCATGAATTTGGTCTGCATTGAGCAGTAGCTTCTTAAATTCAGGGTCTTTTGCTGCCAGCGCGATAACTTGGCCATTCGCGGAGGTCGAATAATAGGGGGCCACACTCTTCCCACGGGTGGACAGGGCAATCTTAACAAATTGCCGGGCGGTCTCGTGCATCCCGATATTTGCAATCGGCAATCCGCCCAACAGGACCGTTTCCTGTGGTTGGCGAAGGCCAAATCTCTGCCATCGTTCAGCTTGAGCTGTAGCCATAGTGTTGAAAGTCCGCATTGCGAAAATTTTGTAATTGAATTTTCAGTACCATGCGGGAAGTTAAATGGCGGTTAGAAACACCTATTCATTAAAAGCCCTTGGCTAATATCTATTATCAATGTTACTGACCACTTAATATAAAAGAACTAATTTACCATATTTCTTTAATCATCAATAAAAGCGGAAGTACAAAAAGATGCCACGGCACCGCAACCTGCCGTCAGATTTCGACGCCTATCCTCGTCTGATTTAACGGCTTCAGGTGAGCATTAGGCTGTTGCTAACCAAGTTTGTTTAGTTTGTCGGAACGACAAAAGCTCGCGCAAACATTAGATCCTGGACCGGTCGAGGGCATAACGTGGCGGATACTGCGCCTAAATTTCAAGACGTGCTGAATCTTCTGACGCTGTTACGGCGCAGACTTTGGGTTGTGTTCGTGTGCGCCATTATCGCTACCGCAACTGCAGTCGCGGTTTCTCTCACTCTTGAGCCAGTCTACCGAGCAACGACACAGGTCCTGATCGACCCCTCGGTCCGGCAGCCTTTTGAAGACCGAAATGCACCGGCGCGTTACCTGGAGGATACCTTCGTCGTTGATAGCCAGGTGACTGTTCTACAGTCCTATTCTGTTTTACGCAGTGTTGTGACTCAGCTCGATTTGACGCAAGATTCCGAACTGGGTCAGAGCTCTCCCGCCAATGGAATCTTATCCACTGTCGGCGCGTTGTTTGGCCGATCAGGAAGCAGGTCGCCCGAGACCGAGGAAGCGGCAATCAACAGTGCGGTTGACGCCTTGGCAGAAGCAACCTCCGTCGGCCGCGAAGGCTTGACTTTCGTGATCAATGTTTCCGTAGACACCGACGCCCCGGTCAAGTCTGCAATTCTGTCAAATGCGATCGTCGAAAGTTACATCGCGGACCAGAACGGTCAGATTTCGGATGTGACCCGGACTGTTGAGGCTAGGGTTGGAGATAGTCTCCGACGTCTCAGGGAGGAACTGCGCACAGCAGAAGCAAAGGTCGAAGAATTCAAGGCTCAGAACAATCTTCAATCAACCGATCAAAATGCATTGCTGACCGATCAGGAACTTGCCGAACTCAACACCAAGCTGACCACCGAGCGCGCTGCGTTGGCCGCCGCTGAAGCAAAGGTGTCTGAGATACGGCGACTTGTCGACTCAGGTGCCGATGTTGATGCTCTTTCAGATGTAACTTCGTCACCAACTATCGCAAATCTACGACAGCAATATGCTACCGCGGCGCGTGCGCAAGCCAACCTGTCCGCCGAACTCCTGCCTTCACATCCTGAGCTTGTGCGATCCCGCGCACAGACTGACGAGATTCGGAAACTGATTGATGCAGAAGTACGAAGAATCGCGAACTCGGCCGAGCTGGAAACAAATGTGATTCGAGATCGAATCGCAAACCTGGAAACACAGCTGAACACTGCCAGGACGAAATCCAATCTGGATCAGCAATCGCGTATAGAACTGCAGGAACTTCAAATCGAGGCAGATACGGTCAAGGCCCTTTATGAAAATCTGCTCGGGCGGACGAGGGAATTGACCGAGATCGAACAAATCAGCATTCCCAACGCCCGGATCATCTCACCGGCAATTCCGCCGGAATCGCCGATCTGGCCAAAGAAAAAACTTCTCGTCCTGCTTGGTGCGGCACTCGGCTGTCTGGTCGGAATTCTGCTGGCAATTGGTCGAGACGCAATATCACTTGTCGTTCGCTATCTCCTCTACCCTGAGCCTGAACTTGCTCCTGTAGCTGGACCTGTCGGCCCCGCCACCGACCTGGTCACCGAAGCTCCTCGCATCGAAGCATCCAGCACATTGCCGTTGTCAGATATTTCCTACCTTCCGCACCTATCTGACCAAATGTCGCCGAATGGCAACTATGCGGACGAATTGCTGGAAGCCCTGTGGGAGTTCCGCAACGGTGTATTCGATCACGAAATGCGCCCGTACTGGCGTACCATTTTTGAAATTCTCAAGCAGATTCAATCTTCAAGAATGAAGGGAGTCGCCAGTACGATCGCCGTGACCAGTGTTGACGGCAATCACAACACTGCAGCCCTCTCCGTCGTGTATGCGGCAGCAAGTCTCAGAAATTTTCGCGTCCTGCTGATTGACAACAATCCGAACGACCGGAAGCCGTCGAAACACTCGCTTTCTGCCGACGCCGCTCTCTTGGATCTGGAGGATGCGGTCCGCACAGCGGATCTCGGGATCAACTTTCTGAGTCTCACCCACGGCCGGCGCAAATACCAGCACGCCGAACCAGGCGAAGTTTCGGAAGGCAATTACTCAAATCGGGATCCAAACTTCGATTTGATCGTTGTTTCCGAGCCACCGATGACGCGGCCGGAGATTGACGAGAAACTGACAGAAATGGCTGATCACGTCATCGTTTCGATTGAGCCGCCTCTGTCGATGACATGAGTTTTCGCCGGAAAACGCTGACCCGGAGAATTCGTCAGCCCGATGTGCGATAGAGTTTCAGTTTTCACCCGCGAGCCTCTGGCTCTCTACCGGTGTTTCCAGATTCAGGTCATTGATGAAAATGAAATCTTCTGATGTCTTCACACCGCAACTGGGCAATCTCCTCCTTGCCTTTGTCAGCTTGCTTTCAAAGCGGACAGTCTGCGTGATTGCCGTACTGTCTTATTTGTCTATTGTTCTTGTCACTCTTGCGATTGGCTATTTGAAACCAGACTACAACTGGGACCTGTTGCCTTATGTCGCTGCTGCTTCGGAAGATCAGGCCGCCGATGTTTCCGAGCTTCATGCGCTGGCTTATTCAGCAGTAAGGGAAGCAGCGACCGATGGACAGTATCAGGGCCTGATCGCGGACATTCCCTACCGAGTAAGCCAGTTTGAAAATCCGGACAACTTCGTATCAATGCTCCCGATGTATCGCGTCAAGGTGGGTTATGTTGCTGCGGTTCGAGCGCTAGGTGGGCCGTTTGGATTTGTTCAGGCAACGACCATTATCTCCTTCGCCTCTGCAGCGCTTGTTGCCTTCTTCATATTGATCTGGTGTATTCGGGAAAGCGCCCTGCAAGGTCTGTTGATCATTGGACCTGCAATGATTTTGCTCGGATTTACCGCCCTGGCCCGCGCTGCCACGCCTGATCTGTTGATGGCCACGTTCAGCGTTCCCGCAATATACTTTGTCTGTAGACGGCAACCGCTCTTTGCATCCGTTTTTCTCATTCTGATGATGCTTGTGCGACCCGACGGAATTCTGCTGTTCTTCGCTCTTCTTCTGGCGTCTCTTGCGACAAGAGTGGACCGGCTCGCCTATCTGGCCCTGTTTGTGCTTGCCGTCGCCCTCTATGTCTGGGCAACCGGTTCATCGGGACACCCGGGCTGGTGGCCGCATTTCTATTTTTCCAATATTGAAGTTCAGAACAACATGGACGGGTTCGCACCGCCATTTAACCTGCTTCTCTACGTGAAGGCGTTGATATTCCAGCTCATCAGGTCGATCGTTGACAATGACTGGCTGGCATTGTTCGTGCTGTTTCTTCTCGGTTTCGCACTGCTTTTGCGAAACGGCTGGGACGTGTCCCCGGGACAGTGGACGGCCGTGATCGCCCTGACGCTTTGCACTGGGGGAAAGTTTGTCACATTTCCTCTTCCCGATGACCGGGTGTACCTGCCCTACTTACTACCGTTGCTACTGGTTCTAATGGAAATCTGGAAACCGGAAGTATCCTGCTCAGGGACAAAACCGCACGCGAAGGTCCAGGTTCAGCAATTAACCTGAAGGAATTCCATCGCGGCAACAGACATCCATTTCGCCGCATACGTCGCAACCGGGCATTTGGTAAGCCCGCTCTAATAAGAGCAGGCTTACTTGCAAAAGAGAAATGAGTTCAGAACTTATTGCCTGGTCGGCACTGTTTGCACCCGCGCGAAGCAGGAGCGATCAACCGGCCTGCGATTTGATGAACCCGTTCACGATGCTGACGATCCCCTTTGACAACAGATCATCAAGGGCATCGCAGAAGGTATCGACGTTTTCATTCGAGCAAATCAATGGCGGCTCGAGACGAATGACATTTCGGTTGTACTCGGTGAAGGCGACCAGAATATCATAGTCCCTGAGAAGCTGCGCTCCGATAAATCCGGAGAGCGATCCTTTGAGCTTGTCATCAAGCAGGGACAGCATTGGCCGGATGACCATTGGCATGGTCTTGGAAAAGTCCTGGAACTCCAGTCCGATCATCAGGCCTTTGCCGCGTACGTCCTTGATGATCTTCGGGTATTTTTCCTGAAGCGTTCTGAGACGCGTCAGTAGATGGTCTCCAACCCGAGCGGAGTTCTCGATCAGGTTCTCATCGTAGAGAACATTCAGACCCTCGATCGCAGTGATACTGGCCTCGCCAATGCCGCCGAATGTCGCCTGCGCATGGATCATCGCCGTCTTCGGTGTGCCATAGGCTTTCATATACACATCGCGCCTTGCAATCATTGCCCCCACGGCGGCCTTGCCGGCCCCAAGGGATTTTGCAAGCGCCGTCACATCCGGAACCACGCCGTAATGCTCGAAGGCATAAAACTTGCCGGTTCGGCCGTAACCGCACTGAACCTCATCCGCGACCCAAAGGACATCATGCTTGTCGCAAAGCTCCCGGACACCCTTCCAATAGGATTCCGGCGCGGAAATGATGCCGCCGCCGCCCTGAACGGTTTCCAGAACGACAACGCCGATGTCGGGGTCGCGCTCGATGACATCCGTGAGCGCCTGCAGATCCGCAAAGGGAACCCTGACACGGTTTTCAACCAGCTGAAAACTGCCCTGGTAAAGTTCCGAATCCGTCAGGGACAGCACACCTTTGGTTTTGCCGTGGAAGGAATTTTCCGCATAGACAATTTTGCAGTTTTCGCGACCCGATGCTCTTTCAGCGACCTTGACCGCGGCTTCCATCGCCTCCGATCCGGTCGACCCAAGAAACACCATGTCCAGATCACCGGGAGAGCACGCGGCAAGGTTCCTGGCAAGCGCAGTCGCATATTGCGACAGGAAGGCGATGGCGATTTCGTGCCGGTTCTCTTCCTGGAACTTTTGCCGTGCAGAAATGACGCGCGCGTGATTGTGACCGTGGGCCAACGAACCGAAGCCGCCGAAGAAATCGAGAATTTTCCGGCCATTCTGGTCGGTGTAATACATCCCTTCCGCGGTTTCGATTTTCACCTTGTGGAAGCCGAGCAACTTCATGAAATGATACTGACCGGGATTTATGTGATCCTTGAACAGATCCGCCATGGTCTTCGTATCAAGCGACTTTGCTTCTTCAACCGTAATCAGGTCTGGCTTCAGATCCTGCGGAACCTGATCCCGGTGGCTTTCAAGGTCTGATGCAGTCGTGGACAACATGTGTGTTCCTATCGTTACGCTGTCTCAGCTGTACCGTGCTTGACCCGGCTCTCAGCTTCCTTCGGTGAATGATATTCGTCGTAAGCGGCAATCAGCATGTCCTCGTCGCGGTAAGCCGGAACCCAGCCAAGCTCGCGCTCCCCCTTCGAGACATCAAGAACACACATTTCGTCGGCGATCAGGTACTGCTCGGGATCCATCAGCGGCAGATTGACCGCATCAAGTAAATCGAGTGTCCGCTTGACCGCGAATCCCCATGTCGGCAGCAACAGGGATCTGGAGTTTGCGTGCTTGATCAGATCCCCAAGCAGCTTTTTCACCGGCGGCGGATTTAGAGAGCCGAGATTGTAGGCCTCATTGGGCACTCCGGCCTTCCACGCAAGGTAAGCAGCGTCAGCGCAATCGAATACCGAGATAAACTGGTACGGATTTTTGCCGGAACCGATCATCGGTACCGGCAGGTTCAAATCGATGAGCTTGAAAAGCTTTGTCAGAATGCCCAGTCGGCCCGGCCCGATGATCAGCCGGGGACGGAACAGGGTGATATCCATCCCCCGCTTGCGCCATTCGGCGGCCAGAAATTCGGTATCAAGCTTGGACTGGCCATATTCACCAAGAGGAGCGACCGGATGGTCTTCGGTCATCGGGAACGTTACCGTGTGGCCATAGACCATGTCGGTCGTGTAGTGCACGAGCTTTCCGGCCCCTGCCCGATCCATCGCCTCGATGATGTTTTTCGTGCCGTCGTAGTTGACCGGATAGAAAAAGTCGTGCCGCTTTGCGCGAACCTGGATCGGCGACAGCATCTTTGCCGACAGGTTGTAGATCATGTCATCAGCCGCCATTGGCACCTGGGCAATCGCCTGCGGGTCGGTCACGTCACAAGTGATGAAATCGGCCTGAGCATAGATCGCACGATTGCCATCTGTGATGTCGGCGACGACAACTTCCTCGCCTTCATCCAGGAGACGCTTGGCGAGTTGTCTGCCTACAAATCCATCTCCGCCAAAAAGGATATGCTTCACTTTGAGGTCTCCTTGAGAGCAACTGTTTGAACTTTCGCGTCCAATTGGCCGTCATTGTGGTTTGAGCCGCCCTGCGCAATGAAAACAGTTCCTACGCAGATCAACCCAATTCCCAATATTCTCATCACATTCAGGTCTTCCTGGAAGATAAAATACGCATAAACAGCAACGACAACATAAGCCAAGGACAAAAACGGATAAGCGAACGACAGCTCTACTTTTGACAAGACGTATAGATGCGATGCCATGGAAATAACAAAGGTACACAAACCCAAGAATACAAACGGCGTGAACACCACTTGAAACAGTTTTATTACGATGTTGCTGGAGAGCGTTTCAAACCCGCCTATCTGCGTCATTCCATATTTGAGCATGATTTGAGCAGCAGCATTCGTCAGAACGGTAAATAAAATAAAGGGTAGGTAAACGCTCATATGACATTTGCTCCGCTTGCGTTTGTGCAACAGCGGGACTATCGATCGAATTCAATTAAATTACCTTAATTTCAGGCCAATTATCGTGAGGTGTTTTTCTATAAATAATAAATGGTTATCAAGAAACACCACACCCTACCTTTAATTATACAAAAAATTTACTATAACTTAATTTGAAAGCACTGTTCTTCTCCAGAAATCCGAAAGCAACGCCGGATCGCGCATCTCCTCCAGAAGCTTCCACTGCGGGAATGAGGTCTTGAATGTTTCCGGTGACATTCTGCGATCCTTGTAGGGATTGATGCCGCCGCCCGCCGAAAGTGTGATCTCGTCAAGACGTTGTAAAAGATGAAGGGTCTTGAGGCCTTTGTCCGGAAAGTCCAGCGTCAACGTGTAGCCTGCGCGCGGGAAACTCATAAACCCGGGGCTGGCGACGTCCCCAAAGCGTTTCAGCACCGTCAGAAAGGAACCATGCCGATGTTTCTGGGTACACTCCAGAAGCGACTTAACAATCTCGAAGGCACCTTTCTCTGGAATAACGCTCTGATGCTGGTGCAGTCCCCTCGGGCCGTAAAGGCGGTTCCACCGTCCGATCCGGTCCAACGGGAAAAAAAACTTGCCGGAAGGCACTGTTTTTGCCGACACGCCGGGTGGACTGCCGCGGAAATAGGTTTCGTTGAAAATGCTGAGGAAAGGACCCTGCAGTGGTGAGATCGGAGGCGTGAAGGGTACTCTGAACAATTGCGCAGCGGCCACCTCCGTGCCGACATCTCCCCCCACATGGTCCCCGGCGATCAAATGCCCGCGACCGAAGTACTTCCCAGTGCTGAGGGAGTCGATCCAAGCCACCGCATATTCGTGCTCCTGATCCGCAGCATGAACCAGATCGAAATATGTTTCCAGATTGTCAAAACGGGTCGTGACCTGACGGATAGATGATGAACCGACCGGCATCAGCTGAAGCACCGCCTTTCGGATCAAACCCGTCAGGCCCAGTCCGCCAACCGTTGCCGCGAACAGACCGGTTTGGTCATCCGGTTTGAGGATCAGCCTGCCTTCGCCAGATCTTTCCAGATGGATTTCCGTCACATGACGGCCGAATGTTCCCTTCCGGTGGTGGTTCTTGCCATGAATATCATTCGCGATTGCTCCCCCAAGCGTCACAAACTGCGTTCCGGGCACGACCGGAGGAAACCAGCCCTGTGGCGCCGACAAGGCAATGACCTCGGAAAGCAAAACCCCTGCTTCGGCTTCCAGAAGACCGGTAGAAGGATCGAACGACAGAACCCTGCTTTCCGCCCGCGAGGTAATGACGTTTCCTTCAGCGTTCAGACAAGTATCGCCATAGCTTCGACCGTTGCCGAAAGGGAGCGCGGATCCAGGCAAAACGGGTTGCGAAAGATATTGGGCAGGCACCATCGGATCAGGCACATCGACAGCTAATCCGCCCCAGCTTTCAATACGTTGTTTTTTCACTTCAGATCACCAGACGGCGGCAATGAGGAACAGCATGGCACCGCACGCGATCATCAGCTGGCTCCGCCAATCCTTCAAAATGAACACAATCGGATCTTCATGCATTTCATCCCGCCGTGCGAGAATCCAGATGCGCATGATGATGTAAAGGACAAGCGGACACAAAAGCCAGATCAACTGCGGAACGGCATAAGCCCTCTCGATTGTCGGGCTCTGAATGTAAAGGGCGAGAACAAGAACCGCGGCAAATCCGGACGTCATTCCCGCCTGAGAGATTGTCTCAAGATCGACATGCCGGTAACCGCGTCCCGTTACTTCCCGACTTGCAGTCTCGCCAACCTGCTGCAGCTCCGTAAAACGTTTCACGAGCGCAAGAGACAGGAAAAAGAAAATGGAGAATGCAAGCAACCAGAACGAATATTCAATGCTCCCGGCGACACCTCCGGCAAGGACACGAATGGTGTAAAGCCCCGCAAGCACGAAGACATCCAGGAGCAACATGCGCTTGACGGAAAATGAATAGGCAGTGGTAACCAGCAGGTAAAGCAGCAGAATGCCGGCAAATCCGATCGGAAGGAAAAGGGCAATGCCGAATGCAGCCGCAAGAGATCCGAACCCAAGCCAAAGCCCGTTCGGAACGCTCAACCGTCCACTGGCAAACGGCCGTTTCCATTTGCTGTGATGCCTGCGATCCGCTTCAAGGTCCAGAAGGTCGTTGAGCAGGTAGATAGCAGAAGCCGCCAGGGAGAAGGCAATGAAGGCCAGCAGTGCGCTCAACAGGACCGAGCCGTTAAAAATCTGATGCGCCATGATCGCCGGCACAAAAACAAGTGTGTTCTTGAGCCATTGATGTGGCCGCATCGCCTGAATGGCTGCCTTGAGACCGTTGCCGGTGTCTTCGATCCTCTCTGCTCCAGACTGTTTTTGCCACCGGTCTGCAGACCTGTCGGGAGCAACCACGGTCGCTTCCGATGCGGCTTCGAAGAGACAAATGTCATGCTTTGAATTGCCGAAATAGGCAAAGCTTTCGTCACCGGAAGTTTCCCTGATGCGAGCCAGCTTGCGCTCTGCAGTCAAATTGGTCCGCTCATCCGATGCAAAAACCTCATCGAAAATTCCAATATGGTCAGCAATTGCCTGGGCAAGTTTTTCGTTTGATCCGGTCGCAAGAACGATCCTGCATCCCGCTGCCTTTTGCTGCTTGAGCCGTTCAACAATATCTTCGCGATATGGAAGCAGGGTGGCGTCGATTCCGGCAACTTCCGCCAATCTCGCCTTTGTGAAGGCAAGCCCGTGCAACAGCCATCCGAACAAAGAAAAAATTACCGTCGGGTGTTGGCGGAGGGCATGAAACAAACTTTCCCACAACAAGTCTGTTCGAAGAAGCGTCCCGTCCAGATCCACATAAACTGTTCGTATCGGAATTTCTGAGCGCTGATCCATTAAGCTGATGCCCTAAAGCCAAATCCGACAAATTTGTCAGTTCAAAGCACTTGAACTTGAACGACAGCACTGTCGCTCAAACTCAGTCGCGTTGTACTTTCTCGATCGGTTCTATTGCTTGCTTTACAGCCAATTTCTTATCATGCGCTTTAAAAACAGTTTGATTTGGCTCCCAACCAGTAATTTTCGGCATAAAACCGATTATTATTCAACCACAAATCCAGATATACTTACCAAGATGTTAAGTGCAAGTTGACAGAGACCAGCACAAAGCAAATGGCCTCTCACCGGGTATCGATCACGTCACTCTGGAAATGCTGCAAAATCGATGTGTCCGATGACCACGCGAAGTTTTCCTTGGCGGATCTGCGCTCTACGCTCCTGCCACCAGATGTCCAGCGTGGCAGGATCAAGTCCGACTTCCTGACCAACACGAACCCAGCCGCCCAGAAACTCGGTCAGAAAATCGCGGGATGACGGCTCCACCTGCCAATCCGACAAACCTTGAACCACACGGTATCCCTGCTGTTCGAAAAGCGCGATCGCCCTTTGGGCAGCATCCGGTCCGAGCGCCGTGCCAAATCCTTTTTCGATCTGCTGATGGGTGTTGAGCGCCGTCAGCAGATCACCATCCAGCGCATGGTCAGGTGAAAACTGCGCGCGTCCGTCATAAGTGAGGCTCGCAAGGAACGGTTTGCGTGCTTTGATCACTTGACCGACAAGACGGGCAAGAAAACTCTCGGAAACCAGATCGAGAAAGGCGGACGTCGTCACTGCGTCGACCTTGTCGAACGGCAGCTGCTCCAGATCGGCCGCCAGATCGATCGTCCGGACAGCGACATCGCTGCCGGCAAGACTATTCCAACGGTGGCTGGCCACCTCCAACAATGCAGGATCGTAATCCGTCAGCAGCCAGTCGACCTTTTCCGGCAGGCGTTTGCCGAGGGCCGCAACGGTCGACCCCGCACCGCTTGCCAGGTCCAGAATGCGCGAGCGACGCACAGGAAGTTGAGCAAGGAAAGCCTCTTCAACCGATTTATCCCGGGCATTCAGATCAAGTGGTTCACGCAGCGCGAGCCATTCGGAAGAAAATCCGCTCATGTCTTAGCAACCTTCAAAACATCTGCAAATCTGGTGGCGGCATCTTCCCAGCTCGGGAGCTTCAATGCCGCAACTCGTGCTGCCTCTGCCATCGTCGACCGCTTTACACGGTCCGACATCATCAGCTCGAGAGCCTCCCGAAGAAGACCTACATTTTCCGTTCCGCAATAGATCGCGGCTTCTTCCGGCAATGTGTCCCTGACCGCGCCGCCGCCACTGCCGATGACGGGAAGGCCATGCGCCAAGGCTTCCGTATAGGCCATACCATAACCTTCGTAACGGCTAGCCAGGACGAATACGTCTGCTCTCCGGTAAAAGCCCGACAGTTCATCAGGCGAAATTGCGCCGTGAAACGTGATGCAGTCGGCAAACCCGCACGCGTCAACCTGCACCAACAGAGAAAGATAGCATTTTGGGTCGACATCAATCCCGCCGACGATATCCAGCTGCCACTGGTGGGTAGACAGCTCCTTAAGTGCCTCAAACAGCAAGTCGTACCCTTTTCGCGGAACGACCGTACCGACGGCAAGAAGTTTCAACGTTTCCGAGGGCTGACGAAGAACAGGTTCCTGTCTTTCGTTTCCCGGCAGGATTACCGTTATCTGTTCCTTCGGTATCGTGAAGAGTTCTTCGACCTGAGTTGCCGTCGCCGCGCTGGTGACAATCACGTGCCGGGCAAAGCTCAATGCTTGCCGTTCACTAGCCAGCAGGTCCTCTGCATTGTCGGACCCCAGACCATTTTCCTGACAAAGCGGATGGTGCACCAGTGCGATCAGTGTCATCCGACGGCTGACAGCTTCAGCCGCCTCCGCCAGGACACCGTAGGCGAGGCCATCGACAACCAGACAGGTTTCAGAGGGAAGGTCTTCGAGTTTCCTGCGCACGTCATCCAGGGTTTCCGCCGAAGGAAACGGGAATCCCGGCCCGAGCGGCAGCAGCTCGACCTGCCATCCAAGCGCCTGCAATCCTGCGATTATTCGCCGGTCATACCCGTAACCGCCCGTAGGCGTATCGATGTCACCCGGATAGGCAAAGACAAGCTTTTGCATCTGTGTGTCAGATCTTCGCTTCGTACCAGGCACGGGCCACATGGGATTCCGAAATCGTCACGCGAATGGCATTCAGCTCTGTTCCTGGACGCCCAAGACGGTCTTCACGAGCTGCTGTTGCCAGATGGTCATGGACATGTTTGGTCAAGAACTCCGTTGTGGTGTTGATACCCTCAAACTCGGGAACCTCGTCCAGGTTCTTGTAGTTCAGAGGCTGCAAGACCTCCTTCAGAGCCTCGTGCGCACGGCCTATGTCTATGACGACACCGTTCGCGTCGAGTGTGTCGGCCAGGAAGGCCGCGTCGATGACAAAGGTTGCACCGTGCAATGCCTGCGCGGGGCCGAACAGCTCTCCCTTGAAGGAATGGGCAATCATGACGTGGTCGCGAACTTCAACTGCAAACATGTCCAGGTTCCTGAAACTTATGACTTAATGTCGGAAGGTGATTTGTGTAACGGTTATCTCGACGACTGGTCATATACAACGAGCGCGGCGAGCACATCTGAAGCTTTGTTCAACAAATCGGGAAGTTGGTGCGGAAGGTCCCTGAAAGGCACCCGATGGCTGATCAACCGATCCAGGACAGGGTCCTGCAGAAGCGTCAGGGCGGTTTGAAGGCGTCGGCGATAAGTCCAGCGCGGTTGCCGGTCAAAGGGTATGGTTCCGACCTGACTTGAAACCAGTTTCAGGCGCCGGCAATGAAAGTCTGCGCCGAGCGGGGCCGAGACCTCCTGTGCCCCGTACCAGCTCATTTCGACAACCGATGTCCCGTCCCCGGCGCAGGTCAATGCGGTTGCGAGACCTGCGGGGCTCGCACTCGTATGGAACACAAGATCTTGATCGCGTGGTGAAGCCTCGGGCAGCGAAAAGGCGATACCGAGCGCCTCTGCAATTGCCGCGCGGCGAGGGTTTGTGTCGACTACAGTCACTTTTGTTCCAGGTATCCGGCCCGCAATATAGGCCGTGAGCAGGCCAACCACTCCGCCTCCGACCACGCAGATGTGATCCCCAGGTGATGGTTTTCCGTCCCATAAAGCATTGAGAGCCGTTTCCATATTGGCTGCCAGAACAGCACGTTCGGGCGAAATGCCTTCAGGAACCGGCACACAGGAAGCAGATGGGAGCGTAAATTCATTTTGGTGCGGAAAGAGCGAAAAGACGATGCGGCCGACGAGATCGGGGTCTCCTTCATGGACACGGCCGACATTGGCGTAACCGTATTTGACGGGAAACGGGAAATCACCGGATTGGAACGGAGCCCGCATGCGTTGCCATTCGCTTTGCGGAACTTCACCCCTGAAAATCAGCCCTTCCGTCCCGCGGCTTATACCACTATAGAGCGTGTGCACCAGCACTTCGCCGGGTTGCGGGTCATCACAAAGGACAGTTTCAAGTTTGCAAAGTTCCTGACCCACATACCACAGAGCCTGCGGGTGGGCTGTGTCGTGCGACACCACCTCGTTTGCCGTCATTCCCATACCATTTCCGCTAATTCACCTTGCGATTGTCAATATTAGGACATTTTGACATGCGCACTATCGTTACGATTGCCCTGATTGGAAGTCACAATAATGTTTCAGGTCTTTGACATGTCCATTTCAGAGAAAACAGACACCAAAATGACGGTCAGACGCTTCATCTTTCTCAGCCTCCTTGTCGTGAGCTTTCTGTCATTAACCGCCTTGATGACCGTTACCTTGACGCCAGGCGGGCTCACACCACTCGATCTGTTCATTCTGTTCTGTTTCATGGTCACCCTGCCATGGACCATCATCGGCTTCTGGAACGCCGTTATCGGCCTCCTGGTCATGCGAGTGTCAAAAAATCCGGTGGAGGCCGTCTGTCCGATCGACGCCGGGGATCCGGACAGTCCACTAAAAAGCTCAACGGCCCTGCTTTCCTGCATCCGGGACGAGGACACGGAAAGCCTGGAAGTCAATCTCAGCGCGATGGTTTCTCACCTGATACGCGCTGGCCAGGCGGATCATTTCACGCTCTACGTTCTGAGTGATACGTCAATGGACGACATTGCCCTTCAGGAACAACAGATGAGCGCGCGTTTGTCCGAGCGGTTCCAGGGCCAGATGGACGTCATCTATCGACGGCGTTCCCTGAACACCGGTTTCAAGGCGGGGAACATCGAGGATTTTTGCGACCGCTGGGGGGATGAACACGACTTTGCACTGGTTCTGGATGCGGACAGCTACATGTCCGCTGAAGCAATGGTCGACCTTGTCCGACGCATGGAAGCCAATCCCAAAGTGGGTATCCTGCAAAGCCTCGTTGTCGGATTGCCGACCGACAGCGCATTTGCGCGCATCTTCCAGTTCGGAATGCGCCTCGGTATGCGCTCCTACACGATCGGCAGTGCCTGGTGGCAAGGTGATTGCGGCCCTTACTGGGGACACAATGCGCTTCTGCGGCTGAAACCGTTTAAGGAGCATTGCCGCTTGCCCGTGCTGCCGGGCAAAGGACCGCTGGCAGGAACAATCCTCTCACACGACCAGGTTGAAGCTGTCCTGATGCGCCGGGCCGGATATGAGGTTCGCGTGCTGCCGCTTGAAACAGGCAGCTACGAAGTCAACCCGCCACACATCCTGGAATTCATCAGGCGCGATTTGCGCTGGTGTCAGGGGAACCTGCAGTATCGTCGTTTGCTGAGCATGCCGGGGCTTAAGCCGGTCAGCCGGGCACAACTCTTTTTGGCCATCCTGATGTTCCTAGGCTCTCCGGCCTGGATCGGCTTTATGACGGCCGCGGCGGTTCTTGGCATGACCACGGACTATGCACCCTATCGCACCGATACCGGTCTGGCCCTGTTCGCCACGATCCTGACGATGGTGTTTGCACCCAAGCTGGCCACCGTTGCGGATGTGCTGGCGCGAGCTGACCTCAGGAAGGCGTTTGGCGGGCCCATCAGGGTGGTTACGAGCGTTTTTACCGAAATTCTCTATTCGGCAATGCTGGCACCAATCATGGCCGTAGCGCACACATTGTTCATGGGTGGCCTCATTGCCGGCAAGACAATCGGATGGGGAGCGCAGGCACGAGGAGTTCAACGTCTGCCCGTGGCGCTTGCCGCGCGCAAACTGTGGCCGCAGACACTGTTCGGTCTTTCCGGCCTGACATGGCTGTACACGCAGCCGATTGATCTCGTGTGGCCAGTCATTCCGGTGGCTATCGGTCCGCTGCTGGCGACAGTGATCGCGGTGACGACCTCGACAAGATCCCTTGGCAAACTCGCAATCCGGTCAACGTTGTGGCGCATTCCCGAAGAATCCGCACCACCGGAAGAACTGGCGGACCTGCAATTGCCCGCCCTCACGCAAGGCCCGTTGCCCGTACCCGGCAAACACGGACTGGTGCAGGGCGACGCCAAACCGGCAGAAGCATAAAACAAAAAAAGACCGGCTCCCGCCGGTCTTTTTTTGGGGAGAGTTTTGGCCCGATTAAGCCGCGTTGGAAGATGTCAGAGACTGGGTCAAAAGACCGTACATTTCCTCAACATCGGAAGAGCCGCGCAAACCTTGCGTTACATTGGCATCCCTGAGTTGACGGGCAATTCGAGCCAACGCCTTCAAATGATCGGCTCCCGCACCTTCAGGTGCCAACAGCAAGAACACCAGATCGACAGGCTCATCATCCAGCGAATCAAAGTCGACCGGCTTTTCCAACTTGGCAAACAGGCCGACAAGGCGGTCGAGACGCGTCAGTTTGCCGTGCGGGATCGCGATGCCGTGACCGACACCTGTTGATCCCAAACGCTCGCGCTGAAGCAGCGTGTCAAAGATTTCGCGCTCTGAAAGACCGGTGAGACTCGCCGCCTTCGCAGCAAGCTCCTGAATAGCCTGCTTTTTACTCTTTACTTTCAGTCCGGCAATTACCGCATCTTTAGCTAGAAGATCACCAAGATCCATAAGTTCGCCTACAAGTTTCAGAAGCCGGCTTCTTAAGGGAAGCCGACTTCTTCCGCATTAATTATTGGGCAGCTTCACTCGCTACCAGTGCCGGGTCTATCCACCCTATATTGCCATCAGCACGGCGATAAACAACGTTTACACCGCCATTTGCCGCATTTTTGAACATGACAACGGGGGCTTCCGTCAGATCCAGCTCCATAACAGCCATACCGACAGTCATGGTTTTTACCTTCGCGGAGGTCTCGGCAATGACAAGCGGATTGAAGTCCGCCGGCACTTCCTCATCATCCTCCGGTGAGGCAAGCACATAGGAAGCTGCCTCGAATGTCTCGCGACCATTACCATTGTGGCTATGGTGGTCCTTAAGCTTACGCTTGTAGCGCCGCAACCGCTTTTCGATCTTATCCGCGGCCTGGTCGAAACTGTTGCGCGGGTCCTGATCCTGTGCGGACACCTGAAGCACAATGCCGGTATTCAGATGCACGCTACATTCGGACTTGAAACCCGTGCCCTCCCTACTGAGAGTTACGTGGCCAGTGAATCCGCCTGTGAAATACTTCGACAAAGCATCTTCGATTCGGTCTGTGATGTGCTCGCGCATTGCATCGCCGACATCAACATTCTTACCCGAAATCCGCAAAGCCATGGGGACCTCTTCTTTTTCTATTGACCGATAGGTCACCGGCGGGCAGCCGGTGTCGAAACGCGAAACGTTTCAGGCCCACAGAATGGACCAGTAAGCGCCGAAGCGCCATCCCCTGATTACGCCATGAGGGCGGTGCTATAATTGCGGTAACGCAAAGAGTCAATTCTTTATGAAAAAACCTTGCAACCAACGTTGAATAACCGCGTAAAGCCACTGTATTGTTTCAGTGGAAATCCCTGATTTATTTAAAAATTTTTATTCTAACGCGCTACCTTGCGTCACGGCAGTTTTCTAAAGACGGACTTTTTTCTCTCTTCTGCGCTGTACCGAAGATCCGATTTTCATGGCCTCGCGATATTTCGCGACGGTTCGGCGAGCGATGTCTATCCCGTCGTCCTTGAGTATTTTGACAATCGTATCGTCTGAAAGGATGGCCTTCGGATCCTCAGCGTCGATCATCTGCTTGATCCTGTGCCGAACGGCTTCGGCCGAGTGGGCATCGCCACCAACCGTGGCCGAGATTGCTGAAGAGAAGAAGTACTTCAGTTCATAAATGCCGCGCGGCGTTGCCATGAACTTGTTGGACGTGACCCGGCTCACGGTAGATTCATGCATGCTGATCGCCTCGGCAATCGTCTTCAGGTTCAGCGGTCGCAGATGTTCAATGCCATAGGTCAGGAAGCCGTCCTGTTGCCGGACAATCTCCGTGGAGACCTTCAGGATCGTTCGTGCCCGCTGATCCAGGCTTTTCGCCAACCAGTTGGCCGTCTGCAGGGAATCTGTGAGATATTCCTTCTCAACCTCGTTCCTCGCCGTCTTAATCACCTTGGCAAAGTAGGTTTGGTTGACGAGAACCTTCGGCAAGTTGTCGGAGTTCAGTTCAATGGCCCAGGTGCCGTCATTTGCCGGGCGCACAAAAACGTCCGGGACCACCGGTTGAACCAGCGACGTTCCGAACACGCTGCCCGGCTTGGGGTCCAGTGCCCGGATTTCCGAAATCATCTCAATGAGGTCTTCATCGTCCACACCGCAAATTTTCTTCAACGCGGCGAGTTCGCGCTTTGCCAGCATTTCGATATTGTCGATCAATGCTTCCATGGCCGGATCGAAGCGGTTTTTGTCGATTAGCTGTAGCTTCAGGCATTCAGCCAGATCTCGTGCAAACACTCCTGCCGGTTCGAAGGACTGCAAAACAGCCAGTACACGCTCCACTCGCTCGACATCCACACCGAGCTGATCGGCAGTATCTGTCAGATCAAGATAGAGATAGCCGTTCTCATCTAGAGAATTGATCAGGTGTCCACCAATCAACTTGTCTACCTCGTCGCTCAGAGCAAGATGCATCTGCTCTTCAAGAGTGGTCGCAAGCGAGGCTTCCTCGGCAACGAACGCTTCCAGGTTGTAGTCTTCCGAAGCACCGTTCGAAGCGTTGTTCTTGTAACTGTCCCCCGTCTTCAGAACCGCCGGCTCAGGCGAGGCCGGCACACCTGGCTCATCGGGAAACACATTGCCAAGATCGGTGTCCATGCGCGAAGCAATAGCTTCAGAACCGGTTTCCAGATCGCTTTGCATCCAGTCGTTGGCACCCGGCTCTTCGCCTTGCGGATCCAATGCCTCGTTGCCGTCTGAATTTTGCCCGGCGCCAGTCCCCGGCTCAGCTTCGCTTGAATCAGTCGTGCCGGCCGCATCCCCTTCTCCCTTTTCCAGAAGAGGATTGCGCTCAAGTTCCGCTTCCACGTAGGCAACCAGATCGAGGTTGGACATTTGCAACAGCTTGATCGCCTGCATGAGCTGCGGCGTCATGATCAGCGACTGACTTTGCCGCATCTCCAGCTTGGTTGAAATGGCCATGGATTTTCTGTGCGCCTATTAGGTCGTTCTGGTCTGCTTTTTGCTTCTTTGTTAGCGACCGAGTTTATAACCTAGCGCACCGCCTGTCATCAAAGCGTAAATTGTTCACCCAGATAAAGCCGCCGCACGTCGGGATTGGTGACAATCTCTTGCGGCAGGCCTTCCGTCAGAACTTCACCGGCTGCAATGATATAGGCGCGATCGATCAGGCCTAGCGTTTCACGCACGTTGTGATCCGTTATCAGAACTCCAATGCCACGCTGCGTCAGATGCCTCACGAGTTGCTGAATGTCACCGACTGCAATCGGGTCGATACCGGCAAATGGTTCATCGAGAAGCATGAAGGATGGACGGCTCGCTAGAGCGCGCGCGATTTCAACACGCCGCCGCTCCCCCCCCGACAAGGCGATGCTGGGAGACTTGCGCAGATGGGTTAGACCAAATTCGGCAAGCAGCGAATCAAGTTCTTCACGCCGTTTTTGCCGATTTGGTTCGATCACCTCCAGGACTGCCCGAATATTCTCTTCAACGGTCAGTCCCCGGAAGATTGAAGCTTCCTGCGGCAAGTAGCCGATTCCGAGCCGGGCACGGCGGTACATGGGCATGCGGGTGATGTCGAAACCTTCGAGAGAAATCTGCCCCTGATCCGGCCTGATCAGACCTGTGATCATGTAGAAGGTCGTGGTCTTACCTGCACCATTTGGACCGAGCAGACCGACGGCCTCCCCCGGCTTCACGGTCAGGCTGACATACTTCACGACCTGGCGGCGACCATATGTCTTGCCGATGCCCTCGACGACCAATGCCTGCGAGAGGTCTCCCCGGTCATGTTCATGACCGGGTGTGCTTCCCTGCAACCCGCTAAAATCTGTAGGGTTAGTCTTCACCGATGCGCCGTCCATCCGATCCTTGCCGAAGCTCCAAATAGGGTCTGTGACAGGTTCTGTCGAGTCAGCTTGCCCAACAAACTCAATTGCCCTGAACACTGTTTGGCTGAATCCGAACCTTGACCCGGCCGCTACCACCGCCTTGTCCGGAGACTTTTCCGGAGCCTGCCGTCAGGTTTGCCTGACCTGTTTTCAGATTGACGGTAAGCTTGTTGCCGACAACCACGTTCGGCCCCTGGGAGAGTACGACTTCCTTGCCGGTCATCACCATGATTTCGCGGTTCATGTCAAAACTCGCCGCATCCCCTTTGGCGGTTTGGTCCTTGGAGGTGATATAGACCCCTCCTTCGGCCTCGAGGCGTGAAATCCGCTGCTGAACGGCACTTTCCGAGGCCTCGGCACCTGATCCGGCGTAAAACACCTTGAGCCGTTGGGTTTCCAGGCTGGTTTCGCCCTGCGTAACCACAACGTCGCCAACGAAGGTCGCGGTGCTGTTGTTGTCTTCCACACGCAATTCGCCTGCTTCGATCTCGATTGGTTCGCCGTCATTGGAGCCAAAGCCGGCAAAAGCGTCCGAAAATGTCTGAGCCTGCGCAGCACCGGCAATGAGCGCCGCCGCAGATGCAATCACGATGCGTTTCAATAAGGTCATCTTTACCGTCCTTCCGAGGCCGGATTGAGGGTCATCTTGATCCCGTCGGAAAATCGGACGAGACCTTTGTTCTGATCATAAGAGAGTTTGCCGGCGACAACGTGCCCCTGGTCAGAGCGGATCGAGACCGGTTCCGTCGTCGACATGGCGCCGTTGTTCAGGTCTATTTCCACTTCCGACAGGTCCACCTTGTAACCCTCGCTCCATTCAAGTTGAATACCGTCATAGAGGCGCAAGGTTTCCGCGGCATTATTGTACGTGCCTTTCAAGGCGATAATATCGGCGTTCTCATCCTTGCTGAGAACGATGTCTGCCCGAATGATCTCCAGATCGATAATCCGCGGATCGCTCAATCTCTGAATCGCCCGGCGCGCCGTCACCTTGTAGGAACGGTCATCGTCGTGACCTGAGAGTTCGGGATGATCCATCACCAGACCTTCGCTGGTCAGCATCATGTTTGCAGCGCCGAACCCGCTCAAGAAATTGAAAAGGACGACCAGACCAACCATTCCGCCCAGGATCAGAAGTCCGATTGCAGGAAACAGCCACCGCAATATCCGCACGAGCACGCTGTGCCTTCGCGCAGAACGTTGCACACGACTTAGCTGCCGCCTGGGAGCCTTTCCTCCCGGAAAATCGCTGGTGACGCTCAACGCGACCTCCGAAACCAATGGCACCCGCTCATATGGCCGGGATGCCCTTTCAAATCCTACGAATGAGCGAAAATGTCCGTTTCGTCCCATCCCTTCAAGTCGAGTTCTGCACGTACCGGCAAGAACTCGAAGCAAGCTTTGGCAATATGGCTGCGCTCTTCCCGCTGAAGCATGAATTCAAGCTTTTCCTTCAAGGCGTGCAGATGCAGCACGTCCGAAGCTGCATAAGCCAGCTGAGCATCTGACAACGTTTCCGCTGCCCAGTCCGAACTCTGCTGCTGCTTGGACAATTCCACTCCCAGGAGTTCGCGCGTAATATCCTTCAATCCATGTCGATCCGTATATGTGCGCACCAGCTTCGAAGCTATTTTGGTGCACCAGACCGGTGAAACCTCGATGTTCAGATAGTGCCGCAACACGGCAACATCAAATCGGGCAAAATGAAATATTTTCGGTTTTGACGGATCGGTAAACAGGGCTGCGAGGTTTGGGGCCTGTGTCTGGCCGCGAGCTATCTGGACTACATCCGCGCTTCCGTCCCCCGGCGACAACTGCACGACACACAACCTGTCCCGGTGCGGATTGAGGCCGAGGGTTTCAGAATCCACAGCCACCGCGCTTGCCGTTTCATAGGCTTTCAGGTCGGGGAGATCCCCCTTGTGATAGCGAATGGTCATGTTTTTGGTCTCCTGTTGCCGCGTCGGCGAAGCACATATTCTTCAATTCGGCCACGACCTTATAACCGAATATCATGACCAAGTTGACCGTCAGGTAAAACATGCGGCCTGCTGTGGCAAGCAGATTGCTGTGTGCGGCAAACAGGAGAATGGTTTAAGCGGCTATTTCTTGATCCGGAACGCCTCGTGACACGACTTGCAGGTTGCCGCAACCTTGCCAAACGCGCCTGCAACGGCCTTCTTGTCCGCGCCCTGTCCGGCAAGTGTCTTAAGATCAAGCGCGGAGGCTTGCAGCAGACCGGCCATTTCGGAAAATTTCGTCCAGTCGGACCAGATAGCCGGACTGGCTTCGGTCGGTGCCTGCAAACTTCCTTCGGGAAACAATTTCGTCAGTGCTGCGCCGCCGTGATCGGCAATTGCTCCGCTCGCGGTCTCTATCGTCGCCGGATCGTAGGCCGATTTCCCTTTCAGCATTTCACCGATCGATTTCACGTTCTTGCCGATTGCGGACATCGCGTCCATGCGTTCCTTGACGATACCTGTCGCTCCGCCATGCGCCCAGGCTGCGCCCGCCATCAAGGCTGCCGCAATCAGAACTCCTCCTGCGTATCTGCGTTTCACGTCCTCAACCCTCCTCAATAAATTCCATTTGCGCGTTGGAGCGCCCGTACGTACTTGACGATTTTGCCGATGTCCTGCCCGTTCACGCCCGAAACAGGCGGCATGTCGCCAAATGTCCAGTGGTGTGCCCGCACACCCCGGTTGGCTGCCAGAAGAAAGGCACCGTCGCCGTGGTGGGAAGGTTTGTAGATATTGTGAACCAGTGGAGGCCCGAGCCCTTGCCTGCCTTCGGCGTTACCGCCATGGCAGGCTGCGCAACTTTCCTGAAACGCAATCTGGCCCTCCAGCGCTTCACCTGTAAGGTCCGGGACGGTAACGATCACGATAGGCCCTGCCTCTACCGGTGGCAGACCAGCCCGTGAGTTCTGATCTTTCCAAAACATTCCGCCGGCAACAAGCACAGCAACTGTTACCGCGAGAGCCGCAATCAGCCTGATGTTCAATGCTGATCGCTCCCGGATTTCCTGGTGTTGCCCGAGAAAGCTCCCGCAAGGTCGTCAATGATCGGGCAATCCGGCCTGTCGTCGCCATGACAGGCTTCCATCAAGGTTGTCAGAACGCGCTTCAGCGAATTGAGTTCGTCGATCTTCCGGTCGATTTCCTGAATTTTCGTCCGGGTGATAGCTTTGACATCGGCGCTTGCCCTGTTCCTGTCCTCGTAAAGGGAAAGCAATTCCCGGCATTGTTCAATCGAGAATCCCAGACTGCGCGCACGCTGAAGGAACTTCAACCGCTCGACATCCGTTTCGGAAAAATCGCGATAGCCATTTCCTGTCCGCCCTGGATCAACCAGTCCGATTTCCTCGTAATACCGGATCGTCTTGACCGGGAGCTGACTGAGTTCAGATGCTGTTCCAATGTTCATGGGTCGCCCTCACAGTTTCAGAGCCCGCAAACGCAGGGCGTTGCTGATCACGGATACGGACGACAGGCTCATCGCCGCGGCTGCAAGCATGGGCGATAGCAGAATTCCGAACACCGGATAGAGAATACCTGCCGCGATCGGCACGCCGACCGTGTTGTAGATGAAGGCGAAGAACAGGTTCTGCCTGATATTGCGCACAGTCTCACGAGCAAGCGTGCGTGCTCGCAAAATGCCTTCAAGGTCACCTTTCAGAAGAGTCATTGCCGCACTCTCCACGGCAACATCCGCTCCGGTTCCCATGGCAAGGCCGACATCGGCCGCTGCCAGAGCAGGTGCATCATTGACGCCATCACCCGCCATGGCGACTGTATGCCCTGCGGATTTCAGATCTTCGATGAGCCTCTGCTTTCCTTCAGGAAGCACACCTGCGCGAACTTCATCGATCCCGAGGGATTTAGCGACCGCTTCAGCCGTTCTCGGCGCATCACCTGTGGCCATAACGATCCGGATACCGTCATCATGAAGGGCGTTGATCGCGGCCCTGGCGTTTGCCTTGACCGGATCCGCCACAGCAATCAGGCCCAGCAAACGGGCATTATCACCGGACACCCTGACCAGATGCATGACTGTCTTGCCAAGCTCTGCCAGCTCCTCGGCCCTGCCTTCCAATGCTGAAATGTCTGCGCCCGCATCCTTCGCAAAGGCGGCGTTTCCGAGAAAAACCTGCTCACCATTGATAGAAGCCCTGACACCCTTGCCGGTAACCGCCTCAAATGCTTCCGCTTCCGGCAGTTCCAGGGCCCGGTTTTCGGAGGCAGCGAGGATTGCTTCCGCCAAGGGGTGTTCAGACCCCTTTTCGAGCGCCGCTGCCAGCTTCAGGACCTCCTCCTCGGTGCTGCCTGATGCGGGCAGGATGTCGCTCAATGCCGGTCGGCCCTCTGTAAGCGTTCCGGTCTTGTCGACGACAATCGTGTCCACGGAGGCCAGTCGTTCTAGTCCTTCCGCTGTCTTGACCAGAACACCAGCCTGCGCGCCCCGGCCCGTTGCCGTCATGATCGACATCGGAGTTGCAAGTCCGAGTGCGCAAGGACAGGCGATGATCAGAACCGAAACGGCTGCAATGACCGCATGAACCAGAGACGGCGTCGGGCCGAAAATCAACCAGACGACAAAGGCGAGAATTGCAACGGCAACGACAGTCGGCACGAAATATCCGGCAACACGGTCGGCCAGACCCTGAATCGGTGCGCGGGAGCGCTGTGCCGATGCAACCATGTCCACGATTTTGGAGAGCATCGTGTCTTCGCCGACCAGCTGCGCTTCCATAACGAATGTGCCGGTCTTGTTCAGCGTACCACCGGTTACCGAATCACCTGCCGCCTTTTCCACCGGAACGGGTTCTCCCGTCACCAGGCTTTCGTCAATCGACGATCCACCTTCCAGAACCATACCGTCCACAGGCACGGCCTCGCCCGGTCGGACCCTCAACTTGTCTCCTGCAAGGATGTTTTCCAGTGGCGCATCATACTCCTCCCCTTCGGGAGTGATGCGGCGGGCGGTCTTGGGAGCAAGGTCCAGAAGTGCTCGAATTGCATCTCCGGTCCGCTCCCGGGCATTCAGTTCAAGCACCTGCCCGACGAACACCAGTGCGACAATGACAACCGACGCCTCGAAGTAGACCGGCATGTGACCGGTTGGTCCTTTGAGGGTATCAGGAAACAGAAATGGCAGAAAAGCGGCGATCATCGAATAGAGATACGCCGCTCCCACCCCGATCATGATCAGGGTCCACATGTTGAAATGACGCGTCACCAGGGAGGTCCAGCCGCGCTGGAAGAAAGGCAACGCCGCCCAAAGTACGACCGGAGTTGCCAGAAACGCTTCCAGATAGATCGCAACACCTTCACCGATCCAGTCGCGGATCGGCACACCCACCATCTGCCCCATTGTCAGGATCAGAAGCGGGATTGCGGCAATTGCACTCACCCAGAGCCGGCGCGTGAAATCGATCAGCTCGTGATTGGGTTCATCGGAAACACCACTCATGGGCTCCAGCGCCATGCCACAGATCGGACAGGTCCCGGGTCCTTCTTGCACGATCTCGGGATCCATGGGACAGGTAAAAAGCACGCCGCCCGCGGATTTTTCCGCTTCCAGCGCCTTCTTTTTCTGGTTGTTGCCAGACAGGTAGAAGTAAGGGTCGGCCTCGAACTTGTCGTGGCACTTCGGATTGCAGAAATGGTAGTCTTCACCCTTGTATCTCAGGGTCGGCTTGCCCTTGCCCAAGGTCACCGACATTCCGCAAACTGGGTCGGTCACCTTTTCAGGCTCCGTGGACTGTGCGGGCTGAATGGCTGTTTCCTGCATTTTCTCTGACGCTCTGCTCTGAAGACTATATGGGGACGCGGTCCCCAAAACACGATCTTGAACATCAGTTAGGGCTTCCAGTCGCTGGAAGGTCAAGCCGGAGAATTGCGTAGACAGGAGATCTTTGATCGGCCTTGTGAGTTTCGCCTGATTCCGAAACGCAAAAAACCGGCCAGAAAGGCCGGTTTCTTTGTGTCCCAGAGCCTGAAGCTCTGAGGGAATTGGTGCCCAGGAGAGGACTCGAACCTCCACGCCCATAAGGGCACTAGCACCTGAAGCTAGCGCGTCTACCAGTTCCGCCACCTGGGCTGTGAGGGGGGCTTGTAAGGGCCGTACCCTGCCTTGTCAATCACTGAAACGGACTTTTTTTATTCATTCACAGCAAGCACTTCACACACAGGGCACAAAGGTCTAAGAAACGGGGTAATTGACCTGGCGGATTTGCTTGGCCGGGTACCTTTTTTGGACGCGACAAAAGGCATTTCACGATGTCCACATCTCTTAACGGCAAACTCGTTACCGTTTTCGGCGGATCCGGTTTTCTTGGCCGTCATATCGTTCAGGCGCTTGCAAAACGCGGCTACCGCGTTCGCGCGGCTGTCCGCCGGCCGGATCTGGCGACGCATCTGCAACCGCTCGGCGCTCCGGGCCAGATCATGCCGGTGCAGGCAAACCTGCGTTACCGATGGTCCATTGACCGTGCAGTAATCGGTTCGGATGCCGTTGTGAATGCCGTCGGCATCCTTGCGCCGACCGGGAAACAGTCCTTCGATGCGGTCCAGGCATTCGGACCGCGCGCCATTGCCGAAGCAGCGCGTTCTGCCGGTATTTCCGGCATCACTCATATTTCGGCTATCGGAGCGAATGCCGACAGCACCTCCGCCTATGCGAGGACCAAGGCTGCGGGCGAAGCAGGTGTCCTGGAAACGCTTCCCGACAGCGTCATCCTGCGCCCATCCATCGTTTTTGGCCCTGAAGACAATTTCTTCAACCAGTTTGCCGGAATGGCGCGCATCTCGCCGTCCCTGCCACTGATTGGCGGCGGTGAAACGAAGTTCCAGCCGGTTTATGTCTGCGATGTTGCCGAAGCAGTCGCCCGCGCTGTGGATGGCGATCTGAATGCCGGCGCGACATACGAACTCGGCGGGCCGGAAGTCAAAAGCTTCCGCGAATGCCTGGAAGACACGCTCGAGATCACCAGGCGCTCAAGGTTCCTGATGCCGATACCTTTCCGCATTGCCTCGATCATGGGCAGGATCATGCAGAATTTCCCGGGAGCTCCCCTGACCGCGGATCAGGTGGAACTGCTCAAGTCGGACAACGTCGTTTCGCAAGCGGCGAAATCGGAAGGCCGTACCCTGGAAGGCATAGGCATTGCTCCGGCAACGCTGGCGACCATCCTGCCAACCTATCTGGAACGCTTCCGTCTGCACGGCCAGTACGACGCCCATCGGCCGGCCTGAGGCAAGCCGCATTCGAACGTGAAGAACGGGCCGGATCGGCCCGTTTTTTTTGTGCCGGATTGCTCTTACTGGGCAACCAACGCGGCTTTGGGCAGCTAACCGCCTGTGAAATTTACAGCTTTCCATTGCCGGTTGCCCCAGCTTCGCCTACCCTCTTTACGCAAGGGAGGGGCTGATGCCATTTCTTGCAAAAGTCACAATGCTTTTTGTCGTGTTCGTCGACCTTTTGGGTCAGGGGCTGGTATTTCCGATCATCAACAGTCTGATCATGGAACCCAGTACGTCGATGTTGCCCAGGGACACGACGGACGCAGTACGCCATTTCAACTACGGCCTGATCATCGGCGTGTTTTTTCTATGCTGGTTTTTCGGCGCACCCTATATCTCCAAACTGTCCGACGTTATCGGCCGGAAAAACGCAATCCTGATCTGCCTTTTTGGCGCTCTGGGCGGGTATGCGTTGACGATTGCCGCGCTCTACATGAACAGCTTCCTTCTGCTGATCCTGGGCCGCGCCATTACCGGACTGACAGCAGGCAATCAGCCCATCGCGCAGGCGGCCATGGTCGACGGCAGCGTTGATGACGAAGATCGCAACCGGAACATGGGATACATCATCACCGGGGTCAGCTTCGGCCTGGTCGGCGGTCCGATCATCGGCGGGTTCCTCTCCGATCCAATCCTTCTGGGCAGCATCGCGAGTATCAAGCTGCCCTTCTACGCAAGCTTCGTGCTGGTGGCATTTGCGATTTTCATGGTGCTCACCTTCTTTAAGGACCAGCACGACCAGGTCGCCGAGCGTCAACCCTTCGTTTTTCGCCCGGCAGAGATTTTCGAATCTCTCTGGTTGATCAAGAACTATCCGATCGTGGTCAGGATAACGGTGGTGTTCTTCTTCTTCCACATCGCCAATCTTTCCTTTTATATTTTTGTCGACAATTACCTGACCAGCCGGTTCGGATACGGGACGCTTGGCGGCAGCATGGTGATGCTGACGATCGGTGCCGCACTGGCATTTTCCAGTACTTTCCTGGTTGTTCCGGCACAAAAGCGCTTCAGCAAGGAAGCGATCCTGGGCATCACCTTCGTCGTCTGGGCCATCTCCGGTGCAGCCTTTGTTGCCTCGCCGGTCGCGATCCTGACTTTCATTCCCGTATTCTGCTTCTATTTCGTTTTCGGCATTGCCTACCCGACGTTCCTCGGCCTCTATTCCGCGGCCGTGAATGATGAGGAACAGGGTTGGATCATGGGGGTCACGATTGCCGTCTTCACCCTGATTGCCGGGATTATTTCACTCATTGGCGGTGAGTTGATCGGCCTGAACCTGGATATTCCGTTCTATGTCGTGATCGTGGCGGCACTGATAGCGCTCCTCGTAATGTTCCTGGCGTGGAACAAGCCGGAGTTGAAGGCGCTAACGCGCAAATCCGGCGGCTGACCCGAGCTGGATCAGCCGTCTAGATTTCACAATCTCCTGGCTCTGTTGAATTCGTAATCATCGAGCTTCCGATATCCAAACTCGGTGCGCTCCAGTCCGATGTCCCGCAACTCATTGCAGGTCAGGCCAGATAATGCGCGATTGGTTGCCCGGCGATGCATGTAGTCGCGTACAAATCGGGCAACAACAGCAAGGGCTGACCATAAAATGCCGCGGCTGCGCGCACGACTGCGAAATACGGTATCAATCTCAAGGCTCATCTCACTTCTCCTGGAAACATATGTCCTCACTCTCCTGGGGACGAAGAGACAATGACGGATCAATCCTGACAGCTGCGAGTCAGGTTTGATCTCGTTATGTTCTCGCGGTATGATTTTTTTCGAACCAACGCCTCAAGAGCCATTTCCATGAACCCGATTGAACGCGCACTCGGCATTTTGTTGCTGCTGACAGGAGGAAAACTTGTTCCGGCAACCGTGCTTGCCGAAAGGTTTCAGGTCTCACTGCGGACGATCTACCGCGATATCGACCGTTTGATCGCACTTGGCGTGCCTGTCGATGCCGAACGTGGCGCGGTAGGCGGCTACAGGCTTGCAAAGGGGTATCTGCAGCCACCCGTCGCTCTGACGCGGGACGAGACAGCGGCCCTCCTGGCAGCCATGGCCCTTGTCCGCAGCAGCCGGACAGTCCCGCTGGCAGACGATCTCACCTCGGCAGAGAAAAAGCTGCTCGCAACGCTGCCAAAGAACCTGCATGGGCTTTTGAAGGAAGCCGACCGGATCGTCGGCATCGAGCCGATTCCACCGGATATTTTTCATTCCGGAACAAAGGCCGAGCCCACACAGGACTGGCAAACCGCTCTGGACGGGTTCATGTCCGGAATTCTGGACGGCAAGCGGGTTCGGTTCGATCACGTCAATCCGTCCCGCAAAACCGTGAAATCGCATGATGTGGAACCGCATGGCGTCATGTTTGACCGGGACCTTTGGTATCTCGCAGGCCGTTGCGTCGACACGGACCTGGTCAAGGTTTACCGGGCAGACAGAGTTCGAAACCTGGAAATCAGCGGGCTGTTTTTCCGACCTGCCAAGGATTTTTCGATCCAGAACCTTCTGGGCGGAGCCTGGCTGTCCCAGGCCATGCGCCGCTGGGAACAGGAAGAACAAATCGCCGAGATCCTGATTACCTCCCGGCAGGCCAAGAAGCTCAGCGCCGACTGGTACTATCGTCACGCGATCTTCACGCCGGCAAGGGATGGCAGGATCCTGATCAGCATTCCAAGCACCGAGCGAGCCCGTATCCTGCCTCTGGTGCGCTGGCTGGGTCCCGGAGCCGAGCTTCTAACGCCTGACACACTGCGCCGCGAATTGGCCGAAGAGCTGGCGGAGCTTTCCGGTCTTTACGGCGATGCCGCATCGTTTGAAAAGTCAGCCTGAAACGCGCCTAGCCCAGAAAATAGAGCCCGGCGAAGCCGGCCAGGCCGACAAAGATCCGCCACCAGGCAAACGGTGCAAAACCGTGCCGTGAAACAAAATCCAGAAGCCCCCTGACGACGAAAACGCCGGCGATGAAAGAAGCAACAAAGCCGACAGTAATGATCATCGCATCATCCATCGAAAGCACGTTGCGGTTCTTGTAGAGGTCGTAAGTGAATGCACCGGCCATGGTCGGCATCGCAAGAAAGAACGAAAACTCTGCGGCGGACCGTTTGTCTGTCCCCATCAAGAGGGAACCGGCGATGGTCGCGCCGGATCTCGACACACCCGGAACCATGGCAAGACACTGGCAAAAGCCGATCTTGAGGCACAGAGACAGAGGATAATCCATCACGTTCGTATAGCGCGGTTTGAGCGGCATGCGATCAATCCATAGAAGGATGACACCGCCGACCAGCAAAGTTGTGCAGATCAATGATGGAGTTTCGAACAGAACTTCCTTGATGAAGCTGTGCAGCAGAACGCCAATGACCGCGGCAGGCAAAAACGCGATCAGAATTCCAAGAACGAACCGGCGGCTTGACGCATCGCTCGGCAGCATGATCGCAAGTTGCCAAAGTCTGCCGAAATACACAGAAAGAATCGCCAGAATCGCACCAAGCTGAATCAGGACTTCAAATGTCTTGCCCGTGCTTTCAAATCCAAGGAAATGCCCCAGCAGCAGGATATGCCCGGTCGAGGAAACGGGGATGAACTCCGTCAACCCTTCAACAATTCCCAAAATGAGAGCGTTTACAATCGTTTGACCGTCCATTGCGTATGTTGTCTCCAACAGGCTTGATGATTTTTCCCGGGCCGAGCATGAATTCCGGCGTGGGAAAGGACCGGAGCGGTCGCCTATTTGCAGGAACCGTCCCGTCTCGTCAAACCCTTGATAACCATATGTGGGGCAAACTATCCGTTAACGCGATTTATTAATCCCGGCCTGGGTCGATGACCTAAGTCTTGCCACAGTTCAGGCTCTAAACCGTTTCATGCTCACGCTATACCATCACCCGTTTTCGCCTTCGTCCCGGTTTGTCAGGCTCATATTGAGCGAGTACGGCGCTGCATTTGAAGAACATCACGTCAATCCGTGGGAACGGCCGCGGGAGCTGTTGATGCTGAATGCGGCCGGAACAGTGCCGGTGATGGTGGAAAATGAAGGTCCCGCCATCTGCGGGCCGAGCCCGGTCATGGAATATCTGGACGAAACCAGGGGATATGCCGTCGCTGACCGCCGCCTGATGCCGGACCATCCCGAAGCTCGTGCCGAAACCCGGCGCCTGGTGGAGTGGAGCCTGAACAAGTTCGATCAGGAAGTGGTCGGACACCTTGTCCGCGAACGACTTTACAAGCAGATCATGCCAAAATCGGCCGGTGGCGGTGAACCCGACTCCGCTGCCTTGCGGGTCGCGCGGGCGAACATTCATCATCACCTCAAGTATTTCGGCTATCTGGTCGCGTCACGACGCTGGATCGCCGGGGAACGACTTTCCTTTGCCGACTTTGCACTGGCCGCCGCACTCTCCTGCGCCGACTATCTGGGAGAAGTTCCCTGGAGCGAGCAGGAGGACATAAAAAGCTGGTATGCACGGGTCAAATCACGACCGAGCATGCGTCCTCTCCTGGGCGAGAAAGTGCTCGGCATGCCTCCGGCGCCATCTTATGCGGATCTGGATTTCTAGCTTTCAGCCTCATAAACTGAATGCATGAGCGGCCCAGCGGCCGCCGCAACACGCGCTGCACACGAAATTGGACAAAAAGACACAAAAGCTCCTGGCCGCCTTTCGGGAAAAGGCAGAGAAGCTCGGTTTTGACGGTGTAAACATCGCCCCGGCGGACGGCATTCCCCAGGCAGGGGGGCGCCTGCAGACATACCTGGACAGGGGTTATCACGGCTCGATGGGCTGGATGGCCGAAACGGCGGAACGCCGCAGCTCTCCGGCCGGACTGTGGCCGGAAGTCAGATCTGTCATCATGCTGGCCATGAACTACGGGCCTGATGCAGCTCCGGAAAACCATCCCCTCGCTCATCTGAAGGACAGAAGCACGGGCGGAATTTCCGTTTACGCGCGGCACCGGGACTATCATGACGTCATGAAGGGCCGCCTCAAGGAATTGGCGAGTTTCCTGATTTCGCGTGCCGGCGGTGACGTGAAGGTCTTTGTCGATACTGCCCCGGTAATGGAGAAACCTCTTGGCCAGGCGGCCGGTCTCGGCTGGCAGGGCAAGCATACGAACCTTGTTTCCCGTGACCTTGGTTCCTGGTTCTTCCTGGGTTCCATTTTCACGACGCTCGAACTGCCGCCGACCGGGGCTGAACGAGACCATTGCGGCTCTTGCCGGGCCTGCCTGGACAGTTGCCCGACGGCCGCCTTTCCCGCGCCCTACCAGTTGGATGCAAGACGGTGCATTTCCTATCTCACGATCGAGCATCCAGGCCCGGTTCCGGCGGAATTCAGACAGGCAATCGGCAATCGGATTTATGGATGTGATGATTGTCTGGCGGCCTGCCCCTGGAACAAGTTTGCAGAGGCTGCCAGGGAGGCGAAGTTGATTGCCCGGGACGATCTCAAGAACCCGAAGCTTGGCGACTTGCTGGACCTTGACGACCCCGCGTTCCGGAAGCTCTTTTCAGGTTCTCCGGTAAAACGCATCGGCCGAAACCGGTTCTTGCGCAACGTGCTGATCGCGGCCGGAAACTCCGGCCGACCCGATCTGCTGGAAAAGATTGCCCCACTTCTGACCGACCCGGATACAACTGTGAGGAGCAGTGCCGTTTGGGCATTCTGTCAGCTTGCGTCAGCAGAAGACGTCAGAAGCCGCAAAACGGAAATCCTGCCCCTTGAAATGGACGAAAACGTGCGAAAGGAATGGCTCGCACATCCATCGTGAATATTGCCATGTGATTCGACCTTGTCATAAGAATGGTCCATAGTCATGGAATGGCCAAAGATGCGTCACTATATCCGGTCTGACCTGTTCTTAAGTGGTCATTTCCGATCATCCGATTTGGAGCCAAGACATTGATTTCTATGCCCTCATCCTCCTCTTCAATCCAACCTGCCAGGGCCCGCGCAAGCCTTCTTTCGCTGAGCACCGCGCTGGTTCTGATTTCAGGATCCGCCCTTGCCGAAGACACCGGTCTGGCGGCCTTCAATGCCTATGTTGAAGGCCTGAAAAAACTTGGCCTGGAGGTCGAAAACGGCGCCATCAATTATGATGAAGGCAGCGATACGCTGACCGTGACAGACAGCAAACTCGTGTTTGCGGGCACCATTACCGAACCCGGTTCACAGACGACAGATACGACCGACACGGACGATGCGACGGATGCCACGCCAGATGAGCCTGGCAGCCTCGATTATTCGATTTCAATGGCCTCGGGGACTGTCACCATTACCGGGCTGTCTCACGACAACAACGAATTCTCAGCAGGCAGCTGGACCTATTCGGACGACACGAAGCTTCTTGTTACCGGTGAGGCGAAAGGCGAAGGTCGCTTGAAGATCGATAGCCGTCTGTCCGGCATTTCGGCCACGAACTACAGTTTCGTCATGCCGGAAATTCCGGCAGAAGACCCTGACAATCAGGTGAGCCGCTGGCTGCCGTTCCTGAAAGCCACCTTCCTGACTTCCTATGACGAAGTCAGGGTAGACAACACGGGAATGACCGTCGAAGCCCATGCCACGGAAGATGGCAAGGATACGCTGGTTCTGTCGGGAACCATGCAGATGGACGGCTACCGTATGGCGAACGCCGTGGACGGCCAGATTGGTGAATACTCCCTCGACCGGCTTACTCAGGACCTGCGGACGATCGACCCAGCTTCAGGTGAGATGCTTGCCCAGACGACCAGTCAGGGCAAGACCGTCTATCAGGACATGAATGCCGCAGCCATTGTCGACCTGATCGATCCGGACGTACCGGAAACCGGTGAGGAAGTAACCCTGATCGGGTCCGCTTCCGCAGTTGATTACAAGAGCACCCAGGAGATTACACCGGGTATTGCAATACAGGCGGACATCGAAAAGGCAACAATCGATAACGTCACCATCGTCAAGCGGGAAAACAACTTCCTGAAGATGTTCGACAGCATGCTGAGCGACAAAGAGCCGGTCGCTCCTGAAGAGCTGATTACCAATATTTTCCAACTCTATCGGTCTTTCGCTGTGGCCGACGCACGTGTGAGCGGAATTACTGTCACCGTCCCACCGATCGCTTCGCCGAAAGAAACCGTCATTTCCATCAAGGAACTGGCGATGACCGACTTCAGCTCGGACGGCATTGGCGAAATGATGCTGGTCGGACTGAACGCACCAGACTTGCCGGAAGGTGCCTCGGTCAAGCTTGACTGGGCCGCGATCGGCGACATCGAATTCGCTGACTACGCGCCAATGCGCTCGATGATTGATACTCTGATTGCCGACCCTTCCTTCGGTGAAGATAATCCACTCGATGTCGCCCGCGCATTCATGCCGCGTTCCTTCGGATACGAGGTTGAAGGCCTGGACGTAAATGTGCCGAATGAAGGACGCGTTCAGATCGGTCAGACCGAAATGAAAGTGTCCACGACCGTTCCGCCTATCCCGACAAGTTTCTACACGCGAAGCAGTGGCATCCGGATACCGGTCCAGGCGATTGACGATGCCGAAGCGGTCGCCATGCTCCAGGCCCTTGGGCTGGATGAAGTTGTCTGGTCGGACGAAACGCGCCTTTACTGGGATGAGGCAACGCTTGAACTGCGCCTGGAACGGCTGATGCTTGAAGTCGAAGGGCTCGGCATGGCGGAAACTTCGGCCCGCTTTGCAAATGTGCCGAAAGAACTGTTCGAAGACCCGGAAGGACAGGGACAGATGGCTGCCATCGTTGCCCAGTTTGTCGATGCTTCCTTTGTCTTCCGGGACGGTGGTCTCACTTCCAAGGGCCTGAAGCACATTGCCGAAGCTCAAGGCGTTCCGGAAGATGTCTTCCGTGAAGTCCTGATCGGCCAGGCTGCGGAGGCGACAGCACCGATCCAGAACGAAGCCTTCACCAAGATGGTGCAGGATGCGGTATCAAAGTTCCTGAATGACCCGAAAGAATTCAAGATCACGCTCGCACCTGCAAACCCGGTGCCTCTGGCCCAGATCCTCGGCAGCATGGCAGCACCGCAAACCCTGCCGGATCTACTGAATGTGAAAGTCGACGCTAACTGAGTTCAAACAAGCATCTTTACAAACAAAAAGGGCGGCCTGCGGCCGCCCTTTTTTCTTTGATTGCCAGCTGACCGGTTACTCGGCTGCCTGCTGCTGTTGAGCCGGACCGATCCGGGCCGCGCAGAACTTGAATTCCGGGATCTTTCCGAACGGATCCAGCTGCGGGTTCGTCAGGAAGTTCGCCGGTGCTTCAAAGAAGCAGAACGGAATGAACAGCATTCCGGCCGAGACATCCCGATCGGCACGCAGTGTGAGCGTGATCGCTCCACGCCGTGTTTCCACGGTAACCTGCTGTCCACCTTCCAGACCGGCGAGCTTGATATCGCGCGGGTTCATGGAAACGACCGGTTCCGGCTCGATGGCATCCAGAACCGCAGCCCGGCGGGTCATGGCGCCGGTGTGCCAGTGTTCCAACATCCGGCCCGTGGTCAGAACCAGCGGGAAATCTTCGTCCGGCACTTCGTCGGGCGGCACCAGATTGGTCGGGACGATCTTGCCTCTGCCATCGGCCGTCGGGAACGAATGACCGAACAGGATTTCGTTGCCCGGCATGTCCGGTGCGTCCGCCGGGTATGTGACCGTTCCGTCCCGTTCCAGCCTGTCCCAGGAAATGTTGTTGAGCGAGGCCATGTGTGAGCGCATTTCCTCGTAAATGGCCGGAACACCGTCATAGGACCAATTCAGGCCAAGTCGGTTGGCCATTTCGATCATCAGCTCCCAGTCGGCGCGCGCCTCTCCCGGCATTGGGACACAAGGCCGACCGATCTGGACCTGACGGTTCGTGTTGGTATAGGTGCCGAGTTTCTCCGCATGGGCAGAAGCCGGAAGGATCACGTCCGCGTGCCAGGCAGTTTCGGTGAGGAAGATGTCCTGCACCACCAGGTGTTTCAGGCTTGCCAGAGCCTTGCGTGCGTGGTTCTGATCCGGATCGGACATAGCCGGGTTTTCACCCTGGACGTACATCGCCTCGATACCACCTGCCAGAATGTCGTCCATGATCTCGACGACTGTCAGGCCACGTACGGGATCAAGCGTCCGTCCCCAGGCATCTTCCGTCTTTGCACGGATGTCCGGATTTTCGACGGACCGGTAGTCCGGGAAGAACATCGGGATAAGGCCGGCGTCAGATGCGCCCTGCACGTTGTTCTGGCCACGAAGTGGATGCAGACCGGTACCCTCACGGCCGATCTGACCTGTCGTGAGCGCCATCGCGATCAGACAGCGGACATTGTCCGTGCCGTGAACATGCTGCGACACGCCCATGCCCCAGAAAATGATGGATTTCTGGCTGGTTGCGTAAAGCCGGGCGACGTCGCGCAACGTCTGGGCATCGATGCCGCAGACCGGTTCCATCGCTTCAGGGGTGAACTCCTTGATCGATTCCTTGAGAGCTTCAAAGCCATCGACATGCGCAGCGATATACTGCTGGTCGTAGAGCTCCTCCGTGATGATCACGTTGAGGATCGCATTCAGCATGGCGACGTCGGTACCTGGCTTGAACACCAGGCCGTAATCCGCATAGCGCATGAGGCGCTGGCCGCGCGGGTCCATCACGATCAGCTTGGCGCCGTTCTTGACTGCCTGTTTGATGTAGGTTGCTGCCACCGGATGGTTCTGCTCCGGCCGCGCACCGATCACGATCATGCAGTCGGCGTCTTCCGCCGCGTTGAACGGTGCCGTCACCGCCCCGGAGCCGATGCCTTCGATCAGCGCCGCAACGGATGATGCGTGGCAAAGCCGGGTGCAGTGGTCGACGTTGTTGGTCTGGAATCCCTGACGGATCAGCTTCTGGAACAGATAAGCCTCTTCGTTCGAGCCCTTGGCCGATCCGAAGCCGGCGATACCGGCGCCACCCTTGGCATCGGAAACAGCTTTCAGGCCGCCTGCTGCCCTGTCGAGAGCCTCTTCCCACGTCGCTTCACGGAAGTAGTCGAGGTAATTCGACAGGTCCATGGAAATGTCACCACATTTCGGCGCATCGTCCCGGCGAATGAGTGGTTTGGTCAGGCGTTCCGGGCTGGAGACATAGTCATAGCCGAACCGGCCTTTCACGCAGAGCCTGTTCTCATTGGCCGGACCATCACGGCCATCAACCTTGACGATCCTGCCATCCTTCACCGAAACGGTGGTAAGACAGCCGACGCCGCAGAACGCACAGACGCTGTCGACGGTTTCCTCGGCAAATACCTCACGTTTCCTGGAAGCATCGTCCAGCAGGCTCTTTTCCATGAGCGCGCCGGTCGGACAGGCGGAAACGCATTCACCGCAGGCCACACAGGTGGAAAGACCCATCGGGTCGGCCAGATCGAAAACAGGTGCCGTGTGAGATCCGCGATCGGCCATGCCGATTACGTCGTTGACCTGAACTTCGCGGCATGCGCGTTCGCACAGGTTACAGGCGATGCAGGCATCCAGATTGACTGCGATTGCCGGGTGTGAAATGTCCTGTGCAGGTTTGGCGCAGGGTGCAAACCGGCTTTCGGTGACCCCGACGGCGTCGGACCATTTCCAGAAGTCGCTTTCCGGGTCCGGATGCTCGTCGCGGCTCGGCTGATCGGCTGCCAGCAGCTCAAAGACCATTTCACGCGCCTTGCTGGCGCGTTCGGTTGCCGTCTTGACGACCATACCTTCCGCAGGTGTGCGGATGCAGGACGCGGCCAAAGTCCGCTCACCTTCGATATCCACCATGCACGCGCGGCAATTGCCGTCCGACCGGTATCCGGGTGAGTCCTTGTGACACAGATGAGGAATGGCGACGCCTTCGCGCTTTGCCACCTGCCAGATGGTTTCGCCTTCCTGGGCGGTGACGTCTTTGCCGTCGAGAGAGAAAGTGACCTGGCTCATTTCTCGAACTCCTGCGGGAAAAATTTCAGAACAGAGGTCACCGGATTGCTCGCTGCCTGACCCAGGCCGCAGATGGAAGCAGAGCGCATGACCGCGTCAAGATCGCCGATCTTCGTTTCGTCCCAGTCACGCTCGGACAAAAGCTGTTCCATCTTGTCGGTGCCGGAGCGGCAAGGCGTGCACTGGCCGCAGCTCTCATGCTTGAAGAATTGCATGAGGTTGAGCGCAATGTCGCGCATGTCGTCCTGATCCGAGAAGACCACGATGGCGTGACTACCGATGAAGCAACCGTGCTTGTCCAGCGTGCCGAAATCGAGCGGCTCGTCGGCCAGTGACGCCGGTAGAATACCACCGGAAGCGCCACCTGGCAGGTAGCCCTTGAAGGTATGCCCCTCTTCCATGCCACCGCAGAACTCTTCCAGGAGTTCGTTCATGGTGATGCCGGCCGGTGCAAGCTTCACACCCGGTTCTTTCACCCGACCTGACACGGAGAAAGACCTGAATCCCTTGTGATCACGGCGTCCCTGAGAAGCGAACCATTCCGGTCCCTTCTCAACGATATCCCGGATCCAGAACAGGGTCTCGACGTTGTGGTTCAGCGTCGGACGGCCGAAGAGGCCGACCTGCGCAATGAATGGTGGACGGTGGCGCGGCAAGCCACGCTTGCCTTCGATCGACTCGATCATGGCGCTTTCTTCACCGCAGATATAGGCTCCGGCACCTCGGCGTAGCTCGATATCGATGCTGGTGATGATGCCCGCGGACCGCAGCGCTTCAATTTCGGCCTTCAGAATTTCCAGAACCGCCGGATATTCGTCGCGCATGTAGAGGTAGACACGGTCGGCCGCAATCGCATGTGCGGCAATCAACGCACCTTCCAGCAACCTGTGCGGATCACGTTCCAGATGATAACGATCCTTGAACGTTCCCGGCTCGCCTTCGTCACCGTTGATCGTCAGGTATTTCGGGCCTGGAAGATCGTTGACGATCTTCCACTTGGTGCCGGTCGGGAAACCCGCGCCGCCGAGACCGCGCAAACCTGCTTCCAACGCCTTGTCCGCGATCGCGGTTGCGTCCAGCTCCCCTGCCCGCACGCGCTCCAGAAGCTTGTAGCCGCCGTCCGCGCGATAGGCATCCAATTTGACATAGTCGGAAACAATTGCTTCGGATTTGCCTTCGAACAGGGCAGAGCGAACGGAAACTTCGCTGGCGTTGTCAATGGCCCGCTTGCCGACTTGAACAGCCGGAGCCCCAGCGCAACGACCGATGCAGGGCACCTTCTGGATACGGACCTTGGCGGGATCAACGCCGCTTTCGAGCGCAGCGGCCAAGGCGTCAGCGCCCTTGATCGAACAGGCGACGCTGTCGCAAACGCGCACCGTAAGCGGAGCCGGCTTTGGTTCACCTTCACGTACGATATCGAAGTGATGATAGAAGCTGGCAACCTCATAGATCTCGGCTTGCGAGATCCGCATTTCCTCGGACAGGGCCCGCAGATGCCGAGCCTCGAGGCAACCGTATGCGTCCTGAATCTTGTGCAGATGCTCGATGAGCAGATCGCGGCGCCGCGGTTCATCGCCCAGAAGAGCCTGAACTTCGCTGAGAGCCGCGTCTTCCAACTGACGCCCTTTTGGCTGGGACGGCTTCCTTGAAAGCCCCTTGCCGAAAGACATTGGCGTTCCTCCCAAATGGTCCGAAGCACACTCCATTTATAGGGCACTTCGGTGGTCGTTTCCCGCATTTCCGATCAGCAGCCCCGCGTCAGGGACTATCGGCAATGCTCAATTTGGTCGGGATGTTATCTTCGGAAACCAGACCAGTCTGTTTGAAAAACGACAAAGGAACTTCAAATGCTGACGCATTGGCGACGACGGCGGCCCGGATCGCCAAGGTCACATTCAGGAGGTCAGGTGGGAAAACGCGGCAACCACACGCTCGTAAACCGGGCGTTTGAAGGGAACAATCAGTTCGGGCAATCTGGCGGCATCCTCCCAGCGCCAGGCGCTGAATTCGGCGGTATGGCCGTCCGGCGGCGTGAGAATGTTGACTTCGTCGTCGCTGCCGTCAAACCGATAGGCGACCCATCGTTGCGCCTGGCCTCGATACTTTCCCTTTCTGGATTTGCGAACCACTTCCGGCGGATAGTCGTAGGCGAACCACTCCGGCGCTTCCTCCAGCAAGGTCACCGAACGGATCGACGTTTCCTCGTAAAGTTCCCGCCGAGCGGCAAACTCCGGGTTCTCCCCCTTGTCGATCCCGCCTTGTGGCATTTGCCACGAATATTCGTAGTTGGAAGAATTGCCGCCATCGTCGCGACTGCCAATCCAGACCTGACCGGTCTTGTTGATCAACATGATGCCGACGCAAGGGCGATATGGCAGCCCTTCAACCGGCTCCGGAAATCCCGGTCCAAGTTCAAGCTTGGTCACTGATACACCTGTTCAAAAAATGAAAATTTACCGGTCGACGGTTGCGCTGATCGGAACGAGCTGCAGACCGCGCTGCTCCAGATCCTGTACCCACTTTTCCAGCTGACGGATAGTCACCGGAAGAGCTGATCCGGAAGCGACCGCCACCCCTCTGGCTCTCGCAACGCCTTCAAGCTGCAAAAGCTTGGCATCAATATCATCTTCCCTCGGGACCTCGTCCAGCACAACATCGACTCCGCTGAATGGAATGCGCGTTTGCGTCGACATGTCCGCCGCGATGCTGCGTGACGATGTTCCGTTGTCGACAAACATCAGACCGCGGGACTTCAGCTTTTCCAGAAGATATTCCATGGAGGGCTTTGTTGACGTGAAGCGAGCTCCCATCTCGGCAATAGTGCCGACGTAATTCGTGGCTCTTGTCAACAAAAAGGCTAGCCGATCCAGCATTTCGTCGGGCCGCAAGCTCACCAGAAGCGTGTGGGGGCCCGGGTCATTGTCCGGAAAATCGAACGGCTCCAGCGGCAACTGCAACAACAGTTCATGGCCCTTCATTCTGGCCTGCTGCATCCACTGGTCCAGATCTTCGCCATAGGGTGCCAGGGCAAAAGTCACATCCGCCGGCAGACGGTCTATGGCATGCTGTGTGCCCGCTTCGCTCAAACCCAAACCATTGACGATGACGGCAATTTTCGGAATGGACGTAAACTCGCGCACGATCGGCCGTGAATATGCATCCAGGGGTCGAACGCCTGCGTCACTGATCTTTGGAAGAAAACCGACATCGGAGCGTTCACTGACGCGCGTATCAGGATTGACAGAAAGACTTGTCACGACGGCATCCGGACCAAGCCCGTCCGGCCTCATGATCATCTCATAGCGTGGTCCCATCAAGTCGCCGCTTGATCCAGGCCGCAAGTTTGGTCCCAGATCGTCTCCGATACCGGGCCGAATCTCTACGACTTCAATATCCTGGGACGTCACACCTTCGACAATCGCATCAAGTGGCAACACCGCGACCGGTTCACCACCGAACGGATCATCCACCACTGCGATCCAAACCAGAATGGTGGTGACCGCGACACTTATGATTCCTGCGCCGATAAGACCAAACGGCAGCCTGACCAGCCGCCGCTTGCCCATCCCTAGGGGAGCTGTGAGATCTTCGCTCGACATACCGTCCTGAGCCTTTTGACCGGCACTCAGCCGGCGTAGTCATTGTTTTTGGAATACGCAGAACGAGAATGGAGGCTGCGCGCCGGAGACCGGCGCGCAGGAAAGGGTTCAGTTTTTGACCGCAGCGCTGTCGGAGACCGGTGGGAAAGCGCTGTTGACCTGAACTCCGCGCAGGAGATCCAGAGCAAGATTCAGCTGGGTGTCGTCTTCAGGATCTGAAGGAACGTAGGCCTGGCTGCCGCCCTGCTCTTCGCCATCAGCTTCCAGGTGACCGCGCAATCCCGCTTCGCCCTTGGTCTCCACCCGACCAACGAGATCTTCCGGAAGTTCCTGAAGGGCTTCAATATCAGGAACGATGCCTTTGGCCTGGATGGAATTGCCAGACGGGGTGTAATAGCGAGCTGTGGTCAAGCGGATCGCACCGTTGGCACCCAATGGAATAATCGTCTGAACCGAGCCTTTGCCGAAAGAGCGTGTGCCGAGAATTGTTGCACGGCGATGATCCTGCAGCGCACCCGCAACGATTTCCGAAGCGGAAGCAGAGCCGCCATTGACCAGAACGATCACTGGCTTGCCGTTTGTGAGATCACCGGCGCGAGCGTTGTAGCGCTGCGTTTCTTCCGCTTCGCGGCCGCGGGTAGAAACGATCTCACCCCGATCCAGAAACGCATCGGACACCGCAATGGCCTGATCGAGCAAACCACCGGGATTGTTGCGCAAATCGATGACGTAGCCCTTCAGCTTGTCTTCACCGATGTTGGCCGTCATTTCCTCGATACCGTTTTTCAGACCATCGAATGTCTGCTCGTTGAACTGTGTGACACGGACGTATCCGACATCGTCTTCCTCGCGCCAGCGAACAGAGCGGATACGAATGATATCGCGGGTAATTGTGATGTCGAACGGTTCGGCCCGGCCCTTGCGGCGGATGGTCACGACGATGTCGGTATTGACCGGCCCGCGCATTTTCTCGACGGCTTCGTTCAAGGTGAGTCCCTGCACCTGTTCGCCATCGATGTATGTGATCAGGTCACCGGCAAGAACACCGGCCTTTGCAGCAGGTGTGTCGTCAATTGGCGAAACAACCTTCACGAGACCTTCTTCCATGGTGACTTCAATGCCCAGGCCACCAAATTCACCACGGGTCTGAACCTGCATGTCGCGGAAGCTCTTCGGCGACATGTAGCTGGAGTGCGGATCCAGTGAGGTCAGCATGCCGTTGATCGCACTTTCGATCAGCTGAGCATCATCTGGAACTTCCACATAGTCTGAACGCACCCGCTCAAACACGTCACCAAACAGGTTGAGCTGCCGGTAAGTGTCCGTCGCTGCGGCGTTCGCTGCCGCCGAAACGTTGAGCGGCATCTGGGACAGTGTTGTAACTGCTGCAGCACCCATCAGGGCTCCCACCAGCAGCAAGGAAGTTTTCCGTATCATCCGCGAGCCTTTTCTTCTTCTGTGCGCGCCCACCAGGGTGTGGGATCGATCGCACGGCCGTCCTTCCGAAATTCTACATATAGGATCGGCTGGGTCGAGCCCAAGCCGAACGTTGATGCGCTTGCCCATTGGGTAGCGCCCATGACACCAACTGGTTCACCAGTAAGAACAAACTGCCCCAACTCTGCGTCTATCCGGTCCAGCCCGGCCAGGAGTACATGGTAGCCGTCGCCGGTGTTCAGGATCAAGAGCTGTCCGAAAGATCGGAACGGTCCTGAATAAACCACCCAGCCATCCGCAGGCGACGTTACATTAGAACCGGGCCTTGTGGCGATAGATTGTCCTTCCGTCAGACCACCAAATTCGTCTTCCTGGCCAAAATCTTTCAGCATGGTGCCAACAACAGGTTGAGGTAACTGGCCCTTTGCCTCCTGAAATGCAATTGCTGGCGCCAATCTCCCTGGATCAGAGAACGGATCAAACTTGCGCGAGGCCTTCCGTTTGGCCTCCAGCGCCGCCTGTTTCGACTTTCTGGCAGCCTCGCGCGCGCTTTCGATTTCCGCTTCCAGGCTCGCGATCAGCTCTTGCAGGCTTCCCGCCTGAGCAGCCAGTTCCGCCGCCCGTTTCTTCTCGTCCTCGAGAACCCTCACCGACTTTTGATGTTCCTGTCTCTTGGCACTCAGAAGAAGTTCCAAACGGGACTTTTCCTCAGCCAGTCGCATGGCATCCCCACGCAGCCGGTTTTTTTCCTCAGCTATCACCGCCCGCAGCCGGTTGAGTTCTTCCAGATCCGCCGCAAGGGCCTCTGTTTCGACCTTCAGCTCCGGCATTACCGCGTTCAGCAGGATCGCACTGCGAACAGCGGAAAGCGCATCGCTTGGACGCACGGCCAGTGCCGGAGGCGGACGCTTGCCAATGCGCTGAAGTGCTGCAAGGACCTCAGCAAGAATGTCCCTGCGCGAAATCAGCGAAAGCCTGACCGCATCTTCATTTTCACCAAGGCTCTTCAACCGGCGCTCGGTGTCAGTCAGTTCCGTTTCCAGTCCCTTGATCGTATCGGAGGTACCGATGATCTTGGCATTCAGCGTTTCGCGGTCCCGGTCGAGCGCACGGATTTCGCGCGCAATCGCCGCCTGTCGATCTGTTGATACGTCAATGTCCTGCGAGAGCGATGCCAGTTCCGCTTCGCGCTCCTGCTTGCGTTTCAAAAACGCCTTGACCTCCGGCGAAACCTCGATCTTTTCCTGCGGAGACTCGCCAAGGCTTTCAGATGCCTGCACCTGAGTTGGAGCCATGATCGTGCTCATGACAAGCCAGCTTACGAGCGATCCGGATATTAACCGGCGCCCGAGTCCTGGACGCACTGCCATGATGCGATCCGGTGTCAAACTGCCTAAGCTCCCACAAGGTTTCGTCTAACTGCGATACACAAACTGCGTTAACGAACCGTTTACCAAAATGACCGGTTGCTTAACACTGCTCCCACTCGTGTTCCGCCGAACCTCTTTCTTTCGTTCATTCCGTTACGTGCCGAATACGGCGACATACGGGCAAAACTGTGTTTTCCCGCCATTTTGGCGAGAGGATGCGCTTTTCCGGTCACACGACAATGTCGATCGGGCGGCCCGGTCGAAACGGCCGGCGATGCCCGCATGTCACTGGAATCTGTGCCTGAATACCAGATCTTCAGGATCATTCCGAGGGGCTTCAGCATCCAATTCAGCCCCCAGACGCTCCGCCAGCTTGCGCGAACGCAAATTGTCGCGGTCCAGATAGCTTACAAGCGTTTTCAGGCCTTTTTCCCGGAACCCCCAGTCGCGAAGAGCTTTGGCCGCTTCAAAGGCGACCCCTTTGCCTTCGGCCTGCGGATACACGAACCAGCCTATTTCATGCTCGGGAAAAAGCGGACCATGATTGATACCAACCTGTCCGAGACACTCCCCGGAAATCCTGTCTTCGATCATCAGAGCCCCGTGGCCCAAAAGCGTCCACAAAGCGACATCGTGGCAAAACATGCCCCAGGCCGCTTCCCGCGTCATCGGGCCGCCCATATATTGTGCGCGGTCAGACTGCATGAGCTCGGCGTAGGCCGGCCAATCCTCCATTTTCATGGGCCGCAAGACAAATCGTTCCGTCTCAATCGTAGGTGCGTTCAATGTTTGGTCTCTGAATTTCACTGAAAAGAGAAAATACGGACGGCGCGAACCGAGGATCGGTCCCGACCAACCGGAGTTTCGCCGTCAATGGCTCAAACACGGTGATAAGGATGCCCCGACTGAATGGTCATTGCGCGATAAATCTGCTCGGCAAGGAGAATCCGGGCAATCTGGTGCGGCCAGGTCATGGCTCCCAATGCGAGCTTCAAATCCGCACGGCCGATCACATCCTGCCCATGTCCATCGGCGCCGCCGATCGCAAACACGACTTCCGGAACGCCTTCGTTCTTCCAGCTTTCCAGTTTCTGGCTGAAGGCTGGACTCGTCAGGTTCTTGCCATTCTCGTCAAGCACGACAAGACGGGCACCAGCCGAAACGTTCTGAAGGATCGCCTTTGCCTCTTCCGCTTTCCGGTCGTCCGCGCGTTGCGCCCGGCTTTCAGGCATTTCCGCCAATGTCAGCCCGGTAATTCCCAGACCACGGCCAGTCTTGCGCGCCCGATCCATGTACCGGTCGAAAAGATCTTTGTCCGCACCGGCCTTCATCTTGCCAATGCAGGATAGATTGAAGCGCATAAAGTCTCCGCCGGATCCCGATCCGGGTCTGTATTTCAGTCTCTCGGCTTTTGGAGGTCCTCGTAAAAGGACCTCAAAGCCGGTTCAGCCGATGAATTGCGGCGCGTCATCCGTATCCGGCGCCCACATCTTCTCCAGGTTGTAGAAGCTGCGAACTTCCGGACGGAAAATGTGAATGATCACATCGCCCGCATCGATCAGCACCCAATCGCAAGTGGTCTGGCCCTCGACCGTTGCCGCTCGGGCACCGGCCGATTTCAAATCCCTCAGCAGGTGGTCGGCTATCGCACCCACATGACGGTGGGAGCGTCCGGACACAATCACCATGTGATCTGCCAGCGAGCTTTTGCCTGCGATGTCGAGAGTAACCAGGTCCTCAGCTTTGGAATCGTCAAGACTGGTGAGAACCGTATCGAGGAGGTCTGCCGCAAGATCTGCGCTTACGGAAGCCTTCATAGGAGTGGACATATTTGTCCGCCCACTTTCAAAGGTCATGGTCAGGTGTATTGCCTTTCGCCTTCTGTGCCGTCCTGTGCCCAACGTCGTCACGAACTGGTATGTCCGACTTCGCACGTCACCCGTTTTGGATGCAGGACCGGTTGACCCTACCTCGGCCGCGCTCGTCGCGACCATGTTCATAATACCGCTTCCCGTTTGGCATTTTCAAGACAACCGAAATATCTCGGTAAATTTGCCAATCACGGTTTTTTGTAGCGCCTCAGCTCCGTCGAGGATGCCGGATCGAGAGGCGTGTGTAAAAATGTCCAGACCGGAGCTTTCATATCAGGCAACAAAACGGCATCTTCCTCCGGAAGTCTATATTTTTCATAGGCTTTTGCCATAGGCGCCGACATGACCGAGAGCGACGCCCCCGGACGATCGACAATTGCGATCGGAACCGTGTCGACAATTGATCGCCAATTTTGCCACCTGTGAAAACCTGCCAAATTGTCAGCACCCATGACCCAAACGAATCGCGTTAACGGACGCCTTGCCTGCAATGCCGTTATCGTCCTGGCCGTGTAGGGAGACCCCAATACAGCTTCATAAGCCGTCACCTTCATGAGGGGATGATCGGCAAGCGCGCTCGTCTTGTGCAAACGCATTTCCAGCGGTGCCAGGTCCGAGTGGCTCTTGAGCGGATTGCCGGGCGTGACAAACCACCAGATCTGATCGAGCCCCAGTCTTTTCAGTGCTGTCGCAGCAACCAGCCGATGCCCGGAATGCGGCGGGTTGAACGACCCGCCAAAGATTCCGATGCGGTTTCCGGCTTCCGAGTGCGGCAGCTTCAACCAGTCGCGATCAAGTGCAGGCCCGAGACCTATCTGATTCATGGACGCGTCTGACCCGTACCGCGAACCTTGTACTTGAAGCTGGTCAGCTGTTCGACACCAACCGGGCCGCGCGCATGCATGCGGCCCGTGGCAATGCCGATCTCAGCGCCCATGCCGAATTCACCACCGTCGGCAAACTGTGTCGACGCATTGTGCAAAACGATGGCGGAATCCACTTCTGCCTGAAAACGGTCTGCCGCCGCCTGATCTTCGGTCAAGATGCAATCGGTATGGTTGGAACCGAAAGTCGCGATATGCTCCATGGCGGCATCCAGGTCCGCAACGACCCTCACCGACAGGATCTTGTCCAGATACTCGGTCGACCAGTCGTCCTCGCTCGCAGGAACAATGTTCTCGCAGATGTCGCGCACGGTTGCGTCGCCGCGGACCTCACATCCCTTGTCCTGCAAGGCCTTGACGATGATCGGCAAATGACTGTGCGCCACGCCATCATGAACCAGCAGCGTCTCCAGCGCGCCACAGATGCCCGTCCGGCGCAGCTTGGAGTTCACGACAATATCGACCGTCTTCTGCAACTCGGCTTCCTTGTCGACAAAAATATGCACCAGGCCTTCCAGATGAGCGAATACCGGTACGCGGGCTTCTGTCTGGACACGCTCGACCAGGCTGCGGCCGCCTCGCGGCACGATCACATCCAGATTGCCTCCAAGCCCTTTCAACATTTCTCCAACGGCAGCCCTGTCGGTCACCGGAACGATCTGGATGGCATCTTCCGGAAGACCGGCTGCGGCGAGACCTTTTTGCAAAGCCGCATGAATTGCTCTGTTGGACTGAATGGTGTCGGAACCACCTCGCAGTACAACCGCATTTCCGGCTTTAAGGCACAGGGCCCCGGCATCCGCAGTTACATTGGGCCGGCTTTCATAAATGACGCCGATTACGCCCAGCGGAGTGCGTACACGCTCGATGTTGAGACCGTTCGGACGGTCCCAGGCAGCAATCACGCTGCCAACAGGGTCCTCGAGGGCAACAATATCTTCAAGCGCCTTGGCGATGGCCTCGATCCTGTCCTCGCTCAGGGTTCCCCGATCAAGAAAGGCAGCCGTCTGACCATTGGCGGTCATGGTTTCAACATCGGTCTTGTTGCCTGCAAGGATTTCTGGTGTCGCCGCCCGCACGGCTTTCGCCATTTCCAGCAGCGCCTTGTTCTTCACCTCGGTTGGAGCAGTGGCAAGAACCCTGCCGGCAGCCCGGGCACGTTGCCCGATCTCAGCCATCAAAGTTTCAGTCGTGTTCGCCTCGACCATGTCCAGCATTCCAACCAACTCCTAACTAGCGGCTCCAAGAGCCAGAATTCCTGAAGCCTTTTAACGCGTTCCGTTCAAAAAGGCATCCTCGAGAACCAAATCGTCCCGGTGGATCATCTCCGCGCGGCCCGGATAGCCGACAATCGCTTCGATTTCGCGGCTGTTGCGTCCGGCGATCAGTTTGGCTTCATCGATGTCGTAGGCAATCAGACCACGACCGATCGTGCGTCCGTCCGGGTTGAGCAGAACAACCGCATCTCCTCGCGAAAACCGGCCCGATACCGACGTCACCCCGGCCGGCAGCAGGCTCTTGCCCGACTTCATCGCCTTGACGGCGCCCTCGTCCAGTCTGATTTCTCCACGGGGTTCCAGATGCCCGCCGATCCAGGCCTTGCGGGCGCTCGCAGGCGAACTGAGCGCCGGAAACCACGTTCCACGAGCACCGTCGATCAAACGGGAGAGAGGATTGAGTTCCTTGCCGGAGGTAATGACCATGGAGGTCCCGGCAGCGGTTGAGATCTTGCCTGCGTCGATCTTGGTCTTCATGCCTCCGCGGGAAAGCTCCGATCCGGCGCTGCCGGCCATAGCCTCGATTTCTGCCGTGATCCTGGGCACTTCAGGCAGGAAGACCGCGTCGGGATTTTGTGCAGGGGGTGCTGTGTAAAGCCCGTCGATATCCGACAGGAGCACGAGGCAGTCAGCGCTGGCCATGGTGGCGACGCGTGCCGCCAACCGGTCGTTGTCGCCATAACGGATTTCGGACGTTGCGACGGAATCGTTTTCGTTGATGATCGGTACCGCACCCATCTTCAGCAGCATGCCGATGGTTGCGCGCGCGTTCAGATATCGGCGGCGTTCTTCCGTGTCGCCAAGCGTCAGCAGGATCTGGCCGGCTTTCCTGCCGTGAGCGCCAAGCGCATCGGCATAGGCTTGCGCGAGCGCAATCTGACCGGCGGCGGCAGCTGCCTGACTTTCTTCTAGTTTCAGCGGACCTTTCGGCAATCCCAGAACGCCACGCCCCAGCGCAATCGACCCGGACGACACAATCAGCATTTCCGCGCCGCCATCGGCCAGTGACACCAGATCGGAGACCAGCGCGTCCAGCCAGGTTCGCTTCAACTCACCCTGCTCGACCAACAGCGCTGAACCGATCTTGATGACAATACGATTGTAACTCTTGAGACTGCGCGTTTCCGACATCAGGGATGCCACCCCTCCTGTTCGGGTGACGGCACCTGGTTGGCTGCTTCTTCCTTGTCCTTGTCGATGGCGCGCACGATCATACGCAGGGCACGGTCCACGTTGAGACCGCTCGCCGATGACAAGATCAGAGGTTTCTGGCCGCAGGCGGCCTCAAGGCTCGCTGATTTCTCTGCGATCAGCTCATCGGTCAGAGCATCGCATTTGGAAAGAGCAACAATCTCCGGCTTGTCGGTCAGACCGGCGCCGTAAGCTTCCAGTTCGCCGCGCACGACCTTGTAGGCCTCACCCGGATCTTCTACCCCAGAGCCGTCGACGAGATGCAAAAGGACGCGCGTGCGCTCCACGTGCCCAAGGAAACGATCGCCAAGACCCGTGCCTTCGTGAGCGCCCTCGATCAGGCCGGGAATATCGGCCATGGCAAAACTGTTACCGTCGATCTGCACGATGCCGAGATTTGGGTGGATGGTCGTGAACGGATAGTCCGCAATCTTGGGCTTGGCAGCCGAAACCGTGGCCAGAAATGTGGATTTGCCGGCGTTGGGCAAACCGACCAGACCGGCGTCGGCAATCAGTTTCAGGCGCAGCCAGATCCATTTTTCCTCGCCCTCAAGTCCGGGATTGGCCCGGCGCGGCGCCTGGTTGACCGAGGACTTGAAATGCGCATTGCCAAATCCGCCATTGCCACCTTTCAAGAGCAGCACACGCTGACCAAGCTCGGTCAGGTCGGCAATGAGCGTTTCATTGTCTTCTTCGAAGATCTGCGTGCCGACAGGCACTTTCAGAACAACGTCGTTGCCATGCGCTCCGGTGCGGTTCCGGCCCATCCCGTGAATGCCGGTTTCGGCTTTGAAATGCTGTTTGTAGCGGTAGTCGATCAGCGTATTGAGGCCGTCGACACACTCTACGATGACATTCCCGCCCTTGCCGCCGTCGCCGCCGTCCGGGCCTCCATATTCGATATACTTTTCACGCCGGAACGAGACGCAGCCCGCGCCGCCATTGCCGGACCGCACATAGATCTTGGCCTGATCGAGGAATTTCATTTTTCTTCTCTATTGTCCTGTTTTCAGGCCGTGATCCGCTGGATCAATGACCGTTCAAGAAGGCTTCCCGGGTTAGCTCGGTCCGGATCGCAAGTATTGTTCCGCCTCGCGACAGGCTTGCACAGCCGACCTCGGCCACCTTCTGGAAACCGAGTTTTTCCGCCACGTTGAGGGAGGCCGGATTGTCTTTCATGGCTTCGCAGGCGACACGCGTGTGGCTGGTGTTTTCGAACAGCCAGGAGATTGCCGCCTTGACCGCCTCACTCATAAAGCCCCTGCCCCAGTAAGAACGCCCTAGCCAATAGCCGATCTCTGGGGTGTCCTGCAACTTTTTGAAGGAGAAACTGCCAATCATTTCGCCATCATGGTCAATCTGTAAACCAAGATCTTCAGCGTTTTTCCAATCGTTCCATCGATCGGCAGCCCGTTGCAACTTCTGTCTTCCAGCTTCCAGGTCATAAGGATAGGGAACACGCGAGAGCATCTTGGCAACTTCATAGTCGCCAAGCAAATCTGCGCAGCACGCAAGATCCTGTACCGATGGCGGACGCAATACCAGGCGTTCGGTCTTTATTTCGACTCCACTCATTGAAGCTTTCCTCGGCAGAATTCAAAAGCTTCGCGTGTCAGCATCATCCGCGTTCCGGGAAGAACCTCTCCCCTGGATCTGATTTTCAGCCCATAGGGACCTGTTTCGCTGAACCCGAGTTTCGCCAGCACGTTAAGCGAAGCCCGGTTTTCATTAAGCGCACCGCTTACCAGTGCCGTGTCCGGCATGGATTCAAAATGCCAGGCCGCCGCCGCGCGCCCTGCTTCCGTCATGATACCGTTGCCCCAGTGATCCTTGCCGAGCCAATAGCCGAACTCCGGATCGTCACCTGAACGGCCGACCGAGACGACACCGATCAGGCCTTCACCGTTATCGATGGCAAAGGCCCGCTCGCCGTCGCCTTTGCAGACCGCGTTCTGCCCGAACCACTCCCTTACATCTTCAACAGCGTAAGGATGCGGAACGGCGGACAACATTTTAGCGACTTCGAAGTCACCGATCTGCTGCACGATGGCGTCGAAGTCTTCAGGACCAACCGGGCGCAGAAGCAACCGCCCGGTTCTCAGCTCCGGAAGGGTCATGCCAATTCTCGTCGCGCTTCGAAGTCATTTCTTTCCAGCCGAACGACGACATTGGACACCCTGCGGTCCAGAGCTTTCGCGAACCGCTCGGTCAGGCTGTAGGGTTTGAAGCCCATCTTGCGCAACAGCCCCCTCGACCTGGAATTGTCCTCGAACGCGCGAGCGGCGATCGCTTCGGCGTCATAATTGTCAAACGCCCATTCCAGGACCGCCTCGACAGCTTCGGTGGCGTAACCGTGGCCCTGGAAAGCCCGGCCGATCCAATAGCCAACCGTCGGGAGGTCCGGCAAATCTTCCAGATCGCCCGGTGCCTGGATAGCCGCAACGCCGATGAAGACGCCGCCAAGCGTGATTACGAAATCCGCCTCTGTTTCCATCGGGTTGGTACCGACGATCTTGCTGACGAAGTCCTCAGCTTCGCCTTCGACATAAGGCCAGGACGCTCCGGTCAGCCAGCGCACGATTTCAAAATCACGGCCGCCAAGATCGGCAATCGCAGCCGCGTCGTTTGCTTCCAGCGGGCGCAAAATCAGGCGCCGCGTTCTCAGTTCCGGCAAATTGGTCATCGTCCTTGCCCCCACCCTTTCAATGACTTCCAGACAGCGCGTTCCAGTGTGTAACGCTCGATCGGAACCGATCCGCCTGCACCGACAGAACGGATCATCGCCTGATCCCGAAACTGGAACCCGGACTTGATCAACACCCGGCGCGAGGCGGGGTTGGTCACCCTGCACGAGCCCTGCAGTTCTTCGATGTCGTTGTAGGTAAATGCGTGATCGACCAGCGAATGAACCGCTTCGGTCGCCAGGCCCTGTCCCCAGAAAGGCTCACCCAGCCAGTAGCCGACATGGACCGGTCCGCCCATCTCGATATTCGCATAACGTGCGACCCCGATGAGCCTGCCCGTGCTCTTCAGGCGGATTGCAAACAGCGCGGCATTGGAAGGATTCAGGTTGGCCTTGGCGATCATCGCCCGGCCGTCCTGTACGGAAAAAGGATGAGGCATGGTGGCGAGGTTCGCCGCCACTGTTTTGTTATTGGCCAGAAACACCAGGTCGGCCAAATCGTCCTTGCGCGGTTTGTCGAGCCGCACACGAACCGCTTCCTGCGGCAACGGGGCCGCAACCAAACTGCTTTCGTCTAACAATCCATCGCTTTCAACAACCATCTTTTCCTCCAGCCAAAACAAATCAAGGGAGAGATGGCGCCCCATCTCCCCCTTGGATCTTCGACTGGTCTTTGGTTGCTGACCTGTCTCGAACTGCCGGGGTCTAACGGGACGCCGGCGTTTCGAAACTTCACGTCGGCTTTACTCCGCAGCTTCCGCTACCGGGACCACATTAATGAAAGTTCGTTTGTTGGCTTTCGCCTGGAACTGAACCTTGCCTTCCACGGTCGCGAAAATGGTATGGTCTTTGCCCATGCCCACGCCGGTGCCCGGGTGCCACTGAGTGCCACGCTGACGTGCAATGATGTTGCCGGGAATCACAGCTTCCCCGCCGTATTTCTTGATGCCGAGACGGCGGCCAGCTGAGTCGCGGCCGTTGCGGGATGAACCGCCTGCCTTCTTATGTGCCATCGTTAGAACTCCTCGTTCTTCGAATTTCAGATCAGGTGTTAAAGAGCGGCGGCTTACTTGCCAGCCAGTTCCTTAGCCTGTTCAACCCAGTTTCCGCGTTCGAACTTGCCTTTCAGGCCAGCTTCTTCTTCAACGCGTGCGACGTCGTCGGCAGTCATTGCTGCGATCTGAGCGAAGGTGGTGATACCCGCTTCGTTCAGTTTTTTCACAGCAGCCGGACCGGCGCCGTCCAGTTTCTTCAGGTCATCTCCGCCTTCTGCAGCCTCTGCGGCGGCCGGAGCCTCTTCCTTGGTTTCTTCAGCCTTCGGCGCAGCCTTTTTCGGCGCTGCCTTCTTGGCCGGTTTCGCGCCACCGGTCAGGATGTCGGTCACCTTGACGAGGGTGAAAGACTGACGATGGCCATTGCGGCGGCGGGAATTCTGACGCCGGCGCTTCTTGAATACGATGATCTTGCGGCCACGGCCCTGTTCGACCACTTCCGCAACAACGCTGGCACCTTCAACGGTCGGTGCACCAACGGTGGTGTCTGTGCCGTTACCAACCACGAGCACTTCGTCAAACGTGACGGTGCTGCCGGCTTCGGCGTCGAGTTTTTCGACCTTCAGGAGGTCGTCAGCAGCAACAGTGTACTGTTTACCGCCGGTTTTGATCACTGCGAACATGTCTCGCACGTCCTTCTTTTCGTTTTTGAACCAACCAGACACCCGCAAATCAATGCCGGAATGCTGGCAGCTTTCAGGTCGAACTTAAGGCGCCTGCCCCTCCAGGTCGAACACCCGGTTGACAGGTCTTTATGTCGGGTTGCGCTTGAAGCTTGAAGCCCGCCAGGCCTTGATCGACAAAGAAATCCCGAAAAAGCGAACCTTTTCGAGCTCGCGCAATATAGTCGGAACGCGCGTGATGTCAAACGGAAATATAGGATCAGCCAGATATACCGGCATTTCGGAAACCTTGCCGGATACTCGCTCGAACTCGGCACCGCCACTTGCCAATCCGAGGCCATCACAGGGTCTACCGGAACAACAGGCAAGTCAGCCCACATACACGTTATTTAACCGCCTGACCATTCCCGTTGAAGAATGAAAATCTTTGCTTGCAGGTGACGTCCCGCTTGTCTATGTTCCGCGCCACTTGAGACCCGTTTAGTCGAAAGTGCCGCGGAGAGGTGCCGGAGTGGTCGAACGGGGCGGTCTCGAAAACCGTTGAGCGCGCAAGCGTTCCGAGGGTTCGAATCCCTCTCTCTCCGCCATTTTGCTCATCCGACACATATCATCCGGCCCGTTACTTGTTTAACGCCGAATCTTGTTCAGGTGACGGAAATTACGCTTGCCTGGTCTTCTCTTTCTGAGGCTATCCGGCGGCTCGCGGCCCTGGCGTATCGGAAAATGTGCCTCAATGCGATGCTTCCGTTGCCGCGTCGGCTTGTGTCTGCGGGACCTGGCTGAGTGCCACCGTCAGCAAAATTGCAAGCGGAACACTGAGTGCCCAGAACCCGAAAAGCTTCATGGCAATGGAGCCTGCGAAACCACCGGCTGCGAAGGCTGCCATTGTTGAGCCGGTGTTCAATGCGGCTGTACGGGCGGCGCCGGTAGAGGGGAACGTCTCCTTTCCACCAAACCAGCCATCATAAAGACCGGCAACAAGCCGGTTTGTTTTTCCGGTCATGAATGTGGTTGGCCCGTGACTACGCAGAACTTCCGTCATGATTGTGGCCTGCAAGGACATTGCCGAGGTCGCAAGACAGACAGAAATCAAGGTCTGCAGCGCCGCAGGTCCGGAAAAGGGGACAGAAAGTCCGGCAAACATCATGAACGCGGCAATCAGAGCGGCTTCGAGCACGAACAGGTTTCTGAGTGAAACGGCACCGCGTCGCTTCAGTTTGGAAATCACCGCGTACCAGACGAAACTCATGAAAAGGTACGCAGTAATCACGGTGATGTTGACCGGCAGATAAGAAGGCCTGTCCACCATGTTGACGAACAGCATGACGAAGGAACCGGTGATCACGGCCGTAAAGGTGTGAAACAGTCCGATGATGCAGATCAGCTCGACGAAACAGGCGCAAAAGGCAAGGGTTGCCGGCAAAAACCAGTGATCAGGATGAAAAACACGCGCCAGATGACCCGCCGATGAAAAGACTTTCAAACCTGCCTCCGTTCGCCGGCAGCGCGCATGCCTTTGACGCTCCCTGCCCTGCGGTCCTCATTCAAGTTTGCCGGCGCGTTCGAGGGTTTCGAAGCTAGCAGCATTTCTTGTCGCCGCCGGTTTCGGCAACGCCGTTCAAATCCGGGTGTTCCCAGTGCTCGGCAAATAGTGGGCCCGGAAGAGTGAACAGCTCGTTTCCCTGCCAGGCTCCCACCACCAACGGCGGTTTATCGTCAGCATAATTTCTCTGCTCGCTGCCGTCTGGAAGCTCGAATATCACCTGGGCAGCGTCTATCGCGTTTTTGAACCTCAATCCTTCAGGCCGCCCCATGTCTGGCTTGGCGAATTGCGGCACTTCACCGGAAGATTTCGGGCCGAGGGGGTAACCTGCCGAGCGCAATTCCAATGGGAAGGATGGGTGACCGACCATGTCATTGTCGACCGTGATGCCCAGTTCCTGCCAGGCCTTGGTAAAGCGCTTCTTTTCCAGCTTTTCAATCTCTTTCCACTCGGCCGTGCCGTCGTGGGACGTATGCCATTTCGGACCGAACGGATTGACGTCTTTGAGTTCAAACGCTTCTGCGTCCTCGTTGTAACCAACGGCATTGTTGAGATGATGGAAGTTGGCGATGCGCTTTTTCTTGAAGATCGGATTGCGAACGTACCAGCTGTTGTGAACGACATAGTGCGGTCCGACAGCCTCGTGTCGGGTGCCCAGCTTGAAAAGCCGACCGGTATTCGCTTCACCGTCCTCAGGCCCCGGACGCTCGCGGCTCCAGCCCAGATTGCCGTATATGTAGAAGAAACCGGAACGCGGCGGCTCAAGGGAAAAAGCGGCGTAGCAATCCACAAACCTGTTGTGCCTGACCGTCCAGTTGAATGCGTAGTTTTCAGGCTCGACGGCATTGTCTCGAATGCGAACGAACCAGTTGTCGCTGATCAGGACGTTTTTCGAATATCTGTCCTGAATTTCCTTTGGCGACTGGTTGAAGAAATGAATGCCGTTGAACGCGTCCATGATGCAATTGTTGCGCAGGATGACGTAACCGGCGATCGTCCAGGCTCTGAAGAAATCCCCGTCATAAGCCCTTGCATCTTCAGGCTCGACATACCTCCCGGTCACACTGTGGTCGGCATGAATTCGGTTCCAGTGCGTCTGCCGCCATAGGCAGCAGCATGCATCGTCCGTCACGTCCTTCAAGTAACCATTGTCCCTGATGAAGCGGACCTGGGCATCGCCGTGACAACTGGTGTCCTGGATCCAGTCACAATTCTCAATCAGCAAATGACGGGTGTCTTCACCTGTTGCACCGATCGCAAACGTACCGCCGCGAAAGTGCACGCCGCGGATTGTGATGTGCTGGCAATTTTCGATATAGATGGCCGTCGGCCAGCAGTTTTCGAAGGTCAGATCTTCCAGCACGATCCATTGACAGTCCCGCAAGATCAGCTGGGCATTGTCCGCCATGAAATAGATGCCCGGAAAGTTTCCGGCAGCTTCATGAGCTCTGGAAAGATCGTTCGCGCGGCGATTGAACTCGTCGAAATCTACCTGTGTTTTGAAGATCGTCGGAGAGCGCTTGGCCATGTTCGGTTTTTTGGCTTCCGGGGGCAATCCCCGAACGACGACCGGCTTGTCCCTTGAACCGCTGATCCCGGAAATGACGACCGGATCGGTAATGCACTCTTCACCGAGTTGCAGCAAAGACCCCGGCTTCAGTTTTCTGACCGCACAATGAATATCCACACGAAGCCCCCCGAACTGAGTGTCAGGGGCTCATCCTACAACCAAAAACTGCTGAAGCGCTACGGGCATCTGCCCGCTTGCGTGTCTCATTTGCGCGGAAGTATCAGGGGTGTTTGCCGGACGCCATCGACAGCTTCCGGCTACTTCACATCTCTGCTGGCAAGGTAGCCAGGCAGGCTGCCGATGGACGGCAGGATAACGTCCGCGTGGCCGGTCAACTGTTCTTCCGTTGCAGGTCCCGTCAGTACTGCAACACTCAATCCGACATCTGCGTTCCGGGCGCAATCCATGTCGTGAGTGCTGTCGCCTACAAAGATGATCTCGTGCGGCTCAATATCCATGCGTTCGCAGAAACCGTGAACCATTCCGGCCTCGGGTTTGCGCCCGAAACCGCTGTCGGAACCGCAGACAAAGTCGAACAAAGTCATTGCCGACGCTTCCTGAAGCTGGGTCACGGCACCGGCTTCGTAGTCGTTGGTGGCAACGCCCAGCTTCAGACCGAGGTCCCTGAGATCGGTCATCACACCGGACAAGTCGCAGGTCGGGAACACCGGCAGACTGGCGTAGACCTCATGGTTCAGGCTGACGATTTCCTCCAGGCTCCGGTCCGGAAGCAACCCCGACCAGGCTTCATTCACCTCGTCCGCGCTGGCATTCACGATCAACGACCCGGTCTTGAAGGTCCGGCTGGCCCTGTCATAGCCACACACTTCCGCGAGCCGGTCTTTCAACGGCTCGTCATCTCCGGCGAGCGTATCAAACATCAGATCGCAAAAATGACCCCAGGTTTCATTGAAATTGAAAAGAGTTCCGTCCTTGTCGAACAGGACAGCCTTAAATCCGTTAGTCGAATGCGCTGTTTTCATTATCGATCCAGACCTTCCGCATAATGCGGCCCTTGTTCCGTTACAGAAATGGTTCGTCCGTCATGGTTTGCGGAATCGGAACTCCCAACCGGTTCAAGATGGTCGGAGCCAACTGCGTTTGCCGCAGCAGTGTATCCGCATCCGGCCCTGCTGCATCACCAAAATAGTACAGTGCAAAATCCTGCTGTTCCTCGCCTCGCCCGCCATGGTGCCCCCGGTCATTCTGGCCATGGTCGGCGGTCACGATGACTTCATACCCGGCGGAGCGCCAGCGCGAGATGTAGGGCGCGAGTGTCTCGTCCATATGCGCGCAGGCGTGATCCATTTCCTCGCAAGCATGCTTGAAGCGATGCCCCATGCTGTCGAGAGTGCAGGTGTGCAGGATGCCGTAGTCCAGACCGAACCGCTGACTCAGCATCGTAAGCGTGGCGAACAGATCCGCGTCGGAAGGCGTCATCTGGTTGGCGTGACCGTAGCCGGCCATCGTGTGAAAACGCCCGTGGTTGATCGAAGCACTGTCAGGCTCGTCATATTCGATGTCACGGACAGGGTCGAAGGGCGCACGATTGAAGAACTCCGACCAGAAGGAATGCGTCACCGCGCCGGTCTTGCCACCTGATTTGCGTACTTCGGAGAAAATGTCGGGCACCGATAGCCGGAACACATTGGCATTGCCCGTCGATCCATGAACGGCAGGTGTGACACCGGTATGGATCGATGCGTAGCAGGACGCCGAAATGGAAGGCAGAACGGAACGCATTCGCCAGACCCTGGCTTCACCGCTGTCGACCCAGCCTTCCAGATTGCCGAAGAGGGATCGCCAGTTGCGCCAGGGCACACCGTCAAGAATGATCAGAAGAAGCCGCGTGTCCATCAGTTGCCTGCACTGTCCATTTTACGGGTTGAAATAACGTCTTCGAGCCAGCCCAGCTTCATTTCCGGGACGGACGAAAGCAGAAGATCGGTGTAGTCGTCGAACGGCGGCTCGAGAACTTTTGACTTAGGACCGTAGCGAACCACGTTGCCCTGGTACATGACAGCTATCGTGTCTGCGATTGCACGAACCGTTGCCAGGTCATGAGTGATGAAGAGATAACTGACGTGCTCGATCTCCTGAAGGTTCAGGAGGAGTTTCAGGATCCCGTCGGCCACCAGAGGATCAAGGGCGCTGGTGACTTCGTCACAAATGATCAACCGGGGTTTCGCGGCCAGGGCGCGCGCGATGCAGACCCTTTGCTTCTGTCCCCCGGAGAGTTCCGCCGGGTAGCGCTTCAGGAAGCTCTCGCCAAGTTCGATCTCGTCAAGAAGTTCGATAACGCGCGCGCGCTTTTCGGCCCCTTGCATACCGAAATAGAACTCCAGAGGCCTGCCGATAATGGTTTCGATGGTCTGGCGCGGGTTCATCGCCACATCGGCCATCTGATAAATCATCTGCAGTTCGCGCAGCTGTTCCTTGCTGCGCTCCTCCAACGCCGCCGGCAAGGTTTCACCATTGAAGGAGACCGAGCCCTGGCGAAGCGGCAAGAGCCCTGTCATGACACGTGCCAACGTCGACTTTCCGGATCCTGATTCCCCAACGACCGCGAGGGTCTGGGAGGGATGTATTTCCAGCGTGACATCCTTGACCACGTCGAAATTCAGTCCCCGGTAGCGAGCCGATACATTGTTCAGCTTGAGCACGGGTTCGCCTTTGGCAGGCGTTTCGTCGTGAATGGTCGAGCGGATCGACACCAGCGCCCTGGTGTAATCCTTCTGCGGATTGTTGATGATCTGGTCCGTTGTTCCATATTCGACCATCCGTCCGTGCTGAAGCACCATGATGTGGTCGGAAACCTGCGCAACAACGGCAAGATCGTGCGTGATGTAAATGGCGCCGACACCGGTGTCCTGAATCGCTTCCTTGATCGACGCCAGCACATCGATCTGTGTGGTCACGTCCAGAGCCGTTGTCGGCTCATCGAAGATCACCAGGTCCGGCTCCGGGCAAAGGGCCATGGCCGTCATCGCACGCTGCAGCTGGCCTCCGGAGACTTGGTGCGGATAGCGCTTGCCGAAGTTTTCGGGATCGGGCAGACCGAGTTTCCTGAAGAGCGTGACCGCCCGTTCCTCTGCCTCCTTGCGTGAGCACAGCTTGTGACTCAGGCAGGATTCAACCACCTGATCCATCAGCCTTTTGGACGGATTGAAACCGGCAGCCGCCGACTGGGACACGTAGGTCACCTGGCGGCCACGCAGATCCCGAAGCTCACCCACGCTGTTCTTCAGGATATCGATGCCGTTGATGAAGATCTCACCACCGGTAATCCGGATGCCACCCCGGCCATAGGCCAGCGTGGACAGACCAATGGTGGATTTTCCGGCGCCCGATTCTCCGATCAGGCCCAGCACCTTGCCCTTTTCCAGATTGAGATCGACACCATGGACGATTTCGACATCCTTCGGTTTTTCACCCGGGGTGAAGACTGTCGCACCGATTTTCAGGCCACGTATCTCAACAAGGTTGTGTGCCACCGCCTCACGCATTGCGGCCTCCCTTCAGGCTTGTGGTCCTGTTGAGCACCCAGTCGGCGACGAGGTTGACCGAGATCGCAAGCGTCGCGATCGCAACGGCCGGGGCCAACGCTGCCGGAATGCCGTAGACCAGACCTTCCTTGTTTTCCTTAACGATAGCGCCCCAGTCGGTATCGGGCGGCAACACGCCAAGTCCGAGGAATGACAGAGTGGAGATGAACAGAACCATGAAGATGAAACGCAGGCCCAGTTCGGCGACCAGGGGCGACAGGGCGTTGGGCAGGATTTCCCGCAAGACGATCCAGCTGGTGCCCTCGCCGCGCAGACGTGCTGCTTCGACATAGTCCATGACGTTGATATCGACCGCGACTGCACGCGCGAGACGATAGACACGCGTGGTGTCGAGAAGCCCCATCAGGACAATGAGGATGAGGATGGATGTCGGCACGACCGACAGGACGACCAGCGCAAAAATCAGCGTCGGTATCGTCATGATCAGGTCGATGAAGCGGGACAGCGCCATGTCGACCCAACCACCAAGAACCACAGCGCTGAGCGCCAGCAAGGTTCCGAGAGTGAAGGAAAGCACGGTTGCCGCGGAGGCGATGAATATCGTTGTCCTTGCTCCGTAGATCATACGCGTCAGCAGATCCCTGCCGATATTGTCCGTGCCAAGCCAATGCTTGGCCGACATAGGCTCCCAGACATCGCCGACAACTTCCCCGATCCCGTAGGGTGCAATGAGCGGGGCGAAGACAGCCAGACAGAAGAAGAAAGCCATCATGGTCAGCCCGATGAGGGCGCTCACTGGAATTCGCATCGTCATGAGGGCCTCACTTGGGATGTCTCAGGCGGGGATTGGCAACAATGCCGATAATGTCTGCCGCCATGTTGAGAAGAATGTAGACACTCGCAAAAATCAGTCCGGCTGCCTGCACCACCGGAATGTCACGCTTTGCAACGTGATCGACGAGGTATTGCCCCATGCCGGGATAGACGAAGATCACTTCCACGACAACGACCCCCACGACCAGGTAAGCCAGATTGAGCATCACCACGTTGACGATCGGCGCAATGGAGTTCGGCAACGCATGCCGCGTGATCACCGCAAAGCGGGACAACCCCTTGAGTTCGGCGGTTTCGATATAGGGCGATTCCATCACATTGAGGATCGCGGCCCGCGTCATGCGCATCATGTGGGCGAGCACCACGAAGGTCAGAACGATGACCGGCAGGGCAATCGACTGAAGCTTCTGCATCAGGCTCATGGAATCGTTGATCATGGAAACCGACGGCACCCAGCGCAGTTTCACCGCAACGAAGAACATGAAGATGTAACCGATGACGAACTCAGGAACCGAAATGGTTGCAAGCGACATCGCGGAAATAAGCCGGTCCGGCCAGCGATTGCGGAACCGGACTGCAATGAGACCGAGAAGGATCGCCAGGGGAACGGATATGACGGCCGCCCACAAGGCCAGGAACAGCGTGTTGCCCAGACGCTTTGATATGGAGGCCCCAATGTCCGCACCATTGGTGAGCGCGTTGCCGAAGTCGCCCTGCACGGCTCCGAAAAGCCATTTCAGATAGCGGGACACGGCCGGTTCGTTGAGCCCCATTTCCTCGCGCAGGTTCGCAATGGCTTCTGGAGTCGCCGCTTGTCCAAGCACGGCTTGCGCGACATCACCCGGCAGGATCTGGGTTCCCGCAAAGATGAGGACCGACGACGCCAGAAGGAGCAGGACACCCAGCGCCAAGCGCTGGATGACCAACAGGATCAGGTGCGCAGGCACGTTCGATCCGCCTTATTCGAACCAGGTCTTGACGGCGATGAAGCCGTTCATCATGTCGCCTTCGGGGTTGGTAACCCATCCGTCGACATTGGTGGCCATGCCATCGATATACTGGTTGAACATCGGATTGATCAGGCCGCCTTCCTCGCGAACGAGACGGGCCATCTTGCCGTAGGTTTCCTGGCGTTTTTCAGGATCCAGCTCGGCACGGGCCTCAAGAAGCATCGCGTCGAACTCGGCATTCTTGAACCGCGTGTCGTTCCAGTCGGCAGTGGAGAGATATCCAACGGACCACATCTGGTCCTGCACCGGACGACCACCCCAATAAGATGCCGCAAACGGCTTCTTGTTCCAGACTTCCGACCAGTACCCATCAGCCGGTTCCGGCTTCAGTTGAAGCGGAATGCCTGCCGCGTTCGCGCTCTGCTGGAACAGCTGTGCCGCATCCAGGGCACCGGCGAAGGCCGCGTCTGAAACGTGCAGGATGATCGGAGAACCGTCGTGACCCGACTTCTCGTAGTATTCCTTCGCCTTTTCGAGGTCGAAAGTCCGCTGCGGAACCGTGTTGTCGAACAACGGGTAAGCCTCGTTGATCGGCGTGTCGTTGCCCACCTTGCCGTAGCCCGCGAGAACCTTGTCGACCAGTTCCTCACGGTTGACGGCGTGCTTCAAGGCCATGCGAAGGTCCTTGTTGTCGAACGGCGGCGTGTCGACATGCATCACGAAAATATAGTGGCCTTTGCCCGAGGTGGTCTCGATCTTGACCGCCGGGTTGCGGGCCATGAGCTTCGCGGTTTTGGGCGATACCAGATTGATGGCATGGACGATACCGGACTGCAGCGCGTTTGCCCGCGCGGTGTCGTCATTGATCACGATGATCTCGACGCTGTCATAGTGACCGCGGCTATCGTCCCAGTAATCTTCGAATCTCTCGAATTTGTAGCGCAGGCCCGGCTCGTCCGCCGTCACCTTGTAGGGCCCGGTCGCGATTCCCGCGCCCGGATCGTCCAGGCCGCCATTCGGCTGGATGACGAGGTGGTAGTCCGACATGAGGAAGGGAAGGTCGGCATTCGGCGTCGACAGGTGAACCGTGAAGGTGTCGCCATTGACTTCCATGGATTCAATGCCGCGCATGATGCCGAGAGCACCGGACTTGGTGTTCTCATCCGAGTGGCGCTGCATGGTTTTCAGCACATCTTCGGCGGTCATCTCCTGACCGTTGTGGAACTTTACGCCCTTGCGGATCTGGAAATCCCAGGACTTACCGCCATCGCGCGGCGAAAAGCTTTCGGCCAGACGGGCGATCACTTCGCCGTCCGGGCTTACTTCGGTGAGCGTTTCACCATAGGTGCGCAGCGCTTTTGCGGTCACGTGGCTGGTCGACAGTGCAGGATCGAGCGAGTTCGTGCTCTCACCGCCCTTCAGGCCCATGACGAAGTCGCCACCCTTTTTCGCCTCGGCGGCAAAGCCGGAATCAACGGCGGAAAACCCGGCCACTGCGGCAAACATGGCCAGAGCACTCGCACGAGCCAGAACATTTCGACGGCTAAGTTTCTTGCTGGTGAACTTCCAAACGTATTTATGCAGCTTGTCAGACATCTATTCCTCCCAAATGCCACGAAAGATCGGTCAGCTGTTATCTTCGTGACAATGTATGTTAGTTTAATGACATTCTGTTGTAAACTTTCTTACAAAAATTGTGTTTTCTGAATTGTTTTGTAACTTATCGGACAAATATGGCACGTGGACATATGTGGTGGATGCTGCTTTAAATATTTGCCGGAAAAGGGGAAATGCAGAATGACTGCTTCGGGAAAGCAACAGCGGCAATCCAGACTTTTGGAGATTCTCAAGTCGTCCGGGTATGAGCGGATTGAGGATCTTTCTCAAAAATTGTCAGTTTCCGAACAAACCATTCGCCGGGACATCAACCTGCTGGACGTGGAGGGCCGCTTGCGCCGGACTCATGGCGGCGCGGCATATGTCGGCGCGCTGAACAGCGAAGATTATCTGTTGCGACGGCAGGAATCAGCGGATGTGAAACAACGCATTGGCTACAAGGTTGCTTCGCTTGTGGAAGACGGCGCGTCTGTTTTCATCGACGCGGGCACGACCTGCGAGGCCGTTGCAAGCGCGCTCAATCAAAGGCGCGACCTGAAGATCGTCACCTATTCCCTCGCAGCAGCCATGCTCCTGAAAGACCGCCGGGATTTTACGGTTGCAATTCCCGGAGGCTTCGTCCGCCATGTCGATGCATCGGTGTTCGGCGAACCGACCTCGGACTTCATCAGCCGGTTTCGCTTTGATATTTCAATCATATCGGTGAGCGGCATCGAACCGGACGGAGAAATGAGCGACGACGATCACTGGGAAGTATCGAACGTTGAAAGCGCCATGAAACGTTCCCGCAAAACGCTTTTGGCCGTCGATTCATCGAAGTATCAGAAAGGCGGCATGGTCACCCTGGGCAACATCACATCGATGGATGTCATGGTGAGCGACGCCCTTCCCGAGGAACCGCTTCGTCAGCTCGTTCTCGACAATCTTGAGTTTCATCAGGCCTGAGGAATATTCCCAAACTTCATCATGCCGAGCGCGACTGACAGCCATAACTCTGCTCGAGCTCGATCAGCCGCTGTTTACGCCACAGCCCGCCGCCATATCCGGTCAACGAACCATCGGCTCCGAGCACGCGGTGACAGGGAACCACAATCGCAATCTGATTCGCACCATTGGCTCTTGCGACCGCACGAACGGCTTCTGGCTTGCCGAGCGTTCTTGCAAGGTCCGAATAGCTGCGTGTTTCACCGGCCGGGATCTTCAAAAGCTCGCGCCAGACATCGCGCGTGAAGGCGGACCCGTGAAGTGCCAGCCTGGTTTCGAAAACACCGTTGCGCCCAGCAAAAAAGTGATCCAGCTCCTCCTGGATCTGGTCCGTGACCTCTGTCCGACCGAACCCTATCCGGCCCTTGGAAAAGGCCAGCAATTTCTTGAACTCGGCAGGCAGGGCCTTGCGGTCAAGAAATTCAAGAAGATGAAGCTGAGTGCTATCGGTCACCGCGATCAGCGGTCCCAGAGGCGACGACACCCAGTCGGCCACCAACAGCGGGTCCTGCGAAAACGACCCGGGAGCCTGACCGAGGATCTTTGCGAATGCCTCCCGGAATGCACTTGGCGATTCAAATCCTGCCGTGATCTGCGCATCAATCACCTTGCCGCCTCCGGCCAGGGTCGAAAAGCCTTCCTGCAAGCGCCGTTGCCGCGCCATTTCCAGAAATGTCATGCCGAAGTGACGTTTGAACGCACGGCGAACGGTGGACGGATCAAGCCCCATGCGAACAAGATCCGGTTCGCCCCAGCGATATCCCGGTCGTTTTTCAAGCGCCTCGATCAACGACTTCACCACCGGATCAGCGCTTGCTTCGGGTGTGGTTGGTTTGCAGCGCATGCATGGACGGAAACCTGCTTCGATACACTCACCAACCGTGTCGTAGAACGTGCAGTTTTCCCGCTTCGGCTTTCGCGCCGGACAGGTCAGTCGACAGAAAATTCCGGTGGAGGACACACCCACGAAGACGCGCCCGTCGTAAGACGGATCGCGTGCCATCAGCGCTTCATAGAGCGTGTCGAAACTTGGTCGGATCATCAGCATGACCTGAGGCTAGTCAGTTTTCGGCATGTGTGCAGTCGAAAATCGGGCGTTTATTTCCAAAGACTGCCCCCAAAGCGGACACTCAACGATAAACCTGTGCCTCGGTCGGGAAACTTCGATCCTTGACCTCATCCGAGTAGGTTTTGACGGCCGCCTCGATCTGGCCACCGAGGTTGCCGTAAACCTTGACGAATTTCGGCGGTGTCGGGTTGAGACCGAGCATGTCTTCCAGAACAAGAATCTGGCCATCACATTCGGCCGATGCACCGATGCCAATGGTCGGGACCGGAATCTCTTTCGTGATCTGAGCAGCCAGCGGCTCGACCATGCCTTCCAGAACAACGGCGAAGGCCCCTGCCTCGGTCACGGCTGTCGCATCCTCGAAATGCTGGTCCCAATCGTCCTCATGCCGCCCTTGCGTCTTGAACCCACCCATCACGTGAACGGATTGCGGGGTGAGGCCGATATGGGCCATGACCGGGATGCCACGCTCGGTGAGAAAACGAATAGTCTCCGCCATGCGGACACCGCCTTCAAGCTTTACCGCACCGCACTGGGTTTCCTTCATCACGCGTGCTGCGTTGCGAAAGGCTTCCGATGGGCTTTCCTCGTAGGTACCAAAAGGCATATCGACAACGACCAGCGCCCGTTGCGTGCCACGCACCACCGCCTTGCCGTGCATGATCATCAGATCAAGCGAAACGCCGACGGTGGATTCCATGCCATGCATGACCATGCCGAGGCTGTCGCCGACCAGAATGAAGTCTGCATATTTGTCGACAATCGCTGCCGTGTGCGCGTGATAGGAAGTCAGCGAAACAATCGGGTCACCGCCTTTGCGATTGGCGATCTGCGGCGTGGTGATACGGCGGACAGGTTTCTGAGAGCTCATGCGGCGTCCTTTCAAAGGGGCTTGAAGCTGAGAAGGGTTAGCTGGCAGGCGCAACCACGCGCTGGTCGATCAGCAATACGTCGCCAAAGCGGACGGCCAGTAAAATTACCGCCGGACGGTCCAACGTCCCGGACAGTTCTGACAGTGTCGCGGCATCGCGGATGTCGACGCTCCTGACCTCGGCGGAGGCAGCTGTCGCAAGCGTTTCGCGGACAAGCGCTTCGAGATCGGCGATTGCCGGGCCTGTTCCTGCCAGCTCGCCGGCCAGATCCAGTGACCGGTTCAGGATAACCGCGTCGGCCCTGTGATCCTCGGAAAGCCTCACATTTCGGGATGACATGGCGAGACCATCGGCTTCGCGCACCGTGGGGTGACCGATGATTTCCAGCGGCATGTCCAGATCCCGCACCATCTGCCTGATCAGGGTGAGCTGCTGATAGTCCTTCTCGCCGAACACCGCCAGATCAGGTGTGACGATGTTGAAGAGCTTGGTGACCACGGTCGAGACACCGCGGAAGTGCCCGGGGCGCAAGGCGCCCTGCAATATCCCCGAAAGACCGGGAACCTCGACATGGGCATCTCCACCCGCACCGTACATTTCGTCGACAGGAGGCATGAACACCGCATGCACGCCTTCGGCTTTCAAGAGCGCCAGATCGCGCTCCTCGTCTCGCGGGTAAGTCTCCAGATCTTCGTTCGGTCCGAATTGCGTCGGATTGACAAAGATGCTTGTAACAACTCTATCGGCCTTTTCGTGAGCGAGGCGGACGAGCCCCAAATGGCCTTCATGCAGATATCCCATGGTGGGCACCAGACCAATGCTGACGCCCTCGCGCTTCCAGCTGCGCACGGTTTCCCGCATCTCCGCCTTGGTTCGGCAGATTATCATTCCTGTCCCTCCCAGGCCTTCGGTTCCCGCCCAAGGCCAAAATTTCTTCGCAGGTGCAGCATAAGCACACATGCGGGGAAGGTCCAGTCATCCAATAGCCGACTAAAAGGTTCCGTCGTAAGCACGCCGCGATATCCGGCAGGCAAGCAGTGTGAAGCCATCCCGCTTCAAGGCCTCTTCCGCTTCCCTTGCAAGTTCCTCGGTGTTTTCGATCCAGACCCCGTGACCGCCATAGGCCTTTGCTACTGCCGGAAAATCGGTCTCGCCGAAATCAACTCCGACATTCGGCCGTTGGCTGCCACGCTGTTTGAGTTCGATGAGGGCGAGGCTGGTATCAACGAGCACACAGATGATGACCGGGATTTTCAGGTCCCTCAGGGTGGACAGCTCGCCGAGGCACATTTCCAGACCGGCATCGCCGACAAATGCGATGACAGGCGACGGACCATCGACCAGCCTGTGTCCCATGGCCAGCGGAACCGCGCAGCCCATGGTGCAAAGCGCGGACGACTGCAGCATCTGGCGAGGCATGGGGCACCGCCAGACCTGAGACACGAGGATGCGGTGCGCGCCGCTGTCGGCCGTCGCCACTGTGTCCGCCGGCATGATCTCGCGCAGCGTATGAAACACCGTTCCCGGTCCCCAGCCAGAGGCCTCCGGCTGAAAGGCGTCTTCCAGTTCCTGCCTGATCCTCGCAGGTTCTTTCTCCGGCCAGGTAATCTTGGCCGGATCCCTTGCCTCGCTCAGCCGGTCAAGCACCGGCGCGACTGCACTGCGCAGCGTTGCCGTTACACTATGCATGCCATGGGTTCGAAGGACCGGCGTGACATCGATAACCGAGGCATCCGCGTGCCAGGGATTGCGCCAGTTGACGCGCATTTCGATCGGATCATAGCCAAGCAGAAGAATGCAGTCGGACTGGTTGATCAGCGGCAACAGGTGTCCGTCTGCCTTGGGAGACAGACCTGCGCCTCCCATGGCCAGAGAGTTGTTCTCGTCGAGCAGGCCCTTACCCTTGTAACTGGTGACAAGAGGTATCTGGAACTTCTCGCAGAATTCGGTGATCACAGCCGAAGCGTTTTCATTGACCGCATCGACGCCGGCAATTGCAATCGGCCGCTCTGCTGCGGCAAACAATTCCAGCGCCGTTTCGAGGTCCTGCCCGGCAGCCGGCGCCGTCGCAACGGGTGCAGACTGGAAGGTCTTCGACCAGCGTTCTTCTGTTTCCGTTTCCGCAACATTGATCGGCACGTCGATGTGAACTGGACCGGGCTGCCCGTCGAGTGCGATCGCCAGCGCCTTTTCCATCATCACGTCCAGCGCGCCGAGGCGAGCGGAAAAACTTGCCTTCACGATCGGGCGCAGCAATTGCTGATGGTCGAAAACCTGATGTGTATAGCTCTCCGCTTCACCATGATCGACACAGCCTGTCAGAAAGATCAGCGGCACCCGGTCCTGCCAGGCATTGGCAACCACATTGACGGCGTTTGCCGCGCCCGGTCCGAGCGTTGCCAGCAGAATGCCCGGCGCGCCATCGGCATGCCAACCACCTTCCGCCATGAAACCACCGGCATTTTCATGCTTCACCAGCACAAAATTCAATCCGGCCTGATCAAGCGCCTGCATCAGCGCCAGAACCTCTCCCCCGGGAATCCCGAAAGCATGGCGGCAGCCCGCAGCATGGAGTTTGCCTGCGATGATATCGGCACCGGTGGTCATGAGTCTGAGTTTCCTTCGTTACGGGCATCAGCGCCCAGGTCCACGATGCCCTTTTCGGCCAGATCAGCAAGGGCCGATGCATCCAACCCGAGATGGCGTGTCAGAACATCTTCCGTGTCCGCCCCAAGCAGCGGTGGCGCCTTGGCGTAAGTGACGGGTGTTTTTTCCAGATTGATCGGCGACCCGATCAGATCGACCGTGTCACTCAAGGGATGCGGCAGCGTGATGCGCATGTTGCGTTCAACGATCTGAGGATCGGAAAACACCTGACCGAGATCGTTGACGGGACCACAGGGAACGCCCGCCTCTTCCAGACGCCTTATCCATTCCGCAGCCGTTTTTTCGATCGTTAAACGACGGATCAGTGGGATCAGCTGCTTACGGTTTCTGACCCGGTCGGCATTTTTCGCAAAGAGCGGATCCGAGGCCAGCTCCGGCGCCCCGGCCACATCGCAGAACTTCTGGAACTGGCTGTCGTTGCCAACTGCAATGATGAAAGACTGGTCGGCGGCCGGGAATGTCTCGTAAGGAACGATGGTCGGGTGACCGTTTCCGAGGCGACCCGGAACCTCTCCCGAGACGAGATAGGCAACACCCTGGTTGATCAACCAGGAGACCTGCGCGTCCAGAAGCGAAATGTCGATATGCTGACCTTCGCCGGTTTCATGACGGTGATTGAGTGCGGCAAGGATCGACACGGCCGCGTACATTCCGCACATGACATCGGCAATCCCGACACCACATTTCGTTTCTGTGCCACCCTCGTCGTCCGGAAATCCTGTCAGGGACATGATGCCGCCCATGCCCTGGATGAGAAAGTCGTAACCCGCCCGATGGGAATAAGGCCCTGTCTGGCCGAACCCGGTAACCGAGCAATAGATCAGCCTGGGATTGAGAGCCTTGAGCGTTTCGTAATCCAGACCTCGGCGTTTCAGGTCGCCGACCTTGAAGTTCTCGACGAGAATGTCGGCCTTCACGGCAAGCTCCCGGATCATCTTCTGACCTTCTTCGCTCGCCAGATCAATCGCGACGGAAGCCTTGTTGCGGTTGGAGGAAAGATAGTAGGCGCTTTCCTGGGTCTCGTTTCCGTCACCATCCTTCAGAAAGGGCGGTCCCCAGCCACGCGTGTCATCCCCACGTCCGGGCCGTTCGATCTTGATGACCTCGGCACCAAGATCTCCGAGGATTTGCGTACAGGTAGGACCGGCCAGAATGCGCGACAGATCAAGGACTACAAGACCGGCAAGAGAACCGGGTGCGGCGGGGGATTGGGACACGGGCCACCTAAGATCATGAACTCACGAATGCTTTTCGGAAAATGGCCACATAGCCCCCGTCTCGTCAACTCCGCGGAGTGAACGAGCAGGACACCACGCCTCACTTTCCTGTTAAAGTAGAGTGAGTTTCAGCTCTTTTCGTTCCAGCCTTTTATGGAACCCAGTTCGCGCCAGGCACGCTTGATCCAGTTTGCCTGGACGCTGTGACCACCATCGTGAAGGCAAAGCTCAAACAGCCCTCCCTCCGGCGTCCAGCGTTCACATTCCAGATTGCCATCCGTCAGCTTCTGAGGCTTGGCGTCGGTCAAGCCGTTCTGGCGACGCCAGACGTCAAAACTTTCAAAGACGTCTCCCTGCTTCCACTGCCCGCCACCAAGCCAGCGGCCGGCCAGGGGAACGACGGTGTCGCTGGTCCCGTGGACGTGAAACAGATAGGGGTTCTCGGTCGGACAGTTTTCCGGCAGCGGTTCCCAGAATGCGCCGGCGATCGGTGCATAGCCGGAAAAGCGTCCGGAATCTTCGCATGCCAGATACCAGGTCATAAAGCCACCGGACGAAAACCCGGACAACATGGTGCGATCCTTATCGACGTTGAAACGGCTGGCCAGATCGTCCAGCACTTCGTCAAAAAACTCCGACTCGTTGCGCAGGCTGCGCGGTGCGGTCGGAAAGGACCAGGTTCCGTTCACGCCCTGAACCGCAACAAACGCTACTCCCAACTCATCCGCAATGCGCTGAAAGCCCTTGTTCCGGATTGCATTCAGCGCTTTGCCGCGATGGCCATGAAGATAGAGAATTGCTCCGAGCGGCCCATCATCCTGCCGGGTTTCAGGCAGATGAATATAGTACTGCCCGCTCTCGATCTCGCAAGGCATTTCCTCGCCGCAACTTGCTTTCCCCTCAGCCAAGGCGGCCGTGGAGGAAAAGAGAGAAGCAATGAGGGAGGCACAGGCCAGGGGTCTGGAAATCTTTGAAGGCAATACCGGCTCCTGTGACACGATCTGCAGCGGTCAACCATGAAGGACAAATACTGCCGCAAAGATTGGATTGAAGACCGGAATTGTCCAGCCCTGCGTGTTCACAAGTCAGCGAGAGCCCAGCGCACAGACCACCCGCACCATCAGTCCCAGACGCCTTCGGTCGGAATGTTGAGCAAACGCCCACAATGCTTGCAATGGACCGCGTCAGTGTCATGACGGCTCAATCCGCAGTCCGGGCAGGAGACCTGCGCCTTGGCAGGACGGAAAATCGTCTGCACCAGCCGGAGAAACAGGGCCACGCCGAAGATCATGATCAGGACAGTCATGAACCGGCCCACGCTGTCGGTCATGGTGATGTCGCCATAACCGGTCGTTGTCAGCGTGGTGACGGTGAAATAGAGCGCGTCGAGATAGGTGTTGATGTTCTCGTTGCGATCATCCTCCACCACGAAAACGATCGCCGTCACGACAAAGATGAAAACCACCAGGTTGAGGGCGGATTGCAGTATTTCCTCGTTGCGCCGAAACCATCCGGACGCCTCGCGCAGCTCCTTCAACAGATGATAAGAACGCATCAGACGCAGCATCCTGACAACCCGAAGGAAGCCGAAGTTTTCCAGGAAAGCCGGTGCTATCAGGGAAACAATGACCACGACATCCGCGAACGAAGTGAAATTGAAGAGATAGCGGGTCGTGCTCATCGAAGCGATCAGACGAGCCAGGTAGTCCAATGTCAGAACCGCAGCAATGGCATAATCGAGCTCATGATGCACCCGGTTCGGGTCCAGCACCGACGAGACGATGAAATAGCCAATCGTGATCAGGTCGAATGTAAGCAGAACATACCGGAAGGCACGGGCTTTGGTCGAATGACCGAAATAGAGTTGACGGAAAAATGTCTGCAAAGCCGGTTTCTCGACCGCCATAAATAAAGCCCCGTGCCCGTTTAGCTCGTTCCGCCGGCCACCCGACTAGAAGAGCATAGAAATGTCAATCCGTCAGACAGCCACACAACTCTTCTTTTCAAGCATTCGTGTAATTGCCGCACGATAATCCTGCAAACAAGCTGTTTATTCTGTGTGCGTCTCACACTAAATTCGCCCGACGATCAACAAGGGCCGAAGCGAATATGGACCCTGGCCTGAATGAATGGGGACGCTAGATGTTTGATTTGTCGGGGCAAGTTGCCCTGGTTACCGGCGCAAGCCGAGGAATTGGCGAGGCCGGTGCACGCAGTCTTGCCAAATATGGCGCCACAGTCGTGCTGGCGGCACGCTCCAATGAACACGTTGAGCGCATTGCCGCGGAAATCATGGAAGACGGCGGAACGGCCACGGCCATCAACTGCGATGTTGCGAACTACAAAGACCTCGAAAGAGCCGTTGAATTGTGCATCGACTTCCACGAAGGCATCGACATTCTGGTGAACAATGCCGGGGTCATCGAACCTATCAGCCGGATTGAATCCTCCGACCCGGAGGCCTGGGGAAGGGTTATCGATATCAATGTGAAGGGTGTTTACCACGGCATTCGCGCCGTCGCACCGCACATGCTGGAAAAGGGCTCCGGCACTATCGTCAATATCAGCTCCGGTGCCGCGGTCGGCGCCCTGGAGGGCTGGAGCCAGTATTGTTCGTCGAAAGCGGCCGCTCTCTCCCTGACCCGATGCGCAGACAAGGAGTTCGGCGAAAAGGGATTGCGCGTGATCGGTCTCAGCCCCGGCACCGTCGCAACGCAGATGCAGGTCGACATCAAGGCTTCCGGCATCAATCCGGTCAGCCAGCTCGATCCTTCGGTTCACATTCCGGCTGAATGGGTCGGCGAAGCCATTTCCTGGCTGTGCACCGATGCGGGTGACACCTACCGCGGCATCGATTGCTCGCTGCGAGACGAAGATGTCCGCAAGGCTGTCGGGTTGATTTAATTACAGCTCGACAAACAGAAATGGCGGCCAGAGGCCGCCATTTTCATTCATGATCTCTTGGTCTTACGAGAACATCGCATCGGATTGCGATCCAAGATCCAGACCGACGATCACCGGATCATGGTCAGAAGCTGCAAAAGGATCATCGGAGTAGAAGTCGCCGTCGCGGTAATTGAACAGGTCCGGCTCATCCGCATTGATATGCCACTCGGTGAGGCCGGTTACCTGATCGGTCATGCTATCTGACGCAAGCGCCTGGTCGAGCGTGCCCTGTTGACCGTCAAAGACAAAGCTGTAGGCATCCTCCTGACCGATGAACTGGTCGATCAGGTCCGTATAGCCAGCGCCATCGCGAACCGACTGGACCGGATCTTCTTCGGCATAGGCGTTGAAATCGCCCATCAGCAGATAGTCTGTATCCGTGAACCCAAGATCACCGAGGTCTGCAGCATAGGTGCTTTCCAGCCAGGCTGTCAGCTCGGTTGATGCATCCGTACGAACCTGGTTCCAAAACCCCTGTCCGTTGCCCTGGTCGAAGTTCGGATCAGCGCGCAATGCGGTCAGGGCCGCTTCCACGTCGGCAATGTCGTCTGCCGGAATGTTGCCTGCATCCAAGGCGGACTGAACGGCATCCGCGAGATCCTGCAGGTTGCTGTCACCCTTGGATTTGAAGTGATTGGAGGCAACGGTGAATACTTCGCCGTTCTCGTCCTGGAATGTTGCCACTGTCGCCGGACGGTTGCGCTGGAAATCGCCAACCTGGTCACCAGAAGACACAAAGCCGTTCAGGTACTCGGCGATCGCATAAGTATCTGCAGCCGATGCTTCTTCAAAGACCAGTGTATCCGCGTGTACCAAGGTCAGCTTGGTCGTGTCGTAGACCATGCCGGTCATGATGGCGTCGGAACCAAGAAAACCGTCGGCACCCAGAGGATTGACGTAGGCATAGACCGCACCTGTTCCCTGGGCCTGTGCTTCGGCATTCAACGCATCTACCAGCGTGGCGATTGCAGAAGCGTCACCGAAACCGTTGTTCTCGATTTCCTGAAGCGCGAAGACTTCTGCTTCGGTCTTGATCATGGCATCGACGATCTTCTCGGTCTGACGGTCGAACTGTTCCTGATTGCTCGCACCGCGAGGGCTCAGGTCGCCATTCGGCCCGGTCCCGCCGGAGAATGTCGTGAAGTAGTTCAGGACGTTGAAGCTGGCGACCTGCAGGTCTCCGCCGACATCGGCAGGTGCGTCTTCGCGTGCACCTGAATTGGTGCTTTCGTCCACGGACAATGTGCCATCGACCAGAATCTTGTACTCTCCGAAATCGTAGGTCAGAACTCCTTCGACAGGAGCATTGAGCTCTGCACCCAGACGAAGTGTCGGACCGTCTTCGCCAATGACATCTCCACGGCTGAGAATGCCATCGCCATTGTCGCCGCCCGTCGTGTTGGCGATATAGCCGTAGCTGTCCGGGTTGCTTGCCGACGAACCATCGGTGATGCCGAGACGGTTGTTCTGATTGGCCTCGATATGCGCGGATATTTCATCCTGCTGGGTTTGCGCATCATAAAGCTGGGTTGCCTGCGTTTGCGTTCCGGCACTGATGGTGATGTCGCCGAACCTGTCGAGATTGAAATTCTCGATGACGGTCAGTTCTTCGCCGGCAATGCCGCTGGTGACCGAAATCCGCATGCCCTCATATTGCTCGAAGTTGGTCGCAACCTGGGACAGCTGGATGTTGGCCGCTGTCGGCAGCGTGGTGGTGGATCCCGTCTTGGTAACGTCCGTAACATTGCCGAGTTGTGTGAAACCGAAGAATTCGTCCACGGTTCCGGCAACGTCCACGATGTCACCTGCAACAACCGTCGGCGCACTGCCGGTGAAGACGAAAATGCCTTCAGACGACAGGGCATCCGCATCCGCATCAGCATCCTCTTCCTGCAGGAAGAAGCCGTTACCGGTGGTGTAGGTGACGACCGCCGAAACCAGGACATAGTCGCCGACCAGCAAACTCGCCGAGCCCGTTCCCTGGATTTCAGAGATAAAGCGTGCAGTCGGTTCCGGCCCTGTGCCGCCGTCTTCATTTGCCGCGCCTTTTGTTTCCGCCGCGGCGCTGTTCCAGGTTCCATCGTCCTTACGCTGCAGCGAGAATCCGACCTGCGTCGAGTTGCTTTCCGAAACGCCGATGTCGGTGGATGTGACCGTACCTTCAGCAAACTCGGCGTCGAAGCTGCCTTCGTAGCTGATGAATTCGACGACCTGGTCACCATTGAGCAGGGCAACGCCGTCCGGCGACCCGTTCTGGATGCCATCGGCCGGCAGCTCCCAGACGTAATAGTCGTAGGTGCCGTCCGAGGTTTTGCTCAAGGTCGAAAGGTCGGCACTGTTATAAGCCGAACCGCCATTGCCGTTGATCAGCTGAACCTGAACACCCGTGACATCCGCATTTGCATTGACGCGGATCTCGACAAACTCACCGGTATCGGAGCTTTCATTGTCGTAGTGCAGCTCATTGATGCGGGCTTCGGTGAGTGGCACGGTCGGGGCACTGTTTTCGGCGCCCTTTGTTTCGGCCGCTGCCTCGTTCCAGATGTCACCCGTATCGCGTTGCAGGGAAAACCCGACTTCGGTTCCGCTGCCTTCAGAGACCCCGATATCCGTTGAAGTGACTTCCACTCCTTCGATCTGCGTCGTGATCGTTCCCTCATACGAGAGAAACTCGAGCACGTCGCCGTCATTCACCAGAGCAATGCCGTCCGGGGCACCATTCTGGATACCGCCGGACGGCGAGTCCCAGACGTAGTAGTCATAGGTGCCGTCGGTCGTCTTGGTCAGGGAAGCGACGTCAGAGGAATTATAGGCAGCTCCTCCGTTCCCATTGATCAGCTGCACTTCCAATCCGGAAACATCGGCTCCTGCATTGACGCGGATCTCCACAAATTCGCCGATGTCCGAACCGGCATTGTCGTAGTGGATTTCGTTGATCCTTGCGCCCAGCTCCACAACGGGTTCCTCGTTGGCCGCCCCCCTGGTTTCCGCCGCGGCTTCGTTCCAGGAACCGTCTTCATTGCGCTGAAGGGAAAACCCGATTTCTGTGCTGCTGCTTTCAGAAACGCCGATATCGGTTGAAGTGACAGTCTCGTCGCCGATGGTTACTTCCATCGTTCCTTCGTAGCTCAGGAATTCCAGAACCGTACCGCCATTGACCAGCGCAATACCATCCGGCGCACCATTCTGAATTCCATTACTCGGCAGTTCCCAGACGTAGAAATCATGCGTGCCGTCGCTGGTTTTCTCCAGCGTGGAGACGTCAACTCGTCTGTACTCGGCGCCATTGCTGCCGTTAAACAGAATGATTTCCAGATATGAAACGTCGTCACCCGCAGCGGTGCGGATTTCGACGAACTCGCCAACATCTCCGCCGCTATTGTCGTAGTGGAACTCGTTGATACGACCGTCCACGACCGGGATTTCAAGCACATCGGTCACATCGACAGTCAAAGCCTGCTGACTTTCCGCCCCTTCGGAGTCGGTTGCCACCACGATCAACTGATAGGCATTGTCCTGACCGGTGTCAGCCGGCGCCTCGAAGTCCGGTGACGCCTTGAAGCGAATTTCGCCTGTTGTTTCTTCAATCGTGAAAAGCGCCGCATCGTCACCCTGCAGGGAGAAAGTCACACTGTCGCTGTCGACGTCGCTTGCGCTGGCAACTGCAACGACCTGCGTATCGTTTTCAGCGTATTCGACGCTTGATGCGACCTGCAGATCCGGAGCGTCGTTCCTGCCGGTGATGGTAACTGAAACGGTTGCGGTCGTTGCGCCTCCATTACCGTCGTCAACGGTGTAGGAGAATGTGTCGGTAAGGGTTTCCCCTTCCTGCAGAGAGTCGAATTTGCCGACCGGGTTGTAAATGACCTGGCCATCCACAAACGAGATCACGGCACCGAGCTCGCTCAAAACGTCAACGCCGGTGATGGTCAGAGTATCACCGTCAAAATCGGTGTCATTGGCCAGAAGATCCTCGGCAGACAGCGTCAGCGATGTGTCTTCATCCGTTGCTGCGGTGTCGTCGAGAGCCAGGACCTGATTGTTCCGCCTGTCGATGTAGAGAGTGTAGTCCTCATCCTCGAAGTGGAGTGCTTCGACCTTCTTGAGGTAGTCGACCTCGACGGCATCTCCGTCGTCTCCAAAGCGGGTGACGATTGCAGTCGTCGAAAACCAGCTTTTGCGCAGATTGACGTCGTAATCAAAGATCGAGCCGTCAAAGGCGGCAGTGTCGAAACCCCGTCCACCGTCGATGACATCGTTGCCGTCGCCTCCACGGATCCAGTCATCGCCTCGCCCTGCAAAGACCGTGTCGTCACCGGTGCCTGCGTCGACCCGATCATTGCCGCGTCCGGCAAATATCCAGTCATTGCCGCCTCGACCGTGAATTTCATCGGCACCGCCGAAGCCGAAAATGAAGTCCGACCAGTTCGAACCTTGAAGAAAATTCGCGCGGTGATTGCCAAAAACGAACCCGAAACGGAAATGCCAAGTCATCGGAACTTTACCCCATCCTCCAGTGCGACACTGAGGCGGTTGGTAGTCCATGCCTCGTGTCAGAGGCGTGTCAGTTTTCTGACATTTGACCGAATGGGCAAGAAAAAATTAGCCGTAAAAATAAACACTTAGACAGCTAATATGTAGAATTTCTCAATTGTTGCACTCGCAAGCAACCTCGGCACAACTTCGTAACCTTTTGTTAAGAAAACGCTTTTTCTCATTCGTAATTTTACTTAAATCTCAACTACTTTAGATAATCTGAACAAATTATTGCAATCAAATTTTTTCCACTGGCTGAATTTTTTTTCAAAAATACCGGTTTGAAAAACGAAAGAGGGCCGCAAAAGCGGCCCTCCCATGAGATCGACGTGACTAATTGTCCGGATCAGATCCCGATGAAACCGATCGACGCAAGAGGCTGCTCCGGCACCGTTCCATTCCACCCAGACAATTGGGCCACGTTCCGATACTCACTAGACATGGGCATACCTCCTTTCTGTTGTTGACGACGTTATTAATGTGGCGCTGAAAAAGCGCCTTCACAAGACCCAAACAGCCTCAGAGGCCTCCACACAACGAACATGTGAGAGTGTGTTACCGGGAGGACACAGCTTGTTCGGCGATTGTCAGAAAAACGAGATCAAGCTCTGAAGCAAGTTCTGACAGCGCTTCACCGCCCTCGTCCATGTAGGGCGCAAAGACGAAGCTCGGCGTTTTCCAGGAAAGCGTTGCCGAACCATCGCTGTTCCCGGTGACATAGAAACGTATGGGTGCCTCGATACCGGCAGCAACCGAAGCGTCCAGCATCCTCAGCGCGTAGTCGTTCCGGTAAACACCGATAATCCGATTGCCTGGTATTGTAATTCCCCGCCCCTTGGCACCGGCGGACGCGCTGGCCTGAGTTACCAGCAGCATTTTCTCGGCCTTCACAGCAGCTTTGAGATCTTCAACTAGGTCGCTGTAGCTTTTGGAGGTCGGAATGACCCGCCATCCCTCTCTTTCAGAAATGCTGTCTGCAAAAGCTGAGGTCCCAGCCAGCGAAAACAGAAGGACCAAACAGGTAAAAATGCGCATAGAAATATCTCCCGGAACCTGGAAATCAGGTAGCAGGCAATTTATCGGGCCCAGGCTCACGGATGTTTCACAATCCGGTGTGCCAGGCAGCCCCTTACTCCATGCCGAAACGCAAGCGGAGGCGCGTACCGGCGAGACTGCCGAGAAAACCGAATGCCAGCCAGAGCCAACCATGAAGAGATCCTGACACCAACCCGCCCAGATAGGCGCCGATGTTGCATCCGTAAGCAAGCCTTGCGCCATAGCCCATCAGCAACCCGCCCGCTATCGCGGTCAACACGTCGCGGCGGCTCAGCTGCCAGACAGGTGCAAAACGTCCTGCCAGCGCCGCAGCAACCATAGCACCGATGATGACACCGAAATCCATCACAGACGTCGTGTCGCGAAGAACCGAGTTTTCCAGAGCGCTTCGCTGCCAGGTCCAATAGGGCCAGGTATCGACTGGAATGCCGATCGCGTGAAACAACTTGCCGCCCCAAAGCGCAAAGGCGGACGTAATGCCCCAGGGTCTGCCGACGACAATAAAGGTTGCGATCCCCACCAAAGCCAGCATGATCGCGCCGAGCATCGGAGACCAGGGGCCTGCCAGAAAGGACTGGGTGGGGCGTGGAGCAGCGATTTCCCCGTGTGCCTGCCGCTCGATGCGAAGCGTTGCCAGTGTCAGACCTCCCAAAACCAGTGCGGTCAGCAGAAATGCGCCATGCGGCCCGAATTCCCGGATCAGGGAGACCGGTGGCAGTTTGGGCAGCCGCCCCCACAAATGCAGATGGGCCGTTGCAGCGACGGAGCCCAGAACGAAGGCCGCGAGGGTGATCATCATGCGTGTCGAGCCGCCGCCGGCGGTGAACAGGGTCCCGGACCCACAGCCGCCTCCGAGCTGCATGCCGACGCCAAACATGAAGGCGCCAAGGGCCGCAGCAATGCCGAACGGGAACACGAAACCACCGGTTGGCCACCCCAGTTGGTTTCCCCAGGCAATCAAGGGAAAGGAGACCGCACTTGTCAGAAGGATCAGTACAAACTGTGCCCTGAGGCCTCCGCCACGCCTTTCGGTGACGACCCGCCGCCACGCCGCCGTAAAACCGAAGCTCGCATGATAGAGCGACAATCCAGCAATCCCGCCAATCAGCGTTGCAACGGCCTGGCGCGGGCCCGCTTCCCCATAAGCTCCCAATGCAATCAACAGAAGAAGGGCAATGCCGACGCCGACCACGGTAGTTTGAGATTTTTGGACTGTCAGAGCCATGAATTGACCTTCTTCGGGAGCAGCCGGACCTGTGTGATCGAACTGCCAGTTTCTTCAGGCACACCCTCGCACTAGAAGCCATAATTTCACAACGAAAGTATCATTTTCCGGCCTACACATTGCCAACACCTTTTTGTGTTTTGCAGTTCATGTAAAGCCTGCGGAAGTTAGGCAGTGACTTTACATTCGGCCAGACGTCTTCCGCGATCATATTTGAGATCGGATTTCGGAAGCCCGGCACTGAAACTATGAAGGCCTGACATGCGTCTTAGTGATCAATTCGGATATGATCTTACACTTACCGACCGGGACGCCCTTGCGGCATGGAACGCGACCGTGCAGGCCTTTCTGGCCCATGGCAAAACAACACCGGAACATCTGGAAACCTGCCTGAGCCTCGCGCCGGATTTCGCTCTCGGTCATGGTGCCCGCGGTCTCTTCTGCCTGCTGCTCGGGCGCAAGGAACTTTATGCGACCGCAAGCGAATGCCTTTCGATCGCCAGAACTTCAGCACAGCACACGCCGATCACCGACCGCGAAACGGCAGTCCTCGACGCCCTCGGCGCCTGGCTCCAGGGGTTTCCGACACGGTCAGCGGACATTCTTGATGCCATGCTGGTCAAGGCACCGGAAGACGCCCTGATCATGAAGCTGGTGCATGCAATCAGATTCGTTCTCGGTGATGCTACCGGCATGCGCCAGTCCATCGAGCGGATCCTGTCCTCCTACAATGAAAGCCATCCCGCCTACGGATATCTGCTCGGCTGCCGCGCCTTTGCGCTTGAAGAGACCGGAGACTACAGGTTGGCCGAAGCTTCCGGTCGAAAGGGACTGGAGTTTGCCCGGGACGATGCCTGGGGACTTCATGCGGTTGCCCATGTGCACGACATGACAGGCCGGTCGGAAGAAGGTGCCGGCTGGCTGGAAAACCACCCTGGCGGTTGGGCTCACTGCAACAATTTCGGCTATCACGTCTGGTGGCACCTTGCGTTGATGTATCTGGATCAGGGCGATGCCGACAAAGCGCTGGCGCTCTACGATTCGGATGTACGCAAGGACAAGACGGACGATTATCGGGACATTTCCAACGGCGCCTCCCTGCTGGTCCGGCTGGAGCTGGAAGGTGTCGATGTCGGCTCGCGTTGGGACGAGCTTGCCCTTCTGTCCGACAAGCGCGCTGAAGACGGCTGCAACGTCTTTGCCGACCTGCATTATCTGCTGGCACTGTTGAACGGTGGCCGTCGCATGGGCACCGAAAGGCTGCTCAACGGGTTGAAGGAACGCTCCAGGAGCGAGACCGATATCGGCCGCATCGCCGCGGAAGCCGGTGTGCCAACCGGTCTGGGCCTTGAACAGTACCGAAAGGGAAACTACGCCTCCGCTTTCACCCTGCTGACATCGGCCAGGGACAATCTTTACATGGTCGGGGGCTCTCATGCCCAGCGCGACGTGTTCGAACGCATCACGATCGATGCCGCCTTGCGGGCCGGTTTCTCGACCGAAGCAGAGGTTCTGATCAAGAGCCGCAGCCGCAAGCGCGGCGCTCTTGACCGGTTTGCCGAGCAACGTCTTGAAGTTTGCGATAAGATGCAACGTGCCGAGCAGGTTATGGAAGACGAAAGCCTCCGGGCAGCAGACTCTGTATAACGTCTTCTCTCCGCTCCAAAATTGACAGAAATACTCTGGACTTGACGTGAACGTTCATTCTCAAACGAAGCGCCCGCGCGACCCGCGGCTGGATTTTTTCCGCGGGCTCGGCATGTTTATCATCTATGTCGCCCATGTCCCCTGGAACTGGTGGACACTCTGGATTCCGGCCCGTTTCGGCTTTTCAGACGCCACGGAAATCTTCGTGTTCTGCTCCGGAATGGCATCCGCCCTGGCCTTTGGCAAGATCTTCGATGTCCATGGCTGGGGAATAGGCGCAGCCCGCATCCTGCACCGTATGTGGCAGGTCTACTGGGCCCATATCGGCCAGTTCCTTGTTATCGCGGTCGGGCTGGTGATGATCCACGAAAGCGGCTATCTCTCGCGTTGCTGTGATCTCACCCAGGACTATGTGGTCTCACTGAACCTCTGGCACCTTTTCGACAACACCAAGGTCGCCCTTCCAGGTATTCTGACTTTGACCTGGGTACCCAACTATTTCGACATCCTGCCGATGTATATCGTCATCCTGGCGCTGATTCCGGCGGTGATGCTGATTGCCCGCTATTCCGTGCCAGGTGCGTTTGCGTTTTCCATCGCGCTCTGGCTCGCCTCGCAATTCGATCTTCTCAGCCTTCCGGCAGAGCCGTGGTCGGACCGTGAGTGGTTCTTCAACCCGTTTGCATGGCAGATGTTGTTCTTCACCGGGTTTGCCTTCATGCGCGGCTGGATACCGGCTCCTCCCGTCAATGCCAAACTGATCTGGTTCTGCATCGCGGTTGTCCTGATCACCATCCCGTTCGCCTATTTCCGGGTCTATGGCCAGAACAATTGGGACTTTGCCTGGGCCCGCGAGGTTCGCGAAGCCATCAGGCCGCTTTGGATCAAAACCGAATTCGGCCTGTTCCGGTATCTCCATTTCCTGGCGCTTGCCTATCTGGGCTGGGTCGCGGCCGGAGAAGGCGGCAAGCACCTGCTCGGCCATGGCGTGTTGTGGGGACGGTTCGTCCGGATCGTGCAGAAGGTTGGTCAGCAATCGCTCGCCGTATTCATGGCCAGCCTGGTGATTGCGCAGGCCGCCGGTCTGTTGCGTGACATGGTCTGGGGGCGCGGTGAGTGGATCCCGCAAATCCTGTCGAACCTGTTCGGCTTCCTGGCCCTGATCGCAGTTGCCTATGTTGTCGGCTGGTACAAGAGCGAACCCTGGCGCAAGCCACCAAAGGTCTCTCCTTCAAGCACTTCGGACAGGCCCTCACCGACGCCGAAGGATGCCGTGCAAGAAGGGCAGCGCCCTTCCTCCAAGGCCAAGGAACCAGCCCTCACCTGAGGTGAAGTATCGACCTGAAGCAAAAACACCGGCCAATGGGCCGGTGTTTTTTGTTCGGGCAATCTGATCGGGTATGGCAACTCAGTGAAGCGATGCCATTTCCAGATCTGCCTCAAAGGCGTTGGCAACCGCTGCTTCACGGCTGTCGGCAAGGAGGATCGGCGTCCCGTCGGCGTTCAGCAGCGCATAAAGCGTCATGTTGTCATGCAGTGGCGGCACTTCCGGAAACATCTCACGCAAGTCGCTTGCCTTGATCGCCTTGATGTAAGCGACATCGCCTGTCCCAAGTTCCGTCAATTCATCGACGGACATGAACTCGGACAGGTATCTATGGTCTGCCCAGGCAGGGCTCTTTGGGTCGTGCATCAGTATTCTCCATATGTTGGCTGACGAGGGTCTATTCGCCGCTGGAGATTTCTATTTTTCGTATGACACGTTCCGGTTCCGGGCGTGCCAGATCGATGGACAGAAGCCCATCTTTCAAATCGGCTCCGAGGATCTCGATCCCCTCAGCCAAGACGAACGCCCGTTGAAACTGCCGGGCCGCAATGCCGCGATGCAGGTATTGGCGAGACTTGTCATCAACCTGTCTGCCGCGGATCACCAACTGACTCTCTTCCACTGAGACATCCAGTTGATCCCTGGTAAAGCCGGCGACTGCCAACGTGATCCGAATGATATCGCCCTGACCGTCGGTTTTCGGCAGTCTTTCAATGTTATAGGGCGGATAGCCGTCGTTGGCGGCCTTGGAAACGCGATCGAGCACACGCTCGATATCGTCGAACCCGAGCATAAACGGGCTAGAAAACGCTGACATGCGTGACATCCTCAAAGTCCTTGTCGAAGCGACCTTGCGCCCGGACCCTCAACGAGGCATCCGGACCGGAACCTTCCGGTTCCCTTCATTAGTAAATATGGCCACTTGTTAAAATTGATTCAAGGAGCATGGATTTCTGCGCCGATATTCAGGGGTTTTCCCGGTGTTGTTCACAGGATCGGGCTTAAATATGGGTCCTGCTTGAGAAAATTGCCAAGGGCGGAAACAGCCTGACGTACCTGAGGTTCGTGCCTCTCATCCTGATGCATCACCAGCCAGCGCTCGGTTTGCAGGCTGTCGATCGGGTCCGTCATGCGCATCAGATCGTCAAACGCTTCGCCAACAAACATGGGAAGCAACATGCGCGCCTTGCCCTTGCGAACGAGCGGCAAGGCCAACGCAGCCTTGTTCACGGTGATGGCTATCTCGTCTCCGTGATTTTCCCTGATCCAGCTGCCGGTCGGAAAGTGTGCCTCGTCCTCGATCAATCCCAGCCAGCCGACTTCCTGTTCCGGAGAAACACATTTCGCCTGATAGACAGCAAACCGGACAATCCCGGTCTTGCGCCCTGCAAGCCATTCCTGCTTTGGCCGTCTGCTGCGAATACCTATATCGATCTGCCGTCTCGCGACATCACGATTATGCGGATCTGCCAGAAACTCCGGCACCCAATCTGCATCCGGCGACCAGAATTCATCAACATTGTCCATCAGGAGTCGGGTTGTCCAATCCCCCGCGGAAATTCTAATGCGACGGCGCGTACGGCCGCTATCCCGCCAGGTGCAGATAGACCGGGCGACCTGATCCATGTCCTCCAGTTGCAGAACAAGTTCCCGCCCGGCAGACGTCAACTGATAGCCGCGCGCTTCCCGCTCCACCAGGCGAACGTTCAAGCTTCGCTCCAATGAGGAAACCCGCCGTCCGAGGGTTGCCGCGCTGACACCGGTCTTCTGCGCGGCCCCTGCAAGACCACCGGCCTTGGCGACCGCGAGAAACAGTCGCATATCCTCCCAATCCATATTTCGTTTCATTTTTGAAATCTCAATTTCACTTTAAAAACATGCCTCTAATCTCTCCCCATGAGATTATCTGCAAGTGAACTCCCAAGACAACTATATTTGAATGGAGGCAACAGATGGTTGTTCCCTATCACTTGCACTGCGGGCCGCATCCGCAACGGGCCGATCCGCACGCGTGGGAATACACACGCAGAGTGCTTTACCCGTATCATGCCGAATTCTGGCCGGAAGACGTTCCGGAGCACGTCTATTATGAACAACAGGCCAAACTTCTCCGGCGACGGCTGCAGAATGAGTGGTGTCTGTCGTTGATCCGGTTTCAGTGGCTCAAGGCTTTCAAACCGTTTGCGATAAGGCTGCTTCATCCAGGATCGTTTTTTGAAGATCCATTGAGGCACCGGAACGAGTGTAACGGCAAACGTGCCGTTTGATGGTGTCGACATCGGCGACGCCAATCCGCCGGTGAAAGTGAAGCCGGGGAGAGTGGCTGAACCGTATCCGGTTCAGCCTCTTCCTTTCAGAGCCGTGAGGCAGAAAGCAGTCTGCTGCCATGAGGATTGTCGATCACCATTTTCCAGGAACCATCCGCCTGACGACGCAACACCGCGATTGAGAGCCCTTCTCCCTTGATCGAATTACCCTCAGGATTGACCAGAATCCTCCGGGCAAGGTTATGAACCCTGTCCCGAACTCCCTCCAACACTGTTTCCAACGCTTGCCTATCCCCCTGCTGAGCAGATTTCACCACATCCGGGGATACGTCCATTGCAGCCATTTCACGATCCTGCTTTCTGTCGTTACATGGTGTTAGAGGGATCAGGATGCCTGTGTGTGACATTTTTTTTGATCAGGCTGCAGCTTGCGTGATCATGCGTGAGAGGTCACTGTTGGCACCAACTTTCCCGCCCGCACTTATTTCGAAAAACGAGCTTTCCATGACCCGCGATGAATTTGATGCCTTTTGCAAAAAGCTGACCGCCACCACCCATGTCATTCAGTGGGGCAATGCGTCGGTCTGGAAAGTTGGCGGCAAGATCTTTGCGATCTGCTCCGGTTGGGGCGAAGGCGATTTTCCGCGGTTCAGTTTCAAGTGTTCGGACATTTCCTATTCCCTGCTTACCCAGCAGGAAGGGTTGATCCCGGCGCCCTATCTTGCCCGCGCCAAATGGGTTCAAATGGAAGAGGAGGGCGCGCTCTCCGACGACGACCTGAAGGCCTATATCGAGGCGGCACACAAGATCATCGCCGCCAAACTGACCAAGAAAACCCAGAAAGAACTCGGCCTTGCAAGCTGACTTTTCCGGCAAATGGCGTTCTCTCACGCTGCTGATGCTGGCCGAGATTGCCGGCATGAGCCTGTGGTTCATGTCCGCCGCAATCCTGCCGGACCTTACCCGCGAATTCGACATTTCCGAGTTTCGCCAGGCGGCGCTTTCCAGTGCAGTGCAGATAGGTTTTGTCGCCGGTGCGCTCGTCTCCGCTCTTCTGGGACTGGCTGACCGGATCGATCCACGCCGCTTCTTTGCCGCCTGCGCAATTCTTGCCGCCTTCTTCAACGCCAGCCTGCTTGTTGTCGAACCGGGCGGTTCGATATCCATTCTGGCGCGTTTCATAACCGGTGCACTGCTTGCCGGTGTCTACCCGGTCGGCATGAAAATCGCGGTCGGCTGGGGAAAGGCGGATCGCGGCTTTCTGGTCGGAACACTCGTTGGCGCTTTGACCCTCGGATCGGCGGCTCCCCATCTTCTGGCGCTTCTGGGCGGCACGGACTGGCGCTGGAGCCTGAGCGTCGCTTCCCTGGCCTCGGCAGCCGGCGGAGTTGCCTGCCTGTTTGCCGGACTTGGGCCATTTCACGCCAAGGCGCCGCGCATGAAGATGAAAGCCGTTCTGACCGCATGGACGAACCCGAAAATCCGTTATGCCTATTCCGGCTATCTCGGTCACATGTGGGAACTTTATGCCATGTGGGCGTGGATTGGTGTCGCGCTGACCATATCATTCGCCGGTCAGATGTCTTCCGAAGCAGCTCTATCCCTGTCGCGGCTGATTGCCTTTCTGACCATTGCCGCGGGGGGAGTTGCAAGCGTCATTGCCGGTATCGTTGCCGACCGCGTCGGCAAGGCCAACATCGCAATCCTTGCCATGGCAGTGAGCGGCAGCGCCGCAGTCGCATCCGCGCTCACCTTTGGCGGCCCCGCGTGGATGACGATCATCTGCGTGCTCATCTGGGGCGCGGCCATTCTGCCAGACTCTGCACAGTTTTCAGCCCTCGTTGCCGACTATTCTCCACCTGACCAGGCCGGCAGCCTGATGACCTTCCAAACGGCCCTCGGCTTTGCACTGACGTTTTTCACGGTGCAGTTGACGCCACTGGTGGCTGACTGGATCAGCTGGCCAGGCGTTTTCATCATCATGGCGATTGGACCAGTGCTTGGGATTGTGGGGATGCTGAGGTTGAAACGGATTGGGTAGTTTCATCCAACGCTCGGCATCACCAGTTCAAACTCCGAATACCCGAAATCCTGACCGTTGATCCTGAGGCTGACGGCCTGTGTGCCACCGTAATAGACCCGGGTGGTGATCGGCCTGATGGGATGCTTGCGCGATAGCGTGACGGCTTCACCCGGAGCCAGTTTGACCTTGGTCCATTTGAAGACCTTGGGAGACAGGGTGCCATTCGCCTTCCTGAAATGGATCAGATAATCGAGCACGAGATTCTGGGGTTCAGAAGACGTCGACTTCATCTCAATCTGAAAATCCATTGAGTTGCCGTACTGAACCGTTCTGGTCGTCACCTCCGGCTCGTTCAAGGCAATTTCGGGAGGATTGAGACCAAAGGCTTTCAGCGTTGCCGGATGCCCCTGCTTGACAAGGGAGCGGCAAGCATGGCGGACGAGTTTTTCTCTGTCTTTATCCGCATCCTTGAGCCAGCGCGCCGCGATTTCTGCGACCAGATCTGGATGATCCTTGGCGATATCGTTCAGGTGATTGGCGACCGACCGTCGAACATATTCTTCTGGATCGTCTTTCAGCGCTTCCAGCAGCGGCAGCGTCGGCGTCGGATCTCCGACCAGCTGCTTCAGCCGCATGCCCCAGGGCAGGCGCGGCCGGGTGCCTTCCGAGACCAGCCGGCGGACGTGAACGCTCGGATCGTTCACCCACGGCGTCATGATTGACAGAGCACGTTCCTGATCCTTGTCCAGAAACGGGCGAACTTCGAATTCCGCCGTCGCCCGTTTGGTCATTTCCTTCAGCAAGGCAAAAGACTTTTCAAAGTCCTCCAGGCCATGATCGGCCACGATCATGCCAAGGGGCATCATGCCCCAGCCGCGAATGCCTTCTTCATCGCTCGACCGATCGACACCTTCGTTTTCGAGCGGATGCAGGACAGATCGCAGAATATGGAATTTCCCGTCGAGAGGATCCGGCAGGATCCTGGCGGTTTCATCGGCAATCAATCTGGCGCGCTGCTTCAGTTCCAGACTGGACAGTTCCGCGAGAATTACAGCCTCGTAGCTTTCGCGATCGAACCCTTCCAGATGACGCTCGATATGCATTCCGAGACACTGCACAAGGTCCGGTGAGATCTTGTTTTTGAATGGTTCCATCTGCTTGTCCCTGAGCCCGCCTTGATCGTTCACCCTGTGTGCCAGAGGACGCTCACCGGTCCTAGTCTCTTCCTGCCACACTCCTGACAAGCACCGTCAGGAGGCTTAAGCCTGTCTGTCTCCACAGATCGGAGCTTTTTCGGCCCTGGCGCGCACCACGCTTGGCAGGAATGACGAATATGGACAAATGATCCGTCCCATAGAAAAAGCCACCCCGGTCGCCCGGAGTGGCTTTTTGAGACGGGCAGCACCCTCGTCTGCCACCCTTCCCGTATCGGATTTGCCGTCAGTCGACCCGGCGGCCGGTATCGGCATCGAAGAAATGCACGTCCTTGGCGGCTGCCTTCAGGTACATCTTCTCGCCTGGTTCGTGATGTGCATGGCTTGAAACGCGCACGACCAGTTCCGGTCCGCCATTCGGGAAACTTGCATAGACAAAGCTTTCCGCGCCGACCGGCTCGAGAACATCAACATTGACTTCCAGGTTGATGCCATCGCCATCGACCGGGCTGTCGACCACTTCCAGATGCTCCGGGCGGATACCGACAATATACTTGTCCTTGCCCTTGGTATTTGCACCCGACAGGCCTTCGCTGCCTTCAAGCGCAAGACCACTGCCGTTTGACTTGACGTTCAGAAGGTTCATCGCCGGAGAGCCGATGAAACTTGCCACAAAGGTGGAGGCAGGCTTGTCGTAAACATCGATCGGCGCGCCAATCTGCTCGATGTTGCCGCCGTTCAGGACCACAAGCCGGTCCGCCAGGGTCATGGCTTCCAGCTGGTCGTGGGTCACGTAGACGCTGGTGGTGCCGAGCGACTGCTGCAGGCGCTTGATCTCAACGCGCATCTGCACACGCAGCTTGGCATCCAGGTTGGAAAGCGGCTCATCGAACAGGAAGGCAGCCGGTTCACGAACGATGGCGCGGCCCATGGCCACACGCTGACGCTGGCCGCCGGAAAGCGCCCGCGGCTTGCGGTCGAGATAATCGCCAATCTCCAGAATGCGTGCGGCTTCCTTCACGCGGCGGTCGATCTCATCTTTCGCCATGCCACGGTTTTTCAGGCCGTAGGCAAGGTTGTTGTAGACGGACATATGCGGGTAAAGCGCATAGTTCTGAAACACCATTGCGATGTCGCGGTCGGCCGGATCAACCTTGTTGACCAGACGATCGCCAATCTTGATTTCTCCGGTGGTGATGTCTTCCAGACCCGCGACCATGCGCAACAAGGTGGACTTGCCACAGCCGGACGGACCAACCAGAACAATGAACTCGCCGTCGGCAATGTCGATGGAGACGCCTTTGACGGCCTCCACATTGCCCGCATACACCTTACGGACGGTGTCGAGAGTAATCGTTGCCATTTAAAACCTCACTTATCGCTCTCGACGAGCCCTTTAACAAACCAGCTTTGGAAGATCACCACGATGAGAACCGGCGGCAGCATGGCCAGGATTGCCAGCGCCATTGCCTCGTTGAAGGCCGGGATCTGTGCCCCCACCCAGACCTGCAGGATCTGCTTGATACCGCGAACCAGGGTGAACAGGGATTCGTCGGTGGTGATCAGGGTCGGCCAGAGATACTGGTTCCAACCAAAGACGAACATGATGATGAAGATGGCCGCGATCATCGTCTTGGACAGCGGCACCAGAATGTCCTTGAAGAACTTCCAGGGACCGGCACCGTCGATGCGTGCGGCCTCCAGCAATTCATCCGGAACGGACATGAAGAACTGCCGGAAGAAGAACGTTCCTGTCGCAGACGCAATCAGCGGCACGATCAGACCGGAGTACGTATTCACCATGCCAAGCGACTGTACGATCTCGTAGGACGGCAGAATGCGAACCTCGAGCGGCAGAAGCAGCGTGGCGAAGATGATCCAGAAGCAGAACGACGCGAACGGAAAACGGAAGTAGACGATCGCGTAAGCGGCCAGCATCGAGATGATGATCTTGCCGATGGCGAAGCCGAAGCCAAGGATCATCGAGTTCTTCAGCATAACGAAGCCATTGACTTCCTTGGTGAAGCCGCCGGCCTGGAACAGGACGGTTTCGTAGTTCTCCAGGAACTTGTCGCCCGGCAGGAACTGGACGCCGCCCTTGTAGATCGCGATCGCGTCGTGCGTGCTCGTGATGAAGGTCAGAACCACCGGCGCAACCATGAAGAAGACGCCGGCAAGAAGGATCAGATGGTCCGAAATCTTGAGTTTGTACATATCCGCCCCCTTACGTGTAGTGCACGCGCCGCTCGATCAGGCGGAACTGTATGATTGTAAGGATGAACACTAGCGCCATCAGGATCACGGACTGGGCCGAAGAACCACCAAGGTCGTTGCCGCGGAAACCGTCCAGATAGACCTTGTAGACGAGCGTCACCGGGTTGTTGCCCGGCTCGTTTTTCACGATGACGTCGACGATACCGAATGTATCGAAGAAGGCGTAGGTGATGTTGATGATCAGCAGGAAGAAGCCTGTTGGTGCCAGCAGCGGGAAGGTCACTGTCCAGAACCGGCGCATACCGGAACGGCAATCGATGCTTGCAGCTTCCTGTACCGACCTTGAAATGCCCTGAAGCCCTGACAGGAAGAAGATGAAGTTGACCGGGATCTGCTTCCAGACTGCGGTGACGGTCATCGCGAAACTGGTATCGAAATAGTTCACGCCGATCTGCATTTTCCAGCCGAACATCGCAAACAGGTCAACGATCGGGCCGACATGCTGGTCAAACAGCAGAACCCCGATCAGACCGGCGACGGGCGGTGCGACCGCATAAACCCACATGAGCAGCGTTTTATATGTCGAAGCCCCGCGCAGAACCTTGTCGGCCTTGACTGCCAGCAGCAGGGCAATGCCCAGCGACAGGAAGGTCACGAAGAAGGTGAAGACAGCGGTAAAACGCGCCACCCGACCGTAGTCGGAGGAGGTCAGCATGTCGGTGAAATTGTCCAATCCGACAAAGGTCGAGCCGAAGCCAAACGGATCTTCCAGATAGAAAGACGACTGGACAGCTTCCGCAGCGGGCCAGAGGAAGAAGATCGTCACGATGGCGAGCTGCGGCAGAAGCAGCATGTACGGCACCAATCGGGACTGAAACTGAACTTTTTTCATTGCGTCACCGGAAACGGAGGAAGCGGACCACCAGTAAAACAGTTGGCCCGCGTCCTCTCAAGGAAATGGGGGCGCTGTTGGCGCCCCCAATAAGGGGTAGTTCAGATCGGCTTAGTTGCCGGTGGTCTTGGAGAAACGCTCCAGGAGCTTGTTGCCGTCCGCTTCGATGGTTGCGAAAGCGTCTTCAACAGAGGTTTCACCGGACATGATCTTACCGTATTCACGGTTCATGACGTCGCGGATCTGGACGTAGAAGCCCATACGGTAGCCCTTGGTCCACTCACCACCCGGCAGGGTCAGCTGCTTGATGCCGATTTCAGCTGCCGGAGTGCTTTCATAGTAGCCGTCTTTCTTGGCCATCTCGTAGGCAGCGTTGGTGATCGGCACGTAACCGGTTTCCTTGTGCCACATGTACTGGACTTCCGGAGAGGTCAGGTACTCGAAGAAGGAAGCGACACACTTGTTTTCTTCGTCCGGCTTGCCGGCCATGGAGAACAGAGCCGCGCCACCGATGAAGGTGCCGGTGCCTGCGCCGTCAACGGCATCCCAGTAAGGCAGGTAGGTCGCGGAGAACGGGAAGTCGACGGTCTTGGAAATGCCACCGAAGGACCCCGAAGAACCGAGCCACATGGCAACCTTGCCTTCGTTGAACGGGGTCTGGTTGTCGCCCCAGCCGGTGCCGTAGTAGCCGAACAGGCCATCGTCCAGCCAGCCCTTGACCGCGTTGAAGTGGTTCTTGATCGGCTCACCGAAGACCAGCGTGGTGTCCTTGGAACCATCGTAACCGTTGTTGTTGGTTGCGAACTGCAGGTTATGACGGGACTTGAAGTTTTCGGTGAAGATCCACGGCAGGTGAGACTGAGCGAGCGGAACGTAACCGGCTTCCTTCAGCTTCGGTGCGATGGCTTCGAACTCTTCCCAGGTCTTCGGAGCTTCAACACCGGCTTTTTTCAGAGCGTCGACATTGTAGTAGAGGATCGGGGTGGACGAGTTGAACGGCATGCCGATCATCTTGCCGTCGCTGTCGGCATAGAAGTAGCGAACGCCATCGATGTAATCTTCGATGTTGAATTCTGCACCGGCGTTTTCCAGGATGTCCTGAGCCGGAATAACAGCGCCTTTGGCGCCGATGATGGTTGCTGCGCCTGCGTCGAAGACCTGCAGGATGTTCGGCTGCTCACCGGCGCGGAATGCTGCGATACCGGCGGTCAGGGTCTCTTCGTAGGTGCCTTTGTAGACCGGAGTGATCTGGCAAGCGTCCTGGGAAGCGTTGTAGCCGTTTGCAATGTCGACAACAACTTCACCCAGACGGCCGCCCATTGCGTGCCACCAGGCAATGTCGGTCGCCGCATAAGACGCGGAGGAGGTGCCCAGGAGGGCTGCCGCAGCGACGAGGCTGGCGACTGTTTTACGATAAGCCATGTTCATTTGCTCCCATCTAGAAGGGCGTTTCGGCCCCGGTCAGCAGTTTGTTTTCTTGACGCCGAAATGGCTCGATCAGCATCAGAAACGATAGCGCCTGCGTTTCGTATTGTTTTCATATGAACGTTATATGACGCTCATATGAACATTAAAAGACGCCTTGACCGCGTGTGCAAGAGGGAATGAATCAATTTCTGCAATTGCCGCCTGCCTGTTTTGGCAAGGTTCCGCTTTTTTGCCGCCCGTCAGGTCGTACCAATCATGAGGTTCACCTGCCTGCGGCGCCAGCGGAACGCTGCGGCACCCCTGCTTTTCCGGCCTTCAGGAAGCTTAGCCAGCTCGGACGAAAACGGAAAGCCTTTCATATGACTGAGAAACAATAAGAGGCCAGCCGCGGAAAGAGATCCGGTTTTCAACTCATGCGATTCTCCGCCTTGGTTACGCTCAAAGGTGGAAACTCCAAATATCTCACAACTCCTGCCCTGTACTTTTCGCGTGCCCGGTTTCGAATCGACTCCAGTTGAAACGCTAGCGAAACCGGCGTTCCAAGCTTTGCCTGCGGATGGAAAATGCAAAGCCGGTTTCTCTGTCAGAACGCTTCGGCTAAGCTTCTTTCGTCTTTCACTGAAAAAGTATTCCATGTCGTTACCGTTTTCGTCCGTCTATCCATTGAAACGCTCCCGCGCGCATGAGGTTTGCGGCGAAGGCGGGCTGGTGTTTGCCGCCATCAGCGCCGGTCAGGCGACGGGAGCCGTCGTCTGGGTGTCGGAAGAGTGGCGGCCAACGGTCAATCCGGAAGGCCTTTCTCCCTATTGCGATCCCGGCAAGTTGCTGATCACGCGCGCGGGCAGTCAGCTCGATGTTCTGGCAAGCGCCGAAACGGCTCTCAGGTCCGGTGCGGCCGGTCTCGTGGTTGCCGAGGTCAGCGGTGCCATCGGCCTGACGGAGGGCAGAAGACTGCAGCTTGCGGCGGAAGCCGGACGCACGACAGGCCTTCTGATCATTCCGGAAGGCGCGGGCAGCAATGCCGCGGAAACCAGGTGGCGCTGCGACGGACTTTCCGCGCCTCACACCCCTTGTCAAAACAGCCACGACTCGACTCACTGGCGCTGGTCGCTTATAAAGAACAAAATAGGAACATTGTCGGAATGGGTAGTCCGTTGGGATGCAGCGTCGCATCGTGTCATTGTGGTTTCCAAGGCTGGCGGCTGAGCGTTCTCAGCGCGCCAATCCTGTTGATGCGCCTTTTGCCCTGACCCTTTTCGACCGCAATTCCGAGCGGATTTACGACCTTTGCCCACGTGCGGAAGACTTTGGCCTGCAGCGGGGCATGACGCTGGTCCATGCCCGCAGCTTCTGCCCCTCCCTCCTGACAAGGCCGGCGGACCCGGAAGCCGATCAGCGCTTCTTGAGGCTGTTGGCCCGGTGGGCCACGCGTTATTGCCCCTGGGTCGGGCTCGACGGGCGGGACGGCCTGTTTATGGACATCACCGGATCGGCGCACCTGCTAGGCGGAGAAGAGCCTCTTCTGGACGATGTCCGGGCCCGGCTGACCCGCGCGGGCCTGACCGCCCGGCTTGGCCTTGCCGGCACGCCGGGGGCTGCCTGGGCACTGTCTCATTTTGCCGAAGGCATTGCCAAACCCGACGAGACCCTTGCCCGGATCGGCCCGCTGCCGCTGGCGGCCCTGCGCCTTTCCCAGGAAATCTGCACCAACCTGGAACGCCTTGGCATTGCGACCGTTTCCGAGCTTTACAACCTGCCCAGGGCAACCATTGCCCGGCGTTATGACCAGAGCGTGCTGCGCCACCTCGATCAGGCGCTCGGCGCCATCGGAGAGCAGATCTCCCCCCTCAAGGACGAGCAGAACTTTGCCGTCCGGATCACCCTGCCCGACCCGATCGGCCTTCTGGACGATGTCATGGCAGGCACGCGGCGCCTGCTCAACCATCTGTGCGCCCGGCTGGACACGGCCCAGAAGGGCGCGCGCCTGCTCAAGCTGACCTTCCGCCGGGTGGACCAGGAAAACCAGTCGGTCGAATTGCGGCTGGCCCGTCCGATGCGCGATGCGGAGCGGATGCTGGCTTTGTTCGAGCGTGGGGTGAGTGCGGTCGATGCCGGCTATGGCATCGACATGATCCGGCTGGAGGCCGTCCAGATCGAAGAGCTCGGCATGCGCCAGCTTGACCGGGCGCAGGGCCGGGAAAAGGACAGCCTCGCCGACCTGATCACCCAGCTCGGCAATCGTGTCGGCCTTGAAAACATCCTGCGCTTTGCCCCCGTCGACAGCCATATCCCCGAATGCAGCTTCAAGCTGGTTCCGGCGGCCTACAGCAATCCGGTGCGTTCATGGCCGAGCAGACGCCCCCGTCCCTTGAGGCTGTTTCCGCCCGAACCCATTCTTGGCGATGGCCCGCAGCCGCCGGCCCGTTTCCGCTGGCGGGGCCGGTCGCTGACGACGGCCGAGGCAGAAGGTCCGGAGCGGATCACTCCTGCCTGGTGGGAGGATAACGACAGCTGGGCCCATGGTCTCAGGGACTACTGGCGCGTCGGTACCCGCCAGGGCCAGCGGCTGTGGCTGTTTCACACGCCGCAGAATCCGGGCTGGTTCGTGCAAGGGGAGTTCGGCTGATGACCTCGTCCGCTTTCCAGCATCAGAGGCAACCGCTCTCCCCCCCTCCGATTGTCCTCCCGGACGCAGCGCAGCGGAGAACCGGGATCGGGGAGCCGGGGTCTTTCGGGTTAAACACACCGGAAACACAAGGCCCTGTGCCTCTCCGGCCCCGGTTCGCACTGCGCTTGACCGGGGTGACGATGGATAAAAGAGGGAGGCCGCAATGACCTCCCATGTCATTCCCGACAGCCTCCATTGGGACATTCCCCGTTATGCGGAACTGTGCGTCACGTCCAATTTCACCTTCCTGCGCGGAGCCTCCCATCCGGAGGAACTGGTGACCCGCGCCGCCTCGCTTGGTCTGGATGCCATTGCCATTACCGACTGGAACTCGCTGGCCGGGGTCGTCAGGGCCTATTCGGCGCTGAAAGAGATCAGACGGACGACCGAAGAAGGCGTCCAGATCCGTTCCCACACCCAGGTCGACCCGTCCTCCCGGCAGGCGAGCAGCACGGCCCCTGCCCTCATCGCGCCGGAAGTGCCGAAACTGCCACGCCTGATCGTCGGTGCGCGGCTGGTTCTTGAAGACAGCCCGCTGGACTGGCTGGCCCTGCCCACCAACCGCGCCGCCTATGAGCGGCTGAGCCAGTTGCTCACCCTCGGCAAGCGGCGGGCGGAAAAGGGCGACTGCCATCTGGAATTCGCCGATCTTCTGAATTTCTGCAAGGGCCTGATCTTCATTGCCCTGCCGCAGTTCGACCATGCTGAAACCGAATTTTGTGAGGCGGCTAAGAACCACATCCGCACGCTGCGCCAGGAGGCGCCGGGCCATGTGTTCTTGGGGGCGGCACCGCGTTATGACGGCACCGATCAGGCCTGGTTCCGCACCTGCGCGAAAACCGCCCACAGCCTGGCGACGCCGATGGTTGCCATCGGCGACGTACTGATGCACCGGGCGGACCGGCGGCGGGTTGCCGATGTGCTGACCTGTCTGCGCGAGGGCTGCACCATCGACGAGATCGGCACCCGCGCCCTTCTGAATGGCGAACGGCGGTTGAAGTCGGCCGGTGACATGGCCCGGCTCTACCGTCACCATCCGGCAGCCCTGCGCCGGACCATTGAAATCGCCACCCGCTGCAGCTTCGACCTGTCCGAGCTGTCTTACGAATATCCGGACGAGATCAGCGACGGGGAGAGCCCGCAGGACCGGTTGGAGCGGCTGACCTGGCAGGGCCTTGAAAACCGCTACCCCACCGGGGTCCCCGCGCATGCCTCGACGCTGGCGGAAAAGGAACTGAAGCTGATCGCCAAGCTCAAGTTCGCCGCCTATTTCCTGACCGTTCACGACATCATGCAATTTGCCCGCCGACAGGAAATTCTGTGCCAGGGGCGTGGGTCGGCGGCCAATTCCATTATCTGCTATGCGCTCAGGATCACCGATGTCGGGCCGGAAACCATCACCATGGTGTCGGAACGCTTCATCTCCGAGCACCGGGGCGAGCCGCCGGATATCGATGTCGATTTCGAGCATGAGCGGCGCGAGGAGGTGATCCAGTATGTTTACGAAAAATACGGCCGCCACCGGGCCGGGCTCTGCGCCACGGTGATCCATTTCCGCACCCGCGCCGCGATCCGCGAGGTCGGCAAGGTGATGGGACTGAATGCGGATGTCACCGCGGCGCTTTCCGGCCAGATCTGGGGCAGTTCCAACAAGGGCCCGGAGGAAACCCGCGTCCGGGAACTGGGGCTGGACCTTGCCAATCCACGGGTGATCCGGACCATTGAGCTGATCCGCGAGATCATCGGCTTTCCGCGCCATCTCAGCCAGCATGTCGGCGGGTTCGTCATCACCCAGGGGCGGCTCGACGCGCTCTGCCCGATCGAGAATGCGGCGATGGAAAACCGCACGGTGATCGAGTGGGACAAGGACGACATCGACGCGCTCGGCATCCTGAAGGTGGATATGCTCAGCCTCGGCATGCTGACCTGCATCCGCAAGTGTTTCGACCTGCTTGAGGATCATCACGGCCAGAACCTGACCCTCGGCACCGTGCCGCAGGCCGATACCGACACTTACGACATGCTGTGCAAGGCCGATGCGATCGGCGTCTTCCAGGTGGAAAGCCGGGCGCAGATGAACTTCCTGCCGCGCATGCGCCCGCGTGAGTTCTACGATCTCGTCATCGAGGTGGCGATCGTCCGCCCCGGCCCGATCCAGGGCGGCATGGTGCACCCCTATATCAACCGGCGGCAGGGCAAGGAGCCGATCAAGTTCCCCTCCAGGGAACTGGAAGAGGTGCTGGGCAAGACCCTTGGCGTGCCGCTGTTTCAGGAACAGGCAATGCAGATTGCCGTGGTCGCCGCCGGGTTCACGCCGTCGGAAGCCGACAAGCTGCGCCGGTCCATGGCGACCTTCCGGCGCATGGGCACCATCGGCCAGCTTCGGGACAAGTTCATCTCCGGCATGATCGAACGTGGCTATGAGCTGGAATTCGCCCAGAACTGCTTCGGCCAGATCGAGGGTTTCGGCGAGTATGGCTTTCCGGAAAGCCACGCGGCGGCCTTTGCCATGCTGGCCTATGTCTCGGCCTACCTGAAATGCCATTACCCGGCCGAGTTCGCCTGTGCCCTTCTCAACTCCCAGCCGATGGGCTTCTACGCCCCGGCGCAGATCGTGCGCGATGCCCGCGACCACCAGGTGGAGATCAGGCCGATCTGCGTCAACCAGAGCTCATGGGACAGCACGCTGGAGCGGCGCAGCGACGGGGCATTGGCCTTGCGGCTCGGCTTCCGCCAGATCAAGGGCATGCGCGAGGAGGATGCGGACTGGATCGTGGCCGCGCGCGGCAACGGTTATCCGGACACCGAGACCCTGTGGCTGAGGACCGGCGTACCTCCGGCAACACTGGAGCGATTGGCCGAGGCCGACGCCTTTGCCGGCATGGGGCTCAGCCGCCGGGCGGCGCTGTGGCAGGTGAAGACCATCCGCAGCCCGAAACCGCTGCCGCTCTTCAACGATCCGATTGACGGCGAAGCGATCTTCGAGCCCGACGTCATCCTGCCGCCGATGCATCTGGGCCAGGAGGTGGTGGAGGATTATCTGTCGACCCGTCTGACGCTGCGCGCCCATCCGATGGAACTGCTGCGCCCGCATATTGCGAACCTCACCGCGCATGACCGGCTGGCCCGCGTCTCGCCGCGCGAGGCCCGGAATGTTTCGGTCTGCGGCCTCGTCATCACCCGCCAGCGCCCGGGCACCGCCTCCGGCGTCATCTTCCTGACGCTGGAAGACGAAACCGGCGTTTCCAACGTGGTCGTCTGGCCCAAGATGTATGAAAGGTTCCGCGCCGCCGTCCTCGGCGGACGCCTGCTAAAGGTCCGTGGCCGCCTGGAGCGCGAGGGCATCGTCGTACACCTGATTGCCGACCATATCGAAGACTGCTCCCACAAACTCACCCTTCTCGGCCACCCGAAGGACGACATTCTGGTCGAGACGACAGCCAAGACCGACGAGGTGCCGGTGCACCTGAAAGCCGACACCCCCAAACCCCGCGCCTTCCACCCGCGCGAGCAGGCAAAGAAGCTGTTCCCGAGCCGGGATTTTCATTGAGGGGTGGTTTCGGTGAGCGTGTGAGTTTGAGGTGGTTTGTTCCGGGTTCTGCCATGCGGGCAAGGCACCAATTGGATACGCCTTATGTAAACGACGCTTCGCGGACCTTTGAGAGATTCAGGTGCCTCCGAGCCCACCCCGGAAGTGGTTCCTGTTATCCCGCCGCAATTGGAACAGCACACAGGATGAAACGGGTATCTGTCTATGTCTGTCATTCGGTCACTGTGAGACAACAGCAAGAAAGAGCCGCGGTCAGATGACATTCACGCGAATACCGCCGGGGAATTCGGAATACGCATCATAGCTGGATGAAATTAATGCAGTTCAGCTGATACGCGCAGGACCAATTTACCCCTCACATGTCCTCCCTCCAGTTTTTCGTGTGCTCGTGCGACGTCGTTCAGTTCGAAGGGCTCAGTGGGGGGAAGCCACATTCCACCGGCGTCTACAATATCAATCAACTTTTGCAGTTCTTTGCCAAAACGCGAGTCATCGACGTAAGCCAAGATTTTGGTAGCGCCGCGTTCCTTCGCTTCAGCAATGCTCGCTTCGATGTCACCGTCATCCGTCAACGTTGCGATACTGACAAGCTTTCCACCTTGCTTTAGCAGGGCAATGGGGTCAGTGAGAGAGTCGGCACTGATCGCGTCGACTATCAAATCAACGCTCTTCGGCGCCCATTTGGCGATTTCGTCGCTGATATTCTGGGTTTTGTAGTCAATTAGGAAATCGGCTCCCAGAGATCTGACATACTCCAAATTGGCACCACTGCAGGTCGTGGCCACGTCTACACCAGCCCACTTGGCCAGTTGAACTGCAAAACTGCCTACACCACCGGAAGCACCGTTAATCAATATTTTTCGGGTCTCTCCCTTTTTTAACGCGCCCTTGTCAGCAGCAAACAGTGCCTGCCAGGCTGTGATGCCTGCGATAGGTATCGTGGCCGCAGATTCTAAAGTCATTTCTGACGGAATCAACGCAACACGCTGTTTATTGACGACGAGATATTGTGCGTAGGAACCAGGTTTTCCCGCAGTAAATTGATTGGTTCCTGAAACGACTCTGTCGCCCTCTGAAAATTCAACAACGTTTTCACCCGTCGCTACTACGATCCCCGAAGCGTCAAGCCCGAGAACCAGAGGAAACGCTCCATTGGGCAATGCCGACTCAAGGTAACCAGCTCGCATTTTCCAATCAGCGGGATTGACTCCCGCGAATGCCACTTTGATCAGTACGTCGTCCGCCTCAAGTTCAGGTATTGGACGTTGTACAATCTCGAATGTCTCCGCACTGCCCCATTGATTTATGACAGCAGCCATCATTGATTTAAGCATGGTTCCGTTCTTCCATTAGTTGATCACCCTAATTCTTGCAGGGTTTGGTCTCCCAAACGGCTGGGTTATCAATCGTGGCTGTGCTTTGTGCCGCTGGTTCCGCCAGTGATGACGGCAATCTTGTCCTTCAGTCGGTTCACGCTGTTCCTTTTCAGAAATTCTTGTCGGGTGGGAAGAATCGGCACACCGGCTTCACGTCAATTGCGCGTGAGCCACTCGGCCAGTGCCCTGCCGATCTCGTCGGGATAATCTTCCTGAACGAAATGCCCGCCTTGACCCAAAAACACCGTCTCGAGGTTCTTCAGTGTTTTCTTCAGGTGTTCAGCCTGCGCCATCGGAATGATCGCCCCGGGATCGACATGGAACATCAGCTTCGGCAGGTCGCTTGCCAGCAGCCAGTCATTGTTGGCCCTTGCCACCGTATCGACGTCCGCCGGCTCCCCCGCGACGGGAATTTCGCGCGGCCAGTCCAGCAGGATCTTTCGGCTTTCGGGCGTCGGGTAATAGCGGTTGTATTCAGCCATCACCGCATCGGGGAGCGGCCCGTTGGGGCTGCCGTGGCGCATGAACTGATCCAGAAGGATGTTCTGCTTCATGACCATTTCCTCGCCGACGCCGGAGGTTTTGACGTTGCGGACGAATTCGGCGAACGGTCCAAGGGCCTCGTAGCTTTCGTAGGGAATAAAGGGCGGCGTCATGGCTTCCATGAAGGCGATGGCCGAAATCCGCTCAGGGCGCGTACGCGCATAGTGCCAGCCAAGGCCCGATCCCCAATCGTGGATCACCAGCACAGCATCGCTGAGATCGAGCGCATCCAGAAACGCAAAGAGATATTCCGCGGTATCGGCATAAGTGTCGGTCAGCACCGGCTTGTCGCTATCACCCATGCCGATCAGATCCGGGGCGATGGCGCGATGGCCGGTGGAAACATAGGGAATGATGTTGCGCCACAGGAAGGACGATGACGGGTTCCCGTGCAGGAACACGACCGGGCGACCCTCACCGACATCGACATAGGCGACTTTTTGCCCCCGAACGCTCATATAGGCTTTTTCGGGCAGGCTCACCGTTGCGGCCGATCCGGGCAAGGGCATCGCCGCCATGGCAGCGGCCGAGGCGGCATTTTTCAGAAACGATCTGCGGTTCATCGTTATCTCCGTCATTTGGTCTGCCCGAAATTTATGTTAATCAGCAGATACATAAACTGCACATTTTTGAACAGAATGTTCCAAATATGAAACATAAGGATGAACCATGCGACCGAGCGACTGGGAGACGATGCCGTTCTTTCTTGCCGTGGCGCGCGGCGGCAGCCTGCGCGCGGGCGCGGCATTGATGAATGCCAACCACGTCACCGTGGACCGCAATATCCAGATCCTGGAAGCAAGCTACGGCGTTCAGCTTTTCACCCGTTCCCGGCGCGGATTTCAGCTGACGACAGCGGGCGAAGCGCTCCTGCCGCTGGCTGAAGAAGCCGAGCGAATTTTCCTGGGCGCGCGGCGGCGGGTCGACGGGCTGGACAGGAGCGAAACCGGAACGATCCGGTTTTCGCTTTCCCCGATGATGGCCTATGACGTCGTCGCACCCATTCTGGCGCGTTTTTTTAAGGCCTATCCCGGGATCGATATCGAGTTCCGCCTAACCGACAGGAAGGAGGACATCAACCGGGCCGAAACGGATGTTTCGCTGCGCGTCGCCTATGAGGTGACCGACGACGTAGTCGCGCGCAAGCTCTATCCCATCGCGATCGGCACCTATGCCAGCCGAAGTTATCTTGAGACCGCTGTCTTAAAGGCTGAATCCGATGGGGCTGGGCTTTACTGGCTTGGTTGGACCGGGCCAGGCGAAAATACCGAATTGCTTCGTCAGTCACCATTTCCGTTGGCTGCTGTCCGCCATGCTTCCGACGAAGGTTACATGCATTTGAGCTTGCTCAGACAGGGGTGTGGCATGTCAAAGCTCCCGGTTATCTATGAGCACCTGTACCCTGATCTGTGTCAGGTTCCTGGCACTGAGATGGAATTGAGTCGCACTCTTTGGATATTGCTTCACACGGATTTGCGCCGCACAGTCCGCGTTCGAAGGTTTGTGGACTTCCTGGCGGAAGAGTTGCGTGAATTGCAACCCAAAATGCAAGGGACGCTCTATCGCAAGTGATGCGTTTTGGAATTGTGACGGCATCTGGCTAACCCACAGGCTCGGACCAGGATCGATCCCATCTGGAATTTCACCTGTGTTGAGACGTTTCCGAGCAACACCACGCTTGGTCAATTCACGCGCGCTGAGATAATCAAAAGAGCCATTCAATCTTGTTCTTGTGCCTGTAATTCGCATGGCACTTTGTTTTCCACACTCTAACTGTCCTGTTCCTAGGACGTGTTGGCAGAAAATGGCATTTTTCGGAAGTCGGCCCGGCTTGAGGTTGAGTACTTGAAGCGGCAGCTAAAAGAGCTGGTCTGGCACACGGTGTTGAGCCGCAAAAACCGAGTGTTGACACCCCAAACGGCACTGCAGATCGTAAAGACCGATGCCCCTCCCTGCGGACGCATCGAAACCTGCATTGTTGAGGGGATGAGATGTCCAATCGATTGCCTTCTCATCCGCATTGACCGGGCTGGCCATCGCAGAACGCGACAGCCAGCCCGACTTTCCAAGTCACAACGAAACTGATCCGTTGGTGTCAGCAGAACAGGTCGAACGCATCCACAGTCGACAGATCGGTAACGCCGGTGAGGGTCAAGGTGTTGCCGGCACCGAAATCGACAACCGTGTTTCCGTCCTCAACAGTCACATTGTTTTGCCAGGACTCCGCGGGATTGCCGCCTTTCCAGAGATTTCGATGGAGGAGCAACGTGTCTTCCCCTGCGGTGAAGTCCGTGATCGTGTCATTTCCTCCGGCGAAGAGGAACAGATCCGGGCCCTCGCCACCGGTCATCATGTCGTCTCCGGCACCGCCGATCAGATAGTCCCGGCCATCGCCGCCATCCAGAACGTCGTTGCCCCGGCCTCCGATCAGATAATCGGTGCCACCGCCGCCAAAAAGCAGATCGTTGCCGGAGCCACCGTTGAGGAAATCGAAGCCGTCATTGCCTGTTACGGTATCGTTGCCAGCTCTCGCGAAGACCGCTGACCATGACCCGGTAGAGACCAGATTGTCGTCACCTGAGGTGCCACGTGCGAAGCCGGAAACAGACACGCTTTCCCTCGGCTCCGGTGTGGGCACTGGCTCCGGTGTAGGGTCCGGCTCTGGTGTGGGATCCGGCTCCGGCGTAGGATCCGGCTCCGGTTGTGGGTCAGGTTCCGGCGTGGGATCCGGTTCCGGCGTAGGGTCCGGCTCCGGTTGAGGGTCCGGCTCCGGTGTGGGATCCGGTTCCGGCGTGGGGTCCGGCTCTGGTGTGGGATCCGGCTCCGGTTGTGGGTCAGGTTCCGGCGTGGGATCCGGCACCGGTGTGGGGTCCGGTTCCGGTGTGGGATCCGGTTCCGGCGTGGGGTCCGGTTCCGGTTGCGGGTCAGGTTCTGGTGTGGGGTCTGGCTGGGGTGTCGGTGTCGGATCGGGCACCGGTGTCCCGTCCGGCTCCACGGACCCCGATGTATCCCCATCGGTCACCGCAAAATTCTGCGTTACAATTACCGCATCGGTCCCCCGGAAGTTACCCCTTTCGATTCCGATCCCGATCTCCGTGAAATCAGGATTGAGAATATTCGCACGGTGCCCCGGACTGCTCATCAATGTTTCATGCAATTGACGGACGTCATCTTCGATGCCTTGCGACCCCCGTTCCGATTGCCAGGCAATGTTTTCGCCTGTCCGCCAGCTGCCTTCCAAGGGGTATCCACTGTCGGATATCCGATCGGTCGCCGAGGAACCACCTTCACCGGTGTGTGAGAAATTGCCCGAGCGCAGCATCCACTCACTGTGCTCTTCACTGGATTCGTTGAGTAAAACATTCAGCCTCAGGGGCTGTAGCCCGGCATTGGCCCTCTCTTCATTTATTAGTTCGAGCATCTGTCGCTCGAAGCTGCTTGCACGCGCCATACGATGACCTTTCTTGCTGCGTGGAACCCAACCCTTTTTGGGGCGCGTTCAAACGTGAAAGGGATGACAGGCAAAAGAGAGGTCAAACCTTGATAAAAATACGAAGGTTTGGTGCAGGCGCTGCACCAATATTAACTGTAAAGATGGAGCCTCAGGAGGCGTTCCGGCAGGGTGGCGGAAATCGTACCGGACCGGAGATCCTGCCCCCTGTGGAATCCGTAAATCAACCACTTACGGACATTCTTGTTGCAGACAACACGATTGACCGCACTGTTGTGAGGGCTCTGGCGTCCTCCGATGACGCCCGGACAATCTGTTCAGAATTGGGCCTTATTAAGATGAGGGACCGTCAGAGCAGCCGTTTCTTGGGCCTCAGTCTGTTCGGCACGGCCCGACCGATCTGCACACACGGTGCAGACATGTCCGTTTGACCGGAAACGTGTCCGGACCCTGCCGGACGGCAACCGGCCCCAGAACCGACATTCGCAGAAATAGCTACACAGGCCGCATTGGGCTCTGAACACCCGCTTGTTGCAACACGTCAAACGCCGGTCGAAGCAGAAACCTTTCGCTCACCAATCCACCCTGATCACCCGAAACTCGCCTGAAAGCTCGTCGCGGTCAGTGCGACATGTGCTTCAAGAGGTGGCCGCAGTTCAAAAGCCCTGGGACCTCGCGCGAATTCATAGAGGCGGAAAAGATACCAGTCCTCCTTCCGGGCTTCGGCGACATCCAATTCGTTTCGGGATATGTGAAACGGCGTGCGCTCCCAGCCGTTCGTTGTCTTAACCTCGATCAAACGGTCCCTGCCTGCCGGTGTGAAGCTGAGAATGTCGTAACCGGCCCCATCACCATCTTCCTGAGAAACCCAGCGAACGCGTTTTGCCAGATCTTCACGGCCCTGATGCTGAAGCTGGGAACGCTCGCGGTGAAACACCAGCTCTTCCCCTGCCTTGCCCAATGCCCTGTTGCGTTCATCGCGGCCAGCAACATCGAACCTGCGCGCAACGGCCTGCAGCATTTCGGTTTCTTCCGGCGGGGGCGCATTCCTGAGTGTCGGCGCAACTCCGACGAACAGTGCCGAGGCCTCGGCCAGTCCGGGTGGTTGCGCGTCTTTCAGCGCGACCTCCCAGAGCGGGTGCTGCGCAAGCCAGCGCATGATTGCTTCCGCCAGCGACATCTGAAAATTGAAACGGGGTTGATAGCCCTTGATTATCGGCAAACCCAAACCTTTGGCGGCGGCCGAGATATTGCTCAATTTGAACTCAATCGCCCCGCGGCTACGCCCGGTCTGCTGCTGAAGCAAACGGTTTTGAGCGGCTTTGACGTACGGACGACCAGAGAGCTCATCACCAAGCATCGAAAAATAAGATGCAACAACGGCGTCATTTTCAGTATCTGACCAATTGTCCGAACTCATAGCACCCAAGTTAAACTAGCGCTCTGGTTGTGTCATTTCGAAAAATGCTCTGCGCAGGACAATCCACCGCAGGACGTCTTTCGATACGATTGAATCAATTGTTCACCTGGTTCCTTAACGCCGCTTGCGTAGAATTGCGCAACACCTGCGGGAGAGGGTCATGGGCGTTTGGGCGTCAGGCAGTTTTGGCAATGATACGGCCCTGGACTTTGTGGCCGACGTGAAGAGCTTCGCGGCGGTGCGCGACACCCTGAAGAAACTTGAACCCGATACCGGCGCGCTGGATGCGGATGAGGCATCGATTGCCCTGGCGACTTGCGACATGCTTGCCGCCGCCATTGGACGGCCGCCCGCCGATCTTCCCGACATGCCGAATTTCGAGAACGAACAGGTTTCCGAAGATCTTCTGGAGAGTGCCAGAGCAATCGTCAAACGGGTAAGGGAAACGTCGGAACTGGCCGAACTCTGGTCGGAAGAGGATGATGCTGAATGGCAACTGGAGCTGGACGGCCTGCTGCTGCGCCTGACACCGTCAGAGCCATATGAAGCCCCGGCCAGAAAAGAGGAGCCGGAGCTTCCAGAGGACTTTCTGGGATATTGCTATCTTTGCTACGGGATGGTCACCGAGCGCGATGGCATCAATTTCGAATATACGATGCCGGAAGGTGGAACCCTGTCGATACACCCGCATCGCAAATGCGTTGAGGCCCTGATGTCGGGACCGCATTGGGAAAAGGACGGTTCGCCGACGGAAAAAACCAGAAGGCGGCTCATGCAGGACATGGGATTTGAAGTTGATTGACGACCCGAGCGGACCGGCGCGTTTGCTTCGCCGGGCCCTACCTGCGAACGCCCGCTCCAGCAAGGTCCCCTGCCGAGTTTCGGCCTGGAGCAGACATTCGCATTTGAATTCATACAGGGAGTTCAGGTCGATAGCCTATGCCGGGCTCCTGAATTCGGAGCCCGGTTCGCCTCAGCAATACCGCTCCGGTCCGTTCCATTGCTCGGCCGAATAACGATCCCCATGCGCCCAGCCGACCGGCAGCACCGCCTCAATCCGTTCGAGATCGGATTGCGTCAGGCTTAACGCGGCTCCCGAGAGGCATTCGCGCAAGTGATCGACCGACCGCGTTCCGGGGATCGGGATCACATGTGGTCCGCGGCTGAGCAGCCAGGCATTTGCCAGCCCGGCCGCCGACGTGCCCATTTCGGCTGCGAGTTTGCGGAAACCTTCCGTAATACGCAGGTTCTCCGTCAGGTTCGGTTCCATGAAGCGCGGGTTGCCCGCAAGGAACGGCAGATTGGCGATCCGCTCGCGCGGGATCGGATTGTCCGTCAGCAGCGACCGCCCCACGGGCGAGAATGCCACCATGGCGACCCCCAGCTCGGCGCAGGTCTGTACAAGTCCGAGATCCGGGAAGCGTGTGGAGAGGGAATATTCTGATTGAACGGCGGCGATGGGAAAGACTTTCGATGCGCGCCGCAAGGTTGAAGGGGCAACTTCCGAAAGACCGATCGCCCGGGCCTTGCCCTTTTCAACGAGCCGACCGAGATTTGCAGCCGTTTCTTCCGGCGTGAAGCGCGGGTCGCGGCGATGAGCGTAGAAGAGGTCCACATATTCCAGACCAAGCCGTTGCAGCGACTTGTCCAGTTCGGCTTCCAGGTGTTCCGATGAATTGTCGAAAGTGCGGTTGCCTTCCGGATCAGTCGTGATGGTTGCCTTCGTCGCGATGACAAACTCATCCCGCGCGCCCGGATCAGCCTTCAGATAGGTTCCGATTGCGCTTTCCGACTTCCCCATGCCGTAGACATTTGCCGTGTCCAGAAGCGTCACGCCCAAATCACGGCAGGCATCGAGGATTGCGTGGCTCTCTGTTTCATTCGTGGGCCCGTACATGTCGGCAAAAGACATTCCACCGTAACCGATTGCCCCGACTTCCGGTCCGTTAGCACCCAACCTGCGTTTTTCCATTTTGCCTCTACCCATTGAAGAACCTGAACAATTCTTTTCTGTTTCACTATTTCAGTCATGAAAGCGTCGAAGCCTATATAGGTCTTCCGGCCGTAATCAGCTTCACTTCAGCGATAATTTTTTGATCCTTCGAAGACAACACATACTCCTTCGGACCGGTCACGACCCGACACCGGAAACGGAGATTTTCATTCTTCCTGTCAACTTGAAGCGCGGCCGTGTCAGCCCTGATGCCGTTTTTCCATGGCCTCCTCCCACTCCCTGACCAGAACTTCGCGGCGCGCCGGATACTTGTCCTCAAGCACCTTCAGGTTCTGCACCCGGTCCGTTCGAAAATGCCTGTAATCCTGTCTCGTTTCGCACCAGGCGACGATGTATCGGACTGCATTCAGATAGGCGATCAGCATCGGCCAGACCACACGGTTGGTGACATCCCCGTTTTGGCCCTGGTAGGTGAGCTGCAACCGCGAGCGATCCCGTATCGCACGCCGCAAGACGACACCGTCGAACTGATCCTGGACTTGGGAGCGGGTGGCAATGGATCTGGAACTTGCATCCAGCACGATCGGGCGCAGTTCCTTCGGTATGGCCTCCGACAATTTGGCAACCAGGTCCCTGGCGGCACGGGCAAGCGAAGGGTCGCCTTGCAACGTCACCCAGGTGGCGCCAAGCGCGGCCGCCTCCAGCTCATCAGCTGTCAGCATCAGGGGTGGCATGTCATAGCCATCGTCCAGCACGTAACCGGTACCGGCCTCGCCAATGACAGGCACGCGCTGCGCGGTGAGTTCGGCCATGTCGCGATAAAGGGTCCGCAGCGATATCTCCAGCTCATCGGCCAGATCACGCCCTGTCACGGGCGATCGTTTTGACCGAAGAATCTGGATGATCCGGAAAAGCCGTTCCGTGCGACGCATTTCTATCTCCTACTGCCACACTGCTGCCACAACGGTGGCAGCAGGGCAAGTTTATGAAGTTCTCAGAAACAGAAAAAACGACGCGATTGCTGAAGTGAGTGGCCCCGATGATACACCACCAACGCACCCTTTTGATCGATGCCAGCCCGGAAGCCGTCTGGGCGGTTCTTGATCGTTTCATGCACATTGATGAGTTTGCACCACTCGTGAAATCGGTCGATGCGCTCACCTCGGGCGCCAATCAGGTTGGCTCGAAACGGCGCTGCCATTTCGATGACGGCAACTCTCTGGTGGAAGAAGTGACACAGTGGCAGCCAAACCGCGGTTACCGCGTTCGCCTGCTGGATACCGATCCCATGCCGCTGAAGGAAGCCTACGCAGAGCTGCGCATCCGACCCCAGGGTTCCAGGCAGACGCTCGTGGAGTGGAGCATGGACTATCGTGTCAAATACGGCCCGATGGGCTGGCTGCTGGGCCAGACCATGATGAAAATGATGATGGGCAAGGTCCTGGATGGAAACCTGAAAGGGCTCGCCGACAAGGTTCAGGCAGGCGAAACAGCATCCGTCTCAGCGGCCTGAACGAGACACTTCCTCATGAGCGGGACCCCAATCCTCTCGCGGAGCCAGCAAGACCGACAATCAATCGTTCAGCCGCTTTCGGCCAAATGTCGAGCTCAAGGAAGCTGCGCTTCGTCGCTGGACCTCATGCCAGCCTCGCGTCAACATAGAGCGCTCCTTTGCTGGTGCGCTCAAGATCCGCCTTGACGCGATAGGTCTCGCCGATTTCCGGCAGTGCGAGGATGTCGCCTGGTCGCCCGTCGGCCAGGATCACGCCCTCGCGCAGCAAGATCAACCGGTCACAAAACTTGGCGGCAAGATTCAGATCGTGGAGCGCGGCAATGACCACCGGTTTCTTGCGGTCCATCTCGTTGCGGATCGAGGTCATGATCGAAAGCTGGTGGTGCAGATCAAGCGCGCTTGTCGGTTCGTCGAGCAAGATGACTTCCGGTGCGCGCACGATGGTCTGCGCCACCGCGATCATTTGCGCCTGGCCGCCACTGAGATCGGCAATACCGCGATTGGCGAGATGTGACAGGCCAAGCGCATGAAGCGTGTCCGACACCCTGTCGAGATTATCGGCATCGACCCGCCATCCGGTGGTTTGCTTCAGCGCCAGAAGCACGCTCTCGAACACCGTCAAAAGCGCATTGCACCCATAGGCTTGCGGCATATAGGCAATGCATTGCGCCCGGTCCTTGCGGCGCAGGTGCGTGATGTCTTCGCCGCCGATGGTGATGTGGCCTCCCATCGGCTTCACCAATCCGGCGATCGTCTTGAACAGCGTTGATTTACCTGATGCGTTCGGCCCGATGAGACCGACAAAGGTCGCGGGTTCAACGTTCTTGACGGAGACATCGTGCAGAATTTCCGTTCTGCCATATCCTGCCCGAAGGTTCGTGATGTTCAATGTCATGACAGCCGCTCCCGCCGCGTACTGAGAATGATCGACACAAACACCGGCACACCGATCAGCGAGGTTATGATCCCGATCGGATAGATGATGCCCGGGGTGATAGATTTCGAGATCAGCGACGTCAGCGACAGGACCAAGGCCCCGACCAGAGCCGAAAGCGGCACGAAATAGCGTTGGTCTTCCCCCACCAGGAGCCGCGCTATGTGCGGACCGACCAGCCCGACGAACCCGACCGTGCCCACGAATGATACGGCGGTTGCAGCAAGAAGGGAGATGCAGATCAGCATCTCCACACGCAGCCGTGCGACATCGACACCCATGCTTTCAGCGGTGGCCTCGCCCATCCGCAAAGCCGTCATGGACCATGTGCGGTAAAGACTGAAGGGAATGGCGATGCATAACAGCAATGTGCCGAGGCCGATCTTCTCCCAGCTCGCACGGCTCAACGATCCCATCATCCAGAAAACGATCCGGGCGATCTGATCTTCCGAGGCCATATACTGCATCAGCGCCAGAAGCGCGGAAAAGGTGAAGAAGATCGCGATGCCGAACAGAATCATCGTCTCGGACCCAACACCCTTGAGGCGTGTCGCAAACAGGATGAAGCCACATGTGGCGAGCGCAAAGACGAAAGCGTTTGCAGTAACGAGCAAATGCCCGACGGCAGGTATGATTGAAATCCCCATCACGATCGCAAGCGAAGCGCCGAAACTTGCAGCCGCCGAAACCCCAAGCGTGAACGGTTCGGCCAACGGGTTGTTGAGAATGGTCTGCATTTGCGCGCCTGCAACCGCCAGGAGTGCACCGACCAGCACTGCGGTCACCGCGACAGGCAGACGATAATCCCAGACAATGACCTTCAACCGGACCCCGTGGGACATCGGGTCGGCGAAAACGTCAAAGACCGTGGACAGCGGGTAGTTTCCCGGGCCCGTCGCGACATCAAGAAAGAAGCTCAGCGCCAGGAGACCGGTTACGACGGCAATCATTCCATAGCGGCGTGCGATCTGAGATGCATAGCTTTGCCGCATCTCGATGACATTCACATCGACACTCATCTGAAATTTCCTAAAAGCAAAATGGCCCCGCCACGAAGCTGGCGAGGCCTGAAAGGCTTTCGGCTCAGCCCTCGACTTCGAGGCTGCCCCAGAAGACGCCGGAATAGTCGATCGGCAGGAACCTTTCGTGCAGTTCCTTGATCGTGGCATCCGGGTTCACGTCCTCAAACAGCTCCGGATGGATCCACTTGGCAAAGGCCTGCATGGCAACGAAGTGATAGGGGCTGTTGTAGAACTGGTGATAGACCGAATGGAACCGGCCGGACTTTACGGCTGAGAGGTCGGACCAGCCCTCACGAGCAGCCAATGCGCCAAGACGCTCTTTCACCATTTCGTCAGTGGCCTCATAGCCGAAGAGAACGGCGGCCGTGTCCGGATTGGCTTCGGACCAGTTGCCACCGGTGCCGATGATGATCTCGGGGTCATCGGAAAAGATGGCTTCAAGAGAAACGTTGGTCGCAAAACCCGGGAACTTGAGCGAACCCCAGTTGCGGCCTCCCGCAAGGTCGACCAGGCGCCCCAGATTGGCGGCACCAAATGTCGAGCAGCATTTGGCCGGGTTGTAGCCCGCTGCACGCTCGATGAAGACGATCGGCCGTTCTTCGGCCGGGATGGCTTCAACACGCGAGAAGATCAACTTCATCTGCGACTGATAGTAGTCGGTGAAGGCGTCCGCTGCATCGCGCTCGTCAAAAATGCGCCCCAGCAACTGAATGCTCGGTACCGTGTTCTGGGTCGGGTCCTGCCGGAAATCCACGAACACTGTCGCGACGCCCGCCTCTGCCAGCTTGTCGATAATTCCGCTTTCCTGAGCCTTCAGAAGATTGCCGAGGTTCATCAGCACAACTTCCGTTCCCAGCGAAATGACGGCTTCCAGGTTCCATTCGTCTGAATACGGGCTGCCGAAGCTCGGGAGATCAGCGGCTTGCGGAAACGCTTCCCGGTACTTGCGGTACGCATCCGGATCGAAACGCACCATGTCGTCTTTCCAGCCAACGACGCGTTTGAACGGGTTGTCCTGGTCCAGCAGCGCGATCGTGTAGATCATGCGCCCTTCACCAAGGACGACCTTGCTGGGGTTCTTTTCCACTTCGACCGTGCGGCCGGCGATATCGGTTACGGTGATTGTCTCTGCGTTTGCGAACGTGGCTGAAGCGAAACAAGTCGCTATGGCTAAAGCAGCGGAGCAAAGACCCGCCGTCAGTGATCCGACTTTCATGGGTCTCTCCTGTCAGGAATGCAATCCATGGCTCTTCCATGGGCGAACGAACCTAGGCTGGTCCGGCAAGCATTGTCAATAAACTGGAGTCAAATACTCAAGATATTATTTTCGTGTCCGTTTGTGCTCTGCGTGACCGAAAACAGTGGCCCGAAGTCTTCTCCCGTCAGACCCGCTCATCGCAGTTGCGAAGCCAACGGACATCTGAAACTCTACCGTCACAGGCATAACTTCCGGAGAGACAAGAGCAATTGGTGGCTGAGAACCGGAGAAAATGGTGGCTGCTCGGCGCAATGAGCGGCGTACTCGGGCTCATCGTGCTGGACGAAACCATCGTTGCGGTGTCGCTGCCGTCGATTACTCAAGAGCTCGGACTGTCCGTCTCGGCAGCCCACTGGGTAGTGAACGCCTATCTTCTGAGTTTCACCTGCGCTGTGGCGATTGCCGGCCGCCTTGGCGACCAATTCAGCAGGAGACATTACTTTTCATCCGGTGCGGCACTCTTTGCCGCCGCCTCGCTGCTTGCCGCACTTGCCAGTGACGGGACGACGCTCATTGTTGCCCGCGTTCTTCAGGGCATTGCCGCTGCCGTGATTTTCCCGACATCGATTGCGCTCATAACAAAAGCATTCGATCCGGAAAAACGTGGAACGGCGTTCGGGTATCAGACCACGGTCGGGGGCATATTCATGGCATCCGGCCCGTTGGTCGGCGGGCTGCTTACCCAAACGCTTTCCTGGCGCATGATATTCTGGGTCGGCATTCCGATCGTTCTTGGAATTGCGGTACTGCTGTGGCTGATCTGGTCACCGAATTACGATGTGCAGAAACACAAGACTTCCAGCGCGCAAACACCACTGGAGTTTGCAGGACCCGCCTTTCTGATTGTCGGTCTCTTCGGTCTGGTGACATCTGTGATGCAGGGCCCCTCATGGGGCTGGACATCCCCCATGACACTCGGTCTTATTGTCCTCGGGCTCGCGACCCTGGCCCTGTTCCTGCAAAGGGAACTGACGCATCCGGCACCGCTTCTCGACATATCGCTCCTGAAGATCCCCGAGTTTGCCGGAGGTGTTTTCATCTTTGCGATTTTTCAACTTGAGAAGATCGCCGTTTTCGTCTTCGCCGCCCAGTTCTTCCAGGACATTCTGGGCAGGACACCCATCTTGTCAGGCGTCGCAGTTTCCCTGGCAATCCTGCCAACGCTCGGCACATCGATCCTGGTCGGAAAGCTCACGGATAAATTCGGCTCGAGGTTCACGCTGGTCAGAGGGGTAACCTGTCACGGGGCGGCACTCATTCTCCTGGCCTTTGCAGCAATCCAGCAGAGTTTCCTTCTGGCTCTCATACCTCTGATACTTTGGGGAGCCTCCATGCCGAGTATCGCCATCCCGGTCAGGCGGGTGCAGATGAATGCCGTGCCGAAGGACAAGCACGCGCAGGCGAGCGGTATCAACCTCACCATTCAAATGCTCGGAGGCAGTTTCGGACTTGCAGTCTGTAGCGCGCTCATCACTGAAACCGGCAGTTATCCCCTGCTCTTCTTCGTTGTCGGATGCCTCACGCTTCTGGTCATTCCGATCGGACAACGCTCAATGGCAAAACGCGAAGGCCGGGCATAGCGCAATCCGTCCAACCGATTCCAAGCGTATGCGGATTTGAGAGACCCTAGTCTTCAAAGCGACCTGCGTCGTCCCGATCACGTTCATGTTGTTTCATGCCGGGAAAGGGCGGTAGCCACGCCTCGCGGCGGGTCGTCCAGCATTCATAAGTGGGCTTCAGCTGGTCAGGGGCATCGAGCGAACCGAGATGCACCTCGACTTCATCACCGGAACGGGCAAAAATCGACGAGCCGCAGTGAGGGCAAAAATGCCGGCCCGCATGGTCCCGCGTTTCACCTTCAATTGTCACTGCATCTTGCGGGAACACGGCTGCAGCATAGAAGAGAGCGCCATGATGCCTGCGGCAGTCGAGGCAATGGCAAATGCCGACCCTGTACGGACGTCCTGACGCCATGATACGCACACTGCTGCAGACGCATCCGCCCGTGAACCGTTCCATGTCAGGTCTCCCTTAAATCACGCTCTGGTGCCGGACCGTCATTCGCCAGCTCGCGGGCGGCCAACTACACCGGGTTTCGACTTCACTATACCCACATCAACCAGTCCAACGCAGATGCGCTCTTCCGGTGTAGTACTCAGGATTCAGACACACAGGTTCGAAGCACCCAGTCGACACTTCTGAGAAAATCTTCCTCAGTCAGATTATGTTCCGGAGCGGCAGCAACCGCTGAAAAAACAAAACCATGTGTGTAGTCGACCAGCAGATTGAGCATGACGTCATTCGGGTCACCATCGTTCAAAAGTCGCGTATTCTTCCTGATCTCTTCCGTGATCTCAATGATCTCTGAACTCATCAGCGATGTGTCGTTCAGGATGCAGCGCACGACCTTCGCGTTTTCAAGTGCTCTGACGCAGTACATGGAGAGAATGTGCCGAAGGCGTTCGGCGGGTGTTCTCCCTTGAATGCTGCCACGCGTTCCCTCGAAGGCACGTTCAACCAGCGCGGCGAGCAGCTCCTGCTGACTGCCAACGTGATACTTGATCGCCATTGCCGTCACACCAAGGCCGTCCGCCAGCCGCCGGAACGACACCGCCTCAGCGCCGTGCTCCCGAAGCAGCGGCAGCGCAGTTGCCAGGATACGCTCTCTGGAGAGCGTCCCGTCCCGTTTTTGAGGCCGCCCTGCGGCTCTGCCGGATGTCATGTCTCAGGTCACCACGTAGCGCATTTCGACAAAATCGGACCCGAACCGGCGCACGTCTTCAAGCCTCAGGTCAACGTCCTTGTCCAGTTCTCCGAACATCCGGATACCTTCGCCAATCAGGATGGGAGCGATCGCAATCCGCATGTCTGCGACGTAACCGGCGCGCAGGAAGGATCGAATGATTGCCCCGCCATCCACATAGACCCTGTCAACGCCGCGCCCGTCCAGTTGCGTCATCAGTTGGTCAGGTGAGAGACGGCTGATTTCAACCTTGTCTTTCACGTCTTCCGGGATATTGTCCTCGGCAAGAGTTTTGCTCAGAACCACAACGGGTTTCCGGTAGGGCCACTCGCCGAACCCAAGAACGGTCTTGAACGACCCGGTTCCCATGACAATGACATCGATGCTGTTCTGAAAATCCGTGAAGCCGGTATCTTCAGAGCCGGTGTCGAATTTCATCAACCAGTCAAGTGCGTGGTCCTTGCGCGCAACAAACCCGTCCAGGGTCATGGCCATCATTGTGTGCCCGGTCGGCATTGTTATCTCCATAATATTTATACACTGTATAATAATGAAGGACGGAGACTGTCAACAGTCCTTGCAGCACTCGCTGTCTGGAACATCAGCTGAAGGTCATCGGCCGAGTGCCGCAGACCTTACGCATTTATCGAGCTGAATTTCTTGCGCAGAACGACCTAACCCAAGTCGGTGTTTTTCACCTGATCCTGGATGGAGGCTGCCCCCTTGGGGCTCAAGGCATAAACGCCACGTTCGACGCGTTCAAACCAGCCATAATGATCGTCGGCCATCATCCTGGTGGCACGCTCGACGCCGGTTGCCTTGGCCACATCCGTACCACGACTGGGACCGTTCTCCTCCAGGTGTTGAGCGCAGCGGATCGCATCCTGGCGATAAGCCGTCACCAGGGTTACGCGGGTCGACCCACCAGTGTTCGGATCGCCGACACGGCGGGAAAACTCTCTGAGTAGCCGGTCCTTGCGCGGCTTCGATTTGCGCGGAGTATAGGGAGCCGGGTCTGAATGCACCTCAACCAAACCATCGGACAGCCTGACAGTCATCAAGCCAAGACCCAGTCGCCGGGCAAGCTTGAGATTGCTCTTGAGCGCTTGCTGAAACCGCCTCCCCGTCCCCCGTGCCACTGCAACATAGACGGCATCGGTGACGGCCTGACGCTCGATAGCCTGGTGGAAAAGCGTCAAGGAGAAGCCGGTTTTCAATTCAACGATCACCGGGTCTTCATCACCACGGCAGGCAACGATATCGGCGGCACCCACCTCGGCCTTTACCTCATACCCCTGCCCGACCAGATAAGCCTTGACCGGCGGGTAGAGATCGGTTTCCAAAATGCGTGCCATCCGGGCATCCTACGTTCGAAGCTGCATACAAGCGATTGAGCGTGAACGACTGCCAGGCAAAAGGAGCGACCCGGAAGTTCACTGACCACATTCTAAAGTGCATGTTTTAATGAGAGCAGTTCCTCGGTCAGAAAATCGACAAACCGTCGGACACGTACCGTCTTTTGAAGATCCGAATGCAGCAAGATCCATAACCACGGGCCCTTGGACAGTTCCGTCTCCGGCACGCGGCGCAGGTCTGGAAACGCGTTTTCAAAGAGAGTTGGCATATGTGACATTCCGCAGTGCTGACTCAGCAGGCGAACCCGCATATAGCCGTCGCTCACCTTGTGCCTGACCTTCGCCATTTGGAATGGTGACGGCACACGCCAGTTTTCGTCTGCGGTTCCAATCCAGCTCAATCCTTTGCCCTGTTGACCTGCATTGGGGAATACATCCCGAAGGTATGTCTCACTGGCATATACGCCCAGGGTCAATCTGAAGAGCTTTCGAGCAACAACATCATCCGCGACATCTTCTGCTGCGCGCAGCGAAACGTCGGTTTCGTCGTTGGTTATGGATTCAACCTCTGACGTCAGATGAAATTCGAGATCGATGTTCGGATATCTGTCGTGAAACCGTCCAATGATCGGGGCGATGAAATCATAGGCAAGCGTGGGAGAAAGCGAGAAGCGGATCGTCCCCGTCTCGCTTTTGTCCAACCCTTCCACCTTTTTGCGCGCAGCGAGGACAGTTTGCTCCGCGGCTTCGACCACAGGCAGCAACGCCTCTCCGAATTCCGTGAGAGTGAACCCGCGCTTGGAACGATGAAACAGGCGGACGCCATAGCTTGCCTCCAGAGCCTGAATGTTCCGGTTTACGGTTCCATAGCTTGCATTGATCGTGTTTGCCGCGGCGCGCAAGCTGCCCGTACGGGCAACAGCAAGAAAATACGGCAACTGCTCCCAATCGAACGATCTCATTTCACCTTCATCTGTTTAACTCACGTAACAAGGTGTTCTATCTTGTTATATTTTTGAACGAATGACCATCTGCTAAATCGCGTCGAGATACCTCGCTGACGGCAAGATTTTCGCATGTCGGCTTCAAAGGGAGACGTTAGATGAAAAGATATCATCCATTGCTTGTCGCGTTTCATTGGCTTGTCGCGATCATGGTCCTGGTTGCACTGGTTGTCGGCGGACCAGGGCTTGCAGAATTGAAAAACTCTGACCCTCAAAAACTGACAGCACTCATCGGTCACATGGTATGGGGCATGGTCATTGGCGGATTGATGCTCGCGTTTCTTGCCACACGTGTGTTTTCGCGCAAACCGCCTTACGCTGACGCGGAACATCCAACACTGAAGGTCGGCAGAAAATTCACCCATGTGGCACTGTATGTGCTGGTTCTTGCGATGGTTTCCAGCGGCATCGGAATTGCCCTTTCCGCGGATCTGTTCGCAATCGCATTTGGTGGCTCTGAGGCGCCATTGCCTGCCAGTTTCAATGACATTCCAGCACGCACAATTCACGGTATCATTGCAACGCTTCTGCTGCTGTTGATCGCTTTTCACTTGCTTGGCTGGGCCTATCACCAGTTCGTGCTCAAGGATCATCTGATCAGCCGCATGTGGTTTGGGCGAAGAAGCAGCTAGGCATGTTCTCAATCGGGCCAGTCGGGCTTACCGCTCGAGCCGATACGCTTCTTTCGCCGTTGAAAAATAGACGGCGTCCCTTTCTTCAAGCGTCAGATCGCGGAGCAGTGCCTTGTAAGCGGCCCAGACGGTCTCATAGGTCGACGTGAGTTTTTCGATCGGAAAATTGCTGCCAAGCATACACCGCTCCGGGCCGAAAACCTCCAGAACCTGGTCGACCAGCGGCCTCATGCTTTCCACGGTCCAGCGCGCATCTGCTTGAGACAGGCCCGAAATCTTCATGAAGGTGTTGGGCAAATCGGCAAGCGCCCTGATGCCGTCGAGCCAGACACCCAGAGCCGCATCGTCACCGGCAATCGGCGACCCCAGATGGTCGACAATGACCGGAATAGCCGGATGATGCGACAGAAACTCTGAAAACGGGCGAAGCTGGGTGTGCCAGCAGGTCAGGTCGAAGGCAGCATCGATGCTTGCCAACGCACCAAAGCCTTCTCGCCAGGCAGAGTTGGACAACAAATCTTCCTCAAGAATGTCCGGACGCGGAGACGATTTCTGCCACCAGATCTCCTGCCGCACACCGCGAAAGACCGGGTGTCGTGCATGCCGTTCAAGAACGTTCGGAAGGTCAGGCTGGCAAAGATCTGCGTAAGCGACAAAACCCTCGATACGCTCGCCGTTCTGATGTTCGTCGGCAATGGTCTGTATCCAAGCGGTCTCTTCGACCGGATCTTTTGAGTGGTCCATCTCAGCCTGGACGGCCACGAATGTAATATCGGTTCCACCGGTCTCCGTTATCGCATCGTCCAGAAGGTAGGTATCGGGAAGATCTGGAAACGAACCGCGTTTATGCCATGGATAATCAAGCTGTGCGGTATCCCAAAGGTGAATATGAGCGTCGATCCGTTGCATGTTCAATGCCCCATTGCGTCCTGTGTTGGAGAGTAACACAACCAAGGCGTGACGAAGGAGGACTGTCCGGCAGACCTGCCCCAATTTCCCAGGATACCGGCTTCTTCATCTGAAAACCTACGAAGTGCGGTACAGTTCGGGCATTGGTTGCCGAATAGAATCCTGCTCTATTCTCCCCGTGATCCGCTTCAGACTGGCGATCGTGTTTTCAAGCAAAATGGACGAAGCATGTCATACTTGGTCTCCTTTTCCGGTCTTCCCGGCGTCGGAAAGACAACAATTGCCCGCGCTTTGGCGCGCGAAAGACAAGCCGTCTACATTCGCGTGGATTCCATTGAAACCGCCATAAAGGAAAGTGCGTTGCGCCCTGCAACGGTCGAGGACGCGGGCTATCAGGCAGCATTTGCGGTCGCCAGGGACAATCTTGCAATTGGCCTCAACGTGATTGCCGACACCGTGAACCCGGTCGAGATTTCAAGGCGCGCCTGGGCCGAGATCGCGACAACCTGCAACGCTCTTCTTCTTGATGTGGAAGTTGTGTGTTCCGATCCTGTCGAACACAGAAGACGGGTGGAAAACCGGATCAGCGACATAGAAGGCCTTCACCAGCCATCCTGGCAGGACGTGCAGGATCGTCATTACGAAACATGGTCGGAACCCAGATTTGTGCTGGACACCGCCTTGCTGACCCCTGAGGAATGCCTCTCAAGAATTGCCGTTGCTCTTGGAGGAGATAATTCCGCAAGGGGGTGACATGGAATTTCTGATTGGCCAACTGAACCAAAACTTCTCGGTCAGATCCTCATGCGCGGCACGTCGTTCGGGTCGAGGCGGAGTTCTATCAGCAAGGGTTTGTCGCGCGTTTCGATTGCCTTGATTGCCTCTTCAAGGTCATCCGCTGAGTTCACGGCAATCCCCGCACCACCAAGCGAGGTTGCGACGGCAGCGAAGGAGGGCCAGTCGAACATGGAAAGGCCCGGATCCATACGCCGGTCGAGGAACTGGATGTGCTCGGCGCCATAGGCGGAATCATTGCAGACAATGACGATGAGGTCCTGCTTCATGCGCACCGCCGTGTTGAACTCGTTGATGCCACCCATCATGAAGCCGCCATCGCCGGTGAACAGCACCACCGGACGATCCGGCGCGGCGAAAGCTGCCCCTAGCGCTTCCTGCAGGCCGAGGCCGATCGAGCCGAAATTCGCGGTCACGAGAAAACTCTTCGGGTCGGGCGCGGAGATCCGGCACCAGACTTCAGTCATGAAGCGGCCGCCATCGGTCGCCAGTATGCGGTCCTTTGGCAGGACCTGTTCCAGGCGATCCAGCGCATAGACGTAGTTGACGAAACCGTCCCTGGCATCCCCGGCCTTGCCGGGAGGATGATAGGTGAGCGCTTCCATGTCCAGTTCGGCAGTGAACCCACTTGCCGGGATTTCAGCTTCATCCAGCCAGTAGACGATGTTGTCGGCCGTCAGGCCGGCGTCGGCAACCAGCGCCGCATCGGCGTGAAAGTTCTTGCTGACCTCCGTCACCGTATTGTTGACCTGCACCACGCGTTTTCCCTTCATCAGGGCGCGCCTGTCGGTGGTGAAGTGGTGCAGGCTCGTGCCGAAGCAGATGACGCAATCGCTTTTTGCAATCACGTCATAGGCAGCCGGCGTGCTGAGGGTTCCGAAGATATCCATGTTGTAGGCGTGGCCGTTGAACAGCCCCTTGGCCTTGAGCGTTGTCGCCAGGGGCGCTTCCAGCCTGTCGGCCAGCCGGATGAGTTTGTCCCGCGCATCCGTGGCGCCGCCGCCGGCCAGAACAATCGGACGACGCGCGGAAGCAATCATGCCGACCGCAGCATCAAGATCATCGCCTTCCGGAACATAGGCTGGTGCCCCGAATGCGGGAAACACGACCTTTTCATGATCAACTTCCTGCCACATGAAGTCGGCGGGCATGTTCAGAACGACAGGTCTTTTTTCTACCCGGGCGCGGTAAAAGGCATGGGCGACATCATGGGCGGCGGTCTCGGGTGCGCGCAGCTGCTCAAACCCGGCGCCGGTCACTTTGACCAGTTCGCGCTGATCGATGCTCTGAAGGTTCTGCGGGTTCATGACCGGTGTGTCGCCGGCGAGCAGCACCATGGGGATGTGGCCACGCACCCCCTCGGTCAGCGCCGTTACGCAATTTGTCAGCGCCGGTCCGTGCGTGACCGTGGCAACACCCAGCTTGCCTGAGACATGGGAGTAGGCAAGCGCCATCAGTACCGCACTGCCTTCAAAGGAAACCGGCACAAAGGTCGCTCCGCAGGCGCGGACATAGTGATCGACCATGAAGAGATTCGCATCGCCCATCAGGCCGAACATGGTGCCGATGCCCTGGTCCTGGATTGCCTGGGCAATTGACTGGTAGGCGTAGGTCTTCTTGTCCATCCCGGGTCTTCAGACCTCCCTGCTGTTTTTCGTGCCGACCGGTTTCGTGGCTGCTCTTAAATGACTGACTTTGCGCAGCCGTCTATCATCGATGCGACAATAGTTACATTTGTAACCTTCGCAAGCTTAATTCCACTCGAACGATTTTATCAGGGAGATGTCTGTGCGCCACGCACGAACTCGTTCGCGTGTGGTCAGTGGTGTGTCAACCGCGCAGGCGGTGATGCAGGATGATCGGTACGGCCAGGCCCTCTTCGCCCGACAAGTGGCGGGCAAGGAATTTCAGGTCGACAGACGCAATCGCCGCGGCAATCATATTGGGCAAATTCGTCCACACGCCCGAAGCATTGCGACAGAGCTGCTTGGACCTGCGAGAGGGAGCAATGTCATGTTCAGATTTTCAACCGTCTTGTTGCTGGTTCTTCTCGCATCCAGCGTCCAGGCCGCTGACACCTGGAAAGCAGAAAGACTGAAATCGAATGCGGACGTTTATCCCGGCGAAGAACTTCTTTCGACAAACGGCATTGAAACGCTCACCTATTTCAAGGCAGGCACGTCCACCAAGCCCATGATGATATTCGTGCCTGGAGGATTTCATCTTGCGCGCGTCTCCTATGGTTATCCAGGTGGAAACGACCAGGACTTTCTCGCATACTGGCTCGGACAACTGGGATATTCGTTTCTCGGCGCCTCCTATCCGACCGGAAACAAAGTCTATTCAAAGACTTATCCCGGCTTCACGATCCGTGACTGGGGCCGGCAGGTCGCCGCCAGCGCGAAATACTATATCGAACGGGAAGGGCTTTCGAACGACATCATCGTTCTCGGCTGGAGTGCCGGCGGCCAAATCGCTCAGTCCGTCAATGAAGCCGCCCAGGCCGAGGGTCTGAATGTCGAGCTGTTTGTCTCGCTCGCTTCGACCCCGCCGGTCCCGCTGCTGCTTGCGGCGCCGGGAGAAATCAAGGAGCAGTCCGACGGTCTGTCGACCGCGCCGCAACTTTATGAACTCTTCAAGCAATATGTGTGGGCACAGGACGAGATGAACGGCCATGCCATCATACCGTGGAATGTGTTCGAGACCGACATTCTCGGGCCCATCCCGGTGGCCCTGAATGCGATCATGATGGCCTCCAGGTATGAAGACGGCAAATACGTCAAGGACCTGGACTGGTCCATTGCGGATACGGGCGCCCTGAAATTCTCGGACTTTCCGCTTGTCGTGACCATTTCCGGCAACAAGATCCTCGACACCGTTCACGCGGCAACAGACCGGGGGAACTGGGGCATCTATCAGATCCAGCATCTGTTCCGGAACATTGTGGAACCGGCGTTTGACGGAACGGAAGAGATCGACCCGCAGGAATGGCAGGGGCTCATGGATGAAATGTCCTACGCGACCTCAGGTGCCCTCAACGCCCGCGTTCCGGGCAATCACTTCTTCTGGTACGGGCAATTCGGCGCGCGCGAGACGGCGCACCAGATCGATGTGCTCAGATTCCGGGCCGACAACCTGCGCACAAACATGAAAGCGATTATCGACCGGATCAAGAGAAAGTAACGGCCCTCAGGTTTCGTCCTGGGCAGAGTGCGCCTCGCTCAACGCGAGGAAGGACAGAGCCAGGCCCGCGAAAAGCAACAGACCGCAAACGACGAACACTGCGGGAATGCTGAGGCCCGCAGTAATCAGAGCGCTCGAGACGGCAACGCCGATCGTGGAGCCGAGGAGCCTGATGGTCACGATGGTTCCGCTCAACTGACCCTGCTCGGTTTCCGGCGCCGCGTTGACCGCGATACGCCGGGAAGGACCGGCGATGCAAACCATCGCAACGCCCCAGACCAGCAGAGGCGCCGCAAAAAACAAATAGGATTTATAGGGCATCAGGAGCCCGAGGAGGACGGTTGCCAGTGCGGCAAGAAACAGACCGGTCATCACCACGGGACGCGAACCCAGTTTGTCCGCCAGTCTGCCGATTGGCGCGGAGATGAAGGGAAAGGGAATAACGGCGAGCAGCGCAGCCATTCCTGCTTGTGCGGCGGTGTACCCCATCTCGCTTTGCAGAAAGATCGGAAAGAAAACCGCCAATACGATCATCGCGTATTGGCAGATCATGAAAATCAGACAGGCGCTCAGGAACTCCGGAATCCGGAACAGCATGACGTCGATCAGCGGCTGCTTGCGGCGCCGTTCGAACCGGTCCAGGCCATAGAGGCCGATGACACCAATACCGGCGCTCAGCAGAATGACCGCGCTTGCCCAGCCGAGCGAGGCGCCCTGCATGAGCGCGAATACGAGGCCAGTCAACCCGATCAGCAGCAGGACGACACCGATCCCGTCAATTCCCTGCCCGGGTGGACGTTCGGGGGGATCTCGCCAGACGATAAAGGCTATGAAGCCGACAAGTGTCACGATCGGAATGTTGAGCCAGAAGACCCAATTCCACGACAGATAATGGGTTACGACACCTCCAAGCAAAGGGCCGACCGCAAGAAAAATGGTCGCCATGGCGGCATAGATGCCGATGCCCAACCCACGTTTCTCCTTGGGGTAGGCCATGTTGGCGCCAGCCTGGGACAAGGCAAAGATGAACGCCGCGCCGCCGCCCTGAAGCGCCCGCATTGCAATGAGAAATGCGCCGTCTTCAGCGAAACCGGCCAGAAGCGAGGAGACTGCGAAAACCGTACCGCTGACGACAAGAACGGGTTTCAGACCGAAGAGGTCGACACATTTGCCGCCCAACGCCGCCAGGCAGGTGAGCGTCAGGAAGTAGGCATTCACAATCCAATGGGTTGTTCCGGCGGAAAGACCGAGAGACGACCGGATCGACGGCAGGGCAACGCCCAAGATCGTTTCGTCAAGGAGAACGAGACCGGACAGCACGCCCATGGAGCAAATGACCCAGAGCCGTCGACTTTCTTCCGTCAGTTTCAGCATTGTACCTCCCAGGCCCACGAAAACAGAGCCTTGCCGGATCTTGCTCGCTCATTCCAAAGGGGCTGTTCATGCGCGGTGACGCATCTGTTCCCCATCCACGCCGCCCAGAGTCCGGTTGCGTTCGTCGCGCCCGCAGACATCAAACCCGTGAGAATCGGCCACAGGTTCTTTCGATTTCCTCAGGCAGCGGAGACGACCTGAGCGTCGAAAACTCCCAAAAAATCACGCCGTTACACAATTCGCCTGCCTTCAATGCAAGGGTAGCGCGAAAATCCCGACCATAGTAATGCACAAACAAAGAAGCTGTTTCCGTGTCGGGATTTTCCTTAAGCCGCTTGAACTCATATTAGGAATAGCTGTTGGTTGCCGCTTCGCAACCTGATCTCTTCCGGGAACCATCAGCTACGGATGCGCCGAGAAACATCCAACGCATCGGGGAAAAAGCACATCATACCTAACTTCGCTTTCCGGTCGCCCCAGCGATTGAAAGACGGCTATTGTCCTCATCCCGGCACACGGAGCACAGGCCGTCTGCATCCGCGTCGTTCCCATTGAAGTCGGTATCATTGAAATCACTGTCGCCTCAACCGCCTGGCATCCTTCCACGCGAAAAGGCAATGCGGCTGCTGCCAGGTAATGATCTTCATTGGGCGAAAAGACCGTGCCACGCACGAACTCGTTCGCGCGTGGCCGGTTGAGAGTTAGCCGCGCAGGCGGTGATGCAGGATGATCGGAACGGCAAGCTCTTCCTCATCGGACAGGTGCCGATCAAGGAAGGTTTCGATCGACTGCGCGAGGCCATGCAGCTTGCCGGCCTCCCTACGCGCCTGCGCTTCGTCCAGCTGGACCAGCTTGATGGCGCGGTTGGCGGTGCCGGTAAAATTGTCCAATACGACATCGAGCTCCTGGTGATCCTTTTCCAGTATCTCCAGGCCGACATCGAAACGCGGATCGGCAGCCGACAATTCCGGGAAGTAGCTGTGATCTTCCCAATGGTGATGCCCGTGCAGGTTCGCCACCAGCGCATTACCGTAATAGGAGAGCCGCGCGGCAAAATCGTCCGGAGCTCTGGACTTGTCCAGGTAGCGCTCGGTTTCCGAACGCACCAGGTCGCCTAGCCGACGGAACATCTGATGCGCACCGAGCCAATGCCGTGTCTTTTCCCTGAAGCCGGGATGCGCTTCCCAGCTGTCGCGCGGATAGCTTTCCAAAAGGACGCGCATATCCGTGGGCATGTCTTCGGTGCGGAGGTCGAATTTGGTTGTCATCGCCTTCTCCTTTCCGCAGCTATGTCGTGAGCCGATCAACGCGATACCAGCTATGCGCCTGCATTGCCGTTATGCGTCAGACGGTTAGCAAGACCGGACTCGATCACTCAACGCCTGACGCAGGAAGTGTGCCGAGCGATCTGGAGCGCACTTCCTTGAAAGTTACAGCTGGGCAACTGCAACGAGGCGGCAGCGATCACTGTTGAGACTATTTTCTGTCTCTTGCAGCGCGCGCCCTGTTCAGGCTGGTAGAGCCCTTGATCATGCGCCAGCACGGGCACGATTGATCCGCACGCGAAAACGCCGCCAGCCTGATGAGGCCGGCGGCGTTCTTGTCAGTTTCCCAGTTCCTTGAGCCTGATGCGCTTAAGGACGGATTTCCTCAAGTTGAAGCTCCTGCGGATAAGGATCGGCGTCCTCAAGTGGCAATTTGCGCGGATAAGGGTCGCCCTGCTTGTAGGAACCGGCAGCGGTGAACAGGACGTCCGAAGACGAGTTCAACCCGGTTTCCGCAGAATCCTGCAGCACGCCGACAATGAACCCGATGCCGACCACCTGCATGGCTGTCGCGTTGTCGATACCGAAAAGGCTGGCGGCCATCGGGATCAGCAGCAGCGAGCCGCCCGCCACGCCTGATGCCCCGGTGGCAGCAATTGCGGAGATGATGCTCAGGAACAGAGCCGAGAAGAAGTCGACCTCGATCCCCATGGTGTTTACCGCTGCCAGGGTCATGACAGTGATGGTGATAGCCGCGCCGGCCATGTTGATCGTCGCCCCGATCGGGATGGTCACCGAATAGGTTTCCTCGTCCAGGTTCATGCGTCTGCAGAGTTCCATGTTGACGGGGATGTTAGCGGCGGAGCTGCGCATGAAGAACGCGGTGATCCCGGACTCCCTGAGGCAGGTGAACACCAGTGGATACGGATTTTGTCTGATGCGCAGGAAGACGATCAGCGGGTTGACCACGAGAGCCATGACAACCATGCAGCCGATGAGCAGCGCCAGCAGGTTCGCATAGCCGACAAGCGCGCCAAACCCGGTTTCGGCGATGGTTGAGGCGACAATTCCGAAGATGCCGATGGGTGCCAGACGGATGATCACTCCGACGATTTTCGTGATTGCCTTGTCGAGGTCCGACATGAAGGCCTTGGTGGTGTCGTTTGAATGACGAAGGACCAGGCCAAACCCGATCGCCCAGGCAAGAATGCCGATGTAATTCGCCTGGGCGATGGCGTTCACGGGATTGTCCACCATCTTCAGCAGAATGTTCCTCATGACTTCGCCGAGACCACCGGGTGCGTTCATGACTTCAGGGGTTCCCGTCAATTGAAGCGTAACCGGAAACATGAAGCTTGCCGCGACCGCAAGAAGCGCGGCCGAGAACGTGGCGAGGACGTAAAGTGATACAACCGGGCCCATACGAGCCTGACTGCCCTTCTTGTGGTTGGTGATGGCAGCGCACACCAGGATCAACACAAGTATGGGGGCCACTGCTTTCAAGGCGTCCACAAAGAAATCGCCAAGCAAACCCGCCGCTTGACCCGCTTCGGGCCAAACAGCGGCGAGAAGAACGCCGAAAACCAAGCCGACGATGATCTGAGTTACCAGGCTACCTGGTAGGAAGGACTTCATCGCAATCATCCAATCTGATTGTGTTACGTTGCTGGAAACGCGACCGCCTGACCCGGCATGGGACAGGCAGCGCGGCACTCTGTTGGGACTTCAGGCTGATCGCGATCTGCCTGCAATCCGAACACAGAATCCTCAAGAAGAAACGCAACACGGCACTTCTCAGGCGTATTGCACGCGAAGTAGTGATTTCGACTTTGTCGACGAAACGAAGATGATTGTTCGCTGTTGCCGCCCATTCAATTTCAAGACTTGTCGCCTTCCCGAGACCAGGTACATGGGAAGGCAAAATGAACAACGGGTTTCCGTAAGGTTACGTTTTGGCAACCGAACCCTTTTTCAAGACAGACAGGCGTCAGTTCCCCAAGAAAACGTGAAGACGAGCCGGTTCGGTGGGAACCGCTTGCCGCCTGCCCTTGTCATCTGCAGCGCGCTCGGTTTGCAGCCGGGATTTTCTTTATGGGACTGCAGACGTAAGAGAAAAAAGCCTTGAGTTGCAACCAGTGGCTCAACGCGGGTTCATTAGGGGGTGGATGTGTTCGGGCTGTTTTCGCGAAAGAAAAACGTGGTCGATGAGGAGCAGGCAGGCTGGATTGTCGAGCAATCGGCCTGGCTGGACAAGCATATCGGCTTTCCGAACAATCCCGTGCCGCTGATCACGCCGACCGAACATTTTTTCTCTCTGCCGCCTGCAACCGGACACGAGCGTGCGCTGCATATCTTCAACGAAGTCAAACAGCTCATGGGTCTGCAGGCCTGGCCATGTGACCTCGAGGCCCAGGACGAGGACATCGACCCGCGCGTCAACGACATGATGATCGTTCAGAACGCGCCGCAGGCGCCACTTGGCACCTTCGGTGTCGGTGCGCCCGAGCAGCAGCGGATCATCATCACCTACAGCCCGAACAGCCTGGAGAATCCCCACTCCCTGATCGCGACCTTCGCCCACGAACTCAGCCACTATCTGCTGGCCTGCTGCGACCAGCCGCGGCTCTATGACGAAGACCAGGAGGAACCGTTGACCGATCTTCTTGCCATCAAATGCGGCTTCGGCCTTTTCCTCGCCAATTCCAGCTTCACGTTCAGCCAGTATTCGGACGGCATCGCCCAAGGCTGGCGGACATCGGCTCAAGGATATCTGACCGAACGGGAAATCCTGTTCGCCCTGATGCTGTTCATGCGCCAGAACGGGCATGAGTTGGACGCAGCCAAGCCTTTTCTGAAGGCACATCTTTATGGAGTGCTGAAGAAGGCCTGGGGGAGTGGGTGAGTTTGAGGCGGGGTCATCGGGCGGCTGGAATTGGGCCGATAGCCGACTGTCAGAATTCAACGGCAAAGTCATCGAAGCGGACATTCAACTTGACGAGACAGCCGAACGCCTTAGCGGCCCAACTTCAACAGACCCGAAAGGCCGCATGTAGCCCGGACCAGAAACAGGGTGAGGTCCCCACCCCGTCTCGAAAGCCAAGCAGTGAATTGCACAGTCTCAAGGGGCTAAGACACTGCTTAACCCCATCCAAGACTGTAGAAGCCAAAATCACTCAGGGACTGACGGGTATTTCATACCGGCGACTTCCTGCATCAGCCGGATCACCTGGGTGCTATATCCCGCTTCGTTGTCATACCAGACGTAAAGGACGAGGCGGTTGCCATCGACGATCGTGGCCTGGCTGTCGACCACACCGGCATGGGTGGAGCCGACCAGATCGGATGAGACCAATTCGGTCGACGCCGTGTAGTCGATCTGGTCCTGCATCGGGGATTGTACGGAAACTCCCCGCAGGTAGTCGTTCATTTCCGCGTCCGTCGTCTCGCGCTGAAGATTCAGATTCAGGATCGCCATGGAGACATTGGGAACCGGCACCCGAACTGCGTTGCCCGTCAACTTGCCCTTCATTTCAGGCAGGCACTTTGCCACGGCACTTGCCGCGCCTGTGCTCGTCAACACCATGTTCAAGGGTGCGGCGCGACCTCGGCGGTCGCCCTTGTGGTAGTTGTCGATCAGGTTCTGGTCGTTGGTAAAGGCGTGGATGGTTTCCACGTGGCCGTTCTCGATCCCGAACTCGTCGTTGATCACCTTGAGCACGGGCGTGATCGCGTTGGTGGTGCACGAGGCAGCGCTCAGAATGTCGTCGTTCTCGGTAATGTCACCATGGTTCACACCATAGACGACATTCTTGATGTTGCCTTTTCCCGGCGCGGTCAGAATGACCTTCGACGCGCCCGGACATTTCAGATGTTGACCAAGCCCCTCCTCGTCGCGCCAAATCCCTGTATTATCGACCACCAACGCATTTTGAATGCCGTATTTGGTGTAATCCACCTCGGCGGGCGAGTTGGCGTAAATCACCTGAATGTAATTGCCGTTGGCGATAATGGCGTTCTGTTCTTCGTCAACCGTGATCGATCCTCTGAACGCGCCGTGGACGGAGTCCCGTCGCAGCAGGCTGGAGCGCTTCTTGAGATCGCCATCCTTGCCGCCGCGCACGACGATCGCGCGCAGGCGCATTTTGTTCCCGGCGCCGACACGTTCTATCAGCATGCGGGCGAGGAGACGCCCAATGCGCCCGAACCCGTAGAGAACGACGTCTTGCGGTTCCTGCAGAATGGAGGTTTTGCCGGTGTTGATGCTGGCAAGCTGCTTCTCCAGGAAGCTCGAAACATCACCACCCTCTTCCATGTAGCGGTGGCACAGTTTGCCGAGATCGACGCGGGAGGCAGCGAGATCCATCTCGAGCATCGCCTTGACGATTTCGAGACTTTTGGAGACTTCCAGCTCCTGCCCGGTAATCTGCAAGGCATAACGGTGTGCCTTGATGATCTCGATTGCGGAGTTGTTCAGCAGGCGCCGTCCGAAAATCCGGATGTTGATGCCGTAATCCCGGTAGAGATGGCCAACCAGCGGGATCATCTGCTCAGCGGCGGACTGTTGTTCCTTCCAGTTATCGAAGTGATTATCCATAGCCGCCATATCCAACAACTCCCTTATGGTATTTTCAGCGCGATGATTGGCAGGTTTTGGGGTCCTGGCCCCAGCCTGCGCCCGGTGTTTAGCTCTTGTGCAAACGCAATGTCCATAAGCAGTTTGAAGATTAATCGATTGAAATTGGGCGACGTTGCTGGCTGCACCTTTATGTCTCTTTACGTCACATCAAGAGCCTTGCAGAAACTCAGTATTTAACGCAGAGAGACTTGGCCTGATCGGAAGAATGGAGGACCGGTTCCGGCTGATCGCGGACATCATCGGCTGTGGCTGTTGAGGTCCGCAATCGGCCCGGAGCAAATAGCCGTTCAAGTCGCAATACCCGACCGTTTTCCGTCCAACTTGTGAATTGAGTGCATCTGCGATGAGTGGCGGCTTCGAGCCCAAGTTGTGCATTCAACCAGTTCCAGACCGATGTTACAATATTGGTATGAAACCGAAGACGATCCCCGAATTTCACAGCGCTCTCTCACCAGGAGATCGAGCAATTTGTGACGCGCTGCGCATTGTGATCGATAATGGCTTACCAGGTGCTGAAAGCAAGGTATGGCATGGCCATCCGGTCTGGTTCTTGGATGGAAATCCCTTCGTAGGGTACAGCAAGCTAAAGGATTGTATCCGCCTGATGTTTTGGAGTGGTGCAGACTTTGATGAACCGGATCTAAAGCCAGGAACGGGCAAATTCAAAGATGCATCAATCCGCTATGCCGACGTCAAGGAAGTAAATGAAAGAGACCTGAGGCGGTGGCTGACAAAAGGGCTGAACATTCAGTGGGACTATAAGAGAATTTACAAACGCAAGGGACTGCTAGAACGGTTGGTCTGAATAGACTTGACCTATCGAGTCTGAGTGCACTTCATCCACCAAGCCGCCTTGGAAACGCATTGCGGCAATGGCCTGAACTGAGCCTTAAACTACTTGTTCTCGGCGTGCAGCGATTGGCCGCTCCGAAAGTAGGTGATTGGACTACGAGCTGTCTGGATTGCCTGGCATCTCAGCGGCAGGCTGGTCAGTTCAAGGATCCCCCCAACACGGAGTGTTTTTCGCTCATCTTTTGAAACCGGTTAGTTGGTGCTGGTTTTGTGCTAGCGGGTTTCGGCCGACTGGAAAATCGAATGCCTAGCCAAATATGTATATTAATTACTGCAAGCGCTTACGACCGGCTTTTTCAACAATATCGGCCAGGACCGCAGGCCTTGAGATTTGCGGACTAGGTCGCGCTCAGGGTTTTGTCGGCGTAAAAATCACCGCCTGAATTTTCCAGATTTGCTTTTTCCGGACAAGCACAATGATCTGGTTGAAATGAACGTCCTGATCTTCGGATTGCGAATTGCCGGTAAGAATAATCTGGTTACATACAATTGCCATGTCACCAGAACCCGCAAATTCCCAATTTTCGAAACGGTATCCGGGGGTAGGTTCAAAGGCCGCTGCGAATTTTGCAAGCTCATTGTGACCGACGATGCGTTGGGCTCCGGGTGGCATCAAGACCGCATCCTCTGCCCATCTCTCCAGCCATGCGTCGTGTTTTAGAGAAACAAGCTCGTCCGTCCAGCCAATGATCGTTTGCCGGATTTCGTCGTGGTCTGTTGCGGAAAGGTCGTCGATTCCAAGCATTTCGGGCAACCTCCAAAATTGAGACTTGATCACAATGTACACGCGATGTCATTGATCGCCCAAACAAGTTTCAGTTCTGACGACCAGTGCCAGCGCTCGAAACTTCAGACGGACATTCAAAAAAGTGAAGCAAAGTCTGTTTTGTCCACCTTGCCGATCTTGGAAATCCAAAACCGCAGCATCAGATTTCAGGGCGCGTGAAAGACCGTGTAAGTCCGAAATGGCGCGCGAAGCTGACAAACGGCTCATGCCAAGACCAGACCGACAAGACCGGGACCGCGAACCGACGGAAAGCTTTCGGGACAGTTTTTCTCAAAGCGGACGTTCACACGTTGTGACAAAGGTCGGCTTTGAGCTCCATACCTGCCTGTTTGCTGCAAGATGAAGAATGCCAAGTCTTCACTTAGAGCCTGAGCTTAGTAACGCACCAGTTATCGCGAAGAGCGCTCCAACGACAGTCGCCGTGGTGACGTTGCCCAGTCCAAAGGCGGCCAGCAATCCCATTGCGATGAGAGGCGTGAGAAATGCCAGGCTTGAGATTGTTGCCGCCGAGCCGGTGCGCGTCGCATTGTCCCACAACACATTTGCAATCGTAAAAGGCCCGATCCCCATAAGAACAATCGCAAACCATTCTGTTGTTGCCGGCCAGTAGACGGGTTCAAGCATGAAATGCGCGCCCAAAGCACCAACTCCTGAAAGTCCAAGGGATGGCCCGACGACATTCGTTTCGGCTTTCGCAAGGGAGCGACCGACAGAATAGGCTGCAAATGTCAAAGCCCCGCAGGCACCAAGCACCACGCCAGCAATGTCCAAGTTTCCGCCCATCAAGGGAGACAGGGCAATCGCGACACCGACAAACCCGCAAGCAATTCCAAGCGTCTGAAACAAAGAAGGTGAGCGCCGGTGCAGCAGGGATGCCAGCAGCACAAGGAATACCGGCCACAGATAATGGACAACATTGGCTTCTGCTGCTCCGATCCGCGCTATGGCCGCGAGATAAAAGGCGTTGTTGCCCATCAATCCAACAGCGACGAATATCAGCGTCTTGAACGGCACCGATACAAATGCACGAGACTTACCTTGCCGGACAGTCAGCAAAAAAGAGAGCAGAAAGCCGATCAGTGCTGACGCGCCCAACACCAGGAGCGGCGGTGCGGGACGCACCATCGTTGCAAGTGCTGGCCAACTCGCCCACAACACGACGGCTCCAGCGACAAGAGCATATGTCTTTGCAGTTGAACCGCCAGAAGCACTTGAACGCCTTCCTGCTTCAAACCGGTCAAACAACCGAAGGTGAAGGAGACGGGCGTGTTGAGGAAACTTTGCAATAATCATTGCTATCTAACCTGAACAGGTCACCTCGGATGAAGAACTCGCCCCGAGCAAGGGGCAAGCTCATTATCTTGAGAGAATATCGAATAGATTGTTGAGTTCCGCACGCAGGTCTTCTGCATCTTCCAGACCCACATTGATGCGCAGAATTGTCCGCTGATGTTCCGGTTTTCCGAACTTTCTGTTGTTCTTGACGGACATCGGCGCAATCAGACTGCGCGTTCCGCCCCAGCTTGCTCCGATCGCTATGACCTTGAGCTGGTTCAGCCCTTCATCAAGATTGGCTTCCTGACGCTCGCTCAGAACGACACTGAAAACCCCGCTTGCACCTGAAAAATCGCGTTTCCAAAGCGCATGCTGAGGAAAGTCCGGGAGCGCAGGATGCAGCACCAATCCAACATCCTTGCGAGATGCCAGTTCTTCGGCGAGGCTCTGTGCGACGTTCCCCACATGTGCAAGTCGCACAGCCATTGTCGCGATCCCTCGCAAGGCAAGCGCAACTTCATCGGGGCCGACACCTATGCCCAGCATTCGCATTGTCGCACGCAGCTTCTCACGCAGGCCCAGGTCGTTGACGCAAACAGACCCAAGCAGCAGATCGGAATGTCCGCCCACATATTTTGACAGGGCCTGCATCGAAAAATCGATACCCAGGTCCAAAGGTTTCAATTGCAAGGGGGTTGCCCAGGTGTTGTCGGCCCCGGTCAGAATACCATGCTTCTTTCCAAGCGCGGCAATCGCCCGCAAGTCCTGGAGTTCCATGGTCGTTGACCCGGGCGTTTCCGTCCAGATCAGTTTCACCGAAGGATCAAGCAGGTCCTCGACCCCTTCGCCATCAGGCCGGTAGATTTTATGATGGATGCCCCGCGGCTGCAGGTAGTTGACGCAGAAATCAACGACGGGTGGGTACACGTTGTCCGGGATCAAAACCGTATCTCCGGGGAGCAGAACGCTGAGAAAAACGATCGTTGCCCCAGCCTGGCCAGAAGGCACGATAACGGACCGCAAACCGTTTTCCAGTTTTGTAATCTGCGCTTCCAGCGTTCTCGTCGTAGGCGTTCCGTGCAAACCGTAGAAGTAGCTGTCGAGATCCCGCTCACCGCGCGTTGCGTAGGCCTGCGCATCATCAAATACAATTGTCGATGCGCGATGGGTCGGGACCGCCAGACTTGAAAATTCCGATTGGTCAATAATGGGATAGATCGTGCAGTTTGTAGCGTCGCGCATTTGCTTTCCTCTGAAATTTTGCCGACTACAGCAAAATTCCCTCTGGCAAACAATTAATAGTTGAGCATAATTCTATGTGAAAAACTTATATGTTGCGGGCGTAGATCATGAAGTTCAGGCAGCTTGAAGCCTTTCACAATATGATGATTTCAGGATCGACGGTTCGCGCCGCTGAACTCATGCAGATTACGCAGCCTGCCGTCAGCAGAAGCATCGCTGAACTGGAAGCTTCTCTGGGCTTTACTCTTTTTGACCGTGTACGCGGACGCATGGTTCCCACCACAGAAGGTCAGCTGTTTTTCCGCGAGGTTTCAGAAAGCTTCAAGGGCATGGACCGACTGAGATCAGCAGCTGCCGCGATCCGGGATTTCGGCTCGGGGCACCTGAAAGTCGCTTCGCTTTCTGCTCTGGGTGCGGAGGTCGTGCCGAAGGCAATCCAAGACTTCAGGACAAGGAACCCACGCGTCAGGATTACGCTTCAGATCCTGCCTTCGGCACAAGTGCGCAATCAGGTCGTGGATGGAAGTTTCGATATTGGCTTGGCAGCCGACGAAATAGACCGCTCCGGGGTAGACACGACTCATTTTGGAGGATTTTCCGGCGTTATCGCAATGGCGCCCGACCATCCGCTGGCAGAACGAGACACGCTCGGTCCGGAAGACCTCATCGGGCAGCCGATGGTCGGCCTGGCTCCGGAAGATCGGGCGCGCCACAGATTTGATGCCATTCTGAACGAGGCAGGCGTGTCGCCCGAGTATGTCGTGGAGACACCTTCATCAACGACGACTTGCGCATTGGCCCTTTCTGGCGATGCGATAGGTCTTGTCAATCCGCTTGTCGTTGACGGTTTTGTTGCAAGGGGGTTGGAAATACGCCCATTTGCGCCCGCTGTGAACTTTCGCTCATTCCTCTTGTTCCGACCGGATACGCAAAGGTCCAAGCTGGTCAAGGATTTCACCAAAAGTCTGTTCAAGCTCAGGAATTCAATGGTTTGACGGTCGGCGCACGAACATGCAATCCGGCGCGACTGATTGGGAAAATCGACTGTATATGACCTGCTAAAGGCTATTTCTTAAGTTCGCCAACGACTTCAAAATCAGCATTTCTGCGATTTGCTCTGATCGAAAAAACGTCAGCTTTCGGGATCGTGTTGCGAAACAGCGAACGTTCAATTGGCGGGCGCGAAGCGGGCAATGCTGGATAAACTTCCAAAACAACTCAGGACCGCAGTTCTCGCCGAATTCAGTTCCATGTGACGAAGTTAGGATGCAGTGTCGTTTCCCGTGACCCGCTCGAACCAAGGACTGACAACAATGTCTCAAGCACGCCTGCAAAATCGTGTCTTGCCCACGGGAGATATTGTTGCTGCACCCTTTCGCGGAACCCTCACCGGCAATCGTGGGATCTTAAGCTTTGATGGGCATGGTCGCCTCAGTACCAGCCGCTGGAAACACAAGCACTGGATTGTCTGCACTCTGGTCCATCCACGTGGCCGTTATCACGGACCTCAGCCTGCAAGAGGTTGGACACCGCTGTTTTTCCTTGACGAGGCGGTCGCGCTTGCGGCCGGACACAGACCATGTGCCTATTGTCGGCCGGACGCCTACCGCGCCTGGGTCAATGCCTGGACCAGAGCGTACGGGGAAAAAACCGGGCACAAAGAGATGGATGCGGCTTTGCATGCCGCCCGCGTCACGCGCAATCGCACGCAGATCCGTCATCGGGCGTTGCTGCGCGATCTGCCTGACCATGCATTCGTCCTTCACCAGGATCAGGCGCACCTGGTTCTGGGCCGATCACTCCACCCGTTCAAAAACGGAATTTATGGAGCCGGGATCCCGCGAAATCCCCTGGATGATGATCCGGTTACGGTTTTGACCCCTCACCCGACCCTGCGCGTATTGGATGCGGGCTACAAAGTTCGAACTTGCCTTGAGTAGAGCATCTGATCCAAGGCCAATTCTCTAACCCGCTCCGATCATTATGCGCTCTTCACCATTGCTCCCTGTGCTGCGATGAACCGGGTGGCAAAATTACAGGCATTTTCGCGGGTCTGAAGGGGTTCATCGAAGCCGAAAGACAGGCAAGCACCGGCATTGACCGGACGGAGAGCAGACCTCGATCACGAAAATGACTGCAGCCCGCTCACCGTCAGATCTTAATGTTTCAAAAAAAACGCTTTAGCTTGATTTGTCCTGATCCAGCCGAAATCCGAGCTTGACGCCGACCTGGTAATGACCGACCGAACCGTCCTTGTTTACGTGACCGCGGATTTCCGTCACTTCGAACCAGTCGAGATTGCGGATGCTCTTGTTGGCTGCGCTGATTGCGTTTCGGATCGCCTGGTCGATCGAGTCGGGCGAAGAGCCGTAAATTTCGGTAACCGGATAGATGTGGTCCATTATTCTCTCCCTTGCGCGTCCAAGCTTCATTCCCGTCTTCTGGTCAGGCCAGCGGGACAAACGCGCGATTGCCCCGTTACGGAACTCGACGATTGCGCTTTCTGCTTGTTGCAGCTGCACTTATTGATGGTGACACATGGAAGAGAGGTTGTCAGTCTTGACTGCAGTTATCTTGCCGGGGAACAGATACAGCAGCCGGAAGGGCTTAGACCTTCGACAGGTAACGGCGGCCGGCAAGCCCTTCCGTCAGTTCACCGAAGGGTTGGACCAGGAAGATGCCTTGAACGGCGTGACGAGAGCCCGTTTGACATGGTCAAGACGATCTTGTCCATAGAACGGATCTCCATCAACGATGTAGGTGGGTGAACCGAACACTTCGCGATCACGTGCCCAATCGGTGTTTTCTTGCAGTTTGTTCTGGATCTCTTTCGATGCCGCGCTCTCCAGTAACAAATTGGCATCGTGTCCAAGTTCTGTCGCGATTTCCATCAGCGTTGAACTGTCAGAGAGATCGGCATCGTTGCACCAATGTGCCTCAAGCAGACCATGCGCCATGGCATCAGCAAGCGCACCGGTTTCGCCGAGCGCGATGATCATGCCGGAGGCAAGACTGTAGTCCGCATCATGATGTATCGGGCGTTGGCGCATGATGGGAACAGAGCGAAACTCGGACCATCTTTCGATCTCCCGCCCGAAAAAATAGTCGACATGTTTCTGGGTACGCATTCGAAACGGAAGACCGCCCTGTGCTTCGATGACCGGTGACAGGAGAACCGGTTTGTGAACCAGTGTTGCACTGTGATCCGCACAGATTTGCATCAATTCTCTGGAACCCAGATACGCAAAAGCGGAGTGAGCGGAATAGACGTATTCGATGACAGGCATACAGTTTCTTCAAATGCGTTGATGGTTCGTCAGACGACGGGAAAGAGACAGCCACTTTGATTGCCGCTGCAAATTTTGCAAGCTCAAGACAAACGGGATGTGTCTCAATCGTTGGGAAAGGCATCACTCTATCGTAATCGTCAGTTGCCCCTTTCCGTTTGTTCCCGGTTCACCGTCATAGAAGACCTCAATGCGGTGATCGCCGGTTTCATAGAGTTGCCCGCGATAGTCATTTCCCGCCTGGGAGCTTTCATAAAGGATGCCGCCATCCGGAACGTAGATCATGTAAAAGAGGAAGGGGCTCTCTGTATCCAGCCTGACATTCAGGAACTGGCCATCCCTGGCATTGAGCAGGTAGTTCATTGCCTCGCCGGACTTCAGGCTGAACTCTGCGATTGCTCCCGAAGTGCCAGGTGCAAAGTTGAGGCGCTCCGTTACTTCTGTCGACGGCCCGGCGACAGGTCTCCCGGCGGAGGTATCGGTCTCCTGCGGTCTGTCACCATTCTCAACGCCGGCGTCGACCGGGCTGAGTTCACCGACCGTGCCATCGGAATAGCCAATGCACCGCCAGACCTTGCCACCCCGGTCCTTCAGCATGACCAGCGTACCGGCTTCGGAAAACTCTGAGCTCAAGACAGTACCGGCCTTTGCGTTTGGGCCACCTTCGGCCCTCAGTCGGTCGATACAGGCATCAACGGCTTCCTGAACGGCGGCATTGCCTGGCGTGCTCATCATCAGGCAACTGGCGACGAGCGCGGCTGCGCTGGTCCTGGTTTTCACGGTGCACTTCCTCCCCTTTTCCTGCCAGCAAAGACAGAGGCTGAAACCGAATATGGACACATCTTGCAATCGGCACGTCTGGATTGAAAGACTTTTGACACCCGCCTTGGGGATCAAGACCTCAAAAGCTGCTTCGACCAAGGTCTAACGACCATGATCGCCCTGCTTGACGCACATCAACGCCGTTTGCCCATCCACCTCCTAACGTCCTGTTGCAACACGTCAAAAACGCGAGGAGTGACGAGATGGCAGTCACCGATTGGGAAGCATTCATAGCCCAGACCGATGGGCGGATGGCAGAAGTCCGCAAGGGCGCACCGGACGCGGCGAAAGGATTTGGCATGCTGGCGGCCGGCGCCATGAAGGCCGGCGCCATCGATGCCAAGACAAAGGAACTGATCGCGCTTGCCATCGGCATCACAGCTCGCTGCGACGGCTGCCTCGCCTATCACGCCCGCGCTGCTGCCAAGCTGGGCGCGACCCGTCAGGAAATACTCGAAGTAGTCGGTGTCGCCATGTATATGGGCGGCGGCCCCTCCATGATCTACGGTGCCGAAGCGCTCGCCGCATTCGACGGATTGTCGGAAGGCGCCTAGCAGATTTTCGTGAAGTAGCGCTGCCGTTCGGGTAAGCTTCGTCAGCCATTCCATGCTCTTGGAGGTTGTCGGCATGATCAAGCTTGTCATGTGCCTTACCCGGCGCGCGGATCTTTCCCGGGAACAGTTTCTCGACTATTGGCAAAATAGCCACGGCCCGTTTTTCATGAAAAACGCGTCGACCATGCGTGCCAAACGGTATCTGCAGGACCAGACACTTACCTCACCGATAAACGACGCATTCCGGCAGTCCCGCAAGATGATGGCCGAGTTCGACGGCATCGCGGAAGTGTGGTTCGAGTCCGAAGACGACCTGATGGACGCAATGAGTACGGCAGAAGGTCAGGAGTTGGCAGAAGCGCTGCTGAAAGACGAAGGCAATTTCGTCGATCATGAAAAGTCCTGTGCTTTTCTGGTGCGCGAGCAAGCGTTCTAAGAATCTCAGCCTGTCTTTGAAAGTGGCATTCTCATCAACTGACGGAACCTGCCTGATCCGCAGACACGGCTTCAAGCGACCCGCTCGGTGAGCGCGCTCATACCTGACCTGGTGTTTTCAGGGTCAGGTCAGCTTTGCCGGTAGCCCATGGCGTCGCCTATCGGAAAAATCCACGAGACTGCAAAAATCCCCAGTCAGTTTTTCCCATTGTCCTGCGCGCAAATTTTCTCCACTCGTAGTGGCTGATTGTTTCTCAGGCAACTTCTTGACGTTTCACATCTTTTCGGAAGTCGACCTGTCGCCGTGGGTCTCGCCTCATCCGACAAGTCACAAATTCGCTCCCGGTTTTGCTGCGACCCTGTCAAATCCGCTCCGCCTCCTGTCCGTACTGAACCGCGTTGGGGGACGTCATCGGAGGGTAACTCATGCCTGCGAATACAATTCTGGACATAGCACTCAGTAATCCGGACCTGGACGGAGACGAAAACGGCGATTTCAATATTCTCGGAGCAGCTCTTTCGCTCTTTCCCGACCTTGTCGACGCGGCGGGCAATGCCGAAGCGGATCTGACCGTTTTTGCACCAACCGATCAGGCGTTCCTGAACTTGGCAAATGCACTTAATCCGGCTGTGGGAGACAATGAAGAGCTTGCCATCACAACTCTGGTGGGCGTGTCTGCGCTTCTGTCACCGGCCAGCGACCCGACAGCGTTTCTCAAAACGGTTTTGACTTATCATATCGTCGGTGAATCCCTTACCGGCGAAGAAGTCGTTGCTGCCAACAAGATCGAAACTCTCTCAGGCGATACGATCAAGCCAAACGGCCTGACCTTGCGCGACAAGGATCCCGATTTCGCTGACCCGAATGTCACCAATCCGGAAGCTGCGGCAAACGGCATCGAGGCCGACAACGGCATCATCCACGTTCTCGACAACGTGCTCCTGCCGTATGACATCACGATTTCCGATGGTGGGCTGGTGTTTGCCGGCCGTGGCCAGGACATTGTGGTCGGCTCCGATTCCTTCGACTTCATTTTCCTGGGTCGGGGCGATGACATCGCCAATGGTCTTGGCGGTCATGACGTCATCCATGGCGGTCGCGGCAACGACCTGATCAAGGGCGGCGAAGGCTGGGATCTCCTGAAAGGCGGCAGGGGTCACGATATCCTTGAGGGCGACGGCGGCAATGATGCCCTGCATGGCGGCCGCGGCAAGGATGTTCTCGATGGCGGAGAGGACAACGACTACCTGAACGGCGGCAGGGGTGCCGACATGCTGGAAGGTGCGGAAGGCAACGATTATCTCGTTGGTGGGCGCGGACGCGACTGCTTCATCTTCAATCCCTTCCGTGAAGGCGAAGGTAACGATGTGGTCGCCGACTTCAATCCGAACCGGGACAAGCTGGTTCTCGATCTCAGGGATGGCGATCCTGAGCTGCTTGCAATCATCGCGATGGAAGGTGAGGAAGGCCTTCAGTTTACCGACTTCCTCACCTTCGACACCGATCCGGAAACCGATGGTGTGCAAGCTGCGGTCACTCTTGGTGCCTCCGACGATGGCGACCTGCTGATCACCCATCCGACCGGCACCATTGAACTCAACGGAATTCCGTCCGATGTCGATCCGGCTGCCCTCCTGCCTGCAATCGAGCTGCTTACCAGTGAGGGGTTGTTTACCGCCTGAGCCTCTTGCTTCTGACAAGACACCGGCTTGTGTTTGCCCGAGCCGGGCCGGTGTCCTTGCCCGTCGTTTCCTGAATTCTTCCTTGAGCAGCCTTCCCTTTTCAAACCGGCGCGATCGACCGCGCGGGTATGACGCATCCCGATCAATCGTGTCCACGTTCAAAGGACGTTACCATCCAGAATCGGCAAGTGTTTCAACCTTGCCGGATCGGCATGGCGCGACGGGAGATCCAATCATGAGCCGGATATCAGGCAGGCAGACCGATCCACTCAGATTTGCCGCAGGGTTCGCGATCGTTTTCGGAATCCTGACTATCCTGTCCGGAGGAATTGCACTTTTTTCCAATCAGGGCACCCGCGAATTGTTCGGCAATGTCGTGCAATTTGTACTCTGGTTCAATTTCCTCTCAGGATTTGCCTATGTCGTTACCGGTTGGGGCCTCTGGAAAAAAAGGGCCTGGGCCGTTCAGGCATCGGTGCTGATTTTCGCACTCATCCTTGGCGTCTTCACATATTTCGGACTGCATATTCTGAATGGTGCGGCATTCGAGGCGCGTACTGTCGCGGCAATGACATTCAGGGCAGCTTGCTGGTTGATCATCAGCCTGACCGCAATCAGGTCGATCCCGAAGAGACGCTAGAACGCCGGTTGAAAACAAAGAGCATTGTCAAGGCTCAGACACGAAGGCAAACGCGTTCGAAACGGATGTCTGCCGTTCAACGCCTTAATATCACCCGAATAGACTGTCCTTCATTCATTCAATTGTGATTGGCGTTTCCGGCAATTTCAAAGTGAAACTCGGCGTCGCCAGATTTCGACAGGAGGAATGAATGTTCAAGACCGCTTTCAAGATGCTTCTCGCCACTTTCGCTGTTTCCTCCTTGCTCGGCGTTGCACATGCCGCAGACAACCAGCTGGTCAAGGTCTCGAGCCCGCACTCGGTCGGCCAGACGGTCGACAACCTGGTGGCGGCCGTTGAAAACGCAGGAGCCAAGGTCTTTGCCCGTATCGATCATGCCAAGGGCGGAAAGAGCGTCGATATGGACATTCCGGCCAACGAAGTCGTCATCTTCGGCAATCCGCAACTGGGCACCCCGGTCATTCGGGACGCTCCGACAGCCGGTCTAGACCTGCCCATCCGGGTCGCGGTGATTGAAACCGGTGATGGAACGGTAATCGTCTACCGGGCGCCTGCGGCACTCGCGGCCGAACACGGCCTGCCGGCAGACCATCCGAGCATCACCAAGATGACCGGCGCCCTGAACAAACTGACGGCGAAGGCTGCGCAATAAGTTCAAGAAGGCAGAGGCAATCCAGAGGTCGGCGGCGCTGCCGGGTGTCGCACTTTGCTACGGCAGATCGTGCGGCAGACGCCACCTTCCCTTTGACTTACTCGTTCAAGACGGACTCAAAGCCCTCAAAGTTCGGGTGACCGGCATACATCGCCTTGTTGCCACCGGCATTTTTGTGCGCCTGCCGGAAATGTTCCGATTTGGTCCAGTTCACGAAGTCATCCTGACTGTTCCAAACGGTATGCGTTGCGTAGAGCGTCGTGCCGGTTTCCTCGTCAAACGAACCTTTCAGAAGATTGAACGTCTGAAATCCCGGGACCTTGTCCAGCTTGGAGTCACGCTCGCGCCAGACAGTTTCGAACGCGTCCTCATGTCCTTTGAGGATCTTGAACCGGTTCATCGCAATGAACATTATTTCCTCCATCTGCGTGCAGAAACGGAACAGCAACGCAGCCGTAATCAGATTTCATTCAACCTTTGAGCACAGCCCTCGAGGCTTTTCGATCAAAGACAATACGTGGAAAGAAGCGTAGCCCGCCAACTCCCGGGTCGCCATGCGACACGTTTCACATTTAAGTGGAATAGATTACTCAACTTGTAAAGATTGCGTTTGCTCCGCACCTGTCCGTACTGTCGGAGAAGACTTGGTGACGGAATTCGGCCGCAACCGGCCTGAAGACCGGGCAACCGTATCGTGTCTGCCTTTGTGAGTGCCGCTTTTCATGCATTATAGTGTCTTGCAGCCCATGAGCGGCTTGCAACGGCGCGTATTTCAATCTGGAAAGGACACTGAATTGGCTGAGAAAATTTCCACCAAACAGGCATTTCTGGAAAAGATAGCAGGCAGGAAGCACGTGAATGGCAGTGCCTGGGTCATCGTTTCCGCCGACGGAACAGTTGAGGGTGTCGGTCCCAAGGGCGGCCCCATTTCAGGAGATTGGTCCTGGGAGGGTGACTATTATTGCCGCACCATCGTTTTCGACGGTGAACCGATGCTGAAGGACTACCAGGCCGTAACACTCGACGGAAACACAGTCACCTACACCCGTGACAAGGGAACCGGCGTGTCGATGAGCTGGACGTTGAGCTGACGCTATTTCTTCACGATTGTGGTGCCGCGCATAACCAGCTCCACACCGCACACCTGGACCTGCTGTGGCAGGTCCGGGTTTTCCAATCGCTTCATCAACAGATCCAGCGTCACCTCGCACAGATCCTTGCGGCTTTGATCGAGCGTGGTCATGTCGTAGGACTTCCACGAAGCCTGAACAATATCGTCATACCCGACCACCTGCAGGTCTTCCGGAACGCGAATTCCAAAGGTGTGTCTTAGTCCGTCCAGGACACCCAGTGCGAGATAATCCGCGCTGCAAAAAATGCCGTCGATCTCGGTCCTGTACTCATTGACAACCTGTGCCGCTTCCAGTCCGCCAGCGTAGCTTTGTGTTCCCTTTGCGATCCGGATCACCGGCACCCCGCCGTCATTGGCGGCCTGTTCGAATGCAAGCGCACGGCCGTTTACCGAATAGGAAGACCGTTCGGGCGTAACGACGGCAAGTCTCCGGCAACCGCAGGCAACCAGATGCTCGAAGGCCAGACGGCCTCCCGTGTCGAAATCCGTCAGAACCCGGTCAACAGGTGCACCCGGATCGCGCTTGTTGACCACCACCAGCGGCACCCCGTTCTGCAGACACTCCATACAGATTTCCTCTGGCGGAGTGTCGGAGGTGACAATGACACCCGCAACGCTGTACTGCAGAAGCGACCCGATCAGATCACCAACATCCGTGGAAGGATCTCCTCTCAAAAGGATGGGCCGGAACCCGCGTTCCAGCAATCCCTGAGACAGGAGATCGATCTGCTCGCCCCGGAAGGGATTGTCGAGATCTGCGGCGACGACACCCACCAGGTCGGACTTCTGCTTGTGGAGTGACCGGGCAAGCACGTTGACGCGGTACCCGAGTTCGCGCGCGGCCTTGATCACCTTTTCGCGGGTTTCTTCCGAAACGCTGGCACCGTCGGTAAACGTACGGGACACGGCCGAGCGGGAAACACCGGCGCGTTTGGCAACATCGAAAGAGTTGACCTGCTTTTTAGACTCCGGAACCTGTCTGGTATCAGAGGCATCATCCGACATGCTTTTACTCTTTTGTTGGCAGCGCCTTCAAAGTGAAATTCGAAGACACGCTTGTGAGCGGCCGGTTCCGAAAACGATTAGACGAACCAGGCGTTGTTTGTTCCGCAGTTTTCCTTTTGAGACAGCAACCTTTGAACCAGGAACGGCTCGTTGACGTTGAGAACGTCCGGCTGAAGCTGAAAAAGTCTGTCAAATACTTCCGGGTCAGAACCCATGTAGGCTACCATGGTCTTGCGTCCGGCCTTTCGAACTGCCTCGAGATCTGCGGCGTTCGCGTTCCTGACATTGAATTCTATGATGTCTGCGCCAAACGCATTCAGGCAATCCTCCAGGTTTTCATAGTCTTCAGGACGCGCCATGAGACGTGCATCCGGAAAATTTTCCCGTATTTCTAGCAGCGATTTCTGATTGAACGACCAGAAAAACACATCTTCAGGTGACAACTTGTGGAAGACTGCCTGAGCGACATCAACGGGGTCGGCCTGCTTTATCTCCACATAGAGCTTTCCTTGCCAGGACCTTGCCTGATCCAGGGCCTCGGCAAGCTCGGGCACTTTCTCGTCCTGGAAGAAAGATGAGAACCAGCTCCCTGCATCGAGCTTTGCGATCTCACGCGAGGTTTGGTCAGCAAGAGGTCCTTCGCCCGTCGTTGTCCGGTCCAGCGTCACATCATGATGAACGACCACCTGTCCGTCGGCTGTCTCCCGAACATCGATTTCAACATAGTCAAAGCCGCCACCCCAGGCGGCCTGAGCCGCGGCTGACGTGTTTTCCGGCGCGACTTTGCACGCGCCTCTGTGGCAGACGATTTCCGGACGCTTCAACCCGGCGAACTTGTATCGGGCAATCATCTCCGGTTGGTCTGAGCAGATACCGAGCACGGGCATTTTCATCAGCGCGTCAACGACATCCTTGCGCTCCTCGTGCCAGATGACCACCGGCAAACCGCGCCTTTCGGCATTGCCGAAAAAGGTGTCGTCCAGCAGCCGGTCAGGGCGGTCCCCTGCCCGTTCCCAGCACGGATGAACGATCTCAGCTCCGCATTGATCTGCAATCGGGAAAGGGTCCAAACCGAGACCGACGAGAATGGAAACGGGATAGGGACAGCCTTTTTCCAGAAGTTCAGCGCAGTAGGCCGGAGTGTTTGCCCCGACGATGACACGTTCAATCCGGTTGGCGATCAGTTCCGCGATCGCCAGCGATGCTGCTTCTGACTCTTTTGCATCCAGGTAGATGCCTGCGCCTAAATTCGACGCAAGGGCGGCGATCTCGGAGAATAATGGCGCCGGTCGACCCACGGCATCCGTCAATTCGATCAACCTGGCCGCTGTCACCTCGCTCAGGGCGAGATCCACACCGCAGGTCTTTTTCAGATCAGCATCGTGGAACGCAACCGGTATGCCGTCCGCGGTCAAACGGACATCGACTTCCCACATATCCGCACCGAGCTCGTGCGCGCGTTCGAACGCCTCCAACGTGTTGTCGTAGGCATAGGCGCTCGCGCCGCGATGGGCGATCGAAAGCGGTGGTCCGCTATGGGCCTTGAACCAGGTTCGGTCCGGTTGAAAAGAAGTCATCTCAGTCCCTGCTCAAAGCCGGTTTCCGTCCGGACCGAAGGCCAGGATCTTGTCCTCGGCAATTCCCCAGGACACTTCATCACCAAGCTTGAAGCCACCACCATGAGACTGGATGGAGCGGAGCACTGCCCCGTTTTCAAGCGTGACGTCGTAAAGTTCCTCGCGGCCCTGCGTCTCAACGAAGCTGATCTTGCCCGTCACTTTCAGCCCATTGTCCGGCTGGAAGAATTCCGGGCGGATACCAAACCGCACGTTCGTGCCATGCCCCGGCATGCTGATGCCCGCGGGCACCGGCAACGTGACTTCGGAATCAGCCAGTTTCAATCCGCCATCTGTTGCAATCCCATCCAGGAAAGCGATCGGCGGATTGCCCAGGAACCCCGCCACGAAATCCGAAGCCGGGTTCTCATACATCTGGTTCGGCGTGGACAACTGCACGATCTTGCCCTTGTTCATGATCGCGATGCGGTCGCACATGGACATGGCTTCCACCTGGTCATGGGTCACCAGAATGGCGGTGATACCTGTCTGAAGCTGAATCCGGCGGATTTCTGAACGCATTTCCAGGCGCAGCTTGGCGTCCAGGTTGGCCAGCGGCTCATCCAGCAGAAGAATGTCGGGTTCACGAACCAGCGCACGGGCCAGGGCAACGCGCTGCTGCTGCCCGCCGGAAAGCTGTGCCGGCCGGCGTTCAAGAAGTTCACCGATATGCACAAGCGCGGCAATGTCCTGAACTTTCTTGTCGATCTCCGCCTTGCTTTCCTTGCGCACCTTCAGCGGGAAGGCAATGTTCTCGTAGACATTCATATGCGGGTAGAGCGCATAGTTCTGGAACACCACGCCGACATTCCTGTTCTGCGAGGAAACGCGGGTTACGTCCCGTTCTCCGAACAGCATGCGGCCGCCATTCATCCGGTGGATGCCGCACACGGCAAAGAGCGTGGTCGACTTGCCGCAGCCGGACGGACCGAGGAGCGCCAGCATCTCACCGCTATCAAGCTCCAGGTTCATGTCCTTGATGACAGTGACGTCGCCGAAGGTCTTGGTGAAGTTTTCAATGGAAATACGCATCAGCCCTTCGTGCCTCCGCCATAGATGTTCATGAGTTTCTTGTTGAAGATCAGATAGATGACAATCACGGGCATCGCGTAGAAGACACCCACGGTCTTGAACATGTTGAAGTCCGGCTTGACGTCATCGACGATCAGGTTCTGCAGGTAGACACCGAGCACCTGGGCATTCGCCCCGGGTGCCAGAACCTGCGGCAGAATGAATTCGCTCCAGCCTGACAGGAAAGCAAAGATGCCGAGTGCGGTCAGGCCGGGCTGAACCTGCGGCAGGACCAGCTTGTGCCACACCGTGAAGCGGCTGGCGCCGTCCTGAAGACCCGCCATTTCAATTTCCCACGGTACGGTGTCGTAGAAGCCCTTCATGATCCAGATGCCAAAGGGCAGTTCCAGCGCCGCCTTGACCATGATCACCCCGATCAGCGTGTCATAAAGACCTATCATCTGCAGGATGAGGAAGATCGCGATGATCAGGGTGATTGTCGGGAACGCATGCAGGACAATGAGACCTGCGAGAAACAGCCCGCGGAACGGCATGTTCAGGCGAGAGAGCGCATAGCCGGAAGTCAGCGAGACCGACAGCACCACCACCGTGGAAACAGTGGCGAAGATGAAGGTGTTGAGCGTTACCCACCAGATCGAGGTTCGGCCTGCCTCCGGCGCTTCCCAAAGGAACCGCCAGTGTTCGAACGTGACCCCGTTCGGAACCAGTGATCCCGGCGGGCTGACGGTAACCGTGTCCACGACTAGGTAGACATACATGATGACCAGTGGCATCGAGGTCAGGCCGAGTGCCAGCAGGATCGGCCAGGTCTTGAAATTCTTTGTCACTTCAGCCTCCTATTGCTCGATACGCGGTTTGCCGATCATGGTCTTGAAATCGAAGAGGCGCAGATAGAGCACCGACGCCAGTATGCCGATGATCACCAGCACCACGGCAAGCGATGCGCCATAGCCGTATTCCAGGTTACCGCCGTAGTTGTTCAACGCGATCTTGAAGGAATAGAGCGCCCACACATTGGTTGCGCTGCCCGGCCCGCCATCTGTCGACAGGTAGATGTACTCAAATGAGGTCAGCAACGAGAGCGTCTGGTAAGCAGTGGTGAACAGGATCGGCCAGCGCAGTTGCGGCAGGATGATGTACCACACCTGCTGCCAGCGACTGGCACCATCCACCTCGCTTGCGTAAAGCATCGAAGTCGGGATTGCCCTGATCGCGCTTGAGAAAAGGATCATACCCATTGAAGCACCGACGAAACCGTTGATCAGGACGACGACCACCCAGGCGTGATAGGCGGTGTCCAACATCAGATTGTGTGTTGGGACGCCGAAGAAACTCAGCAACGTGGACAGGAAGCCGGTATCCCAGGTCATCCACTTCCACATCAGGACGTAAAGAACCGGCGGCAGGATGCGTGGCAGGAACCAGATCGTGCGGAATGTCGCCGCCTGTCCCGAGGGTAGATAAAACGTGGCGATGGCCAGGAACAGACCGAAACCAATATTGAACGCCAATGTGAAGCCGACATAGACGGCCGAGTTGGCCGCGGCCCGATAGGTCGACGGCAGCGACGCCATGCGGGAATAGTTGTCCGTCGTCCAGACCCATCCCGTATAGGCTTCACGGGTTACTTCCTGCGTCTGTTCGGGCGTCAGATCGAGACCGAGATCGCCAAGTCTGGACAGAAACAGGCTTTCGCTGTCGAAGCGGATGTTCAGGATGGAACTCTTGAAGAGGTCGGCGGCCTTTTTCAGTTCCCGTGTCGATCTGGGCCGGGATTTCAGCTTTTTCAGCGCCCGCTCCAGATCCCTGCGGCCGTCAAAGGTCTTGCCGGAAAGGGAAGCGGCAATCTCCTTGGCGAATTTCGCACCGTATTTCTCTTCGACCGCGGCCAGGCCGGCATCGTTGATCTGGTAGATGTCGCTCTCAAGTCGCTCGATCGTTTCTGCAGGAAGACCGTCTTCCTTCAGTCGCAGGATCGTGTCCTGTGAGATTTCATAGGCTCCCCCTGTAATCCCGGTCGAAGTGCTCATGGAGGTGAAGGAAAACACCCCGGTCAAAAGCACCGGAACCAGGAAAAACAGAACAGAGAGGAGGATCGCCGGAGCCATGAAGCTCAGGCCGAACAAGTCTGCACGCCGCATTGTCTGCCCCTGACATAAAGGACGGCCGGACAGCTACCTGGGAGTAAACGCTGCCCGGCCGGCGGGAGTTGGATTAGCGAACGATCAGGTCGTCGCCGAGAGTGGCTTTCATTTCAACTTCCACTTCATCGACGGCCTCGGCCGGTGTCTTGGTTCCGGTCCACGCCGTTTCCAGCCCCTTGAACATCAATTCGGAAAACTGACCGTATTTCAGATGGTTCGGCTGTGCATTCGCGTGACCCAGCAGACGTTCGGTAGCTTCTGCCGCCCACTGGTCGTTTGCATAGAGTTCGATGTTGGACTGCTCCTTGGCGATGCCAAGGTGAGCCGACTTGATCGCGTGCAGGGAGTTGATCCGTGGCTCGGAAGCGATCTTGAGCAGCTGTGCTGCGATCTCGATGTCTTCCTCGTCGTCCTGGTTGGTCAGCAGGTAGGTCAACGGATGCGTGATGGTGTTGGCTCGGCCGTTTTCGTTGCCGGCGGGGATCAGCGTGAACTGAATGTTGCCGAAGAAGTCCTCAAGACCTTCCTTGCCGGTATAGCGGGCATAGTGCCAGGTGCCGCCGTGCCACAGAGCCGCCTTGCCGGAAGCAACTTCGGAATACCACTGTGACCATTCGGTACCGATATGGTTCTTACGGGTCACACCAGCTTCAACAGCGTCCGCGAAGAACTGGTAGAAATCGGTCATGGCCTGCTTGTCGAGAACCAGTTTCCCGGTTTCCTTGTCCATCAGCTCGCCGCCGAAGGACTGGTAGAATTGCGCAAAGTCCGGACCGTTGGAAACGCGCGGATAGAAGCCATAGCCTTCTTCCACGGCGCCTGCTTCAACAGCCTTCTTGGCGTCTTCCAGAACGTTGGCAAGCGTATATTCGCCTGCTTCAACTTTTGCCGGCAGCGCGTCGATTTCATCGTCGGTGTAGCCGATCTTCTTCATGGTGTCTCTCCAGAAGAAGAACGGACGGCTTTCAGCGTCCTGCGGCAGACCGACAACCTGACCGTTGTAGGAAGTGATCTCGACGAGGTTGTCGTAGAGGTTGTTCAGCGGCCACGCATCCATGTCGACATAATCTTCGACCGGAACGATCAGGCCGGCCTTGCTCCACGGGGCAATATCCAGGTGACTGGTGACGACAATGTTCGGCGCGGTGCCGGCTTCGGCTGCCAGGGTCACGGCCTGCTTGAACTCCTCCCAACCGGCGAAGTCGCGCTTGCCTTCAACGGTAATGTTCAGCTCTTCGCCGTTGATGGCGTATTCGCGTTCCAGCATGTCTGCGGCCATCTCGATCGCTTCGATACGATAGGCATCGCTGTCGTTGGAACCACCGGCCCAAACGGTGATTGTCAGGTCTTTTGCAATGGCTTCACCGGCAACTGTTGCCGCAGTGAGAGCCAGAACGGCAGCCGCTGTGGACTGGCGCAATTTGGAAACAAGAGTGGTCATCTATCTCACCTGCTTTTTGTTGTACGCTGCCCTCTGGAAGGAGTAGCTAACGTACCAAAGAGTGTTGCACACGTGTGCAATCGATTCAATAGAGATTGGATATTACGGCTATATGACATTTCTCTGGATATTTTGAACAACCATTTAGCAGGCTAATTTCTCAATAGGTTCAAGATGTTATTCAAAAAGAAAAAATCGGGCGCGCACGTGTGCAAAAAACAACCAGACTTTTACAAAAACCTTCCATTTCCACTTTGAGACGTGGACAAACCGCCTCTGCCAAGTACCTCGGTCAGGGCACAGTTTGATGAATGCCGTGGCTCGGCAGCACGTCCCAACACATTCAAAATAAGCTGCGTGTCATGAAGACCTGCCGGCTGCCGGCGCATCGCTGAAATCGGCCTTTCGACTGCGGGACTGCAAGCGTGGTATCCGGTCTCTCCTTTCAAATCGCCCCCCCCGGTTTGATTGCAGACCACGAACATATCTCGTCACCCGCGCGCCAAATACAGTGCTGCATGAGAGAATTCCCTTACAATCCTCATGACTTAGGCTAACCTTGAAAAAGTCATCACTGTTTCGATACAGGGGAAACTCCACCGTTTCCGGCTTCGATTATTTGCAGAATCCAGTCACGTCAGGCTTTTTCCAAGGCAGCAGCAACAAGTGCACGAGGTTGAATGCGATGCATTGGCTCCGCTCTCAGATTACCGGACTTTCCATACCATGCCTGATGCTGGGTCTTTTTTTCTTTGCAGCTTCGCTGACGCCATCACTCATTCCTCGCGGACCCGTCGTGCAAGGTGTTCTTGGAGGGATCGTCATTGCACTGGGATATCTTCTGGGAAGAATTTTCTCCCTGATCTGGCAGGCTGCGGATCTGCCGCGGCTGAACAAAAGGCTGAGATTCGTCTTCAACGCGCTTTTGGCAGCCGCAGTACTGACCCTCGCTGCCTGGACCTTCTCCTCAAATCTCGAGTGGCAAAATGCGCTGCGGGCCAAGATGCAACTGGAGCCTGTCGAAACCCAACATCTTGCGATTATTCTGGCAACAGCCGCACTCACATTTGCGGTAGCGTTCCTGATCGGAGCACTCATCGCAACACTTTTCCGTTGGATCCGCTCCCGCTTCTATCGCTTCATGCCGGCTCGGCGCGCCAATGTGCTAGGGGTCGTTGCCGTCGTCCTGATCCTGTTTGTCGTCACCCGCGACGGAATCTTCGACCGCGCCGTCACCGCGCTCGATGAGAGCTATGAAGCAGCACAGAAGCTTTTTGACGACGCCCCTCCGCGACCGACCAGACAGAACCAGGCAGGTTCCGCCGCTTCGCTGATCGACTGGGCCGCGATGGGGCAGCCCGGCCGGGACTTTGTGCTGTCCGGACCGGATGCCAATGCGATTTCCGCATTCACAGGCAAACCTGCAATGGATCCGATTCGGGTCTATGTCGGCCGCGCAAACGGAGAAACACCAAAAGAACGCGCCGAACTTGCATTGGCTGAACTCAAGCGACTCAATGCATTTGAACGCGAGGTGCTGATCGTCACCAGCCCAACCGGCACCGGCTGGATGGACCCAGGCTCGCATGACCCCGTCGAGTACATGCACGATGGAAACATAGCCACCGTCAGCGCGCAGTACTCTTACCTGCAGTCGCCGCTGGCCTTGATTCTTGAGACCCGCACCGGACTTGACCAGGCCACCGCGCTGCTGGAAGTCGTGCACAGATATTGGAAAACACTACCGGAGGATAGCCGTCCCAGGCTCTATGCGCACGGCCTCAGCCTCGGCGCCTGGTCCTCCATGTATGCAACCAATCTGTTTCGCCTTGTTGATGATCCGATTGACGGAGCATTCTGGGCCGGTCCACCATTTCCTTCGGATTTGTGGCAATACGTTCAAAACGCCCGTCAACCGGGCAGTCCCTGGGTCCTGCCGACGATCGAAGATGGCTCACTTGTCCGCTATGCGTCTCATTTCGCCGACGCATCTCATGCTGAAGCGGACTGGAGCAGGATGCGGATTGTTTTCCTGCAATACTCAAGTGATCCGATTGTTTTTTACGATCCGTTCTCCGTTTGGCGCGCACCGCCCTGGATGAACGACCCTCCGGCCGAAGACGTTTCGGAACACCTGACCTTCATCCCGATTGTCACCCAATTCCAGCTCGCCCTGGACATGGCCCTGTCATTCGGCGCGCCTCCGGGACACGGCCATGCGTATTTTGCCCAGGACTATATCTCTCCATGGGTGCAAGTCACCGCCCCTGAAGGTTGGACGGCCGAGGACACGGAACGCTTGAAGACCCATTGTGACCTGGGTTTCCAGAACGGCTGCTCCAACGATTGAGGAAGGCATTTGATACTTCACAACAACGCGCCGGATGCAGACGCTGATCCAGGTGTCTTGAAACGGAAGGCTGCGATTTTTTCTTGAGTGTCGGTTGAAGCGACCGGGATGGGCTTAATCCGTAAGGCCTTCCGCCCGTAGATCCTTCTCATAGCCAAGTTGTGTGAGGTCTTGCGTCAAGGCCAGGCAATCACGGACCACAGGCAGCACAGAAGATACGCGCTACAGAGGCATCAAGCGATCAATCGGTTTTGGGGAAATCTCTTCAAGAGAAGGAATGGTGGAGCCAAGGGGAATCGAACCCCTGACCTCTTCGCTGCCAGCGAAGCGCTCTCCCAGCTGAGCTATGGCCCCATCTTCCATGCGACCGGATTGGGTTTCCGGCGCTGATGGAGGCGGAACATAAGCATACCGCCTCACAAGATCAAGCAGAAAATGACAGGAATTTTTCCACTCGTTGTGGAAAAGGTCAGGCAGGGATTTTTCCCTGCCCGATCAGTATCTTAACTGTCGCTGTCGTCTTCGATTTCGACGCGGATACCCGGAACGGAGTCCTCGTCTTCGTCATCTTCATCAAGGAAGACATCATCATCGGAGCTGTCGTCGTCGACATCGACGTCGTCACCTTCGATATCCGGCACATCATCGCCGCCCTCTGCTTCGGCGTCCGCCTCTTCCAGGGTCACGATTTCCGGAGCTGCTGCGTCCGCGTCATCATCATCGTCGTCGTCAGAGGTTTCTTCCGGCTTCGCGGCTTTGGCCGCGCGGGAAACCATGACGGCTTCGAAGATGGTGCCGCATTTCGGGCATGTGATCGGATCACGGTTGAGATCGTAGTATTTAGCGCCGCAGCTCGGGCACAGCCGCTTGGTGCCAAGTTCAGGTTTTGCCACTGTGCTCACCCTCGTTTATTAACTGGCTGACTTGAAATTGTGGGCCGCCCCATAACCCCAAGCGTTGCCGCTGTCAAAGATAAATCGGATCAAATTCGTCGTTCGCCCCATTGTTCTGCATGTTGCGAACCAAATTTCAAGCGTTGGAGTGGATGACGAAGCTGCATCCACATGATAGGACGAGACACCTTTTTGAAAACACCCAAGTTGCGGACATTGAAAATGTCACACGATTCTGCGCCCTCTCCCCTGACTTCGAGCATGGGCAGCCCTCTGACCGGCACCATCCGCGTGCCCGGTGACAAATCCATTTCCCACAGATCGTTGATGTTCGGCGCCCTGGCCGTGGGCCGGACAACCGTGAAAGGCCTTCTCGAATCTGAAGATGTTCTGGCCACGGCCGACGCGATGCGCGCCGTCGGCGCCACGATCGAAAAACACGAAGACGGAACCTATACCGTGGACGGCATCGGTCTCGGCAGCCTGCTGGAGCCGGAGCATGTCATCGATTTCGGCAATGCCGGCACCGGTGTCCGCCTGACCATGGGGATCTTCGGCAGCCACAACATTGCCGCCACCTTCGTCGGCGACGGTTCCCTGTCGAAACGACCGATGGGCCGCGTTCTCAACCCATTGCGCGAAATGGGTACCAACGTCATCGCCCGTGAGGGCGACCGCCTGCCCGCCTCAATCCGTGGAGCCGAGCAGGCTCTGCCGATCACTTACCGGGTCCCCATGCCGTCGGCTCAGGTAAAATCCGCCGTGCTTCTTGCCGGCCTCAACGCTCCGGGAGAAACAACGGTTATCGAACCCATCCCGACGCGCGATCATACCGAGAAGATGCTCAAGGGCTTTGGCGCCGACATCTCGGTCAGCCTGAACGAAGCCGGTGAACGCGTGATCAGGCTGAAAGGCCAACCGGAACTGAAACCTCAGGACATTGACGTTCCGGGCGATCCGTCTTCTGCCGGGTTCCCTCTTGTGGCCGCGCTGATTGTACCGGGCTCCGACGTCACGATCGAAAATGTTCTACTCAATGAGCATCGTACGGGTCTGATCACCACGCTGATCGAGATGGGCGGCGATATCGAGATCGTGAACAGGCGCGAAACCGGAGGCGAGGAGGTCGGCGACCTTCGGGTGAAGGCCAGCCAGCTGAAGGGCATCACGGTTCCGGCCGAGCGCGCACCATCCATGATCGACGAATATCCGGTGCTTGCCGTTGCCGCTGCTTTTGCTGAAGGCGATACGTTCATGCCCGGTCTTGATGAACTGCGCGTCAAGGAATCCGATCGTCTGGCGGCTGTTGCCCGGGGACTGGAAGCCAACGGCATTCCATGTGTGGAAACCGAAGACACGCTGACCGTAACGGGCGGCGCCAACAACATTGGCGGCGGCACGGTGACCACCCATCTCGATCACCGCATTGCCATGTCCTTCCTGGTTCTCGGCATGGCCGGCCACAAGCCGGTGACGGTGGACGATGGCGCGGTGATTGCCACGAGCTTCCCGACATTCACATCGCTGTTCGAAGGGCTTGGCGCGACATTTTCCGCAAGCGCCAGTGAGGCCGCATGATCGTAGCAATTGATGGACCGGCAGCATCCGGCAAAGGAACTCTCGCACGCCGGTTGGCAGATCATTTCGGCCTGCGTCACCTGGATACGGGGCTGACCTACCGCGCAGTTGCTGCCGCCCTTCTGGCAAAGGGCTTGCCGCTTGGCGACGAAGCCGTCGCGATCGAGATCGCACAGAACCTCGATCTGGCACAGATGGACAAGTCCGTCTTGTCTGCTCACGAGATCGGCGAAGCAGCATCCCGGATCGCGGTCCTTGGCGGCTTGCGTGAGGAGCTGGTCAACCTGCAACGCCGGTTTGCCGAAACGCCCCCGGGGGCAGTTCTCGACGGGCGTGACATCGGCACAGTTGTGTGCCCGAACGCCACCGTAAAACTGTTCGTGACCGCGTCCGCGGAGGCGCGTGCGCGCCGCAGAACCGATGAAATGATCTCCAAGGGGGTCGACGCTGTTTATGAATCGGTTCTTGACGATCTGAAGCGTCGCGATGAACGGGACAGCCAGCGAACCGTTGCCCCGATGAAACAAGCAGACGATGCGGTCTTGCTAGATACGACAGAAATGGATATAGAGACCGCGTTCCAGGCGGCTGTGGATATCGTGTCCCGCGCCAGGGATGCCTAAACAGAACGTGGGGCTCGCCATGAGGTGTGCCCCTGTCTGTGCATCCGGAACATTTGGGCCTTAAGGGCCCGCAGTTCTTGATAGAACAAAAGTAATTCGGCAGGACGCGGCTTTTTTGCGTCCTGTGACGAGACCGGATTTTCCGTCTCCCGCCCCCGCCGGCCCGCTCAGAAGAGCGGCAGGATCTGCGGAAACCGCGATCCCGGGAAACGGACAGTCCGGAATGCAACACCAACCCGCCGGCGGTGCGCCAACAGGCGCTAGGAGAATAAATGACTGATTTCAATCCCTCTACCGAGGACTTTGCAGCTCTTCTGGAAGAATCCTTCGTCCAGAACGACCTCTATGAAGGCGCTGTTGTCAAAGGCACCGTTGTTGCCATCGAAAAAGACCTGGCCGTCATCGACGTAGGCCTGAAGGTTGAAGGCCGCGTGCCGCTGAAGGAATTCGGCGCAAAAGGCCGCGACGGCGAAATGGGTGTCGGCACCGAAGTTGAGGTTTACCTGGAGCGCGTTGAAAACGCACTCGGTGAAGCCGTTCTGTCGCGCGAAAAAGCTCGCCGCGAAGAAAGCTGGGTTCGCCTGGAAGCTGCTTTCGAAGCCAACGAAAAAGTCAACGGCCAGATCTTCAACCAGGTCAAGGGTGGTTTCACCGTCGATCTGGATGGCGCTGTTGCCTTCCTGCCGCGCTCCCAGGTGGACATCCGCCCGGTTCGCGACGTGACCCCGCTGATGCACACGCCTCAGCCGTTCCAGATCCTGAAAATGGACAAGCGCCGCGGCAACATCGTTGTTTCCCGTCGTGTTGTTCTGGAAGAAACCCGTGCGGAGCAGCGCTCCGAACTGGTCCAGAGCCTGGAAGAAGGTCATACCGTGGAAGGTGTGGTCAAGAACATCACCGACTACGGTGCATTCGTCGACCTCGGCGGCATCGATGGTCTGCTGCACGTCACCGATATTGCGTGGCGCCGCATCAACCATCCGTCGGAAGTTCTCACCATTGGCCAGACCGTCAAGGTTCAGATCATTCGCGTCAACCAGGACACGCACCGCATCAGCCTCGGCATGAAGCAGCTTGAAACCGATCCGTGGGATGGCATCGAAGCCAAGTACCCGATCGAAGCCAAGTTCACCGGCCGCGTGACCAACATCACCGACTACGGTGCATTTGTTGAACTGGAGCCGGGCATCGAAGGCCTGATCCACGTTTCTGAAATGTCCTGGACCAAGAAGAACGTCCATCCGGGCAAGATCGTTTCCACTTCTCAGGAAGTCGAAGTGATGATCCTGGAAGTCGATCCGGTCAAGCGCCGCATTTCCCTGGGCCTCAAGCAGACCCTGCAGAACCCGTGGGATGCATTCGCAGAGCAGTTCCCGGTCGGCACCAACGTCGAAGGCGAAGTCAAGAACAAGACCGAATTCGGCCTGTTCATCGGCCTCGACGGCGACGTGGACGGCATGGTTCACCTCTCCGACCTCGACTGGAACCGTCCGGGCGAACAGGTCATCGAAGAGTACAAGAAGGGCGACATGGTCAAGGCCGTCGTTCTGGATGTTGACGTTGAGAAAGAGCGCATCTCTCTCGGCATCAAACAGCTTACCGGCGACCCGATGGAGACAGGTGCAGGCGGCGAAATCCGCAAGAACTCTGTCGTGACCTGTGAAGTCATCGAAGTCAAAGACAGCGGCCTGGACGTCAAGATCGCAGACAGCGACCTGACCGCCTTCGTCCGTCGTGCAGACCTGTCCCGCGACCGCGAAGATCAGCGCCCGGAAAAATACTCCGTCGGCGACAAGTTCGATGCACGCATCACCCAGTTCGACAAGAAGACCCGTCGGGTTTCCGCGTCCATCAAGGCTCTGGAAATCGCAGAAGAGAAGGAAGCTGTCGCTCAGTACGGCTCTTCCGACTCCGGCGCATCTCTCGGCGACATTCTTGGTGCCGCTCTGAAGCAGCAGTCCGAAGACTAAGATTTCTGTCTCTCACCCAGAGAGCGGAAAAGAAAAGCCCGGCAGCGATGCCGGGCTTTTTGTTTGGTTGCCGACCGGACTTTGCAATTCGCGATATTGACCTTCCATTTTCAGTTCAGCATCTCCTGATTCAAGCGGCAGCGTGCTAAGTTGCGCATTTATGCCGTTCCGGAGTTTCCCGATGCGTCTGATTTTCCTCGTTTTATTGCCACTTCTCGCTGCGAACTCAGTTTTCGCGGACATCACTCGCTCCAGCGAAGCCTGGAAGGTGAAACCGAATTTCGAAAAGAGCGACAAGGCGCGTGAGTCGATCAGCGGAGCGGCCTGCATTCCAGACCTCGGCCAATGTCTGGCGGTGAACGATGAAAAGAAATACGCGCAGTTTTTCAGGATTGAAGAGCGGCGTCTTGAACCCGGCCGTCTGATCAGGCTGCTGCCGGGAAAAATGGACGGCAAGAAAACCAAGGAAATCGATGCCGAGGGCGCCGTCTATGTTCCGCCCCAAAGTTCGGGCGAACCCGGCGCCTACTTCGTCACCGGCTCGCACGGTCTTTCCAGAAGTGGTGAATTTCAACAGTCCCGTTTTGTACTGTTTCGCTTTCCGGTCGACGCGGAAACCGGAACCCCCACTTTCAAGTTCGACGACAAGAAAGTTGCTCCGGAGATTTCCCGAACGACATTCCTGCAGGAGACTATAAGAAACACGGAGCCTCTGAGCGCCTTTGCTGAAAAGACGCTGGATCGGAACGGCGTGACAATCGAAGGGCTTTCGGCCATGGGAGAGGACCTGCTCTTTGGTCTGCGAAGCCCGTGCCTGTCGGAACACGCGCTGGTCATGCGGGTTCCAATCGATGAGCTCTTCAAGAGCACGGCCCCCTCGGGAAAGATCGACAAGGTGAAACTGGGGGACAATGTAGGCATACGGGACCTGACGGCCGTCCAGGACGGGTTTCTCATCCTGTCCGGCCGAAGCGACGACCGCCGGGGTGACGAGAAACTGACCTGCGGTGAAAACAGAAAACCCCCTTCCCCGTTTCCGGCAGTCTGGTTCTGGAGCGGCAATGAAGAGGACCCTGCAAAGCCTCTAGGCCAACTTCCCGGTATTGATGCAAATGACAGTGCGGAGACCTTGCTCGTTCTGGAGGAAACTGAAGCGGCCTATCGCATCCTGATCCTGCTGGACGGCAAAAAGAACGGTGCACCCGTGGAGTTTCTGGTCGAGAAATAGGTCTCAACATTCCCCGGAGGCATCTTGAACACTTTTGCGTAAGACGCACCAAGGGAACAGAAATCGTGTTTTCCGGGCTTGCAACCGGATCGGTTTTCAAATGTATCGGATAGACGTCCTAAAAATCTTTCCGAACGGTACTTCCCAATGTCAGCCTTTGAGCTGTGCCGGATTGCAGGCACTGTCTTTATCGCCGTTACTCTGATCGTGATTGGCGACACATGCGGAAAGCTTCTGACGGCCGGCGGTGTAAATCCGTTCCTTGTGGCTTTTTCGCGGTTCGTGATCGGGGCGTTGGCCTTGTGGCCGCTGGCGCGGATCAGGTTCCACGAACTGGCAGCCTACAAGGACTGGCGGGTGATCCTGCGCGCTGTCTTCATCACCTGTGCCATCTGCTCCATTCTGACGGCGCTCAAGACGGAACCGATCGCAAACGTCTTCGGCGCCTTTTTCGTTGGACCGCTCATCTCGTTTGTCCTGGCAATCATTTTCCTTTCCGAGCGCCCATCGCGGACGCAATCAGTGTTGCTTGCTCTTGGCTTTCTGGGTGTGCTGCTGGTGGTCAAGCCCGGGTTCGGGGCGTCAACCGGTATTTTCTTCGCCGTGCTGGCCGGCGTCTGCTACGGTTGCTATCTCTTCATGACCAAACTGCTGGCCGGTGCCATGCGGCCGAGTCTGCTGCTGATGTCCCAGCTGCTGATCGGCTCGATCCTGCTTACCCCGTTTGGACTGAGCGCCGACATGCCGGAGCAAAGCACCGGCCTTTGGCTGCTGATTGTCCTCAGCGCTCTCGGGTCTGCTGCAGGCAACTATGTTCTGGTGGTCGCCAACAAGATGGCCGACGCCAGCCTTGTTGCCCCCCTTGTCTACAGCAAGCTCATTTCCGCGACAGTGCTCGGCATTCTGGTGTTTGGCGACTGGCCGGACAGTATCGCGTTGCTGGGCCTCACTCTGATCATCTTTTCAGGACTCGGGTCGCTGGCAGCAACACGAGGGATGCCCGCCCGCTACGCGTGATGTGGCTGAAGTAATATCAGCCGCCTTAATCAAGCAGACTTAATGCCATAGTTGGCGACCGCGCCGAGCACTTCGTCGATCTCGCCTTTCGACAGGATGTGCGGCTCGCCCAGGGAGCGGCTGAGGATGAAGGCGCGCGCGAGGACTTCCAGCTCTTCCATGCGCCAGAGCGCCTTTTCCAGATTTTCGCCGACAACAACCGCGCCATGACTGGCCATCAGGCAACCATGCCGGTCGGCCATCGCACCTGTGACATTGTCAGCCAGTTCGTCGCTGCCGAACAGCGCATAGCCTGCCAAAGGAACAGTATCCCCACCGAACAGAGCGATCATGTAGTGGCACGCCGGGATTTCCATCCGATTGATGGACAGCGCCGTGCAATGAACCGGGTGCGCGTGGACAACGGCATGCATGTCCGGTTTGCTGCGAAGAAGCGCCAGATGGAACTGCCATTCGGTTGAAGGTGGATACGGGCCTTCAGCCTCCCCGTCTCCGTCGATTGGCAGCGATGCCAGCATGTCCGGCGTCATCGTGTCATAGGGAACGCCTGAGGGAGTGATTATCATCCTGCTTCCGGCGCGCGCAGATACATTGCCGGAGGTGCCCTGGTTGATACCGCGCCGGTTCATCTCCTTGCAGGTATCGATGATCGCCTGCCGGAGTTCCGGTGTGTCCTTGTAAGGTGCTTTAAGCATCGTCTTTCGCCAGATTAAGAATGGCTGCGGCCGTATCCGAACAGGTAGCGACGTGGGTCGCATAACCACCGCGAATAGCTGCAAGCATGGGTTCGGCCCTGTGTGGCCCCGAGCCAACCAACAGGCCCATTTCCTTGTTGCGCATCTGATCCAGGGTGACCGCAATCATACGATCTTCGATTTCCCGGTCGAGACCGTTGCCCTCATGATCGATCAGGCGACCACAGATGACACCTATGGCACCTTTCCGGGTACACTCCTCAATGTCGCCGCGGTCAAGCAAACCGGTGTGAACAACGTGACTTTCGCTCTGACAGGTACCACAGGCGAAGATGGTCTTGTTGCAATCGGCCACCGCCTGCAGCTGCATCTGGATAACCGGCTCCTGTTTCAATTGCTCGACCAAGCCCCTGTCGGACAGAAGCAAAGGAACATGCAGATTGACGCAATGTGCGCCGTAGCGGCGGGCAAGCGTCGCAGAGCAGGTTTCCGCGGCAAAGCCCAGGGCTGCCGGACGCGACCCGACCAGCTGCACGACCGTCAGGTCTTCCATGGTGATACGCGGAGCCGCCTCGGCAACCCTGTAGACCGTTTCCCCCCAGGCAACACCCAGGCGGTCCCCAGGCTCAAGCAGGTTCGGGAGCCAGTCTGCAACGACACGCGTCACGCGGTCCAGAGACTGGTCCGGGCCACCCGGCGAAGAGGGAATAACAACTGCGTCCTGAAGATCAAAACGATCCACCAGACCACGGGCGAGTTCCTGGTTTCGGAAGACATCGCTGTCGAGCGAAATGCGGACATAGTCCCGCTTGCGGGCTTCAGCCAGATAGTTGACGACCGTGGCGCGCGAAATTCCGAGCCTCTCGGCGATCTCGTTCTGGTTCATGCCTTCCTGATAGTAACACCAGGTCACTTCAAGAATGGCGTCCTCCTGAGACCGAGAGCGCGCAGCAACACCGCGCGCTCCGCTCCTGGTTTCCGTTGACCTTGCCTTGGCAGGAGCGGGGCTCATGCGCTCTTGGCAACCTGGGCAAGATCCGGAAACAGTTCAGCCAATCCTTCCGGGCTCGCCGTGCACACGCCACGTTCCGTGATCAAGCCGGTCACCAGATGGTTCGGCGTCACATCAAAGGCAGGATTGCCACCCGGCGTGCCTTGCGGCGTGACCTGAACCTGACCAATGGCATGGTCGTCCGTCAGCCCCTGAATGTGGGTCACTTCACGCTCGTTGCGTTCCTCGATCGGGATTTCGGCGACACCGTCATCCACCGTCCAATCAATGGTCGGTGACGGCAGCGCAACGTAGAAAGGCACGTTGTTGGCCTTTGCCGCCAGAGCCTTCAGGTAGGTGCCGATCTTGTTGCAGACATCACCACGGCGCGTTGTGCGGTCCGTGCCGGTGATGACCATGTCGACCAGGCAGTGCTGCATCAGATGACCACCGGCATTATCGGTGATGTAGGTGTGCGGGATACCGTGGCTGCCGAGCTCCCAGGAGGTCAGGGCTCCCTGGTTCCGCGGACGTGTTTCGTCGACCCAGATATGGATCGGAATGCCTTCATCATGAGCCTGGTACATCGGGCTCGTTGCCGTTCCCCAGTCAACCGTTGCAATCCAACCGGCATTGCAGTGGGTGAGGATTCGAACCGGCTCGCCATCCGGTTTGCCTGCAGCGATCTTGCGGATGATGTCCAATCCGTTCTGCCCGATGCGGTAGTTGATATCGACGTCTTCGTCGGAAATCTCATGCGCGAGTTTCAGGGCAGCGGCGCCACGCTCCCCAACCGGCAGCGGCTTCAGGAAATTGCGGCATCTGTTGAGTGCCCAGCGCAGATTGATCGCTGTTGGACGTGTTTTGTCCAGATACTCCCAGGCCTTGTCCAGGTTGTCATCGGATGGGTCGAGTTTGGCAGCCAACGCCATGCCATAAGCTGCTGTCGCGCCGATCAGAGGTGCACCGCGCACACGCATCTCGACAATGGCATCGGCAAAGTCCTGCAGCGTATCAACCTGCTGGATGCGGAACTCATGGGGCAGCCAGCGCTGATCGATGATCTGCAGGGCGCCCTTGTCCTCGTCCCACCAAAGCGAGCGATAATGGGTTCCGTCGACCTTCATATGATGTCCTTCTTGTTGAATTGGCGCGCGAGCGTGAGCAGTTCATCGATGGATGTTGTCGTCCTGGCATTCAGGACCAGTTCCGCCCCCATCAAAAGATTGCGCGCTTCCAGGCGGGCCTTGAGGTCCTTGTCCTCGATCTCTTCGAAATCGGCGTTATGCGCAAGCGATAATGTGCGCCGGTGCATCTCAATTCCGCAGAAACCAAGCGCATCGGCCCAGATTTCGTCCAGCAGATCCGCACAAGCGTCACCCGAGTGATGCCCCTGGCTTTCGAAAAGCGCAACGGGATAGAGCATCCCCGTCCGTTCCGTCTTCCAAAGGTGGGTGAATTCTTCATCGAAGGCCTTCACAGTATCCGCAACAACCGAAAGTATCCACTCCCGGTAATCTTCAAGCGCGGCATCGTGACGATGGGCTTCCTGGCTGAAATACGCCATGAAGAAGTTCGCAAGCAGCATGCCGAGATCGAACCCCATCGGGCCATATTGCACGAATTCGGGATCGATCACCCGGCTGTCCGTATCGGTCGACATGATCGAACCGCTGTGCAGGTCGCCGTGCACCATTGTCTCTGTGTTCGAGGCGAATTTCATCAGCAGGCGTTGGGCTTTCGCCTTCAGCTCCGGGTTGGAACGCAGTTCCGCAACCACCGGATCGAGCCCATCGGTATGATGGTTCATGTCCGCTTCATGGTAAGGGTCTGTGAAAACCAGTGCTTCGGTGATCGCCGGAATTTCCACGTTTCCGGAAAAGAGCCCGACATCCTTTTTCTTGTCGGCACTTTTCATCGACAGCTCGGACCCTCTGAAGGCCGTTCGAGCACAAAATTTACCCAGGAATTCGCCCAGCCCGGCGACCTTTTCACCGTCGATCAGCTTACGGCGCAGGATCTTGTGAGGCGCAAGAAACTCCATGACGATCAGCGCCTGCTCCTCGTCAAAATGGTAGATTTCCGGAACCGCTCCCGGATCCCGTTCTGCCTGGCGAACCAGGGCGTGATTTTCAAAGAAGGCCCGATAAAGCGGCAGCGGCCAGCTGTCGCCGACGAGCCGGACATAGGGCAGCGCCTGCTTGACGATCACCGTACCTTCAGGACCTTCGACGATGAAAACCAGGTTCAGGTTGCCGTCGCCGACTTCCTGAACCTTCCAGGTAGACGGATCTCCTCCAACACGGTCGGCCACTGCATCAATGACCGATAGCCGGGTGCCGAGCTCCTCCGGAGTCAAAGGCTGATACTGGTTTGGCGTATCCATGATCGCAATCATTCCTCTTATTTCCGCCCCGATAATGATCAAGATTATTCAAAAGTCAACTGAGTTGACAAATGACTATTTTGCATGTTGTAACAATACCCAACGGGAGAGGAGCTCGTAATTTTTTGGGAGGAACGGTGCAAAACGTCACCTGCAAACTTCGTGGACTGGAGAAGTCCTTCGGGCAGAATCATGTCCTGAAGGGAATTGATCTGGATCTGCGGGCCGGCGAAGTCACGGCACTGATGGGAGCAAATGGCGCGGGCAAGTCCACGCTTGTGAAGGTGCTCTGCGGCTATCACTTTGCCGATGCCGGAAATATCGAGCTGGGCGGTCACCCCTTTGCGCCGATTGACGCAGCAGACGCCATCTCCAAAGGCGTGGTCACGGTCCATCAGTCCATCGACGATGGTGTCATTCCGGATCTCGACGTGGCCACGAACCTGACGCTGGACCGGCTGACAGAACCTGGTGTCGGCCTGTTCGTCAACGACAGGAAACTGCGTCAGCAAGCACGGCAGGTCGCCGAAAGCATGGGCCTGACCATGGACGTGCGAACCCGCGTTGCCGACCTGGATGTGGCAGATCGTCAGATGATCGCCATTGCACGCGCAATGGCCAGGTCACCAAAGCTGCTCATTCTCGACGAACCGACTTCATCGCTGTCGGCCTCCGAGGCAGAGCGTCTCTTCACCCTGATCGACCGTTTGCGCGCCGAGGGCGTCGCGATCCTTTACATCTCACACCGCATGTCCGACATCCGCCGTGTCGCCGACCGGATCGTTTCCATGCGCGATGGCGCGATATCCGGCATCTTTGAGAGCGAGCCGCTCGATTATGTCGGTGCGGTCAACGCCATGCTCGGTCACCAGATGACAGAGGTGGATATTGATCCGGTTTCCGGTGGCGAAGTCGTTCTGAACATCGACAATCTGAAGCTGTTCGAAGACAGCAGGGAAATCAATTTCACCGCCAGGGAAGGTGAAGTGGTTGCCTTCACCGGCCTGCTTGGAAGTGGCAAGACGCGGCTTGCGGAGATCATATTCGGCCTCGCCGCTCCGGAGGGCGGAAGGCTTCAACTCGACGGGCAGGACTACCTGCCGAAAGAAGCAGCGGACGCGGTTTCCAAGGGTGTCTTCATGTCGCCGAAGGATCGTAGCGTCAATGCGGTCGTGCAGGATTTCGACATCGCCAACAACATGACCCTGCCATTCCTGAAGGCCTTCAGCCGGTTTTCCTTCCTGAGCGACAGGGCCCAGCGCAAGGCGAGCGACGAGATGATCGGCAAGATCGGGGTCGTGTGCCAGACCAATTCCGACGGCATCGACACGCTGTCGGGTGGCAACCAGCAAAAGGTCATGATCGGACGCTGGCTGCTTAAGGCCTCGCGTGTCCTGCTTCTGGACGAGCCGTTTCAGGGCGTGGACATCGGCGCGAGGCGCGATATCGGCCGTTATATCCGCCGGACGGCCAATGGCCGCACGACACTGGTCTTTGTTGCCGAGATTGATGAAGCCCTGGAAATCGCGGACCGGATCGTCGTTTTGAACGAAGCGGCCATTGCCGGTGAATACTTGAACAAGAATGTCGACCTGAACAGCCTGGTTGCGGACGTGTCCGGCCCCGGTGAGCGGCTGGCTCTCGCAGGATGAATTTGGAAAGATGAACAAGAACGCACTCGATTTTGCCATTCGATATGGCTTCCTGGTCCTGCTCGGCGGCCTCGCCCTGTTTTTCTCGCTTTACGCAAGCGGATTTGCCAGCCCGCGCTCGGCTGTCTTCGTTCTGCAATCCGTCGCAATCACCGGCATCCTGGCGCTTGGTGTCACCTGCACGCTGGTTGTCGGCGGTTTCGATCTGTCCATCGGCTCCGTGGCCACATCGGCCCTGATGCTGTCCGCCTATACGATGGTGATCATGGAGCAGTCGGCGTTCGTCGCCGTTGCCCTGTGCTTGCTGATGGGCGCCGCCGTCGGACTGGTCAACGGTCTGCTCATCGTCAAGATGCGCGTTCCGGACCTTCTTGCGACCCTTGGCATGATGTTCCTTCTGATCGGTCTTCAGCGCATTCCAACACAAGGAAACTCGATTGCGACCGGCATGAGCCTGCCCGACGGATCGGTGGCCGAAGGAACATTTTCCGCAGCCTTTCTCTGGCTCGGGCGGCATCGTTTCGACCTGTTTCTGGATCGCCTGTTGCCGGTTCCCGTTGTCGTTTTCCTCTTGATCGCCCTCTTGATCTGGCTGTTCCTCGGTTACACAAGACATGGCCGCCTGATGTACGCGATCGGTTCCAACGAGCGCGCGGCCGAATTGGTCGGCACCAACGTTCACCGCTACAAGATCGTCGCTTACATGATCTCCGGAATGCTGGCCTCTGTGGGGGGGATCCTGCTGGCCGCGCGTCTGGGTCGCGGCGATATCGCATCCGGAAACAATCTGTTGCTCGACAGCGTCGCCGCTGCACTTATCGGCTTCGCTGTTCTGGGGGCCGCGCGCCCCAATGCCTTCGGAACGGCCGCGGGCGCCCTGTTTGTCGGCATTCTTCTTCAGGGTCTTACCATGATGAATGCCCCCTACTACATGCAGGATTTTGTCAAAGGCGCCGTCCTGGTCGCCGCTCTGGTTTTCACATTCTACCTGTCCTCGCGCCGCGGCGGCAGGAGAACAGCGTGACGCCGCCAAGGCGCCCGTTCATATTGGGAGGAAGCAATATGCTCAGACGTGAATTTATGAAGTTGGCCGTCGTGGCCGGAATTGGTTTCACGGGGGGCAGCGCCCTTGCTGCCGACATGCCCGCCCCGTTCGACAAGCCGGAAGACGTGAAGATCGCCCTGGTGCGTTACCTGTCCACCGGTGACTTCTTTCAGTCCTACCTGTCAGGCGTTGAAAAGCAGGCCGAGGCGCTCGGCGTCGACCTGCGTGTCTTCGACAGCCGCCAGGATGCCGCGCTTCAGGCGGACATGGTTGATCAGGCGATTGCCCTCGGCGTCGATGGCATCGTCATTCAGCACGGTCTGACGGAATCCATGAAACCGGCCGCGCAGAGGGCGGTCGACGCCGGCATCAAGGTCGTTGCCTTTGACGTCAACGTGGAAAACGACGCCATCCCGCAGGTCGAGCAATCCGACTACATGCTTGGCAAGCTGGCCCTTGAACAGGCCATCAAGGACAATGGCGACACGTTTACCGCTGGTTATGTCTATGTGCCGGGCATCGCACCGCTTGACCGGCGCGACGTGGCCTGGAAGGAAGTGAAGAAAGACAATCCGGGTATCAAGGAAGCGGCCATGTTCGGCACGCTGGACAACCCGATTGCCAATTCCGTCGCCAACCAGGCGCGGTCCGTCCTGCAGGCGAACCCCACCATCAACGTTGTGTTTGCGCCCTATGACGAATTCGCCAAGGGCGTGAAAATCGCCGTTGACGAGGCCGGACTCAACCAGGACATCAAGATCTATTCCGCTGACGTTTCAACTGCCGATATCTCCGCGATGCGTGAGCCGGATTCTGCCTGGGCAGCAACGGTTGCCACCAACCCGGCGGTTGTCGGCGAAGTCAGCGTTCGTACCCTTGCCCTCATGCTGGCGGGTGAAGACCCCGGCAAGCAGGTCATCGTTCCGCCGACCCTGATCACCCAGGCATTCCTCAACGAACAGGACGTCAAGAACATGGAAGATCTCGGCGAAAAGATGCCCCAGTTCCAGCATGCGGACGTTTCCGTCGCCGAATGGATCCCGTTGCCGAAACGCTAAGGCGCCCCAGCTCAACCCTTCCAAACCCGGCACATCGTTGCCGGGTTTGTTTTTTGGCGCTTACCGGCCGAACTTTACTTTTGCCCGTCACCCTTTAAGTTGAAGACCTTACGACGAGCACCCGCCCCATCTTTGCGGCCTCAGAATCCACCCCAGACAGAATTGCGACACCCATCATGACCGAAGCCAAGAGTGGCGACACGGTACGTCTTCATTACAAGGGCACGCTGGATGACGGCTCAGTTTTCGACAGCTCGGAAGGACGGGAGCCGCTGGAGTTCACCGTCGGGTCCGGCCAGATCATCCCGGGTCTCGACAAAGCCATTCCCGGAATGAAGATCGGCGACGAAAAGACTGTCCGGGTGGAAGCGGCAGAGGCTTACGGACCGCACAACCCGGCCGCAAAGCAAGCCGTTCCACGGTCGAACATTCCCGAAAACGTTCCGCTGGAAGTCGGCCTCCAGTTGCAGGCGCAGACAGAAAACGGTCAGATGATGTCCGTGACCGTCGTTGAGATTTCCGACGATGAGGTCACCCTGGACGCCAACCACCCGTTGGCGGGGAAAGACCTGACCTTCGAAATCCAGCTGACCGGCATCAACTGATTTTCCGAACCTTCGGCTCGCACTGACAGCAGCCTGGTTACGACAGCCAGAAGCCCGCCTCTCGGCGGGCTTCCAGCGCGTGGATCATTCAAAGTGGAAAAGACGATCCCGACGCGCGTGTCAGATTTCCGGTGCCCTTGATGCCTGATCGAAGCCGTTGTCCTCACCGGTTCGTTTTTTTCCCTGACGCAGCGCAAACCACACCGCTCCCAGGATAAGCAGAACGTTGATGCCGATCAGCACCGCAGAGACGGGGCGGTCCAGAAATATCCAGTGTCCGTCATGGGAAATCAGAAGCGAACGCCGGTAGTTGTTTTCCAGCAGCGGGCCGAGGATCGCTCCGATGACGACAGGCGCCAAAGGATAATCGGCCACCCGGAAGAGAATTCCGATCACCCCGAATGCGAACATGACCCACAGATCGAATACGGAGGCCTGAAGAGCGAAAGTACCGATTGCACACATGAGCAGCACTACGGGAATGAGATGCGATTTACGGATGCGCAGAACGTACACAAATAGAGGCGTGGTCAGTATCCCGGCGACGAGCAGCATGAGATTCGAAGCAAGGTAGACGAGAAAGACACCTCCAACGATTTCCGGCTGTTGCTCGAACAAAGTCGGCCCCGGGAACAGTCCAAGTATTAGAAGGGCACCGATCAGAACAGCGGACGACGCATCACCCGGAATTCCAAGCGCGAGCGATGGAACAAGCGTGCCGCCAACCGTTGCGTTGTTGGCGCTTTCCGTGGCGACCACCCCGCCTTCTTCTCCTTCCCCGTATTTTTCATCCGGTCCGGCGGTCGCCTTGGCAGCGGCATAGGCGGTGAAGGAACTGATCACGCCGCCGGCGCCCGGCAAGGATCCGAAGAACGCCCCGATGGCACTCGATCTCAGAAGATTGGTCCAGTGCTTGAGCGTCAGCAGGACGGATGAGAAATTTGCCCTGACCACCGGAATATCCGGTTTGCGTGTCAAACCCGACCCCATGATCTGGAATGCCATTTCAGAAACGGCGAACAACCCGACCACGACAGCCACAATGTGAAAACCGTTGAGCATGTGATGGGAGCCGAACGTGAAACGATATCCGGTTGAGAATTCATCTGTTCCGATTGTTGCCAGAAGCAACCCGAAGCACCCGGCCAGCAACCCCTTGATCAGCGACCCGCCCGAGATCACGATGATTGCCGTCAGGCCGGTGATTGCCAGAGCGGTGTATTCGGGCGGAGCGAAGCCGCTGGCAAACCTGGCCAGAAGCGGTGCGAAGAATATCAGCACGATGCCGCCGAAGAGTCCGCCCAGAGCGCTCGCGGTGATCGCGATCCCGATCGCATCCGCCGCCCGGCCCTTTTGCGCCATCGGGTAACCGTCAAACAATGTTGCCGCTGCAAGCGGTGTGCCCGGAATGCGCAGCAGTATTGCCGAAATCGAGCCACCGCAGGACCCGCCGACGAAGATGGCGATCAGAAATCCCATGGCCGCGATTGGCGGCTGACCGATTGCGACCGGTAGCATCAGGATGATGCCCATCAGCGGTCCCAGGCCCGGGAGAGCCCCGACCAGCAGACCGAACAGGAGACCTGCCAGTGTCAATCCGAGGGCAAGCGGGGTGAGAAACAGACCGAACCCGGTGCTGAGAGAATCAATCAACATGTGCTTACCACGGGATGTTCAGATGCCAGATGCCGCCAGGCAGGACGATCTTGAGAAAAACCTCGAACAGGAACGCAAGCCCGAAGGAAATCCCGATGCCGTAGATCAGCACCGGCACCGGCCGCCGGTATCCGCAGATCCAGAGCAATGCCATGAGCATTGGCGGCGTCGACAGCTGATAGCCGAGCGTTCCCAGCGCCAGCAGATAGCAGGCAAAGACTGCAAGCAGCGCAACGGGTCTTGCGAGTTGCGCCATTGACACGCGCTGACCTGGAACCTTTTGCCGCCAGACACTGACTGCCGCCAGAACCAGAAACCCAGACATCAGGATTGCCACCGCCTTCGGATAGGCCGCCGCGTTGTCATAGGGTGAGCCGGAAGCGATTCCCTGCTCCGTCATTGACGTGGAGATTTGCTGAAACACCACGCCGATGACGCAGGCGAAGATCAGGAGAACCAGCCATTCCGCATGTTTCCTGGTCATGATCTTCGCCCTCCTCCAGAAGGTTTACTGCCGAACTTTCGCAAGTTCTTCTTCTTCCCATTTGAGAGCATTGCCCATGGCCCCGAGCTGATCGGCGACCGGACCGACGACTTCCTCATACTGGTCATGGTCCCAATCGAGAGGAACGAAGCCTACACGGATGATTGCTTCGCGAACATCCTCGCGTTTCATCGCAGCTGCCATTGCGCTGCGAAGCGCTTCGGTTTCCGCATCCGGAGTATCGGGATGAACGAGCCACCAGGTCCAGCCCATCGGAGCCAGGCCGGAAAGGCCAAGGTCGATGTCGAGATCCGTGATGCTGGGTGCACCATCGTACGACGCCTTGGCGCCGGGCAGTTCGGACAGGACCAGCAGGATGTCGAACCCTTCCTTGTCCTGCAGATAGGCACCGACATTCACGAAGGCGAAGTCCAGGACACCGGATTTCAGGTCCTTGCGTGCGTCGCCGTCCGTTTTATAGGGAATGTTCTGGGCGACGACGCCGTAGGACTGGAGCACCTTTGCGATCACCATGTGCGGCAGATTGTTGCGAGACCCGGACGAATAGCGGAGCTTTCCGGGATTGGCCTTGCCCCATTCCATCATTTCTTCAAAGCTGCTCCAGCGTGTTTCACCGACACGGCTGCCGATGGAAAAGGCGTTCGATACCGCGGCATGGAGCGGTTTGAAGTCCTTGTAGGTCCATTCGGCGTTGCCCAGCACAGGTTGAAGAACCAGCGGTGCGACGTAACCATCGATGACCGTATATCCGTCCGCAGGCCTGCTCATCGCCGTTTTGAACGCCTTGGTCCCGGCTGCGCCCGGTGTCGAAATGACGGTCATCGCAACACCAAGTTCCTCTCCCATGGCCTTGGCGATGATCTGGCTCATCGACATCGCAGTTCCGGCGGACCAGGGAAACACGTTTTCAACCGTGCGCTCCGGAAATTCGGCTTTTGCTGCGCTGACGCCAAGCACAGAGGCGATTGCAACACCTGCAATCATTATCCTCTTGAACATTTCAATTCCCTCCCGTTGATACCGGTCAACCCTCACTGACCGAATGTTTGCTGCGTTAGTTGCGACCGGTCATACACGCGCGATAGGTCTCCAACCCATAGTGCGAATAGATTTCCTCCGGTGCGTTGTGCTTGAGAAGATGAGCGACGATCGCCTCGCACAATCGCGAAACGACGGCATCATCATTGATCGGATCGAGTTGGCCTGGATCGTTCTCAAGGTCGAACAGGCAGGAGCCGTCATGCCAATTGGCGACACAGGCCTGTCCGGTTTCTCCAATGTCGGGATCAAGCGTGATCTTCAGAAGCGGAGATCCCTTTGTGAAATCGAAGGGTTGCGCAAGTTCCGCCGAGCGCATCTCGTCATCGCTGAACAGGTTCTCAAGATGAGACGGCATGACCGTGTAGGCTGGCAACGCCTGACCGTCCGGATCCTCTGGAAAACGATAGTAGCTGTACCGCCCATCCGTTACACAGATCGGACCAGCAAACATGCCGAGGATCGCGGTATCCCGCTCCGGTGCCGTTCCCTTCAGAACCGGCAAAACGGAATGGGAGGTGACTTCTTCAGGAATGTCGATGCCATAGAAATCCAGAAGCGTGGGCATCAGATCGGTGGTTTGCGTCAGCCCGTCTATGGATCGTCCTGCCGCCTCTGCCATCGAAGGATGCCAGATCATCAGCGGAATATGTGAGATCTCCTCGTAGTAGGGCATCTTGTTCTTGGCCCACCACTCATGCTCGCCCAGCAGAAAACCGTGATCGGTTGTCAGGACGAGCGCCGTTGTCTGCCAGGCATCTTCGCGGTCGAGCCAATCAAGCAGCTTGCCGAAATACTCGTCGCACATCGCAACCAGCGCTGCGTAATTGGCACGGATCTCCGCGACCTCTTCTTCGGAGTTGGTGACTTTCTCATAAATCGGCCAGTCCAGGATCTTGCCCTTGTAGCCGGTGGCAAACGCCTCCTTGAACCTTTGCGGAGCCGTGAAGGGTTCATGGGGATCGAAACACTCCAGCTGAAGGAACCAATTGTCCGCTGCCCGATTGAGTTCCAGAAACTCGAGCGCACTCTGGAAACACTTTGCGGTCGGATAATCCCGCTCTTCTTCCATGAAGATCGTATTGGTGGCGTGGCGAAGCCTTCGCCAGGTTGTCTGATCCGTGTTGCGCCGGGTGATTGTGTCCCCTTCGTCCAGCCCGCTCATCGGATAGTGGCGCTCGTCGAACATTTCACGCAATCGGGCGACCGGAGGCTGGGTCAGCACCTTGATCGCGTCATATTCCTGCCCGCGGATGAAGTCCCAGCTGTCAAAGGCATTCACATAGCCGGAACCGCCATTCTCGAAGTAATGAAGGTGGTCCGAGACGATATGTGTGTAGACGCCATTTTCGCTCAGGATGGATGCAAAACTGTTGTCGAACGGCTCCAGCGGGCCCCATGGCCGATGCATGAAGTTCAACCGACCGGTGTGCATGTCCCTGCGCGCGGGCATGCAGGGCAGGGACCCGGCGTAGTGCTTTGTAAATGTTGCCGCTTTTTGAGCGAACCGATCGAAATTCGGGGTGGGAACGGCCGTACCGCCATACGCACCGATAGCGCTGCGGTTCAGCGAGTCAAATAGCACGAAGATAGTGCGCATCAGGTTTTTGCTTCCTCCCTACCCGGTTACTGCTTGCATACTCTAGGGATCTCGTCGAAATTCGAAAAATGAAAATTTTGGACGTCAGCCATAGAGAAATGGAATGGATAGAAATCTCGCGACGCTTTTGATGATTGCCAAGACAGGCAACATGACCACTGCGGCGGAAAAACTGTTCATCACGCAGCCGACTCTCACCAAGAGACTTCAACAGCTCGAGCAAATGTACGGTGCCAAGCTGGTCGAGAGACTGCCGCGCGGAGCAAAACTGACACCCATGGGCGAAGAACTGCTCCCTTTCGCGCGTCGGATTGAGCAGTCCTACCTGCAGGCGAACGAAGCCCTCAACGCCTTCAAGGACGGACACCTCGACGAAATCAGGGTGGGCGCCGGCCCCTTGTTTCACTTACGATATCTGGGAAAGGCCTTCGCAGTTCTGCATGAGGAGTTCCCCGACACCCGCATCAGACTGACAGCAGACGTCAACTCACGGAACCTGCCGAAAATCCGCCAGGGGCTTCAGGACGTCATGTTCGGAACAACGGAAAACCTCGACCCGGATGACGAAGTTCGCTTCATGCCGCTCACAATCGTGGAACAGGGCGTCCTTGTCAGCGCCGATCACCCGCTTGCGCACGCCGACACTGTCGGAGCGCAGGATCTTCAGGATGTCAGTTGGATCGTTTACAGCGACACGCCGGAGAACGAGGAAATGGCGAATGCCTATTTTGCGCTTCAAGGGCTGAAACCGCCGAACATGGTTCTGCAGACAAGTTCCTTTGCGCTTGGCTTGCAGATGCTGGAAAGCAGCCGGAGCGCCATGACGGTGCCCGCCCAACTGGAGCCGACGCTCGACCGAACCCGTTACAAGGTGCTGAAACCTGATCCACCCATCAGCCGGAAACCGGCAGGCGCCTTTTTTCGAAGTTCGACCATTGCATTTCCCGTAGTCGCTCGCCTGATCGAAATCGTGCAGGAACAGATTGGCTGAAACCGGCGACGCGGAAAGCGCTCAGAACCAAATACGGACCAGCTATTGCGCAGCTGCCGGTTCCGCAGACGCATCGACATCCTTGACCAGCGTTTCTTCCATGAACACCAGGAAGATGATCAATCCCACCGCGGCCGTTCCCGCAAGGCTCATGAAACCGACCGTGTAATTGGTGAACTGCACGATATATTCGGCAACGATGTTGCTGAGGGACGCTCCGATACCGATCAGCATCGCCAGAACACCTTGCGCAAGATTGAACCGGCCGGTTCCATTGGTGATGTCGGCCAGAACCAGCAGAAACACCATGGCAAAAATACCATTTGCGACACCGTCCAGAGCCTGGATCGCGACAAGTGCCACCGGATTTTCAAAATAGGCGAACAGAAACCCGCGAAACGGCAGCACTGCAAACGCGATCAGAAACAACGGCTTCCGCCCCCAGACATCCGCCTTTTTGCCGCAGAATACAGCCATTGCGATCATGACCAGTTGCGCTGCGATGACACAGGCGGCGGTAAAGGCGATTCCATGTTCAACGTCACTGTTGGACGACAGTTTCTGACTGACGAGCGGCAGCATCGCCGCATTGGCCGAGTGGAACAGGAAGATGCAGATCGCAAAAACAAGCAGCCGCCTGTCCTCGAACAGGCTCAGGATCCCTTCCGGATTTCCCGATCCTTTCTTTTCCTCGGCAAGTCCACCACGGGCAAGGTCATGATCGATCGCATTCCTGTCGATCAGCAGGGCACAGAAGATCATGCCGCAGGCCATTGCGGCAACCAACCAGAAAACGCCCAAGGCCGACCAGGTGAGTGCAAGAATGGCCGCCAGGATGGCCGCAATCATGTTACCGGCATGGTTCCAGGCCTGATTGGCGCTGGTCTGTTTGGTGAAATAGGCATGCCCGACAAGGCCAAGGGTCACCGCTGCGATCAATGGTCCGAGGAAAGCAGACGCTGACCCGATCAGGATCTGTGCCGTGTAAACGGCCGCCGCATCATTGAAAGCCAGTATGCCGAGCGTGCTCACCGCTATGGCAATCGCACACCCGATCAAAAGAGTGCGTTTCCAGGTTACCGCATCAACGATGGCACCGGCCGGCGACTGCATAACCACGGTTGCGATACTTCCCGCGGCAAGCGCAATCCCGATCGAACCTGGCGACCAGTGCTGCAGGGAAAGTAGGTAAATTGCGAGATAGGGGCCAATTCCGCCAACAACGTCACCAGCAAAGAAGTTCACTCCGAGCAACGGTTTGTTCAGCTGCATGACATCTTTCCCACGCCTGATTGAAGACCTGATGCAATTCTCGCAGACTACAAATAAAAAATATATTTACCCATTTTCATGCACCTTAAAATGGAATACCGATGCATTCCATAAGGAATTACGAGAATCAATTAAATGCCTTTAAGTTTAATTGTATCTATATTTGTGTTCTTCATGATTGCGATCCGTCAATGGTTGCCAAGTTGGGTGAAGATCTGGCAAATCATGACAGCTGGCGCCGTATTCCTTTTGGTAACAGGAAATATTTCACCTTCTGAAGCACTAAGTTCCATTGACTGGAACGTGATCGCTTACCTGTTTGGTGTATTCGCTATTTCCCACGCGCTTTTCGCGTCCGGCATTTCCAACGAAGTCAGCAACTGGATCTGCGCCGATTCCCGCCCGGTTCCGGCAATCCTGTTCTATTTCATCCTGTTTGTGACAATCGTTTCGGCCGTGCTGACAAATGATGCCGCAGCTGCCATCGGAACTCCGATCGCGATTGCCATTGCAGCAAGTCTTGGAATTCGCGCCGCCCTGCCCCTGATCGCCTTGTGCGTATCCGTCACAGTCGGGAGCATGTTTTCACCCGTCGGCAATCCGCAGAACCTGTTGATCGTGGCTGACGGACACTTCACCAACCCGGTTGCCGTGTTCCTGGAATGGCTTCTCGTACCCGGCCTGATATCGCTCGCTTTCACGCTTGTGTGGTTCTGGTACTGCTTTTCGAGAGAAGAAACGGGCGACCCACCCTCCCATGTTGCTCCGGAGGAACAGACACTGCGGCAGTGGCCGGCACTTCTCTCAACAGGACTATTGTGTGCACTTGTCCTGATCGACAGTTTTGCTCACGGCTCTTCCTGGATACCGGACCTGCCCCTGGGGGCGCTCAGCCTCATTGCCGCCGTACCGCTGTTCCTGTTTTCCTCGCATCGCGTCCAACTTGTGAAGGAGGTCGATTGGCACACGCTCATTTTCTTCGTGTCCATGTTCATCGTCACGGGCGCCGTGCTGAAGTCAGGCGCACTTCAGGAATGGTTGAGCCCCTGGCATGACCAGTTGGGCGATCCGGTGCTTGTCACGTCGATTGCCTTTTTCGGCAGTCAGGTGTTTTCAAACGTTCCGCTGGTCGAGATTTACCTGAACCTTCTTGAAGATCATGAGACCGCAACGCTGATGCTGCTCTCCGGTATCTCCACGCTTGCGGGGAACCTTTTCATTCTGAGCGCCGCCAGCAATGTCATTATTGTCCAGCAGACCGAGAAACATGGCGTCACACCGTTTCAGTTCTGGCAATTCACCCGCTACGTGCTGCCGGTGACCGTTGTATCCCTGGTCGCGTGTTACGTCTGGGTTGCCTTCGTGACAGAGCTCAACGGGTAGACTGTCGCCCGAGAGCAAGCGCCAAAGATTTCACCCGCATTACGTGAAACTGCCGCAATCTGATGCGAAAATCATGATAAGCAATTGCAATTCCTGTCATACTCACCCTATGTAGGTGCTGGTTTTCATACGATCTGGTCCGGAGAAACCCTGTTCATGGCTGTTGATGTTGACGCTCTGGTGGATAGGCGGCGTTTGAGGCGCAAAGTCACTTTCTGGCGCGTGGCAACCTTTGTCGTCGTTGCAGGGGCGCTGATCGCCGGCCTTGCCTATGTGTCGGGAACGACCGGCAAGCGGTCCGCTCATATTGCCCGTATTCCCATCGAGGGTGTGATCCTGGAAGATCGCAAGACGCTGAAGATGATCGAAAGAATCGGCAAGGCGGATGCGGTCAAGGGCGTCGTTGTCTCCATCAACTCTCCCGGTGGCAGCACCACCGGCGGCGAGGCCATCTACCAGGCCCTGCGCGAACTGTCTGAAAAGAAACCGGTGGTCGCGGAAATCCGTACTGTCGGAACATCCGCTGGTTATATGGTCGCCCTTGCCTCGGATCACATCGTGGCGCGATACAACACCATCACAGGGTCGATCGGGGTTCTCTTTCAGTTCGGAAATGCGCAAAAACTTCTTGAAACGGTCGGCGTTCAAATGGAAGCGGTCAAGAGCGCACCGCTCAAGGCCGAACCTGACTTTTATTCCGAGACCACGCCAGAAGTACGTGCAATGCTTTCGTCTCTGGTCAAGGATTCCTACGAATGGTTCGTCGGGCTGGTTGCAGAGCGCAGGGATCTTTCTCCCGCCAAAGCAAAAGAACTTGCCGACGGACGCATTCTGACCGGCCACCGAGCTATGGAAGAAAAGCTCATCGATGCCATCGGTGGTGAAGACGTTGCCGTCTCCTGGCTGGAAACCGAAAAGGGCGTTGCCAAGGATCTGCCCGTCGTTACCTGGACAACAAACAGCAACCTTGAAGAGCTTCCATTTTCTTCACGCGTCTCGCGAGAATTCGGAAATGGCATCGGATCTGCTCTGATAAATCCTATTATTGATGCTAAGGGGCTGATTCCTCGAGGTCTTACGCTTGACGGGCTCGTATCCGTTTGGCAGGCTTCTGACGCGGCAGACAAATAATCGTTAAGCGAGAGGGGGCGCAGCATGATCAAATCAGAACTTGTTCAGCAAATCGCCGAGCAGAACCCGCACCTTTATCAGCGTGACGTTGAGAACATCGTCAACGCCATACTGGATGAAATCACTGAAGCCTTGATGCGTGGGGATCGCGTCGAGCTGCGCGGATTTGGCGCATTCTCTGTCAAGAACCGTCCGGCCAGAGTTGGCCGAAATCCTCGTACCGGTCAGAAAGTGGAAGTGGATGAGAAACACGTTCCCTTCTTCAAAACCGGCAAGGAAATGCGTATACGTCTGAATGACGGTGTAGACCACGGCGACGACTAGTTGCGCCGCCCAGGCTTGCCCGTCTCAAACTGAAATCTGATCTGGTAAAAACCGGGAGGCCACCGTGACCCGTTTCGTTAAGTATGTGATCTTGTTCGCAATCGCGGTGGTATTGCTTCCCTTGGCAGTCACAAACAGGCACACGGTCTCCCTGTCCCTGAACCCTTTCGATCCGCAGGACCCAAGGCTGACCATTCCTGACATTCCGCTGTTTTGGATTATCTTTGCCAGCCTTTTGATCGGTATCATACTCGGTGGGTTTGGTGCCTGGGCCAAGCAGGGCCGCTGGCGCAAGGAAGCGCGTGTAAAGCGCCGCGAAGCCGACAAGTGGCACAAGGAAGCGGACCAGCTGAGGGACATGCAAGCGGCCGCACAGCCAGCTTCCAACCTCAAAGGCCTTGCCGGACCGGATAATCGTTCGGCTGCCTAGAGCATTTCCCGTATAATCGTCCGATGCGGATCATATCCAGCGACGAAATAGAAGCATGTCTTGAGGACAGGCCTGTTCTGGAGACCCTGAGGCGTGCGTTCCGGTCCAACACCGTGACACCACTCATTCCGGACCTCGCGATCGACCGGCTCGATCAGCATTCCGGTCATTTGTCCTTTCAACCGGCCTGGACGGACTTTGCCGCGCAAGGAGATGTCTCCAGAGGATATATCGGCTGCTCGCTTGCACTGGACCTTCCCGAACAGAAAGGCCTCTCCTCCGGCCTTTACATTCTCTTTTCCGGGTCCGGAGGCCAGCCGATCGCCCTGATCGACGGCGTTCGCCTGAATGCGTGGCGAACGGCGGGAATTCACGCCTTGGCCGCCGCCTATCTCTCCCGCGAAGACACTTCCCGGCTTCTCGTCATCGGCGACGATCCGCGCCTGCCGAGACTTTTGTCCGCTTATGCCGCAGTGAGAAATTTCACCTCGATCCTGCTTGCCGGTACTTCGAAAGAAACCCAGAAGAGAATTAGCAGCCAACCTGCCATGGAAGGTGTTCATATCGGTGTGACGAATGAAATTCATGCCGCACAGGAAGGCGCGGACATGATCTGCGTTGCGGGACCGGAACACGATACCCAGACGCACCACTCGCTGACCTACCTCGATCCACCTGCCGGGTGCCACATAGATGTGCTGGACACAACCGCGCTCCTGCCGTCGGAACTGCTTGAGGAAGCCCGACTGTTTTCCTCCGATCTTTCAAACCCGCCGAGAGCGGAACTGGAATGGGCTGCGGACCTCAAGGAGCTGGCTCAGGGAAGCAAGGCGGGGCGCCGATATTACGGCCAACGAACCCTTTTCCTTCCCGGCCCGGGAACCGGCCTTGCCGACTATGCGCTCGCTGCACACATTTTTTTGAGATCATAAACTCTGGAACTTCTGGCATGATGTCCCACATTGCAGGGTCAGCAGGGGTAAAACCAGAAAGCGAGGACCTGAAAGGACGCCCGTATTGCCTTTAGGCAAAAAATGGGCCCGCTTTCCCCATTGTCGTTTTGCAAAGGAGCAGGAAATGCTGACGACACTTGCCTATTCGGCAAGCCTACCGGTGATCGCATTTGGACTAATCGTTTACGTGTCGGGCACGTACGGGCTTGTATTTTAAGAAAAAAGCCGGTTCATAATGAACCGGCTTTTTTGGCATTCGACCGTCGTTCAGTCCGCCATTTCCGCCGGCGTCATCCAGCCCTGAGCAGCTCCGTTCACATCCTTCAAGATTGCAATCCGGCCAACGCCGGGAACATCGAACGGCGGACGGACAATTTCCCCGCCATGGGCCTTTGCCAGCTCCAGGCGCTCGTCGACGTCATCTACCGCAATGTAGGAAAACCAATGCTCCGGCAGGCCTTCAAACTGCGGTCCGTTCATCGCGAACAGGCCTGCAACGGGTTTGTCACCAAGTTTTGCAAGCAGATAGACACCTTCTTCCATCGGCATTTCCGTAAATGTCCACCCCAGCGTCTTGCCATAAAACTCACGGGCCTTGTCCGTGTCGCGGGTCATCAATTCATTCCAGTAAAAAATACCGTGTTCAGCCATCTTGGCCTCCACCCTGTCAAAAATACCATACCCCACATTACTCCCAGCCACATCAAAACACCATCTTCGGGCTACGTTCCCAAAACATTACTGACGGGAAGCTGTCAGGAACAACCTGTTACAGTCCGCCCCGATTGTAGATATTGTGGAGGTCAAGGTGCTACCGATCACCATACTCTTGACGGAGCAATACTCGGACTGGGAAATAGCTTCTCTTGCCGGGCTCGGGCGTGCTTTCTATGGCGCCGATATCGACTATGCCACACCTTTAGGCGGACAGGTTACCTCGGTTGCCGGGTTGACGATCGCCAACACCAAACGATTTGAAGCCCCCACCCGGGGCGTTGTCGTTGTTTGCGGAAGTCCAGGATTCGAAAACAATCCCGCGCCAGAGATCGAAGCGCGTTTACAGCAGGCCTCCGGGAGCGGTTGCGTCGTCGCGGGCATATGCGGTGGAACCGCGGTGTTGGCACGTGCGGGCTTGCTTGATCACGTGCGGCACACCTCAAACGCGCCCGGATATCTTGAAAAACATGCTCCGGCTTACGCGGGTGGTGCTCATTACGTCGATCAACCATCCGCACTACGGGATGAAAACATCATCACAGCACCGGCACCTGCTCCGGCCAGTTTCGCGGTTGCGGTTCTGACTGCCGCCGGTGTCGATGAGCAGGCGGCGGCACAGATCAGATTTCTGCTTGGAAAAGAGCATACCAAGGAGAACTGGGTGTGATCCGGGCGTATCAGCTTTCGGTTCCGCTCCTGTAGCCGGGCAAGGTCCAGCCGTAAAGGATCGCGCCCCCGCGCAACAGCAATGCAATGGCCGCTGCAATTGCGGCTGCCACGATTTGCGGTAGTCCCAGATGAGCAAGCACGACAAAGCTCCCAGCTCCCGCAAAGGCGGCAGTTACATAAATCTCGGATTTGACGATGGTCGAGGGATCCCGGGCGATGGTATCACGCAGGATGCCACCGAATGTCGCTGTCGATACGCCCATCAGGACGGCGACCAGAACGGTATCACCGACCGACATGGCCTTGGCGGCCCCCATGACGGAGTAGGCTGCTATGCCGATTGCGTCTGCCCACCTCAGCGGCTTGTTCAACTTCTCTATCAGGTGAGCGAAGAACCAGACGACAATGCTGATGATTACACAGACGAACAGATAACCTTCATTTTCTACCCAGAAGACGGGAACACCGAGGAGCAGGTCCCGCAAGGTCCCGCCGCCAATCCCGGTCAGTGTTGCAAAAAAGAGAAAGGCAATGAAGTCCAGCTGCTTGCGGGACGCAACGATGCCGCCTGTTACAGCAAAAACAGCAACGCCAAGATAGTCCAGGTATTGCAACAGCATCACGTTCTCCAGAGCCGTATCCATTCCGGGATTTCATTTAAAGGCCATCAGACAAATTCTGTCTTAACGACGAGATCGAGGTGCTGTGCCTGCACACCTTATTGCGCCCAGGGCTTGCCTTCGCCGTGGATTGGAACGCTGCTCGTGCCTGGTTTTCCGGGTTTCATCGATGACCAACAAAAAACCGCTTCGGCCAAAGGCAGAAGCGGCTTTCGAAACTCGGGAAATCCCGGACTGCTCGTCAGGCGCTCTTATCGACCGTCTGTCCGGCCTCTTCCGTTGCCGCCTGCGGCTGCGCGACCTCTTTCGGTCCACCTTTGGAGACGCCGACCATGGCCGGACGCAGAACGCGTTCGCCAATGACGTAACCGGCCTGCACGACCTGAACAACCGTGTTGTTCGGCACTTCGGTGTTCGGCACCTCGAACATGGCCTGGTGGAAATTCGGATCGAATTTCTGGCCTTCCGGGTTCAATTTCTTCACGCCGTTCTTTTCGAGCTGGTTGAGCAGATCCCGCTCGATCATCTCGACGCCTTCGATCAGCGAAGCAATTCCGGCATCCGCGTTCTTGCGGTCCTCATCCGGCAACGCTTCCATTGCACGGCGCAGGTTGTCGGACACGGTCAGCATGTCACGCGCGAAACCAGACACCGCATATTGCCGGGCATCCTTGATTTCTTTTTCTGTGCGGCGGCGCAGGTTTTCCATTTCCGCCATCGTCCGAAGCGCACGGTCTTTCAGATCCGCGTTTTCAGCTTGCAGAACTTCGATCGGATCGATTCCGGCTTCTTCGGCGGCATCCGGTTGCGCAGCCGCAGCTTCGGTTTCCGGGTTTACGCCTGCCGGCTGTTCTTCCGGGGTTTTGTTTTCGTCGCTCATGAATGTTCCGTTTGGCTCAAACTAGTTGCCGATGCTTATACGACCGGTTGTCCACTTTTTCAAAGAGGATCGGCGGACAAGCAAAAGCTTATCCGCCGGATGCGCTCATATGATGTCCGCAGCCGGCCGGCCGCAGGCAAATAGCAGTTAGATAGCGCTCTTGATCCAGTCGGAAAGCTTGCCTTTCGGGGCAGCACCAACCTGGGTTGCCATCGGCTCGCCATCCTTGAAGAGGATCAGCATCGGGATCGAACGGACGCCGTATTTCATGGCCATGTCCTGATTCTCATCGATATTGAGCTTGGTGATCTTCACCTGACCGTTCATCTCTTCGGAGATTTCTTCCAGCGCCGGCGCGATCATTTTACAGGGGCCGCACCATTCCGCCCAGAAGTCGACAACGACCGGGCCATCGGATTTCAGGACTTCGGTCTCAAAGGAAGCATCGGTAACTTGAGTGGTTGCCATATCAAGATCTCGTGGTTCTAGAATTCACGCCTACCCGATGTAAGCGCGTCAGTTGGCCCGAACGTAGGAAGCGGCAAGCCTGTCGTCAAGCTGCTGTGCCGTCAGGACGCAGCCCGGCAAAGGTCCGATCCAGAATTTCGGTGGGAATTTCCATCAAAGATGGTGCTGCCGTCCAGAGCAGGCAAGCGGCAATTTCCCTATCCGGATAAATCTGCTTCAGCATTTCCCTGTAAACACAAAGCTGTGCGCGGTATTCCAACGGCACGGCCTCTGCAGATTGCGGCGGATTGAAATTGGTCTTGTAATCCACAATCACAACCCGTTTATCATCGACCAGCAACCGGTCAATCTGCCCTGAGACCTCCACTTCGGTGCCATCGCTTGAACGAATCGTTCCGACAACCGGAACTTCGGCCTGTGCGGTTTCGGCAAACAAGGGCGCAAATGTTGCCGAATCGAGTATCGCAGCGACTTCCTCCAGCAGCTTTTCACGATAGTGCTCAAATTCCGGCTTCAAACTTTGCTTCAGGTAATTTCCGGCCGCAGCCAATCGTTCTTCTTCCGAAATGGCCGGAAGAAGTTCCAGCAACCGGTGCACAAGACGGCCTCGTTCCAGTGGCCAGGAGGCAGGCTGGCTATGCGCCTGAAGACGGGAAATGGCCGAAACCGGCGTAACGCCTTCTTTTTCCTCCATTTCCTCGAACGCCCGGGAAGGCTGCAGGCGCTTCTTCTTCGGCAGCGACCGTACCGGTTGCGCCAGCCACGCATGCAGTTTTTCCTCCTCTGCTGTCAGCTTTACATCTGACGGGTGCCCTGCATGGTCTTTATCTTTTTCCGGATCGCCCGAACTTTTCTGCCAGCGCCACGCAGACACTTCACCGGCGGCATCAAACAGTTCCCTGGCCTCGGGCTTCAAGGCCCGTTCCACCATGGAATACCAGCAGTTTTCATGAGCGCCGCGTTTCGGTTCCCAACCGCAGACGATCAAGCGGTCTTCCGCTCGGGTCAGCGCTACATACAGGAGCCGCCGATATTCCTCTTCCTGTGCGTCCCGCAGTCCTTCGACGGCTTCATCATGCCAGGGAGTACGATCTGCCTTGGACGGCAGCCATACCAGCGCTGGTGGCAGCAATTCGTTTTGCAGACGCATGCGCGGCAGGAACGACGGGTCGTGAATGGCACTGACCGGCGCGGCTCCCGGGTCCACCAACACCACGATCCTGGCTTCCAGCCCCTTTGATCCGTGCACGGTCATGATCCGGACCATGCCCTTGGTGTTGGTGAGTTCCCGCTTGATTTCCGTCGGTGCGGCAGCCATCCAGGCCAGAAAACCTTCAAGACTTGGTGTTCCGGCCTGTTCGTAAGCAATTGTCAGGGCCAGGAATTCGTCGAGAACATCATCAACTTCAACACCCAGCCGGGCGCGGAAAGTCTGGCGTCCTCCGTCAGCTCCCAGCAGGCGGGCATAGAATTCGTAAGGAGGAACAAAGTCGGCACGCGCGCGCCAATCTTCCAGCCGGGCGCGAACGGCCTGCCATTTTTCCGAGAGTTCGGATCGTTTGACCAGCATCTGCCAGAGGGTTCCCGGCCGGATTTTTTCCGGTGTCTCGCGCGCAACCTCCAGAAGGTCTTCATCGCTCAATCCGAAGAGCGGGCTTCTGAGGACACAGGCCAGCGACAGATCATCTTCGGGAAGCAGCAGAAACCGTCCGAGTGCGGCCAGATCCTGAACCGCAACATGGTCCGTCAACACCAGGCGGTCACTACCGGCAGCCGGAATGTCGAGCTGCTTGAGTTCCCGGTTGAGAGCTTCGACAAAAGGACCGCGCTTGCGCACCAGGATCATCACGTCGCCCGGCTCTGCCGTTCCGGTTCGCATCCATTCGGCTATTTCAGACGCGATCCGCTTGGCAACCTTGAGCATCGGACTACCGGTGCCGACATGATCGATCGGCTGGCGCCAATCGTCCGGTTCTTCGATCTCTGCTTCGGCTTCCAGCGGCCAAAGATCAACGATGCCGGGATCACGTCTGATGGCCTCGTGAACGGGTGCGACAATTTCCTGGGACAGTCCCCTGTGAGCGCTTTCGTCCTTGAACACCCTGTCAACGGCACCAAGCACGTCCGGTGTCGAGCGGAAGGACAGCTGCAGGTTGACGGAGTGAAACTCCTGTTCCGCCGCTCCGGCCTGGCTGGAAAAGGCGCGCCGCATGGCGTCGAAATAAGCCGGAACAGCCCCCTGGAACGAGTAGATCGACTGTTTTTCGTCCCCCACCGCAAAGAGGGTGCGGGTTCTTTCGTGAGCGCCCGTTCCGGCGAAAAACTCCGACGCCAGCGCCGTCACCACTTCCCATTGGCGCGGACTGGTGTCCTGGGCTTCATCGACCAGAATATGGTCGAGCCCCTGATCGAGCTTATATTGCACCCATAGCGCCGCATCGGACTTTTGCAGAAGCGTTGCGGTTTTGACGACAAGATCTTCGAAATCCAGGTACCCGCGCGCCGTCTTGGAACGCTCATAGTGACGAATGACGGCATCTGCGAGCCGCAGGAGCGACTGTGTTCCCTCGAAGGTCGCAACCTTGCGACGCTCGTCCAGAAGAGCCAGCAACCGGGTCTGCTCGCCAACAAGAGCTTCGACCATAACCGGGAACGCTTCGGCCACTTTCTTGGTTGCCAGCGATTTCCGTGGTTCCAGTTTGCTGGTCAGGAAAATCTGTTGCCAAGCTTCGCGAAAGCCGGTCGGATCGGCAATCTGCGATGCTGACGCGAGTGCATCGGCACGCGCCTGATCGGTCTTGGAGCCTGTGTTCAGAGCCTCGGTATAACTGAGGCATGTATTCCGGTCGAAGGGACACTCATCTTTGAATCGGCTGTCAAAATCCGCCAGGCGCACGGTGACGTCAACTTCAAGAATATGAGCCAACTCCTCCAGAGCTGCTTCCAGATCGCCCGCATCCACTGTCCAGCGACGAAAGGCATCCCGGCTTTGGATGAGCTCGTCCAGCGCCTTTTGGGCGCCGCCATCGCTCATCAGGTCGATGACAGAAGCAAGCGCCTGACCAAACGCGCTTTCAGGCTCGGTTTCCGCCTGATGCAGGACGCTGGCACGTGCCTCGGCCATCAATTCCGCGGCAATCCGGTCATCCAGAACCGAAAAATGTCCGGCGACATTCGCTTCCAGCGGAAACTGGTGCAGCAGAGATTCGCAGAACCCGTGAATGGTCTGGATTTTCAGGCCACCAGGGGTTTCCAGAGCGCGTGCAAACAGCCGGCGCGCCATGGCGACACGCTTTGCATCCGGCTTGCGGCCCTCGATGTCCCGAAGTTCGGCGGCAAGCTCACCGTCCTCCATTGTCACCCAGGTGCCGAGGATCTTGAAAACGCGGGTGGCCATCTCCGCCGCGGCTGCCTTGGTGAAGGTCAGCGCCAGGATCCGCGACGGATCGGTTCCGTCCAGCAGCAAGCGCACGACACGGCGGGACAGAACAAAGGTTTTACCAGACCCCGCGTTCGCGCTCACCCAGGCAGAAGCGCGCGGACGCGATGCCAGATCTTGCCGTTCCCTGGTCAGCTGGGGAATTTCAAATCCGCTCATGACGGTTCGTCTCCCCCAAGCGCCCATTCCTGTGTGCGGGCAAGATGATCATAGACGCCATCCATCTGGCGCTCGCGCATCACACGGGCGCGCGATCGATAACCAGTCTCCACCTTGGCATAGTGCGCGATCAGCTGTTCCAGTCTCGTCCAGGCATCCTCGATGAGATCTTCAAGTTCGGTTTCCTTGGGATTGCGCCTTGCCTCGATGACGGGCTCTGCTCCCCCCTTGAGCTGAAGGTACAGAAGTTCGGAAACCGGAGCATCGGCTGGAATATCCTTGAAGCCGTACCGCTTGATCATTGCCGCTTCCAGCAACAATTGCGGCGAAAGAAGTGCATCGACCTGTTTCTGGGAAGGAACCTGCCCTGTCTTGTAGTCGATCACCGACAGTCCGCCGCTCTTCAAAAGATCGATCCGGTCCGCTCGACCGCGCAGGCGGAAGTCAAAGCCCGGCAGTTTCAGCTCAACACCGCCGCCGATTTCCAGAAAGCGTTGTTCAATTGCCCTGGATCGTACCGCCTCGTAGCCAACGAAACCGGCAGCAATTCTTTGGAACCGGGGCCACCAGAGAGCCCGGATGGCCGGAAAGGCATCAAGCGGCTCGAACAGGTCCTCACCTATATCCGTCAAAGCGGCTACTGCGCTGTCGTCAAATGCGCCCGTCCAGGTGCTCAGGAACTCGGCCAGGGCATCGTGAATGAGATTGCCCTTGTCAGCTGCACCCGGTTCACCACCAATCGGATCGACCGACTGCAGTTCCAGAACATGGCGTGCATAGATCGCATAAGGATCCCGGACCAAACGCTCGATTTCGGTGATCGACAGCGTTGCCGGGCGTGCTGCCAATGGCGGCGTGGGACAAGGTCTCCTGGCTGGCTGGACGGGTCCAGGAGAACGATCAAGCAGCGCGGCAAGGCCGGAGTAGACAGCTCCTCTTTCTTCCATCACCCGTGTAACCGACGGTCCTGCGAGGGTCGTCAGGCGTTGCAGCCAGCGGGAGGTCACGGTGGGAGCCCCGTCAGCTCGGGCAGTCCGGGACAGAAGAACCCGCTTGGCGCCCATGCCTTGCGCAAAATCATGTGCGGCTGCGCCAAGCCTGCGCTCCGGCGGCTCCAACCCCATGTCCCGCTTCATCGGGCGGTTCAGCCAGGGATCGTTGCGGGTACGCTGCGGCCAGACGCCTTCGTTCAATCCGCCCATGATCACAAAATCAAAGGATTGCAACCGCGCTTCCATTGGCCCCAGGATCTGAACCCTGGGGTCGCCCGGCAGTCGGCGGCGCACGGCCTGGCCGGACATAAGCGCCGGCAGAACAGATGGCCATTCGTATGGCGGGACTTCCAGGCCGCTTGACGATGCTTCCAGAAGGCCGGTCAGGAACTGTGCCAGCGCTTCACCTGCTTCGCCCGCAAACAGTTCCTCTGTTGAGCCGGTATCGTCCACGGCGATTGCTTGCACCACATCGACATGACGTCTGGCAAGCTCGGTAATGGAGACCGGGTCTGTGGTTTCAGCAAGGTCTTCAAGTGGCTTGAGTGCTGTTGCCAGCCTGTCCACGAGGTCGGATATCACGTCCCAATCCGCGTCATGGATCTTTTTCCAGCGTGGTGTGTGCGCCTTGCCGGCGTCTTCCCGGCTGGCTTCAACGGCCAGCTTCAGACCATCGGTTCCAGGACGGGCCCGCGGGCCGCGAATGACCCCGCGTTCAAGCGCCCGCGCCGCTGACCGAATGTCCTTGACCGGCAGTCCCAATCGCGCAAGCGGATGTTTCAACAGGGACAGCAAGTCGATCGGTTCACAGCCATTGAGGGCGAGTTTCGCAGCCAAAAGCGCGAGGATGGCCGGAGCGGTCTGGTCGAGGGGACGGCCGGCACTGTCATCTACCTGAATGTTCCAGCGGGCAAGTTCGGCCGCCACCCGGCGCGTCAGCATCCTGTCCGGAGAAATCAGTGCTGCCGTCTCACCGCATTCGATCGTCTCGCGCAAGGCGATCGCCACGCTCAATGCTTCATCGGCTTCGTTGCGAGCCGTCAGGATAGAGACCTTCTCAAGAGCCCTTGCCCGAAGATCCTCGGGCGTCGCTTCAAGATACTCTGTCCAGCCGTCAGACGTATCGGCCGGGCGCAGGGCTTCGGAAACCAGTTTTTCCCGCAAGGCGAGATCCTGCGGTACGGATGGGCCCAGTTTGCGAACCCGCGAGCGGTTTACCTCCAGGCGATCCAGAAGCTGTTTCAGCGAATACTGCGGATGCGATGGCAGGAGCGTGCCGGATCGGCCGAAGAAATCGCGCTGCGCCGTCCCTTGCAGATCCCGTTGTCCGAGCGAGTGCCACGACATGTCGTCCAGGTGCTGATCGAGGCCGGGCAGAACGATGACCCCCTGATCCAGCCCCGCGACCACTTTCAGAAGTTCCGCCGTTGCAGGCACCGAGCCGGTCACGCCGGCCACGATGACCGGTCCTCTATGCGCCGCGCCGGCAAGGCGTTTCGCCTCGCGGCGGATCAGTGCGGACCGCCTGGCCTTCGGGTCCATGCGTCTCAATTCGTTCAGGTGTGCAGGCCACGCCTCCTGGACAATTTTCAGGAAATCCAGCGTGATCTGCCAGTAGCGCGCATGCTCTTCGGGAACGAGGCCGGAGAGTTCCGACCAATTGGCCTCTTCCGTTTCCACTTCATCCATGAGGGAAAGCAGATCACCGGCAAGCCAGGCGGCATCTGCGGTGGACGCAGGCAGCCCGAGAGGCTCGTCGGAGCGCAAGCTCAGGGCTTCACGCCTCAGCATGCCCTTCCACGCCTTCACCAGACGTGTCATCGCAAGATGACGTTCCAGCAATGGCATTGCTGGCGGAAGAGCTTCAAGATCGGGCTCGTTGGTCAGGCTGTGTGCATCTTCATCAGCATCACCGACTGGCCTGATAACAGGAAGCAGGACAGGTTTGCCGCCAAATCGCTCCTGAAACAATTCGGGCAGCAGGCGCGCTGCGCGCCGTGTCGGAAGGTAGAGGGTAACCGTTGGCAAAAGCAGCGGATCATCTTCCGGCCGGAAACCCGGCACCAATGTCCCGTCGACAAGCGTATCAACGAGCGTTTTGAGAAACGGAACAGAAGGAGGAATGGAAAAGAGACGCGTTGGCTCGGCCATCCTCAGGCAGCACTCTCGCGCACGGCATATTCGGCTGCGCGGATTGCGTCCGGCGTCCCGATATGAAGCCAGAGGCCTTCCATCTGCACACCGAAAAGACGGCTATTTTCGATCGCGCGATCAAAGAGAGTGTTCATTGAAAACGGTCCTTCGGGAGCGTCTTCGAAGATCCGAGGATGCAGGATTGCCGCTCCTGCATAGGCAAAGGGTGTTACGCCCTTTTCGGAGCGACGGGTCAGACTGCCATCGCGCGCCATTTCAAAGTCTCCGCGTCCGCTATAACCGACCGATTTCACGGTTTCGGCAACAAGCAGCAGCACATCCATCCGGTCCTCGTCCCAGGCTTCGATCATGTGCTCCAGATTGGGCTTCACCCCTTCAATCCAGTAACAGGTATCCGCATTCAGCTGGAAAAACGGCTCATCGCCCAAAAGCGGAAGCGCCTTCTTGATACCACCGCCGGTTTCCAGAAGTTGCTCGCGCTCATCCGATACAGCGATTTCGATATCATTCCTGCGGCTGACGTGAACTTCCACCAGATCGGCCAGATAGTGCACATTGACGACGCAGGTCTTCACCCCGGCAGCCACCAGCCGGTCCAGTCCGTGATCAATCAGGGCCTGTCCGTTGACCTCGATGAGCGGCTTGGGTGTCGTCGCCGTGATCGGGCGCATGCGTTTGCCCAGGCCGGCGGCCAGGATCATTGCTTTGGAAGGACGAAACCGCGATTCTGTCATGGCATTACTCAAATCATTGCGACCGGTACCGGAACCGCAGAAACCCTCAAGGCCGGTACCGACGGTACCAGTTTTTCAATTCCGACAACGCGGGGGTTTCAAGTGCCCGGTCAAGATAGCCCAGTATACGCGGCAAATGGCTCAAATAAGCCGGTTTTCCGTCACGCCGGGCCAAGCGGACAAATATCCCCAGGATCTTTGAATTCCGCTGCGCCGCCATGACTGCATAGGCTGTCGAGAAACCGGACCGGTTGAACACTCCGGTCTGTTTTTCCCTCGCAGAGACATAGGCATCGAAAAGGTCTGTTTCCAGTTCGACATCAATATCGGTACGAGCATCCATCAATAACGATGCAACATCGTAGGCGACCGGGCCGATGACCGTGTCCTGGAAATCTATGAGACCGATCCGATCCGTGCCCGTCTCACTATCTTGCCACAAAAGGTTCGGTGAGTGAAAGTCGCGCAGCACCCATCCTCGTTGAGCGTTTCCAAGGCTTTCCAATGCGTTGCGCCAAAGTGTTTCGAACTCGGCACGCATCGCCTCATCGACGGGTGTACCAGTGCTTTCGGGAACGTACCAATCAAGAAACAGGGACGCCTCGGCAACCAGAGCTTCGGTTGAATAGGCAGGGAGCCTGTAACTTGCGCCGTCCGGCAGCTCGACCGCGCCGGGCCAGGGTTCGCCATGCATCTTCGCCAGAACGTCGACGGCTGCGAGATACCGCTCGCGAACAGGCCTCCCGTTCACGACAATGGTTTCCTGCCCCAGGTCCTGAGACAGGATCAGACCGTCCTCAATGCTGGAACCAAGGATTTCAGCGGCCAATAGCCCCCGCCGGCGCAATTGCGTTCCGACAGCAACGACGGACCGGCAATCGCGCGCCAGATGCACTTTTTCCATGTAATCGCGAACAGACGGATCAACCGCATCACCAAGAAAAGGCCAGCGCATCAGCACTGCATTTTCGGCACCGGTGTCCACCGTCTCGAACGTTCTGAGAGATGCATCGCCGGCAAGAAACCGGCGCTCGGCGTCGGCAAACTCCGTTCCTTGCAGGAAATCCCTGATGCGGAGTGTCTCGCCGATCCGGATCTGCCAGGAAGTTTCTTCGGAAGAGAAACTGAAAATACGGGCGTCACTTTCCTCGTCCGGTTGGGAAATCTGGATCCAGAGCGCATGCGCGGGCAACAGGTCTTCGGCCTTTTCCGGCCACTCGATCAAGGCAGCCCCTGCCTCCAAAAGATCATCGAGGCCCAGCTCTTCCAGTTCTTCGGGCTCTTCCAGGCGATAAAGGTCGAAATGAGAGAGGTCGAAGCGATCGAAAGCATAGCTTTGAACAAGGGTGAAAGTCGGGCTCGGAACTTCCAGTTCCGGCTCTCCGGCAAAAGAGCGGATCAAAGCGCGACTGAAGGTGGATTTGCCCGCCCCCAGATCACCGGACAGGCACACGGTATCCCCCTGCCTGAGCGTCATGGCCAGGTCATTGGCAAGCCGTGCGGTCCCCTCCTCGTCGGGAATCTGCAAAGTCAGGAAAGGGGCAGGCAGGTGCCGAAGTTCGTTGTCAGCCATTGACAGGCGTCCTATTCGGCAGCGGCCTGGTCCGCCAGTTCTGGCCGCGCCGGGAAGGTGCAGGTAACCGTCGTACCCTTGCCTTCGGCGGAGTCGATATCAACTGCGCCGCCATGCAGCTCGACAAAGCTCTTCACAATGGCAAGGCCAAGCCCTGCCCCCTGACGCCGGGTTCCGGTATCGTGGCCGACGAAACGGTTGAAGACCTGGGTCAGAATTTCGGCCGGAATACCATATCCGTGGTCCTTCACAACGAACGTCACGTTGTTTTCGTCGCGGTCACAGCTGACATCGACCACCCCATCGGGTTCGGAATAACGAACCGCGTTGGAAATCAGGTTGAACAGGACCTGACGCAAGCGCTTTTCATCGGCGATCATGACACCGATGTCTTCCGGAACATGTGTGCGCAGGTTGATCCGGGCCTCCGCAATCCGGTCCTTCAGTCCCTCGACGGCAGCAGACACCGTGTCAGCGACATCAACCTCGCCAAGATCAAGCTCCATAATGCCGGCATCAAGCGTCGCCAGATCGAGAATGTCGTTGATGATGGCCAGAAGAGCGGAAGACGAAGACTGAATGTACTCGGCGTACTCGCCCTGCTTTTCGGAAAGTTCACCGAATTTCGGATCGGAAAGCAGCTGGGCAAACCCGATGATGTTGGTCAGCGGAGATCGCAGTTCGTAGGAAACGTGCTGGATGAACGCGTTCTTGATCTGGTCGGCCTGTTCGAGCGCTTCGTTCTTTTCAAGAAGGGCGCGTTCTACATTCACGCTATCGGTGACATCGACAAAGGTGACCAGGGTGCCGCCATCGGGCAGCGGGACTGTTGCATAGTCCAGAACGTCTCCATTGTGACGCTCCAGGCGGCTGACCTTTTGAGTGCGGTTGTCCAAAAGCCCTGTGACGTTGCCGGCCAGCTGCTCCCAGGCTTCCTCTTCCGTGTCGCTCAAGGTGCAGGCGGACACAACCTCCTTCACATGTGGCAGTTCGGAGAGCTGATCTTCTTCAAGTGCCCAGATCCGGCCGAAAGCCGGGTTCCAGAGACGCAGGCGGCCGTCCGAACCGAACACGGCGACCGCCTCGGACAGATTGTCGAGCGTTTCGCCCTGCACACGGGTCAGTGCGTTGTACCGGCTTTCCAGATCGAGCTGCTCGGTTACATTCTCGTAGATGTAGGTGACGCCGCCCTGAGGGTGCGGGTTGGCAATGACACGCAGCGTCCGGCCGTCGGGCAAATGCCACCAGTTCTCGCGTGCTTCCAGCGACTGGTAGCTTTCCATCATCTTTTTGCGCCAGCCGCGATAGTCGGCCTGTTCCGGAATCTTGCGTGCAGCGCGAAGCGCGTCCAGAACGGCGCCGTCTTCCGGATGGCCTTCCAGAAAGGCTGCATCCAGGTCCCAGAGCTGACGGAAGGCTGCATTGTAGAACTGAAGCTTGCGGTCGCTGCTGTAGATCGCCACGGCTGCGGCAAGCTGATCAAGGGTACGGCCATGGAACTCCTCGGCCCGCCCGAGTTCTTTCTTGGCCTGTTCCAGCTCGCTGATATCAACGGCAATACCGGCTCCACCGACATTCGCATTGACATCGGTGATTTCGAAGACCCTGCGCTCACCGGAGGCCACAATCGGGATCCGCGCGTTGAAACAGCCGTCTTCCGTCCGCTGGACAGCCATGGCTGTACGCGCCGCAGCGTCCAAGAAGGTGGCGCCTTCTTGCACTGCGCTTTCCGCATCCGTCATCTCGACCGCTTCGGCATAAGCATCATTGGCCCAAATTAGGTTGCCTTCGGCATCTCGCTGCCAGGCCGGCGCGGGCATGGCATCCAGAAGCGAGTGCAACATGTGCAGCTCGCCGGAAATCTTGGCATTGCGCGCAGCAAGTTCCGCCTGCATCTGCCGTTCACCGGTCAGATCTCTCAGGCGTAGAACGACAGCGCCGCCAGTCGTGCGCCCCAGCGCTTCGACATAGGTTCCAGTGCGGGTTTTCAAGGTTGTCGTGAAGGCTTCGCCGGTGCGGAACAGCATGTCCAGAAAACGTTCCAGATCACCGGCGCATTTCGCCGTCAGCCAGCTGCCGAATGCCAGCAGTTGCGCCGGCGGGCGCGGCACGCCGGATTTTTCCGGCAGAATACCCCAAATCTGAGGCATGGCACCGTTACCGGTCCAGACGATCACACGTTGCTCATCAGTGTTGAGCATCGCCTCGAGACGGTCGACGCGAAATTTCAGATCACCCTTTTCCTTTTCGAGGGTGGCGGTAATCTGCCCGGACTGCTTGCGATGACGGACAAGCGAAACCGCGGCGGTCACGGCAAAGGCACACATGCCGCCGAGCGCACCGAAGAGAATCATGGTATCCGGATTGATGGCAGCTGTGGTTTCCGCGAGCACGCCGGCTGCAGCCGGGCCAGACGACAGTCCAAGCCCCGCTATCGTAGCGGTGCCAAGCTTAACTCGATTCAGACTCCGATCTCGCCACGTCGCGCTTGAATGCGCGCCGTCTGTGCCGCCTATCGGCATGTTATGGTCCCCTTACGCCGCATTGTCCCGCCTTGCGGGAACAGCCCCCGGATTCCGGGAGTAAATCAAAGACTTTCGCCTCTTGGCCTTTGATTCGTTTTAACCATAACCTTTTTGAGAATCGCGCAGAAGAGTCCGTAACCGAAAAGTTAACAGGACCCTTCAAATTGAAGGGTCCTGCGTTTTTTTGTTCACAAGCTCGGATCAGGCAACCGTCAATATCTAGTAGCCTGAAAGACAAGCATCAGTATTTGTAGTGCTCGGACTTGAATGGACCGGTTTTGTTAATCCCCAGATATTGAGATTGCTCGTCCGACAATTCGGTTAACGTGACACCGAGTTTTTCCAGGTGCAGACGTGCAACCTTTTCATCGAGATGCTTTGGCAGCACATAAACTTCGTTCTTGTATTCATCACCCTTGGTGAAGAGTTCGATCTGAGCCAGTACCTGGTTGGTGAAGCTTGCAGACATCACGAAGCTCGGATGGCCCGTCGCGTTACCGAGGTTCACCAGACGCCCCTGGGAGAGCAGGATCATGCGCTTGCCATCCGGGAACTCGTACATGTCGACCTGGTCCTTGACCGGGCGGCACTTGGTGTTCTTCAGTGCAGCAACCTGGATCTCGTTGTCGAAGTGTCCGATGTTGCAGACGATCGCCATGTCCTTCATGCCACGCATGTGGTCGAAGGTGATGATGTCCTTGTTGCCGGTTGCGGTGACATAGATGTCGCCTTCCGGAAGCGCCTGTTCCATGGTCTTGACCTCATAGCCGTCCATGGACGCCTGCAGGGCACAGATCGGATCGATTTCTGTCACGATCACGCGCGCGCCCGCACCGGCCAGAGACTGAGCGGAGCCCTTGCCCACATCGCCGTAACCGCACACCACTGCGACCTTGCCGGACATCATCACGTCGGTACCGCGGCGAATACCATCGACGAGAGATTCACGGCAGCCGTAGCGGTTGTCGAACTTGGACTTGGTGACGCTGTCGTTGACGTTGATCGCCGGGAAAGGCAGCGCGCCCTTCTTCTGCATTTCGTAAAGACGCAGAACACCTGTGGTGGTTTCTTCAGAAACACCCTGGATCAGTTCTTTCTGCTTCGTGAACCAGCCCGGATGAGATGCCGCGCGCTTCTTGATCTGTGCGAACAGGGCTTCTTCTTCTTCCGACGTCGGATTTTCGATGATGTCGGTTTCACCGGCTTCAACGCGCGCGCCAAGCAGGATGTAGAGGGTTGCGTCGCCACCATCATCGAGGATCATGTTGGCGCCTTCAGGGAAGTCGAAGATCTTGTCGGCGTAATCCCAGTACTCTTCCAGGGTTTCGCCCTTGATGGCAAAAACCGGAACACCCGAAGCAGCGATGGCAGCCGCGGCCTGGTCCTGCGTGGAATAGATGTTGCAGGAAGCCCAGCGGACCTCGGCCCCCAGCGCGACCAGGGTCTCGATCAGAACAGCTGTCTGAATGGTCATGTGCAGGGAGCCGGCGATACGGGCGCCCTTGAGCGGCTTGGATTCACCAAACTCCGCACGGCAAGCCATCAGGCCCGGCATTTCGTGCTCGGCGATCTCAATTTCGGTACGGCCCCAATCTGCGAGCCCGATATCTTTGACAATGTAGTCGGTCATGAAAGTGTCCTGCTGTTAGGTCCAGCTCGTTACGCCGGGCTTAGAACAAGCGGCCGCTGCCCTTTGAAGCCATTGCCTCGACGGGTTGCGGCGGCCACAAGCCGATTTCCGGCAGAATCCGGAATTCGTTGGGGGGCGTTATAGCGCTCTCAAGGACTTCACGCAATAAAGATATAAAGAATTCTTTATATGATCGATTTACCTGCACCACAATCCACGTTCTGCCGGCTGGCCGACGCCATTCAGGCACAGGATATCCTGCTGTTCCGCAATCCGGTTCCGGACTGGGTCAGTCGCGTATCACGGCAGGTCAGCTGCCGAACAGCCAGGTTGTCGGCAAGACAGAAAATCCAAAATGCCTGTCGTAAAGGACAAGCAGAACAGCAACGCCAATCGCCCAGACGATGCTGGCAAAGGATCCAATCAGAAAATACTCTGCGTCGATCTTGTCATCGAGTTCCTTGTGCCGGGCAACGGTTTTCAACGCGATGACAGCAAGAATGATCTCCCAGTTGTTCCAGACCAGTCCTGCGACAATGAGCAATCGCTCCAGAAGACCGATATATTTTCCGGACTTGTTCTCCGGACAAGAGCTTTCGTCAGAAACCGCCCCGAAATCAGCTTGCTCAAGCGATAGAGATGCAGATGGATCCTCATGTCCTGACGCCTGTTTGGCACGGTTCCGCCGCGCCAATGCCCGTTCACGCGTACCGGCTCCGCTGATTTCAAGAATGTGTTTCGTAAAACCGGTACCGACGTCGAACAGCAGATAAGCCAGGACGATATAGCCAATCGATTGAAGCAAAATCTCGAGCATGCCGCACCTGATCAATGCCCCGTGACTGAGGCTGCATGGTCAAAAATTCTCAGAAGAATAGAAAGCCGGTCCGTAACAATCTTGTCAAAGCGATTGACAGGCTTTGCCGCCACGTCCCCAACCTTTTCCCGTTCTTCACGGTTGAGCGTATTGCGTCCTCCGGTTTCAGGGCGTCACGCATTGACGCAGATAAGCGTGCAAGGCTTCCCGGCGGCTCCGGTAATCATCCCACCCGGCCGATTCCAGTGTGTAATAGACAGATCGTTTGCTGACACCACGTTCCTCGGCAATCCGATCGGCGTTTCCTTCAAACCTGCCCCAAAGACGAATTGTCTCCAACTGCTTTTCCGACCAGCCGCGCTCCGCCTCAGACAGCACCGAGCCAAAGGCATCCAACAGGGTTTGGCGTGCACTGAGATCTTCACGCTCCGGAGCTCCCAACATTGAGAAGCGATAGGCGTTGGCATCCTGTTTCCGGTTAAGCTTTTCACGGGCACTGGCCAATCCGTCACCGAGCATGTTCCACGCCAATTCCGTGTTGACCGGTGTCTGGATATCCGCCTGTCCGATCACAAAACGGCATGGAACGGCTTCAAACAAAAGCCTGAGGCGCAGCGCATTGGCAATGTGAAATGCCAGTGCGGAACTCGGCAACATTCCCTGAAACTCATCTCCGAGTGTTATGGTCAAGGGAGATAGGAGACTAGAACGGTTCTCGGCATTCACATTGCTGATCGAATCATTGAAAACCTGATGCAATCGGCTGCGTTCCATCCTTTCGCTACCGATCACGTCACCCATGAGCACTGACAGTTTTTTCGATTCACCTGACATGGCCCGGTCCCGTCACCTGGAAAACCTGCCCTTAATGATGAAGTAAAAACACTTCAAACTCAACCATTGAAGCTAATAAACTTCATTCATACTCAGTGAAGCGAAATCACTACAAGCGACGAAACAAAGTGATCAGGACCGGTAGAGATCTTCCCGTGTCGGCGGCATTCCCGAAAGTCCTTTGGTGCGCCTTGACGTGACGGTCTGAAAAATTCCGATCGTGCCGCGCTCAAAGCCAAGCGACACACCGCACAAATAGGCAAGCCAAAGCCGGTATTTGGCCTCGCCGACCTCCGCGATCGCCGCGTCTTTGACATTCATGAGGTTTTCCGCCCACAAACGGGTGGTGCGTGCATAGTGCTCTCGCCAGGCCTCGACATCGTGCACCTCAAAGCCGTGGGCCTCGAGATTGGTCAGAGTCCAGCCGATATGATCCACCTCTCCCCCCGGAAAGATGTAGCGCACCAAAGCCTGGTACTCAGGCTTCTTGCGCCGGAACGCATTCAGATCCTTTTTGCCGCGCCGGGTTATGGCGTGGTGGAGATACAGCCCGCGCGGTTTGAGCAGGCGGTGGACGCTCTGGAAATAATTGTCGTAGTTATCCAGACCAACGGCTTCGAACATGCCAATGGAGGAGATCTTGTCGAACTTGCCGTCCATCTGGCGATAGTCAATCAGCTCAACCGAAACCTTGTCCTGCAGATTTCGAGCGGCAATGTTTTCACGAGCGAGTTTCAGCTGTTCTTCCGCCAGTGTCACCCCTACGGCCGTCACACCGTAATTTTCGGCAGCATGGCAGATCAGCGCGCCCCAACCGCAACCGATATCCAGCATGCGATCACCGGGCTTCAGCCGTAATTTACGGCAGATCATGTCGAGTTTGTCAGTCTGCGCCGTTGCCAGATCGTTGTCCCAGTCCGTGAAATAGGCACAGGTGTAAACCATCTTCGGATCAAGAAAGAGCCGGTAGAAATCGTTGGAAACGTCGTAATGGAAAGCGATGTCGTCCTTGCGGCTGCCGGAACTGCGATCCGCCAGCTTGCCGGCATCAAGACCGTCGATCTGATCCGATCGGTCGTTGGACTTGCTTCCAAGGAGCAAAGGCAATGCGTTTTTTAGCAAAAGCCCTTTGTTCAGGCGCTTACGAACTTCACGGCCTTTGACGGTTGGCCGTTTGTCGGCGAAATCGAAAATGCTTCCACCACGCGGGTCGATCTCCGCGGTTGAGTAGAGATCGATCACGGTCTTGATGCCCGGTCGCCTCAGGAGCCTGGTCAGAGCTGTCTCGGAAAGAGCAACTCGCATTCCGTCACGAGGGGCATCAGCAGGAACGAAGGAACCGTCCCAAAGCTCAAAGGCGAATTGCAGTTCCAGCGCTTCGTGAAGATGCTCCAGCACGGTGCGTGCAGCTGAAATCAACCGGGCTTTTGAATGACTCGCCATAATACCCCATCTAAAAACTGCTGCGGTCGGCCTGCGACCTGCAAATTACTTGTCGGGTGACGCAAGCCAAAGCAGGAAGGATCCTCCTGGCCAGATCCGTTGCCCGGAAAATCAGTCCTCTTCGCCGAAGCCGCTTTCGACAAGTTCAGAAATAGCAGAAAGTGCGTCTTCCGCGTCGTCGCCGGTCACACATACCTTGATGCAGCATCCCGGGCTCGCAGCGAGCATCATCAATCCCATGATGGATGTTCCGCCCACGGTCTGCCCGTCTTTTGATACTTGAACATCCGCAGCGAAAGTTTCGACAAGCTTTACAAGCTTTGCCGAAGCACGAGCGTGCAGTCCGCGGCGATTGACGATCGTCAGGTCTTTTTCAAACAAATTCTGAATTGTCATTTTCGTATTAATTTTGCCCCGACAAAACCTGACTCGCGACCGAAATATATTTTTGACCGGCTTGCCGAGCTTCATCAACCGCATCCGCAAGCTCACGATCTGCGCGCACGCTCGCCAGTTTGATAAGCATGGGAAGATTGACGCCGGCAACCACTTCGACGGATTTGCTGTCCATGACCGAAATCGCCAAATTGGAGGGCGTACCGCCGAACATGTCAGTCAGCAAAACCACACCCTTGCCGGAGTTGGCCGCCTCTACCGCCGCCAGAATATCCTGTCGCCGTTGCTCCATATCGTCATCCGGACCGATAGAAATGGTTTCAACCTGTTCCTGAGGACCAACGACATGTTCGAGCGCCGCCTTGAATTCTTCGGCGAGACGTCCATGGGTGACAAGTACAAGTCCGATCATACGTAATATGGCCTGATTATCGAGTGCAGTTGGCTCAAGGTTCCAACCGGAACCCAGGGAGCCGGGCGTTTATCAGTCTGATGCACTCTCTTCAACCGTCTCTCCAGTTGCAAGCAAAAAACACTGTTGCTGTATTAAATATAATCAGGTCCGCGCGGAAACAAACTCCGAATGGCCCATCGGGTCAGGCGAAGGCCGATATCAGACCTGTTGGCGGGGCAGGTCACGGCAGGAACAAGGCCGCCTGCGACGGATTTCGTTGCAAGGGTTTCTTCCGGCAAACGCTCGATCTCGGTCATCGGCACCAGGTCGATGAGAAGATGGACCCGGGCGACAGGTTGGAAGTCGACATCCACCAGGTCAAATCCGCGAATTTCCAGTTTTCCCGCGATTGTCTTGGGAACACGCGCGATCACACGTTCTTCTTCGCACGAGAGATAAACCCGGTCATCGGCGACAAGCACTCCCCGGTGACCTTTGGCTCTGGCGGCTTCAATGAGGGTTTCGGACAGCGATGATTTGCCGCAGCCCGCTTCGCCGCGGATCAGCAGCCCGCATGTGCCGATGATCAGACAATTTGCATGGACGGCCTGCGCCGTCACTTTCCGGCTCCTGCCGGCAGGTAAATGACGAACCTTGCCCCGGCGATCCTCTGCTCACCATCCGGACCAACCTCCATGCGGTTGGTTGCAGTGATGGTGCCGCCATGCGCCTCGATGATCTGCCTTGAGATCGACAAGCCGAGACCCGAGTTGTTGCCAAACCCTTCACCGTCCGGCCGATCGGTATAAAAACGCTCGAAAATGCGTTCCGTATTTTCCGCGCGGATACCCGGACCGTCATCATCAACGATGATCTTGATCCTCTTGCCCTCCCTCCCGAGATCGACACGAACCGTGCCGTTCGCGGGCGAAAACGAACGGGCATTATCCAGAAGATTGCTGATGACCTGTCCGAGGCGGATGTCATGACCCATCATCTCGTAGGGTTTTGCGCCATGCGCATCAGCAACCGCAAGCTTAACGCTGGCCTCTTCTGCGCCCGAGCGCTGGTTGGCGGCGTCGGCCATGTTGCGAAGCAGTTCGGCCAAGTCGATTCTTTCCGACTGGATCCGGGCCAGTTCCGCGTCCAGCCTCGAAGCGTCGGAAATATCGCTGATCAGACGGTCCAAACGGCGGACATCATGCTGAATGACTTCCATCAGACGGTCTTGCGATTCCTTTGATCTTGCCAGGGGCAGCGTTTCCACAGCGCTGCGCAGAGATGTCAGGGGGTTTTTGAGTTCATGAGCCACATCCGCGGCAAACTGTTCGATTGCGTCGATCTTGTTGTAGAGCGCATTGGTCATGTCACTGAACGCGCGGGCCAGATGACCGATCTCGTCCTGACGGTCGGCGAAGCTCGGAATTTCCTCGCGCGAATTCGTTCCCTTTCGCACGCGGTCTGCCGCAGCCGCCAGTCGACGGACCGGCCCGGCGATCGTGCCGGCCAGCAAGATGGACAAAAGAATGGTCACGGTAGCGGCAAACAGGAAGACACGAATGATCGCTATCCGCTCGGCGCGCACGATGGCATCAATATCCCCCCCTTGCGTCGACAGGAGCAGTGACCCGAGAACCGCGCGAAAGCGCTGGATCGGTACGGCCACAGAAACAATCAGTTCTCCACGCTGGGAAATGCGGGTCACGCTTGCAGGAGAACCTGCAAGGGCCGCCTCAACCTCCGGATACGCCCTGCCGTCACCGCCGCCGACTTCCTGATAAAGCGGCAGATCACCTTGTCTCAGCCAGCGTTTGGCCCATTGCCAGACCGTGTCCCAGAACCCCTCGTCTTGCGACGTGGGTGGTGGCAGATCAAATCGGAGGATCTGCGCACTCGAATAAAGGTGGCGGGAATCCAGGATCAGGATCCCTTCCGGATCGTATATCCTGGCGCGGGTTTTGGTCGGCGAAATAAGCCTTCTCAGAACCGGGCCAACGCGTTCGGGATTGATCGGAAAATCGAGATTGTCGAGATCGTCGCTGGTCGGCGTGATGCTTTCACCCGCCTGCAGCTGCAAGAGACGTTCCGGATCGACAGTGATGGCACCCGTATCCACCGTCGCCGAGGCGGCAATCGCACCGGCAATGATTTCCCCCTGGGTCAGAAGACTCTGAACCCGCGCATCGATGAGGCCCGCGCGAAACTGGTTGAGGTACAAAATGCCGATCACCAGAGCCAGAAGGCCGACCAGATTGATCGCGATGATCCGGCGCGTCAGGGACGAAAGAACATAGGTTCCGAAAATGCGCCCCAACTGATTGAGCAGGCGGCGGCGGAGACGCTTGTTGCCAAGCCGACGCAAACGGGATCGTTCCGAACCGCTTCCCGGCTCAGAAACGCCAATTCCTTCTGCGCTCTCGCTTTCAACCGCCATTCAGGTTCGCTCTACGGTTGCTTCAGGCCTCCCGGAACCGGTAGCCGACACCATAAAGGGTTTCGATCATGTCGAAGTCGTCGTCAACAACCTTGAACTTCTTCCGCAGGCGCTTGATGTGACTGTCGATGGTGCGGTCGTCAACATATACCTGATCATCATAAGCCGCATCCATCAGCGCGTTACGGCTTTTCACGACACCGGGACGCTGAGCCAGAGCGGACAGGATCAGGAATTCAGTGACGGTCAACGTCACCGGCTTGTTGTTCCAGGTGCAGGTATGGCGCTCCTGATCCATCACCAGCTGACCACGCTCCAACAGCTTGTCCGCATCATCACGCGGTGCGCTGGCGTCCCGAGGCTGCGCACGGCGCAAAACCGCGCGAACGCGCTCGACCAGAAGACGTTGGGAAAACGGCTTACGGATAAAATCATCCGCGCCCATCTTCAATCCGAACAGTTCGTCGATCTCATCGTCCTTGGACGTCAGGAATATGACTGGGAGATCCGAGTTCTGGCGTAACCGGCGCAAAAGTTCCATGCCGTCCATGCGAGGCATCTTGATATCAAAAATCGCCAGCTCCGGCGGATCGCTCTGCAATCCGTCAAGCGCAGAGGTTCCGTCCGTATAGGTCTGGACCCGATATCCTTCCGCTTCCAATGCAATTGAGACCGAAGTCAAAATGTTGCGGTCGTCATCGACCAGAGCAATCGTCGGCATGCTTTGCTTTTCCATTTCCGGCAACACGCAAGAGGCGCGTATCGGTGTTACTTTAACACAGAGCCTTTGGCCTGCTAAATGCGCATAAATTAAGGCAAACCGCTAATTCTACCTAGTATGGGGCAGAACAGCCCATTTGTCGGGTGCATTGATGGGTATCGCAAGTCGGAAAATCAAGTGCCTGCCCACCGCACGAAAAACGCGCATTGCATATTCCGAACCACTATAGCCTGCCAAGCAGGCGCGAACCAGGCTCACTTTCTTTCGAAATAACCAAAGATACGAACATTTCGAAGGTTTCGTTTTTTACTTTCCCGTCCAAATTAATCAATGAGCAAATTCAAAAATCTTTTAATCGATTAAACAATGAACCAGCACCTTTAGTAGTCTTGCTGCCCCAAAGTCATTCCACTAGGTTCGCAGCCCTCACAGCCGGATTTAGTCTTTCTTAACTCTCTCCGGCGGAGACGAGAAAAAGCCCACATCACGAGGACTGCGGGAACATGCAAGAAATCGGTGTCAGGAATCCATCCAAAGGCTGCGAAACCTTCGGCTTCAAAGGTCTGAAGGCGCTCTATTGGAACCAAAGCGAGCCTGCCCTTTACGAATACTCCCTTTCCCGTGGTGAAACCCAGCTTGCCGCAGGAGGCGCACTGGTCGCAGAAACCGGCATTCACACGGGCCGGTCTCCAAAGGACAAATTCGTCGTTCTGGACGACGAAACGAAAGACAGCGTCTGGTGGGACAACAACGCGCAAATTTCGAAAGAAAAATTTGACGTTCTCCTGTCGGATTTTCTATCTCACGCGGAAGGCATGGAGCTTTTCGCACAGGACCTGTTCGGCGGTGCGGACGCCACTCACCGGCTGCCGGTCCGTGTATTCGCCGAATATGCCTGGCATTCGCTGTTCATCCGCAATCTGTTGCTGAGACCTGAAAACAGTGAGCTGGCAAGCTTCGATCCGGAAATGACCATTGTCGACCTGCCGAGTTTCAAGGCCGATCCGGAACGTCACGGCTGCCGAAGCGAAACGGTCATTGCCGTGGACCTCACCCGGAAGATCGTTCTGATCGGAGGAACGTCCTATGCGGGTGAGATGAAGAAGTCCGTCTTTACCATGCTGAACCACCTTCTGCCGGCCAAGGGCATCATGTCCATGCACTGCTCGGCAAATGTCGGCGACGATGGCGACACCGCGGTCTTCTTCGGCCTGTCCGGCACCGGCAAGACCACCCTTTCCGCAGATCCGTCACGAACACTGATCGGCGACGATGAGCATGGCTGGAGCGAAAGCGGCGTTTTCAATTTTGAAGGCGGCTGCTACGCCAAGACCATCAAGCTGTCTGCGGAAGCCGAGCCGGAGATCTACTCCACGACGCAGCGCTTCGGCACGGTACTGGAAAACGTTGTCCTGGACGAAAACCGCGTCCCCGACTTCGACGACGGATCAAATACCGAGAACACCCGCGCAGCCTACCCAATCCATTTCATTTCAAATGCAAGTGACAGCGGCTGCGCTCCACGCCCGAAAACCATCATCATGCTGACGGCCGATGCGTTTGGCGTGATGCCGCCGATCGCGCGTTTGACCCCGGCTCAGGCCATGTATCATTTCCTGTCCGGCTATACGGCGAAGGTCGCGGGAACCGAAAAAGGCGTTACCGAGCCGCAGGCAACCTTTTCGACCTGCTTCGGCGCTCCGTTCCTGCCTCGGCATCCGTCCGAATACGGCAATCTGCTCAAGGACCTGATCGCCAGACACAATGTGGACTGCTGGCTGGTAAACACAGGCTGGACCGGAGGTGCCCACGGTGTTGGTCACCGTATGCCGATCAAGGCCACGCGGACATTGCTTCAGGCAGCCCTTTCCGGAGATCTCAACGGAGCAGAATTCAGAACCGATCCGAATTTCGGCTTTGAGGTCCCGGTCACCGTGGCCGGTGTCGATGACAGGATCCTGACACCGCGCGAAACGTGGGACGACAAGGAAGCCTACGACAAGCAAGCGGCCAAGCTGGTCGAAATGTTCGTCGGAAACTTCGCGACTTTCGAAGACCATGTGGACGGCGCTGTTCTCAGCGCCGCACCGGCCCTGAGAGCGGCTGCAGAATAAAAACCGATAATATCTGACCACACGAACTTGAACGGCGCTTGCATCAGCAAGTGCCGTTTCTGTTTTCGGGTACCTTTCTTCCTGTTTGGAAAGATCTATATTGAGTAATCCTTCCAGGGCCAGAAAGGGGCTTGCGCATGTCCGAAACCGATCGTTCATCCATCGCCGATGTTCTGAAGACAGCAGAAAGCTGGAGCGGTGCCGGAAGATCTGTCGCATTGGCAACCGTGATCGAAACCTGGGGGTCGGCTCCAAGACCGGTCGGATCTCACCTCGTGATTGACGCTGACGGCAACTTCGAGGGATCCGTTTCCGGAGGCTGTGTCGAGGGCGCCGTTGTTTCCGAGGCAATCGACGTGATTGAAACCGGCAAACCGACAGTGCTGGAATTCGGAGTAGCAGATGAGACCGCATGGCGCGTGGGTCTCTCGTGCGGTGGCCGAATTCGTGTTTATGTCGAACCTGTTCTTTGAATTGGATACCAGCCTTGCTTTCAACCGAGACATTTCTGGCCTTCATCGCCGCGACCGCGCTATTTGCCTATATGCCCGGGCCCGCTCTTCTTTATACGGCCGCCCAGACCATCTCGAGGGGTCAGCGCGCGGGCTTTATGGCAGCTGCCGGCATACATCTGGGCTGTTATGTCCACGTCTTTGCCGCGGCCTTCGGTCTGTCCGCGATCTTCACGGTGGTTCCAACACTCTATTTCGCCCTGAAACTGGCTGGCGGAGCCTATCTCGTTTATCTGGGAATTCAAATGATCCGCACGCGGATTGCGTCCGGTCCCGTGCCGAACCTTCCGCAAAAGTCCTCCCGAAGGGCATTCGCAGATAGTGTGCTGGTTGAGGTTCTCAATCCCAAGGTTGCGATTTTCTTTATCGCCTTCCTGCCCCAATTCGTCAGCCCGAGTGCCGATTTTCCGATTTGGGCCCAGTTTCTCATTCTCGGGACCATTGTTAACTTCGCCTTCACATCGGCAGATATCGTCACCGTGCTTTTCGCCACTGAGGTAAAGAAGCGCCTGACCAGAACATCCCGGTTCCAGGACTTCAGCCGCTGGATTGGCGGCTCTCTCCTGGTTGGGCTGGGCGTAAAACTTGCAACGGACCGTAGCTGACCCAATGGACCTGACCCTTCTTTCACAACTGAACAATCTTCGCTCGACCCGCCGGGCCGCGATCCTTGCAACCAGGTTGTCCGACGGCACGCAGCGGTTGGTACGCAGGGAAGAAGATTATTCGGGCGATCCACTTGCCGAAGAGTTTGGAAAACGCTTCCGATCTGGCAAATCCGGTATCATTCAGGAGGGGGCGGAGGATGTTTTTCTGACCGTTTCTGTTCCCGCCCCGCGGCTGGTGATCATTGGCGCGGTTCATATCAGCCAGGCTCTGGTGCCCATGGCCCGGATCGCCGGCCTGGACGTGAGCGTGATCGACCCACGCACCGCCTTTGCCACCGAGGATCGCTTTCCAGGCAGTTCATTGAAAGCGGAATGGCCCGAAGACGTTCTCAAGGAGACGCCGCTCGATGCCTACACAGCTGTCGCTGCGGTGACCCATGACCCAAAAATTGACGATTTTCCGCTGATGGAAGCCTTGAGAACCGGATGCTTTTACGTCGGCGCGCTTGGAAGCAGAAAAACACATGGTAAACGGCTGGACCGTTTCCGGGAAGCCGGGCTGGACCCGGCACTGTTCGGGCGGATCGACGCCCCGATCGGGCTCGACATCGGCGCCGCATCGCCTGAGGAAATCGCAGTCGCTGTTTTGGGGTCCATCATCGAAGCATTGCGAAAGTCGCCGGAGTTTCATGGATGAAGTTTGGTGACTGCCCCAGCGAAGATGCCGTCGGCTGTATCCTCGCGCACAAGACGAAGCTATCGGACAGGACCTTGAAAAAGGGGCACGTGCTTGATCTTCAGGACTGTTCCGATCTTGTCACGCAAGGCATCACCCCAGTGGTTGTCGCGCGGCTGGAAGAGGGCGATGTCGGCGAAGATCTTGCCGCAGCCCGGCTCGGCACCGCTGCCAGGGGCGATCAGGTCAGCGAAGACACGGCTTTCACGGGACGAACCAATCTTTATGCGGACCTGAACGGTGTTTTGATCGTTGACGAAACTGCTGTTACGGCGGCCAACCGGATCGATCCGGCGATCACCTTTGCCACGCTGCCGAACTTCAGCAAAGTGGCCCGCGACCGCATGGTAGCAACAGCCAAGATCATCTCCTTTGCCGTATCGGATGATCGCTTGAAACGCGCCGAAGATGCGATTCACGGTGCGGTTTCGATTGCCCGGTTCCAGCCGCGAAAAGTAGGTTTGGTCGCGACTGAGTTGCCGCATTTGAAGCCGGCGACAATGGACAAGACCCGCCGGATTCTGGAAGACCGTCTGCGCCCGAGCGAAAGCATCGTCCTTGGCGAAATGCGGGTCCCGCATTCGCACCAGGCTGTCTCCGATGCAATGCGCAAGCTGTTGCGGCAAGGTGCGGATTTCCTGATTCTTTTCGGCGCCTCGGCAGTTGTTGACCGGCACGATGTTCTGCCTGCCGCTCTCGATCTGGCGGGCGGCACCGTCGACCATCTCGGCATGCCTGTCGATCCGGGCAATCTCCTGATGCTGGGGAGACTTGACGACATACCGGTTCTGGGCGCGCCGGGTTGCGCCAGAAGTCCCAAGGAAAATGGTTTCGACTGGGTTCTGGACAGATTGCTTGCCGGCGTAGAGGTCGGGCCGAAAGACATCACCGCCATGGGGGTCGGAGGTTTGCTTATGGAAATCGGAACCCGGCCGCAACCGCGTGAAAAGAAGCTGCGCGATACCAAGCCCCGCATTGGCGCAATCATTCTGGGCGCCGGAAGATCGTCGCGGATGGGAGGTCCCAACAAGTTGCTTGCCCAGCTGGATGGTAAAGCTCTGATCCGCCATGTTGCCGAAGCCGCACAGGGCGCAGATCTGGCGCAAACTGTTCTGGTCACCGGTCATCTGGCCGAGGACGTGAGCCAGGCAGTTTCGGATCTGGATCTCACCCTGGCCCACAATCCAGACTACACCGACGGCATGGCCGGCTCGATTCGCACAGGCATGAACGCCCTTTCGCCCGAACTCGACGCCGTCATGATCTTGCTGGGTGACATGCCGCGCATTGATGCAAAGGTCTTGCGGCAACTCGCTGCCGCATACCGGGAAAACGAATCCAGCCTGATCGTCACCGCCACGGCTGACGGCAAACGGGGCAACCCGGTTCTTTGGGATCGACGGTTTTTCGGCGACTTGAAATCTCTCAGCGGAGACATCGGTGCACGCCACATAATTGCTGAAAATCCAGGCTTTGTATCTGAAGTAGAAATCGGGCCTGCAGCAAGACTGGACCTTGATACTCCGCAAGCATTAAAAGATGCGGGTGGCACTTTACCGCAAGGTGATAGCTAAGCAGTTGAGTCTTCTAAATATCACCTCCAGATAAACACCGATAATAACACTACATTAACCCGGTATGCGCTGAGTGCAGGCCGGAAATGTCAGGTATTCTATTGCATTTTTGTGACATGCCGCTTATGTAATGCCTGCGCTTGCTGAAGAGCACCCTTGCGGGTTGGACAACGGATGACGTCCCGGGCGCCGATAACATCCGATTCCTTACGAAAGCTGTTCGGATCCTCTCCTCCCGAGGATGCTCGAGCGCTTTTGTTGCTTGGTAGAAATAGAGGAAAACAACATGGCTGACTTGTCTCTCCCGCGTCCGGGTTGCTGCAAATGGGCAGAAGGTGAAGCTGGTAACTACATTTTTCCGTGCTCGACCCGTGTTGAGCCGGGCGTATCTTACTGCGCCGAGCACAGCGCCATTGTGTACATTCCGCCGGAAGAGCGCCGTCGCAACCGTTCTGGCGGTGGCGGCATGAGCCTGTCCTTCCGCCGCGCGGCTTAACAATACCAGCTGCTTTATAGAAAAGCAGAATATACGTGGGTTTCCCACGCGACTTCGGACCCGGCCATTGGCCGGGTTTTATTTTGCCTGTTTCGCACTGCCACGTCGGCCGAACTCACGCTCGTTCCGTCGCTCTCATCCAACCGAACAAAACAAAACGCGACCCGTTTCCGAGCCGCGTTTCAAAATTTCAGGCAGTTAAGGACGATCAGGCCGCCTTCAAAGCGTCTGCCACGTCCTTCAGCTGCGAAAGCGTCATTTCCGCTTTCTGCTTGGTGTCGTCGTCCTTGGCATCAGCAACGTCTTCTTCCGCATTCTTGATCGCCTGATCAAGCTGCTCTTTGCTGATCTCCTTGACCGGAACGGCCTGCTCGGCCAGAACCGTCAGACCACCGGATGCGACGTCGGCAAATCCGCCGCGCACGAAATACTCGTCCCAGGAACCACCGCCATTGCGGACCTTCAGAATGCCCGGCTTGATGGTGGACATGAACGGGCTGTGGTTCTTCAGAACGCCAAACTCGCCTTCAGTGCCCGGTACAACGACCTCGGCAACCTGCTCGGAGAGAAGCTGGCGCTCCGGGGAGACCAACTCAAACTGGAAAAGTTCAGCCATTTGGCGTCTTCCTTGTCAGTCTACAATTCAGATGGCCAAGCCATCAAACATGAAGAAAACCGGACGCCCTTTCAGGGCGCCCGATCAATCTGTCGCACTTAAGCGGCTTCTGCAGCCAGCTTCTGAGCTTTTTCGATCGCTTCGTCGATGGAGCCAACCATGTAGAAGGCAGCTTCCGGCAGGTGGTCGTATTCACCTTCCACCAGGCCTTTGAAGCCCTTGATGGTGTCTTCCAGAGCAACCAGCTTGCCCGGGGAACCGGTGAAGACCTCAGCCACGAAGAACGGCTGGGACAGGAAGCGCTCGATTTTACGTGCGCGGGCAACGGTGAGCTTGTCTTCTTCAGACAGTTCGTCCATGCCCAGGATGGCGATGATGTCCTGCAGAGCCTTGTAACGCTGCAGAGTACCCTGAACGGCACGCGCAGTGTTGTAGTGCTCTTCACCGATGATACGGGCATCCAGCATACGGGAAGAGGAATCCAGCGGATCCACAGCCGGGTAGATACCTTTTTCAGCAATCGCACGGTTCAGAACGGTCGTTGCATCCAGGTGGGCAAAGGTCGAAGCCGGTGCCGGGTCGGTCAAGTCATCGGCCGGAACGTAAACGGCCTGAACGGACGTGATCGAGCCCTTCGTGGTGGTCGTGATGCGTTCCTGCATCGAGCCCATGTCGGTCGCAAGCGTCGGCTGGTAACCCACAGCGGACGGGATACGGCCGAGAAGCGCGGACACCTCAGAACCTGCCTGGGTAAAGCGGAAGATGTTGTCCACGAAGAACAGAACGTCCTGCCCCTCATCACGGAAGTGTTCCGCGACCGTCAGACCGGTCAGAGCAACACGAGCACGCGCTCCGGGAGGTTCGTTCATCTGACCGTAAACGAGAGCCGCTTTGGAGCCTTCTCCGCCGCCTTCCTTGTTCACGTTGGATTCGATCATTTCCCAGTAAAGGTCGTTGCCTTCACGGGTACGCTCACCAACACCGGCGAATACGGAGTAACCGCCGTGCGCCTTAGCGATGTTGTTGATCAGCTCCATGATCAGAACGGTTTTACCAACGCCGGCGCCGCCGAACAGACCGATCTTACCACCCTTTGCATACGGGGCCAGCAGGTCAACGACCTTGATGCCCGTTACAAGGATTTCAGCTTCGGTGGACTGCTCGATGAAGGACGGAGCCTCCTGGTGAATGCCGCGTTTTTCAGTGAAGACGATGTCGCCAGCGTCATCAACCGGCTCGCCGATCACGTTCATGATCCGGCCCAGAGTGCCGTCGCCAACCGGCACCATGATGGCGGATCCGGTGTCAACAACTTCCTGACCGCGAACCAGACCCTCGGTGGAGTCCATTGCGATGGTACGTACCGTGTTCTCACCGAGGTGCTGAGCCACCTCGAGAACAAGGCGGTTGCCCTGGTTGTCTACTTCAAGAGCATTCAGGATCAACGGCAGGTGGTCATCGAACTTGACGTCGACAACGGCGCCGATGACCTGGGTGACCCGTCCGACCTTTTTGTCAGCCATATCCCTAATCCTCGTCTCGATCCCGTTTGATCAACTCGCTTTCGTCCAGATGAAAGCAGAAAGGTTGATCGACATTAATACTGTTCAAGCACTCTGCGCCCGATTGGGCGCAGGATGCCTTAGAGCGCTTCCGCACCCGAGATAATTTCAATCAGTTCCGTCGTAATCTGAGCCTGACGCTGGCGGTTGTAGTTGATCGTCAGCTTGTCGATCATGTCGCCGGCGTTGCGGGTTGCGTTGTCCATGGCGGACATGCGGGCACCCTGCTCAGATGCAGCATTTTCAAGAAGCGCCCTGAAAACCTGAACGGAAATGTTACGCGGCAGGAGATCTGCAAGGATCTCGGCCTCGTCCGGTTCATATTCATAAACCGCGCTGGCACCGTCGGCTGCATCGGCGTCGCCAGCTTCAAACGAAGCCGGGATCAGCTGCTGTGCAGTCGGTTCCTGTGCGATCACGGATTTGAAGGTCGAATAGAACAGCGTGCAGACGTCGAACTCACCATTGTCATACATGGAGAGAACGTCACGACCGATTTCATCCGCATTGGAGAAACCGACGTTCTTGACGGAACGCAAATCCACATTCTTGATCACGTGTTGGCCGAGCTCGCGCTTGATGGCGTCAAAGCCCTTTTTGCCCACACACATGATCTTGACCGTCTTGCCGTCCGCCAGAAGGCTGCGTGCCTTGTCGCGTGCCAGCTTGGCGATGTTGGTGTTGAAGCCCCCGCAAAGTCCGCGCTCGGCAGTGGCAACGACCAGGAGATGAACCTGATCATTGCCCGTACCGGACATCAGCTTCGGAGCATCATCGCGGCCCTCGAAAGCCACCGCGAGGTTGGCCAGCACGGCGTCCATGCGTTCCGCATAGGGGCGTGCAGCCTCCGCAGCTTCCTGAGCACGACGCAGCTTCGCCGCGGCCACCATCTGCATGGCCTTGGTGATTTTCTGCGTCGCTTTCACGGAAGCGATACGGTTTCGTAAGTCCTTCAGGCTCGGCATGGCCGCCCCTGCTCCTTATCCCGGCGTGTGATCTTAAGCGAAGTTCTTGGCGAACGCGTCGACGGCAGCTTTCAGCTTGCCGGTCAGTTCGTCGTCAAGTGCCTTCTTTTCCCAGATGGCGTCCAGCAGATCCTGGTGCTCACCGCGCAGGAACAGAAGCAGGCCTTCTTCGAAGTCACGCACACGGTCAACCGGATGCGCATCAAGGTAGCCGTTCACACCAGCGTAGATGACCGCAACCTGTTCTTCGGTCTTCAGCGGCGAGAACTGCGGCTGCTTCAGAAGTTCTGTCAGGCGTGCACCGCGGTTCAGCAGGCGCTGTGTGGTTGCGTCGAGGTCGGAGCCGAACTGCGCGAAGGCCGCCATTTCGCGGTACTGCGCAAGCTCACCCTTAATCGGGCCGGCAACCTGTTTCATCGCCTTGATCTGAGCGGAGGAACCCACGCGGGAAACCGACAGACCGACGTTAACGGCAGGGCGGATACCCTGGTAGAACAGGTCGGTTTCCAGGAAGATCTGACCGTCGGTGATCGAGATCACGTTGGTCGGAATAAACGCGGAAACGTCGTTGCCCTGGGTTTCAATGACCGGAAGAGCGGTCAGGGAGCCACTGCCGTAGTTTTCGTTCAGCTTCGCTGCACGTTCCAGCAGACGGGAGTGCAGGTAGAAAACGTCACCCGGGAAAGCTTCACGTCCCGGCGGGCGGCGCAGAAGCAGAGACATCTGACGATAAGCAACGGCCTGCTTGGTCAGATCGTCGTAACCGATCACGGCGTGCATGGAGTTGTCACGGAAGTACTCGCCCATCGCACAGCCGGCAAACGGTGCCAGGAACTGCAGCGGAGCCGCGTCGGACGCGGTTGCGGCGATGACAATGGAGTATTCCAGAGCGCCGGCATCTTCCAGGGTCTTCACGAACTGGGCAACGGTGGAACGCTTCTGGCCGACTGCAACATAGATGCAGTACAGTTTGGCGCTTTCGTCGTCGCCGGCATGCAGCGGCTTCTGGTTCAGGAAGGTGTCGAGGATGATCGCGGTCTTACCGGTCTGACGGTCACCAATGACAAGCTCGCGCTGTCCACGGCCAACCGGGATCAGGGCGTCAATGGCTTTCAGGCCGGTTGACATCGGCTCGTGCACGGACTTACGCGGCAGAATGCCAGGCGCTTTGACGTCCACACGGCGCTTTTCGGTGGCTTCGATCGGGCCTTTGCCGTCGATCGGGTTGCCGAGCGGGTCAACAACACGGCCGAGCAGGCCTTTACCAACCGGGACTTCCACGATGGCGCCGGTCCGCTTGACCGTATCGCCTTCCTTAATGTCACGGTCAGAACCGAAGATAACGACACCGACGTTGTCGGATTCCAGGTTCAGGGCCATGCCCTTGATGCCACCTGGGAATTCGACCATTTCACCAGCCTGAACCTTGTCCAGACCATAAACACGGGCGATACCGTCACCGACGGAGAGCACCTGACCAACTTCAGAAACTTCGGCTTCCTGGCCAAAGCTCTTGATCTGGTCCTTGAGGATTGCGGAAATTTCCGCGGCCCGAATATCCATCAGCCGACCTCTTTCATCGCGAACTTGAGTGAATTGAGCTTGGTACGCAGAGATGTGTCGATCATGCGTGAGCCGACCTTGACCACGAGGCCACCGATCAGAGCAGGATCAACTTTCGCTGCGACGTTTACGGATTTGCCCGTGGAAGCGGAAAGAGCCTCTTTCAGGGCAGCGACATGCTCGTCGGAAAGAGCAGCTGCGGATGTCACCTCAGCTGTTTCCTCACCCCGCTTTTCAGCAAGGAGGGCCCGGAAGGCCTTGATCATGTCGGGAAGAACGAAGAGCCGCCGGTTACGGGCGGCCAACTTCACAAAATTTGCGGCAAGACCGGAAATGCCTGCCTTTTCGAGAAGTGCCGTGAGCGCTGCAAGCTGCTCCTCAGCACTGAATGCCGGGCTTTTCACAAGACGGTCGAGATCTTCACTTTCGGCAAGCATGCCTTCGAAAGCAGTCAGATCCCGCTCCACGTCAGCCGTTACGCCATCGCCCTCTGCGAGGTCGAGAAGGGCGGACGCATAACGCTGTGCCACGCCGGATACGAGAGATACGTTGTCAGTCACCAGGTCCGTGCTCTCTGACATTTTTCATGCCCGCAGAACGGCTAGCGTCTTAAGGCATTGAAAAGATGAATGATTTCAAGGTCGGAAGGTATGACGGTTAAACCGTTCCCCCAAAGCCGCGCCTCAATTAGCACAGGGTTTCTCAGTGTGCAACTTCGCCGGATGGCTGTTCTTGCCGATTTATAGGTGTTTTTTGCTATGTGCCTATAAAAAGTGTTGCGGATCAATGTCTACCTGCACTCTTAATCCTTTAGACGGTTTTGGCCCGTTGCCCAGCCAACCGCGTAAATAGGACTGCAGATCAAACTGACGGGGCGCCATAACCAGGAGTCTGTAGCGGTAACGCCCGCGAACCATGGCAAGAGCAGCTTCGGCGGGCCCCAGGACGGTTACCGCCTGATCGTGAGGAGCAGCTCGAACCAACGCCCGAGAAAAACCTTCTGCAAAGATCTTGTCCGGACCGGAGATGACAACGGCGGCCAGGCGCCCGAATGGCGGCAGTCCGGCAACACGGCGCGCTTCGATTTCGGCTCGGTAGAAGGCATTCTTGTCGCTGGACAAAAGTGCATTTATCACCGGATGATCAGCGTTGTAGGTCTGCAAAAACCCTTTGCCGCCGCCGGTTACACGTCCCGCGCGGCCGGTCACCTGGGCTAGTAACTGGAAGGTTTTTTCAGCCGCGCGTGGGTCGCCATGAGCCAGTCCGAGATCAGCATCAATGACGCCAACCAGTTTCATTTTCGGAAAGTTGTGCCCCTTGGCAACCAGCTGCGTGCCTATGACAATGTCGGCTCCGCCCTCCTCCACGATCTTCATTTCACGTTTGAGCCGCTCCGGTCCGCCAGGTAGATCGGACGAGAGAATCAGTGTGCGGGCCTGCGGAAAAAGATCGGAGACCTCTTCAGCGATTCTCTCCACGCCGGGGCCGCAGGCAACCAGGGTATCCTTGCTCTGACAGGACGGGCAGGCGTCCGGAACCGGCTCGAAATGACCGCAGTGATGGCAAATCAGCTTCTTCTGGAACCTGTGTTCAACCAGCCACGCGCTGCAGTGAGCACACTGGAACCGGTGGCCACAGGTGCGACAAAGAGTCAGGGGTGCGTAACCGCGCCTGTTGAGGAAGAGGAGCGACTGGTCACCTTCGGCAAAGGTGTCCTTGATGGCATGGACGAGTGTCGGGGCCAGCCAACGACCGCGCTCGGGACCGTCGATGCGCATGTCGATCGCCTGAAGATCGGGAAGGGCTGCTCCCGAAGCCCGCTCCGGCAGTTCATAGAGCTCATACCGGCCCAGATCCGCATTGACGTGACTTTCCACCGACGGTGTCGCCGAAGCAAGAATGACCGGAAATCTGGACAGGTGACCGCGCACCACCGCCATATCTCTGGCGCTGTAGGGAACCCGGTCGTCCTGCTTGAAGGCGGCATCGTGTTCTTCATCCACGATGATCAGACCGAGCTCCTTGAAAGGCAGAAAGAGTGACGAGCGCGCGCCGATCACGACGCGCACATCGCCCGAAGCCACGCCGCGCCAGACGCGCGCACGGTTCTTTGGGGTGATTTCGGAGTGCCATTCCGCCGGATAAACACCGAATCGTTGCTCGAACCGGCGCAGGAACTGTTCGGTGAGGGCAATTTCCGGCAGCAATACCAAAGCCTGCTTTTCCCGGCGCAGCGCCTCGGCAATCGCTTCGAAATAGACTTCCGTCTTGCCGGAACCGGTCACGCCATCAATCAGCGAGATACAGCCGCCCTTGTCAAAACTCTCCTTCAATCCTTCGGCAGCTCTTTGCTGGTCCGGTGTCAGAGGCTTCGGTGCATAATCGATTTGCGGTCTGGGCGGAGGTGGAGCTGCCGGCATGGAGACGGTCTCCAGCACATTTTGCTGCAAAAGCCCGTCGATGACAGACGGAGAAACCCCGGCAGCATGAGCTAACCCGCTTTTGGTCCAGGCAAATCCTTCTTCCATGGTTGCCAGCACACGTTTACGCGCCGGTGTTGCCCGATCCGGTTCTGCCGCCTCAATCCGCCTGACTCCAGGAACCGGTGCTTCCGGCTCCAGCGCCTCTTCCGAACGCAACACCATGCGCAGAACCATTCCCGGGGCACCCAGAGTCCAGTTTGCGACCCAGTCCACAAAGCGTCGCAGATCTTCATCCAGCGGCGGTGTCGTGTCATAGACCCTGGCAATTGTCTTAAGTTTCTTCGGATTGATGGCGCCATCCGGCTCGACATCCCACACGGCTCCCAGAACCTCACGCGGTCCAAGCGGTACCTTGACGATAGTGCCAGGCACCACCGCCTGTCCGGCGGGGACTTTGTACGTGTAGGCAACAGGCACCGGAACCGGCACCAGAACACTGGCAATCGTTTCTTTGAACTCTGGATCGTCAAACAGCACGGAATGTCAGGTCCTTTTCACCTCGCGCCGAGGGCCTTCTATCTCAAGTATTTCAGCCATCGACACAAATGACGACATTGCCTTCCCAACGCCCGCTTTCAAGGCTGATAATTTTTGAGGTACGTACCGCAAAAATTTCTTCCACTGGAGAATCAGGGGTTCTTCTTGTGATCATCCTAGGGTAAAGAGAGCGCGGCTGAACATGAAATCGTTTGCCCCGAAGTCGGGGAAAGCATCCGGCGACCGGCAATATGCAAAAGGCTGGGCGCCTACAGGGAGTAGACACTGATGAAATTTTTCGTCGACACCGCCGACACGGCCGAAATCAAGGAACTGGAATCCACCGGTCTTCTTGATGGCGTGACCACCAATCCGTCGCTGATCGCCAAGTCCGGTCGCGACTTCAAGGAAGTGATTGCGGAAATCTGTCAGATCACAAAGGGCGATGTCTCCGCCGAAGTCGCCGCCACCGACTTTGATACCATGATCAAGGAAGCGCATGTGTTGCGCGAACTGGCCGACAATGTCGTCATCAAACTTCCGCTGACCTTTGATGGCCTGAAAGCCTGTAAGCAGCTGACCGACGAAGGCACCAAGACCAATGTGACCTTGTGCTTCTCGGCCAATCAGGCGTTGCTCGCCGCCAAGGCAGGTGCAACCTACATTTCGCCATTCATCGGCCGGCTGGACGATATCCACGCCGACGGTTTGGAACTGATCCGCGAGATCCGCGTTATCTATGATAATTACGGCTTCGAGACCGAAATCCTGGCGGCTTCCATCCGCACGCCGAACCACGTCAAGGATTGCGCCATCATCGGTGCCGATGTCGCGACCATTCCGCCGTCAACACTGAAAGCTCTGGTGAAGCATCCGCTTACCGACAAGGGCCTCGACGCATTCCTGGCCGATTGGGCCAAGACCGGTCAGAGCATTCTCTGATCGACAATTTTCATGACTGCAGAGACGGCCCGGACTTCCGGGCCGTTTTTGTATCCAGCTTGCCGAATCAAGTCAGACGCCATTATTCTGCGGTTGGTCTCCGGGCGAGGCCTCCGGTCCGCGGAAAGGTTTCCACGCTCGCAATCAACAGCACCCAAGGTGCTGAAGACATTCGACACCCGCTCGATCCGGAGATGCGGACGCTGGATAATATCCGAGCCCGGGAGTCATCATGACCAATCAAATGCGCGACGCGCAAACCCTTCCGCTGTTAAGCTCCACCGATCTTTCGCTCGATCTCGAGCGCCAAAGGCGATTCGCAAAAGAGTTGCGCAACGCCGTTCGGGAGGGATGCAAGACCTCCATTGACAGATTGAAGGTGCACCATCCCCGCTTCGACCAACTGGAACTATCCTCCTTGAAACTGTCCGATGCCCAGCTGACGCTTGCACGCGAGGCCGGGCTCCCAAGCTGGCCTGCCCTGAAAAAGCATGTCCAGCAGATGGACATTGCCAAGACTGCCATCGAACAGGCCTCCACCGCACCGGATGCGGATCTTCCGACGTTGCACATCCGGTGTGGCAACGACATTGAAACCGCCCTGAAGCGAGCGGGCTTTGCCGGTGATTTTCTGATGTTCGCCGATCCGATCTGCCAGGGTCCGGTCAAATCCGGCAAAGAGGCGCAAAAGGTTCGTGCCGAGTTCATCGCGAGCGAATACCCGGGCGAAATTTTTGAGGAAACGCTTGAAGTTCTAAAAAGTGCCGATACGCTTTTGTCCAATGCGGGCAATCACGGCCGGATCGTTCTCTGGTTCGAACACGATCCCTACGATCAGCTCCTTTTGGCAAGATGTCTTGCCGTTCTCAGACAAACCGGTGCGGACAGACGAAAAGTCGAGTTGGTCAGCCTCGACAGATTTCCGGGGATCGAGAAATTCATCGGGATCGGCCAACTGTCACCAGCAGCCCTTCGCTACACGTATGACCAACGTCAACCGGTCAGCGCATCAGCCTATGCCACGGCATCCGATACCTGGAACGCGCTTAGCGCACCATCTCCATTGCCCTTGTTTGAAATTGCAAGCCAATCCAAATCGCTGCCCTATCTGAGCGGATCGATATTGCGGTATCTGGCCGAACTGCCTTCTGTCGAAAACGGCTTGTCCTTCACTGAACACACCATTTTGGACATTCTCAAGGACGGTCCGCTTTCTTGGGCCGGGATCTTCAGAGAGTTCTTGATGAAGCGTGATCCCCTTCCCTACCACGGAGACCTGATGTTTCTTGGAACTCTGCTCCGGCTGCGGGACGCTGGCCAACCAGCCCTGACAAGCGAGACAGTCAGCCTGGACCAGGACGACTGGGGCAAGGCCGAGTTTGCACTGACTGAAGCAGGTGAACTGCTCTTGCAAGGCAAAGCGGATTGGAAGGACTTCAGCCCACGCAAAAGACAACACGGCGGCATCGACTGCTTCGGCAATCCCGACTGGAGGTGGGACAAGGTCAGAAGGTGTCCGGTTGCTGCAGGAACGGCAACATCCGGCAATTCAAGTTGACCAGGGGCAATTGAAATCTTTCTCTTTGCGGGAAAGACGGCGCCGTTAAGAAAGCATAGGCACACATGAGGCACACTGGGGTCATGTGTGCCCAAACAGATAATAGCGAAATGTTGCTCGTCACGGCCCAACCGGATCTCAACCGGCGACTCGACAACTGGCTGGATCACCTTTCAGACGAACGCCGTCTGTCCGACAAGACCCTGCTCGCCTATGAGCGGGATCTTCGTCAGTTCCTGCGTTTCCTGACCGGCCACCTCGGCGGTGCACCGGCCGTGAAGGATATCGCTGCACTTCGGCCTGCCGATTTTCGTGGTTTTCTGGCCTATCGCCGCCGTCAGGGCGTTCAAAGCCGCTCACTTGCGCGCGGTCTGGCCGGAATTCGTTCGTTCCTGAAATTTCTGGAACGACAGGGGGAAATAAATGCAGCGGCTTCGGACGCGGTTCGCCCTCCGCGTCAATCCCGTTCATTGCCCAAACCCGTTTCATCGCAGGATGCCATCGACATTACCAGCGGCGATCTGGCGATGGAAAGCGAGGCGTGGATTGAAGCCCGAAACGCCGCCGTGCTGACATTGCTTTACGGATGCGGCCTGCGGATATCGGAAGCGCTGTCTCTAACCGGCGGCATGGCTCCGAATGCAGGTGCCAAGACCTTGCGCATTATCGGCAAGGGCCGAAAGGAACGGATTGTCCCTATCTTGCCCGCGGTCTGCCAGGCGGTGGACCTCTATCTGAAACTCTGCCCCTTTGCGATTACCCCTGAAGGCCCACTGTTCCTGGGTGCGCGAGGCGGACCGCTCAATCCCCGAATGATTCAACTGGCCATGCAAAAGCTGCGCAGTGCTCTGGGCCTGCCGGACAGCGCAACGCCGCATGCATTGCGTCATTCCTTTGCAACGCACTTGCTGGCAGGCGGCGGTGACCTCAGGACGATCCAGGAACTGCTTGGGCATGCGAGCCTTGCATCCACTCAGATCTATACTGAGATAGACAGTACGCATCTGCTCTCGGCATACGACAAGGCCCATCCGCGCGGATAAGTGGCAAAATCATCTCCGTCGCGGCAATTCGTAGACTGATCGCACAAGTCCGTCCGGAAATTTCTCCCGGGCAATCTGCCTGCCTCCCAGTTTCTGAACCAGCCCGCGAGCCGCCGCGTTGTCATCATTCATATGCGTTTCAACAAGCGGCCAACCGTATTCCTCATAAGCGTGTCGGATAGCCGTCCTTGAAACTTCTACCGCAACGCCCTTGCCACGCGCTTCCGGAAGCAGCCACCAGGTAAGCTCCCTTCTCGGCCAACCCTGAGGCCAGACAAAACCGCACCCGCCCAGAGCTTCGTTGCTGATTTTGTCTCGGATCACCCACATGCCGTAACCGCGCAACTGCCAATGACCGAGATGACCCGCCAGGACACGCCACGCCTGATCTTCACGCAAGGGTCCCCCGTAAAACCGCGAGGCCTCACCATCGGCATAGAAACCTTTGTAAAGTGCAAAGTCTCTGGTCTGCGGAGGTTGCAGCGTATACCGCTCCGTGGTGAGTGAATGCATGCCCGTTTCCTGTTTCGGCTGGAAAAGAATCGAAGAAGTTGTTCAGTATAGCGCCAGTCATTTCTGGCAGTGCCTCCCTCAATCGACTAGGTTGATTTGCAACAACAAATTTGCCGCCAGTTCAAAGTTTGCGTCTGGTCCGAATGGAGAGATTCGAATGCGTCTGATGATCCTTGCTGTCGGCTTCCTGCTTGTGTTTTGCACGCCTTCCCTCGCCCAACGCATTTACTGCCCGATTCCCGAGGACGGGGTCTGGGTCAATCCGGATGCCGAGCCGAAGGAAATCAGCCGGATCGAGATTGAAAGCCGCTGTGAGAACGAGCAGGTCTTTGTCCGCGTTCGTGCCTTCACCTCATGTGTTCCACGAGATTGCAAGTGGGGCTGGACCAAGGCTGAATTGCGCTCCGACGGCGCGATCCAGGTGCTACTGGTCGGTTTTTTAAGCAGCAAACAGATCACTTTGCGGGCGTTCGGCGATCTTCTCGACACGCATGTCATCAACGTGGTCAACGATCAGTCCTCACCGCGTACCGAAAAAACCTATAACCTGCAAAGAAAATGAAGCATCAAGGATACAGCCCACCAGCGTCGTTTTTTCTTGCCAGATCGGAGCAATGCATTACCGTACGTAAGTGATCTGAGTTTCGGATTGGAAACGAACGGAGGGTATCCATGCGCCTGATGAGCATTCTGTTTAGCGCCCTTGCCCTGATTGCCTTTCTCATTGCACCGGCAAGTGCCTGCTCCTGGAGCAAATCTGCGGATTCGCAGCAGATGACCGTTGCCGACGTTAGTGAAGTGCCGCAAACCGGTGCGGATATCTCGCTGGCAACGAATGACCTGAGCGACGACGTGTTGCTGGAGGTATCGCCTCTGCCGGTCCCGGTTGAAAAGCCGGCCGAATAAGCGGCGGCCAAATTCAAGAAGTTTAAACCCGTCGCTCGCGGCGGGTTTATTGTTTGCACAAAATCTGCAAAAATCTGCCTCTTTAAGACCTCAACAGGACGCGAAAATTCCTGTTTCAAACCGCAACGATTTCAGATTGGGGGTCTTGCTTGAAATTTTCCAGACGGTTTTTCTTGAAAAGTCTCGGACTTGCAGGGCTTGCTGCGATTTCGGCTCCGGCTTACGCAATCGGCGTTGAACCGTTTCGCCTGCGCATTCAACGCTATCACCTGACGCCACCACGCTGGCCAAAGGACCTGAAGTTGAAAGCGGCCCTGATCGCCGATCCGCATATTTGCGACCCGTGGATGAACCTTGACCGCGTCCGTTTCATCGTGGAGCGTACCAACGCGCTCAAACCCGACATCATCCTGATGCTCGGCGACTATGTGGCCAGTCACAAATGGCAGTACGATCCGATCCCACCGCAAAGATGGGCGGATATCTTCGGAGACCTGTCCGCTCCACTCGGAACACATGCCATCTTGGGCAATCACGACTGGTGGGATGACAGGGAAGCACAAGTAACAGGCAAGGGACCGACCAAATATGGCCAGGCCCTGATCAACGCCGGGATCGAGCTTTATCAGAACCGCGCCGCAAGGTTGGAAAAGGACGGCAGGGTTTTCTGGCTGGCCGGCCTGGATGACCAGATCGCACTAAGGCCTGTTCACAGGTTGAAGCGCTATCGCTGGCGCGGTCTCGACGATTTGCCCGGCACCCTGAATCAGGTGACAGATGACGCACCGGTATTGTTGATGGCGCACGAACCGGACATCATCGGTGAAGTGCCTTCGCGGGTCAGCCTGACGCTCAGCGGACATACCCATGGCGGTCAGATCAACTGGTTTGGTTATAAACCGGCCTTTCCCGCAAAGCATGGAAAAAGCTATGCCTACGGCCATATCATTGAAACCGGTGGAACGACAATGGCCCGCCATCTAAGCCTGTCGATTGAACCGCGTCACCTTGTTGTGTCCGGAGGGCTGGGCTGTTCAATCGTCCCGGTCCGCTTTGGCGTTCCTCCGGAAATCACCGTTGTCCATCTGGGAGATAACCCGTCTGCCCAAGTGGCCTGATACTGGTTGCAGTGTATCTCGCAAACGAATTCCCGGAGTACTGATCGCTTCGATTGCACATTCGGCCACCTCACTATATCTATAGAAGCTATAGATTTTGAGGACCAGTCATGGACTATTCGATTGGCGAGTTGTCGAAACGGACCGGCGTCAAGGTGCCAACCATCCGTTACTATGAAAAAGAGGGGCTCCTTGAGGCGCCACTGCGGACAGAGGGCAACCAACGCCGATACCATGCTTCGGAACTTGACCGGCTTGGCTTCATCAAGCACTGCCGGGATCTCGGTCTGCCCATGCCGGCGATCCGCGATCTGATCGAACTCAGCCAGCATCCGGACAGTCCTTGCGAACAGGCGGATCAGATCGCCGGAACTCAGCTAGCGGAAGTGCGGCTGCGCATTGCTCATTTGAAAAAGCTGGAAGCTGAACTTGAACGGATTGCAACAAGTTGCCAAGGCAGCCATACCGTAACCGAATGCAATGTCCTCAAGGCATTCGGCGATCACAGCCTGTGTCAGGAAGATCACTAGCGGCTCTTTACTCAGCCGTTCTTTCGAGGTGATCAGTGATCCGGCCCGTTCGCCTTTGCCGGACGAGCGCAATATCACGGATTGCGAAATTGGCTTGGCGAAGGTCGACGATGTTACGGTGGTTTTTTTGGACTGCCCCTAATACCTGTCGAGGCACAAATGCTTAGATTCGGCGCACGAACAGCAAAACTTCTGGAAATTTCCTATCAGGGATCGGACTTCTCACGGCGGAGGCGTGCCTCTTTTGATGCACTTCGTCCGAAGCCGGGAGATGCAATTGCCGATATCGGTTGCGGTAACGGGATGCTTACGCTCGAGCTGTCGCGTACGATCGGCGATGGCGGCCAGGTCTACGGCGTCGACCCGAGCGAAGACATGCGCCTTGCCGCCAAGAACCGCTGCGAGGACTTCACCAATGTCGAAATCCTGGACGGGACAGCAACCGATCTGCCTCTTGAAACAGGCTCGATTGACAATGCGGTGTCGTTACAGGTGTTTGAATATCTCGACGACCTCCCGGCAGCGGTCTCGGAGGCAGCCAGGATCCTGAAACCCGGTGGCCGGCTGGTGGTCGGGGACATGCATTGGGATACGATCGCCTGGTTCAGTGATCATCCGGAACGTATGCGCAAAGTGCTGGACGCCTGGGATCACCATTTGGTGGAGCGGTGCATACCTGCCGTTCTGCCACCTGTGTTGCGAGGCGCCGGCTTTCAGGTGGAAGAGATAATCCCGATCCCTTTCAGTGACGCCGAGCTTCGCCCGGACGGGCTTTCAAACATGATGATCCATCTCATCAAGCCCTTCGTTGTCAAGAAAGGCCTGATTTCCGAGAATGAAGCTTCCGATTGGGCGGACGAGCAGACCGAGCTCGCAGAGGCCGGACGGTTTTTCTTCTCAATCACTCATTTCGTCATCATGGCCAGGAAGCACTAGCCAGGCACTCAAAGACACGCGGGCACGGCGTTGATGTGACCTTGGAACTGGTCGGCGTCAGCTCTCTCTGCCCTCCAGTTGCCGCTCTTCAACACTTTCGCCGAACTCCCGGATAAGCACATTCCCGTTTTCGCGCTCCAGCCTCATGATCTTCCAGCGTTCTGTGGGAAGATTACAGGAATGGCGGCCAAGCACGCACGGTATCTGCGGCACTCTCTGGTAATCCGGTTTCGACCACACCCTGCGGGCAACGTCGTGCCGCCCTTTCAGATATCCCAGCAACGTGTACTCGCTGACGAACCAGACGTCTCCCTCTTGAAGATCCTCCAGACTGGTTGCCCGCCCCTTTGGAAATGTCCCGCCCCACGTCCAGGACAAGGCGCCCCCGGTCTTTTGATCCAGGTAATGCTGGGCCATCGTTTCATCGACAAACACACGCTTGCCCGCTTCCACATCCTGCAGATAGGCATCAACAACCTGGCCCCGGTTATGCTGATCTTCGGAAAACAGATAGAAACTGAAAAAGTTGATGGAAAGGACAAGAAACAGAACACCGTAGAGGGCGGACTTGGCCTTGTTCCACCGAACTGCAAGCGCCGCGTCGAGTGCAACCAGAAACACCATGGACGCCGCAAGATTGCGGATCAGGGCCTTGTCATGAAGGAACGCCGCCAGAAACTGACCAGCCGCGAGCATTGCGCAAAGAGCCGCAACAACCCGGGCCTTTCGAAACAGAACAGTTGCGGCGGCGGCAAACAGAACAGCTCGGACGATGGCTTCATCGTTGAAGCCACCTCCCGTCGATCGGCTGGCGTGATAGGTGAACTGGTTGAGAAATTCAGCAAACTCAAAATTGATCGAGACAGCAAAAACAATCAACGACAGGCAGAGCGCCGCAAGGCCTTCACTCAATATTCTCAGGATGCCTGCCTGGCGCGACAGCAGCCGCCAGATCTCCAGCACCGCGATTGCACCGAGGCTCCAGGCAAAAATCGCCGGAGCCGCAAGCGGAGCAACGCCAAGCAGGACTTTCCCGAAGATGCTGCAAGCGGTGGTGCTCCTCGCCCGTCCGCGCTCTCCGGCGACTGCCTTGATCAATAGCGGTAGAGATACAAGGAGCCCCAGCACCCAGATCAGCGCACCGGTCAATTCCAGACGAAACCCGGCGACCACATACATAGGCGCAAAGATCAAAGGCGTGAACAGCGCTGCCAGTCTCAGATTGAGTTTCAGACAGATGAGAACAAAAATCAGGCTCGTCAGCGCGTAACAAAGAAACTCGAACAGGACGAGTGAAGTGGTATCGGTGCCGGCGGCACCGAAGAACAAGCCCGCAAGGATAAGATGCAGTCGCGGCTGCAAATGATAGTTTTCCAGGCCGGGAAACTGCACTGCAAGCAGGGAATTCGAATGCCGCCCGCTCTCGGCGAACTCCATCGCCCAGGGAACGAAGAACAGGTCATCGACATTTGCAATCGTATGTTCCGGCCAAAAGAAGATCAGACCGCAAAGCAATGGCAGGATTAGTCCGGCAATCAACAGGATCCATGCCGCTGAAAGCGCGCGCGGGGTGCCGTTTACTGTCTCTGCCTGGTTCAAGATACACCTCAACGACAATGAAAAAGCCGGAGGCTCTTATGTCTCAAGAGCTCCCGGCTTCCAACTGTTTTCGTTTCGTAAGCCCGATTGAACGGACCTGCATGCCGTTTACGAGTGGATAGGCTTTGCAAATGCGCCGAGTGCGGCTTCCTTGATGGCTTCCGACATAGTCGGGTGCGCATGGCAGGTCCGCGCTAGATCTTCGGCGGATCCGCCGAACTCCATCAGCACGGCTCCTTCGTGAATCATTTCGCCTGCACCGAAGCCAACAATATGGACACCCAGAACCCGGTCGGTCTTGGCGTCTGCCAGTACTTTCGCAAATCCTTCCGTGTGGTTCATCGCACGGGCCCGGCCATTAGCGGAGAAGTTGAACTTGCCGGTCTTGTACTCGATGCCGGCAGCCTTCAGTTCTTCTTCCGTTTTGCCAACGGAGGCGACTTCCGGCTGGGTATAGACGACGCCCGGAATGACATCGTAGTTCACGTGACCAGCTTGTCCGGCCAGGATCTCGGCAACGGCAACGCCTTCGTCTTCTGCCTTGTGCGCCAGCATCGGTCCGTCGACCACATCGCCGATCGCATAGATACCGTCGACGTTGGTCTTGTAGTGCGCATCGATCCGAACGCGGCCACGGTCATCCATCTGAACACCGGCCGTATCGAGACCAAGTCCCTCGGTGTATGGACGTCGGCCGATGGCGACCAGCACGATATCGGCTTCGATGATCTGAGCATCGCCGCCCTTTGCAGGTTCAACGGTCACAGCCAGGCCTTTGCCCTTCTTCTCAACACCCGTGACCTTCGACGACAGTTTGAAGGTCATGCCCTGCTTCTTCAGCATGCGCTGGAAGTTCTTGGAAATGTCGCCGTCCATCGGGCCGAGAATCTTGTCCATGAATTCGACAACTGTGACTTCGGAGCCGAGACGGTTCCAGACAGAACCCAGCTCCAGGCCGATCACACCACCGCCCACGACGACCAGCTTGCCCGGTACCTTGTCGAGTTCGAGAGCTCCGGTAGAAGAGACGATCTGCTTTTCATCGATCTCGACACCCGGCAGAGGCATGACGTCGGAACCGGTGGCGATCACGATGTTCTTCGTATCCAGAACAGTCGCCGCCCCATCTTCGGCGGTCACTTCGACCTTACCCTGGCCGAGGATCTTGCCCGTGCCGGTATGAACGTCGATCTTGTTCTTCTTCATCAGGAAGGCAACGCCGTTGACGTTGGCATCCACGACATCGCCCTTGTGCTTCATCATGCCCGGAAGGTCGAGTTTCGGCTTGGAAACCTTGACACCGATCTTCTCCAGGCCGTGCCCTGCCTCTTCAAACATTTCAGAAGCGTGCAACAGCGCTTTGGACGGGATACAGCCAATATTGAGGCAGGTCCCGCCTAGCGTTGCGCGTTTTTCGACGACTGCGGTTTTCAGACCGAGTTGAGCCGCCTTGATCGCACAAACATAGCCCCCCGGGCCGGTTCCGATGACGACAAGATCATATTGGGACATTTTGGGTCGCCTTTGCCTCTTTCAGTTTAAAGTCCAGATTGCTGGATCATGGTAGGATTGCCCGGCCTCCGGACACGTCCAGAATGGCTCCGGTCGTGTAGCTGGATTGGTCGGACATGAGCCAAAGAATTGCTTCGGCCACTTCATCTGCGGTGCCCGCGCGTTTCATCGGCAGTTTGGATTGCAGTTGAGCCACCCGGTCGGGGATGCCGCCGGATGCATGAATTTCAGTATCGATGATGCCTGGGCGAACCGCATTGACTCGAACGCCCTCATCCGCGACTTCAAGCGCAAGGCCGACGGTCATCGTGTCGATCGCACCTTTGGATGCCGCGTAGTCGACATATTGCCCCGGAGATCCAAGCTTGGACCCGGCCGACCCCAGATTGACGATCACTCCGCCTTTGCCGCCATGTCTGGTCGACATGCGTTTGACGGCTTCACGGGCACACAGAAATGTCCCGACCAGATTGATGGAAAACATCCTGGTGAGACGGTCGACGGTCATTTCGTCGACCCGTTGCGCATGATCAACCACCCCGGCATTGTTCACCAGACCAACCAGACGACCGAGCCTGTCGGCTTCACCGAACAGTTTCAGCACTTCCGCCTCGTGCTGGACATCGCCCTGCACGGCGACCGCCCGGCCACCATCGGCCTCGATCTCGCCGACAACAGCGTCTGCGGCCGCCCTGTTGACTGCGTAATTGACCAACACCGTGTGGCCAAGACCAGCCAGCTTGCGGCTGGCTGCGGCGCCAATTCCCCGGCTCCCGCCAGTCACCAGAATTACAGTATCTGCCACCTGAGATCGTCTCCTATCTGCCGCTCACGAATTGCAAGGTCTCCGAGCCCCGACCGCCGGACCAGAGGCCCTGCAAATCGCCATTGCCGGTCAAAGCGTAGACAACCGGTGTCGTATCGCCCCAGTCCACGGTCAGCACATTTCCGTCAAGCGCTCCGATGCCTTTGTAGCTGTCGGCGCCGATCTGCCAGATAAGAGTGAACTTGCGGCCCTGGCGGGAAATATCGACGGTACCGACATAATTCGATCCGTTCGGGTTCCGACCCTTTGCGCTGTAAGTACCTTCGCGGAGCGCAAGGCTTTTCTGGGCGGAGCGCGAATACAGCGTCAGCCTTTCGGTCGCCGAGCCGTCTGCCCATTCGCCATCGAGGATCTTTTCGCCTTCAAACGTATAGACAACCGGGTGCTTGTCGCCCCAGTTGACCACAAGCATGCGACCGGCGAACTCTCCCACTCCGGTGAACACATCGTCGCCAATCCACCAGGTAAAGTGAACCTTGCGACCATCCGGGGTGATCGAGAGCATGCCGGAATAGCCGGAACCGTCAGGGTTCGACCCGGCAACCCGATAAACTCCCGAAATGCGCCGCGCCGGTCCGTTGCGGGCAAGACTTTCGGCAAGCACCCTGCCGATTGAGGACGAAGCGGCAACCTGCGCCGGGCGCACGCCCGCGCTGTCTCCCTCACCGGCCAGAAACATGAAGTCACCGAAAAAGGAAGACGATATCCAGGGCGTCTGCTCGCCGCTTGTATCCTGATAGACACCCTTCAGAGTTCGCTTGAAGGTTTCCTCCAGACTCAGCGCCGGTGTCTTGATCGCGTCTGCAAGATGCTTCGTATAGGGACTGTTCACACCCTTACCGTCCGAAGCAACCGCTCCCGGCGATGTCGAATAGGACACGAAGAGGCGCGCACTGCTATCAATGCGCGAAAGCCCCTGGCTGTCACCCGTAAGCGGATTGTTGCGGCATGCATCCAGAACGACGATGTTGAGCCCGTCATGGGAAGAACTCATCAGATCAACCGCTTCGCTGACCGCAAACGACTTCGTTCTGACCGTTTCCTCGTCGGGAAAATCCTCACCAAGCGGCAGAAGATAGTTCTCCCCCTGGATCTGAATGCCATGGCCGGCGAAATAGAACATGCCGATGCTGTTGTCCGCCTTCAGTCGATCACCAAATGCCTGCAAGGCTTCCAGCATTCCGTCGCGACTGACATCGGTTTGCAGGATGACGTTGAAACCGGCGCTATCAAGTGCCTTGGCGATGGCAACCGCATCGTTGACGGGATTGGCAAGCGGTGCGAAAGCGTAGCCGGCATTGCCGATTACAAGCGCTGTACGCTGCTGCTCTGAAACCGCGGCGGATGCCAGACCAAATACCGACACGATCAGGAAAAGAACTGTCAGAAAGGAGCGTTTCATCGCGCTCATTCTCTTTTCCTTTCCCAAGTTCGCCCTTGATCCGCTGCGCGGGTGTTACTGCTCCGCGAGCGCGAGCCGGAAACCGAACCCTGCGAATGTCGCCGCGATGGTTCTGCGCATCCAGACCATCATCCGCTCACTCTGCAGCACCTTCTCCCCGACCAGCGAGGCAAAGAGGCCGTAGCCAAGAAATACAACAAAGGTCATCGCCATGAAGACGCCGCCCAGCATCAGCATGTCGAATGTCGGATTGGCAGCAGACGGGCTGACGAACTGAGGCAGGAACGCCAGAAAAAAGACCGTCAGCTTCGGGTTGAGAATGTTGATCAGAATACCAGTGCGCGCCGTCGCCCAAAGGCTTTTGCGCGCACCCTTTTCCGCTTTCAGCTCCAGAGGACCGCTGTCCTTCAGCGTTTGCCAGGCCAGATAGAGCAGGTAAGCGACGCCGGCATATTTCACGACCTGAAAGATCAGGGCGCTGGTATGCATCAGGGCCGCGAGCCCGACAACGGAGGCCAGAATGGCCGGAATGATCCCGAGGGTACAGCCAATGGTGGCGGCAATCGCTGCTTGCCGCCCCTTGCCGAGTCCAACCGCCACTGTGTAGACCACGCCGGTTCCGGGAACCAGCACGACGACCAACGCGGTAATCAGAAATTCCAGGCTCATACCCGCCCCCTTACGCTATTGCCACGTTGGCCGGATCAGAGATCCAGGACGAGGCGCTGCGGATCTTCCAGGCTTTCCTTGACACGCACGAGGAAGGTCACGGCCTCCTTGCCGTCGACGATCCGGTGGTCATAGGAAAGCGCCAGATACATCATCGGGCGGATCACGACCTGTCCGTTCACCGCCATCGGGCGTTCCTGGATCTTGTGCATGCCCAGAATGCCGGATTGCGGCGCATTCAGGATCGGGGACGACATCAGTGAGCCATAAACACCACCGTTGGAGATGGTGAAGGTGCCGCCGGTCATATCGGCCATGCCAAGCTTGCCGTCGCGTGCCTTGCGGCCGAGATTGCCGATTTCCTGTTCGATTTCAGCAATGGACATCTGGTCGGCATCCCGCACGACCGGAACAACAAGGCCCTTGTCGGTGCCGACAGCGACGCCGATGTGGCAGAAGTTCTTGTAGATGATGTCGGTGCCGTCGATCTCGGCGTTCACTGCCGGGATTTCCTTCAGGGCGTGCGTGACGGCTTTCGTAAAGAAGCCCATGAAGCCGAGCTTGACGCCGTGCTTCTTCTCGAACAGCTCCTTGTACTGCTTGCGCAGCTCCATGACCGGGCCCATGTCCACTTCGTTGTAAGTGGTCAGCATGGCTGCGGTGTTCTGGGCGTCTTTCAGGCGGCGCGCAATTGTCTGGCGCAGCTTGGTCATACGGACGCGCTCTTCGCGAACTTCGTCTTCTGCAGCAACCGGACCACGGGCTATCTGTGCCGGAGCGGGCGCGGCAGCCGCCGTTGCACCGGAAGCGATTGCATTGATGACATCTTCCTTGAGCACCTGTCCGCGCTTGCCGGAACCGGCAACCTGGTCGGCTGCAAGATTGTGTTCCGCCATCATCTTCTGAGCGGACGGAGCCGGTGGCATGGATGTGGACGGTGCCGGAGTTGCAGCCGGAGCCGGTGCAGCTGCTGCCGCGGCCGGAGCTGCTGCGGCGCCGGCGCCCGACGGATCGATCTGACACAGCAGAACACCCGGTTCGACAGTGGCCCCGGTTTCAGCGGCGATCTTGACAATGGTACCGGAGACCGGTGCCGGAACTTCCTGAGCTGCCTTGTCGGTTTCCAGTTCGACAAGAGTGTCGTCGGTCTTGACGACGTCGCCGACCTTGACGCTCCATTCACCGACTTCAGCTTCGGTGACGGATTCGCCGGCGCTTGGCGTCACGACATCAACGAGTTCAGCCTTTGCATCGGACTTGGCTTCTGCTTTCGCCGGAGCAGCGGCGGCCGGTGCAGCTACCGCGGCTGCACCTTCGGCGATCTGACCAAGCAGCGCGCCAACTTCGACGGTGTCGCCTTCCTTGACCACGATGCTTTCCAGGGTACCAGCTGCCGGAGAAGGCACTTCGACCGTTACCTTATCGGTTTCCAACTCCACCAGCGGTTCGTCCTGATTGACGGCCTCGCCCGGTTTTTTGAACCATTGTGCAATTGTTGCTTCAGAAACGGATTCACCCAGCGTGGGCACGCGAATTTCGGTTGCCATGGTCGCCTTCTCTTAAAATTACCTGGCCAAATTTTGAAAGGGGGTCTGAAGACCCCCTCTTGATTAGTTTCCAAGAGCCTCTTCAAGGAATGCCTGAAGTTGCGCCAGATGCGCTGACATCAAGCCGGTCGCAGTCGAGGCCATCGCCAAGCGGCCGGCGTAGCGCGGGCGCTTATACTTGGCGTCGATCTGTTCCAGAACCCATTCGATGTAGGACTCGACAAAGAACCAGCTGCCCATGTTCTTCGGCTCTTCCTGACACCAGACCATTTCAGCCTGCGGGAAGCGCGCAAGCTCCATCATCAGAGCCTTTTTCGGGAACGGATAGAGCTGCTCGACTCGCATCAGGTAGATATCATCGATGCCGCGCTTTTCGCGTTCTTCGTAAAGGTCGTAGTAGACCTTGCCCGAACACATGACGACGCGTTTGATCTTGTCATCTGAAACCAGTTTGGTTTCGGAAGCCGGATTGATCTGGGCATCGTCCCACAGCAGACGGTGGAAAGTTGAATCCGGGCCGAGCTCATCGAGCTTGGAGACCGCCTTCTTGTGACGCAGAAGCGATTTCGGCGTCATAAGGATCAGCGGCTTGCGGATATCCCGGCACAGCTGGCGGCGCAGAATGTGGAAGTAGTTGGCAGGTGTCGAGCAGTTCGCTACCTGCATGTTGTCTTCCGCGCAGAGCTGGAGATACCGCTCCAGGCGGGCAGACGAGTGTTCCGGCCCCTGACCTTCATAGCCGTGCGGCAACAGGCAGACGAGGCCTGACATGCGCAGCCACTTGCGCTCGCCAGAGCAGATGAACTGGTCAAACAGGACCTGGGCACCATTGGCGAAGTCGCCGAACTGGGCTTCCCAGAGCGTCAGGGCACGCGGCTCTGCCAGCGAGTAGCCATATTCAAAGCCGAGAACCGCTTCTTCCGAGAGCATCGAGTTGATGACCTCGTAGCGCTGCTGACCAGGCGCGATGTTGTTCAGCGGGATGTACCGGCTTTCGTCTTCCTGATCATACAGAACCGAATGGCGCTGCGAGAACGTGCCGCGTTCACAGTCCTGACCGGACAGGCGAACCGGGTGGCCCTCTTTCAGGAGCGATGCGAAAGCCAGCGCTTCAGCGGTTGCCCAGTCGATGCCTTCACCGGTTTCGATCATGCGCTCGCGATGGTTCATGAAGCGCGCAATCGTGCGGTGGATGTTGAAGCCGTCCGGCACATGCGTGAGAGCGCGGCCGATCTCCTTCAGTTCGCTGACAGGCAGTCCGGTCTTGCCGCGGCGCGGATCGTCTTCATCGGCCGCCCGTTTCATGCCGGCCCATTTGCCGTCGAGCCAGTCGGCCTTGTTCGGCTTGAATGCCTGACCAGAATCGAACTCGCCATCCAGATGCTTGCGCCAGTCGGCCTTCATCTGGTCGACTTCCTCCTGACTCAGAACACCTTCCTTGATCAGGCGCTCGGAGTAGAGCTGCAGGGTCGTCGCATGCTTGCGGATCTTGCGATACATGATCGGCTGCGTGAACGCCGGCTCGTCGCCCTCGTTGTGGCCGAAGCGGCGATAGCAGATCATGTCGATGACCACCGGTCGCTGGAACGTCTGACGGAATTCGATCGCAATCTTGGCGGCAAAGACAACCGCTTCCGGATCGTCGGCATTGACGTGGAAGATCGGCGCTTCGATCACCTTCGCCATATCCGACGGATACGGCGAGGAGCGCGAGAAGCGCGGATTTGTCGTGAAACCGATCTGGTTGTTGATGATCACATGCAGGGAACCACCAGTGCGGTGACCGCGCAGCGCGGAAAGACCGAAACACTCCGCCACCACACCTTGGCCGGCAAAGGCCGCATCACCGTGCAGAAGCAACGGCAGAACAGTACCGCGATCGATTTCGGTGGTCTCGATGAAATTGCCGTTTTCATCGGCAGCAAGCTGATCCTGCTTGGCGCGGGACTTGCCGAGCACAACCGGATTGACGATTTCCAGGTGAGACGGGTTAGCGGTCAGCGACAGGTGAACATCGTTACCGTCGAACGACCGGTCGGAAGAAGCACCGAGGTGGTACTTCACATCTCCAGAACCTTCCACATCGTCAGGTGCGTAGGAACCACCCTTGAATTCGTGGAAGATGGCACGGTGCGGCTTGCCCATCACCTGGGACAAAACGTTCAGGCGGCCACGGTGCGCCATGCCCAGAACGATTTCCTTCAAGCCCATTTGGCCGCCGCGCTTGATGATCTGCTCCAGCGCCGGGATCAGCGCTTCACCGCCATCAAGACCGAAACGCTTCGTGCCGGTATACTTGACGTCCAGAAACTTCTCGAAGCCTTCGGATTCGATCAACTTGTTCAGGATCGCCTTCTTGCCCTCTGAGGTGAAGGCAACCTGTTTGTCCGGTCCTTCGATACGCTCCTGGATCCAGGCCTTTGCTGCCGGGTCGGAAATGTGCATGAACTCGACACCAAGGGTCGAGCAGTAGGTCCGTTTCAGAATATCCAGCATCTCGCGGATGGTGGCGTATTCGAGACCAAGGACATGATCGATGAAGATCTTGTGGTCCCAGTCGGCTTCGGTAAAGCCGTAGGAAGACGGGTGCAGTTCTTCGTGATCGCCCTTGCCTGCAAGCCCGAGCGGATCGAGATCGGCGTGCAGGTGACCGCGCATGCGATAGGCACGGATCATCATCAATGCCCGGACCGAGTCGCGTGTGGCCTGATGGACCTCGGTGTCCGAAACCGGTTCACCCTTGGCCTGCGCCTTCTTCTTCAGCTTGTCGCCAAGCTTCTGTTCGATCGGCGCCCAATTGCCGTCAAAGGCATTGACCAGATCGCCATTGGCCTCGATCGGCCAGTCCTTGCGTTTCCACGGTGCCCCGCGCGCTTCCTTCAAGACAGCTTCTTTTTCGTCCTGGAAGGCCGCGAAAAAGTCCCGCCACTCGGGTTCAACCGAGTTCGGATTCGTCTTGTACTGTGCGTAGAGGTCTTCGATATAGGCTGCGTTGGCGCCGTAAAGCAACGACGTCAGTGCGAATACGTTGTTCGCTTCCTGCCGTGCCATGTCCATCTAGCGGAGGTTTGCTCCGCCCTTTTTGTTTTGGCGGGCCGAGAATATGACCCGCGGCCGGTTCCCTACAAAGACCGGTGCCCAAACACCGGCCCCTCGAAAAATAGTCACAGCACCTGACGCGCCGTAACCTATCCTTTCATCATGCAGCAGGAAACGTAAACAGTTTCCGTCACCTGCTGCAAATTTTCTTGCTCTTTTAGCGCTTCAACACTTCGAGAAGGGTTTCGCCGAGCTTTGCCGGAGAAGGAGACACCTTGATGCCTGCCTCTTCCATGGCCGCGATCTTGTCTTCCGCGCCACCTTTGCCGCCGGAAATCACGGCACCGGCGTGGCCCATGGTGCGGCCCGGAGGAGCCGTCCGGCCTGCGATGAAACCGGCCATCGGCTTCGAACGGCCTTTCTTGGCTTCGTCCTTCAGGAACTGAGCGGCTTCCTCTTCCGCAGAGCCACCGATCTCACCGATCATGATGATGGACTGGGTCTCGTCATCGGCCAGGAACATTTCCAGGACGTCGATGAACTCGGTGCCCTTGACCGGGTCGCCGCCAATGCCGACGGCAGTGGTCTGACCAAGTCCTGCATTGGACGTCTGGAAGACGGCTTCATAGGTCAGCGTACCGGAACGGGAAACAACACCGACAGAACCCTTCTTGAAGATGGAACCCGGCATGATGCCGATCTTGCATTCTTCAGGGGTCAGGATGCCTGGGCAGTTCGGGCCGAGCAGCCGGGAATTGGACTTCTCCAGCCGACGCTTGACCTTGACCATGTCCGCCACCGGAATGCCCTCGGTGATGCAGACGATGAACGGGATTTCCGCATCGATCGCCTCGATGATCGCTGCGCCCGCGCCTGCCGGCGGAACGTAGATCACGGATGCATCTGCACCGGTTGCTTCCTTGGCTTCGCCAACGCTCGCAAAGATCGGCAGCTGAGCAGAGCTTTCAACGCTGCCCCAGGTCTCGCCACCCTTTTTCGGGTGCACACCGGCCACCATCTTGGTGCCGTAATATTCGAGCGCCTGTTCCGTGTGGAACGTACCGGTTTTGCCGGTCAGGCCCTGAACGATGATTTTCGTGTCTTTATTGACGAGGATCGACATTTGTCAAACTTCCTTCGTTTTAGCGGCACGTTTTCGAAACCAAGCAACTGCGCGAGTTATCAGCAAAGCAATCACGCAGGCCAAGGTGAGATGTAGAGCGACAAACCCCGTTATGGCCCGAGCTACGTCATGATCCGTGGAGAAAAACAACGCCCAGTAAAAGACGCTGCTTACGAATCCGAGCCCGATCACTGTCGACGCTGCCCATGTCTCAAACCTGCCCCATCTGTTTCCCCTTGCCGCAACAAAAACCAAACCGGTCAAGATTGCTGGGCTGTAGAGAACCGAAATAGTCAGCAGGATCTCACCAACCAAGTTCCGACGTACCTCCGGGCTTAACCTTTAACCGCTTTCACGATTTTCTGGGCGGCGTCGTCGAGATCGTCGGCGGCGATCACGTTCAGACCGCTTTCGTTAATGATCTTCTTGCCGAGTTCCACGTTGGTGCCTTCGAGGCGGACAACGAGCGGAACCTGCAGGCCGACTTCCTGAACAGCTGCGATCACGCCTTCCGCGATCACGTCACAGCGCATGATGCCGCCGAAGATGTTGACCAGGATGCCTTTCACGTTCGGGTCGGACGTGATGATCTTGAATGCTGCGGTCACCTTCTCCTTGGAAGCGCCGCCACCAACATCGAGGAAGTTGGCCGGCTCGGCACCATAGAGCTTGATGATGTCCATGGTCGCCATGGCAAGGCCGGCGCCATTGACCATGCAACCGATGTCGCCGTCCAGGGCAACGTAGGCAAGGTCATACTTGGACGCTTCGATTTCCTTGGCGTCTTCTTCGGTCTCGTCACGCAGGGCCATGATGTCGTCGTGACGGAAGAGCGCGTTGCCGTCGAAGGAGACCTTGGCGTCGAGAACACGCAGATGGCCGTCCTTCATGACGATCAGCGGGTTCACTTCCAGAAGCGCCATGTCTTTTTCGACAAAAGCCTTGTGCAGGATCGGGAACAGCTTCTTGCCGTCTTCGCGCGCAGCGCCGGAAAGTTCCAGGGCGTCGCAAAGCTTGTCGGCGTCTGCTTCGGTCACACCAGTGTCCGGATCAATCGGCAAAGTGATGATCTTTTCCGGTGTTTCTTCGGCGACTGCCTCGATGTCCATGCCGCCTTCGGTGGAAACGACAAAGGCCGGGCGGCCAACGGTGCGGTCAACCAGAATAGAGAGATAAAGCTCACGCTCAATGTCGGCGCCGTCTTCGATGTAGAGACGATTGACGACCTTGCCTGCTTCACCGGTCTGTTTGGTGACCAGGGTGTTGCCGAGCATTTCCTTGGCATGTGCGGTGACTTCGTCCAAAGAGAAAGCGAGACGGACGCCACCTTTCGCGTCTTCCGGCAGTTCCTTGAACTTGCCCTTTCCGCGGCCGCCGGCATGAATCTGGGACTTTACGACCCAGAGCGGACCCGGAAGGCTTTTTGCAGCTGCTTCAGCTTCGTCGGCAGAAAAAATCGCGACGCCTTCGGCCACCGGAGCGCCGAATTCCTTCAGCACGGCCTTGGCCTGGTATTCATGAATGTTCATGTGTTTCCCCCGTTGTCGGAGAACCGTTCCTTCGCCGGGAAGGAACGGCTGCTATTTCCTGAATGCCTGGGCTTAGCCAAGCGCCGGCTGGATTTTCTTACAAGCCTCAACCAGACCATCGACTGCGGCGACGGACTTTTCGAAGTTGGCTTTTTCTTCACCCTGCAGGTCGATTTCGATGACGCGCTCAACGCCTTCGGAACCGATTACGACCGGAACACCGACATAGGTGTCCTTCAGACCGTACTGACCATCAAGAGCGGCAGCACATGGCAGGACGCGCTTCTTGTCACGCAGGTAGCTCTCGGCCATGGAGATGGCGGATGCTGCAGGGGCGTAGAACGCGGAACCAGTTTTCAGGAGACCGACGATCTCGGCGCCACCATCACGGGTGCGCTGAACGATTTCTTCAAGACGCTCGGCGGTGCACCAGCCCATCTTGACCAGATCGGTAAGTGGGATGCCTGCAACGGTGGAGTAACGGGTCAGCGGAACCATGGTGTCGCCATGACCACCCAGAACGAAGGCGGTGACATCTTCAACGGAAACGTTGAATTCTTCCGCCAGGAAATAGCGGAAGCGCGAGCTGTCCAGAACGCCAGCCATGCCGACGACCTTGTTCTTCGGCAGGCCGGAGAATTTCTGCAATGCCCAGACCATGGCGTCGAGCGGGTTGGTGATGCAGATGACAAATGCGTTCGGTGCGTATTTGGCGATGCCGGCGCCGACCTGCTCCATGACCTTCAGGTTGATTTCCAGAAGATCGTCGCGGCTCATGCCCGGCTTACGCGGCACGCCGGCAGTGACGATGACAACGTCTGCGCCTTCGATAGCTTCATAGCTGTTGGCACCGGACAGGTTGGAGTCGAATCCGTCAACCGGGGAGGATTCTGCAAGATCGAGTGCCTTGCCCTGCGGAATGCCTTCCGCGATATCGAAGAGGACGATATCCCCCAGTTCCTTCAAACCTGCCAGATGAGCGAGTGTGCCGCCGATCTGACCTGAGCCGATCAAGGCGATTTTGTTCCGTGCCATATCGAAAGTTTCCCTTTACGTAAGATGGAACCATGTGCCATCCGCCGATGACTGAAGATGGCACTACTCCCTTTGTGCCGCCTGCGCAACCTCGCCAAAAGAATATTGCCCAAACGGAAGCAAAATTTCTCGAATCTTCCCGCCTGCATAATTCACCTATAGGGAATGCAGACCTATGCGTGTACTCCTATATGGTTACCCGCCAGGTAAGCTTCGGACCGCATTTCGATCAAACGCGAGGCCGTCCGGTCGAACTCAAACGCCTCGGTACCTTCTTCAGCTACATAGAGCGACGTCGGCTCCGCTTCCGCAGAGACGACCAGCTTGATGCCGTTATCGTAAAGTGTGTCTATCAGCGTGATGAAGCGCTTGGCCTCGTTGCGGCGCGCCTTCGACATGACCGGCACATGATCCAAAAAGATTGTGCTGTAGGCATTGGCAATGCGCAGATAGTCGCTGGCGCCGAGCGGCTGCATGCACAGATCCTCGAAAGTGAAACGGGCCGCTCCAGCTGCAACGCAGGGCACATGGATTTTCCGACCCTTGTTTTCCAGCTCTTCCGTATGCGGCTTCATGTCGTGAGTAAGTTTAACCCAGATCCGATCCATTTGAGCATCGGCCTCCTCACCAAGAGGCGTGACATAGACTGGTGCTCCGGCAAGTTTTTCCAGCCGGTAATCTGTCGGTGAGTCCAGATGGAGCACTTTCACTTTCGAGGTCAGCATCTGAATGAACGGCAGGAAAAGTTGCCGATTGAGGCCATCCTTGTAAAGATTCGAGGGCTCGACATTGGACGTTGCAACCACAATGACACCGCGCTCGAACAATTGTGTGAACAGCCGGCCCAGGATCATTGCATCGGCAATGTCGGTGACGGAGAATTCGTCAAACAGCAGGAGCCGGGTTTCATCTGCGATCTGGCCGGCGACAGGGGGAATCGGATCATCCCCTTTCACTTCTCCGCGCTTGTGTGCCTGACGATGTTCGTGAATGCGTTCATGCACATCGTTCATGAACTCGTGAAAGTGGACCCGCCTCTTCCTGCGGATCACCGTGACCTCATAGAAGAGGTCCATCAGCATCGTCTTGCCGCGTCCGACACCGCCCCACATGTAGAGGCCTTGAACGGCCGCCCAAAGCTGGTTTTTCTTGCTGGCAAACAACCAACCGAGTGAGCTCTTTTTGGATGCGAGACGTGTTTCGGCCAATCGGGTGTTGAGAAGATCGAGCTGACGCACGGCTTCCCGCTGGACGGGATCTTCTTTGATCTGGCCTGACGCGACAAGCGTGTCATAGCGGGCTTTCAATGCGCTGTTGACCGGCAGTTCCATTCTCAAGGGTGCTGCTCCCTCCATGAGGACTCATGGGGCCCGAGGGTGTTATTTGCACGGCGAAATACGGTCAAAACGCCGCAGATGCAAGTCATGATATGTTTCGAACCTGTTACCCGAGTTCACGTATTCGTTTTTCAACCGTTTGAAACTTAAGGATTTCACATGACATGGCAATTGAACTTGTTGCCCATGACGTTTCCTGAGAGACCGAACGGATAAGCTGATTCAAAACCTGCAGCTCTTGCGAGAGACGTTTTCCTCGCACTTGAACAGCATCGGACCGACCTCCATGCCAGCAGTTGTGGTCAAGCCCATAACGCATACCGGCGTTGTGCTGATGCCGTGAGAATTCACCGCTTCCGGTCAGCTCCCGTCTTGACGAATTTGATGATGCCAAGCCTGGTTATTCGCTCTGGTTGAAAGCTCTACAACTTACACGTTTATTGGATAGACCCTTCGGACCGGCGCAATCAAAAACAGTGCTCACCGAAATTGTTCGCTGATTGTGCAACCGACGCCCAGGCGGCCGCACGCCTATTGAATGACGACAGTTTGCCGTTGCCCCGCAGATCGATCATGCGCTTGCAAGTAAATTCGAGAACATCAAACAAAACATTTCTGCCGGTTTTGCCGCCCCAGCCGATCCGGAATGCCAAGACCACGGCAATTCCCGCTCGGTTGAACCTGTGATCAGACGTTGGGTGCACAAGCATGGCTTGAAAACCAGTTCGCCCGCGACCGGAAAACCGATTGCGGGCGCCGGGCACAGTGATTGCTCACCGTGCGGGAGGAGCTGGGTCCGTACTGATTTCAGGAACTAGCGCAGCAAAAGCGTCGAATTTCTGCCGTTTTGCAGCTCCTGAAGATAGAGCAATTGCGCGACCAGATAGCATTCGGACTGCGCATCGAGGTCTGCTTTCCGGCCGCGGCCGTCTGTCAACAACCAGGCATTTCCGGACTTCACGACGTCGCACTCAATCGGCGCTTTCTGGTCGAATTCCGTTCTTTCGAAGACTTCGGAACCGACAGAACTGTCAGTGTCGTTCTCCAGTCCCTTCATTTTCATGCGAAGACTGCGATACGCCTGATGGACCGACATGGTCGCAACGATCACCGTATGGACATCATCGCCGTTCAGCGCTGCAAATCTCAGAATGCCGCCTTTTGGCGGAATGGTGTTCTTTGAACAGGGTGTTTTTTGTACCTCGCCGAGCGCCGACCACTCAGCCCGCAGAGTAACGGTCGCCGGTTGGCGAATGGCCGACATTTCCTTGGCCAGGCGCCGCTCCGCCGCCTTTTGCGGATTTTTCGCGGCTCGATCTGCCCGCGCCGCACCGTTGGCAACCACAGTGCCGCCAATCCGTAACCGCCTGAACACGATCACATCGCGCATCAGGTCCGTGCGTTCAACGCGCCAGCCCGCATCAAGCCAGGAATTCTGATGAACAAGAGTACCGCCGGAATTGGCCCACCATGTACGGTGCTCCCGGGCGCTTTTGGGAAGCGGGGAACCAATGATTTCCTCCACTTCTTCAAGCTTTGCAGCCCAGACAACGTCTTTAAGAAGAGCCAGGTGCTCACGCAGTGGTTCATATTTCGACATTTGCACAGCCTTTCCGGTAGGTGTGCAAATATACACTTTTAACGCGTATTGTCCAGCAAAATTACGGAGGGTTGTTAACGGAACAGCGAAATTGGAGCGCCCGCAGAGGTTTGCCCGTTAAATTGTCCCGGAGTGCTGGAATAGAGTTGCGCGACGATCACGCCGGACCCGTCCTTCAAGACAACCTGGTTGCCATTGAGGTCCCATGCGGAGATTCCCGACAGGACCGGTGTCGCACAGCCCCTGGTGTTGGCGCGATACCCGCCCGACCATGTCGTCAGGGTCATGAATGCCATACAGTTGTCTCCGGCCGAGGACAGTTTCCAGCCGCCAAGCAGGTCGGAACGTCCGACAGTTTGTGCATTTGCCGGAGCTGATACCGGATTGTTGGCAAGATCCGCGGGAGCAGACGCCACGTCGGTCGGAGATCCGGCAACCGGTGCTGCATTGGGATCAAGCGGAGCCAGCGAGCCACTGCCCACCGGTGTGGTCGGTGTCGCAGGCAACGGCGCAGCGTAGTTCCGGCCTCCGGAAAGACGCTGACACCCGGCGGCAAGGACCACCAATCCCAGAACCAATACCAGTTTTCCCGCACGCTTCATGACGAATCATTCCCTTAACATCGTCTCAATCTCGAAGCATCTCTTAGCCTAGAATTTGTCAAAAATGCAAAACCCGCCGAAATTAACTTCACGGCCACATCAGCCCGTCCCAAAAGAGACCGAACCTTCAGTGGTTTGGGTGGGTTCAACGAGCAGGTCAATCGACTTTCTAATTCGATGAAAATAGTTCGCGCCCGCTGCAAATGTTGACTGCAGGGGCGGCTTTCCTGCGACACTCCACCAGTGGCTGGATGTCGTGGCCTTCCAGAATAGCGGCAAAACGATCGGTTCCATGTCCGCAAGATAAATCACACGGTCAGGGACCACGCCATGCGGCATGAGGAATATATCGACCGACTTGGGATTGAGTCCATTGGCGTTTACGCCCTTCGCGGACAGCAGCCGGTTGACATACCGGTTGAGACCTTCAGCCGGATTGATGCCTGCGGAAAACGCCCGCATGAGCCCTTTCGCCCGGCAATTCAGATAGGCTTCTGCCAGAGGACCGAGCAGGGAATTGTCCGGGCAGATGAATAGGACGGTGGTCTTTGTCACGCAGATTTCCTTCGCAGGCTCGTATGCCGCCGCACATGCCGCGGCGGTCTCCCCCTAGCGCCGGAGCGAGAATTCTATATGACAAAATGTCAGGTTCCTCGGTTTCGAGAGCAAAACCAGAACGGTTCCGTCAAATTGCCAAGGCGATTACATGCTGTTTCACGACGAATTTTGTTGCCGGATCGCAGCAGCCTCACCTATTGAAGCGAACAAAGATTTTCAGGAGATTTAGATGCCGGTTGCCTTCTGGTGCATTCTCGTTGCGGCCATCCTTCCCATCCTGTCTGCATTTCCAGCCAAACTGAGCAAGGATTTCGACAACTCGAACCCGAGAGATCCCGACTTCTGGCGAGAGGGGTTCCGGGCTCGGGCCCAGTCCGCACAAGCCAATGGATACGAAGCGTTTCCCTTCTTTGCGGTTGCCGTGTTTGTCGCAATAAGTCAGGGAGGCGCATCCTACTGGATCAATCAGCTGGCGGTGTTGTTCATCTTGCTCAGGCTCATCTACATCTTCTGTTACTGGACGGACCGTTCCACACCTCGTTCTGTTGCCTGGGCAGCGAGTTTCCTGACAATCATCGCGCTTTTCACCACACCTCTCTGGAGCTGATCAGAGCTCCAGAAAATAGTCCGTTTCGGCCTTCTCTCTCACTATCGCCTAGATCTCCGGCCTATCGTTCAATCGAGTTGAGGCTGCCCCAAATTTGATCCCACATCGGGTCTTTTGCCCCTGACCAAGGGCGAAATTTGGTCAAGAACGCTGACTAGCCTTCGTTCAGGCAAGAGCCTAAACTCCAAAATTGTTCAACGAAGATTTGCACCAAGCGGCTGATTTCGTTAACGATGTTGAGTAGAAGTACGGTTTACCGATGGGCAGAGGTGCATTGTGCGGACGACAGACCAGACGACGGACACCTTGCCGACGCGCCACCAGGCAGCGTCACAGCGAACAGTTTCCGACCAGCATATAGTCGATGTTCTGATCGCTGAACGGGGCAAACTGGTGATGGCGAGCCCCTGGTGGCCTTTCATTCGTCCATTCGCCCATAAGGTGCTGCGCTACAAGTCCGCCGTCGACATGGCCGACACCATTTCCCAAATGGAAGCGCTTGATGTGTTCGCGCATCTGAGCAATCTGCTCAGCCTCGATGTTACGACACTAGGCCTTGAACGCGTGCCGAGCGAAGGCCCTGTCGTGCTCGTCTGCAATCACCCGACCGGAATTGCCGATGGCATCGTGCTTTACGATGCAATCAAACCCCGGCGCGACGACCTGGCGATCTTTGCCAACCGGGACGCAATCCGCATTAACCCGCGTCTTGCCGACATGATTATCCCCGTGGAATGGCGGGCTGATTTCAAAACGCGTGAGAAATCCAAGGAAACCATCAAACTCGCTTCTTCTGCATTCTCGAAGGAGCGGGTCGTCGTCCTGTTTCCGTCCGGTCGGCTCGCATATTGGCATGATGGCAAACTGACCGAACGTCCCTGGATGACCTCGGCCCTTGCACTGGCGCGCAAGAACAAGGCGCCCATCATTCCGATGCATATGGGAGGACGCAATTCCGGGCTGTTCTACTTCCTCGCCCGCGTATCGACCGAATTGCGCGACATGACAGTCTTCAACGAACTGCTCAACAAGAAGAACGCCAAGTTCAGGGTTCATTTCGGCAAACCGATCCGGCCTGAGCGGCTGGAAGGCGATCTTACTGACCTGACCGAACAGATGCGGGTTCATTGCGCCGAAACACTGGCCTCAAATCCTGATGCGGAATTCTAGGGCGGCGTTCACCCCCGACGTCTCAAATCATCCACAGGCCCGTTTGCTCTCGGCCTGCGAATAAGACATTGTGCGGAGGAATCAAAGGAAGCCGCTGCCCCATGCCAGTGTCACCCGCAATTGCCGCGGATGAAACCACTCCAGCTCCGATTAACGATGCTCCGCTTGTCAGACCGGAGCCGAAGCCGCTTGCTGTCCTGCAAAAGGTGTTCGGTTACAGTGACTTTCGCGGGAAGCAGCACGCTGTCATTGACACGCTGATCGACGGCAACGATGCAGTCGTCCTGTTTCCGACCGGAGCAGGCAAATCACTATGCTACCAGATCCCCGCACTTTGCCGTCAGGGCGTTGGCATAGTTGTGTCCCCCCTTATCGCGTTGATGAAGGATCAGGTCGGCGCACTGAAAGCGGCAGGTGTCCGGGCGGCCGCCCTGAATTCCACCTTGTCGCCCGAGGAGCAGGCCGCGCTTCGGGAAAACCTGGGCAGCGGTGACATCGACCTTCTCTATGTGACGCCGGAGCGGCTCGCCAACGAGAATTTCCGCCGTTTGCTGGACACGCTCAAGATCGCACTTTTTGCCATCGACGAAGCGCATTGCGTCAGTCAATGGGGTCACGATTTCAGACCGGAATACCTGTCTCTTTCCTGTCTTTCGGATCGCTACCCAGGGGTGCCACGCGTCGCACTTACGGCAACTGCGGACCCGCATACGCAAAAGGACATTCTTGCCAGACTTCAGCTGGAGGAAGCGCAGGTCTTTTCGACCAGCTTTGACCGGCCCAATATCCGCTACGAGATCGTCGAACGCACCAATCAGCGGCAGCAACTCCTGGATTTTCTCAAAAAGCACGACGGGGAAAGCGGCATTGTCTATTGCCTGTCGCGCGCAAAGGTCGAAGACATTGCCGAATGGCTGACAGCAAAAGGCATCAAGGCCCTTCCCTACCACGCAGGGCTGCCCACCGATAAACGCGCCTCGCATCAGGATGCCTTTCTACTGGAGGAAGGCCTTTGCCTGGTGGCAACGGTTGCCTTCGGCATGGGCATCGACAAGCCGGATGTTCGGTACGTCGCGCATCTGGATCTGCCGTCGTCTGTTGAAGCCTATTATCAGGAAACCGGTCGCGCTGGGCGTGACGGAGCGCCCTCTGAAGCCTTCATGGCCTATGGCATGGCGGATCTCGTACAAAGACGACGCATGATCGCAGAGGGCGATGCCCCGGATGAGGTCAAGCGTGCGGAAAACACTAAACTGAATGCACTTCTGGGCATATGTGAAACTGCTGGCTGCAGACGTCAGGCGCTGCTGGCGCATTTCGGCGAAATCTATCCTGAACCTTGCGGCAACTGCGATACGTGCCTGTCACCTGTCGAGACCTGGGACGGAACGGAAGCTGCCCAGAAACTGATGTCGGCCATTTACCGAACTGGCCAGCGTTTCGGCACCGGACACGTCATCGATGTGCTTTTGGGGAAAACGAACGAAAAGGTGGCCCGTTTTGGCCATGACGGGCTTTCTGTGTTCGGGATAGGTCAGGATTTGCCGCAAAAGACCTGGCAGTCAATTGCCCGGCAGTTGGTTGCGGCCGGATATGTCGATGTCGATCATGACCATTTCGGCGCGCTGGTTCTAACCGAGAATGCCCGAACAATCCTGCGCGGAGAGGAAAAGATAGCACTGCGCAGAGACCGCAACCCGGCCGGGCTAAAACAGACCCGATCATCGAGAACGGCTTCGATCGCCGACGAACTTGATGAAGAAGACAAGCTCCTCTTCCAGCGGTTGCGTCGCCTGAGAACCCAGATCGCACGGGACCAGAACGTTCCGCCCTATGTTGTCTTTCCCGATGCGACGCTGGCGGGTATCGCCGCGGCCCGTCCGGTTTCCTCCGATGCTCTCCTGTCCGTTTCCGGCATTGGCCAGTCCAAGCTTGAGAAATATGGCGAGGCTGTCATTGAGCTGGTTGAAGCCTTTGAAGTCGGTGTTTGACATGGTTTGACCGGTCGGCATGCCCATGAGGAATGACCGACAATTCGACCAGCTTGCCTTCTGTGCAAGTCCCGGAGGTTCTTCTGCGAACTTCTAGAGAAATAACTGGTGAGCTGCCTGATTTCTAAGTCAATTGTCCGCTTGCAGGCACAATTGGTAGGCGCCTGCCACATACGCAAGCGTTTCCTCGGCAGGGTCGGCCAGGAACTGATCCACGATCTCGCGCAGTGCCAGATGCGTTTTCCTGTTCTGACGTAATCGTCTGTAAGAAGATCCCAGCTTGTAGATCTGGTCGATTTCCTCGCGCGAAAACAGATCAAGGCCGGCGATCCCAAGCACCACGCCCAGGTCCGCGTTGGTTCTTCGGGTCAAATTATGAGCAACGAGGAAACCAAACAGGCCGGTTATGAACCGGTTTTCGAACGACAGGTCATCGAATTTCACATCAACCGTTTTCAAAATCAGCTTTACGACGGCAACCGTAGCAGTCGCGGCGAACTCGGTCGGCGTGTTGGTATCACCTATTTCGAGACTTGCCGCTGCAAGCAATTCCGCCAGGCTGCCTCGCAAACGATCTTCTGTTTCAACAGCCCTAAGCTCTGAAACAAATTCAGGTTCTTCTGAACTCCGACGTCCAAACAATCCAAGCATCACCCCGCCTCAAAGACGTGAGCCCACCTGAAAAAGGTAGTACACAACTTACGCTACGGCAAACCCCGAACCCGCACCCAACATTTTACAAAGAGTGAAAAGCAAAAAAATGCCCGGCGTTGCCGGGCATTCGAACTGCTGTTTGTCAGGAACCGGTCTTGGGCAATCCCTTGTAAGCTTCCCCGCCCCAAACCGATTTTACCCGCGCATCCCGTCCGCACGCCTTGCGATAGCCTTTGTATGCATCAGCACGGGTGACATAACCGAAACGTGTCAATGTGCGAACATCGCTCTTGTAGTAGCCCTGATGGTACTCTTCCGCTGGCCAGAAGACGGCCGCTCCTTCCACCGGTGTCACGACCTTGCCGCCGAGCGCCTGGTTCGCTTTCTTGATTTGGGCTGTCGCATCCGCGGCCTGGCCCTCATCAAGCGGATAAATGGCGGTGGAGTAACCGAAGCCGCGGTCGCAAAACTGTCCACCGGCATCCGTTACATCAACCGTGCGCAGGAAAATACCGACAAGATCGCCATAACTGATCTTGGTCTCGTCGAAATCCACCTGGACAACTTCACGGTGGCCGCCGCGCTCGTAGTTCTTGTAGGTTGGGTTTTGTGTAGACCCACCGGCGTAACCCGACACGACATCACGCACCCCCGGCAATTTTTCCAGATCCGATTCCACGCACCAGAAGCAACCACCCGCCAGAATGGCAGTTTCAGCCTGCGCGGGCGCAAGCGGGCCAGTGCCGGCAAGGGCAGCAAGAAAAGTCAGCGGTAAGATACGCTTCATGTCAGATCCTCCATTACAGTGTTTCGGAAAATCCTTGAAACACCGGAATCACATAACGCGATGAAATCTTCGACGTCAGACAGCGTCAGGTGATTCAAATTTTTCCGATAACGCTTTAGTTGCCGCTAGAGGTAACGCATCCGGCCAAAGAGACAACTCAACTCCAAAGCCCGAACCTGCACAACGCCGTGAGATTCCCGTGACCGGCTTCCTGAAAGCTCAACTCTCCCAGCTGTTTGCGGACTGCCCAAACTCCGGAGTTTGCGGACTGACAACACAGAACCTGTGACCGCTGCCGGCTTCCATCACTACCCAATGTTCGAAACGTTGCACGATCTTTGCGCCCAATTTCTCAAGGCGGGCAACTTCTCTTTCCGGATCATCGGTTTCAATATCGAGATGAACGCGTGATGGGTGTTCTACCGACTGCAGCAGGATGCCGATCTCACCGGCTTTGCCTTCCAGACGGCGGTATCGAGGATTTTTCGGTTTCGCTTCAACCCTTCTTCCAAGCGCCCCGGCCCAGAACGATGCATGCTCGTCAATATCTCCACCTTCGCAATCGATCACCAGATCGCCCAATCGACTCTTGTGCATTTTCATCTCCAAAGCTCAAAATCAGATGAGAACAAATATCGAACAAAACAAGGCAAATCGCAACACCTGTCGTAAACCGTCTTGATGTCGATGTGAGCAACCAGCACAAAAAAGAAGCAGACCGAACGGCCTGCTTCTATTCTTTTCGCACTTGTCTTCACAACGCTTCCATCAAACCTGCGCGTTTTCCAGGCTGTGCGCTTCAGAACCCTGTCCGGTCCAGTCGATTTTCTGCGTTGCGAACATTGTGACTGCGAGCGCGATGAAGGCGATGATCGATCCGATCAGCAATGCATAGTCCTGCTCGCGCATCAGGGCGAACAGAACACCGAATATGCTTGCCAGTACGACGAACATGACCAGACCGGCGGATCGGCTTTTGAGCGACGCACCAACATAAACAGCATTGAGGACAGTCGCGGCACCTGCAGCAATCAGGTAGGCAAGCGCATAACCGACATGTTCCGCAAAGGCGAGCAACATCACATAGAAGATGATCAGGGCAAAACCGACCAGACCATATTGAATCCAGTGGAATCGCCAGCCAGACCGCATTTCAAGAACAAAGACCGCCAGGAACGTCAGGCTGATAAAGCCTATGGCGTACTTCAATGAGCGCGAAATGGTCTGATAAAAATTGACCGGCTCAACGAACTTCACGCCGATGAGTCTCGTTGCCAATGGCAGTTGGTTCGTTTCCTGGAACTTTGGAATGCCTCGTGCCAGATACGGGATACTCCATGTGGCATCGAACCCGCTGTCGGAAATATTCCGCGCCTCAGGCAAAAACGCCCCGGTGAAACCCGGATGAGGCCAATTGGACTGCAGTTTCACGCTGGTGGTTTGTCCCGCTGGTGCAATGAAGACAGCGGATGATCCATTGAGCTGAAATGGAATTTCAAAAGTGAAACCCTTCCGCCAATAGGCCGAAGAAACGCCTGCGTTGATACCCGATGCATGTTGCGGATGGAAAGACTCGTTTTCCGGATTGAACACGAGAGCTTCCAGACCGGGTTCGAAGGAAACTTCGCGATTACCATCCAGTTTGAGGGCAACTTCGCTTTTCAAGGCCCGCAGATCTCCAATGCCAACCACGAGAACCGCCTTGTCTGCCGCGATGTCGATTCTGCCGCCGTGTTTGGGATCAAATGCACCTTCAGGCGGTGTTTCGAACCGGCCCTTCAACATCAAACGGCCATTATAGACGGGAAGCGTATAGATGGACTTTTGCCGCTCTTCCACGACAACGTCTCCCGAGACATCCAGCTTTTTCGGAAAAAGCACAACCTTACGACGGACGGTTTTGGTTTTTCGATTTCCTGCTAGCCCGGTATCGAAAGTTTCGGTGAACGGAACCACCAGATACGGGCCATTGATCTGCTGCGTCCCGCCCCAGGACCTGGCGATGTCGCGGGCAACCTCCCTCGCCCGGTCTGCCCTCTCCTCCACCAGCAACCAGACAAATGTGCTCGGTGCAACGAGCATCAGCGTTACAAAACCGATCAGGATGAATTTTGCTGCCGGTGAATTCAGCAGCGAATATCCCCGATGCGGCGTCGACCTGCCGGATGGCATGTCAGAAAATGTCTTGTCAGTATCACTTGTCATTCATTCGAACCTCTGCCGGACGGGAGCCCAAACAAGCGGTCCCGTTCAATGGGTCGAACTTTCAGAGCAAACAGGGTGATTGCAGGGCGGAAACGCGGGTCTTTTCTGCATTGAAATTGCAGAATGTGTGCAGCCTCTTCAGTCCCGCAAGCTGCGCTTTGTGAAGGTTGACCAAACCTCAGACCGGTTCAGCAGGGCGTTTCGATCCGATACATAGGGTTATCGCCATGCCGTAATTGTGCCGCCGCCCGCCAGGTTTCCATCCATCCGGTTGGGTTGAGTGACACGCAGGGTCGCGTAGGTTTCGCCAAAACCCGTCAGCACGACGTCGTAACCACGCAAAGACCAGGTCGTGACCCGGTTCAGATTCGTACCGAAACAACCGAACGCCGAAGCCGAAGCGCTGCCGGCAATTGGTTTGTTCAATGTCAGACTGCAGTTTTGGTTCGATGCCGAAAGGTTCCATTTGCCGACATAACTTGCCGCATTCGAGGCGGAAGCTCCACTGGTTCCGGCACTGTTGGAATTTCCTCCCAGCAACCCGGCAACAAGCGCGCCGGCGGCATTCGGATCAACGGAAAATCCTGCTGAAGACGTGGTTGTCTTCGTATGTCTGGTCCCGTCTGCAGAAGTCCAGCTTTTGCTTTTGGATGAGGACGTCGAGCGTCCGATGGGGTCGACGGCAGGCATTATGACCGGCGTGTTGGCGGTTTCCGACGCCGTTGGAGAGGAAAACCCTTGAACCGCGGTGTTTCCTGTGGAAGGGGCCGACTGACAAGCGGCAACAGACAATCCCGAAACAACAACGCCTGCCATCGCGAGCGGTCGACTAAACCTCATGAGGTCACTCCATATTTTCAAAAAGGGGCGGGAAAGGAACCGCACAGCTCTCAGGAAGAGAGGTCAGAAACAGGGACGGGAAGAGCGCAGGACAACGATCGGATGACTGCGATTGGTATTCCTGAAAAACGGACTGATCCCGGCTTCCATCTGACATGACGGCAAAGAGACCAAAGGCTCTCACCAGCGCACAGAATTTGACCGAAGCACAAGATCCGGCACCCAATCACATTCAAAAAATCACTAGTTAGGCGCAAACATAACAGCAACAATTTGAGGTCAATTTTCTTCAGTGTTTCAAAACAGATGCAGACAGTCGAATTCAAAGTCTTGCAACTCCTCCCTAGGCTCAACGTTTAAACAAGAAGACTTAACTCCAGAAGGTTTTGCTGTTTGCCGCAAGTCCCAAACTGTTTTCCTGATGTCCTGCAAGCCACAGAAACGCCATTGCGTCCGAGCCGATGGATCGATTGAAAACGCGCGCAAACCTTCGTAATTCTAACGAGGTGAACAGGAGACAGCGAATGCACGTCGACGTGGCGGGCCGATCTTACTTACCTTATGCGCATTTCACCGTTGCCGACGCTGCACCGGGCGAACGGTTTTCGCTTTGGCGAGAGAGTATTTCCGCCGTGTTCGAAGTCGAGGCCGAAAGAGAGTTGCGTAGGGCTCGCGAATTCGACGCATCGCTGGCGGCCTACCTGCATGGGGCGCATATGCTGGCAACGACGAGCGCCGCGCGTCAGAACTGGCAGCGGTCGGAACGACTGATCGGACACGACGGTATGGATCACTACATGATCCAGCTCTACGAAACGGGCAATATGCTCTACAGCCACCGGGGTGAGGACAGAACGGTCAGGGCTGGAGACCTGATTGTCTTCGACAATTCTCAGCCGATGGCCAGCAAGACAACGGACATCGTCACGCTTACGCTGATTGTGCCCCGGATGGATCTGGCGCCTTTGCTCAAGGCACCGGACGACCAGCATTTGAGACGCATCGGCATGGGGGAACCGCTTGCCGTTTTGCTGAGAAATCACCTGCTGACGCTCCGCGATCTGTCCCCCCGGATGCGGCGTTGCGAAGCCGTTTCGCTCAACCCTTCGTCGCTGGCACTCATTGCGGCTTGTTTGAATACCGGTCAACCCGACGATGAAACGCAAGGCGGCGTTCAGGTAGCCCGCGCCATTGCCGTCAGACGTTTCATCAGCGCGAACCTCGTCAATCCGGAACTTGGCCCGAACTTCATCATGCGCTCTCTCGGCATTTCCAGATCGCGTCTTTATGCCCTGTTTGAAAGCGACGGGGGAGTGGCCGCCTATGTCAGAAACCAGAGGCTCAGACTGATCAAGCTGCGCCTGGCCGACCCTTCTCATGACCGGTTTTCGATACAGCAGCTCATGTTCGAGGCGGGCTTTGCCAGTTCTGCCTCTTTCAGCCGTTTGTTCCGGCAGCAATTCGGCATGTCCGCAAGTGAATTCCGCCAGGAAGGCCGGAATTTCAAGATCGCCGCATCAACCGGCGAACGCGCCGGCCGGCGATGGGAGAACTGGATCCGGTATCTTTCCGAGTAGCTCTCAGAAAAAAAGGCCACCCCGGGGGACGGCCTTTCCAATTGCGGTGCGCTGTGCGGCAGATCAGACCCGGCGCTCCACCATCATCTTCTTGATCTCGGCAATCGCCTTTGCAGGGTTCAGGCCTTTCGGGCAAGCCTGGGAGCAGTTCATGATGGTGTGGCAGCGGTAGAGACGGAACGGATCTTCCAGATTGTCCAGACGCTCGCCGGTTGCCTCGTCACGGCTGTCGATCAGCCAGCGGTAGGCCTGCAGCAGGATGGCCGGGCCGAGGTACCGATCGCCGTTCCACCAGTAGCTCGGGCAGGACGTGGAACAGCAGGCACACAGGATGCACTCGTAGAGGCCGTCCAGCTTGACCCGGTCTTCATGCGACTGGAGCCATTCCTTTTCCGGAGCAGGTGAAACTGTTTTGAGCCATGGCTCAATGGAACGGTGCTGAGCGTAGAAGCGGGTCAGGTCCGGAACGAGATCCTTCACCACCGCCATATGCGGCAGCGGATAGATCTTGACGACGTCACCGGCAATCTCGTCCGTGCCCTTGGTACAGGCGAGAGTGTTGGTGCCGTCAATGTTCATGGCGCAGGATCCGCAAATCCCTTCACGGCATGAACGGCGGAAGGTCAGGGTCGGGTCGATCTTGTCCTTGATATAGATAAGACCGTCCAGAACCATCGGTCCGCAATCATCCGCATCGACAAAATAAGTGTCGACCCGTGGATTGCGGCCATCATCCGGATTCCAGCGGTAGATACGGTATTCGCGCAGGTTGGTAGCGCCTTCCGGCTTGTCCCACACCTTGCCTTCCGTCACCTGGGAGTTCCGGGGAAGCGTCAGCTGAACCATCTCGTTACTGCTCCGCGTTGGGCCCTTTATTCGCGCCAATTGCGCCTTTTGGGCCTAAAATCCTTTTGCTCAGTCACCGAGCTCAAAGATCATGTTGTCATCTGTCTGGCCGGTCACCTGATAGCCTCGGCTTGCCAGTTCGGGCAGGCAATCCTCGGACCAATAGGGCCGGCAATTGGTTTCAAGAAGGATCACGCGGGGCCAGAGGCTCTTGTCCGCATGTCTCAGGAAGGGAAGCACCACCCGGTCTTCGAACCCTTCCACATCCACTTTCAGTACGTCTATGCCGGAAAGCCCCTGCTCATCGACGATGGCAGTAAGCGGCCGGACCTGAACGAAAGTCGGAGACCAGTCCCCCGCCCATTCGCCTGTGGTCAGATCCTTCACAAAGGTGGCAAAGCCACAATTGCTCGGCTCCAACCAAAGCGGCAGCGTGTCGTCCCGTGGGCCGACCGCCGAATTGACGATGGTGAGGTTTTTCAAGTCGTTGGCACGAACGTTGAAACTGAGTTTGTCCGCAGTCTGCGGATTGGCTTCGATCGAAAGCACATCAGCTCCCAGACCGGCGGCAAAGATCGAATAGGAGCCGATATTGGCTCCAACATCGACAAAAACCTTGCCTTGGCCGAGAAGCGGTTCAATCAGTTTGTGCTCAGCACGTTCCGGCAAACGTCCTTTCGCAAGAATCTTGCGGTCGTCATAGTTCTCGCCCGGATAAATCCGGAATTTCAGACCATCCGCCTCAAGGTCGTAAGGACCCTTGAAGATCCGTGCGACCAGGGCGCGAACGCGCTTGCGCACCCCCTTGGAAAGGTCGTGCCGATCGGCAAGACGCCAGGCAACCCGAACCATCCGCTCGGCAGGATAGGTGCCGAACGGACTTCTCGTGTCCAGAAGGGTTGTTGTTGCCTGGCTCACTCAGCGCTTCCTTAGTAGACGCGCGCCTTCGGCGCGATCTTTTTCGGATCGATGCCACCTTCATCGAAGGTGGTCAGCGGATCGAGCACGACAGGGCGGTAATCCAGCTTCACTTCACCCGCGTCATTGACCCAGGCAAGCGTGTGTTTGCGCCAGTTCTCGTCGTCACGACCGGCAAACGGACCGTCCTTGTAGTCTTCGCGAGCGTGAGCGCCGCGGCTTTCCTTACGGGCTTCCGCGCCATAAACGGTCGTGATCGCATTGGCCATCAGGTTCTCCAGCTCCAGCGTTTCCACCAGGTCGGAATTCCAGATCATCGAGCGGTCGGAGACCTTGAGGTCCTTCAGCTCGCTCCAGATCTCGCTGAGGCGCTCGCATCCTGCCTCGAGGCTCTCCTGGGTACGGAACACGGCTGCGTCTTCCTGCATGGCGCGCTGCATCTTGTTGCGCAGATCCGCGGTCGGGATCGAGCCACTGGCATTCCGCAGATTGTCGAAGCGGTCCATGATCTTTTCGCAGGACGCTTCGTTCGGAGCCGGAACGGCAGATTTCGGATCGACGACCTCAGCTGCCTTGATCGCGGCAGCGCGGCCAAAGACCACAAGGTCGATCAGCGAGTTGGAACCCAGACGGTTTGCCCCGTGGACGGAAGCACAGCCAGCTTCACCAACGGCCATCAGACCTTCCTGGATGCGGTTCGGGTTCTTGCTGTCCGCATTCAGCACTTCACCCCAGTAGTTGGTCGGAATACCGCCCATATTGTAGTGAACCGTCGGCAGGACCGGGATCGGATCCTTGGTCACATCGACGCCGGCGAAAATGCGCGCGCTCTCGGAGATGCCCGGCAGGCGCTCGGCAAGCAGTGCCGGATCAAGGTGATCCAGATGCAGGAAGATGTGGTCGTTGTTCTTGCCGACACCGCGGCCTTCACGGATCTCCATGGTCATGCAGCGGGACACGACGTCACGGGACGCCAGATCCTTCGCTGATGGCGCATAGCGTTCCATGAAACGCTCGCCTTCCGAGTTGACCAGATAACCGCCCTCGCCGCGGGCGCCTTCGGTGATCAGGCAGCCGGAGCCGTAGATTCCCGTCGGGTGGAACTGAACGAATTCCATGTCCTGCAGCGGCAGTCCGGCGCGGGCAACCATGCCGCCGCCGTCACCGGTACAGGTGTGCGCGGAGGTCGCGGAGAAATACGCCCGGCCATATCCGCCGGTCGCGAGAACCACCATCTTGGCGGAGAAACGGTGAATGGTGCCATCGTCAAGGTTCCACGCGATCACGCCCTGGCAGACGCCGTCTTCGGACATGATCAGGTCAAGCGCGAAATATTCGATATAAAATTCCGCGTTGTGGCGCAGCGACTGGCCGTAAAGCGTGTGCAGGATGGCGTGACCGGTCCGGTCGGCAGCCGCACAGGTTCGCTGCACGGGAGGGCCTTCACCATAGTTCTGCATATGGCCGCCGAACGGGCGCTGATAAATCTTGCCCTCTTCTGTCCGGGAGAAGGGAACGCCGTAATGCTCAAGTTCGTAAACCGCCTTTGGCGCCTCGCGGGCAAGGTACTCCATGGCATCGGTATCACCTAGCCAGTCGGACCCCTTGACGGTGTCGTACATGTGCCATTCCCAGCAGTCCGGCGTCATGTTCTTCAGGGACGCTGCAATACCGCCCTGGGCCGCCACGGTATGGGAACGGGTCGGAAACACCTTGGTGATACAGGCGGTGCGCAATCCCTGTTCGGCCATGCCGAGCGTTGCGCGCAAGCCTGCGCCACCGGCGCCGACGACGACCACGTCATAGGTGTGGTCGATAAATTCATAGGTCTTGGCCATACGGGTTAACCTCCAAAGCCAATCTTGAGCACTGCGAAAATGCAGCCAAATCCGATGAAGGCGCAGAAGAACGTGTTTGCCATCAGCGACAGGAACTTGATGCCTTCGCCGTGGATATAGTCTTCAATGATCACCTGCATGCCAAGCTTCATGTGATAGACACCGGAGAGGATCACCAGCAGCAGAATGATCGAAACCAGCGGGTTCTTGAGCGTCTCGATCACTTCACCATGGGTCGAACCCTGCATGGCGATGACCATGATCACGAAGAAGCTTATCAGGAACACGTTGGCGACAGCCGTCACGCGCTGTTTCCAGAAATGGTCTGTGCCTTCCTTGGCAGAGCCAAGACCGCGAACCTTGTTCAGAGGGGTGCGCATATCCGCCATGACACTCTCCTTAGCGAACCATGTAACCGATGATCCAGAGGATCAGCGTCAGGGAAACGGAACCAATGATGGTGGCTTTTGCCAGCCACTCACGCGCGTCCTTGCCGAACCCGGCGCCCATGTCCCAGATGAAATGGCGAAGGCCACCCAGCATATGGTGCACCAGGGCCCAGGTGAAGCCGAAGAGGATCAAGCGCCCGATGATGGAGCCGTAAATCTCGTTGACAAAATCAAAGTAAGTCGGACCGGCGGCAGCGGCGATCAGCCACCAGGCCAAAAGAATGGTGCCGAAATACAGCGCCGCGCCAGTGATGCGGTGCAGGATCGACATAACCATCGTCAGAATGGGTTTATAAATCTGAAGATGGGGCGATAGCGGGCGATTGCCTCGCAGATCGGCGTTCGACATGGAATTCCTCTCCCGTACGACGCTACCTAACGCTTACGGAAACGTAAGCAAATCAACGCGTTGTCTAGAGGGTTTCTAGCGCCAACGCACGCAAAGGTCAAAATATCCTATAGGCCAATTCGCACCGAAACCACTTCTGAATCGTTTAAATGGGCATCATTACTTGAAACATTGGTAAAAAATTGCGGCGATTCCAAAGGTGACCTATACGTCAACCACCTCATTGGAATGCGGAACACCGAAGACCGACCATCCTGTTTTGTGCGCAAAAGTCTCCATCGCCTCCGTCCCGAGCTTGGAATTGCCATAGCGGTTGAGCCCCGGAGACCAGACGGCAATCGAGGCGCGGCCGGGTGAAACGACCAAAATGCCTCCACCGACGCCGCTCTTGCCCGGCATGCCGACCCGGAAGGCGAAATCGCCGGAACCGTCATAGTGACCACAGGTCATCATCAGCGCATTGATCCGGCGACGGCGCTCAACCGAAACCAGTTGAGGCATATTGTCCGCATCGACCAGAAACCGTCCCGCCATGGCCAGTTGGCGGCAGGTCAGCTCGATCGCGCATTGATGACAATAAGTTCCCAGAACCTTGTCGACGGTCGAGCGCAGGTTGCCATGGGAGGCGAGATAATGCGCCAGGGAGAAATTCCGGTGGCCGGTTGTGATTTCGGAATGCGCGACTTTTTCGTTGATGTGAATACTGTCGTCGTCGGCCGCGGCCCGGACAAAGCGGACAAGCTCGCCAAGCGCCTCGCGCGGACTGGAACCGGCGAGATAGGTATCGGTCGTCACCAGCGCACCCGCGTTTATGAAAGGATTGCGCGGAATGCCGTTTTCACGCTCCAGAAGCAGGATCGAATCAAAGGAAAGCCCCGACGGTTCCCGCCCGACCCGATACCAGAGCTGGTCGCCAACCCGACCGAGCGCAAGCGCAAGGGCAAAGACCTTCGAAACCGACTGGATCGAAAAGGGCACCTCGGCATCTCCAGCGGAGAAGACCTGTCCGTCCGACAAGGCGACCGCAATTCCGAACTGATCCGGGTTGATCCCGGCAAGTTCGGGAATGTAACTGGCAACCTCTCCCTTGTCGGGATTGCCCGACGCGGTCTCCGCCAGATCGTTCAGAAGGTCCTGCATGTGCCACTCCTACAAGGAAAGGCAGTTCGTCAGATCGCCGTTCCGGGTGCAAGTCTCTTATAGAGATGCATCATAAAGATGGTTGCGAAAATAGGCGTGACCAGATTGAGGATCGGCACGGCCAGCAGGCAGGCTATCACCAGCCCGCCAAGGAAAACGGTTCCCCCACGTGCTTTCCGAAACGCCCTGGCCTGTTCCGGCGGCATGAAGCGCATTGCCGCGAATTCGAAGAACTCCCGGCCGAGCAGATACCCGTTCACCAGGAAGAAAGCGACAAGGTTGACACCCGGGATGAGGAGCAGAAGCAGCGCGAAAATGTTTCCGGCAATGACGATGCCGGTAAACTTGATTGTCTGGCCGATCGACTGCGCAAATGGAAGCGCCTTGCCGGGACGGTCGCCCGGGTAGTCGCGCGTCTCGACGATATCGGCAATATCGTCCTGAAAGAGGCCGGCAAAAAGCGCTGAGATCGGCGCGATCAGAAACCCGAGCGCAAAGACGGCACCGATACCTGTCAGTATAGAGATCGACCATTCGACCCAGTTTGTCCAGGCGGCGTCGTTGCCGTATTCAGTGGCGGCAACACCAAGAAAGTGTCCGACCACGCCCTGCAACACGATCCAGATCACCACGAGGATCGCGATCGTGAAACCAAGCATCTTCCAGAAAATTGCGCGGAACGGCTGCTCGAACACCTGTGACATGGCACGGGAAGCGGCTTGGAACATGGAACCTTCAAGTCTTTGTGAATGACCGCATCGACATAAGTGCGGAGGGTGCAAGGTGCAAGAGGAGATACAGTTGCGGCCTCTGCGAATGCGGGAGATCAGGCGCCGTCAGATCAAATCGACTTCAGCAAATGCAGGATCCCGAACCTGCGCTTGACTGCACCGGGATAACTTTTCGGCATTGGGCAAATCAAAACCGCGTCCGGGCCTTCAACGCCTGCGCGAGCGTCCCCTCGTCCAGATAGTCGAGTTCACCGCCGACCGGGACCCCATGGGCGAGCTTGGTAACATTCACGTCAAGCGGTGAAAGATGGTCCATGATGTAGTGGGCCGTCGTCTGGCCTTCGACCGTCGCGCTGATCGCAAGAATAACTTCCGAATAGCCTTCGGATCCGCACCGTTCGACCAGTGATGCCAGATTGAGGTCTTCAGGCCCGATGCCGTCGAGCGGTGACAAAGTGCCCCCGAGCACGTGGTAGCGGGCATTGACGGCTCCGGCGCGTTCCAGCGCCCAAAGATCGGCAACATCCTCGACCACGACCAGCACGCCTGGATCCCGCTTGGGGTCCGCACAGATTGTGCAGGGATTGGACGTGTCGACGGTGCCGCACGTGGAACAGATACCGATTTCGCTCACTGCGACACCCATGGCGTCTGCGAGAGGAACCAGCAGCTGGTCCTTTTTCTTGATGAGATGCAGAGCGGCGCGGCGCGCGGAGCGAGGTCCAAGCCCCGGCAGTTTCGCAAGCAGTTGAATCAACCGCTCGATCTCGGGTCCTGCAACCTGCTTTTGTGCCATTAACCGCCCGCCCCCGTAAGATCTTAAAACGGCAGCTTCATGCCGGCTGGCAGCCCCAGGCCACCCATCATTTCCTGAGTCTTGTCCTGGATCGCCTGATCGATCTTCACGCGTCCATCCGTGTGTGCGGCAATGATCAGATCTTCCAGGATCTCGCCTTCCTCTTCCTTCAGAAGGGACGGGTCGATTTTCAGGCTCTTCATTTCGCCTTTGCCGTTGAGGCGAAGCGTTACCAGGCCACCGCCGGAGCTGCCTTCGGCTTCGATGTCTGTGATCTGTTCCTGAAGCGAGCCCATTTGCTCCTGCATCTGCTTGGCCTGCTTCATCATCTTGAGGAAGTCCATCGGATTTCTCCTTGAATTCTCGATAGGCGCTGCTGCGCGCCTTATCTTTCAACGTCTCTAATCTAATTTGGGATCTGCGTTTAGAAGAACAACAGGAGAATTACCACCCCCAAATGCGGTATCCCGGGCATGACTGAGAGCCCCTGCGCAGGGCATTCATGTCTTCTTGAAGCAGAGATAAAAAACTCTTCCCGCGAAATACAACCCGGCGAAAAACGACACACACACAATAGAAACAACCGTCAATAACTTTGTGTATTGATCGATGTCGCTCTTTGACACAATTGCCATGACAATCAGGAAAATCGCGCCCGTTACCAAGAACCAGATGACATTGTTTCTTATCTTGTGATCGTTCATGTTGCTTAACTTGTGAGTTGGTCAGATTTCATCATCATCATCGCCCAATGCTTCATTGAGCAACGGGTCGTTGACGAGCGGGTCGGCCATTGCGGCTTCGTCTTCTTCCGTGACCTGCACCTTCACATCGACAACCTTGGCACCGGGAAACTGTGCGAGCAATGCGGCAACGGTCGGATGGGACTTGGCATCGGAAAGCAGCTGCTGCTGGTTTGCTTCTTCCTCTTCGTGGATGGTTGGCCGCCCCTGGTTGCGCGAAACCACCACAAACCAGCGCTGACCGGTCCATTCGGTCAGTTTGCGCCCGAACTCACCGGCAATATCGGCCGGGGCATCTTCTGTCGGCTGGATTTCGATTTTGCCAGGTTCGAATTTCACCAGACGCATTTGCCGCCGGATTGCGACCTTCATCGGGATGTCGCGCTTTTCAGACGCCAGCGCGGCACAATCATGAAGATTACGCAGATTGTAAGCCGGTTGCGCAGGCGCTTCCGTCTGAGGCGCGATCTGAGGAGATGCTTGCGTATCGGGCATTCCGCCCTGAATAGCCGCCAGCTGTGGTCGGCCTGCGGCCTGCATGGTCGGACCGTTTCCCGGGCCACCAGCCGACTGCGGCATACCGACCGCCATTGCCTGTCCGCCGCCGCCTCCTGAGGGAGCCCCTCCACCGCCGGAGGGCGCGGCACCACCGAGTGGATTATGTCCGCTCTTGATCTGCGCCATCAGGTCGCCCGGATCGGGCAGGTCCGCTGCATAGGCAAGGCGCACCAGCACCATGTCCGCCGCCGCCAGCGGCTTGGAAGCGGCCTGCACTTCCTGAACGCCTTTCAGAAGGATCTGCCAGGCGCGTGACAAGAGGCGTACGGAAATTTTTTCGGCAAATTCCTGCCCGCGTGCCCGTTCGGCTTCGGTCACCGAAGCTTCATCCGCAGACTTCGGCGCAACCTTCATGCGGGTGACAAGATGCGTAAAATCCGCAAGATCGGTCAGCACGATCGCCGGGTCGGCGCCGACGTTATACTGCAACTGCAATTCGCCGAGCGCATCTTCGATCCGGCCTGCCATCAGGTGACCGAAAAGATCGATCACGCGGGCGCGGTCGGCCAGGCCCAGCATCTGACGCAGGTCGTCGGCTTCGATCGCTCCGGCGCCATGAGCCATCGCCTGATCGAGCAATGAAAGGGAATCACGTGCAGAGCCCTCGCCCGCACGGGCGATCAGCATAAGAGCCTCGTCGGAGATCTGTATGTTCTCGGCGTCAGAAATCCGTCGCAGCAGACCGATCAGCTTCGATTGCTCGATCCGGCGCAGATCGAAGCGCTGGCAACGCGAGAGAACCGTGATCGGAACCTTGCGGATTTCCGTGGTGGCGAAGATGAATTTCACATGTTCCGGCGGTTCTTCCAGGGTCTTCAGAAGACCGTTGAAAGCCGCATTGGAAAGCATGTGCACTTCGTCGATGATGTAGACCTTGTAGCGCGCCGTTGCCGGACGGTAGCGGGCCGCATCGATGATTTCACGGATATCGTTGATACCGGTATGGGAGGCCGCATCCATCTCGATGACATCGACATGACGCCCTTCCATGATCGCCTTGCAGTGCGTGCCTTCACGCTCAAGCTTGACGGTCGGTTTGTCCGCCTCGCCGGGAACCTCGTAATTGAGGCCGCGGGCGAGGATACGTGCAGTGGTCGTCTTTCCGACGCCGCGAACACCCGTCAGCATCCACGCCTGAGCGATACGGCCGGTGTCAAACGCATTTTCCAGCGTCTGGACCATCGGCTCCTGACCGACGAGATCCTCGAAGGTTTTCGGCCGGTATTTGCGTGCCAGAACGCGATATGCACCATCCTGGTCCTGGCCACCAGAATCAGAGGTGTTGGTCATGTCAGGCGCAGGCGCGCCTTCTTGCGGAAAACCTGTTTCATCCATGAGGCGCACAATAGCGACTTTTTCTGAAAGTTGGACGGCAATTTGAAAGTTTTTCTGTGAACGGAAATGCGTGATCGGGCGAACGTGGTCTTTTCCCGATCAGTTGCAGAAACGATCCGGCATCAGAAAGATTTCCCTCGCGCGGCGACTATCTACCCTTTCCTTTGAATACCAGGTTTCCATCAATGACCTCGACACGAGATCCGGGTTCTTCTCCATGAACTCCGCAAATGTCTCGTGAGGTGTGTCGGCCATGCGTTCCGACAACAGGCCGAGGAAGGCCAGCGTCAGAGTGGTGTTGAATTTGTCCGGAGCGCCTACCTTGGCCGCGATGCCGCGCAAAGCGGAGCCATAGCGCGCAGCAGCTTCCAGAAATTCATATTTCTGCAACATCTTGCAGGCGACCCCGATGTGATCGACATGCGTGAACCCGGACGCATCGAGCGATTGCGTTTCAAACTGCTCCGTCATCGCATTGTAGTTTCGCGGTTCAGGTCCCATCGGATTTATCCATCAGTTTGTGGCTGTCGTTTGCACTCAGGTCGAGATCGTAGACGCTTTTCAACTGTTCGATTTTCCCAAGCGTTTCTGCGGAAAAGGGTGGTTTGTTCTCAAAGCAATGCAGCGCCATGCCCTCGATCAGATCTCCGAGAGAAAGATCCAGATGTTCCGCAAGGCCCTTGAGAACCTTGAGAAGCCGTTTTTCCAGACGCACACCGGTCTGAACGCGTTCAACTGATTTCGCCATGATTGTTATCATGGTACCAATGTACCAACAAGTCAAGTGTTGACGACATGTGAGAACAGATGCAGTCGCGCAACAAAAAAACACCGCACGGATCGAGCGGTGTTCGACATAGGAATTCAATTTTTTGAAAGGTGGGAGGCTGGCACGGCGACCCGTGCCGAGGCTCGTTAGGGCTGCTTCCTTCCGGACCTGACCCGGTTGGCGAGTGGCTCGTCCACCACCAACCTCCCGAGTGCCTTATATCAGATCCACCCTGGGGTTTGGCAAGAGGCCAAAACGATTTTTTGTTTGCCATGGAACAAACCGCCCGATGGCGCCGGTTTTCAAGGACGCAGTGTCGCCAGTTTCGGCCCGAAACCCATGAAAACAACACCGGTCACGCCCTTCAGCCACCGCTGGAACGACGGATTACGAGCGGCGCTGCGCATGCTGGCGAGCAGAACGATCATGGCACCAAACCAGAGTGCGTTGATCAGAGAATGTATCGCCACGAGCGAAAAGGCTGCCGACACAGCACCGTCACCAGCAGGAATAAACTGCGGGAATGCAGCGAGATAGAACATCGAAACCTTCGGATTGAGGGCATTTGTCAGGAAACCTTCCCCAAACGCCCGTGCCATCGTCCGCTTTCGCTTTGCCGGAACGACATCAGGGGCGAGTACCTTTCCGGAAAACGCATCTTTCAACGCCTTCAGGCCAATCCAGAAGAGATAGGCAGCGCCAAGCATCTTGACGACAAAAAAGGCTTCCGCCGAATGGACCAGAATGACCGAAATGCCGAGAATCGAGAGCGTTCCGTGAAGGAAAAAGCCCGCAACAAACCCGCCAACATTGCAATAGGCGGCCGAGCGCCCGGACGTTGGAACCGTTTTGGCGATCAGGACGCCATTGGGGCCGGGAGACATCACCAGGAGACCGGCAACAAAGGCAAAACTCAAGAAGGTTTCCAGAGACATGTCTCAATCCGAATTGGCAATGCTGAAAGGGAACGGGAGATGAAACCCGCCAGGATCGGCTCAAATCTACGCATCAGCGTGCAAAATGCAATTCACTCGCGCCGAAACGATCGGCCGGACATGAACAGTCGGCCTTGCAAGAAACACCAGCTGAATGATCAGCCCGGCGTCCGGCCACCCAGAGACAATCTCTGGCGAACAAGTTCAGCCCAGAGCTTTGCACCAATCGGCAGCAGATCGTCGTTAAAGTCGTAATTGGCTGCATGGAGAGGACGGGCGTTTGCTCCCTCGGTTCCATTTCCGATCAACAGGAAACATCCCGGCACCTCGGCCTGAAAGTTGGCAAAGTCCTCGGAAAAAGTCATGGGTTTGCGATTCCCGTCGGCTTCGAGACCGATGGTCCGGGCAGCCGCGACCACATGTCCGGCAGCTTCAGCATCATTGACCGCCTCGATGAACTCGGTCCGAAAACCGACCTTCACTTCAACCCCATGGCTTGCTGCAATACCTGCCCCGATATCACGCATGTAACTTTCGATGGCCCGGCGGTCGTCAGGCGAAGCTGCCCGGGTGTCCCCCTTGATGATCGTATGTCCGGGCAGGACATTGCGCTGACCGTCGGTGATGAACTCGGTCACGGAGACGACCGCTCCAGCCGACGGAGGCAGTTTTCGGGCGACAATCGTTTGCAGTGCCAGCACCAGCTCGGCACCCGGGGTCAGCGTTTCCCGGCCCACATGCGGCATCGACGCATGTCCTCCCCGTCCCCTGATCTCAAACTCGAACAGGCTTTCGCTGTAGCAGATGATACCCGGCCGGGTCGAAACACGTCCCACAGGTTCGCCAGGAAGATTGTGAGCGCCATAGACTTCATCGATCGGAAATCTTTGAAGGACACCCTCATCGATCATTGCTTTGGCACCCAGGCCATGCTCTTCGTTTGGCTGAAACAAAAAGACCACGGTTCCATCGAAGTCCGGGTCCTTTGAAAGAAGTTCCGCCGCACCCAGCAGCATCGTGGTGTGTCCGTCGTGCCCGCAGGCGTGCATCACGCCTTCATTTTCAGACCGGTAGGAAAAGTCGTTTTCCTCGGTGATCGGCAGCGCGTCGAAATCCGCTCGCAGGCCGATTGCGCGGTTGCCTTTGCCCGCACGCAGGACACCAACCACTCCAGCACCGACATGCGTTTCAATTTCGAGTTCCTCCAGGCGCGCGGCAATGCGTGCCTTGGTCCAGTTTTCCTGAAACCCGAGTTCGGGATGCCTGTGAAATTCGTGCCGCAACTCGCGCAGCTGCTCGGCAAACTTCTCCACCTTATCGCTCCTTCCCGATCCAAATCGCCCTTTAGCCTGTCGTAGAGAGAAAATATTTCAATCCGACTGAAATTTTTGCTGAAACTTGCCTTGGGTTCTGCAATTTTTTCTCGCATGGCTTCTCTGGACGACTTCGACCGTGCAATCCTGCGCATCCTGCAGGTAGACAACCGAACCCCGCAACACAAGATCGGCGAGGCAGTGAACCTGTCGACGCCCTCGGTTCAACGCCGCATCCGGCGCATGGAAGCGGAAGGCATTATCGATGCAAATGTTGCACTGGTTAATCCCGACGCGGTCGGACTGCCTCTCACCATCTTCGTTGAGGTTGAACTCATCAGTGAAACACCGGACAAGATCGACGTTGCAAAAAGCGCATTTCGTGAGGCTCCGGAAGTGCAACAATGTTTCTACGTGACCGGTGAGGTCGATTTCATTCTCACCGTCGTCGTGGACAGCATGTCCACCTATGAAGACTTTACCCGGCGCATGTTTTTTCAAAGCGGAAACATCAAGAAGTTTCGAACGCTGGTGTCCATGGACACCATCAAGAGCGGGCGCACCTTGAAAATATGATCGCAATCCAAGGCCCGGTTCCTCTTTTCGGGCTCGCAAGCCGGCACACTTATGGGTTAGCCTCTCAACAAAATTTCCTGTTTTGGTGAAATCATGACTTCTTTTGCCCTTAACGTCCGCCTGGAAGGCGACAGCTATTTTGTCGCCGATCTTCCGCTTTCATCCGTCCGTTTGATGAAGGACGCCAACTATCCCTGGCTGCTCCTTATTCCGCGCAAGCCCGACCTTGTCGAGATTATCGACCTGGACGAAAGCGATCAGCAACAGCTGATGCGGGAGATTGCAATTGCCAGCAATGTTTTGAGATCGGTTACGGACTGCGAGAAGCTCAATATCGGTGCGCTCGGCAACATGGTTTCGCAATTGCATGTCCACGTGATCGCTCGTTTTCGCGATGATGCAGCCTGGCCAGGTCCGGTCTGGGGGGCAGCACCGGCTGAAACCTATGACCCTGAAAAAGCCGATACCTTGATCGAGCAATTGTGGGATGCCTTGTCATCGGAAGGTGAATAGCCCACGGCTGGACAGAGCTCTGCCACCGCCCTAGAGTTCAGCTTCAATCCAGCCAGCTTTTCTTTTCCAAGGAACCAAACATGCGCGCCTCCGCAGCCGGCCTACGGGCCATGGAGATGAGTTTTCTCGGCAACACGCTCGACAGGCAGTCAACACGGCGCGGAGACAAGCCCTATCTGGACGAACTCCTGAGACGGCCGGAAACGCAAATTGTCCTTTCAACCGACAAGACCCTGGTGTTCGCTTCCACCGAGCCTCTCAAGGTTGGGCATGACCTGAATTCAGCCATTGAGCTTGGCGCGGACCCGGCCGAATTGGTCTTTTTGGGCCTCAGACCGGAAAACGGTCAGGCCGTTTTTGCCACGACCTTGCCACATCGCGACGAGGATCTGGAGGGCCGGCCTGAGCTTCATATCCAGGACCTTCGCAATCTCGCGCTTCAGAACGCCTTTTCAGAACAGGACCTCGGAGCGCTGGCCCAGGCGCGCGCCCTCATCCACTGGCATCGAACCCATACCCATTGCTCACGCTGCGGGGAAAAGACCGTGATGGCAGAGGCCGGGTACCGGCGCGACTGCCCTTCCTGCACGGCTCCGCATTTTCCGCGCACGGACCCTTGCGTGATCATGCTGATCACCGATGGTGACCGCGCGCTCCTTGGGCGTCCCGCCCGATTGCCCGAAGGGGTTTACACAACTCTCGCCGGGTTCATGGAACCGGGCGAAACGATCGAACAGGCTGTCCGACGGGAAACGCTGGAAGAATCAGGAATTCAGGTTGGGGAGGTCCAACTGATCTCCAACCAGCCCTGGCCGTTCCCGGCAAACCTGATGCTCGGTTGCGTGGGTTCCGCGATTTCAAAGGACATTGAAATCGAGGACGACGAGCTGGAAGACTGCAAATGGTGCGACAGGGAAGAGGTCATTCAGATGGTTGAAGGAACCCATCCCGACGGACACAGGATACCGCCTTCCATATCCATTGCTTATGAGCTGATTGCCGGCTGGCTCGAGGAAGGGTCAAGATGACCTGGTGTGTGTACCTGTCTCACCCGGAAGTCAAAATCGATCCGGATGTTCCAGTGCCTGAATGGGGCCTGTCCGACGTTGGCAGGGAGCGTGCATTCAAGGCTACCGGACTTCCCTTTGCCAACGAGTTTGCCGAGGTGGTTTCAAGCGCTGAGAACAAGGCGATCGAAACCGCCAAAATCATATCAGAACAACTCGCCATCCCTCATCATGTCCGCGCTTCGCTTCACGAGAACGATCGTTCGGCGACCGGCTTCTTGCAACCGGATGAGTTCGAAGAGACGGCCAACCAGTTCTTCGCAAATCCCAATGCCTCCATCAGAGGCTGGGAAAGGGCCTCCGATGTGCAGAAGCGTGTTGTCTCGAGCGTCACTGAGGAGCTGGCAAGAACGGGACCCGATCAGCCTGTTCTTTTTGCCGGACATGGTGCCGCCGGAACGATCTTCATGTGTCACCTCATGGGTGTGCCTATTTCAAGAGTGCATGACCAGAAGCGCGGCGGGTGCTGGTACCGGTTTGAACGGGAATGGCTCACATCGCAAGCAGGCCGTGATTTAAGTTGGATCGAAATCTAGCCGTGCTAGGCTTCCAGCGGACAAATCACCTCTGGAGCCCGACGTGATCCGCTTGTTGCCGACCCTTTTTGCAGCCGTTCTTGTTTTTCTATCGCAGCCGCAGCCCGTTCAAGCGGGAAAGTACGACGCCCAGTTCCGGCAGTTTCTGAACAACGAGGTCGTTCCGGCAGCCCGCAGGGCCGGGGTTTCGCAAGCAACACTTGACCGCGAACTGGCGGGCCTGACGCCAGACACGTCTCTTCCCGGCCTCGTCGGCCCGGGTGGCAAGGGTTCACCTCCGAAGGTCAACTTCCAGGCCGAGTTCCGCTCGCCGGCGCGCTACTTCCGTGACAGCCAGTTCAACTCTCTGGTGCCAGGCGGACGTCGGCTGATGCAGAAACACGCAGATGCCCTGGTCAGGATCGAGGCCCGCTACGGCGTGCCCAAACGCATCATTCTGGCCATCTGGGCACGGGAATCCGGATACGGTGGCGCCAAAATCCCTTATGACGCCGTACGGGTTCTGGCGACACAGGCCTTCATGGGCCAACGGCCGGACTTTTTCCAAGGCGAGTTGATCGCTGCGCTGAAAATTCTCCAAAACGGCGATGTGTCCCGCCGAGCCATGAAAAGTTCCTGGGGCGGAGCCATGGGACAACCACAGTTCCTGCCCTCCTCCTATCTGAAATATGCAATCGATTTCGACGGTGACGGCAAGCGAAACATCTGGACATCCGAAGCCGATACGATGGCCTCCATTGCCCACTATCTTTCCGCCCATGGATGGCAGAAAGGCAGGGACTGGGGATACGAAGTACATCTTCCCAACACGATCTCCTGCACGCGGGAAGGACCGGACAACCGGCAGAAGATCTCAGGTTTCGTGGGCGAAGGGGTCAAGCGTGTCAGCGGAAGACCTTTTCCAGACCATGAGCTCAGGCAGGCCGGCAACATCCTGCTGCCTGCCGGGCGTTACGGTCCGGCATTCATTGCCACGGAAAATTTCTATGTGCTGAAGAAGTACAACGAGTCCGACACATACGCGCTATTCGTCGGACATCTCGCAGACCGGTACGGCAGCAACAAGGGTTTCGTCGGCGGCTGGAAGCCGATGCAGGAAACCACACGGGGCGCCGTCCGCAATCTTCAACAGCGCCTTGAGGGGCTGGGACACGATGTTGGCGGGGCAGACGGCCTGATCGGATTCAAGACCCGCCGCTCTATCGGCAAGGACCAGGAAAAGAACGGTTTCTTCGCAACCTGCTGGGTGGGGTAAAGCCCCGCGCTCTCTCCCTGATCGTATGAAAAGTGCCGACGATCAAGCGGTCGCGGTCTGTTTCCTCATGCCTTCACTTCAGCTCGCGCCGACATACTATCATTTTTCTTCTTTTATTTTTTATTGTTTTACGATAATTATTTTATGCTTTTTTCAAAAATGGAGTACCCCCGCATGTTTGGATTGACTGTCCGGCGCGCGACACCGTCGCTGCGTGCAGGAATTCTATTGCTTGTCGCAATGCTTATCGGGCCGATTGTCACCTCCGCGTTCGGAGAGGACCTGGATAGGTTCAACCCCGCAACGACTGACCTTGACCTGTTCCGCATCGCGGTTGTTCATTCCGACCGGCTGAAGATCCGCGCCAGTGGCCCCCGCATGTTCTTTTCCATGACGGACAAGACAACCGGTCGTGTCATTCGGGAAAAGACCATCTACCTGCAAAAGGCCGAAACCGCGGAAGAAATGTCGGAAGACCCGTCTGCCGACAGCCGCAAAACGATTTCAGTCTACCGGATTGCGGCCCGTCAGGTGGACGAATTGCGTGCGCTTCAGGCGAGATACCTTGCTCTTACGAAAGCAGAACAGGATCAGATTGCAGGTTCGCTTGCGATCGATGTGTCCGGTTGCAAGATCGACCCGAACGACGAGGGACCGATGCTGATTTCAACTTTCCTGAAATCGTCAGAGTTGCAGGAGTATGTCACGCTGGCAGAAGACTACGATCTGAGAAATATTCCGATGGGCACCGACGGCAAGACGGCAGATCCTGTGCAACCCTGCGCATAGACCGTCCCACCGGCGCGGCAATCCGCTGCGCCGGAACATTCTTGCCGGGCAATTGGATTACCTGTTCTGACCGGAACTTTTCCTGTTCCAATAACGGACGAATGCAATTGCCGCCCAGATCCCTTCCGCAATCAGGAATGGGATCGATCCGATCAGAAACGCATAGAAGCTGGCAAGCGCACATCCGAACGCAAAAATGAGGACGAAAACGGGATGCCGGCTTTCAAGCGCGTAACTGGCGACCATGATCACGACCGCAACCAGTCCCAGATTCTCTACCATGCGGCCTTGCTCCCGCCAGTTTCCGGTCAGATGTTGACGACACCTTCCGGAGCAGTTTCGAGCCTGAAGGCAGCTGCCATGAGGGCCTTGGTGTAGTCGGTTTGCGGCGCGTCGAAGATCTGCTCAGCCGGTCCGGATTCCACGACCTTTCCCTGTCTCATGACGATCACTTCATTCGCGAGCGCCCGAACGACCTTCAAGTCATGGGAAATAAACAGGTAGGCGAGTCCGTGAGCCCTTTGCAGATCACGCAACAGGTCGACAACCTGGGCCTGCACGCTCATGTCCAGAGCAGAAGTCGGCTCGTCAAGCATGACGAATTTCGGCTCAAGCACCATCGCGCGGGCAATCGAGATCCGCTGGCGCTGCCCGCCGGAAAACTCGTGCGGATAGCGGTGCCGGGTCGATGCGTCGAGGCCCACTTCTTCCAAGGCCTGAGAAACCCTCCGGTCGCGCTCTTCCGCCGAAATGCCGGGAAAGTGCACCTGGAGCCCTTCACCTACGATATCTGCCACGGACATGCGCGGAGACAGGGCGCCAAACGGATCCTGGAACACGATCTGCATGTCGCGGCGAAGCGGACGCATATCCTTCCAGGAATTGCTCTGGATATCCTGACCATTGAAGGCAATCCGGCCCGTCGATGAAATCATCCGCAAGATCGCAAGGCCGAGGGTCGTTTTTCCCGATCCGCTTTCACCGACAATGCCGAGGGTCTGGCCTTCACGCACGGTGATATCGATACCGTCCACCGCCTTGATATGATCCACCGTCCGGCGCAGGAATCCGCGCTTGACCGGGAACCAGACTTTCAGATCGTCAGCCTGAACGACGATTGGCCTATTGGTGTCGGTTTCCGGCGGTTCGCCCTTGGGCTCGGCAGCAAGCAGATGCTTGGTGTAATTGTGTTGCGGGTTCTCGAAAATTTCCTCGACAGGCCCCTGCTCCACGATCTTGCCGCCGGTCATCACACACACCCGATCCGAGAATTTGCGGACAATGCCGAGGTCGTGCGTGATGAAGAGCATCGCCATGCCCTGCTGGCGCTGCAAGTCCTTCAGAAGCTCGAGAATTTGCGCCTGTACGGTCACGTCAAGCGCCGTGGTCGGTTCGTCAGCAATCAGAAGATCGGGTTCATTGGCAAGCGCCATTGCGATCATGACACGCTGGCGCTGACCGCCGGAAAGCTGGTGCGGATAGGAATTGAGCCGCTTTTCCGGGTCACGAATACCGACCTGGTTGAGCAATTCCAGAACGCGTGCTCTTGCCTGCGTTTCCCCCATGCCACGGTGGATCTTCAGGATTTCGGCAATCTGCTTTTCCACCGTGTGAAGCGGATTGAGCGAGGTCATCGGCTCCTGAAAGATCATGGAGACATCATTACCGCGCACCTTGCGCATTTCGCTGTCGCTCACATGCAGGAGGTCCTTGCCGTTCATCAGGATTTCACCCGACGGATGCGACGCTGCCGGATATGGCAAAAGCTTCAGAACCGAAAGCGCGGAGACCGATTTTCCCGAACCGCTTTCACCTACCAGGGCAACGGTTTCCCCCTTCTTGATGTTGAAGGAAATCCTGTCGACCGCGAGAGTTTCCCTGCCGCCTTGCGTGAAAGCAACGGACAGATCCTTGACGGTCAGGAGAGCATCTTGTGTCATCCCAGTCTCCTTACGCCAGGCTCTTGCGTGGATCGAAAGCGTCACGCACGGCTTCACCAATGAAAATCAGCAGGCTGAGCATCAGCGAAATCACAATGAACCCGGTTATGCCCAGCCATGGCGCCTGCAGATTGTTCTTGCCCTGGGCCAGCAACTCGCCAAGAGATGCGGACCCCGGAGGCAGACCGAAACCGAGGAAATCCAGCGCGGTCAATGTCGAGATCGAACCGTTGAGAATGAACGGCATGAAGGTCAGTGTTGCCACCATGGCATTGGGCAACAGGTGCCGCCACATGATCACCGGATTGGAGACGCCCAGCGCACGTGCCGCTGAAATATACTCAAAGTTCCGGCCGCGCAGAAACTCCGCCCGAACGACGCCCACCAGCGCCACCCAGGAAAAGGCGAGCAGGATCGTGAACAGTGTCCAGAAACCGGGCACAAGAAACGAAGACACGATGAGGATCAGATAAAGCGTCGGTATTGCAGTCCAGATTTCGATAAAGCGCTGGAAAATGAGATCCACCCAGCCGCCGTAATATCCCTGTACTGCCCCTGCGGCGATGCCGATAACGGAGGACGCCAGGGTCAGGGCCAGACCGAACAGCACCGATATGCGGAACCCGTAGATGAGGCGGGCCAGAACATCCCGGCCCTGATCGTCGGTACCCAGCCAGTTCCAGTTGCCGATAACGCAGTTGGGGTCTTCAGCACCCAGAGGATAACGTGTGCAGCGCTGTTCCTTGTCCATTGTCCAGGACGGGGGTGCCGGTGCCGGAACGGGTATTTCGTTGTTGACCGTGCGATACGAATACCGGACTAGAGGCCAGAGCATCCAGCCATTGGCATTGATCTCATCCTGGATGAAGGGATCGCGGTAGTCGGTCACCGCAAGAAACCCACCAAACTTTTCTTCCGGGTAGTCCACAAACACGGGTGCCAGAAGCTCTCCCTTGTAGGACACCAGAATGGGCCTGTCGTTGGTAATGAATTCCGCAAGCATCGCCAGCGTGAAGAGTACGAGGAAAATCCAGAGAGACCAGAAGCCGCGTCGATTGGCCTTGAAGTTTGCCAGCCTGCGCTGATTGATCGGCGACAGGCGCATCTTTTTCGGTGGTGGCGCGGTTTCCTCTGCCAGTGGATTGAGCACGTCGTAGCCGGCGTCTTCCAGTTCCTTGTTCAGCCTCGAATCCATGGATCACACCTCCCGGCTTTCAAAATCGATCCGGGGATCGATCCAGGTATAGGTGAGGTCCGACATCAGGTTCACGAGCAGTCCCATCAACGAAAAAATGTACAATGTCGCAAAGACCACGGCGTAGTCCCGATTGATGACAGATTCAAAACCGAGAAGGCCGAGGCCATCGAGGGAAAAGATGGTTTCAATCAGCAGAGATCCGGCAAAGAAGGAGGAAATGAACGCTCCCGGGAAACCGGCGACGACGATCAGCATGGCATTGCGGAAGACGTGTCCGTAAAGAACCTGACGCTCGCTGAGCCCCTTGGCCCTTGCGGTGACGACATACTGCTTCCGGATCTCATCGAGGAAGGAATTCTTCGTCAGCAAGGTGGTGGTCGCGAAAGCCGACAGCACCATCGCGGTCAACGGCAGCGCCAAATGCCAGAAATAGTCAGCTATGCGGGCCGGCCAGGAAAGTTGCTCCCAATTGTCGGAGACAAGACCTCGAAGCGGGAAGATGTCCCAGAAGGACCCGCCTGCGAAGAGTACGATCAAGAGAACGGCAAACAGAAAGCCGGGAATGGCATAAGCGACCACGATCACACCGGACGTCCAGACATCAAACCTCGATCCATCGCTCACCGCTTTGCGAATTCCCAAGGGAATGGACACAAGGTAGGAAATCAGCGTCATCCATAGTCCAAGGGATATGGAAACGGGCAGTTTCTCCGCGATCAGATCCAATATTCGAATGTCACGGAAATAACTCTCGCCAAAATCAAACCGGGCGTAGTTCCACAGCATGTTCAGGAAACGCTCGAACGGCGGTTTGTCAAAACCGAACTGCGCTTCAAGTTCCTTGATGAACTCCGGATCCAGCCCCTGCGCCCCGCGGTACTTGGACGTCACGCTGTCGGACGCGACACCGCTTCCGCCGGAGGCATCGTTCCCTCCGGCAAAGTCGCCTCCGCCCCCGCTGATCCGTGACGTGGCAGAGACATCCGTTCCCTGAAGCTGGGCAATGACCCTTTCGACCGGTCCGCCCGGCGCAAACTGGATAATGACGAAATTGATGGCCATGATGCCGACAAGTGTCGGAATCATCAGCAGCAAACGGCGAAGAATATAAGCGCCCATGGAGTTCGTGCATTTCCTTTACAGTTTGGCCGTCTTTGGCGATCCGCAGGCCGGTAATCGAGTTTAACCGGCTTTACCGATCTTTTTGGCCTTTTCCGTGTCGACCCACCAGGTCGACTCCACCGGGAAATCATATCGCGGCGGTTCTTCCGGATAACCGAACATGTCCCACAAGGCGACCGTATGGATCGGTTTGTTCCACTGCGGAACCCAGTAGTGGCCGGATCTGATGACCCTGTCGAGGGCACGGGCGATGATATTCATTTCTTCCCGCGTTTCCGCTTCCAGCACCTTGTCCATCAGGTCATCGATCACCGGATCGGAAATTCCCGCAATATTGTAGGTTCCTGGCGTCTTGGCGGCTTCCGATCCCCAGAAAGTGCGGATCGCTTCGGACAAGGTCGCAGTCAGTGAATATCTGCGTGAACAGATATCGAAGTCATAGTCGTTCAAACGGGACTGATACTGCGCCGGATCGACCAGACGGAAGGTTGCCTGAATGCCCAGTCTTCCCAGGTTCTTGATGTACGGATTGATGATCCGCTCAAAGGCCGGGGAATTGTTCAGGAACTCGATTGTCAATGGCGCGCCGTCCGGGCCGACCAACTCCGCCCCTTTACGTTCATATCCCGCTTCCTTCAGCAATTTGCTGGCTTCGCGCAGCAGTTTCCGGTCAAATCCGGAACCGTCACTGACCGGTTGGATATATGCGGTCTCGAAAACGCTCTCAGGGAGCTGGTCCCGATAAGGTTCCAGAATTGCGAGTTCCTTTTCCGACGGCAGCCCTTCCGCCTTCATGTCGGAATTCTCGAAAAACGACTGTGTGCGCTGATAGAGATCGTAGAAAAGGTTCTTGTTCGACCATTCAAAATCGAAAGCGTAGCTCAAAGCGCGGCGCAGTCGCGGATCCTTGAACTTTTCCCGCCTGGTGTTAATGAACCATCCTTGAGCGCCGGAGGGCCGTCCATCGGGAAATTCCTTCCTGAGAACCCGATTGTCCTCCACCGCCGGGAACGTGTATTCGGTTGCCCAGATCTTGGAATAGAATTCCTCCCGGAAGGTCATTTCCCCCTTCTTGAAGGCTTCGAAAGACACCTGGCGATCCCGGTAGAAGTCCACACGGATGATCTGGAAATTGTTCTGGCCAACCAGAACCGGCAGATCCCTGCCCCAGTATTCCTGGAACCGCTGATACTCCACATACCGGCCGACCGCGTGTCTACCCACTTTGTAGGGGCCGGAAGAAAGAGGCGCGGTCAACGTGCTCTGCTTGAAATCGTACGCCGTGTAGTAGCGCTTGGAGAAAATAGGCAAACCGGCTACGAGCAGGGGCAACTGCCGCGACTGCTTTCCCGTGAAATGCACGGCGACCCGGTATTCATCCAGAACTTCCGTATCCTTGAGCTCCTGGATGTTTTGACTGATCTGCGGGTGACCATCCGCCTTCAGGAGCATCAGGGAGAACGCGACATCCTCCGCGGTCAGTTTCGAACCATCGTGAAACCGGGCTTCCGGACGCAGGTTGAAGGTGTAGACGTTGCCATCTTCCGAAATCTCAACCGTTTCGGCGAGAAGACCATACATGGCATCCGGTTCATCGAGCGCGCGCACCATCAGCGTGTCGAAGCACAGCTCCATGCGCGGTGGCGCGTCACCTTTCAAGATGAAGGAGTTGAACGAATTGAACGTCTGGGGGTTCTGATTGTAGGCCCAGGACGGTGCTGTAAAGACGAACCGCCCTCCCTTGGGAGCTTCGGGATTGACGTAGTCGAAATGGGTGAAATCAGGACCGTATTTCAGCTCGCCAAAAACAGAAAGACCATGGCGAGGGCCGGTTTCTGCAACCCCGGCTGCCAGCGCCGACACCGGAATGCTGGGGAGAACAGCAGCAAGGCTCGCTGCCCCGGTAAGTTTCAACAGCTTTCGACGGGAAGGGTTAGAAATCATCGTCATTTCGCGGCTCCCGTTTTTTCTGCAAGCTCCTGATCATACCACCAGATCTCGGGGAAGCCGGTACTGTATTCCGGCATGTTTTCCGGGTGTGCGAAACGGTTCCAGCGAGCGGTGCGGGTTTCATCGGAATAAAACTGCGGCACGACGTAGTGGTTCCACAGCAGGACCCTGTCGAGCGCATGTGTTGCCGCAACGAGCGTTTCCCGATCTTCCGCGAAAATAACCTTGTCGATCAGATGATCGATCGCGGGATTCTTGATACCGCCATAATTGGCCGAACTGGGATTGTCCGCCGATGCAGTCCCCCAGTATTCGCGTTGTTCGTTGCCGGGCGACAGGGACTGCCCAATCACCAGAACGGTGGCATCAAAATCCCTGCTGCGAACGCGGTTTATGAACTGGGAGGTATCAACCAGTCTCAAGACGGGTTTGACACCTATGCTTTCCAGGTTCTTTGAATAGGGCAGTAGTGTTCTTTCGCTTGCCTTGTCCCGGTAAAGAAACTCGACGCTCAGCTGCTCGCCGGTCGCCGGGTCGATCATCTTGCGGTCCTTGAGCTCGTAACCCGCCTTGCGCAGCAGTTTCACGGCTTCACGCAAATTGGCACGAACGTTCTGCTGCGAACCGCCGACAGGGTTCTTGTATTCTTCGGTGAAGACTTCCGCAGGAACCTGGTCACGTACTTCTTCAAGGATCTCAAGCTCCTTGCCTTCCGGCAGTCCGGACGATGCCAGCTCCGTTCCCGCAAAGTAGGAACCGACCCTTTTCAGAAGCCCTGCCGAGACAATTTCATTCGTTGTCTCGAAATCGTAAGCGTAGTTCAGAGCCCTTCGTACGTCCGGGTTCTGGAACTTGTCCCGGCGAAGATTGAGGAAAAACCCTTGCATCACACCGGAAGAATTGTCCGGAAAGATCTCTTTTACGATCCGTCCGTCCCTGATTGCCGGAAAATCGTAACGTTTTGCCCATTGGCTGGAGCTGCGCTCCACATGGTAGTCGTACTGATCGCCCTTGAAAGCTTCGAACTGAACGGCATCATCGAGGAAAGAGACATAGCGGATTTCATCAAAATTGTTCGCGCCTACGCGGATTGGCAGGTCCTTTCCCCAATAGGCTTCTACGCGCTCATAGGTGATATTCCGGTTCGGAGAGAAATTCTTGAGTTTGTAAGGGCCTGACCCGAGCGGCGGCTCTAATGTTCCACGGGAAATATCCCGTTTTTCACCCTTGTCATTAGTACCCTCCCACCAATGTTTCGGCAGTACGAACAACTGCCCCATGATTTTCGGGAGTTCGCGATTGCCGGCTGTGTCAAACGTGAAACGAACAGTCCCTTCATCCACGATTTCAGTGCCGGTCACGTTCTGGAAATAGAACTTTCGCTGAGGATCGAGTTCGATCGCCTTTTCGAACGACCAGATCACATCTTCAGCGGTTACCGGCTGACCATCATGCCATTTGGCATTCGGATTCAACTTGTATTCGACCCACGAGTAATCTTTGGGATACCGGACAGCTTCGGCCAGAACACCGTATTGTGCGCTGATGTCATCCTCATCGAGCGAAGGTTCCATGAGACTTTCATAGATGAGGCCGAGACCCGGCGCCAGGCTCCCTCTTTGCGCAAGAATATTGAAGGTGTCGAAGCCGCCACGACTGGCAAGCCTGACGGTACCGCCTTTCGGTGCAGCGGGATTGACATAGTCGAAATGAGAAACTTCCGGACCGTATTTGGGCGTGCCGTTGAGTGCTGCAGCGTGCTGCCATTCGGGCTCTTCTGCCTGAACCGGACTGATGGCCAGTCCTGATACGGTCAAAACACCTGCCAGCGCAAGACTTGCGGCAGCCACGTTCCAAGCACGCCATGAAAGCACCATCGGCTTCTCCGTCCCTTTCCGGTTTTTCACCCGCTTTGATCGAGTGTTAAATTACCAGTGTAGGGATCAGCTGGCCAAACGTCATCAACTGGTTGCAGAGATGACAGAAATTTAACCTGCCTGGGGAACGCCTTTCCCCATAATGTCATTGGTTTTTTGCCTGTTTCGGGCCTTTCGGGCGTACATGCGTCCATCCGCGACCTTGAGCAAGTCTTCCGCGTCCGCGGCGTCTGCAGGATAACTGGCCATTCCGATACTGGCCTTCACATCAATCGTGATGTCAGAATACTCAAACAGCTTTGCCACATTTTCAGACAGACGCGTCAGAAATGCTCTCTTTTCCTCGCGGCGCATATTTCCCGGTGTCAGGACGATGAACTCATCTCCTCCGACCCGCGCAACCGTGTCAGACCGGCGCACCTGGTTCTGAAGCCTTCGTCCGACTTCGATCAAAAGCTGGTCGCCAACCGAATGGCCAAAGTTGTCGTTCACGGCCTTGAAGGCATCGAGATCCACATAAAAAATGTCGAAACCATCCCCTGAACGCTCACTCATGGACGCCAGTTGCTGCATGCGATCCGCAAGCAGGCGGCGATTTGCCAGACCGGTCAACGGGTCATGCAAGGCCATTGACCTGACCTTGAAAATTTCACTGACCAGGAGAAAAGCCATGGTGGCAAACGCCAGGGAAATCAAACTTCCGACCAGCTTCGTGATCCAGACCTTGCTTCCGGCTCCCGACCAGCCGTTTTCAGGAAACCCGAGCAGTTCCCACCTCAATCCTCCCGGCAAATGAAGCGGAAGGGAGACAAAGTCCTTGCCCTTGATCGACGCGTCACCGAAAATCCTGTTTTCGGCGGCATCCTCCGCATTGTTGTCGATTATTGCGACCTGAACGCCGTTGATGACGTTCATGAGGCCCGCGGCCGCCATCACGCTTTCCTCGTCAAGGACAAGCGTTGCAATACCCCAGTAAGAGCGCTCTTGCATCTTCTGACCGGGAAAGGCTGCCGGAAACACCGGAATCCTGATCAACAGTGCTCTACCGCCCTGCACCAGTTCCAATGGCCCGGCGATCACGACTTCCCGGGTCAACATGGATTGCCTGATGGCCGGCCATTGCGCGCTGTTCAAACGGTAGTTCAGACCGATTGCCTTGTGGTTCGCCTCGAAGGGGTAGACAGCACGCAGGATATTGTTCGGAGCCAGTCCGATTGAGCGTATCGACGGGTTTTCCTCGATGAGGTCGGCGGCGATTTCCTGATAATCCGCCATGTCGAACAATTCGTCATCGAATTGCGCAACATAGGCACGGATCCCAAGGCCATGTGCCACGGTGCGGCTGATTTCACCCTCCAGGCGACCGCGCGCTTCGGATAGTCCCGCGACGGCTTCGCGCTTTTGCTGAGAGATCATTTCGCTGCGGACAAGATTGGCCACATACAAAGTGATTGCTATTCCCGACAGGAAGCAAACGAAGGCAACGGCAGAAGCGGACAACGTCCCGTTCGACCTGTAAAATAAGCCTTTTGTCAGATGAATGCCCATATGGCCCTGTCCGACTACAACCTGGATTCAACCCTACGTAACGTTAAACCTGTTAATTTTTCATAACGTTTAAACAGATGAAGCCGGACCAAAGGCCCGGCTTCATGGGTTCTCTTGTGATCGATCAGCTCGGATCGATTTCTTGTATTATTCGGAAGGCAACGGCTTCGGAGAACCGGACATTTCGCGGAGATATGCAATCATGTCCGCGCGATCTTCCGGCTTACGCAGCCCGGCGAAGCCCATGGACGTGCCGTTGATGTACTTCTTCGGAGCGGCCAGGAAGTGATCCAGCTCTTCGTAGGTCCATTCCGGGTTTTCTTCACCAAACGCAGTCATTGCGGAAGAATAACGGAAACCGTCCAGGCCGCCCGGCTTACGGCCGACAATGTCCCAAAGCGCAGGGCCGACCTTGTTCGCGCCACCTTCTTCAAAGGTGTGGCATGCCGTACATTTCTTGGCGACACTTTCGCCCTTGGTGGATGCGGCTGCGATAAGACGCTCGGAGATCGGCTCGACTTCCGGAACCGCCGCGACCTCTGACGTTGAATCCGGTGCGGATTCAAGGACGATCTCGTAACCCGGCTGACCAGGGATCGTCGGTTTGAAAATGATGTCGGACACAATTCCAACACCCATAGTCAGAATAAGCACCATCAGGACCGCCCCTGCGGCCTTGTTCAGTGTGAAGGAATCCATTCTCTCCGGCTCCAAGCTCATACGCGTCCGGGCCCGCAACATCGGTCACGAACCCTATCAGCTTTTCGAAATTTGCCGGAACCTACAAATTTTTTGACCTTGCTGTCCATAGCTTTAAAAGGACAAGTGATACGACAAACGGACGCGGCTGCTATTTTTCACACATTAGCCGCTCTGTCCGGCTGAAATGGAGACCCGATTGACTTCTGCACTCGTCATTATTCCGGCGCGCATGGCGGCGACACGCCTGCCCCGCAAACCTCTCGCCGATATTTGCGGAAAGCCAATGATTGTGCGGGTTATCGAACAGGCACAGAACGCGGATATCGGCCCGGTCGTGGTCGCGTGTGATGACCAGGATGTTGCCGATGCCGTTACCGACTTCGGTGCCAAGGCGGTCATGACCCGTCCTGACCATGCTTCCGGTTCCGATCGAATCCAGGAAGCGGCAAGCCTTGTTGACCCGGACGGTCAGCACGACGTGATCCTGAATGTGCAGGGCGATGTCCCTCTGATTGCTCCGGAAGCGATTCGCGCAGCATTTGCGCCCCTGAGCATCCCGGAAGTCTCAATCGGCACGATCATGACGGAACTGGACCCTCAGTTCCGGGACAATCCCAATTTCGTAAAAGCGGTAACAACACCGAATGGCCACGGTCATCACCGGGCTCTCTATTTTACCCGTGCCACCGCTCCCAGCGGCGATGGGCCGCTGCTTCATCATATCGGCATCTACGCCTATCGCCGTGCCGCACTGGCCAAATTCGTCGAACTTCCACCCTCTCCGCTCGAAACGAGAGAGAAGCTTGAACAATTGCGTGCTCTTGAAGCCGGAATGCGGATTGACGTATCGATCATTGACAGCGCACCCATGGATGTGAATACGCCTGAGGACCTGGAGCGTGCCCGGGCAGCTTATCAAAACACCTGAACCAGATGCCTTCGAGGCTGAAAGACCATGACAGACAGCAAAAGAATTGTTTTCCAGGGCGAGACCGGGGCGAATTCCCATATGGCCTGCCGGAGTGTTTATCCCGATTACGAGGCCATTCCCTGCGCGACCTTTGAAGATTGCTTCTCGGCGATGGCAGATGGCAGCGCGGATCTTGCAATGATCCCGATTGAGAATTCGGTCGCCGGGCGGGTTGCCGACATTCACAACCTGTTGCCGAAGTCGGGCCTTCATATCATCGGCGAGTATTTCATGCCGATCCGCTTCCAGCTCATGGCGCCGAAGGGTGCAGGCATCGAAGGGCTCAAGAAAGTCCAGAGCCACATTCATGCGCTTGGACAGTGCCGCAATGTCATCCGCGAATTGGGTCTGACCGCTGTTGTCGGTGGCGATACCGCAGGTTCCGCGCGTCAGATTGCGGAATGGAATGACCCGACCATCGGAGCCCTCGCTCCTGAAATGGCCGCCGAAATCTACGGCCTGGACATTCTGCGCCGCGATGTGGAAGACGAGGCGCACAACACGACCCGTTTCGTAATCCTGTCCCGCGAAAAGCTGGAAGCCGCCCATAACGGACAACCGGTCATCACCACTTTCATTTTCCGCGTCCGCAACGTCCCGGCAGCGCTCTACAAGGCGCTTGGCGGATTTGCGACGAACGGCGTCAACATGACGAAGCTGGAATCCTACCAGCTGGAAGGTCAGTTCTTCGCGTCCATGTTCTATGCAGATGTCGAGGGACACCCGGAGGATCCGGCTGTTGCTCTCGCGATGGAAGAACTGGCGTTTTTCTGCGCTGAGCTGAATTTGCTCGGCGTTTACCGCGCAAGCCCGTTCCGGGAAAAGATCAAGGAACCGGAAGCCAACCGCGCGCTCAGACCCAATCCAAATTCCTAACGCTGCATCAGGCGGCGATATCAGAGGACCACATGACAGAAACCAGATTTGATGCGCTTTGCATCGGCAACGCCATTTGCGACGTGTTTGCGCATGTCGAGGAAGATTTCCTGCTCCAGGAAAACCTGATCAAGGGCTCCATGCGCCTGATCGATACGGAAGAAGCCGTTCGACTGTTTGAAAAGATGGGTCAGACCGTTCGTGTTTCCGGCGGCAGCGCTGGCAATACTGCTGCCGGGATCGCCTCGCTCGGTGGCACGCCGGCCTATTTCGGCAAGGTGGCGGAAGACGAGCTTGGCGACAGCTATTCCCATGACATGAACGGCACCGGTGTCTATTTCAACACGCCGCGGCTGCGTGAATGGAAGCCGACGGCCCGCTCGATGATCCTGATCACGCCGGACGGCGAGCGCACCATGAACACCTACCTTGGCGCGTGCACCGAATTCGGTCCCGGCGATGTTGATGAAGACGTCGTCGCCGCATCCGCAGTCACCTACATGGAAGGCTACCTGTGGGATCCTGAAGAAGCCAAGAAAGCTTTCCTGAAGGCTGCCGAGGTTGCTCACCTTAACGGACGCAAGGTCGCCCTGACCCTCTCCGATTCCTTCTGCGTCGACCGTTACCGCAGCGAGTTTCTGTCGCTTATCTCCGACCAGGTTGTGGATCTGCTGTTTGCTAATGAACACGAGCTGAAAGCTCTTTATCAGACCGGCGACATCGACACGGCTATTGCCGCGGCAAAGGAATCGGGCGCGCTAACCGCGCTGACCCTTGGCTCTGAAGGTGCCATGGCGATCAGCCCTGAAAAAACCGTCAAGGTTTCAGCGCAGAATGTCGAAAATGTCGTCGACCTGACCGGCGCCGGCGACCTGTTCGCCTCCGGCTTCCTGTTCGGGTTGGCGCGCGACTACAAGCTTGAGGATGCCGCCGAGCTGGGGTGCCTGTGTGCAGCCAATGTGATCAGCCATGTCGGCGCCCGACCGGAGCGTCCTCTCAAGAACATCGCCGCCCAGAGCGGTTTTGATGTCTGATCAAACAAAAAGGGCGGTTGCATCAACCGCCCTTTGCTTTTCCAAGAACATCAATGCCGTTCAGGCCTAGTCCGCCAGGTCCTGAACACTTACGACACCGCCGTTTTCATCGAGACGATAGATAATCGGCGTACCGGTTCCAAGTTCGCGTTTCAGGATCTGTTCCGGGGTCAGATCTTCAAGTTCCATGATCAGAGAGCGCAGTGAATTGCCGTGAGCGGCAACAATGGTGCGCTTTCCGGACAGGACTTTCGGGAGGATCTCGGCCTTGTAGTACGGCAAGACGCGCTCCGAGGTCATCTTGAGGCTTTCACCACCCGGAGGTGGAACATCGTAGGACCGGCGCCAGATGTGAACCTGCTCTTCGCCGAACTTCTCGCGCGCCTCGTCCTTGTTCATACCGGTCAGATCGCCATAGTCCCGCTCATTGAGCGCCTGGTCCTTGATGGTTTCCAGCCCGGTCTGACCAAGTTCCTCCAGAATGATGTCGAGGGTCTTTTGTGCCCGTGACAGATCGGAGGTAAAGGCCAGATCGAATGTCAGCTTCAAGTCCCGGAGCTGTTCACCTGCCTGATGCGCTTCAGCCACACCCTGTTCCGTGAGACCGGGATCTTTCCAGCCGGTGAACAGGTTCTTCAGATTCCAGTCGCTCTGACCGTGACGGACGAGCACAAGAAGGCGATCCATGCCATTCTCCCTTGAACAATAAACGGAAATTCAGTCATCCAGGCCGAGGACATCGGCCATCGAATAAAAGCCGGGCTTCTGATGGAAGCCCCACAAAGCCGCCTTGACCGCCCCACGGGCGAACAATTGCCGGTCTTCGGCGCGGTGGGTCAACTCGATCCGTTCACCCTCGCCGGCAAAAATGACGGAATGTTCGCCGATCACCGATCCGCCCCGCAGCGTGGCGAACCCGATGTCACCGGTCTTTCTGGGATCCATGATCCCGTCCCTGGAGCGAACAGAGTGGGAGGCGAGATCAATGCCCCGCCCTTCGGCGGCGGCTTCTCCAAGAAGCAGAGCCGTTCCGGAGGGAGCGTCGACTTTGTGCTTGTGATGCATCTCAAGGACTTCGATGTCGAAATCCGTATCGAGAGCTGCCGCCGCCTTGCGGACAAGGCTGGCAAGCAGGTTCACACCGAGGCTCATGTTGCCCGACTTGACGATACGCGCATGCCGGGCCGCAGCCTTGAGCGGTTCATCTTCGCCTTCTGCCCAACCGGTCGTTCCGATCACATGCACGATGCGGGCCTGTGCCGCCAGTTCCGCAAACCACAGGCTTGCCTTGGGAGCGGTGAAATCAAGAACGCCGTCGGCCTTCGCGAATGCCGTCAATGGGTCATCGGTTATAGGAACGTTCAAGGAGCCGGCACCAGCAAGCTCTCCAGCATCCTGGCCGAGGAACTCTGAACCTTCCCGCTCAACCGCTGCGACAACTTCCGCGCCTGAGGTTTCGGTCACGGCGCGTGTCAGCGCCCGGCCCATTCTGCCGCCCGCACCAACGACTACCAAGCGCATTTGAGCCATGTTCATCCTCTCGTTCGATTTTCGCTCGCGGGTATAGCAGTTTCACGATGGGAGGCAAACGGCTGATCAGCGAAAACACTCCGCGAAGGAGCAGATAAGGCTCAATCCGCTCTCCAAGTTTTCCTCTTCTTTGCCCGACAAGCGCCCACCGATCGGCCCTTTCTCGAGGAGAGGAACTTTCGAAACTCCGAACAGATCACCAAAAGGCTTCATGCCTGAGACCAATCCGGAATTTACAATTTCTTTTCCATTACTTGTCCGAATAGAAATTCCTTTGGCTTTTTTTAATTTCCGGCAGTGAAACTGATCTGATGAAGGGTCAATGACTTGCAAATAAACCATTAATATTTGCATTCAAGGGGTGCATTTATCGAAATGCACACCCTGGGCGCGAAAGATCAAACGTAGAAAGTACGCATGACAGCAACAGTTCGATCCACGGTGAAAATCTTCCGGCTTCTGGCCGGGTTCCTTTCAATCCTGGTTTCTTTCTGTTTGCATGGCTTGACCGCAACTGCCGACACCCCATCCGGAACCCTGGACGAGTTCTGGACCCTTGAGGAATTCACGCGCAAACACCCCAAGCAGCAAATGAACGCGGAGACTTTTGCCAGACGAGTCTCAAACGACGCTGTTGCGCTTCCCAATTCAGGCAAGACCGTTCGGATTGCGGTCATCTATCCTGGAAGCCAGACATCCGATTACTGGCGCCGAAGCGTCATTTCCTTCGAAGCCAGGCTGAAGAGCCTTGATGTCGCATATGAAATCGTGCCGTATTTTTCCGGCTCGTCCTCCTTTGTCGGCAATCAGGCAAGCTTGATCACGGCGGCCTTGAAGGAAGATCCCGATTACCTGGTATTTACCTTGGATGCCCTCAGGCACAAGGCGATCGTCCAGCGTCTGATCGCCCGGTCCCGTCCGAAAGTCATCCTTCAGAACATCACGACGCCGGTTAAGTCCTGGAGAGACAAGCAGCCGTTCCTCTATGTCGGCTTCGATCATGTCGCGGGAACGAATCTGCTCATCGACTATTATCGAAACAGGTTCGGGCACCAGAAACCGTTCGCAATTCTTTATGGCCCCCGCGGCTATGTGAGCCGGGCTCGCGGCAACACGTTTCTGCAGGCCTATTCCGACCCTGAAGTCCTGAACCTGAAAGCTTCCTATTACGTCGGTTATGACCGCGAAAAGTCACGCGAAGCGGCAACCCGCATCCTGGCGGACAATCCGGATCTGGCGTTTATCTACGCCTGTTCGACCGACATCGCGCTCGGTGCGCTGGACGCAATTCAGGAACGGCCTGAGGGAACACAAGTTGTGACGAACGGCTGGGGCGGCGGAAGTGCCGAGCTCGAGGCCGTTGCCGCCGGCAAACTCGATGTCACGGTCATGCGGATGAATGACGACAATGGTGTTGCGATGGCAGAAGCCATAGCGCTTGATCAAGCAGGACGGCAAGACGAAGTGCCTGTGGTATACTCCGGCAGCTTCGAGCTCGTGACTTCAAGTGATTCGATTGAGCGTATTGACGAACTCAAGGCACGGGCATTTCGATACTCAAAATGAAAACAGCCAGGGGCGTAAAATACAGCCGGATTGTTTTGGGTCTCTTCTTCGTGGGCCTGATGGTTACGGCTATCGCCTTGTTCGGGATAACTTATCTCGGCAGTCTGGCTCTTGCCGAACTGGAAATTGAACGCCAGGCGCAACGGGATGAGGCGCTCGCCGGGCTCGTTTTCGAAACCCATCTAGAACAACTTGAAAACCAGCTGCGAACCGCTTCCGTCGATCAGGACCTGATCGATGCGATCAAGGATTATGACGGACGGGAGGCGACCCGTCTGCTGGAACGTCTGGGCCAAAATTCAACCGGCCCCCAGCCGGATATCCTGATACTGGACCACGAACACCAACTCGGCTGGCTGAACGCGAGCCTGGCTCTGGTCGATGTTGCAGCCGTTTTGCCGGGCAGGCTGCTGAGAACCATGCCGCCGGACGTCTGGCGCATTTATGACACTGCGCATACCGAACCGGTTACGCTGATCGCAGTCATTGCGATTCCGATCATCGATCCGGACAATGGACGGGTCATCGCGAAACTCGTTGGCGGCAGTGTTCTCAACGATTCCTTCACCCTGCTCGACTCGCTCGCCGGTATCCTCGGCGTCGACAATGTTGCCATCGTCCACGAAAAAGAAAATCTCGCGAGCATCGGAGATATTTCCGACGAAGAGAAATTTGCCACTGCACAGGGTTTCCTCTCCGAGAAGAACCATCATCTCGAGGGTGCCCGGCTGTTTACAAAGTCGGTTCTTTACAGTGATGAGAGCGATCACCCGATATATGTCTACGCCGAAGAACCCAGCGATATCATCAACAACATCCAGAGCACTTATGAGGAGTACTTTGTTCCGTTCCTCCTTTACGTCGCTCTCGCTTCTCTGGCTGCGGCACTGATCCTCAACCTGTTCACAGCCCCGGCGCTATCCGCTCTCGTTCGCTACGCGACGGCACGCCGCAACCGGGGCAACATCGAGGAGTATCAGGCTGGACGCATAGCAGAGTACAATCAGCTGGGATCGCTTTTCCAGGAGGCGTTCGAATCCGTTCACAACACCAATGCGCAGTTCAGGGAATTGATCGACGGTTCACTGCAAGGGGTGATCGTGCACAAGAATGGCACGATCGTTTATGCAAACCGTGCGCTGCTGGAGATGCTTCGCTACCCGGTGGATCATCCGGAAGAACTCGTCGGGGAAACGATCTGGTCTATTTACGCGCCATTTGAGCGAGAGCGTGTCAGAAATTACCACAAGCTCAGAAGCGAGGGAGAGGTCGCTCCGACGGTCTACGAAATTCAGGGCGTGACCAAAGCCGGCGACTACGTTTGGCTCGAGCAGCATGTACGGGTGACAGACTGGGACGACACTCCGGCAATCTATGTGACACTTCTGGATATTTCGGAGCGAAAGGAACAGGAAAAGCTGATCGAGCTCCAGTCCAACTATGATCTGCTGACCAACCTGCCGAACCGCAACCTGTTCCTGGACCGGCTGAAGCAGGCCATCGCACAGGCCAAGAGAAGCGGAAGCATGGCCGCTCTGATGATGGTTGACATGGACCGCTTCAAAGCGATCAACGACACGTTCGGACACGGTTTCGGAGACGAAATTCTCAAGGTGCTGGGCGCCAGGATTGAAGCGGTTGCAGAATGGAACCAGACCGTATCACGTCTCGGTGGCGATGAGTTCGCGATCATATTGCCCGACTGCGAAGACGAGTGGGAAATCGAGCACAAGGCTCAGGCCGTTCTCGACGCAGTCAGCAAGAAAATCGACATCGAAGACGGCAAGGATTTTTTCCTGACAGCAAGTATCGGCATCACCGTTTATCCGTATGACGGCAAGGGGCCGGACGGCTTGATGCGGCAGGCGGATGCGGCGATGTATCAATCCAAGGCGGATGGTGGAAATCGTTTCCGTTTCTTCTCCAGGCAAATGAATGAGCGCACGGCACGCACGCTCCAGATCGAATCCGCACTCAGAAAGGCTCTGGAGCTGGGCGAGCTGGAAGTGCATTACCAACCGATCATCGACTATGCCTCCGGTACGATCTCCGGCTGCGAAGCCCTGGCGCGGTGGCACGACCGGGAATTGGGCACGATCTCTCCTGCGGAGTTCATTCCGATTGCAGAGGATTCCGGGCTGATCGTCTCACTCGGCAAGCAGGTATTGCAGAAGGCCTGCGAATTCCATGCCTCGTGCATTTCCCGCGGTCTCGATATCGGCAGCATCGGCGTCAATATTTCGCCGCGCCAGTGCCGCGAAGACGGTTTCGTCGGTTCCATCAAATCCATCCTTGAAGACTGCGGCATGGATCCTGTCAATCTGCGCCTGGAGATGACCGAAAGCGTCATGTTCGATGACAGCCGGATCAATCCGGTCGCGCTGCTGAACGCGATCAAGAGCCTGGGCGTCAAAATATCACTCGATGACTTCGGAACCGGATACTCGTCGCTGAGTTATCTCAAGCGCCTGCCGATCGATATTCTCAAGATCGACCGATCCTTCATCATGGACCTTGAAAGCGACCCCGACGACCACGCCCTTGTCGAGGCCATCATCTCGATGGCCGGCAAGCTGGATATCGAGGTGGTGTGCGAAGGGGCCGAAACCCGCGAGCAATGCGAAATTCTCGCAGAACTGGGTTGCAGGCTCATCCAGGGGTTCTATCTCGGCAAACCGATGCCGGCACAGGATTTCTACGAGTTCCTCGCACACAAACCCTTTGCGGACAGCCTGGCCAAGAAGGCCGGTTGATACGATCGTGGCCGGGTAAGGCCCCGCCCTTCATTGATCACCGCAAAAAAGAAAACGCGCGAGGATTGTGCATCCCCGCGCGTCTTCAGATCAATCCGACAGCCGCTTATTCGGCGGCAGTGTCTTTCGGAATTTCCTGACCGGTTTCCTGATCAACGACTTTCATGGACAGGCGTACCTTGCCGCGCTCGTCGAAGCCCATGAGCTTGACCCAGACCTTGTCGCCTTCCTTGACCACATCGGTGACCTTGCCGACCTTTTTCGGAGCCAGCTGGGAAATGTGAACCAGACCGTCCTTGGCACCGAAGAAGTTGACGAACGCGCCGAAGTCGACGCATTTCACGACGGTACCTTCGTAGATCACGCCAACTTCCGGCTCAGCGGCAATGGAGTTGATCCAGTTGACGGCAGCCTTGATCGCCTTGCCGTCGGAGGATGCGATCTTGACGGTGCCATCGTCTTCGATGTTGACCTTGGCGCCGGTCTTTTCGACGATTTCACGGATGACCTTACCGCCCGAACCGATGACTTCACGGATCTTGTCGACCGGGATCTTCATCATTTCGATGCGCGGTGCGTGCTCACCAAGCTCGGAGCGGGCTTCGGTGATTGCCTTGGCCATTTCGCCGAGAATGTGAATACGGCCGTCTTTCGCCTGACCCAGAGCGACTTTCATGATCTCTTCGGTGATACCGTCGATCTTGATGTCCATCTGCAGAGCAGTAATGCCGTTTTCGGAACCGGCAACCTTGAAGTCCATATCGCCGAGGTGATCTTCATCGCCAAGGATATCGGAGAGAACCGCGAAGCGATCGCCTTCCTTGATCAGACCCATGGCGATACCGGCAACCGGAGCCTTCAGCGGCACACCGGCATCCATCAGCGACAGCGAAGTGCCGCAGACAGTTGCCATGGAAGACGAACCGTTGGATTCGGTGATTTCGGAAACCACACGCAGCGTGTACGGGAACTCGTGGTGCTGCGGCAGCATCGGGTTGATTGCGCGCCAAGCCAGTTTGCCGTGACCGATTTCACGGCGTCCCGGGGAGCCCATGCGGCCGGTTTCACCGACGGAATACGGCGGGAAGTTGTAGTGCAGCATGAAGTGAGATTTCACGGTGCCTTCCAGCAGGTCGATGAACTGCTCGTCTTCACCGGTGCCGAGGGTCGCGACAACCAGGCCCTGGGTTTCACCACGGGTGAACAGGGAAGAACCGTGCGCGCGCGGCAGGATGCCGACTTCGGAAGAAATCGCGCGGACGGTGGACAGGTCACGCCCATCGATACGATGACCCGTGTCGAGGATCGCACCGCGAACGATTTCGGCTTCCAGCTTTTTGAACTGCTCGCCGAGAACGGTTGCTTCAGGTGCTTCGCCTTCGGCAGCGTTGGTGATCAACGCTTCCACGACCTTCGCCTTGGCAGCGTCAACCGCGTTTTTGCGATCGGTCTTGGAGGTGATCTTGTAGGCTTCGGTCAGCTCGCCGGCAGCAAGAGACTTGACCTGCTCGAACAGCGCGGAATGATCCGGGATGGACAGTTCGCGCGGTTCCTTGGCAGCGGTTTCCGCCAGCTTGATGATTGCATCGATGACCGTCTGGAAACCCTTGTGGCCGAACATCACCGCGCCGAGCATGGTGTCTTCGTCCAGTTCCTTGGCTTCAGATTCCACCATGAGAACAGCGTCACTGGTGCCTGCAACAACCAGATCCAGAGCGGATTCCGGCATGTCGTCAACCATCGGGTTCAGGACGTATTCGCCGTCGATATAACCAACACGCGCGCCGCCGATCGGGCCCATGAACGGAACGCCGGAAAGGGTCAGGGCAGCGGAAGCTGCAACCATGGCCAGGATGTCCGGAGCATTTTCCATGTCGTGAGACAGGACGGTGATCACCACCTGGGTGTCGTTCTTGTAGCCGTCTGCGAACAGCGGGCGGATCGGACGGTCGATCAGACGGGACGTCAGGGTCTCATGCTCGGACGGACGGCCTTCACGCTTGAAGTAGCCACCCGGGATCTTACCGGCGGCAAACGCCTTTTCCTGGTAGTTCACGGTGAGCGGGAAGAAATCCTGGCCCGGCTTCGGTTCCTTGGCGGAAACGACAGTCGCCAGAACCTTGGTTTCGCCGTAGGTTGCCATCACGGCACCGTCGGCCTGGCGGGCAACCTTGCCCGTTTCGAGGACGAGCGGACGTCCGCCCCACTCGACTTCTACACGATGAATATCAAACATCATCATTCCTTACAGCTTTGTGCGTCCCGCTGCTTTCGGTACAGCCTCTTGGGACGAACACATTCCCGGTCGGCCCCGGATGGGCCGGTTACCGGCTGACAGGTCACGGGCAAGACAACGAGCTGCTTTCAAGACCTTGAAAGAAAGCAGCCGGCAATCCTGCCCCATGACATGTCACGAGGCTTCTATAGAGTGTTCCTTTGCATATTGAAACACTCAAGAGCACCAACAGACCGCTGATCCGAACCGGATCGTTGCCGCAGCTGAAAGATGCTCTAGAAAAAACGCGGCGGGCAAGTCACCCACCGCGTAATCTTTTCACCGAACTTAGCGGCGGATACCAAGACGCTCGATCAGCGACTTGTAACGCTCTTCGCTTTTGCCGCGCGTGTAGTCCAGAAGGGACCGGCGCTGCGCAACCATCTTCAGAAGACCGCGGCGGGAGTGGTTGTCCTTGCCGTGACCCTTGAAGTGTTCAGTCAGGTTGTTGATCCGCTCAGTGAGGATCGCAACCTGAACTTCCGGAGAACCGGTGTCGCCGTCTTTGGTCGCGAATTCTTTGATGAGCTCAGCTTTGCGCTCTGCAGTAATCGACATCGCTCTTTCCTTTCAAAGAGTGGTGGCCAGTTAACCTGGCGCGTTGACATGCCGGAAACCCGGCCTGATCCGAATGTCTCCAGAGCCGAGATGTCGTTCAGCAAAGGATCCTTCCGGACGAATTGGACTGAAATGCCCAATGGCGGCGGTATATGGCAGAAAACGGGGGAAAAAGCCAGTGGTTTCTTTACACTCGTCTTCGCGCTCAAACTTGAAGATGAAACACCCGGCTCGGCTGGAAACGGCCCTTGTCGATTGAGCCGATGGCAACCGGCACGCTGGCATGGCTGGCAAAGGCGACTTCCGTGTTCAACGGTGCGTCCCGGCCTCGCAGAAGGACTGCCATGCCCTTTCGGATCTTGGCTGCATCATCAAGGGACACCGGAACCTCCACCAGCTCGTCCATGGCTTCGCGCACAGGCAGAACAAATTCTTCCACCAGGTCATCGATCCGCTGGCCTTCATCCAGCCTTTCGGCAGATTCCAGGATCTCGTCCAGGCCGATCATGTCCTCTTCCCCAAACGGACCGACCAACAGGCGACGCAGTTCGGTGACATGACCGCAGGTTCCCAGACGGCGGCCCAGGTCACGCGCCAGGGCACGCACATAAGTGCCTTTACCGCATTCAGCCTCGAAGACGGCCCGGTTTTCGTCCGGGCAATCCACCAGATCCAGACGATGTACATCGATCGGTCGGGCTTCCAACACGACCTCTTCACCATCCCTTGCCAGATCATAGGCCCGTTCACCGGCAACCTTGATTGCGGAAAATTTCGGCGGCACCTGCATGATGGTTCCGACGAACTCTCCCAGCACGGTAGTGATCGTGTCTACAGACGGACGGACATCCGACGTCGCGATAACTTCGCCTTCGGTGTCGTCCGTGTTGGTTTCTGTGCCCCAGGTGACCTCGAACCGGTAAACCTTGCGACCGTCCATCACGAACGGAACGGTTTTGGTGGCCTCGCCAAAAGCCACCGGCAACAGACCGGAGGCTCTCGGGTCCAGCGTGCCGGCGTGACCCACCTTTTGCGGCGAGAAGATACGCTTGATCTTGCCAAGGGCCTCGTTCGACGTGATCCCGTAAGGTTTGTCGAGCACCAACCAGCCGTTGATGGTGTTTTTCTTTCTTTTGAACTGTTTCTGGCGCGCCATTTTAAGTCCGTTTGCGTTCTTTCAGCGGTGCATCTTTCCGAGAGACCTTAAGAGTTCTCAGTGCCTGTCATCCCGGTTGGAGTGAAGCGCAAGGCCGGGATCCAGTAACCCCGGTGTCAATTTGAGCCGCATCTCCTTGTGCTTGCTGGATCCCTGCATTCGCAGGGATGACAACAGCAGATCATTTGAAGGTCTGTTCGGTTCGGTCACAAATCAACCACGCAGCGGTGGTTCAAACCATGGGGTGACTTGAATGTACGAAATTTGTTCCAAGCCCTAGGACTCAGTTCTCGTCCCGGTCCTCGTCGTCTGTATCCAGATCCCTGGAGACTTCGGGAGAGTGCAACAATGTGCCGATGCGATCGTCGTCGTCGAAACGGGTGTCGAGAACAAACCTGAGGTCAGGCATGTACTTCATCGTCAGGCGACGGGAAATCTGACCACGCAAATATTTGGCGCTGCGATTGAGGGCCTTTTCAACCTTTTCCGCGTTCACGCCACCGAGCGGCATGACCAGGCAGGTTGCCAGACGCAGGTCAGGCGTCATCCGCACTTCGGGGATTGTGACGATTACGCCATCCAGATCCGGATCGGAAAACCTGCCGCGCGTCAGAATGTCGGACAGCTCCTTGCGCACCGTTTCGCCAACTCGAAGCTGGCGTTGAGAGGGTCCACGGCTGTCCTGTCCGTGTTGTCTAGCCATTTTGTCATCCTATCCGCCGTCATTCCGGACAAGTGCAGCAACGCTGCCCGCTGATCCGGAATCTAGCGCATATGCCACGCCCTCGGCGCGTCCAATTGAAAAAGAGCGCGCTTTCGCGCGCCCTCATATCTGGATCCCGGATCGGCGCGCGGCTCAAGCCGCACTGGTCCGGGATGACGTAACCTGCTTCCGGCGCTTAGAGCGTTCTTGCGATCTGCTCGACGCGGAAACATTCGATGATGTCTCCAGGACGCATGTCCTGATACTTGACGAAGTTCATGCCGCATTCCTGACCGGATTCAACGGACTTGACTTCATCCTTGAAGCGCTTGAGCGTGCCCAGTTCGCCTTCGTGGATGACCACATCGTCGCGGATGAGGCGAACGTTGGCGCCACGTTCGACAACACCTTCCGTAACCAGACAGCCAGCCACCTTGCCGACCTTGGAAATGTGGAAGATCTCCTTGATCTCCGCGTTGCCGAGGAAGGTTTCGCGGCGCTCCGGCGACAGCAGGCCGGACATGGCCGCCTTGATGTCGTCCACGAGGTCGTAGATCACGTTGTAGTAGCGGATCTCGATACCATCGCGGGACGCCGCTTCACGAGCCTGCTTGTTGGCACGGACGTTGAACCCGAGGATCGGTGCATTGGAAGCAGCCGCCAGCGTGATGTCGCTTTCGGTGATACCACCAACACCTGACAGAAGGATACGTGCGCCGACTTCGTCGTTACCGAGCTCGTTCAACGCATGGGCGATCGCTTCAGCCGACCCCTGTACGTCCGCTTTCAGAACCAGCGGGAACTCCTTCTTGCCGCTCTTCTGGGCGCTCATCATCATCTGTTCGAGCGATCCGCGAGCCGCAGAAGCAACCACAGATGCCTTTTCACGGATCTGGCGCTGGCGGTACTCGGTGATTTCACGGGCGCGGGCTTCGTTTTCAACAACCGCAACCAGATCACCGGCAGCAGGCGTTCCCTGGAAACCCAGCACCTCGACCGGCTTGGCCGGGCCTGCTTCCTTCACCTGCTTGCCATTTTCATCAAGCATGGCGCGGACGCGGCCCCACTCGGCACCAGCGACAAGGATGTCGCCCGGCTTGAGCGTACCTTTCTGGACCAGAACAGTTGCAACCGGACCACGGCCTCGGTCGAGCTGAGCTTCGATAACGATACCTTCCGCTGTACGGTCCGGGTTGGCCTGGAGTTCCAGAACCTCGGACTGCAGAAGGATCATCTCCAGAAGCTTGTCGAGATTGGTTCCGTTCAGAGCGGAAACTTCAACATCGATAACGTCGCCGCCCATGGATTCGGTCACGAGTTCTTCGCTCAGAAGCTCGGTACGAACACGGTTGGGATCGGCACCCGGCTTGTCGATCTTGTTGATCGCGACAATGATCGGTGCATCCGCTGCCTTGGCGTGCGCGATGGCTTCCTTGGTCTGCGGCATGACACCATCGTCAGCGGCCACAACCAGGATCACGATGTCGGTCGACTTGGCACCACGGGCACGCATTTGCGAGAACGCTGCGTGACCCGGGGTATCGATGAAGGTGATCTTCTGACCATCCTGATCGACCTGGTAGGCACCGATATGCTGGGTGATGCCGCCGGCTTCACCGGAAACGACCTTGGACTTGCGGATCGCATCCAGAAGCGACGTTTTACCGTGGTCAACGTGACCCATAATGGTCACCACCGGCGGACGTGCTTCCATGGTGGAGGCGTCGTCTTCCTGGGTGAAGAGACCTTCTTCAACGTCTGCTTCGGAGACACGCTTGACCGTGTGGCCCATTTCTTCGGCGATCAGTTCGGCGGTATCGGCGTCGATCACGTCGTTGATCTTGAGCATCTGGCCCTGCTTCATCAGCAGCTTGATCACGTCAACAGCGCGCTCGGCCATACGGTTGGCGAGCTCCTGAATGGTGATTGCTTCCGGCAAGGTGACTTCACGCGAAATCTTCTCGCGAACAACCTGCTGCTGACCGCGTTTTGCCTTCTCCTGGCGGCGGCGCATGGAAGCGAGCGAACGTGCACGCTGCCCGTCGTCACCACCGGTAGCAGCGGAAATCGTCAGCTTGGAGCGACGACGGTCTTCACCACCACGCGGGCGAGTTGTCGGTGTCGGGGCCTGTTTCGGCCGCTTGACCGTGCGCAGACCCTTGTTGCTGCGATCGCCCTCGTCAGCTGCCGGTCTTGCATCCGGCTTCGCGCGGGTTTCAGCCGGTGCCTTCCGCTTGCCCATATCGTCGAGGCTGGGCGGTCTGCCACCATCTGCATGGGCAGGTCTGCGCGTGCCCGGCTTTTTCGGCTCGGCTTTCGCAGGCTTGCGGGCCTCGGTTTTGGCAGCAGGTGCTTCCTCAGCAGGCTTTGCGGCTTCGGCGACCTTGGCAGCGGCGGCTTCTTCCTTGGCCTTTTCTTCGGCAAGACGGGCTTCTTCAGCTTCGCGCTTGGCGCGCTCTTCAGCCTCAGCCTTGGCCCGTGCTTCTTCCTCAGCCTTGCGCTGTGCGGCCTCTGCGACGCGACGCTTTTCTTCCTCTTCACGGCGCTTGCGGTCTTCGACTTCGCGCTTCTTCGCCATCTCGAGTGCAGCCGCGCGGGCAGCAGCCTCTTCCTTGGTCAGAGTGCGCAACACGTTGCCGTTGCCCTTCTGACGCTGACCGGAAGCGGACCGGCGAGCCTGTTTGGCTGCCTGCGGGTCCGGCTGTTGCGGTTTGCGCGGCGCTTCAGCCGGCTTTTCAAGACGCTGCGTTGTCGGTGCGGGAGCTTCCGGTTTCGGGTCCTGCCCCGGAATTACAACACGGCGTTTCTTCTTTTCCACGACGACGGCTTTTGACCGGCCATGCGAGAAGGACTGCCGAACAGTCCCCTGGTCGCCACCACCACGCTTGAGGCCAAGCGTCTTGCCGCGCTCAACGCTGATTGTCTTGTCGCCTGGATTTTTCGTATCGCTCATATTGCCTTCAGTCCTGCGCAACCGCCCTGCTATGCGTTGCTCTGTTCTTCTCCTGCGACGGAATACCGGCGAAAATGCTCCAGGTCACGTACCCGTGCCAGAAAATTTTCGCTCGCATGCCCCGCAAGCAGTGCAGCATGTATCACATTTGACCGGCCCAATGCCAAATCCAATTGAGCCGAATCGAACAAACGGACGATTTGGCACCCGTTTGCCAGTTCCTCTCTGCCCGCGGCCACCGCCGCCAGCTTCCTCACCCCGTCTTCTGCAGCATCAGAGGCGTGGATCAGCCCGGCGACAGGATCCCGCCGCAGAGCCGCTTCAACTTTTGCATACCCGGTTACCAACTCACCGGCCTTGCGCGTTATGGAGAGCGCTTGCAGCGCTGCGCGTTCCATAATCGCATCGACACGATCTGCCAATCCGGGTTCGACAAGGGCTTCACCTTTAAACCCTCTGCCGAAGACTTTCTTCCGGTCCTTCTCGGCAACCGCCACAATATCATTCGTGGCCGTCACCCAGACACCGCGACCTGGAAGAACCCGCTTCAGATCCGGAACAACCTGCCCCTCGGGATCAAGGACAAACCGGATCAGCGAGCTGACGGGTTGAACCTCCCGGGTGACGGCGCATTGCCGTTCGGTTGGTTCATTCTTCCTTGGCACGCTGCCACTCCCTTAGATCAACCTGCCTTCGTGCGAAACACAAAAACAGAAAAGTCGATCGAAATTTCCAAGTTCAGAGCAACTTGCCGCAATCTGCAGCCGACAAGATGCTCAAGACAGAGGCTTCCGCCTCTTTTCGTTATCCGTTCAGGATCACGCCGCTTGGCGCTTCTTCTTCAACGGTTTCGATTTCTTCTTCTTCGGCTTCTTCCTCAGCTTCTTCAGCTTCGGCCGCCTGTGCTGCGAGTTCTTCTTCGGTAATCCAGCCAGCAGCAAGGCGGGCAGCCATCACCATGTTTTCCGCATCGGCCCGGGAAACATCAAAGTTGGACAGGGCGCCTTCAAACCGCTTGGTCTCGCCGTCCTTGCGCTCGGTCCAGCCGACAAGATCATCTGCTGCACAGCCAGCGAGGTCTTCCATCGACTTGATGTCGTCCTTGCCGAGAGCCACCAGCATAGCCGTTGTCAGGCCATCAATCGACCGAAGATCTTCCGAAACGCCCAACGCCTGGCGTTCTTCATCGAGTTTGGCTTCCAGCTCGCTCAGGTAATCCCTTGCGCGCGCCTGGATTTCCACTGCAGTGTCGTCGTCGAAGCCCTCGATTTCGGAGATTTCCTCAATCTCCACATAAGCGACTTCTTCAACCGAGGTAAAGCCTTCGGTCGCCAGAAGCTGGCCGACCATTTCGTCCACGTTGAGCGCTTCCATGAAGAGCTGGGAGCGTTCCTGGAATTCTTTCTGACGGCGATCGGATTCTTCCTGCTCCGTCATGATATCGATGGCCCAGCCGGTCAGTTGCGACGCAAGGCGCACGTTCTGGCCCCGGCGACCGATTGCCAGTGACAATTGGTCATCGGGAACGACAACTTCAATACGTTCCGCATCTTCATCGAGAACAACCTTGGCAACCTCGGCCGGTTGCAGCGCATTGACGATGAAGGTTGCAGGTTCGTCATTCCAGGGAATGATGTCGATCTTCTCGCCTTGCAATTCACCAACAACTGCCTGAACGCGGCTACCACGCATACCGACACAGGCACCAACGGGGTCGATGGAGCTGTCCTTGGAAATCACAGCGATCTTTGCACGGGAACCCGGATCACGGGCAACGGACTTGATCTCGATAACGCCGTCGTAGATTTCCGGCACTTCCTGGGCAAACAGTTTTGCCATGAACTGCGGATGGGTACGCGACAGGAAGATCTGCGGACCGCGCTGCTCGCGGCGGACATCATAGATGATGGCGCGGATACGGTCGCCGGTCCGGAAAATTTCACGCGGGATCAGCTCATCACGGCGGACAATACCTTCACCACGACCCAGGTCGACGATGACGTTGCCGTATTCGGCACGTTTCACAACACCGTTGATGACTTCACCAACACGATCCTTGAACTCATCATACTGGCGATCACGCTCTGCTTCGCGCACTTTCTGCACGATCACCTGCTTGGCGGACTGAGCTGCAATACGTCCAAAATCCAGCGGCGGAAGTGGTTCGGCAATGAAATCACCAAGACTTGCTTCCGGGTTGCGTGCCAGCGCGTCGGTCAGTGCGATCTCGGTCGAAACGTTCTCGACAGTCTCGACCACCTGCAAAAGGCGCTGCAGACGGATCTCACCGGTTTTCGGATTGATCTCCGCACGAACTTCCGTTTCCGTGCCGTAGCGGGAGCGGGCCGCCTTCTGGATCGCATCTTCCATCGCGTTGATGACGATCATCCGGTCGATCGATTTTTCCCGTGCTACCGCATCAGCGATTTGCAGCAGTTCCAACCGGTTCGCGCTGATTGCCATATTCCACTCCTCTTGCGCCAAGGATCAAGCCTGTTTTTGTCTGGCGCGTTTCTTTTGCCGCTAAGCCTGTCGCTTAGTTGGGCGTGTTGTCCTGTGTCAGTTCTTCATCCTGGCCGCGGGCGGCAAGTGCCGCCTTTTCGGCCTGAAGAGCTGCGGTAATCAAATCGTCGGTTAGCACCAGTTTCGCTTCGCCAACATTTTCAAGGGGCAAGGAAACAGTGTCTTCTTCACCTTCGCGGGCATCCGGCAAACGAACTTGGGCGGTTCCGTCTTCCGCCCCAAGCAGGGTTCCGCGGAACCGCTTGCGACCGTCCAGCATGACCGTCATCTCTACCTTCAGCTCATGTCCGGCCCAACGATTGAAATCGCCTTCGCGGACCAGAGGGCGGTCGATACCAGGAGAAGAAACTTCAAGATGATATGCCCGGTTGATCGGGTCTTCGACATCAAGAGCAGGAGAGACGGCGCGGCTGATTGTTTCACAGTCTTCCACCGTCATCGTACCGTCAGGGCGCTCGGCCATGATCTGCAGCGTGCAACCATTGGCCGCGCTGATCTTGGTGCGCACAAGACGGAAGCCGAGGTCCTCAATAACCGGCTCCACAATCGCTGCAACTCGGGCGTCCAACCCTTGTTCCGTAACAATTCTTGGTTCGTGTGCGCTCACACTTGGCTCCTGTCTAAAACCGTTGCCGGTTCCTTCGTTATCAGATGCGCCTGATTGTCGATTTACATAAGGCAATCCTGCTTAATTTGTTAGTTTCCGGCCCTGTGTAAGCAAAAAAGAGCGGGTCCCCGTTGGGCCCACTCTCAAAGTGCTCAGATAAGCCGTTTGAGGTGAAACACCGGCTGTATAACGCCAAAGCTGGCAAAAAGGCAATAGCCTCTACCTGAATCCCTCAAAGAAGTTGAACAGCTGCTCCATTCCCTTCGGAATTCCGCAACCTTCAGACCCGGAGAAACGTCAGATAGCGGCCGATGCGTCCTTCGCGGATAGCCTTCGCTTCATATCGCGTTCCCGGCCAGCCCTTCCATGGGGTCTTCCAGTCCCCTGCAGTCTCTGCCATCCATTCAAAGTCTGCGTGATCGCGGCAATTGCGCAGCGTCCAGTCGATGTAGGTGTCGATATCACTGGCAAACCGGAATTGGCTCCCCGGCTTGATCGCACGAGAGTACCGGGACAGGTTCTGCTGATTGATGAAACGGCGCTTCCAATGGCGCTTTTTCGGCCAGGGATCCGGATAAAGCTGGTACGCCAGATCGAGCGAAGCTTCAGGTAACCAGTCAAGGACGTTGACTGCATCGTCGTCGTAGAGGCGGACATTCTTCAACCCTTCCTCCACCACTGCCGTAACAACCTTGGCCATGCTGCCGACAAAAGGCTCCACGCCGATGAAACCGGCGCGCGGGTTTGTGCGCGCACGGTGCAGCAAGTGCTCACCGCCACCAAAACCGACTTCGAGACAGACTTCGTCGACATCCGTCTTGAACAGATCCTTGAGATCCGACGGCGCCGGACTGTTCAGGTCCAGCGACAGCCGCGGCAACTCGTTTTCCATAAGCGCCTCGCGGCGCGGGCTCAGCGGCTTGCCTTTGCGGCGGCCGTAAAAGGAACCTTCGTAACGATCGGTCATCTTCTTAAACTGCAGATCGCCGGCAATGAACCGGCGATCTCTTTCACATACTGATGTTGCGCGCTTATGGAACAGGTTACCCAGCAAGCGGGCGAAGTGAATCCACCAGGTCGGTCTTTTCCCAGGAGAACCCGCCGTCTGCCTCCGGCTGGCGGCCGAAATGACCATAAGCAGCGGTGCGCTCATAGATCGGATTGTTCAGCTTCAAGTGCTCGCGGATGCCACGCGGGCTCAGGCCCATGACTTCACGCAAGGTGCTCTCAAGGCGTGCCTCATCGCAGCGACCGGTGCCATGAAGATCAACATACACCGAAAGCGGATCGGAAACGCCGATAGCGTAAGACAGCTGAATGGTGCAACGATCCGCCAGATCGGCAGCAACAACGTTTTTCGCCAGATACCGGGCGGCATAGGCAGCGGAACGGTCAACCTTGGTCGGATCTTTACCGGAGAATGCGCCACCACCGTGCGGAGCAGCGCCACCATAAGTGTCTACGATGATCTTGCGCCCGGTCAGACCCGCGTCTCCGTCAGGGCCGCCAATCACGAACGCGCCGGTCGGGTTCACATGCCAGGCGGTCTCACTGGAGACCCAGCCCTCAGGCAAAGCCTTGAGGATATAGGGCTCGACGATTTTCTTGACGTCTTCCGACGTCAGAGCCGGGTCGAGGTGCTGAGTGGACAGGACGATAGAGGTTGCGCCGACCGGCTTGCCGTTTTCATAGCGAACGGTCACCTGGCTCTTGGCATCCGGACCAAGAACCGGTTCCGCACCAGACTTGCGGGCTTCGGCCAGCAACTGAAGGATCTTGTGTGAATAGAGAATTGGAGCCGGCATCAGCTCTTCGGTTTCGCGGCAGGCATAACCGAACATGATGCCCTGGTCGCCGGCGCCCTCATCCTTGTTTCCGGCAGCGTCCACGCCCTGCGCGATGTGCGCAGACTGCGCATGAAGGTGTACAGCGATATCACAGTTTTCCCAATGAAAACCGTCTTGCTCATAACCGATGTCTTTCACGGCCATCCGGGCGAGGTGAGCGATATAGTCATTTGTGATATGCGCCGGTCCGCGGGTTTCACCTGCAATCACGATTCGATTGGTGGTTGCCAAGGTTTCACAGGCAACGCGGGCTTCCGGCATTTCCCGCAGATAGGCATCCACAACCGCGTCCGAAACACGGTCACAGACTTTATCCGGATGTCCTTCGGACACGGATTCAGAGGTAAACAGGTAATTCTGACGTGCCATTGGCGATCGTCCTTCTGGGAATGAATATGACTGAAGCGGCGAGTGACATCGCCGCTTCAGCTGCATCAATCTTAGAAGTTACTCGCCACGTCAAGCGCGAGAATAAAATTTCTTAGTCGTCACCGCCCAGAGACCGGACAAGATCAACGATCCGGCGGCGGACCTTCGGGTCTTCGATGCGCACGAACGCCTTATTGAGAGACAGCCCTTCGGAAGAAGACAGGAAGTCCACGACGTAAGATGTCGGCTGTGTTTCCCCGAACCCTTCAGCCTCTTCCGGCGTACCCGGTGCGTCTTCAAAGAAGAAGGAAACCGGTACTTTCAGGATTGTAGCAATGTGCTGCAGTCGGCTGGCGCCAATACGGTTGGTGCCTTTCTCGTATTTTTGAATTTGCTGGAAGGTGATGCCTAGGCTCTCACCAAGTTTTTCCTGACTCATCCCAAGCATCATCCGCCGGAGGCGGACACGGCTACCAACATGAATGTCGATCGGATTAGGAGACTTCTTACTGGGCATCTGCGTCGCTCTTTCTTTTTTTCGCGGCGAATGTCCGCTCGTTTTCGTCTGTACAAGCGCTCCAGTGTCCTCCCACAAAGACCCAGAGACCGGAAGTTTGCCCGCAACCCTTCACTTGCACATGAAGCAGCCCTCAATCGGCTATTTCACGGTTGTATCACACTTTCTTCACTCAACTCAAACAAATTTCATCAATTTATACGCGAGTCGCGGTTGTATTGTGAAATGGCAGCAAAGGCCAAAAGAAAAATCGAAATAACCAGCACCGGTAGATCCCCGGTTGTACCATAAAGCGTTTTGACACTCCTTCGCGGCAATCTTCCGTCAATGATCCCTTTCTCGAAAATATCGAGCCTGGCAACTACGGAACCGTTGCCATCTACGATTGCGGAAATTCCGGTATTGGCCGCCCTGATCAGAGGAACCCCGGTTTCGATCGCTCTGAAACGAGCCTGCGCGAAGTGCTGGTGAGGGCCTGGTGTACGCCCAAACCAGGCATCGTTCGTAACGTTCAACAAAAACGCAGGACCATCTGACACTGCTGATGCAACGCCCGGAAAAATCGCCTCGTAGCAAATCAGCGGCAGAAAACCGAACCCGCCGGATGTCTCCAACGCGCGCCGCTGGTAGCCGGCCTCAAAACCTGAAAATGGTCCAGCGAGGCTCGAAATTCCTGTTTTTTCAAGAAGTTCCTGAAGCGGAACATATTCGCCGAACGGAACCAGCCTGACCTTGTCATAAATCCCCTGAACCGCACCATCGTTTCCGATCACGTAGACGCTGTTGAAATAGTCATATCCATCTGCACTTACTTCGGCCCGATTTGCGCCGGTTACCAGCTCGGTATTTTCCCCCAGGGCCCGAGCGATCCTGAAGAGAGCTCCCGGTTCCTGGGTCAGGAGAAACGGAACTGCTGACTCCGGCCAGACCACAAGCCTCGGTTGTCCCACTCTGGCGTCCCCGCTGAGCGGAGTTTCCGTCATATCCAGGTAAGTCTGAAAAATCTCTTCGCGCAGCTCCGGCCGCCACTTGTCCTTCTGGTCGATCGACGGCTGGATGATCCGGATGTCGAGATCCGCAAACTGCGTCGGCTTGTTCCAGAGACGGAAGGAGCCGAATGCAGCCATGAGGACCAAAAATACAACCGCCAGTCCAACCACAGCCATTCTTTGGTGAAGCGGCTTCGAATCGGCAAGCACCGCTGGTGTGGCAGAAATCGCAACAACCAGAAATGTCAGACCGTAAATCCCCACCAGGCTGGCAATTTGTGCAAGCGATAGATAGTCGGCAATTCCATAGCCGAATGCGTTCCAGGGGAAACCGGTCAGGACGTGGCCCCTGACCCAGTCGGCCAGGGTAAGGCTGGCGGCCAATAACAGGACCCTGTGAAACCTGTCGCTCCAGAAGAGCCCGGCAATGGCTGTCCCCACCCCCGTGAACAGGGCCAATCCGATCGGCATTGCCAGAACGGCAAAGGGCATGACCCATGCATACCGGTCAGCTTCAACCAGAAAGGCGGAACCGATCCACCAGAGACCCGACAAAAAATAACCGAAGCCGAAGAACCAGCCAAGCGCAAATCCGGTACGCAGGCGCTTGAACTTCTGGTCTGTTCCTGTTTCGAGCGCGCCGTCCAAAAGCCAGACAAGACAGGGAAATGTGAGCAGGAGGAGAGGCGCCAGCCCATAGGGAGGAAGCGCGAATGCGGTAATTGCGCCACATAAGACGCACAACAATCGGCGCTGCCACCCCCATGCCAGGAGGAAAGTGTTTGGCAGGACAGACAGCCGCTGAAGCAACAATTGCATAGATTACCGATCCCCTGTTTTAGCGGTCAGGAGGATTGGCGGCTCATGGCAGGTCGGTCAAGGCTTAATGTCAATCAGCGGCATTGCCTGTTCATGGCTGCCGGCAGGGAGACGCGCTGCCACCCATGACCGACAGGCAAAGGATTTCCAGACCGCGGCAACCCTTTGCCGCGATAACTGCATGAAAATGTTTTCGTTGTCAGGAATTCAATCGAGAAGCCGTCACTCGTTCGGAACCTGAGACATCTCGCGCATCCTTGGCCGGTTCAGCTGCCGGCATTCCAGGCCGCTTCGGCCGCCTGCGAAGATCCTGCTGGCGCGTTTCCGCGCGTCGACGGCGGATCTTGAGCCGTTTGATTCGCCTCGGATCGGCGTCCATGACCTCAAACTCAAATCCAGGCATTTCGTCGGGAACGAACAGAAGCTCCCCTCGTACGGGAACCCGTCCAACCGAAACGTAAAGGAGACCGCCCAGCGTATCGACGTCTTCGGAGATCTCTCCCTTCGTCAGATGCGTTCCGAGCGCCTGGTCCAGATCCTCGAGCGGCAGACGCGGATCGGCAATCCAGACGCCTTCACCCGCCGAGGCAAGCATTTCCTCTTCGTCTTCGTCGTGCTCGTCCTCAATGTCACCGACGACTTCCTCAACCAGATCCTCCAGGGATACCAGTCCGTCAGTGCCGCCATATTCATCAATGACCAGTGCCATTTGAACACGTCCGGCCTGCATCTTGGCCATCAGATCCGTTGCAGGCATGGAAGGGGGAACGAACAGCAGATCGCGAAGCAGGTTCGTTTCCTTGAGGGTAATCGACAGGTCAACACACGACAGATCCAGATCGGGCAGGTTGTGCCCCTTTCGGCCCGATCCGTTTTCCAGCGGTGCGTCTTCGCCTGCTTCCGTTACGTCGTTGTCCACAGAAGTTGCAAGGCGGCGCGCAGCACCCCGTTCCGCGATAAATGCCATCAGGTCCTTGATGTGAACCATTCCGCGGGGATCGTCCAGCGTGTCCTCATAGACGGGCATCCGGGAATGACCGCTCTTCCGGAACAGTTCCATAACCCGGCTGAGGCTGGTGTCGAGATCAACCGCGTCAATATCTGCGCGCGGTATCATGACGTCATCTACCCGGAGCTCGCGCAAGCGCAAAATGTTACCGAGAAGCATGCGCTCTTCGGGAGAGAACGCCGTGTCGCTACCGGCTTCACGCGCCAACTCGTCTTCCAGGTTTTCGCGCAAACTCGATGACTGACGCCCCAAGCGCAGCACGCGTTTGAGATTTTCAAGAAGCGCCGCAGATCTCTGCGGCTTCGTCTGTTGCGGGTCTTCCCCGTCCTGAGACTGTCCGGTGGCGGCGGCCTTCGGCTCGCTTGCCGGACTTTGCGGTTCAACTGCGCTCATCATCCATCAATACAAGAACTATACACCCCATGATGCCACTTAATCGCGGTCGGCCACAAGAGGCCTGTCCGCATAAGGGTCATCGACGCCCAAAGCAGCCAGAATGGACTTCTCAAGGCATTCCATCAGTTCTGCTTCATCGCTTTCCTGATGATCATAATCGAAAAGATGAAGCAAACCATGAACGGTCAAATGGGAAAGATGATCCGAGAAATCAACTCCCATCTCTTCAGCTTCCCTGACAATGGTATCATGGGCGAATACTATGTCGCCCAAAAGTGGTCCGTAGACATCCCCTTGCGGGTCGCTGCCGGGAAAGGAAAGAACGTTGGTCGGCTTGTCCTTGTCCCGCCATTGCTTGTTCAACCGACGAATTGACACATCATCGGTGAACAGCAGCGAAACCTCCGTGTTTTCAATCGCTTCCAGGTCAGCCTCCTGGAATGCCGCAGAGATGGCCCGCTCGACCAGCGCCCTGAGCTGACGTTCCTCGGGCCAGTTCCCCGCCTCGATCGCAAGATCGATCAAAAATCCTTCCGGTAAAGCCTCGGACATTGCCTTTACATCCGCTCTCAGGACGCCGCAGCTTTCGGAGACCGAGGAGAGCCATCGCCCTGCTCCGCTTCCCTTTGCCGTTCGGCATAGCGGCGTTCCCGGGATTCTGATGCCTCGCGGGCCGCGTTGTCGTAAGCGGTCACGATCCGTCCTACCAGCTCGTGGCGGACAACATCCGTTTCGTTGAAACGAATATGCGCAACCGCCGGAATATCGGTCAGAAGGCCGAGAGCTTCCCGCAGCCCGGATTTCTGCCCTGCCGGCAGGTCAATCTGGCTCGGATCGCCGGTCACGATCATCTTCGACCCTTCCCCCAAACGGGTAAGAAACATTTTCATCTGCATCGACGTCGTATTCTGTGCTTCATCGAGCAGAACAACCGCGTTGGAAAGGGTTCGTCCGCGCATGAAGGCGAGAGGCGCAACCTCAATCATTCCGGACTGCAAGCCGCGATCCACCTTTTCCGCCGGCATCATTTCGTAAAGGGCGTCGTAGATCGGCCGTAGATACGGGTCGACCTTGTCCTTCATCTCGCCCGGCAGGAAGCCAAGGCGTTCGCCTGCTTCGACGGCCGGCCGAGACAGGATAAGACGCGCAACATCGCCGCGTTCAAGCAATGCAGCCGCATAGGCGACCGCAAGAAAAGTCTTGCCGGTCCCTGCAGGGCCAGTGCCGAAAATCAGGTCAGCACGATCCATGGCACGGATATAGGCATCCTGTGTCGGCGTTCTGGCAACAATCGTTTTCCTGCGTGTTGCGATCTGGGCAAATGCCAGACGGGACTTGGGCTCAAGGGTCGGCAGGGGGAGTTGCGCTTCGGCAGCCGCCGCCATGCGCAGAGCGCCGTCAACATCGCCAGGATGAATTTCCTGTCCCTGCAACAGCCTTTGGTAGAGTGCTTCCAGAGCGGTTCTCGCCTGGGCACAGCCTGCTTGCGATCCCTTCAAGGTGACCTGGTTGCCACGTGCGATCGCATCGACACCCAAACGTTGCTCAATCAGCGCCAGGTTCTGGTCGAACTGCCCGAACAGATCGCCAATCAACCGATTGTCTTCAAAGGCAAGGACGATGTGAGTCATGTCGGAGGCCGGCGCGGCCGCGGAATTCTGATCCGAAGACTTGCGGGAAGAAGATTGGCTGTCGCGCGTCAAATGACGTCTCCCTTAGACCGCCGAGGCCGGGATGGCCCCGGAAACACCGGTTTCATCTTGCCCGGCAATCAGCCGTCCGAACAGTGAATTAGAACCAATCTCGACGATTTCCACCGCTTGTATGCTGCCGATCAAATCTTCCGGCGCGTCGAGCTGTACAGGCTGCAACCATGGTGACTTGCCAACCAGCTGCCCTTCGTTGCGGCCCTTCTTTTCCAGAAGAACATCGCAGGTCATTCCCATTCGGGACGCATTGAACGCCTTCTGCTGCTCGCTCACCAGCGCTTGCAATTCAGCCAGGCGTGCGGATTTCACATCCTCCGGCACCTGATCATCCATTGTAGCACCGGGAGTTCCGGGACGCTGGCTGTATTTGAAAGAAAACGCTGAGCCATACTCGACACGCCGGATCAGATCCATCGTGTCTTCGAAGTCCTGGTCCGTTTCCCCGGGAAAGCCGACAATGAAGTCTCCTGACAGGGCAATATCGGGGGCAGCTTCACGAATCCGGTCCAGTAAACGGAAGTAGTCGTCCCGTGTGTGCCGCCGGTTCATCGATTTCAGGATCTTGTCGGAGCCTGATTGCACAGGCAGATGCAGGTAGGGCATCAGGCTCTTCAGGTCACGGTGCGCTTCGATCAAATCGTCATCCATGTCACGCGGATGGCTGGTGGTGTAACGCAACCTGTCGAGGCCATCGATTTCGGCAAGGCGGCGCAACAAGCGCCCCAGTCCCCAGGTCGCGCCATCAGAAGCTTCACCGTGATAGGCGTTGACATTCTGGCCGAGCAGAGTGACTTCGCGTACGCCCGATGCCGCCATGCGTTCCGCCTCGGTGACAATCTGTTCAACCGAACGGGACACTTCCGCCCCGCGCGTGTACGGCACGACGCAGAAAGTGCAGAACTTGTCGCAGCCTTCCTGAACGGTCAGAAACGCAGACGGCGCGCGCTTTTGCACCGGCTGTTCCGCGCGTTTCGACAGGTGACCGAATTTGGCATCGATATCGAATTCGGTCTCGACAATCTTCGTGCCCTGACGCGCCTTGCTCAGAAGCGAGGGCAGCTGATGATAGCTTTGCGGTCCGACCACCAGATCGACGATGGGTGCGCGTCTGGAAATTTCCTCGCCTTCAGCCTGGGCAACGCAGCCGGCAACGCCAACCATCATCTCCTTGCCCGACCTGGCACGCTCTTCCTTGACCTTCCTGATCCGGCCAAGTTCGGAATAAACCTTCTCCGCGGCCTTTTCACGGATATGACACGTGTTGAGAATGACGAGATCCGCATCTTCAAGGTCTTCAGTTGTCTGGAAGCCTTCCGGCGCAAGGACATCTGTCATGCGCTCGCTGTCATAGACATTCATCTGGCAGCCATAGGTGCGCACGAACACCTTGCGGGCGTTGCTGCCTTTTTCTGCTGCTGCATCTTCACTCAGGGCAACGGCGGCTGGGGTCGTTTCCTGATCTGCTTCCGGACGGCTCGTCATTCGTTCCTCATGGCCTTTTCATTCGGCCTGTATGTTCTGATTGCGAGTGCTGTGGGGACGGAAATTCAAATGATCCGTCTCGCATCACGTCTCCTGCACAGCCTTCACGGCGGGCGGCACTCCAAATTCAGGCGCCAGCTTTAACGGTTTTTTCCGCGTTTGAGAAGAACTCGTGTGATTCGACGATGTCAGAATCTTCACAGAGGTCTGATTCAAGCTCCTCGACCGGCTTCTGCAACAGGGAAGCAATCGTCATGGCCCTGACTTCACGCTCCAGCCGGAGGGTCAAAGCCTTTCGATCAGTTGTCCTGTCGACCAGAACCGGTTCGCCCCAGCGCACGACGACATCAAGTGCGCCTCGGGAAAAGATACCCCACAAGTGCCCTGCCAGTTCCATGTCACCATACCAGGCAACATGCGGCCGATGAGCCCGGCCCATCGGCAATCCGTAAAAGCCCTGGTAGGCTACAGACAGGGGCTGAACCCAGACCTTCGAGTTTTCATCCTCACCAAGAGCCCGGGTTGCCGCACCCAGAAGTGCTGAGCGAAACGGTAGGACGCGATTGCCGTCATTGGAGGTCCCCTCGGCAAACAGAACCATGGCATCGCCGGCCGCCATCCGTTCTGCGATCGCATCGGCAACCTGCGCAGTCTCAGAACGTTTGGTCCGGTTCACGAACACAGTCCGCTGGAGCTTGGCAAACAGGCCGAATATCGGCCAGCCGGACACTTCCGACTTTGCGATGAACGACAGCGGCATCAGCGAGCCGACCACCGTGATATCGACCCAGGATGCATGATTTGACGCAATCAGAAGCGGCCGGTCGGTAGCGGGTTGCCCAATCTGGCGTATATGGATGCCGACAAGGCGGGTTGCGATCTGGTGCCAGATTTGCGGAAGTTTTTTCCGAATCTGAAGCCGAAGCCTAATCGCAATCCACTGCAGTGGAATGAGAACCAGCGAAACGATCGTCAGGACAAAAATGATCAGAACGGCCTTGATCTCAGCCATCGTCCTCTTTGTCCTTTGAAGCTTCCAGCGGCACGCCATACAACTCGAGCCTGTGATCGACCAGCTTGTACCCAAGTTTCTTGGCAATGAATTCCTGCAAGGCCTCGATTTCCTCGTTCCGGAATTCGATGACGCGACCGCTGCGCAAGTCGATCAGATGATCGTGATGCTCGTCCGGAACGGTTTCATACCGTGAACGTCCGTCCCGGAAATCGTGACGTTCGATCATGCCCGCATCTTCGAACAGTTTGACGGTACGATAGACGGTCGAGATGGAAATGCCCGGATCAATTGCCACGGAACGGCGATAAAGCTCTTCCACGTCCGGATGTTCTTCCGAGGCCTGTTCGATAACGGAAGCAATAACGCGTCTTTGCTCGGTCATGCGCATGCCCTTCGCAACACACATATCCGCCAGCGATGACTGCCGCTCTTCCGCCATTGAAATACCGCCCGGTGACTGTTTCAAAATTTCGCACTACAGCGCTTAGCGAAGATCTATGCGCATGACAAGCGCCGTACCGTCTCCTCCACTGTCGCTGTAATAGCCCTTGCGCTGCCCGACTTCCTTGAAGCCGAGGCTCCGGTAAAGCAGCAATGCTGCCTCGTTGGCCGCGTCCACTTCAAGAAACAGCTGCTTGCACCGCTCCGTGTATAACCTGAAAAGGCTGGCTTCCATCAGCTTCTTGCCGACCCCGCGGCCGCGTTGACGGGGATGCACCGCGATTGTGATGACCTCGGCTTCATCTGCGGCAATTCTCAATATGACAAAGCCGAGTGGCGCACGCGTACCGTATGGGCTCGCCCGGCGGGCAACCAGAATGATGGTTCCCTCCTGCGCTTTCATACGCGCAAGCTCATCCACATTCCATTTATGTGAAAAAGACGTTTCGTGGATTTCGGCAATCTTCGGCAGATCTTCGTCCAGCGCCTCTTCAACGACCGGCGGCTGGGCCCAGAACCACCAAAAACTCATTGCCGTTCAATCCTTCCCTTTTTTTGCGGTGTAGCATCCGGCGGCCGCAAGTAGAGCGGCGACGGAGACGATACAACCGGATCGGCCGTCAGCCCGAGCTCGGCAACATCGCGAATACCCGGATAGCCGCTGCGCGACAGGACTTGCTCCGGCGCGGCCCCCAGTACATCGGCAACTTTATCGGCCGCCGATCCTGCCAACCTTATGCTTTGAGGTAATGTGGCTGCAAGATCCGACAAGGTCTGGACCCCTGCCTCACCTGCAGGTTCTCCACAGGCAGTGAATTCCTGGCAATAAACCTCTTCTCCCTTTCCCGTCAGGGCAACAAGCAAGGGAGTGCCTTCGTCCGCCGGCGCACAGGAGCGCGCAATGGCGGCCAGGGTTGTGATTCCGACAACAGGCTTACCAAGAACGAGACCAAAACCGCGTGCCACGGAAAGCCCGACACGAAGGCCGGTAAAACTTCCGGGACCGACCGTGACCGCGACACGATCCAAATCGGAAAAGGCAGTTGAGGTTTCGGCCATGACCTCACCGATCATGTCCATCAACCGCTCGGCATGCCCACGACCGATTTCTTCACCACACGCTTCAAAGCAGGCGGTCTCTGCACCGTTGTCCAGGACCGCGGCGGCGCAATTGGAAAGAGCTGTGTCTATAGCAAGTACACGCATACTGATTGCCACTACCCCGGCGCGGCGTCGGAGTCGAGCCGAGCTTTGGACCTACGTCCAATGGGGGGCTTGCCTTCCACAAAGAAAGCGGGTTCGAAAATAAAAAACCCGGCGATTTCGCCGGGCTTTTACGAGAATGCTGGAAATCGCGTCAAATCGGCCGAACTTCCTCGACCTCCGGAACGAAATGCCGCAACAGGTTCTGAATACCGTGCTGCAACGTTGCCGTTGACGACGGGCACCCTGCGCATGCACCGCGCATGGAAAGATAGACAACACCCTCCTTGAAACCTTTGAAGGTGATGTCGCCGCCATCCTGGGCGACCGCCGGCCGAACACGCGTTTCAAGAAGTTCCTTGATCGTGTTGACGGTCTCCGTATCGCTTTCCTCGAAAAACTCGCCTTCTTCGATGTCTTCGGACTGACCTGCCGTCATGACCGGCTGGCCGGACATGAACTGCTCCATGATCACGCCGAGGATCGCCGGCTTCATGTGCTGCCAATCGGTTTCGTCCTTGGTGACCGTGACAAAGTCATGGCCGAAGAAGACGGCTACAACGCCCGGCACGTCAAAAAGCTTCTCGGCAAGCGGCGAAACGCCCGCATCCGCCCTGGAGCGGAAATCATAAGTACCTTCCTGCAGAACGACTCGTCCTGGAAGGAATTTCAGTGTGGCCGGATTCGGAGTTGCTTCCGTTTGAATGAACATCGTCTTTGTCCCTGCGCTTCAACAACGCGCCCGTTTGACTAGTGTGCCTTGCGCCTCTCCCTCATCGCAAAACACCGATGGGTCCTTCTAACCCATCTTTCAGCAGTTTGGAATAGTTAAAAACTAGATAGGCGCGAATCCCGACCGATCAAGCTTAGAGGACCAGAATCCGGACATATCTAGGCCAATGCGGCGATGGAATCGTCATCCAGATTGCCCGGCACGATCGTTACCGGAATCGGGAATGTACCAGCAGATTTGCCGGCGATGGACGACACCAGAGGTCCGGGACCTTCCGACCCTGTGCTGGCAGCCAGCACAAGAATCGCGATGTCCGCGTCCGCCTCGATCAGTTCCATGATTTCTTCAGCCTTCGTCCCTTCGCGAACCACCGTTTCGGGTTCGGTCCGAGCCACGGAGCGAACCCGCTCCGAAGCCTTGGCAAGGGTTGCTTCGGCTTCTTCCTGGGCTTCCGCCCGCATGATATCCTCAACTCCCAGCCAGTGCTGGAAGTCTCCAGGGGCGATGATGAACAGCAGTGTAACAACGCCCCCGGTGCGCGCGGCCCGCTTGGCTGCATACACAATCGCCCGATCACATTCGGGCGTTTCATCGACCACAACCAGGAACTTCCGGCGGTGGCCTTCCTCGTTACTTTTTCGAATAGCTACCATGGCTGCATGCTGCCATTGGCGCGCATGCATCGCAAGCGGCTAAATTGCCGCTCGCAATGCCGCCGGATCAGAGAATGAACTTGGACAGATCGACGTTCTTCGCCAGATCGCCAATGTTCTCTCTGACAAAATCAGCCGTTATCTCAACCGTTTCGCCCGGCCGGTCCGGTGCCGTGAACGAGATCTCGTCGAGGATCCTTTCCATCACGGTTTGCAGACGCCTTGCACCGATGTTCTCAACAGAAGCGTTCAGATCAACCGCAACCGAGGCAATTTCGTCGATCGCATCCTCGGTAAAGGCGAGTGTAACCGATTCTGTTTCCATCAATGCAACATACTGCTTGATAAGGCTCGCTTCCGGCTCCGTCAGGATTGCCTGGAAGTCGTCCTTGTTCAATGCACGCAGCTCAACACGGATCGGCAGGCGCCCCTGCAGCTCCGGCAGAAGATCCGACGGCTTTGCCACATGGAATGCCCCCGATGCAATGAACAGGATGTGGTCCGTCTTGACCGGGCCATGCTTGGTCGAAACAACAGTACCCTCGATCAGAGGCAGCAGATCACGCTGCACACCTTCTCGGGAGACATCGCCACCTGCGCGGCCTTCGCGGGCACAGATCTTGTCGATCTCATCCAGGAATACGATGCCGGAGTTTTCGACAAGAGAGATCGCTTCCTCGACAACCTTGTCCTCATCCAGAAGCTTGTCGGATTCTTCGTTGATCAGAAGTTCGTAGGAATCGATGACGGTTGTCCGCTTGGTCTTGGTCTGACCACCGAATGCCTTGCCGAGCAGATCGGAAACATTCATCACGCCGACGCTGGCGCCGGGCATGCCAGGCAGATCGAAGCTTGGCATCTGTGCCTGGGCGCGCACCTCGACTTCAATTTCCTTGTCGTCCATTTCGCCGTTGCGCAACTTGGTCCGGAAGCTGTCCCGGGTAGCCGGGCTTGCATTCGCACCGACAAGCGCGTCCAGAACACGTTCTTCGGCCAACACGTGCGCCTTCGCCTTCACAGCTTCACGTTTCTGATCACGAACCAGCGTTATGCCGGCCTCAACCAGGTCGCGGACAATCTGCTCGACGTCGCGGCCGACATATCCAACCTCGGTGAACTTGGTAGCCTCGACCTTTGTAAACGGCGCATTGGCCAGCTTTGCCAGGCGGCGCGAAATCTCGGTCTTGCCGACACCGGTCGGCCCGATCATGAGGATGTTCTTGGGCAGAACTTCTTCACGCATCTGGCCCTGCAGCTGCTGGCGGCGCCAGCGGTTGCGAAGAGCGATGGCGACCGCACGCTTGGCATCTTTCTGGCCAACGATATAACGATCGAGTTCCGAGACGATCTCACGCGGAGAAAAATCAGTCATTTGTTAAGACACGCCTTCCGTATCCTGGTGTTCCATTAGCAAGCAATCGCCGGTTCGACCCATCAGGTCCGCGATCTCACGAAAACCTGCCTTGCGATAGGCCTTCACAGCCCTGAGGTTTTCCGGATCCGGATCGATAAGGATCCGGTCGTACCCCTCGCGCCGCAGCTTCCGGACGAAAGCCCGCAATACTTCAGTTCCAATTCCCTTCGACAACTCATCCTGGTCGGCAAGCGACAAATCAACCCCCACCGCGTTTCGCGGCAGAAGCTCAAGCCAGGGATACTCCCTGATCCAGTCGCTATCCTGCTGATCCTTCACGAACCAGACCTGGATATAGCCCTTGTCGGTTCCATTCAGTTGAAAGATGAAGGGCCGTGTCGTATCGCGCCCTTCAATCATGTCCTTGATGTAACCGAGTTCCGTCTCCGGGTCGCCCCACCATTCGCGCCAATGCGGCCTTGCCAACCATTCGGAAAGCAAGGGCAGATCTTTCTCACTGACGGGGCGGAACGAAATCATTTTTGGTCACTCGACGGCGTCGAGTGACTCGACCGTGACACTTTCGTTTGTGTAAACGCAGATTTCCGCGGCCACCGCCATCGCCTTGCGGGCAATTGTTTCAGCATCATAGTCGGTATCTGCCAACGCCCTGCCAGCGGCCAAAGCGAAGTTGCCACCCGAGCCAATGCCCATGACGCCACCTTCAGGCTCAAGCACATCTCCAGTCCCGGTGAGCACCAGGGAAACATTCTTGTCCGCCACGAGCATCATGGCTTCAAGACGGCGCAGATAGCGGTCCGTTCGCCAATCCTTGGCAAGCTCGACGCAGGCGCGCATCAATTGACCCGGATACTGTTCCAGTTTGGCTTCCAGGCGCTCAAACAAGGTAAAGGCGTCGGCTGTCGCTCCGGCAAATCCGGCAATCACTTCACCTTTGGCAAGCGGCCGTACCTTGCGGGCAGAGTGTTTGATCACGGTCTGGCCGAGAGACACCTGTCCATCACCGGCAATGACGACCTTGCCGCCTTTGCGCACCATCATGATCGTCGTACCGTGCCACTGGGCCGGTTCGCGCGTTTCGCTCATTCAATCCTCTTGAATCTAACTTTTCTTGCCGCCCTATGTAGGCGGCAATAGCGGTTTTTCCAAGCTGCCAGCTTTTTACGGCTCAATTCAAGCCGCAGATTTCAATCCTTCATAAAAACAATATGGGAACAAACCCGGCAACAATCTAATGCGACATCTCGATGCGGGTCGCCTTGAGCAGACCGTCAACCAGCTTGTCGAGCTGCCCGCTGATCCGTTCTTCGATCAGATCTCCTTTGTCATTGAACGCGCCAACCGCCTTGGGCACCGATACCATCTGCGGCAACACCATGGCGCCCAGACCGACTTCAAGGATCGTTCGCATGCCGATCAATCCCCGCATACCACCGAATCCCCCCGGTGACACGGCGCCCAATGCAAAGACCGTGTTCTTGAACGGATCTCCCGGTTCCTTTGCGCGGCTGATCCAGTCCAGCGTGTTCTTGAGCAGCGGTGTGATACCGGCGTTGTATTCCGGGCATGACAGGAAAGCACCATCCTGCCCATGCAGCAATCGGTTGAGTTTCTTGGCATTTTCCGGAACGCCGTCCGTCTCTTCCAGATCGCCGTCATAGATCGGGAGTGGATAGTCCCTCAGCGACAGATGTGTCACTTCCGCATCCAGAATCGCAAGACGCTTGGCCACGAGTGCGGTGAGCTTTCCGTTATGCGATCCGCTTCGCACCGAACCGGAACAGACAAGTATCTTTGGATTGCGCATTTGAGGCCCCTTCCCAACCCTGCGGACATGGCTGCCCGGTTTCCGGAATATGGCAAACGGCCAGGGGATAATCCAGTTCTACGAATACGGAAAAAGTGAAAGCGGACGCAACCAGACCGTTGCGTCCGCTTTCAACTCTCAAGGCGACCGGTTCTAGAACAGGCTGGCGATGAAGCCCGGAATGCTTTTCACGGCGTAGCTCCAGTCATCCTTCCGCCATTTCGACATTTCGTAGACGGAGTCTCCAAGATCCTCGCCCATTTCGGCAAACACCTTGGTCGGCCCCTGTTTCATGCGGTCGACAAGACGGCTCAGGCGCGCCATGTCGATGTTGCCGGTCTGGATGAGATGTACGGTTCCAAGCACCAGGGTCGTCATGCTGTCGATGCCGGAGGCTCCAAGACCGATCGGGTCACAGGCCCGGATCACCTTGAAAATCCTGGTGTTCTTGACCGAGCCCGGTGCGATCGCCTCAACAAGGCTCTGCAATCCTTCCACCATTCCAGCCCATGGGATCGCTTTGCCCATAAAGTGCTTGTAAAGTTCTGACGTCCCGTAAAGGTAGTCACCCTGCTCGAACTTGTCCGCAACTTCGATCATTGTGATGACGTGTCCGGCCATACCTGCCTTGCTGCCGGCACTGCCAAGGAACCTGCCGAATTTCGACGTTGGTGATCCGATGGCATCAAGTGCTCCGAACTGGCGCCCTTTCATGCCTGAAATCGCCTTCATCACATCGCGCGCTTCGGAGGTCGCAAATCCCCATTTGCGCAACTGTGACCAGGCCGCGATCACTTTTCTCGCGTCCTCGGCCCGACCAATCGTGCCGAGGAACTTCTTCATATCGGGAAAGCTCTTGTCGATCAGTTCCCGCCTGAATTCGTCAAAGGCTTCACTGTCTCCGATGTTTGCGGCTTCCTTCGCCAGCAGTTTTTCCGCAGGCGTCAATCGGTCGTCGCGCTTGGTATCGTTTGCCACCGAAATCGGGTTGGCAACAGGTGGAATGCACATGCGCTGCCAGATCGACGCGGAGTTGGGGTCGTTCAAGGCCCGGATCGTTCGATTGTCCGGGTCAACCCGGCCGTCGGGATAGCGCAGCCGCACGACACTGGCCTGGAAATCCTTGATGGCCCCAATCGTCTTGGAGCCGACCTTGCCATCAACCGCCAGCTCCTTGCGCGACGTTCCCATCAACGCGTTCAGCCGGGTCTGAACGGTCTTCACGTCGAGCATTTCGTTTTTGCCGAACCGGCCAACCGAGCCGGAAATACCGATGCAGGAATTGATCATGTTCACGAGATCCCATCACGTCTGAAACCAGCCCGATGCAATTCGTCAGAAATATGAGAAAAATACGGTTTCGTTCTGTGACTCTCGTCACCGTGAGTACAAATATTTGCTGGAACTCTTTTGCCGACTGCAAATACTCAAAGCAAAATCCATGCGGGGGAAATTCACGGTAGCAAGATCATAGCAGATTTTGTCACCGCATGGTCACATCGATCTCGACACATCAAAGCAAGCTGCGGGCGAGCGAAACCGGCGCTGCCGCTGCTTTCCCGGACACGTTTTCTGATTGCTTCGGTGGACGCAATTCACGCATGCAGGACCACGCGGTGAGGCACTCGCATCGAGGCCAATTCATACCGCCTTATCAACAAGATAGATGGACCAGGTCCTAGTGACCTTTGCGATACACCCAAACGCGAGCCGGGGGCAGGTTTTTCCAGACCCATTCGGAACTGAAGACCGACACGGCACGGCTGGACGGCTTCACCGGCGCCACCAGACCATAGGAAAACTGGATAAAGGGCGCACCAGGCTTCAAAAGCCGGAATGCCTCTGCCAACAGAGCCCGGCGTACGGGTTCCGGACGGGTCAAAAGCGGCAATGAAGAAACTATGCCATCAAGCGAATGGTCTTTTTCGCCCGCTCCGGCGAGAAAACCACCAGGTGCCTCCAGTGTGTCCGCCAAGGCATAGGCGTCTCCCTGCAGCACCGGAAGTCCCGGATAGCGCAAGCTCAAAAGCTCACAGAATTCCGGGCTGTACTCGATCAGATTCAGGTGCTGGTGTGCAAAGCCCCGGTCGAGAAGAGCTTTGGTAACGACTCCTGTTCCAGGGCCCAGTTCGACCACGCGCGAATGAGGCCGTGGCGTCAAAAACGACGCCATCTTGGCGGCAAGATCGGGTCCGGAGGGGGCTACCGCGCCGGTACGAAGCGGGTTTTGCGCCCAGGATCGGATGAACTTGACCTCGTCGAGAACCTTGGTCCTGACCACGTTCGCCTTGTTCAGCTTTTCCCTTAGGGTTTCGGCCCGTCCGCCGCTACGCTTGAGCATGCCACCTCCTCATATTCGAAAACAGAATATAGGAACGTTCGCAGGCAGATGCTACCGGTTGCAGGCTCAAGCACCGAGATTATCGATGAAATCCTTCACCTTGGAGAAGAAACCCGCGGATTCCGGATGGTTTTCGCCAGAGGATTCTTTTTCGAATTCGGCCAGTAGTTCTCGCTGACGGCGCGTCAGATTGGTCGGTGTCTCGACCGTAACCTGAATATACATGTCGCCATGCTGGCTGGACCGCATCACAGGCATGCCCTTGCCGCGCAAGCGAAACTGTTTGCCGGTCTGTGTCCCTTCCGGCACCTTGACCCGGCTTGTGGAGCCTTCAACGGTCGGAACGTCGAACTGCCCGCCCAATGTTGCGGTCGACATGGAAATCGGCACGCGGCAATAAAGGTCCGCACCCTCGCGCTGAAACAGGTCGTGCGGCTTGATGGACAAGAATATGTAAAGATCGCCCGCAGGACCGCCGCGAACGCCGGCTTCCCCTTCACCGGCAAGGCGAATGCGGGTGCCGTCTTCAATGCCGGCCGGAATGTTGACCGACAAGGTCCGGTCCTGGGTCTTGCGCCCGGAACCACCACATCCTTCGCACGGATCGGAAATCACCTGACCGCGCCCCTGACAGCTCGGGCAGGTCCTCTCAAGCGTGAAAAAGCCCTGAGCCGCACGGACACGGCCAGCACCGCCGCAAGTACGGCATGTTGTCGGGCTGGTGCCTGATTTCGCGCCTGTTCCTGAACACATGTCGCAGGTGATGCTGGTCGGAACCTCGATTTCCACCGTCTTACCGGTAAAAGCGTCTTCCAGGCTGATGTCGAGATTGTATCGCAGGTCAGCGCCACGCTCACGCCCGCCGGAGCGGCGTCCGCCGCCGCCCATGCCGAAAAACTCTTCGAAGATGTCCGACATGGTCGAGGAGAAATCGTTGGCGCCGGCACCGCCGCCGCCACCAAAACCGCCATTTTCAAATGCGGCATGACCGAATCGGTCATAAGCGGCACGTTTCTGGCCGTCTTTCAGAGTATCGTAGGCTTCATTGACTTCTTTGAACTTGGCTTCGGCTTCCGTATCTCCCGGATTGCGATCGGGATGAAATTGCATTGCCATCTTGCGGTAAGCGCTCTTCAGCGCCTTGTCGTCCGCATCGCGCGATACGCCCAGCACCTCATAGAAATCACGTTTGGACATCAAGATCTCTCGGTCTTGTTGTTGCGCCGCTGGCCGCCTGGAATAATCCGGCGCCATTTACGGCGAAAGCGCCGGACACAAGTGCCTTTTTCAAAAGGCAATCAAGCAACCGGCGCCGGGAACCATTTTACAACCTAAATCAGCCAGCCGGAAACCGGCTGGCTGCAGCTTTACTGTTAAGCGGACTTCTTGTCGTCTTCGTCTTTGACTTCTTCGAAATCCGCATCAACGACATCGTCGTCTTTTTCGGAAGCAGCCTCTTCACCAGCTTCTCCGGCTTCACCGCCTTCAGCTTCAGCCTCGGCCTGAGCTGCCTGATACATGGCTTCGCCAAGCTTCATGGAAGCTTCAGCAAGCGCCTGTGTCTTGGCCTTGATGCCTTCAAGGTCTTCACCTTCAAGAGCTGACTTCAGATCTTCCAGAGCCGATTCGATCGCGGACTTGTCGTCGGCGGAAACCTTGTCGCCGTAGTCCTTGAGCGATTTGTCGGTGGAGTGGACCAGAGATTCACCCTGGTTCTTGGCTTCCACCAGCTCTTTGCGCTTCTTGTCTTCGTCGGCATGAGATTCAGCGTCCTTGATCATCTGATCAATGTCGCTGTCGCTCAGACCACCAGAAGCCTGGATGCGGATCTGTTGTTCCTTGCCGGTGCCCTTGTCCTTGGCGGACACGTTGACGATACCGTTTGCATCGATGTCGAAAGTGACTTCGATCTGCGGTACGCCGCGCGGTGCCGGTGGCAGGCCGACCAGGTCGAACTGACCGAGGACCTTGTTGTCCGCAGCCATCTCACGTTCGCCCTGGAAGACGCGGATGGTCACAGCCGTCTGATTGTCTTCAGCGGTCGAGAACACCTGGCTCTTCTTGGTCGGGATCGTCGTGTTGCGGTCGATCAGACGGGTGAAGACACCACCAAGGGTCTCAATGCCGAGGGACAGCGGGGTAACGTCGAGCAGGAGAACGTCCTTGACGTCGCCCTGAAGAACACCAGCCTGAATGGCGGCACCCATGGCCACGACTTCGTCCGGGTTCACACCCTTGTGCGGCTCTTTGCCGAAGAAGTTCTTCACGGTTTCCTGAATCTTCGGCATACGGGTCATGCCGCCGACCAGAACCACTTCGTCGATTTCACCAGCTGCAAGGCCTGCATCTTTCAGAGCAGCCTTCATCGGGTTGATCGTGCGCTTGACCAGATCCTCTACGAGCGATTCGAACTTCGCGCGGGTCAGCTTCAGGGTCAGGTGCTTCGGACCGGAGGCATCTGCGGTGATGAACGGCAGGTTGACTTCGGTCTGGGACGAGGAGGACAGTTCAATCTTGGCCTTTTCAGCAGCCTCTTTCAGGCGCTGCAGAGCCAGCTTGTCCTGCTTCAGGTCGATGCCCTGGTCCTTCTTGAACTCAGCTGCCAGATAATCGACCAGATGCATGTCGAAGTCTTCACCGCCGAGGAAGGTGTCACCGTTGGTGGACTTCACTTCGAAGACGCCATCGCCGATTTCCAGAATGGAAACGTCGAAGGTACCACCACCAAGGTCGTAAACCGCGATGGTCTTGCCGTCGTTCTTGTCCAGACCGTAGGCAAGGGCCGCAGCGGTCGGCTCGTTGATGATGCGCAGAACTTCCAGACCGGCGATCTTGCCGGCATCCTTGGTTGCCTGACGCTGAGCATCGTTGAAGTAGGCCGGAACGGTGATAACCGCCTGGGTCACGGTTTCGCCGAGATAGCTCTCAGCGGTTTCCTTCATTTTCTGAAGAATGAACGCGGACACCTGAGACGGGGAATACTTGTCGCCGTTGGCCTCGACCCACGCATCGCCGTTGTCTGCCTTGACGATTTCGAACGGGACAAGCTTCTTGTCCTTGTCGACGGTCGGATCGCTGTAGCGGCGGCCGATCAGGCGTTTGACTGCGAAAAGGGTATTTGTCGGGTTCGTGACCGCCTGGCGTTTCGCCGGTTGGCCAACAAGACGCTCACCATCGTCGGAAAATGCCACCATGGAAGGGGTGGTGCGGGCGCCTTCTGCGTTTTCAATAACTTTGGAATCTTTACCGTCCATGACGGCGACGCACGAGTTGGTCGTGCCGAGGTCGATACCAATGACCTTTGCCATATCTGCCTCTCTTTCTAGCAAACCGGATAGACCCATGAAGGCGTCAGTCCGGCTCCTCTCACTTGGGTTCCGGGATTGCCCCGGACATCGCGCCCGAACATTAAGCTCAAGATTTGGCGCGAAGCTTGCTCGCTATATAGGTGGATGAAACTTTACCTGCAAGACATCTGTTCACTGTCATTTACAGGTTCTGCATCTCTTGACCGATATTTCTTCCCAGATCGTTACCGGAGTGGTCAAACTTGTCGCAGTCCCTTTCTTTTTAGAGATCCGCCCGGCGGTCCTGTTATCGATTTCGCAACCAGGAGCATGATCCAAGACTACTACCCGAAACCGCCAGCGAGGCACAACGTGCAGGATCCCGACCTCTGGAACCGTATCTGTTCCGCTCATCCGGACACTCTTGAGGCCAACTTTCCGTTTTCGGCCCGACTTGCTCGCGAAAATGGCTGGACCCGCGACTATGCCTTGCGCGTGATCGGAGAATATCTGCGATTTGCCTATTTAAGCCAGATCAGCCCGACTGTCGTGACCCCCAGCGAGGATGTGGACCAGGCCTGGCATCTGCACCTTACGTTTACACAACATTATTGGGGACCGTTCCGGCAGGCCCTGGGCGGCGTTCTGCACCACATACCGACAACCGGCGGCGCGGGACAGGCCCGCTTATTCCGCGAGGCATATGATAAGACAATTGCGCTCTATGCTCACGAATTCGGAGCGCCTCCAGAAGATGTCTGGCCAAGCCCGGATGTCCGCTTCAGCACAGGCGCCCGCTACCAGCGCGTGAATACGAACAACGTATGGCTTGTTCCAAAGCCGCAAGTTCCGGGAGCTCTTTCCAAGGCTCTCGGGAAGGCATGGAAAATCCGCAAAGTTGTTTATGGCGCGGCTTTCGCCCTCACTTCAATTCTGTTCGGTTCACAGATCGCCCTCGCCCACGGCGAGACTTCTGGTGACGGTTTTCTTGAAAAATTTTTCAACACGGTGGTGCACTGGGTTACCGGTCATACGACAGAAATGCTGGTTGCCGTCGTCGTGATCGCTCTTGTCGTGTTTGCTATTCTCGGCGAACGGAGATCCAAGAAGCGTAGGAGGTCTTCCAAAGGTTCTTCGTCGAATTATGGTGGTTGCAGTTCGAGTTCCGGCGATTCCGGAGACTCCAGCGGTTGCAGCTCCTGCGGAGGTGGCGGAGACTGAAGCGGCCGAGATCGAAGAAGCAGCAGACAAGCCGGAAGTAACAGCAGATGCCAATGCGGGAAATTGCAATCAGTGACCTCACGGGCCTTCGATATCTGCCGGATTACTTCGACCGGAGTGGTCAAGAAGCGCTTCTTGAGGAGATCCGGCAAATTGTCGCAAGGGCTCCTCTCTATCAACCGGTCATGCCGAAGACCGGAAAACCTTTTTCGGTCAGAATGAGCAATTGCGGACAGCTTGGCTGGGTTTCGGACATCAATGGCTATCGGTATCAGCCGGAGCACCCCGGCACGCGGCAACCCTGGCCGGACATTCCAGATGTGCTGACCTCACTTTGGCAAGATCTTGCGCCCGAAGCTCCCGAGCCGGAAGCCTGCCTCATAAATTTCTATGAACCGACTGCCAGAATGGGGCTCCACCAGGATCGTGACGAACAGACCTTTGACGCCCCCGTCATTTCGGTCTCTCTGGGGGATACGGCCACGTTTCGTGTCGGTGGTTTGAACCGCAAGGATCCGACCAGGTCCTTCCGATTGCAGTCAGGCGATGTGGTGGTTCTTGGCGGCGATGCACGGCTCGCCTTTCATGGCGTCGACCGGATCCTGAAAAACAGCTCCACACTGTTGAAAAACGGAGGGCGGATCAACCTGACGCTGAGACGGGTCACCAAACCATGACCCTGCGGGTAAATACCAGTGTTCTCTGTCGCAGAGGCGCAACGGCTTCGATCATTCTGCGAACTTTCTCCGGAACGCGTTGAAAGCCTCTCTTCAGTGTCGTAAAAAATGTTTTCCTCGTGTTGCCGCGGCTGCTGACCACGACAACCTGAGGACAAATCAGATGACGCACCCGGCAGACAAAGGTTTGCGGCGCACGCTCGCGCGCAAGCATACCAAACGCCGTTTCCCGCCCAAACCGACTTTCGGCGATCCCAAGCAGTGGAAGCTGATCTACCTTCGAAGCAACAAACTGATCCGGGCCCGGAAAACCGGCAGGCTCTGGCCACATCCGAAACAGGAATGGGACCTGCTCTTGGCTGATACCGCCCTCCTCAACGTTCTGTTTGTCTGCAGCCGTAATCAGTGGCGCAGCCCGACAGGTGAAGCAACGTTCCGCAAAGTGCCGGGTGTTGCAACGCGCTCAGCCGGCACCAGCAGGAATGCGCGCCGAACCGTTTCGATGGCGGACATAAGGTGGGCAGATCTGATCTTTGTCATGGAGCAAAAGCATCGCGACAGATTGCGCGCCGAGTTTCGCCAGGCACTCCAGCACAAGAAACTCCATGTACTTGATATTCCTGATGAATACCGCTTCATGGATACGGAACTGGTTGAGCTGTTTGAAGACCTGGCGGGACCGCTGATCGAAGCAGCCCTGCAAGAATAGCGGTTCGAAGCTCAATCCGCTCGAATTGCCCGCCCTTTCTGCAACCAAGGGGCGGGCGACTTCTTTTTGATTTGATCAGAAGAACAGGACATTCGCCGTCAAAGCGGCCAACGAAGCAGCAATCACCCAGAGCGCTACACGCCCTGATCGGGTGTGCCGGGCTTCGGACTTGCCGATCTGCTCTGCGGTTTCCTCGTCGAACCGCAGGCCTTGCGTTGTCATCTTTTCCAGCTCGCCGGACATGCGCCCGATGCGGTCGGCAAACAGCGGCAGGTCATTTGCCACACGGGTGAGAGCGGAAATCGCATCACCCGCATCGCGCAGTTTGCCGACCGGTCCCAGATGTTCCTTGATCCAGTCGCCGACAACAGGCTCCGCCGTCTTCCACATGTCCAGATTGGGATTGAGTGAGCGCGCGACCCCTTCGACCACCACCATGGTCTTTTGCAGCATGATCAACTGGGTCTGGGTGCGCATTTCGAACAGTTCGGTGACCTCGAACAGCTGCGTCAGCAGCCGGGCCATGGAGATTTCGCTGGCATCGTGACCATGTATCGGCTCGCCGATCGCACGGATCGCCTGGGCGAACATGTCGACATCCTGGTCGGCCGGAACATAGCCGGCTTCGAAATGCACTTCGGCCACGCGCTTGTAGTTGCGGGTGATGAACCCAAACAGGATTTCGGCAAGAAACCGGCGCTCACGCTTGCTCAATCGGCCGATGATACCGAAATCGACGGCAACAAGTGTCCCGTCCGGTTCTACAAACAGATTGCCCTGGTGCATGTCCGCGTGGAAGAAACCGTCGCGCAACGTGTGCCGAAGGAAGCTCTGAATGACTGCGGCACCAAGTGCTTCCAGGTCGTGTCCGTCTTCCCTGAGACCTTCGACGTCCGACATCTTCCGGCCGTCGATCCACTCCATGGTCAGGACACCCTTGCTCGTATAGAGCCACTCTACCCCCGGAACCCTGAAACCAGGGTCGTCGGCGGTGTTTTCAGCCATTTCGGAAAGGGCGGCAGCCTCCAGACGGAAGTCCATCTCTATGGCAACGGATTGCGCCAGCGTGTCAACGACGGCAACGGGGCGCAGGCGCCTGGAGGGCGCGTGAAACCGTTCTGCCAGACGGGCAACGAGGTAGTAGCTCTGCAGGTCTCGCTGAAACCGGCGGGAAACGCCCGGGCGCAGGACCTTCACCGCGACCTTGCGCTCATTGCCGTCCTTGTCGCGAATAACGGCAGGGTGCACCTGTGCTATCGACGCTGCGGCAACCGCCTCGCCGAATTCGACAAAGACTTCGTCCACAGGGCGGCCCAACTGCTCTGCAACAGCCGCTTTGGCTTCCTGGTGATCGAAAGCGGGCAGCTGGTCCTGCAAGGCAGACAATTCACGCGCGGCGTCCTTGCCGACGACATCGGCCCGGGTGGCCAGAAACTGGCCAAGCTTGACGTAGGACGGTCCCAACTTGTTGAGCGCATCGGACAGGCGCAGATTGGCACTCTTGGTCTTGACCGCCCGGCGCTCGAGCAGGCGTGCCATGGCGATCGCCAGTCTGGGGCCGGTCGGCAGGTCGGGCAGATACACCAGCCCGTAGACGCCTTCGCGCGCCATCACAAATCCCGCCCGCACCAGGCGAAAGAAAGGCATCACAGGAAGCGCCATCTACTAGAGTTTCCATCCCGAATGCAGAGCGGCGATGCCGCCCGAATAATTGCGGAAGCTTACTTTCTCAAACCCGGCGTCCCGGATCATTTCCGCGAAACGCTCCTGGCTCGGGAACTTGCGGATCGATTCCACCAGATACTGGTAGGGATCGGCATCCCCTGTCACCCACTTGCCCATAGCCGGAATGGCATTGAAGGAGAAGGTGTCATAGACCTTGTCCAGCAACGGCACGTCGACTTCGGAAAATTCCAGGCACATGAAGCGGCCACCCCGCTTCAGGACACGGCGGGCTTCCCTGAGAGCCTTCGGGATATCGGGAACGTTCCGAATACCGAAGGCAATGGTATAAGCATCGAAACTCCTGTCCGGGAACGGCAGGTCTTCCGCATTGCCCTGGCTGAAGGTGATCAGATCCGAAAGCCCGGCTTTTTCGGCCCGGTCGCGACCTACACCCAGCATCGATTCGTTGATATCGCAGACCACGGCCTCGACCGTTTCGTTCGAACGGCGTACAACACGTGTCGCGATGTCTCCCGTGCCACCCGCTACATCAAGAAGCCGCCAATTGGCCGATCCGGACTTGGGCGGCGCCAGATAGGAGACCATCGCGTCTTTCCAGACCCGATGAAATCCACCGGACATGAGGTCGTTCATCAGATCGTAACGATCCGCCACCTTGTGAAAGACGTCGTCCACCAGCGCCTGCTTGTGCCCTTCGGCCACTTTGGTGAAGCCAAAGCTCGTCGGCATCTCCTCCGGCGACCGGTTGGTTGCGCCGCTCTGTCCTTGTGCCTGTTGCGTCATGAACGCCTCTCCTGGCGGATCTTCATATCTATCAATCTTCAATTTGCGGCGGACCATAGTACAAGCGCCTGCCAAGCGCTATGTTTGCCGACCGAAGAAACCCATATGCCGCAGGCCTATACAGCGCAAGCGAAGCGGAGACCAGCCCACAGATGCCTGAATTGCCGGAAGTAGAAACTGTCAAACGCGGTCTTGCACCGACTTTCGAAGGCGCAACCATTGTCGCCGTCGACCAGAACCGACCGGATCTGCGTTTTGCCTTTCCCGATCAGTTCGTAGACCGCCTGACGGGAGCGGAGGTACGCGCGCTTTCACGCCGGTCGAAATACCTTCTTGCCGATACCGACCGCGGCGACGTTCTGGTCATGCATCTGGGAATGTCTGGATCGTTTCGGATAGAAAACGATAATTCAGAAGCAACCCCCGGAGCCTTCGCCCACAAGAAAGGCAAGGACACCAAGCATGACCACGTGGTCTTCCACCTGAAAACACAAAGCGATGACAAGGCCCGGATTATCTACAACGACCCGCGCCGCTTCGGCTTCATGGATCTCGTCCCCCGGCCGCAGCTTGCCGAACACGCCTACTTCAAAGAGTTGGGACTGGAGCCGCTTGGCAATGACCTGAGCGGCGAAACGCTGGCAAGGCTCTTCGAGGGGCGCAAATCACCGCTAAAGGCAGCGCTCCTGAATCAGAAACTGATCGCGGGTCTCGGCAATATATATGTGTGCGAGGCCCTCTGGCGCACCGGCCTCAGCCCGCGCAGAGCTGCAGGCACGCTTGTTACAAAGACAGGAAACCCCTCCAAAAAGGCTGAAGAACTCGCAGCAAACATCCGCGCGACGCTTCAGGATGCCATCAAGGCCGGCGGCTCGAGTTTGCGCGACCACACCCAGACAGACGGCACGCTCGGCTATTTTCAACATTCCTTTGCGGTCTACGACCGGGAGGGTGAAACCTGCAGGACCGAAGGATGCTCCGGGACGATCGAGCGAATCGTCCAGTCCAATCGCTCCACCTTCTATTGTCCTAATTGCCAATCCTGAACCGAGCCCTACCCAATCGGCCAGCCTTGCAAGACCTACCCCGGTCGGTTAGGCATGATCCGAAGTTTTGACATGTCCTGGCACTGGGAGTGGGCAATATGGGATATGAGAACATCCGCGTCGAAAAACGCGGAAAAGTCGGCCTGATCACGCTTGACCGGCCGAAAGCCTTGAACGCGCTGAACTCGGCGCTGATCGCAGAGCTGGGAACGGCGCTGGACAGCTTTGATGCAGATGAGCGGATCGGCTGTGTGGTGATTACCGGGTCGGAGAAGGCCTTTGCCGCGGGAGCGGACATCAAGGAGATGCTGCCGCACAACTTCTCCTCCGCCTACCAGACCGACCTGATCACGCCGTTCGACCGTGTTTCGCAGAACCGCAAGCCGATCATCGCAGCCGTTGCGGGCTATGCGCTTGGCGGAGGCTGCGAGCTGGCGATGCTGTGCGACTTCATCATTGCCGCCGATACTGCAAAGTTCGGCCAGCCGGAAATCACGCTGGGCGTTATTCCGGGTGCAGGCGGAACGCAGCGCCTCACCCGGTTTGTCGGCAAGTCCAAAGCCATGGATATGGTGCTGACAGGCCGCATGATGGATGCCGATGAAGCCGAAAGAAGCGGTCTTGTCAGCCGGGTCGTGCCGGCGGACGAATTGCTGGAAGAAACCATGAAGGCTGCCGAAAAGATCGCCGACTTCTCGCTACCGGTTGTCATGATGGCGAAGGAAAGCGTGGATCGGGCCTATGAAACAACGCTTTCGGAAGGTGTCCGCTTCGAACGGCGCGTGTTCCAGGCCATGTTCGCCCTGGAAGATCAAAAGGAAGGCATGACCGCTTTCAGCGAGAAGCGTGCACCGCAGTTCCACAACAAATAATCTTCAGCGTTTCAACGATAAAGCCGTTGACGGAAGCGCCAAGCACGATTATAAGCAGCGCCCAATCGGTGGCGGTCTTCCGCCGCCGTTGTTTTTTGATCGGGTCATACGGCACTGGCGCCTTGGTCCCGATCGCCACCGGACATTAGTCCCAATTACCGATCAGGATTGAGCCCATGGCCAACACACCATCGGCCAAGAAGGCGGCCCGCAAGATTGCCCGCCGGACGGCCACGAACAAAGCTCGCCGGAGCCGCGTACGCACCTACCTGCGCAACGTTGAAGAAGCTATTGCTTCTGGCGATCAGAGTGCCGCAAACGAAGCCTTCAAGGTCGCACAGCCGGAAATCATGCGCGCAGCGTCCAAAGGCGTCATGCACGCAAATACGGCTTCCCGGAAGGTTTCCCGCCTCAATGCTCGCATCAAGGCTCTCGGCGCGTAATTCTTCCGTCACATGACCGTTAAAAAGACCCGGCCTCAGTGCCGGGTTTTTTTTAGCCGCGCAAATTTGTGGATGAAGCATCTCGACAACCAGTGCGCGCAATATTGTCAATTTTACCAGCTACGATACTGACAGAAAAAAGCCTTTTATATCAATATCTTATGCACATGTAGGGGTTGAATAACCCAATCAAACCGGATTCGATACGAGTCAAGCCGTCCATCGTGAATTTTTTTTTAAAATTGTTGTTTTTGAATTGTGACACCGTCCTGCAAAGCAAAAAGTCATTGCTGCCAAAAGCGTTTGGTCAATCGGCAACACAACGCAAATAATCGATGACGCTGGGGTAGAAGCGCATATCACCGACCATACGGCAAATCCCGCTGTTGCTCCGTTCCGCTCGGTCTGTATATTAACAATTGGCTGGCAGGGAAAAAGATCAGCGAACAACCTAAAAACAGTGCTTGGATCAAAAATGAACAAGTCAATTTTATATATATCTGGGCACGGGGCATTAAGAGCACGGTATGAATACAGTAATGTATTCACTAAGCTGGGCGCTTAGCGACTTTTAGGCTTAGTTCTCTTTCCCAAAATTCTTGTTATTACTTTTAATCAATAGCCGCTGGCTATTGAAGGGGGCTGTTGTGCAAATTGAGGGTAGCTACGCTGGAAATGTGAACTCCCAAGAAGCATTTGACGCGCTTTCCAGTGAGCAGAACGCGGTTCTGGTCGACGTCAGAACGCAGGCCGAATGGGCGTTTGTCGGAGTTCCGGATTTGCGTTCGATCGGTAAGGAAACCTTGCTGATCGAATGGCAGAGCTTCCCTTCCTCCGGCCCCAATCCGGAATTTGCCACGACAGTTTCAGACCAGCTGGTCAAAAAAGGACTTGACCTTGGCGCTCCAATCTATTTTCTGTGCCGCTCCGGCGCACGGAGCCAGGCAGCAGCGATAGCCCTGACGCAGGCCGGTTACACAAAATGCTTCAACGTTTCTGACGGTTTCGAAGGCCCGCTTGACGCGGAGAGCCATCGCGGGACCCAGTCCGGTTGGAAGGCCGCCGGACTGCCTTGGACACAAAGTTAGACACCCTTTCTTCGCGAAAGGTACAGGCGGCCGGTTGATTTCGGGCGTCAACAACCATAACCGTCCCAAAAAGGGACAAAATAATGCTGCAAAAGCAGCAAGGCGTCGAAGAACGGCTGTGGCGGATCGTTCTTCATTGAACAGGAGGCAGATGACATGCAGGTTCAGGAGGCAGGCGGCTCCGAACATTGGAAGCGGGTTAAGAAGCAGCTTCGCGCAGAATTGGGCGATGATGTTTTTACCAGCTGGTTTGCACGTGTAGACCTCGAGGAACACCAGGACGGCACTGTGCGTCTTTCAGTTCCCACCCGCTTTCTCAAGCAATGGATCCAGAACAACTACAACGACCAGCTGATGGGGTTGTGGCAGCGTGAATGCGATAATGTGCATCGCATTGAACTGACTGTCCGTGGCGCAATCCGGCCACGTCAGACCCCGGTTGCCAAGCCGAGCCTCGCAGCTCCGTCGGGCGCAAAGCCCGTGTCTGCAGATTCCCGCGGCGATGCTCTGGTCGATGCGACACAGGTAACACGCGCTCAGGCGGCAACGGCAGCTCTCGGACGCGGCGAAACGGCCGCCGACAGCACGCGTGACGTTCTGCAGGGTGCAGCGCTCGATCCCAAATACACTTTCGAGACGTTTGTTGAAGGTGAATCCAACAATCTGGCTCTCGCCGCAGCCCGCCAGGTTGCTGCAGGCGGTGCCGTGACCTTCAATCCACTTTACCTCCATGCCTCGGTCGGTCTGGGCAAGACCCACCTGATGCAGGCGGTCGCGGCCAAGGCACGGGCTGGCGGTCGCAAGGTGCTTTACCTCACGGCTGAGCACTTCATGTACAAATTCGTGGCAGCTCTGAAATCCCAGTCCGCACTGGCATTCAAGGAAACGCTACGCACCATCGATCTGCTTTTGATCGACGACATGCAGTTCTTGCACGGCAAGCAGGTACAGCAGGAGTTCTGTCACACCCTGAACGCGCTGATCGATGGCGCGCGCCAGGTGATCGTGGCAGCCGACCGGGCTCCGTCCGAGCTCGACACACTGGATGACCGGGTGCGTTCGCGCCTTTCCGGCGGTCTGGTTGTCGGCATCCAGGAACCCGACTTCGTCTTGCGCCGGAATATTCTGGTATCCCGCGTCGACATGGCACAGAAGAACTATCCGCAGTTCGACGTGCCGGACAGTGTTCTGGACTACGTTGCCCGGCACGTCGCGTCTTCCGGCCGCGACCTTGAAGGTGCGCTCAACCGTCTTGTTGCCCACAATCAGCTGACCAATCAGCCGATCACGCAAGAGATGGCTGAAATGACCTTGCGCGACCTGGTGCGCTCCAGTGAACCGCGCCGGGTCAAGATCGAAGACATTCAGCGTGTGGTGTCAAAGCACTACAATGTCACCAAGGCCGACTTGCTGTCGGCTCGCCGGACCCGGACCATCGTCCGCCCGAGGCAGATCGCAATGTATCTCGCCAAGGTGATGACACCCAGGTCGCTTCCGGAGATTGGCCGCCGATTCGGCAATCGCGACCATACAACTGTGCTGCACGCTGTGCGGAAAATCGAAGAAATGGCCCGTGGTGACTACGCGCTTGCGCAGGAACTCGAACTGCTCAAGCGCATGCTGGACGCCTAATCCCGGGACTCGCCACACAGGCCCAGGGTCTGCGTGGCGCGATGCTCGGGCGAAGAGCAATTCCTTCTTTTGTGTGAAAACTCGCCAAAGAAGAAAAATTGAGTGCTCTCAGGGTTAAAATACACGATATTCTACCATTTTCGGGGGCGTTCCAGGCGAACGCCCCCTTGCTTTTGGCGGCTGTAGAGGGCAGTGTCTTCCCCCCGCTCCTAACAGGAGCCCCTAAGTCCAGTTTTGCCAGGCGGTTCCGTCTGGCTTTTCATGAGTACGGAATGAGCGTATGAAAGCGACCCTCGAGCGGACCGACCTCCTCAAGTCCTTGACCCATGTTCACCGGGTGGTCGAGCGCCGAAATACCATTCCCATCCTGTCGAATGTATTGCTGCGTGCCGATGGCGGCGCCCTGAACCTCAAGGCTACCGACCTCGACCTTGAGATCGTTGAAGCGGTGCCGGCGATGATCGAAATGCCTGGTGCGACCACCGTACCGGCACACATGTTCTACGACATCGTGCGTAAGCTCCCGGAAGGCTCCCAGGTCGTTCTGGAAACGACGAGCGACAATGCTACTCTGGAGATCCGGGCAGGCCGATCGAAATTCACACTACAGATGCTTCCGGAAACCGACTTCCCGGATCTGACGGCGGGTGAATTCACGCACGGGTTCGCACTGACGGCGGCCGATATCCGCAAGCTGATCGACACAACGCAATTCGCGATCTCGACGGAAGAAACCCGCTACTATCTGAACGGTATCTACCTGCACACGGTTGATGCCGCCAACGGCCAGCAGTTCCGCGCCGTGGCAACTGACGGGCACCGTCTGGCCCAGGCCGAGGTTCCCGCTCCTTCCGGCGCTTCCGGCATGCCGGGCATCATCGTACCGCGCAAGACGGTGGGCGAGATGCAAAAGCTTCTTGAAGATCCGGAAGTTGACGTCCAGATCGAGCTGTCCGACACCAAGATCCGGATCACCACCGGCTCCATCGTGTTGACCAGCAAACTGATCGACGGCACCTTCCCGGACTACGGCCGCGTCATTCCTCAGGGCAATGACAAGGAAATGCGGGTTGACCGGGACGAATTCAAGGAAGCCGTCGACCGTGTATCGACGATTTCTTCCGAGCGCGGCCGTGCCGTCAAACTCTCGCTCGACGAGGGGCGGATGGTCCTGACCGTCAACAACCCTGATTCAGGCAGCGCAACCGAGGAACTTGCTGTCGAGTATGACGCAGAACCGCTCGAAATCGGCTTCAACTCGCGTTACCTGCTGGATATCGCCAATCAGCTGAGCAGCGATACGGCCTTGTTCCGACTGGCGGATTCCGGTTCACCGACCCTCATTCAGGACAATACCGTTGACGATTGCCTGTTCGTCCTGATGCCGATGCGAGTCTAAGGACCGTAAAAGGCTAAGAAGACGGAAGCGGTTTGATGAGTGAATTCCGGACGGCGCAACTGACCCGCCTGTCCCTGACCAACTTCCGGAATTATGAAAGCCTGTCGCTGAACCTTTCTGCGAAACTGGCGGCATTTGTCGGCGCCAATGGCGCCGGCAAGACAAATATTCTCGAAGCGATCTCTTTTCTCACCGCCGGGCGTGGCATCAGGCGGGCGAGCCTGGCCGATGTCTCAAGAAAAGACGGAGACGGCAGCTGGAGCGTAGCCGCGACTGTTCTGCTTGACGACCTGGAGACCAAAATCGGCACGGGTCTGATGGCCGGCACCAGCGGCAGGAAAGTGCGGATCGACGGCGAAGAAGTGCGCGGGTCGGAAACTCTTCTCGACTATGTTCGCGTGTTGTGGCTGGTTCCGGCGATGGACGGTCTCTTCACCGGTTCGGGCTCGGACCGTCGACGGTTTCTCGACCGTTTGACGCTTGCAATCGATCCGGCCCATGGACGACGGGTCAGCGATTTCGAAAATGCCTTGCGTCAGCGCAACCGGCTTCTGGATCAGGGAGGGTCCGACGCTTTCCTGAGCGCCCTTGAAATTCAGGTGGCAGAACTCGGGACAGCCGTTTCCATTGCAAGAAACGAAACGGTCGGCCTTCTCAGCCAGATGATTGCGGACCAGGCCAAACAGGAGCTCCCGTTCCCGCATGCCGCAGTGGCGCTGGAAGGAGCCTTTGAGGCTGAAACGATCGGTCTCAGCGCATCTGACAGGGAAGACCACTATCGGCGAGTGTTGCATGAGGGACGCCCGCGCGACCGGGCTGCGGGACGAACACTTACCGGCCCGCATCTGAGCGACCTGAAAGTTCGTCATGCCGCTAAGGACATGCCGGCGGCGCAGTCTTCAACCGGCGAACAGAAAGCTCTTCTGATCGGCCTCATTCTGGCTCATGCGGAATTGACCGCAAAGGTGTCCGGAATGACCCCCGTTCTGCTGCTGGACGAGGTTGCCGCCCATCTGGATCCGAACCGCCGGGAAGCGCTGTTCACCAAGCTGAATGCCCTTGGCGGACAGGTCTTCATGACCGGAACGGACGAAGCGCTTTTCGAAGCCTTGCCGTCCGGGGCCGAAGTGTTTGAGATCAAGGATCACGGCAGCCGTCTCCTCAGAGGTGGGCAAACCTCATAAAACCGCCTGAATCTTATGGTTTTCCACCAGAATCCCTTTGCTGGCTTGCTTACAGCCCCCGCGTGGTTGAACGCCCCAAGGAACCCCGTATAACGGGGGTAGAAAAGACAAACCGATTGGTGATTGATTCGCATGAGCGACACATCCACGTCAGAGCCTGTTCCAACGCCTGAAACCGAGAACGGTGCCGAGTATGGCGCAGAGTCCATCAAGGTCCTGAAAGGTCTCGATGCCGTGCGCAAACGGCCCGGTATGTATATCGGCGATACAGATGACGGCTCCGGGCTTCATCACATGGTTTACGAGGTGGTGGACAACGCCATCGACGAGGCCCTGGCCGGTCACGCCGACCACGTAACCGTCACGTTGAACCCGGACGGTTCTGTTACCGTATCCGACAACGGCCGCGGCATCCCGACCGACTTGCACCCGGAAGAAGGTGTTTCTGCAGCAGAAGTGATCATGACCCAGCTGCATGCTGGCGGGAAGTTCGACCAGAACTCTTACAAGGTCTCCGGCGGTCTTCATGGCGTTGGCGTTTCGGTGGTGAACGCTCTCTCCACAAGGCTCGATCTGCGCATCTGGCGCAACGACCAGGAACACTTCATGACGTTTGCGCATGGCGAAGCGCAAGGCGCCCTGGAAGTGGTGGGCCCGGCAAATGGCAAGAAAGGAACTGAAGTCACCTTCCTGCCTTCGCCGGAAACCTTCACCAGGACGGAGTTCGACCTGAGCACGCTTGAACACCGTCTGCGGGAGCTGGCGTTCCTCAATTCCGGTGTCCGCATCATCCTGACGGACAAGCGCGGCGTGGAAGACGTGGTCGAGGAGCTCTTCTACGAAGGCGGACTGGAGGCGTTTGTCCGTTACCTGGACCGGGCCAAGCATCCGCTGATCGAAGATCCGATCAACATGCGCGCCGAACGCGATGGCATCACGGTTGAAGCCGCCATGTGGTGGAACGACAGCTATCACGAGCAGGTCCTGTGTTTTACCAACAACATTCCGCAGCGCGATGGCGGGACGCACCTGGCAGGCTTCCGTGCAGCCCTGACCCGTCAGGTTACCGGATATGCGGAATCGACCGGCCTGATGAAAAAGGAAAAGGTTTCCCTGTCCGGAGATGATTGCCGTGAAGGGCTGACCTGCGTCCTTTCGGTAAAGGTTCCGGATCCGAAATTTTCCTCGCAAACCAAGGATAAACTGGTTTCTTCGGAAGTCCGGCCTGTCGTTGAAAACCTGATTTCCCAGATCCTGAACGAGTGGCTTGAGGAGAACCCGGCCCCGGCAAAGACCATCGTGTCGAAGGTGGTGGAAGCCGCGTCCGCTCGCGAGGCCGCCCGTAAGGCACGTGAACTGACCCGGCGCAAGGGTGCTCTGGACATTGCGTCGCTGCCGGGCAAGCTCGCCGATTGCCAGGAACGGGATGCTTCCAAGGCCGAACTGTTCCTGGTGGAGGGTGATTCCGCGGGCGGCTCGGCCAAGCAGGGCCGTCATCGTGAAAACCAGGCCGTCTTGCCGCTGCGAGGCAAGATCCTCAACGTTGAGCGTGCCCGTTTCGACAAGATGCTGTCTTCAAACGAAATCGGCACGTTGATCACCGCGCTTGGCACCGGAATCGGCAAGGAAGAATTCAACGTCGAAAAACTGCGCTATCACAAGATCATCATCATGACCGATGCTGACGTCGATGGCGCGCACATCAGGACGCTTCTCTTGACCTTCTTCTTCCGGCAGATGCCGGATCTGATCGAAAACGGCTACGTCTATATCGCTCAGCCGCCGCTCTACAAGGTCAAGCGCGGCCAGTCGGAGCAGTATCTGAAAGATCAGGCCGCTCTGGAAGATTACCTTATTGCACAAGGACTTGACGATGCATCGCTGACGCTTTCGGGCGGCGAGGTTCGCACCGGTCAGGACCTGCTTTCAGTCGTTGAGATGGCGCGCAAGATTTCCGATATCTTCGACGGTCTGCACTCCCGTTACAATCGCGATGTCGTTGAGCAGGCTGCGATTGCCGGTGCTCTCACAGCGGAAATCCTGGAAGACCACTCGAAGGCGGAGGAGGCTGCAGCCTACATCGCCCGGCGCATGGACATTCTGGCCGATGAATTTGAACGTGGCTGGACGGGTGAAGCACGTGACGACGGAAGCCTGGTCTTCAGGCGCACCGTGCGCGGTGTCGAGGAAGTGGCCACGATCGACGCCGCCCTGCTCGGCTCGGCAGATGCCCGCCGTCTTGCAGCTCACGCTGAACACCTGCATGAAGTCTACGGCAAGGCTGCAGTTCTTCGCCGCAAGGACATTCCGACGGAAATTCGCGGGCCGCGGGCGTTGCTTCAGCAGGTCTATTCCTATGGACAAAAGGGGATCTCCCTACAGCGCTACAAGGGCCTTGGAGAAATGAACCCCGAGCAGCTCTGGGAAACCACACTGGATCCGAATGTCCGGTCCCTGCTGCAGGTCAAGGTGAAAGAGGCTGATGACGCCGACGACATCTTCACCAAACTGATGGGTGACGAGGTCGACCCGCGCCGCGAATTCATTCAGGACAACGCCCTGGCGGTGGCCAACCTCGACATCTGATAAATAACTGCGTCAGACAACGAACAGGAGCGGCGATTTCGCCGCTCTTTTTGTTTGGCCTCACACAACGACCACTGCATCTTCCTCAGGACGTCCAGGGTTCGGGTTTGCCGAAATAGAAGCCTTGCGCCGCTTCAATGTTGAACTCCTGCAGCAGCTGCGCCTCTTCTGCCGTTTCGACATGCTTGGCTATCACCTTGATGCCAAGCTCATGAGCTGCCCTGACAAGGCCGTTCAAGATTGCTGCCTTGGCGGGTTCATCGACAACCTGTTGGGTCAGGCTCGATTCCAGTTTGAGCCATTCCACGCGCAGGCCCGTCAGGCGCGACAGAACAGGCCAATGTCCGGCAAAGTCGTCAATCGCGGTCTGGCAGCCGAATTCACTGACAAAGTTGAAGAAAGATTCCACCGTTGCAGGCTCGCGCAGGAAATCTTTTTCAACAATCTCCAGGCAAAGCCGCGATGCCAGCAATGGATTGACCGACAGGCGGTGATAGAGACCATCACGAAAATTCGGGTCGCGTGCAGACTCAGCTGAGACGTTCATGGTCAACAAGGAACGCACGGGATTGCGCTCGGCCGCGTCCAGGACCTTGTCCAGCGCCCAGGCGTCGACCTGCGCAATGAAGCCCGATCGCTCGGCCGCCGAAATCCAGGCCCGTGATGATATTCCTCCCGCCCGATCTCCCTGAAGCCGCAGGAGAACCTCCGATCCACATATCTTGTCATTTTTCAGGCACATGATGGGCATCGCATAAAGCGCCAACTCGCTTGCACGGAAGCTGCCCGGCTCAGGCAATTCCTTCAAATCGTTGCGCCTGGTCTGACAATCGCCTGATTGGACGGAATGAATTTGAACTGATTGCCCGCCGTATCTCTTCCCGCGCAAACAGGCCCTGTCGGCCAATCCCAGTATGCTGGCCGCATCGCCATCCTTCAGCGAGACGCCACTGTCGATGAACGCAACACCGACCGATCCTCCGATGGTAAAAACCCGCTCACCGACTTCGAGCCGGATCCGGTCAAACCCGTCCAGAATCTTCTCTGCGATCTCCAGAGCCGCTTCTTCATTGGCTGCCGGAACCATGCCCGCAAACTCGTCACCGCCTATGCGAGCAACGGTTCCAAATTCACCGAGTGTCAGGCGAAGGCAGGCCGCAACCCGCAGGAGCATGTCATCGCCTGCATCATGACCTCCGAGATCATTCACTTTCTTGAACTCGTCGAGGTCGATGTAAAAGACTGCGAGCCCCGTTTCTGTGTCCGCCGACAAGCGAACCAGTTCGCGGTTCAGAGCCTTCTTGAAGGCCCGACGGTTTTCAAGTCCCGTCAAGGGGTCCTGATAAGCCAATCGCCGGTTCTCGGCAACTTCCTGCGGGCAATCGACATTTCGCCTGATGATCGCCATGGAGACCGGTTGGCTTTCCGCGCCGTTCCGAACCTTCGGAAGCGGAAACATCCGAACTTCGCACATCCGGCGGTCTGTTCTTCCGGAAGGATCGGTTTCGCCATTTTGCGGAATGTAAAACGTTTGCGGCAGATCCTCACCGATGGAGGCCAGCATTTCGATCAAACGATGCAGGTCATAATTGCAACCTGTCATCTCCAGAAGCATCGAGGCTTTCCGCTCGTCGGTCTCCGTGCCATCGAATATCAGAACGTCGTCAGGAAAATGTTCAAGCAGACCTTTTTCAAGACCGGCAGCTGTGTCCCGCGCTCCGTGCTCGCCAGGGTCCGTCCGGCCGTTGATTTCGTCCTGTCCGACGTCTTCCATATCGAACTGCACCAGCACAGCCTTGCGTTCCCCTGTCAGGGAAATGAAGGATGTACAAATCATGTGGTGACAGAAGACAGTGCCGGACTGAAGGTAGATTGCACCACTGGCTTGTGCCGGAACTCCGCTGAAGGCAGCGGACAACACAACCTCGCACCGTTTCCAGCTGGCCTCGGACAGCAGGTTCTTAAGGTTTGAAGGAACTTCGGCAATCGCCAGGGCTGCGCATTCGGTAGCCATATGCTTGTTGGAGACCAGAATACTGCCGTCTCTGGCGATATAAGCGGCAGCGTGCGGCAGCACCTCCAGCAAGGACGTGTGAAAATCCGTGAGCGTTTTACCGTCTGCACTCCCGGATTTCCCCCGCCGGTCATTTACTAACCGATGGCTGATTTGCACCAGATCGCCCTTTCAAATAAATCTTCGTAACTGGCGCTCACTCAAATACAACAACGCGCCGTCTTTATGCTGAAATCTTTAACACAGTTTAACGTGTAAACTTGCGCGAGGAAAACTTCCCACAAGTCTTCGATTTCTTATGGTTAATAAAAAATTAATCTATAATCAGCTTATTTCGTTAAAATTTTAACTTACCTTTACATAATCCACACATCCCCCGCACCTGCCTGCCACATTTTCATCACCATGCTGACGTATGGGCGCGCCGCGAATTGATGTTCATTGATTGACGATTGTCCCTGACCGGGTCCATGTACCCCACACCCAAATGGAACCACTCATGAATTTCTCGACCAAACCGGAATTCAATTGGCCGGTTGTTGCCTGCACCTCTGCCATTCTGATTTTTGTCAGCCATTTCGCCGCCGCTGCCGAAGACTTCGAGCAGTGCGGTAAGGCCTCCTGGTACAAGCTCGGAGGCAAGACCGCCAGCGGGGAACGAGCAGACCCAAATGGCCTGACCGCGGCTCACAGGACACTTCCCTTTGGAACGATGGTGAATGTGACAAACCTGTCGAACGGTAGAACCGTTACGGTCCGTATCAATGACCGAGGCCCTTTCACCAAGGGGCGTGTCATTGACGTGACCCTGGCGGCAGCAAAGGAGCTTGGCTTCGTCGGCAAAGGGATCACACGGGTTCGTGTGACCGGCAAGGACGATCAAATTGACGCAGGGCATCGTGAAAAATGCCAATAAGCTGCTGAAAATACTGACGCAGCGGTCTTGGCGCGCATGACGTTAAGGAAAATCAGCTTTATTTAACCCTTTGAATCTTATTCGCAAATATACGCGAACAAAAGTTTCGTATTTGACTCAGTATGAATAACGATCAGTCGCATTACGGTGAATCAAAAAATAAAATATTTTACGGTAATGACATTCGTTAAAGATGCCGCTAGAGTTGCCGCCGTGGTCGATGGGGCCACGTGCACAGTAACTTTATTCGCGCAGTCTTCCCGGCTGCGCGTTTTTTTTATGGTACGCGAAAAAATTACAGATTGCTGTGGCTGGGGCATACGCGACTTCCAAAAAACGCACTGGCTGCTGCTTGGGTTTCAGAGGTCTTTGTAGATGTCAGCTGCGTAAGTTTCCTTCCGCTGCGAACCGCTACGCCGGTGTCCTCTGCGTCAGTCTTTTTTCGCCCCTCGTTTCAGATCCCTTCCCCAGGATTGACTGGTCACTCGATCAGCGACTTCAGTTCTTCGTACATCCACCAGGTCGCCGGCCCGTGCGTTGTTTCCTTTGCCGTGAGAATCTCCACGGGAGGACTCCAGGGTTTGTGATCGAAACGAATATTCATGCGTTGCATCTTGGCTTGAGCGATCCAGTCCTCTGCCAGAAATGCCGGCAAATAGGCCCACCCGAGACCGTCGATCACCATGGCGCAGATCGTGCGGTAATCATTCGCGAACCAGGCAAGCGTCGACATCTTGGGAAATGCATCCAGACCTGCTTGCTCAGAGCCGCGCAAAAGCAGCTCCCTGTAGGGGATCAGATCATTCATTGAGAGTTGCTGACGGCCGGCCAGCGGATGGTCGATGGCGCAGACGGCATGAAACGGCAGATTTCCGATGAAGCAGTGCTCCACCTCATTGTCGATTTCGGCTTCGGAGATAATCAGTCCAAGGTCCACCCTGCCTGATTTCACGAGGCTACCAATATCCGGACTGGCTATCGAGGCGACATCAAGGGAAGTGGTCGGAAACCGTTCGCTGAAATCGTGAAAAATCCGGTGCAGGTGCGGCAACGCCAGGGCGCTGTCCATCGCGAGCCGAACTTCCGCTTCCTCGCCATGGTGAATGGAAGCTGTTGCTGCGTTGAGATCATCAACCTGTCGCAGGATGGAACGGGCGAATTCCAGAATGCGACTGCCCTGTGCCGTCAGGGTCGGCTTGCGTGTGGAGCGGTCGAACAGTTCGACATCCAGATCCACCTCCAGAGAGGCGATCCCCTGACTGACTGCAGACTGCACCTTGCCAAGCTTGCGCGCACAGGCCGAGAAAGAACCCGTTTCCACCGTTTCGGCAAACATTCTGAGGTGTTCCAGACTGTACATGACGCCCCTCCCGGTGAACCCACAAATATCATCATGATTTCTGATAGTAATTGATTTTTTCATATCATGAAATTTGATTAAAGGAGCTCCGAGATTTTGGAGTTTCATTCATGACGATTAAAGAACGGGTTCTGCATTCGGTCCTTTTTGAGGTGATTGCGCTGATCCTTTTCGTGCCCCTGGCGATGATGGTGACGGGCAAGGGTGCGGGCACCATGACCGCGGTAAGCATCAGCCTGTCGCTGATCGCCATGGTCTGGAACTTTATCTATAACTGGGGATTTGACGGTCTGTTCGGCACCGACCGGCTGTCACGGCACCTGCCCTTGCGCCTGTTTCACGGACTGTGCTTCGAGCTGGGCCTGATCTTCGTATCGCTGCCACTGCTCATGTATGTCCTCCAGGAAAGTTTCCTGACGGTTCTGGCCATGGACCTTGGCGCAGTGGTCTTCTTTCTCGTTTATGCCGTTGTTTTCAACTGGGTCTATGACATCACCCGCGACCGCCTCTTTTCCTCGGTGCCCGCAGGCAAATAAACCTGGCCCCTCAAGCGCTCCTCCCTGCCACAAGCTCAGTGAGCGTTGCCATGATATCTTGTCCATAAGCACAGAAAGCCATTGCCGAAGGCAACCGGATCTTGTAAGAGGACGCTCTATCCGCCGCATGGTTCACCAGCGGCCTGATACGCACCCGTAGCTCAGCTGGATAGAGCGCTGCCCTCCGAAGGCAGAGGCCAGAGGTTCGAATCCTCTCGGGTGCGCCAATTCCCCAAGAATTCTCCTTCCGAGCAATATGGTGCCTCAGGGCACGGTTCATGCATGCTTGGCGCTCAGGCGTTCCAACTTGTCCGCATGCGCGACACCGGATGTCGGAGCCGGTGTATTTTCAGAATCGGAAAACCGGGCTAAGTCAGCCGGCGACCAGCCGCAGGCTGTTGCGATGAAAAGGATTCCAAATGACAAAAGTGGCGCTCGTGATCATGGATGGGGCGGGTTACGACTCGGTCGTCAGCGAATGCGGCTATCTGGAAGGTGCTGTCACGCTTGGTCAGGCGCGGCGCTGGAAAATGCATACCGCGACCCCGAGCCTGTCGGGCCCGATGTATGAAACGATCCACACCGGTCTGTGGCCGCATGAGCATGGCATCGTTTCCAACGAAGCCGTGCGGCGGTCCTCTTCCTCCAACATCTTTTCCCTGGCACGCGCTGCCGGCAAGACGACCGGTGCCGTTGCCCAGGAATACTTCCACCGGCTCTATATCGATGAAGCATGGGATCAATTGCGCTCCGTCGAACACCAGGACGAAAACGCGCACATCCAGTTCGCGCGGTTCTATTCGATGGAAGGTTATGGCCCGATCAATGCGGTCGCACCGGCGGAAATCGATCTTTGCGCGCAGACCACGCTGCTGATGGAGCGCCATGCACCGGACTATATGTTGCTGCACACCTGCTCTGCCGACACGCTCGGCCACACCTACGGTGGCGACAGCAAGGAATACCGCCGGCAGATCTGGCACATCGACAATGCGCTTTCACGCGCCATCCCGGTCTGGCGCAAGCTTGGTTACGACATCATCGTGACCGCGGATCACGGCATGACGGCGGACCACTGGCATGGCGGCACCACAGCGGCTGCGACCGAGATCCCCTTCTACCTGTTTTCCGACGCCGTGGCTCCGGCGGAAACGGAAGAACTTTCGCAGCTCCGCATTGCCGCATCCATTCTGGCGCTTCTGGGCATCAAAGTTCCGGAAGGCATGCGTGAAGCCTTCATCACGCCAAAGAAATAGGCTGAACTGCCAAATAGAAGGCGCACGATCCCTGGTGCGCCTGTTTTCTATTTCGCCGCCACTGTCCTGCGGGCCACTTCCATGAAGTGGCGGATCACCTTGACTTCCCGCCGCTGCGCGAGATGGACAAGCGTCTCGCTCATTTTCAGATCGACATCGGTCAGATTGATCTGCACCAGCCGGTCATCGTGACCGAACTCGGCCTTTGACACGAAGCCGATCCCGGCTCCCGAAGCCACCACTTCGCGCACCGCTTCACGGCCTTCGGCAACGATGGCCGGCTTCAGCCGGATGCGATGCTCGGCAGCTGCCTCGACCAGTTTGGCACGCGTCTTGGACCCTTCTTCCCGGAAGATCAGCGGCAGTTTGGAAAGCTCTTTTAGGCTGAGACCACGTTTGCCCCCAGGCAGAAATCCGCGTTCCGCAAACGCGGTGATTTCCGTCGAACCAAGATTGAGCGTATCCATGTCCTTGCCGGGATCGACGCTGCCCGCGATCCCGATTTCCGCGTTGTAGGCACGAAGTTCTTCGACGATTTCCTTGGTGTTGCCCACTCTCAGAGACACAGTAACATCCGGATACTTCTTGCGAAATTCCGTCAGGATTTCGGTCACATGGTGCGCGGAATCGGCAACGATACGAAGCTCGCCTTCGATCGCAGCGCTGGTTTCGGACATGTATTCCTCGATCTGTTGTTCGATCTCGAAATACTGTTTGGTCATACGGAACAGTGTTTCGCCTGCCTCTGTCAGATGCACCCGCTTTCGTTCCCGGTGAAACAGCAGCACGTCATGGTCCTGCTCCAGTTTGCGCACCTGTTCGGAGATGGCCGGCTGGGTATGGCAAAGCGCTTCGGCAGCGCGCGAAAACCCGCCCAGAAGAGCAACGTGATGAAAGGCCTTCAACTGACTGTGGCGCACAGCAAACCTCCGACATTCGACATATAAGCCCCACCTATATTTCGATTGAAAATTGCAATTTCACATATAGATATAATTGCTGCAAAGGTATTCGGGAACCACCAATCTTGGAGAGCTTCCGATGAACGCCCATAACCCACGGATTGAGCCACCGCGCCTGGGTGAACCTTATCTTCTGACGCCTGGACCGCTGACCACCTCCTATGCGGTGAAGGAGGCCATGCTCGTGGATTGGGGAAGTTGGGACGGTGACTTCCGCGCCATGACCCGCGAATTGCGCCAACGGCTGATCGATCTTCTGGGCGACGGTTCGGACGATTTCGATTGTGTGCCGATGCAGGGTTCCGGAACCTTTTCCGTTGAGGCCATGCTGGCTTCCTTCATCCCGAAGGACGGCAAGGCTTTGGTGCTGGCAAACGGTGCATACGGGCTCAGGGCTGCGCAAACGCTCGATTACCTGGGACGTGACTACCAGCTGCTCGACAAGGGCGATTATCTGCCTCCGCGTGGTTATGAGGTGGCCCAGATCCTGGCGGAAGATCCGGCGATTACCCATGTCGTGGCGATCCACTGCGAAACGTCCTCCGGCATTTTGAATCCGGTAGAGGAAATTTCGGAAGCCGTTTATGCGGCCGGACGGAAGCTGCTGGTCGACAGCATGTCAGCCTTTGGCGCCATTCCACTGGAAGTCTCCCAAATCCGCTATGAAGCCATGGTCAGTTCGGCCAACAAGTGCATCGAAGGGGTTCCGGGTTTCGGCTTCATTCTGGCGCGCAAGTCCGAGTTGGAAGCTGCCAAAGGCAACAGCCATTCTCTCAGCCTGGATGTCCATGCCCAATGGGCGCACATGAACAAGAGCGGCCAATGGCGCTTCACGCCTCCGACCCATGTCGTTGCCGCCTTCCTGGAAGCCTTGCGAGCGCATGAAGCCGAAGGTGGTGTCGCCGGGCGCGGGCGCCGCTACACCCAGAATCGGGACGTCATGGTCAAGGGCATGCGCGAGCTCGGCTTTGAAACGCTGCTCGACAATCGCTGGCTGTCACCGATCATCGTGACCTTCTTCTGCCCGGCGGATCCGAATTTCATTTTCAATCGCTTTTACGAGCTCATGAAAGACAAGGGCTTCATTATTTATCCGGGCAAGCTGACCGTGGTCGACAGTTTCCGTGTCGGCTGCATCGGTCAGATGGATGAACACGTTATGCGGCAGGTTGTTGTTGCCGCCAGAGAATCGCTGCGCGAGATGGGCGTTGCTTCCGCCACCCCTCCCCCGGCAGCTTTGGAAGAACGCGCCAAACTGGCCTCCTGAGAGTACAAGGAACAAACATGACAATTCACACGAGCGTTGAAGCAAACGAGCGCGTTTACCAGGGACCGAAAGTACCGGCCATCGCGATCTGCCTTGATGGGTGCGAACCGGAATACTTGGATGTGGCGATCGCCAAGGGCCTGATGCCAACCCTGAAGAAAATGCGCGAGGAAGGCACCGACAAGCTGGCGCATTCCGTCATTCCTTCCTTCACCAACCCCAACAACCTGTCCATCGCGACGGGCCGCCCACCGATCGTGCACGGCATCTGCGGCAACTACCTGATCGATCCGGACACGGGTGAAGAGGTGATGATGAACGACGTGCGTTTCCTGCGCGCACCGACCCTCTTTTCCAAGTTCTACGAAGCCGGTGCCCGCGTTGCAGTGGTGACCGCCAAGGACAAGCTGCGCGCACTGCTGGGTGCTGGCCTCAAATTCGATGAAGGCCGCGCCATCTGCTTCTCCTCGGAGAAGTCCGACCAGGCGACACTTGCCGAAAACGGTATCGACAATGCTTCCAAGTGGCTGGGCATGGACGTGCCGGAAGTCTACTCCGCAGAGCTTTCCGAATTCGTCTTCGCGGCGGGCGTGAAGCTCCTGAAGGAATTCAAACCGGACGTGATGTACCTGTCGACCACCGATTACATCCAGCACAAGTTCGCTCCGGATCAGCAAGGTGCGCTCGACTTCTACGCCATGTTCGACAAGTATCTGGCCCAGCTGGATGAATTGGGCGCGGCCATCGTTGTCACCGCTGACCACGGCATGAAGCCGAAACACCTGGCGGACGGTTCTCCTGCCGTTGTCTACGTTCAAGACCTCATGGACGAGTGGCTGGGCAAGGACCAGGCTCGCGTGATCCTGCCGATCACCGACCCTTACGTCGTTCACCATGGTGCCCTTGGTTCCTTCGCGACCGCTTATCTTCCGGAAGGTGCAGACCAGGCCGACATCATTGCAAAACTGCGCGCAACTGACGGCATCACGCATGTGCTGACCAAGGAAGAAGCCATCAAGGAATACGAGCTGCCGGGCGACCGGATCGGTGACCTTGTCATGGTTTCGGGCGAAAACATCTGCATTGGCACTTCCGAAGACCGTCATGATCTGGCAGCGTTGAAAGAGCCCCTGCGCAGTCATGGTGGACTGACCGAGCAGGTGGTTCCGTTCATCGTCAACCGCAAGATCGATCTGCCGGAAGCGCCGGTCCTGCGGAATTTCGATGCCTTTTATTACGCAACAAGTGCAGCGGCCCAGTGAGATGACCATCAACGTAGAAATCCGCAACGAGGGGATGCGCATTGGCGGTGAAGAGGTCTTCACCGACGATGTCGTGCCCGTGCATTACCCGTACACGAACGAAATCATCGGAACCGTTCCGGCAGGAAAGGCAGAACACGCAGCGCGCGCCTTCGAGATTGCGGCGAATTACACACCGGTTCTGACGCGCTACGAACGCCAGCAGATCCTGTTCCGCGCTGCGGAACTGATCCGTGAAAAACGCGAATGGCTGGCCAAGTGGCTGACACTGGAGCTCGGGATCTGTCATCAGCATGCGCTGTATGAGACCGGACGGGCGTATGACGTTTTCACCCTTGCCGGTCAGATGGCGATCCTGGACGATGGTCAGATCTTTTCCTGCGACCTGACACCCCAGGGCAAGGATCGCAAGATCTTTACCAAACGGGAACCGGTGCGGGCGATCTCTGCAATCACGCCGTTCAACCACCCGCTCAACATGGTTTCGCACAAGATCGCGCCGGCGATCGCCACCAACAACTGCGTGGTCTGCAAACCGACAGAGCTGACACCTCTGACCGCGATAGCACTGGCGGATATCCTTTACGAAGCAGGCCTGCCGCACGAGATGTTCCAGATCGTCACGGGATGGCCGAAGGATATCGGCGAAGAGATGATCACCAACGAGAACATCGACATCATCACGTTCACCGGCGGCGTGCCGGTGGGCAAGATGATTGCCGAAAAGGCCGGCTACAAGCGGACCGCCCTGGAGCTCGGCGGCAATGATCCGCTGATCATTCTCAATGACCTGTCGGATGCCGACCTGGAAAAGGCGGCCTCGATTGCCGTTGCAGGTGCAACAGGCAACTCCGGCCAGCGCTGCACCGCGGTCAAGCGCATTCTTGTTCAGGAAAGCGTCGCAGACCGTTTTGTTCCGCTGGTTCTGGAAAAGGCCAAGGCGATCCGGTTCGGTGATCCGATGGATTCTGAAACGCAGCTTGGATGCGTGGTTCATGCCCAGGCGGCGGAACTGTTCGAGAAGCGGGTCCTGATGGCCGCCGAAGAGGGAGCGGAAATCCTTTATCACCCGGGCCGCCAGGGTGCCTTGCTGCCGCCGATCGTTGTGGACAAGGTTCCGCATGGGTCGGAGCTGGTCATGGAAGAGACCTTTGGCCCAATCGTTCCGATCGTTCGGGTTCCGGACAATGACGAGGAAGTCATGGCGATTTCCAATTCAACGGAATTCGGTCTGAGTTCCGGTGTCTGCACAAACGACCTGAACCGCGCAATTGCCTATATCAACGGCTTGAATGTTGGCACCTGCAACATCTGGGAGCAGCCAGGCTATCGTATCGAAATGTCTCCGTTCGGCGGCATCAAGGACAGTGGCAACGCGGTGAAGGAAGGTGTTCTGGAAGCGATGAAGTTCTTCACCAATGTGAAGACCTATTCCCTGCCCTGGCCACGATAAGCCGGGGCGTTCCTCCCTGGACTGCGAGGCCCATGTGGCCTCGCCCTTTTCTGTCGATCTAGAGGCTGCACGTTCTGCGTGGCAGCGAGAGGAAAATCATGACGCAACTCGTCCATACGGAAGGTGAATCCAATACGTCCGATGCCCGCAAGGCGTGGCTGAAAAAGTCGATCGGGCCCAAGTCTGCACCTCTTCTGGAACGGGACGCGAATGCCTTCCTGCACCAATCGCTTTCCTCCCCTTGCGTCTCGACCATCGCAAAGGCTGAAGGTATCTGGATCGAGGATATGGACGGCCGGCGTTACATGGATTTCCATGGCAACTCGGTTCATCACATCGGCTATGGACACCCGCGCCTGGTTGCCGCGATCAAGGCACAGCTGGACGACCTGCCGTTTGCGCCACGGCGGTTCACCAACGACCCGGCAGTGGAACTTGCGGAAAAGCTCGGCAGCATTGCGCCGGGTGACCTGAACAAGGTGCTGTTCACCACCGGCGGGTCCGATGCAAACGAAGTGGCGCTCAAGATCGCGCGCGCGGCGACAAAGCGCTTCAAGACCATAAGTTTCTGGGATGCGTTCCACGGCGCCGGCTTCGGGGCTGCGAGCGTTGGCGGAGAAGCGACGTTCCGCAGCCACATTGCCGGGCCGCTTCTGCCGGGGACGGAGCATGTGGCCACCTATCATCCCACGCAATGCCCTTACGGACACAAGACCCTTGAGGACAGCGCGGCAGCCTGCGCCAACATGATCGAATTCGTTCTCGGCCGCGAGGGAGATGTCAGCGCGGTGATTGCCGAACCGATGCGCGCCATTCCCCTGGTGCCGCCGCCCGGTTTCTGGAAACGGGTGCGCGAGGCCTGCAACCGGCATGGTGCATTGTTGATATTCGACGAGATCCCGACAGGCCTGGGCAAGACCGGCAAGATGTTCGCGTTTGAACATGACGACGTCATCCCAGACATCGTCACCGTCGGCAAATCGCTCGGCGGCGGCATTCTGCCGATAGCTGCCTGCGTCACGCGGCAGGATCTGGATGTGTGCGGTGAATACGCCATTGGCCATTACACTCACGAGAAGAACCCCGTGACGTCCCGCGCCGCCTTGACGACACTCCAGATTATTGAAGAAGAAGGTCTCGTCGAGCGCTCGGCAGAACTTGGCGCATACGCCGTCTCACGCTTGAAAAACGAACTTCAGGATCTTCCGGCCGTTGGAGATATCCGCGGCCGTGGCCTCATGTTCGGCGTCGAGGTCATCAAAGACCAGTCTGACAACACTCCGGATGTCGACCGTGCGGAACGCATTTATTATGCCTGCCTGGAAGCGGGACTGAGTTTCAAGATCAGTCAGGGAAACGTGCTCACACTTTCTCCGCCTCTGACAATCAGCAAATCCGATCTGGATCACGCGCTTTCCATTGTGATCAGAGCAATCAAGGCGGAGGATTGATCCGCAAGGGCCGAGGCACATTGCCTCGGCTGACGGTGGCATGACCAGAGTTCCCGGAAGTATCCCGCTTGATCCGGTGTGGAGTATCGTCATTCGCCGGACCGGAAGAATGTTGTCACGGTGGGCTAGATCGGATCACCGACTATCCTTCAAGTTCGCTCTAATCGGATTGTCTGGATCATGTCGGACTTCTCAACCAGGGGCAAGCCCCGCCAACTCCAACAACCTAGACCATGCCGTCGGAGAAACTCGGGAAGCGGCTTGATTTCTTGCTCCCACACACGAATTCGTTACCAAAACCAGCAAGTGAATAGACTTAGCTAAACAACCTTATTTATATGTCGCAACCCGGTTGTTTGATATGGTGGCCGAACTGCTTTTTTGAATTTTGATTGCCATTTTCCTACCAGATCATGGTGTTCCGATCATCGGCGCGACCGCTTCGAAGACAGGCTCAACTCGAGCCCAAATCAGAAGAAATCCCAGGTCCTTTGCGACTTGACGTTTGCTGGTGATCGCAAATGGGAGCGAGATTGTGGCCAGACGTTTGTTGCACGTCGGTATGCTCGGATTTGCGACCATTTTCACCCCGGCGGCTTCAGTTCTGGCTGATGAAAACCGAAGCATGGAATGCCGGGGACCGGATGGATCGTACCAGGTACACTACGCACCTGAGGACAAGGTGCTCCAAATCGATAACCGGGAGATCGGGTTCGTACTTCCTCCCGCTGACGACCACGGCACCTACATGGTTTCGGTGGTGATTGATGCCGCCCCTGTCATTGCCCTTTTCGAACCGCAACACAGTGTCGTTTACAATTCATTCGACGGGTCGCGCATTCTGCGGGAAGACCCTTGCAGGCCGATACAATCCGCGACGCGAACCGGCGAGGAGACGCGCGGGCACTCACTCCTTGAAATTCAAGAACTGCTGAACGGTCTCGGCCTCAACACCGGTCCGGTTGATGGCGTGGAAGGACGCAGAACCCGTTCCGCCATTGCCGCTTTCCAACGGCTGATCAATGCACCGGCAACCGGAATGATGACACCGGGACAGACGAGACAACTTATCGAACTGGTCCAGAAATCCAGGGCTGAAACTGCAGACATGCAATCGAGGCACGACGCGGAAGAAACGTTGGAAGCCCCCCCTTCCGACGTGACGTTTTTCAAGGACTGTGAATACTGCCCCGAGATGGCCTCCCTACCCAACGGCCGCTTCATGATGGGAGCAACGCCCGAGGACAAACGTGTGCCTTTCGTCGAACTCAATCTGGCGAATGCATTGCCCAGGCACGAAGTTACCCTGGACTACAGCTTTGCCATCGGCCGTTTCGAGGTGAGCGTCGAGGAGTTCGACCGCTTCGTAAAAGAGACGGGTAGGGAGGTTGGTGGCAGCTGCACCGTACGGCTCATCGAGCGGGGACCATTGGCGCACAAGCACTCAGGCACCCTCCACCCCGACAGCCACAAGATCATGCATGGGCCAAACGCCGTCATCATCTCGGATGGATCTTATCGCCGGCCCGGATTGCCCGTGAACGACCGCCAGCCGGCCACGTGCATTTCGCGCGGCGAAGCGGAGGCCTATCTGCAATGGCTGAACACGAAAACCGGTCGAGCCTATCGCCTGCCAACCGAAGCCGAATGGGAGTACGCAGCCAGAGCCGGAACTGAAACGATTGCCTTCTGGGGCAACGATCTCTCAAGAGCGTGCGAATTTTCCAACTTTGCCGATCAGCATTCCGGGTACGCCGTCGGCATTGCCTCGCCATGCGCCGAAACGATCCGGCGAGAGTGGACGGCGGAAGTCGGCAGCTACAAGCCCAACCCATGGGGCTTGTACGACATGTTCGGCAACGTTCAGGAAATGACGGCGGACTGCTTTTTTACCTCTCACGCGGACTCGCCCGCAGATGGCACAGCGCGTGCCAGGTCCGGCTGCACCGTTTTCGTTGCCAGGGGTGGAGGCTACGAACTGCCCTACACATCCATGAGAGCGTCGGAACGCCTCTTCTACGGCTACGATCCGGAGGCGCCCAACGACATAAAAAGAGGCAGGTCCAACGCACTCGGTTTCAGGGTCGCGCTGTCATTGCGGCCGGAAACGACAGAGGCGACCGCCCAACCATCGCGGGACACGACGCAGCCTGCCAGTGAAATAACGGAAAGCCAGGAAGCAAGTGTCAGGAAAGTGAATACCGAAGCGGTGCAGCCAGTGCATTCCAGCGGCCATACCTGGAAAGCGCTCGGCAATTCACGTTTCGTTACGGGCGACATCGCGATGGGAGAGAACAGTTTGACCTTCGGCAACGGTACCAGATTGTCGATAAAGTTCGTGACCGAGCGCACGGGACCATGGGCAGTTCAGAAGGCTGACCTGCCCGGCAAGATCTACAAGCTCGACCCGCCGGCGAACCCGTCCCTGCTTGGCGGCTATTCGCTTTGCGATGAACCGGTCACCTATCTGGTCTTCGCGCAACCTTCCGCCGATCAGCTGATCATGCTGGCCTTCGTCGGCGACGGTATGCCTTTCACTTCCGGCTACAATCTTTGCGCCAACTACGATTTCGTGCGCTAGTCAGACGGCAAGGCTCAACGTTGTGACACCTGCGACCATCAGAATGGCCGCCGTCAACCGCCGCGCCCAGTAACCTTCCTTCAGGAACACGAAGCCGATCAGTGCCGCGAAAATGACGGATGTTTCCCTGAGCGCGGAGACGGCGCCAAGCGGCGCGAAGTTCTTGGCATAGAGAACCAGGCCGTAAGCGACCATGGACACCATTCCGCCCGCAACGCCGATGACCCAGGTCCTCGCAGGCATATGCGGTAGCACCGCGCGATATCGCATGCCCAGAAACATCACCACGAAGATGTTCAGCAAGGCTCCCCAGGCCCAGTAACTGAGAGTGTTTCCGGAAAGACGGACACCGATTCCGTCTGTGAGCGAATAGCCGGAAATGAAGATCCCGGTAGCAATCGCAAATCCTACCGCTCTCTTCTTGATGCCGGACCGCAGCACGGACCAGCTGGAAAAAATGATACCAAGGGCGATCAGGCCGATGCCAACCCAGGCCTGAAAGGGAAGATATTCGCCAACGAATAGCGCCGCCCAAAGGGAAACCAGAGCAGGCACGATGCCTCTGGCAATCGGATAGACCACGCTCAGGTCGCCGAATTTATAGCCTTGGCAGAGTGTGTAGAAATATCCGAACTGTATGACCGTCGTCAGCAGAATGTAAGGAAAACTCTCTGCCGAAGGCAACGGCAGAAGAAGAACCATCACGGTCCCGGGCAGCACGTGCCCAAGCGCGACAAGCCCAAGCGTGATCGCCCCGTCCGCAGCTGTTTTCACAATGGTGTTCCATGTGGCATGCAGCACGGCCGCCAACAGGACGATCAGGATGACGCTCAGGCTCATGTTGTCAGAGGGCGGCCTTGAACAGGTTGGTCAGATTTTCTTCGGTCAGCTCGATCGGGTTGCCACCACAGCTCGGGTCGACAAGCGCGCCCTTGACCAGTTCCGGAATGGCATCTTCCGTGACGCCGAGCTCGGAAAGACTGCTCGGAATACCAAGACTGTCATTGAATTCCTTCACGAATGCGCGGAAGCCATCAAAACCGCCTTGGATCCCAAGATAGGCCGCTGCCGTGTTGAAGCGGTCGGCAATGGCCGGTGCGTTGAAGTCAAGAACAGCCGGCATACAGACGGCATTGGTGGTGCCGTGATGCGTATTGAAAACGGCTCCGATCGGGTGGCTCATGGCATGAATTGCACCGAGCCCCTTCTGGAAGGCGGTTGCCCCCATCGCGGCGGCCGACATCATGTGAGCACGTGCCTCGATATCGCTGCCATTTTCATAAGCGCGTGGCAGGTAATCCTTGACCAGACGCATTCCCTCCAGTGCGATGCCCTGGCTCATCGGGTGATAATGCGGCGAGCTGAAAGCCTCCACGCAATGCGCGAAAGCGTCCAGCCCCGTTCCGGCCGTGATAAATCCGGGCATGCCGACAGTCAGTTCCGGATCGCAAATGACCACGGATGGCAGAACCTTCGGATGAAAGATGATTTTCTTTACGTGGGTTTCGGAGTTGGTGATGACACTTGCACGCCCGACTTCCGATCCGGTGCCGGCGGTGGTCGGCACGGCGATGATTGGCGCTATGGCGTCGGCGTCGGCGCGCGTCCACCAGTCGCCGATATCTTCGAAATCCCAGACCGGACGGGTCTGACCGGCCATGAAGGCCACCATCTTGCCGAGATCGAGACCAGACCCGCCGCCAAACGCAATCACGCCGTCATGACCACCTGCGTTATAGGCTTTGACACCGGCTTCAAGGTTCTTTTCATTCGGGTTCGGATCAACCTCGAAGAACAGTCCACGGCCCAGACCTGCTGCTTCCATGATGTCGAGCGTCGACCTGGTGATCGGCAGGTCCGCAAGCCCCTTATCGGTGACCAGAAGCGGTTTCTTCATTCCCGTCGCGGCACACGCCTCGGGCAGTTCGTTGATACGTCCTGCACCGAACTTGATTGCGGTCGGATAAGACCAGTTTCCAACAAGGCTCATCGACATGTTTCCTGTTAAAGAGGCTGACCGCGCCAGGCAACATGCCACTGCTCGCGCGCCAGCTCATTGATCGTCTGTTTTCAATTTCTCCAACAGTGCCCCGGCTGCCCCTTCCAAGGTGCAGGCTCGGGAACTGTCGGTTCACATCAGCGGATCGGCCGCGTCAGCTTGTGGCCTTCTTGAGGTGGTAGGACTTCGGGCGTGTCAGGTTGTGATAGCCGATCACCGACAATCCACCTCCGCGCCCTGTATCCTTGCATCCGGTCCAGCAAAGGCCCGGATCGAGGTAATCGGCACGGTTCATGAACACGGTTCCGGTTTCGATCCGGTCCCCTACACGAACCGCCCGATCGATGTCACGGGTCCAAAGTGACGCGGTCAGACCGAAATCGCTGTCGTTCATCAAACGGATCGCGTCCTCGTCGGAAGACACCTTCATGATGCCGACAACCGGCCCGAAACTTTCTTCCCGCATCACCCGCATGTCATGGGTAACGTTGGTCAGGATCTGCGGCGTCAGGTAGGCGCCACCATCGTCTTCTGCAAAGGTTTTGACATGCGCGACCGCACCGGCTTCGACAGCCTCGGCGATCTGAGCACGCACCTCGTCAGCAAAGCGGACATTTGCCATCGGACCAATCGTCGTTTCAGCGTCCAGAGGGTTACCGAGCTTGTAGCCGTTCACGATCGCGACCGCCTTTTCAAGGAAGGCGTCATAAAGGCTCTCATGGACGTAAATCCGCTCGATACCGCAGCAGCATTGACCCGAGTTGAACATGGCACCGTCTATCAGCGTATCGACGGCCGCATCGAGGTCCGCATCTTCCATGACGTAGCCCGGATCCTTGCCACCAAGCTCCGTGCCGACACCGGTAAAGGTTCCCGCCGCAGCCTTCTCCATGGCCTTGCCGCCGCCAACCGAACCGGTGAAATTGACGAAATCGAACGCACGTTCGCGGATCAACTCCGATGTCGTGTCATGGTCCAGATAGACATTCTGGAAAACGTCTTCCGGAACGCCGGCTGAGTGGAAGGCACTTGCCATGCGCTCACCCACCAGCAGGGTCTGGGTTGCGTGCTTCAACAGGACCGCGTTGCCTGCGATCAGCGCCGGAGCAACCGTGTTGATTGCCGTCATGTAGGGATAGTTCCAGGGTGCGACCACGAGCACGACACCGTGCGGGATGCGCTTGATGTATCGCAGGAAATTCTCGTCTTCCCCGGCCTTGATGTCGGCAAGAGCTTCTTCCGCGATTTTGGCCATGTGGCTGGCCCGCTCGTTGAAACCGCCGAACTCCCCGCCGTAGCGGACCGGACGCCCCATCATCTGCGCCAGTTCGGGCACGATCTCGTCATTCATCGCGCCGACCGCCGCAACACCTGCCATGACCAGGTCGATGCGCTCCTGCAGCGGGCGTTGGGACCAGGCAACCTGGGCCGCGCGAGCCTTTCCGGCGGCTTCAAAAGCTTCTTCGTGCGACAGGGTTTCACGTTCTGCAAACACCGACCCGTCGATCGGCGAGATACATTTCAAACTCCGGCTCATGCCGATTTCCTTCTTTTAAAAGGGTTGTGTCTGGATGTGCCTCAGATCAGGCACGTTCAAAGCCGCGCTGGATCTCGTAGTCGGTCACCGCGCGTTCAAAATCCTCAATTTCCACTCCGGCAGCCCGGGTGTAGTGGTCCACCACATCATCTCCGAAGGCGGCCCTCAACATCTCCGAGGTCCGCAACGTCTCACGCGCTTCCCGCAGTGTTCCCGGGATCATGCCCGTCTCGCCCTGATAGACATCGCCCTTTGTCGGTGGCTGAAGGTCCAGCTCTTCTTCAATACCGGCGATGCCTGCCGCCAGCATGGCCGCCATGGCAAGGTAGGGATTCATGTCAGAGCCCGGGATCCTACATTCGACACGAATGGCCTTGGTTCCGTCACCGCACAGGCGGAACCCTGCCGTCCGGTTGTCCACGGACCAGATGATCCTGGTCGGTGCAAACGTCCCCTTCATGAAGCGCTTGTAGCTGTTGATGTAAGGAGCCATGAAGTAGGTGTAATCAGGGGCGTATTTGAGCAGTCCCGCCATGTAGGACTTCATCAGCTTCGACATTCCGAGTTCATCGGCTTCATCGAAAAAGGCCGGTTTGCCGTCCTGCCACAGAGACTGGTGGACGTGGCTCGAGGATCCGACCTTGTTGTGGTTCCACTTCGGCAGGAAGGTCGCGGCATGTCCGTTCTGCCAGGCGATTTCCTTGACCGCATGTTTGGCAATCGTGTGATACGCAGCCGTATCCATGGCGTCTGCGTATTTGATGTTGAGTTCTTCCTGTCCGGTCTCGGCCTCACCCTTGGAATTCTCGACAGGAATGCCGGCGTTCCACAAATGATTGCGGATCGGACGCATCACATGCTCTTCCTTGGTGGTTTGAAGAATGTGATAGTCCTCATTGTAGCCTGAAATCGGCTCCAGATCGCGGAAACCCGACTTCCGGATTTCGTCGAAACTCTTGGCAAACAGGAAGAATTCGAGTTCCGTTGCCATTTTGGCATCAAAGCCCATCGCGTCCAGCCGTTTCACCTGCCTCTTCAGGATAGCGCGAGGCGAATGCGTGACTTCTTCATGCGTGTGGTGGTCGAGAATGTCACACAGAACCATCACCGTGCCATCAAGCCAGGGAACCGGACGCAACGTGGAAAGATCCGGTTTCATGACATAGTCGCCATATCCGCTTTCCCACGAAGTCGACGCGTAGCCGTCCGGCGTCGCCATCTCCAGGTCGGTTGCCAGCAGATAGTTGCAGCAGTGGGTTTCCTCGTAGGCACCATTGATGAAATGACCGGCGTGAAAACGCTTGCCCATCAAGCGGCCCTGCATGTCGACCAGACAAACAAGAACCGTATCCACTTCGCCTTCGGCCACTTGTGCCTTCAGGCTGTCAAAACTCAAAACATCTTTCACGAAACAGTCTCCCCATTCGTGATCTTTTCAAGGGCAGGAAGCAATAGGCTCAGCAGTTCCTGCCCGATTTCATCAATGTCTTCCGGCGTGCTCAGAAGATCGTTGCGCACCTCGATCATTACGTTCGCAAAACCCCGGTTGAGCGCATGGATCTGCAGGGAATGCGTTACGCCATCCTCGGGACCGTAGGGTTCGTTGCGGGCAACACGGCGGTGAGAAAGGGACCCGGCGTGGTCCAGCATTTCATCGACAAGCCTGCTGTCACTGTCATGCAGCAGACCGATTTCAACCGAACGCGGCTTGCCGAAATAGATCGGGGTAAAGCTGTGCACGGTGACCACCACGGTGTCTGTACCGTGGCTGTCGAGTACATTGCCGACCGCATCGCAAAACGGCTTGTAGACAGTCCTCACCCGCGCCTGGCGGTCCTCAGCTGACAGGCCTCGGTTGCCGGGCACATCAATCACCTCGGACCTTTCGGTCATGGCACCGGGAGCTTCCGGCGGCCGGTTGCAATCGTAAACAAGCCGTGAAATGCGCGAAGCGACAACCGGGGCATCCAGTGCCCTGGAGAGGAACAGCGACAGGTCGCGTGCACCCGGATCCCAGGCGGCATGGCTGACGCTGTCAGCGGCCGAAAGTCCCAGATTGTCGTATTGCGGAGGAATATGACTGGAGGCATGTTCACACAGGATGACGACACGTCCCTTGCCTTCGGCATTCAGAATCTCGACGGCTTCCGTCATACCGAACCTCCTTCTTCAGGCATGTTTTCAATCAATCGGGTCTCCAGCAGCTGTCCGTTTCCGTAGAGGATCGGATAGGCAACGGCCGCAATGTGGCTGTTGAATTCGCGCAACGCCCGGAGCGTCTCCAGGTGAATGTCGCTGGTCTCGAAACTTTCCGCATTACCGCCCTGAAGGCGTTTCAGATGCCGCTTTCGGCTTTGGCGTTCGGCACGCTTCAGTTCCGTCTTTTCAAGGCTGAGCAGGCGAGCGCTTTCCAGGTCGTCCGAAATCAAAACGTTCGAGGCGAGCTTGAGGTTGGACAGGATCGCCTCGTGCATATCCACCAGCTCCTCCCATCCGGCCTTTGAAAACTTCGCCTTTTTCTTGCGCAGCTCATTGGCAAGGACAGCCAGGCGTTTTGAAACGACATCCCCGGCCGTCTCCAGGCGAATTGCGTATTCCGCCAGATCGAGCGCCGCGCGCGTATTTTCCTTGCCGAAACTTTCCTGCGGAATGGAGGCCACGTAGGAACGAATGCCGGAAAGACACTCGTTCACATCAAGATCCATCGCCTGCAGCGATCGGATAGCTTCCTTTTCGCCGTGTTCATAGAGCGACAGCACAGGGCGGAACATGGCCTCAACAACACCAAGCATGCGCAACAATTCACGCTTCAGGCTGGTAAGCGCCTGTGCAGGGACTTCCAGGTCTGCTTCGTCGAGAACGCTGACGGGCTTGTGTGCGATGTCGACACCCTGCTTCTGATCGCCGCCTGCCTCAGGCAGGATGCGCTCCATCGGACTGGCCAGATAGTTACAGAACGGCAACGCCAGAATAAGCAGCAGAGCGTTGAAGCCCATATGGGCATAAACCAGCATCTGGCCGCCATCCGGATTTCCAACCAGCCCGGCTCTCAGGACGTTTTGCGACACGAACAGAACACAGATCGCCAATGTTCCCCTGAGAATGAGATTGGCCATCGGTATCCGGCGCGCCGGAATGGGCATGCCGCGGCTCAGCCAGACCGGAATGAATGCGCTGCCGAAATTCGCGCCAAGCACCAGCGACAGGCCGGCGGCAAACGGAATCGCCCCGATCTGCACCAGCGTGACGCACATCAGGATGGCAGCAACGCTTGAATGCATGACAAATGCCAACGCCGCACCGACGATGAAGGCGGTGATGTAATCCCGCTCAAGATAGGCTGCGATGGCGGGAAGAAAGGCGCTGTCCCGGATGGGGTCCATGGCTTCGCGTAGGAAACGCAGCGAAATCAGGATGAAGGCGACGCCCATCAATATCCGGCCGAGTTGTCGCCATTTGCGCGTTTCGGTCTTGACGAAAAGCCAACCGCCTACCGCCAGCAGCAGCGGCACGAGCCAATCCAGCTTGAAGGACAGGATCTGGATAATGAAGGCGGAGCCCAGGTCGCCGCCAAGAACGATCGCCAGTCCCATGCCGAAGCTCAGGAGACCGCCCGCCGCAAACCCGGCGGCAAGTAGCGCGACGGCGGCTGAACTCTGCAGGACAATTGCCAATCCGATTCCCATCAGACTGCCCTGCATCTGCCCGCTTTGCCCGGTCAGCAGGCGCTTGAAAGAAGCACCGTAGCTCCGCTCAATACCGGTTCGCACCATGCGCACCGCAAAGAGGAGCAGCATGGTTGCACCAAACAGGCTTATGAGGAAACTAACGATCGCCATGGTCAGCCATCCAGCAATTTCAGCATTTGAGCATGCAGTTCGGGTGTGGCGGCCGAGACCACGCATCCATCCGACTGCAACGTCAGCGCATTGCCCTGCCAATCCGTCATGATGCCGCCTGCAGCCTCGACCACCGCCGAAACCGGCAGGTAGTCATAAGGCTGCAAATCGTAATCAACCACGACATCAACGTGACCTGCTGCCAGAAGGGCATGCGGGTAACAGTCATAGGTGAAACGGCGGGTTTGCCCGGTTTTCATGAGACGATCGAACACCCCGGGCTTGTCCCGGAAGAGCTTTTCGCCCTCGTTTATAAACACGATGGCCTGATCGAGTTCCGTCTGGCCGGAAGTGTGAATAGCGTCGCCGTTGAGCGTTGCTCCCTCGCCTTTCACTCCCATGAATGTTTCATGCAAAGCGGGCATACCGATGACGCCCAGACGCGGCGTTCCTTCAACAAGGTGCCCAAGCAGGAAACCGAAGAGAGGGTGCCCCGACAGGAATGACCGGGTACCGTCGATCGGATCGATGATCCAGACGTTTTCGGCGTCCACATCCTCTATTCCGTGCTCTTCACCGAATATCCCATGGTCGGGAAACTGCTCGGCAAGATAGGCCCGGACCTTCGACTCCACGGCCTTGTCAGCTTGAGTGACCGGGCTCTCGTCTTCCTTGAATTCGATGCCGAGCCGGCCACGGAAGTATCCACGGGCCGCCTCCGCGCCGATGTTTGCCATGTGCAACGCATGCGCGCTGTAATCAGTCATTTTGGGCCTCATTCAGGTCACGCGATGCAATGTCAATTTCCACTCCGGCGCTCGCGATCCGATGCGACAGGTCCCCGGTGGGCGGCACATCCGTTACCAGGAAATCAACCTCATCCAGGGTCAGGCCCCGGTAGGGTGCACGTTTTTCAAATTTGAAATGATCAAGAGCGATCAGAACCTTGTCGCTGCATTGTCCGACAACGGTCCCGAGTTGGGCTTCACTGGCATTTACATAAAGAAACCCGTGGGAGCTGGAGAGACCGTCGGCACTCAGAAGCGCCAGATCGTAAGCAAATCCCCTCGCCTGCGCCTCCGTCAGAGAGCCAAACGTACCGCGTTCATCCTGCTGCATTTCTCCTCCGAGAAGGTGCACGCTGTTGCCATTGTGGTTCACCAGCGCCTGGGCGACACCGATCGAGTTGGTGGCAATGGTCAGGCGTGCGTATCCACGCAGTTCTTCGGCAACAAATGCGGTTGTCGTACCGACATCCAGGAACAGGCACATGCCGTCCTCGACATGTTCGGCAACCGCAACCGCAATCTTCCGCTTTTCATCTTCATGCTGGGCAATACGCCGGAAAAAACTTGGATCGCCCTGCGCACCCACGAGATAGGCCCCCCCGTGAACACGGGCCACCGCACCGCTTTTCGACAGCGCCTTGACCGCGCGCCGCACGGTTTCCTCGGAAACGTCCAGGGCTTTTGCAAGATCGGCGTTCCGGGCAGAGCCGCCGAGCCTGCGCAAAACACTCAATAACTCAAGCTCCCTATGGGAATGAGTAATCATTTAGCCAGCTCACAACATACAATCACGTTCATCATTACCTCATTAAATCCACAAAAACGCAATAATCTTTTTGCAAAAAATCACAAAACCCCTCATAAACACACAAAATGACGTAATTTCTACGATCGACATCCTGCTGGCGAAAAGGCGCATTTGAGGGTGCGTATCTGGTTCAGCGTTCGTGCAAAGTGATCGGGACGCGATCATTTTGCTCGGAAAAAGGTGTTCGATCTTGCTAGAAACACGGATGAATTTCCGCCCGACTGACTCGGAACGTTTCAGCGTGTGGAGATTGGTCCAGGAGGAAATTCAACATGCACGACAGCCGGAATGTTTTGTTCATCATCATCGATCAGCTACGCGCCGATTGCGTCTTCGGTGAGTTGGCGGAGTATGTTGACTTGCCGAACCTGCGCGCATTTGCGGACGATGCGGTCAGCTTTCATCGCCACTATTCCGTCGTGAACCCCTGCGGCCCTTCGCGCGCATCGATCCTGACCGGCCAGTATGCGATGAACCATCGTTCGGTCCGAAACGGTACGCCGCTGCGGCACGACACCCCGAACATTGCCACTGAAATGCGCAAATCCGGCTACATGCCGCTTCTGTTCGGCTACACCGACACCTCTCAGGACCCAAGAGCCTATCCGGCAAACGACCCTGCGCTGAAGTCGTACGAGTTTCCGATGAACGGCTTCCACGAAATGACAGAGATGCGGCTGGAAATGTCCTATCCGTGGCAGTCGCACCTGATCAACCGGGGTTACAAGTTCGACAAATACTGGGATGTCTACAAACCCGTCTCCCCGACGGGTGGCGCTCCCAAGCTCAACGATCCGGCGCTTTATGCGGCAGAGGACAGCGACACGGCTTTTCTGACCAACTCTTTCCTCAACACGATGCCGGCCTATCGTCAGGAAAGCTGGTTCGCGCACCTGACCTATATCCGGCCGCACCCGCCGCTGGTCGCTCCCGCGCCGTTCAACGACATGTATTCACCGGAGAAGCTTCCTCTCCCCAACAGGCTCGAGAGCAAGGAAGCTGAAAAAGCTCTGCACCGGTTCTTCGCTCCTTTGATCAGGAAGGCGAATGCAGCCAGCTTTGTTGAAGGTTTCCCGGAGCTGGAAGAAACCGACGAGAACATCAAAACGCTCCGATCCATCTATCTCGGGCTGGCGAGCGAAGTCGACCAGCATATCGGCCGCGTGCTGCAATACCTCAAGGATAGCGGGCAATACGACAATACGCTGATTGTCTTGACCGCCGACCATGGCGAAATGCTCGGTGACCGTCATAGCTGGGGCAAGATGACCGTTTACGATGCGGCCTATCACACACCTCTCATCATACGTGCGCCAGGCAAGAGCAGCCAGGCTGGACAGGTCGTTCAGGAATTCACCGAATCAATCGACCTGACGCCGACCATTCTGGACTGGGTCGGCCAGGAGATCCCCAATTCCATGGATGGCAGATCACTGTTGCCGTTTCTGGATGGGCAAACGCCTGCGAACTGGAAAACCTATGCGTTTTCCGAGCTGGATTTCGGCGACCCGATTTCGGAAACTCCGTGGCAGGAAGACCTTGGCACCACGGCCCTCGATTCGAACCTTTGCCGCATGCGTGACGAGCGCTTTACTCTCGTGGAATTTGCCGCAGATCTTCCACCGCTGCTTTTCGACCACACGAAAGGCGGAGAACTGGAAAACGTCGCGGACCATCCGGACTACCAGTCCGATCTGGCTCGCCTGACGCGCCAGATGCTGCGTCATCAGATGAAAAACCGCGATCAGACGCTGGCAATGAGCATGATTACCGAAGACGGAGCCGTGACGCGCTCGCGGCACAAGTAAGGCCACAGACCCTTCGCTCGAACACATTGTCATAAAAGAGAAATATGGAACTGATAGGTCGGCCTCAATCCTGGCCGACCAGCGGATCCTGTGTGCTGACACGGGGGAGTTGCGAAGCCGCTCTCACCTGAAGCGATGCCTATTTTGTGTGCTTTTGAACGTATTTCCGGCAAAATCGGTAAAAAAAACACATATCTATCTATTTTTTTGTTTTTTTGTGGATTCATGGCCGGAAATGTGGGTTAATGAACGTATGGGTGGAGAACAGGAAAAAATTCCTCATAGGGGACGTGAACTGCTCGATGTTCTTGCAAGGTTGGGAGGCTCTGCAAGAAATGCACAGATTGCGCAGGTCATGGATGTCTCCGAAGAGACCGTGCGCCGTCTGGTCAAGTCGCTTTCCAAGATCGGAAAGGTCGAAAGGGTTCATGGCGGCACCTACCTGTCCAGGTCGCAGGGCTCGCCGATGTATTCCGGCGCCCTTGAACAGAACACCAAGGAAAAGACACGCATCGGGCGTGCTGTCCGCAATCTGATTTCGGATGGCATGGTGGTTTTTCTCAACGTGGGTTCGACAACGACTCACGTCGCCGAGCAATTGCGTGACCTGAACGGCCTGACGGTCGTCACCAATTCCATTTCGACTGTCGCTTCTCTTGCAGACCAAAACGGGACCCGCGTCCACCTTGCCGGAGGCGAAGTCATTCGCTCCGAGCGCGGCAGTTTCGGCCGGGCCACGGAAGAATTCGCTTGCCGGTTCAACTACGACGCCGTGATTTGCGGAGCGGATGCAATATCCCACAAGGTCGGGTTCCTTGCTTCCAACCCTGCGGAGGCCGATCTCACGCGCGTCCTGGCGGACCGGACGGAGCGCATGGTGATCGCAGCCGACCGCCGCAAGTTCGAAGCCCGCGCCCCTTACGTGTGTTGCGCGTTCAACAAGGTCACTGACCTGGTGACAGATGCCAGACCGGTGGAAGCCTTAAGCGCTGCGCTGAAACAGGCGAACGTCACGGTTCATGTGGCAGCCAGGCAGGCGTCAAGGACCTCGGAAATGTCGGTTTCCGACAGGGGTCTGGCGTCGGAATCAACGGCTTAAGGTGCAAGGGGGGAGGAGCTTATGAGAAATCTGCCTTTGCACACCCGGACAACCAGTCTTCGCTTTGTCCATTCGGGCATGAATTACGTTTTGCCGGACAACGGAACGGATTTGAAAAGCTCGTCCGGACAAGGCTCCGGGTCGCATAAAAGAGGCCTGCGTTTCCATAAGAACGCCTTATCGTTTCATCCTCTTTATCGATTTTACATATGCTATTCCGCAGTGAATAGTTTCATCGGGGAAATACGTCACTCAACGTGGAGGAACTAATGAGAAAACTGCTTCTGATGGCCGGTGTCGCCGGCCTGGCACTTACCGGAACGGCATATGCGAGCTGTCCTCCGGTAACAGTCGCAGACCCGCAAGGGGTCGCTGCCGGTGCATACCCTCAACAGTACGATCTGGCGGAATTCGAGTCTGCGGCAAACTGCAAGCTGAGCTTTGCAGAAAACCCGGCAATCGGCGAGCTGAACGGCCGTATCCGCGGCAATGGCGACCTGCCTGCCGTGGCTGACCGCCTGCCTTCCGAACCGCTGGTTCTGGCACCCTATTCCGAAATCGGCCAGTATGGCGGCGTTCTCGACGCGCTTTCCAATGCGACAGAGTCCGGCACTTCCGACTTCCTTTCGGTCCGTCACGTCAACCTGTTCCGCTACTCGGACGACCTGCAGACCGTTGTCCCGAACGTTGCCAAGTCCTTTGAATGGAACGATGATTTCACGCAACTTACCGTGAAGCTTCGTGCAGGCCACAAATGGTCCGACGGCGCGCCGTTTACCGCAAACGACATCGCGTTCTGGTACAACAACCTGATGATGGACAAGAACGTCTTTGCCGAGGCGAAGGACTACGCCCTGGCGGGCGGCAAGCCGATGAAGGTCGAGGCACTGGACGACACGACCGTTCAGTTCACCCTGGAAGCTCCGAAGCCGGGTCTGGTCGAGACATTCACTTCCAGCTATGCCCAGCCTTATCAGCCGAAGCACTTCTTCGAGCAGTATCACCCTGCGCTGAATGACGGTGCCGATGAGGCTGCAAAAGCTCTGGGCTATGAAGGCGGCTACGACCTGATCAAGGCCTATTACGGCAACTCCGACTGGATGGACACGCCGTCACCGATGCTGACCGCCGGTGACCGCATTTCCAACCTGCCGAAAGATGCCGCTCCGACGCTGGAAAGCCACATCCTGGTGAAGGAAACGGCTGAAGGACGTCACTACGTCGCCAACCCGTACTTCTTCCAGATCGACACCCAGGGCAATCAGCTGCCCTACATCAACGAAATGGACGAAGTCTATATCGGCGACGAAGAGGTTCGTAACCTCAAGCTGCTGAACGGCGAAGTCGACTACAAGTCCCAGGCGATCAACCTGACATCGGCTCCGGTTCTGCTTGAAGGCCAGGAAAACGGCAACTACACGATCGAAGTGAAGCCGACCATTTCGAGCCCGACCCTTGCGTTCAACGTGACTGCAGAAGACGAAGCCCGCCGGGAGATCTTCAACGACATCCGGTTCCGCACGGCAATGTCCATCGGCATCGACCGCGACCAGATCAACGAGGTCATCTCCTTCGGTCTCGGCACACCGCAGCAGTATATCGGCTTCTCGCCACGTCCTGAATATATCGACGAAAAGTGGTCGAGCCACGAAATGGCCTATGAGGCAGATCGCGCCAAGGCGCTGCTGGACGAGATGGGTCTGGTCGACAAGGACGGTGACGGTTTCCGTGACCTTCCGAATGGTGACCCCTTCGTCCTCGACTGGCAGTTCGCGACCCAGGCAACCTCGTCTCAGCTGGTTGAACTGGTCGGCCGGAACTGGACAGAGCTGGGTGTTAAGACCACGATCAAGGAAGTGACTTCGGACGAGTACCGTTCGGCTCAGTCCGCGAATACACTCGACGTTCTCATCTGGACGAAGGGGCAGCCGGCGGGTTCAATCCTCGGCGACGGCGAGATCTGGGTACCGCCGTTTGACGGTTACTTCGATGTCCGTACAGGCATGCTCTGGGCTGAATATATCAGCTCGAACGGGGCAAACGGCATAGAGCCGCCGGCTTGGGTTGGTGAGCTGAAGACCCAGCTTGACATCTACCAGTCCTCGGCTCCGGGTTCAGATGCTTCGAAGGCAGCAGCCAACAAGATGGTTGAAATCATGACCGGCCAGCTGCTGTTCATCGGTGTCGTCAACTCTCCGGCACCGATCTACCATTCGAACAACCTGAAGAACTTCGCGGACTTCAAGACGTCCTCCTACGAGTACTACCGGACTTATCCTTACCGTCCGGCTCAGTGGTTCCTGAGCAACTAAGCTCCTGAGATAAACCGAAAGCGGGCGCCCGCGCCCGCTTTCTCCTGGGAGGGGGGAGCTATGCTACAATTTGCCCGTTTCACTGCCATCAGGGCAGCCCTGGCGCTTGTCACGCTGGTGATCGTTTCGCTGGTCGTGTTCTCGCTGATGGAACTGGTGCCCGGCGACTGCGCCGAGCGTTACCTGGCCTATAAAAACACACAAGGATCTGCCATTACCCTGGCGGATATCGAGGCCGAACGCGCCAGACTTGGTCTGGACCGGCCGTTCCTGACACGCTGGGCGAGCTGGCTGGCCGGTGCGTTTCAGGGAGAATTCGGCGACAGCTGCATTCTGCGCGTGAACATTGCACAGCTGCTTGGATCCAAGTTCTGGATTTCCCTTGCGATCTGCCTCGGTTCGTTGGTTCTGGCCTACTCGATCGCCATTCCGGTCGGCATCATTTCGGCAGCTTCCAAGAACCCGCTTCTGAACAACTCCCTTCGTTTCGTCAGCTATCTCGGCCTGGCAATGCCGAACTTCCTGCTCGCGCTGATGATCATGCTCGTTTCCACCGTCTATTTCGGTGAAACACTGACAGGGCTCTTCTCGCCGCAATACAAAGACGCGCCCTGGTCACTCGACAAGTTTCTGGACCTCCTGAAGCATGCCTGGCTGCCGATCTTCATTCTCGGCTGGTCGGCAACAGCCTTCGCGCTGCAGACCGTACGAGCCCTGATGTCGGACGAAATCGGCAAGCTCTACGTGACGGCTGCAGCCGCGCGCGGGATATATGGCCGCCGCCTGTTGTGGAGGTATCCCGCTAGGCACGCCCTGGGTCCGATCGTGAACTCGCTCGGCTTTGACCTCAACCGCATCTTCAACGAACTTCCCATCGTCGCGCTCATCCTGACGCTGACCGAAATGGGATCGCTGCTCCTGGACGCACTGGCGCGTTCCAACGACCAGCAGCTTGCAGGTGCCATCATCTTTCTGCTGACCGCGTCCATCGTTGCCGTGAATTTCCTGACGGAAATCCTTCTGGCAGTGATTGATCCGCGCGTGCGCAAGAGCATCATCAGGTAGGGCCATGACAGCAGTAGCAAAAGACCAAAAGGCCAAGGAAGCCTATTTTACCGCCTCACAAAGGCAGCTGATCTGGGCGCGTTTCAAGAAGCAGAAAGCGGCGATGGTGGCAGCCACCGTGCTGGCCATGCTCATCCTGTCCGGCCTGTTCGCCCCGTTCCTGGCACCGTACGACCCGACGATTGCCGGGCGTGACAAGGACTACCTGAACGGCGCTCCGCAGATTCCACAATTCTGCGACAAGAACGGCTGCTCCCTGCGCCCGTTCCTGCATCCGGTCACCCGTGAACGGTCGATCCAGACCAATTTCCGCTGGGTTGAAAAGATCAATGATGACGAGCGCGTCTACATGCAGTTTTTTGTGCGTGGCGACGAGTACAAGCTGTTCGGCTTCATTCCGGGCGACGTGCACCTGTTCGGCATGGAAGAAGGCTATGTTCACCTGTTCGGCACCGACAGCGCCGGCAAGGACATTTTCTCCCGTACCTTGTTCGCGATCTGGACATCGTTGCAGGTTGGCACGCTGGGTGTCGTGATCTCGTTTGTTCTGGCGCTGATCATCGGAGGGGTTGCCGGCTATTACGGTGGCATGGTTGACAGCGTGATCCAGATGATCACCGATGCCGTGCGAACGATCCCGTCCATTCCCCTGTTCATGGCGATTGCCGCGTTCATTCCGCCCGAGTGGTCGGCAGAGACACGCTTCTTTGTCATCACGATGATCCTCGGCCTGGTCGGTTGGCCGACGCTGGCCCGTCGCGTGCGAACACACCTGCTGGTCGAGAGAAACCAGGAATATGTACTTGCGGCCCAGCTGTGCGGCGCGAGCGCAGGACATGTTATCCGAAAACATCTCCTGCCCAGCTTCACCAGCTACATCATCGTCGATCTGGTGATTTCCTTCCCCTACATGGTTCTGTCGGAAACCGCACTGAGCTTCATCGGCCTCGGTCTCAAGGACCCGGTCAACAGCCTCGGCGTGATGTTGCAGAACGTGACCAAGGCCGACGTCTTGCTGAACTACCAGTGGTACTTCATCCCGGTGGTGTTCTTCATCACGCTCGTCATGGCCTTCGTCTTTGTCGGTGACGGGTTGCGCGATGCCGCAGACCCTTATGCAGAGGCCAGAAAATGAGCCTGATTGACGTTGAAAACCTGACCCTTCAGTTCCAGACGGACGAAGGACTCATCACCGCCGTTGAAAACGTGTCGTTCTCGATCGCGCCGGGTGAAGTGATGGGGCTCGTCGGCGAGTCGGGATCCGGGAAGTCGGTGACTGCAAAGTCCCTGATGAAACTGAATTCTTCCAATGCCCGCTATTCTCCGGAAAGCAAGATCACGCTTCACCTGGAAAGTGGTCCGGTCAGCGTGCTCGATCTCAAACGCCCGCGTGACATGGAAGTCGTGCGCGGCGGTGCGATCAGCATGATCTTCCAGGAGCCGATGGCCAGCTTTGCGCCGGCCATGACCATCGGCAAGCAGATGGTAGAGCAGCTTCTTGTCCATTCCGACATGACGAAGAAACAGGCCAAGGAACTGTCCATCGAAATGCTGGACCGTGTTGGCATCTCCGATGCTTCCATGCGGTTCAACCAATATGCGTTCGAGATGTCCGGTGGCATGCGTCAACGCGCCATGATTGCGATGGCTCTGTCGACAAAACCGAAACTTCTGATCGCCGACGAACCGACAACGGCCCTTGATGTTACGATCCAGGCACAGGTGATCGACCTGATGAAAGAGCTGGTCGACGAGTTCGGCATGGGGATCATCTTCATCACCCATGACCTGGGCGTGGTTGCTCAAACAGCGGACAAGGTCGCGGTCATGTATCTGGGCCGAATGGTTGAGGAAGGACCGGTGCGCGAGGTGATCCGAAATCCGTTCCATCCCTATACGCAGGGTCTGATCGACGCGTTGCCCCAGCTGGACGATCTCGACAAACCGCTCACACCGGTCCCGGGCGACATCCCCAGTCCTCTGGAACGGCCGGAAGGCTGCGTCTTTCACACAAGATGCAGCCAGATCATCGGCGACATTTGCAAGACCGTGGTGCCACACCGGATCGAGACCGGAGAATTCCACGGCGCAAGCTGCCACCTCTGCCACCAGGGAGCTGCTGAATGAGTGACGATATTCTGATTCAGACCAAAGATCTGTCCGTTGGCTTCCGGGTCGGTGGCGGCGTGTTCAACAAGCAAATTCTCAAGGCAGTCGACGGCATTTCCATCGACATTCCCAAAGGATCGTTCTTCGGCGTCGTGGGAGAATCGGGGTCCGGCAAGACCACCCTTGGACGCGCTCTGTTGAAGGCAGTCTCCATCACCGGCGGGCATGCCACCTATGACGATGGCGAGGTTCAATACGATCTGGCAGAAATGACGCCTGCGCAACTGAAGGACTACCGCAAGCGCGCTCAGCTGATTTTCCAGGATCCTTATGCGGCCCTAAGCCCGCGCATGACCGTTCGAGACATCATTGCCGAGCCGCTTGAAGTCATGGGTCTGACGAAAACGCGGGAGGAAACCGACGCACGAGTTCGCGACATCGCATCCAAGTGCAGGCTCAACCTGGAGCATTTGCGCCGCTTTCCGCATGCGTTTTCCGGCGGCCAGCGTCAGCGAATATCCATCGCTCGCGCGCTGGTATCGGGACCGCGCTTCGTGGTCGCGGACGAGTCCGTCGCCGCGCTCGACGTGTCGATCCAGGCCGACATCCTGAACCTGCTGCGGTCGTTGCAGGAAGAGCTGGGCCTCACCTTCATGTTCATCAGTCATGACCTGTCGGTGGTGGCCCATACCTGTGACCATGTTGCGGTGATGTATCTCGGTCGGATCGTGGAAAGCGCTCCGACGCGTCAGCTGTTCGCCAATCCTCGCCATCCCTATACAAAGGCCCTGTTTTCGGCGATCCCGTCACTGGACCCGGACCATCGGGGAGCCGCGCAGAAGCTGGAAGGCGAGATCCCCTCACCGACCAATCAGCCTTCAGGGTGCAAGTTCCACACCCGCTGCCCATATGCTGCGGATATCTGCAAACTCGAGGAACCTCCTCTGGAAAGCTGCGAAGAGGGCCATTCCGTTTCCTGCCATCTATGGAAGGAACTGCAGCACTATGAACACGCGACGCAAGCCTGACCGGTGAATCTGTTCGCGTTTTTCAAAGAAGCGCCGGAATGCGGGCAACCGCTTTCCGGCCGATTTTCGCACGTCCCACGATGCCGAACCGGGGCTTTCGAAAACTGAAGCGCTCCGTCATGCTTTCTCCAAACGTCGCTCGAACACAACTTCACCATTCGAACATCTTCCGGTTTCGGTCCAACCATTCCGACGATAGAAGGCTTCCGCGCGAGTGTCCGGATCGGTGCTGAGTTTCGCCACGGACCAGCCGGCCTGGCGCAATTCGGAACAGGCACTTTCCAACAAAGCTTGGCCCAGCCCTTGCCCTTCCTTTCCCGGAAGAACGAACAGGGCCCAGATCGATCCGTCTCTCGGGTCTGCTGCTGAAAAACCGGTGACTGTCCCACTCAGCTCACAAAGCCAGATGCTCGTGTTTTTGATGAACCAGGCATAGTCCCGCGGCCCGATCAGGCTCGGATCGGATAATCGGTTCTCCACGACGGAACTCCGCACTTTGGATAACGCCGGAATATCGTCGATCGTCGCTTTTCTAAGCTGCTTCATGGTCTTTCGTCTTTATCCCGCGAAGGTCGCGGATGAATGGCTTGCCCCACTTAAACAAAGCCCGTCAAAAAGACTACTCATATGCGTTCTTGAGTTTTTCAAGTTCGGAACCAAGGAGTTTCGCAAACTCGGTTGTCAGTGCCGAAGGAGGCCGGTGAGCCGGTTGCATGATCGAGACGGAAAGCACGACCCTCGGCCGGAAGGGGCGGAAAATCACAGGACATGGTTGCGGCCTTGAATTGACATATCCGGCAGCGGTGATCGGGTCGCATACGCAGTAGCAAAGACCCTTTTCGACAAGCGTCAAGGCAGGCTGAAAGGTTCGGAGCTCGAACCGGTGGGCAAAGTCGGCTTTCTGTTCTTCGAAGGCTGCGATAGTCGCAATCAGGTTGGGATGCCCCTCCTGAAGAGCTGCCATCGGCTTGCCCGACAGGCACTGCGCATCAATCTCCTGTCTCTCAGCCAGTCGATCCCCTTCCGGCACGGCGCATACGCATTCCAATTCGAAATCTTGCGTTTCGATAGCCGGATTGGGCGACGGCGTTTCAGCAAATCCGATGTCATATTGCTGCGACGAAATCCACTCAGCGACCACCGAGGACGCCCGCATCATCAAAGAGGCACGGACCTCGGGCCGGCCTTCGAGAAACTCGGCCAGGATCTGCGGCATCATCATGTTGGCCGCCGCCGGCATGCAGGCGATGTTCAACCGGCCTTTGCTGAGTGCCCCGATTTCCCGCATCGTCCGCGTTGACAGGGTCAACCGGCTCAGGATCGCTTCGGCTTCACCGATGAAGAACTTTGCCTCGGGTGTCGCTTCCATCCGGCCACGCTGACGGCGGAACAGCGTCAGCTCAAGCTCGGCCTCCAGATTGGCGATCAAGGCGCTGACAGCAGGTTGCGTTCGGCCGAGAATTTTGGCCGCTTCGGACACCGATCCCGTCCGCATCACTTCTCTGAACGCTTGAAGTTGCCGAAAACTAACATTCATCAACATTGTTTTTTCACGCGTTTTTCCGACTTTATAAAGTCACTTTATTCTAGCATCAATATTATCGTTTTGACCTAATATATTGCTGACAGCATGTTCCTCCGAAGTTTTGGTGCCGGTGTCGACCGGTGCGGGGGAGGAACGAATGGAACGCTTTGCCAGCATCACGCTGACGTTTCTGATATGCGTAGTCGCCCTGGGTCAGTTCGTGCAGGTGATCACCCGCTACGTTCTGGAAATCCCGGTGATGGGGCTGGAAGAAAGCCTGCTTTATCCGACCATGTGGCTCTACATGCTCGGCGCGGTCAACGCTTCACGGGAAAACACCCATATCCGGGCAAACGTGCTTGAGATTTTCCTCACGACCAAGCGCCAGCATCAGGTTCTTGCCGTCATTGGCGAAGTCATCAGCCTGACCATCGGCCTCTGGCTGACCAGCTGGGCGTGGGACTTCACCCGCTATTCCATCCGCGTCTGGCGCGAGAGCCCGACGCTCTACCTGCCGACATTCTATGTCGATATCGCCCTGACCGTGGGGCTGGTCCTGATGATGGTCTTCACCGCCCTGCATCTGCTGCGCCACCTGCGCGCTCTTCTGGTCAAGGAGGCCTGAGATGGTTGAGGTCGCACTTCTCGCGGTTCTGGTTCTTGTCATCCTGCTGACCCTGGGCGTGCCACTGCCCTACTGCTTCGGCGGCGGACTGATGGTGATGTATTTCGTCGGCGACGTGGTGATGAAGGGCAACATGCTGTGGGGCTTCCAGCAACTCGGCAATCCGGTTCTGCTGGCAATACCGCTTTTCGTCCTTGCCGGGACAATCATGAGCGTCTCGGGCATTGCCGCGTCCCTGCTGAATTTCGTCAACATCTTCATTGGCCACCTGCGCGGCGGTCTTGGCGTCGTGGCCACCGTGTCCTGCGCCCTGATCGGTGCCATTTCCGGCTCCGGCCTCACCGGTGTTGCCGCTATCGGCCCGCTGCTCATCCCGGAAATGGAAAAGCAGGGCTATCCGCGTGAATACGCCACGGCCCTGATTGCCAATTCCTCGCTTCTCGGACTGCTGATCCCGCCATCTGTCACGATGATTGTCTATGGCTGGGTCACGGATACGTCGATCCTGGCCTGTTTCCTGGCAACGCTCGGCCCGGGCCTGCTGATCATGCTGAGCTTTTCCGCGGTGAACATTCGCATGGCGAAGAAGTTTCCGCTGAAGCTGAACGAGCCTCTGAAGGGGCAAGACTTCGTTGCCGAGGCGTCCTCGCGCGGTTTCAAGGCGACCCCTGCGCTGCTGATGCCGGTCATCATCCTTGGCGGAATTTACGGTGGCATCATGACGCCGACCGAGGCCGCCGCAGTCGCCGTGATCTATGCCGTCCCGGTTGGCTTCCTCATCTACAGGGGCCTGAACCTCAACACATTTTTAGGTGCCGGCCGGGAAGCTGCAACCTCCGTCGGCGCAATCATGCTGATGATCCTGTTCTCGATGATCTTGTCACAGATGTTCGTTCTGGAGAGCATTCCGCAAGCACTCGTGCAGGCGATCTTCTCGATCACCGAAAACAAGGTCGTACTGCTGATCCTCATCAACATCCTGCTGTTTCTGGTGGGCATGGTGGTCAATGACGTCACCGCCATCATCCTGATCGCGCCGCTGCTTTTGCCGCTGATGGAAGCGATCGGTGTGAGCCCGATCCAGTTTGCCGCAATCATGGGCGTGAACACCGCCATGGGCGGCGTCACCCCGCCCTATGCCTCAATTCTCTATCTTGGCGCACGGATCGGCAATGTGCCGGTCACCAAGGTTATTCGGCCCGCGATGATCCTGATCCTGCTCGGTTACCTGCCGGTGGTGTTCCTGACCAGCTTCTGGCCGGACCTGTCGATGTGGCTGCCGCGCGTCTTTGGCTACTGACCCCGTTTCATCTTTACTGGAGGAGAAACCAACGATGATGAACTTCCTGAAATCCACCTGCATTGCCGCCGCCCTGCTGGCAACCACCGGCATAGCAACCGCCGACACGCTGAAGGTCAGCCACATCCGTCCTCAGGATGCGACGATTGACAAGGAACTGCGTGTCTTCGCCGACAAGCTCAAGGAAGCCACCGGCGGCTCGCTGGAACTCAACCTGTTCCCGGCATCCGCCCTTGGCGACTACACGTCCGTTCAGGAACGTATTTCAGTCGGAGCAATCGACATGGCCGTTCAGCCGGCTGCTACCGCAGTTGACCGGCGCATGCAGATTTCAGCCTTTCCGTATGTCGCCGCGAACTGGGACGACGCCAAGAAGATCTATGGCCCGGGCGGTGCGATCTATGACGCGATGAAAGAGCTTTACGCCAAGCAGGACATCACCATGCTGGCAGCTTATCCGGTCTATTTCGGCGGTATTGCGCTCAATACCGATGCTGTAAACCCGGGTGATCCGTCGGCATCCAAGGGCATCAAGGTCCGCGTACCGGGCATCAAGAGCTTCCAGCTGACCGCAGACGCTCTCGGGTACATCTCTTCCCCGATCCCGTTCTCCGAAGCCTTCACCGCCGTGCAGACCGGCGTTGTTGACGGTGTCGTCGGCTCCGGAGCGGAAGGTTACTACGCATCATTCCGGGACGTGACCACCACTTATGTGCCTGTGAACACCCATTTTGAAGTCTGGTACATGATCATCAATTCCGGCACGCTGGCCGACCTCAGCGATGAAGACCGGGCAGCTCTTGAAAAGGCGGCACTGGAGTTCGAAGCCAAGCGCTGGGAAACCGCCGAGGCCGACCAGGGTGCCTTCGAGCAGAAACTGGCCGACTACGGCGCCACCATCGTCAAGCTGAGCGACGGGGAACTTACCGCCACCGCAGAGCATGTGCGCGCGCAGGTCTGGCCACAGGTTCTGGAAGATGTCGGCCAGGAATGGGGCCAGTCCATCCTCGACAAGATCGGCAACTAAGCCTTCGCAGAAGGGGGCGTCATCGCCCCCTTTTGTCTTCAACCGGAGATCACCCATGTTTCGATCCCTGAGAGAGACGTCACCGGATATCGTCCAGGTGACAGTCAATGGTCAGCCGGTCCGGGTTCCCTCCGGGCAAACCGTCTGGTCGGCTCTTGCCCTGTCAGGTCAGCCAGTCACGCGCAAGGCAGCCCTTTCCGGAGAAGACCGCAGCGCCTATTGCGCCATGGGCGTCTGTTTCGAATGCATGGTGGAGATAAACGGCGAGCCCAACCAGCAGGCCTGTTTGCACAAAGTGGCACCGGACATGGTCATCACTTCCCAGAACATTACCGAAACCACGAAGGCGACAAATGCCGGCCTTTGATTGTGTGATCGTCGGAGCAGGCCCGGCCGGTATGGCAGCAGCGACAAAACTCGCTGAACACGGTGTGCGTCCTCTGGTTCTGGATCGCGGAACAAGGGCTGGTGGTCAGATCTATCGCTCCGCTGCGTCTTCTCCGCTCCCCGACGCATCCAAACTGGGCCCCGACTATACGATTGGCGCAAACTTGATTGCAGAGTTTGAAGCCTGCGGCGTGGATTATGTGCCTGGTGCAGATGTCTGGCACGTCGGAGACGACGGCAGGATCCTCTATTCTCTCGATGGAGAGACAAGACAGGTCGAGACCCGCGAAATTCTGATCTGTCCGGGTGCCATCGAACGCCCGATGCCGATCCCCGGCTGGACCCTGCCAGGCGTCATGACAGCAGGTGCAGCACAGGTCATGCTGAAATCGGATGCGATCGTTGCCGACGATGCAGTCTTTGCAGGCTCCGGTCCATTGTTGTACCTCATCGTAGCGCAGTATCTGCGCCTCGGCGTCAAGGTGGCAGGACTGGTCGACACCACTCCAAAAGAAAACTATCTACACGCAACGCCTTTGATCACCGGAGCTCTGAGCTCTGTGTCTCTCCTGCGCAAAGGATTGTCCCTTCTTCGTGAGATTCGGCAGGCCGGGATACCGGTTTTCCGAAATGCGTCACAGTTGAAAGTGCTCGGAGCAGATCGCGCTACCGGTCTTTCGTTTCACTGCCGCGGGCAACGAAAACTGTCTGCCGAAACCGTCTTTCTGCACCACGGCGTCATACCAAATCCGAACATGGCAAGAGCACTCGGTCTCGACCATGTCTGGAACGAAGACCAGCTGACCTGGAATGTGAAAAAAGACCGGTTCGGACAAAGCTCTTTGCCGCATGTTTCTGTTGCCGGAGACGCGGGAGGTATCGTCGGAGCCGATGGAGCGCGTCACGAGGGTTACATCAGCGCGCTCAATATCCTGGCGCGGCTTGGCCGGATTTCCTTGGACAAACGGGATCAATTGTCCCGTCATTCCTTCGGAGAATTACAGCGTTTGTCCAAGTTCCGCCGGTTCATCGACCAGCTCTACCGGCCCGTTGAAGCATTGCGCCTGCCGCAAGACGAGAACACCCTGGTGTGTCGCTGCGAAGAGCAGAGCGTCGCCGACCTTCGCGCTGGATTTCAGGAAGGTGCACGGGACCCGAACGCGCTGAAATCCCGGACCCGCTGCGGCATGGGGCCATGCCAGGGGCGGCAATGCGGCCCGATCGTCAGCGCCCTCCTGGCCGAATGGCGCAATCAAAGCGAGGCGGAAGTCGGATACTACCGGCTGCGCAGCCCTCAGCGCCTGCTCAGCCTGGAAGAGTTGAGCCGCTTCGAAACGGTTGAACCGGCCCGATCCGAAGCAGCGGAGGCTGCGCAATGAAAACGGAAGTGCTGATCATCGGTGGCGGCATCCAGGGATGCGCCACAGCCTATCACCTTGCGCGCCAGGGCGTCGCGGTCATTGTCCTGGAGAAAGACTACGTGGCCCGTCACGCCTCGGGCGTGAATGCAGGTGGTGTTCGCCTCCTGGGGCGCGATCTTGCCGAGGTTCCCCTGTCCAAGGCTTCAATGCACATCTGGCAAACGCTCGATGAAGAACTGGACGCTGATACGGGATTTCACGCAACGTCACTGGTGAACATCGCAGCGGACGAAGCCGACATGGATACCTTGAAGGCGCGTGAAGCAACGATGCATGCAATCGGTCATACCCATGAGCAGATCCTGGACCGGCAGGAACTGCGTGAGATTCTGCCGCAAGTCCATCCCTCCTGCGTCGGTGGCGCAACATCAAAGCTGGACGGTCTTGCCCACCCATATCGATCGACCAACGCTTTCCGCCTGGCAGCTGAACGCCATGGCGCCCGTATCGTGGAAGGTACCGAATTGCAGAGCCTCCGGCGGGTCGGATCTACCTGGATCGCACAATCGAAATCCCACAGCTATGAAGCTGCCACCGTTGTGAATTGTGCAGGGGCCTGGGCAGACCGTGTCGCGTTGATGATCGGCGACAACGTTCCGCTCAGCCACGCGGCGCCGATGCTGATGATCACTGCGCGCATGCCGCATTTTGCTTCACCTGTCGTCGGTGCGGTCAGCCGGCAGCTCAGCTTCAAGCAATTCGACAACGGCACCGTTTTGATTGGTGGCGGGGCCAAAGGATTCGCCGACCGGGCAACCAACACGACGCGTCTGGACTACGCGAAGCTTGCCAAAGCGGCGCGCACCACAATCGACTTCTTTCCGATCATGGCCCGCGCTTCAATCAATCGCATGTGGGCCGGGCTCGAGGCCTATATGCCCGACAATCTGCCGGTGATCGGCCCGGCAGTAAATGCTGAAAACGCCTTTCATGCTTTCGGCTTTTCCGCTCACGGGTTTCAGCTCGGCCCAATCGTCGGCAAGGTTGTTTCCGACATGATTTTGACCGGACAGGCCGGATTTGACTTGTCCGCATTCCGTATCGACCGCTATGACCGGAAGATACTTTAACTGGAGCAGAAAATGTCAATCACACGCATCGAAACCGGCCAGCGCATGAGCAAGATCGTCAAGCACAACGGTACGGTCTATCTCTGCGGCCAGACCTCGGACAAGGAATCCGTCGCCGAGCAGACCCGTCACTGCCTTGAGAAGGTCGAAGCTCTTCTCGAACAGGCCGGCAGCGACAAGACCCGCATCCTGCAATGCATCATCTGGCTGTCGGACATGGCGGACTTTGCTGAAATGAACGCTGTCTGGGACGCCTGGGTTCCGGAAGGCCATGCTCCGGCACGGGCCTGCGGTGAAGCCAAGCTTGCCCGGGACGCTCTGAAGGTCGAGCTGATCGTCACCGCAGCCTGCGACTGATCGCAGATCACGCCGGTCTATCTGTTTTCAAGGTTTTGACGGGGCTCCATGGAGCCCCGTCTGCATTCTTCAAAAGTGCGACTTAGCGCTTCGGGATGATGTTGTGCTCCGGTCCGAACGGGAAACCGGTAATGTTGTCGGCACCGTCTTCCTTGACAATCAGGATGTCGTGCTCGCGGTAACCGCCGGCACCCGCCTGACCTTCCGGGATCATGATCATCGGCTCCATGGAGACAACCATACCCGGTTCCAGAACCGTTTCGACATCTTCGCGCAGTTCTACCGAGGCTTCACGACCATAGTAGTGGCTGAGCACGCCAAAGGAGTGGCCGTAGCCGAAGCTTCTGTATTGCAGCAGATCGTGACTGCGATAGATGTCGTTGAGTTCAGCGGCGATGTCGCAGCAGCGAGCGCCCGGCTTGATCAGTTTCAAACCTTCGCGGTGGACGTGACAGTTGACTTCCCACAGCCGCAAGTGCTCGTCCGACGCATGCTCGCAGAAAAGCGTGCGCTCAAGGGCGGTGTAGTAGCCGAAGATCATCGGGAAGCAGTTCAGACTGAGAATGTCGCCTGCCTCAACAACCTTGTTGGTGACCGGATTGTGCGCACCATCCGTGTTGATGCCTGACTGGAACCAGGTCCAGGTGTCCATCAGTTCAACGAACGGGAAGGACTTGGCAATCTCGCGGATCATTGCATTTGTCGATGCGATGGCCACTTCGTGTTCGGTGACCCCGGCCTGAACGGCCTCGACCAGCGCCGCTCCGCCAACGTCGCAGATACGAGCACCTTCACGGATGAGAACGTGTTCTTCAGCGCTCTTGATGGTGCGCTGACCCATGGCGTCAGCAGCGATGTCGACAAACTCAACACCCGGAAGGGCGTCCTTGAGCTGCTTGAGCAGGTCGAGCGAAACATGGTCGAACTCGATACCAATGCGCTTGACCGATGCATTCGGCATACCGAGGAGTGACTGGATTGCGTAGAAATAATTGTCACGGCGCCAGTCGGTGTAGATCACCGTATCGCCGTGCGTGCGGCGCCAGGGCTGACCGCCATCAATCCCGGCCGCTATTGTTGTCGCCTTGTCCTGCGTGATCACCATGCCGTATTTGCGACCGAAGTAGCAGTAAAGGAAGCCGGAGTAGTAGCAGATGTTGTGATAGGAGGTGAACAGGCAGGCGTCGATCTGCCGGTTGGCCATCAGTTTTCTCAGGTTCGCCTGTCGGCTATCCATCTCCTGCGGAGAAAACGGCGAGAAAGCCTTCTCACCATTGTTCATCTCGTAAATGCGGATCATGTCTTCGCTCATGGGAGGTCTCCTTTCCCTGTTTCGATTCTAGGTCAGCTTTGCGCTGTTTTCCGGGCCTGAAACGCAAAACGGGCCGGCTTCCCTTCACAGAAGCCGGCCCGCCAGGCCCAAATTCAAATTGTCTTGCTGCCGGGAGAGCCGGTCTTCGGCCTCCGCCCGGTGGCTGGCGTTCCGCCACCGGCTCAGTTTGAAAGCAGCGGGGCTGGTATCAGCCCGGTGATAATCCTCTCAGGCGTTCCGACCGCCGGCGCAACAGCTCCAGAACGGTCAGGAGTGCAATTGATATGGCAACCATCAAGGAAGCCACCGCCAGAATGGTCGGAGAAATCTGTTCACGCAACCCTGTAAACATTTGCCATGGTAGCGTCTTCTGTCCGGCCGAACCAAGGAAGAGAACGACGACCACTTCATCGAACGACGTGATGAAGGCGAACAGTGCACCCGATACAACACCCGGGATGATCAGCGGCATCTGAACCTTGAAGAAGGTTGTCACCGGATTTGCGCCAAGGCTTGCGGATGCGCGAACCAGACTGCGGTCGAAACCGACAAGCGTTGCCGTGACCGTGATGATCACGAAGGGCGTGCCGAGGGCGGCATGTGCGAGCACAACGCCCCAATAGGTGCCTTGCAGACCGATACGGGAGTAGAAGAAGTACATGCCCGCAGCCGAGATGATCAACGGCACGATCATCGGAGAAATCAGCACTGCCATAATTGCCGACTTGTAAGGCACGTGCGACTGCGACAGGCCGATTGCCGCCAGAGTGCCGAAACCTGTTGCGAGCACTGTCGCGATCGGTGCAATCAGCACCGAGTTTTTCAACGCCTGCTGCCAGTCCGGGTTGGTGAAAAAGTCGTTGTAGTGCTTGAAGGAATAGCCTTCAGGACTCAGCGCTAGCATTTCCTTGGTGAAGGTAAAGAAATCCTGCGCGTTGAAGCTGAGCGGAAGGATCACCAGGATCGGAAAGATCAGGAAGAAGAAGATCAGTCCGCAGATGACCCTGAAAGAGTAGAACCATGCCCGCTGAAGAGGGGACGCATATGGTGGAAGTGCGCTCATATCGTCCTCCTATCCGAGTTTGACGTTATCGATGCCGACGATCTTGTCGTAGACAACGAACAGCATGAGAACCGCAACCAGCAGCAGGGTTCCGAGGGAAGCCGCCAGTCCCCAGTTCAGCGACGAGGAAATGTGATAGGCGATCCGGTTGGAGATGAAGATACCCGATGTACCGCCCACCAGTTCCGGCGTGATGTAGTAGCCGATGGAAAGAATGAACACGAGCACCGCACCTGCGCCGATCCCCGGCACCGATTGCGGGAAATAGACGCGCCAGAATGCGATCCAGTCATTAGCGCCCAGGCTCTTCGCAGCCCGCACATAAGACGGTGAGATGGTCTTCATTACCGAATAGAGCGGCAGGATCATAAACGGCAGCAGAATATGCGTCATGGCGATGATGGTGCCGGTCTGGTTGTTGATCATCACCAGACGGCCAGCGTCGCTGATCACCCCGGTCCAGACCAGGAAGTCATTGATCACCCCTTGCTGCTGCAACAGCACCTTCCAGGCAGACGTTCGCACAAGAAGAGATGTCCAGAACGGCAGCAGGACCAGGATCATCAGCAAGTTTGACGTTCGTAGCGGCAGGGCGGCAAGCAGGAAGGCGATCGGATAGCCAAGCAACAGGCAGGAAACCGTGATCACGATGGACAGGAAAAGAGTTCGGCCGAACAGGAACAGATAGATCCGTTGGTCTGCCGGTTTCATCTCAATGCCATCAGCTGTCTGGTGCGCATCGAATGAGTTCAGGAAGTAGCCGCCGGTATAACGTGGCGAGAACTGTTTCAGGACCTGCCAGGTTGAAACGTCGCCCCACTTCCTGTCCGCATCGAGAAACTGTTCCTTGAAGGGTCCGGCCTCGTCCATGCGCTTGATACGCCGGCCGGTCTTGCGGAAAAGGCTGGAAATCCCGCTCTGCTCGTAGTTCAGACGAGACCCGAGGCGGGTATGCGTTTTTTCCTCAACGGCAACGACCATGTCGCCGTAAAGAGCGGCAAAGACTTCCTCATTCGGAACTTCGCCGGAATTCGGGTCCCATTCCTGAATTGCGATAACCGTTCTGGGCAAAGTGTCGGCAACGATCCCGTTTTCTACGGAGCGGAACAGCATGTCCGCAATCGGTGCGACGAAGGTAATCAGGACAAAGATCAGGAGAGGCGCAATCAGCATCAGGGCGCGCAGCTTTTCCCGGCGCAGCGCCTTTGCCAATGCCGCCTTAAGCGGCTTGCCGTCCTGGGTCGTCAGGACCTGACCGTCAGTGGTATCGCTCATGAAACAGTCTTCCGCAAATCAGATTGGAGGTTCCGGGTGAGGAAAACCCCACCCGGACCAGAGCCTATTGGCTTACTGAGACAGCCACGCCTGGAACTTGGCGTCGATGTCGTCGCGGTAATCCGCCCACCACTCATAGTTATAGAGGAAGGTGTTCTTGGCGTTGTTCGGATCGGTCGGCATATGCGGAGCCATGTCGATACCGAGTTTCGCGTGCTTGCCCACCAGCGGAGCGGAGGACTTGCGGGCCGGGCCGTAGGAGATGTATTTCGCCTGATCGGCCAGACGCTGCGTGTCGGTGGCGTACTTGACGAGTTTCTTCACCTCGGCCAGACGGTCTTCAGGCAGACCTGCCGGAATGATCCAGCCGTCGAGGTCGAACACCTGCGCGTCCCAAAGCATCTTGACCGGCTGCTTCTGCTCTTCGATCAGAGCGAACAAACGACCGTTATAGGTGGAGCCGATCACGACTTCCTTGTCGGCCAGAAGCTGCGGTGTTTCCGCACCTGCAGACCACCAGACAACGTTGTCCTTGATGGAATCAAGCTTTGCGAAAGCCTGTGCCTGACCTTCTTCGGTTTCCAGGACGTTGTAGACTTCGTCCTTCGGAACGCCGTCACAAAGAAGAGCCCATTCCATGTTGTTGATCGGACGCTTTTCCAGGGAACGCTTGCCCGGGAATGTTTCCAGATCGAAGATGTCACAGATCTCTGTCGGCTCCTTGCCGCCCCACTCGTCGACGTCCGAACGGTAGCCGAACGTGGTGGAGTAAACGATCTGCGGAATGAAGCACTCGGATACCAGCAGGTCACCGAAATCTTCGGAGGCAGGCGTCCCGTCCGGAGCAGCGGCAAGGTCTTCGTCCGCGTTGATTTCCAGAGCCAGGCCTTCGTCACACAGACGAATGGCGTCGGAAGCAACCACGTCGACCAGATCCCAGGTAATGTTGCCGGCTTCGTTCATCGCGCGCAGCTTTGCCACCGCTTCGTTGGACGACTCGTCCCAGATCACGTTGATGTCCGGGTTTTCAGCCGTGTACGGATCTGTGTAGGCATTCTTCTGGGACGCCTGATAGGCACCGCCCCAAGAGACAACCGTCAAGTCTTTCGCAAGCGCCGCGCTACCGGCAAACGCCAGTGCAGTACCTGCAAGAATTACAGTCTTGAGCTTCATGTGAGCTAGCTCCCTCTTTTAGGATTTAACGGATATCTTTCCGTTGTTGTCGCTGGCGGCCAAAGGCCGACCGCCTTGCGAATTTAGACAACTGCGTCGAGCGCTTTACAGTCGTTGAGCGCCCAGCCCACAGGGACCGTGTCGCCAACATGCAGCTTGCGCTTCTCTCCGCGGTTGCGAACCTTAACGATGAACTCATCGTTGCCACACACGTTCATGCGAACGCGGATGTGATCCCCTAGATAGATCAGTTCTTCAATCCGGCCATTCACCAGATTGTCCATGGCGTCATGAGTATCGAATTCAACACGCTCGGGACGCAGGGACAGCGTGGTCTTGTCACCGATGGCGGACACGTTGACCTTGTCGGCCTTGAGCTGCGTACCGTCTCCCAGTTCGACAAGGCACTCCTCACCCTTGATGTCGACGACCTTGCCGCTCAGCTTGTTGTTTTCACCGATAAACTGGGCCACGAAGGAGTTCTGCGGATCTTCATAAAGATCGTCGGGCGTGGACAATTGCTGGATGACACCGTCATTGAAGACCGCAACCCGGTCCGACATTGTCAGCGCCTCGGTCTGGTCATGTGTCACGTAGACCACGGTCACGCCGAGATTTTCGTGGATGTGCTTAATTTCGTATTGCATCTGCTCACGCAGCTGCTTGTCGAGCGCGCCAAGCGGCTCATCCATAAGAACCAGCTCGGGATCGAACACCAGCGCGCGGGCGACGGCGACACGCTGTTGCTGACCACCCGACAACTGCGCCGGACGGCGATTGCCGAAGACGCCGAGCTCGACCATATCCAGCGCACGCTGCACCTTCTCTTGCTGCTCGGCCTTGCCGACCCCCCGGACCTGAAGCGGGAAAGCCAGATTTTCGGCGACCGTCATATGCGGAAAGAGAGCGTAGTTCTGAAAGACCATGCCGATGCCACGCTTGTGCGGTGGCACATTGTTGATCGGCCTGTCGTTCAGATAGATCTCGCCGTGCGTCGCCGGCTCAAACCCTGCCAGCATCATGAGGCAAGTGGTCTTTCCGGACCCAGACGGCCCCAGCATGGTCAGAAATTCGCCGGGCGGGATATCGAGGTTGAGGTTTTTTACGACCAGGGTTTCCCCGTCATAGCTCTTTTGAACGCTGTCATACTTAACAGCAGCGCCCCGTGATTTCGCCATTTTGTCCCCAAGTCTGGTTCTATAATTATTATTAATTGCACGACCGACATGTCGCAGGAGGCTTTTGCCGCCTGTAACTATCGCCCTTGCGATCGCGACTAGAAAAACAAAAAAAATCGTACAATGAAAGAGGCAAATGAAAAAAAATGAATATTTTTTAGCCAGAACCCGATTGAATATTTTGCATCGCAGAAAATAAACGGGAATTTATACTAAATACCTACGGCCCGGAGGAAAGATTAACTTCCACCAGGCTGAGTTATCTCTAACGCACAAATGTATTTGTTCTGATTATTTCCAAAGAGTGTCACAAGCCTCTGCTTGGCCGACATGTCCCAGAACGTCAAAAAGTGCTCCCGATACGCCAAAAGCGACACGTATTCGACCAAAGAAGACCAATGAAAGTTCTTTTTGTGATTTTCGTGGTGACAGGAAAACGCCAGATTCGGGCCGCAATCGATTCATTTCGTCTACCGTCTCGACTATCTTGAAATCGATAGACTTCCTCCGTTAGGTTCCGTGCAAACAGCAGGAAAAAATTTGTCAAACTCAACCCATCAAAACCCGCTTTTTCTCACGACCAGGGAAGTTGCCGATCTGTTGCGCGTGAAGGAACGCAAGGTTTACGACCTGGCGGCGGCGGATGAGATCCCGCACCGGCGGATCACCGGCAAGTTGTTGTTTCCGGCAGATGAAATTCTCGCCTGGATCGACGGTTCCGGACAGCTGCGTGCCAGGGAGCGTCCGAACGTCCTGGCCGGGTCACATGACCCTCTTCTGGACTGGGCCATCCGCGCGTCCGCCTGCGGTCTTGCCACTCTCTGCAATGGCAGCCGGGACGGATTGAACCAGTTTGACGGCGGAACAGCAGCACTCGCAGGGATACATCTGCCTGAGACAAACGGCTGGAACATCGAGACAGTAGCCGGTCGGGGTTTTCAAGACGCTGTTCTGATCAACTGGGCAACCCGCAAGCGCGGCCTTCTGGTTTCCAATGAGCTTGCGAGCGAGATTCACTCGATCAATGACCTGAAGGGCAAACGCGTTGCACTGCGCCAACCGGATGCAGGTACAGCCGTCCTTTTTTCAAGCCTGCTGGAGGACGCGGGACTGAGCGAGAGCGATCTCGCTTGCTCAAAGAACCGTGCACACACGGAAAGCGAGGCAGCAGCAGCCGTCGCATCCGGCGAAGCGGACGCATCGCTCGGCATTGAAGCCATGGCGCGGCAGTTCAAACTTGCCTTTGTGCCGCTTGCCGACGAGTGTTTCGACCTTCTGATCGATCGCAGAAGTTACTTTACCGAGCCGGTGCAAGAGCTGTTTGCCTTTGCCCGTGCCACCGATTTTCAGGAAAAAGCCACAGCGCTTGGCGGATACAGCCTGACCGATCACGGATTGGTCCGCTGGCTCTCCGCCTGACGCCCAACAGGACATTTCAATGAGCGACATCCGTCCACACGAGATCATGGTTCCGACATCTGCGCCGGACGACGCACGGCTTCATTTCATCGGCAGAATTCTCACGCCCTGGACTGACAGGAAAGAGTGCCCGCGACAGGGAAAGCAGGACGGCCCGGAATGCCACATCGAGATTTTCGAGCCCTGGGTTCCGGCTCTGAAAGGCATAGAAGAGTTCGACCAGATCGAAGTGCTCTACTGGCTCAATCAGGCCCGGCGCGACCTGGTCGTCCAGAATCCCGGTCACAGCAACCGGACATTCGGTACGTTTGCGCTACGCTCTCCCGTTCGGCCAAACCCGATCGGCACAGTCGCCGCAAAACTGATTTCCGTCGACGGCGCGACGCTGGTCGTGCGAGGTCTCGACTGCCTCAACGGCACACCCCTGATCGACCTGAAGCCGGACCGTTGCTCGTTCACGCCCAAGGCTCCGCCAAAACCTTCAAGTTGATCCGCAACGAATGACGGGCCAGTCGACATTATCCCTGTGGCTGGCTTGACAAGCCTCTGTCAGAATTGAAAATCCCCGGCAAAACCGTTCATCCGAAACGGTGCTCTGGAGGATTTCATGCAAACGAATGCGGAGACCGGCGCCGTCGGCGTCAATGACGTTGTGTCCATTGAGCGGTTGGGGGCTGTTGCCCTCGTTGCTCTGGACAATCCACCGGTAAATGCGGCCTCGCATGCTTTGCGCTCCGGTCTCTGGCAGGCTGTTGAGGAGCTGCAGAAAGACCCGGGCATCAAGGCCATAGCGATTTACGGCAAAGGCCGTACCTTTATCGCCGGAGCCGACATCCGCGAATTCGGCAAGCCTCCACAGGATCCCTGGCTGCCGGATCTCTGCAACTTCCTGGAAGGCTGCCCGACTCCGATCGTTTGTGTCCTGCACGGAACGACGCTTGGAGGCGGTTTGGAGGTCGCTCTGTCCTGCCATGCGCGGGTTGCCGTCACCGGCACGAGGGTCGGCTTGCCTGAAGTCACACTCGGCATTCTTCCGGGCGCCGGTGGCACACAGCGGGCACCAAGGCTTGCAGGTGTGAAAGCTTCGCTGGACATGATCACCAGCGGCAAACCAATAGCCGCCGACAACGCTCTGCAGATCGGATTGGTCGACAGGATTGAAGGCGGCGCTCCACGCGATGTTGCCGTCAAAGCCGCGCAGGACGTCATCGATCAGACACTTCAGACCAGACGCACCGGTGACCAGACCGTCGAGCAGGACGATGAAGCTGTTCGGGCCATGCGCGACAAGCTGGCCAAAACGCAACCGCTGCTGTTTTCACCGCATAAATGCGTTGATGCGGTGGAAGCCAGCCGACTGCCTTTGAGCGAGGGTCTGAAGGAAGAGCGCCGGCTTTTCAACGATTGCATGGAAAGCCCGCAGCGCGCCGGGCTCATTCACGCGTTTTTTGCCGAGCGAGCCGTCTCCAAGATACCTGAAGCGTCCGCAACGCCACGCGATCTCAAACTGATCGGCGTCATCGGCGGTGGCACCATGGGCTCCGGAATTGCAACAGCACTGCTTGTTGCCGGATTTCAGGTCGTCCTGGCCGAGCGTGATCAGGCCGGCCTGGACAGAGGAACAACCACAATCGGGAAGAACCTGGAAGGCGCGGTCAAGCGGGGCAAGCTGAAGGCCGAGGCCCGTGACGCCATTCTGGAAAGCAAACTGGCAACATCGACCGACTTGTCATCACTCGCTGACGTCGACCTCGTGATTGAAGCTGTCTTTGAAGATATGGGCGTCAAGCGCGAGATCTTCGAAAAACTCAATGAGTGCATGAAACCCGGTGCTGTGCTGGCCTCGAATACCTCTTATCTCGACATCAACCAGATTGCCGCTACGACCAGCCGACCGCAGGACGTTATCGGCCTGCACTTTTTCTCGCCCGCACACGTCATGCGCCTCCTTGAAGTCGTGGTCGCCGACAAGACAAGCGCCGATGTGGTGGCAACAGGATTTGCCCTTGCAAAGCGGCTGAAGAAAATCGGTGTCCGGTCGGGAGTATGTGACGGCTTCATCGGCAATCGCATCATGACCTTCTACAAGAAGGCAGCCGACTACATGATGATGGATGGCGCTGCTCCCCAGGAAATTGACGAGGCCATGAGGGGTTTCGGCCTCGCCATGGGGCCTTACCAGGTCGCAGATCTTGCAGGTCTCGACATCAGCTGGGCTGCCAACAAGCGCCGCGCCGCAACGCGGCCACCTGAAGAGCGCTATATTCCAATTGCCGATCAGTTGTGTGAACAGGGGTGGTTCGGGCGCAAGACCGGTCAGGGCTTTTACATCTACGATGACGATGGAACCCGGCCCAACCCGGAAGCTCTGGCAATCATCGAAGACGAACGCCGAAAGGCGGGCATCTCCCCTCGCTCCTTTTCCTCAGAAGAGATCGTCAACAGGTTCACCACCGCAATGATCCTGGAAGCGACACGCGTACTTGAGGAGAAGATTGCATTGCGACCGATCGACATCGATGCAGTGTTCCTGTTTGGCTATGGTTTCCCGCGCTTCCGCGGTGGCCCGATGCACACCGCCGATCAGGTCGGACCGAAAGAGCTGGTGAGGCGGATCGAGGAATATGCCCGGGAAGACGGCTACTACTGGCAAGTGCCAGACCTTCTGAGAAAACTGGCCGAGACTGGCGAGACTTTTGCGCAGATGAACGAACGCGTGTGAGGCCTACGGCGCTCGGCAACATCCAAATTCAAAGCATGGCATTCCGGCAAATTAGGGTCCGGAAAGTCCCTATAGCGCGGCGCTTATTCGCAACTCCGGAAGGGTACTGGATCCCGGGCCTCCCGCTGGTCGCCCGGGATGACAGCAAAGCGGCGACCGGCTCTCATTGTCATCCCGGCCGCAGCGTGACGGAGAGCCGGGATCTAGTAGCCTCAAACCCAGTAATCGCCCTAAACGCTAGCATTTGTGCAACGTGCTAAATCCTCCGGGCTGCGTCTAGACCACCCGCAGCATATTCCGGAACGCTGGCACCGAGGCGAAGCCCCAGTTCCGGATTTGACGCATTGCCGTCCAACGCGCGTTTCTTCACGCCCTGCAGGATCGCACCCATGCGAAAAAAACAAAAGGCAAGGTAAAAGCCGAAGTCCGGAATTCCCGGCAGCCCCATCCGATCGCAATAAGCGTCGACGAAGGCCTGGTCTTCCGGCAGGCCGAGCTTCGACCTGTCGATGCCTGCCAGCCCCCTGCCCTCTTCGCCGGGTGGCCGTTGCCATTGCATGATCAACGCGGCGAGATCGGCATAGGGATGTCCGATGGTTGACAATTCCCAGTCGAGGACGGCGACACATTCCGGGCCTTCCCTGGCAAAGAGCAGATTGTCGATGCGATAATCGCCGTGCACAAGTGTACGCTTGCCATCGTCTTCCGGGATATTCTCGTTCACCCATGCGATCAGATCATCCATCGCCGGAATGGTTTCCGTTTCGCTTGCCCTGTACTGCTTGGTCCAGCGATCGGTCTGACGACGATAGTAGTTCCCGACAGGACCAAAGTCAGCCAGTCCGCGTGCTTCGAGATCAACTGAATGTATCGCAGCCAGAACCCTGTTCATTTCGTCATAAATGGCAACACGCATATCCGGGAGCAAATCCAGCAGACATGGATCATCAAAGTTCCTGCCGTCGACCAGATCCATGATGTAGAAGGGCGAACCGACAATGCTGTCCTCTTCGCAAAGCAGATGCATGCCCGCGACCGGAACCTCTGACCCGGCAAGCGCCTTTTGGACACGGTATTCGCGATCTACCGCATGGGCCGATTTCAACAACGAGCCGGGAGGTTTCCGGCGTAGCACATAATTTCCCGAAGCCGCGGAAAGCCGGAAGGTCGGATTGGATTGACCACGGTTGAATTTTGTCGCCCGAACCGGACCACGAAACCCGGGCAGGCGCTTCTCCAGCCAGGCAGTCAGATTGTTCAGATCCAGTTCCGCTCCGTGTCCGGACATTTTCACACCTTGTCATTGGTGTATTTGCGCAGCTCGGTCCGCGCGATCTGGCGACGATGCACCGCGTCGGGACCGTCGGCAAATCGCAGGGTTCTCAAATGCGTCCACATGCCTGCCAGAGGAAAATCCTGGCTGATGCCCGCTGCACCATGAACCTGCATTGCCTCGTCAACGACTTTCAGGGCCATCAGCGGTGCGATGACCTTGATCTTGCTGATCCAGGGTTGGGCAGCACGCGTTCCCTGCGTGTCCATAACCCAGGCTGCTTTCAGGCACAGGAGCCGCGCCATCTCAATTTCCATGCGCGCATTGGCGATGATATCGTGATTGGCGCCCAGGTCAGTGAGTTTCTTGCCAAACGCTTCACGCCTCATGGCGCGTTTGCACAAAAGCTCCAGGGCTTTCTCAGCCTGACCTATGGCCCGCATGCAATGGTGAATGCGTCCCGGTCCCAGGCGACCCTGAGCGACTTCAAAGCCCCTGCCCTCGCCCAGAATGAGATCGTCTTCGGGAACACAAACGTCGGTAAATCGAATATGCATATGACCGTGCGGAGCATCATCTGCACCAAAGACATGCATGGGGCGCAGGACCTCGATCCCCGGAGCATTCGCAGGTATCAGATACATGGAATGGCGGGCGTGCTTGTGAGCCTCCGGATCCGTTGCGGCCATGACGATATAGAGCTTGCAGCGCGGGTCCCCCGCCCCTGTCGCCCACCACTTGTCGCCGTTCAGGATCCACTGTCCATCCTTTCTTTGCGCGGTCATCGCGATGTTCGTGGCATCCGAAGACGCAACATCAGGCTCGGTCATCAGGTAGGCAGAGCGAATTTCTCCGTTCAACAAAGGCTTCAGCCAGCGTTCCTTGTGCGCCTCGGTGCCATAGCGTTCCAGCACCTCCATATTGCCCGTGTCGGGCGCGTTGCAGTTGAACACTTCCGCTGCGATGCCGACCTTGCCCATTTCTTCCGCAAGATACGCATATTCGACTGTCGTCAGACCGAAACCCTTCTCGCTATCGGTCAGCCAGAAATTCCAAAGCCCCCTTTGCCTGGCCTTTGCTTTCAGGTCTTCCAGGATTTCAATCTGGCGATCGGTCAGCTGAAAACGATCACCCGAAGGGTGCCTTCCCACCTCATGGTGATACTCGACATCGAGTGGTTCAATTTCGGTCTCGACCATCTCCCGAACTTTTTCGATAAGCGGCCGCACCTTGTCGGTTATTCCAAGGTCCATGTGTCCCCCAATTCACGTTAGATAAAAGCGGTTCAGCCAGTCGGCCTTCAAAGCCGGGCGTCGTTCGCCTTCAATTTCCACGGTCGCCAGCCAGAGGACGTCAACTTCTCCGGGCTTTTGCTGCTTCACCTCTCCGACAACAAACCGGCCGCGCAGGCGTGCCCCGGTTCTGACCGGTGATAGAAAGCGAACCTTGTCGAAGCCGTAATTGATGCCCAAGACAGCCCCGTCGATCTGCGGCTGAGCTTCCTGCCCCATTGCAGACAGGAGTGAAAGCGTCAGAAACCCGTGCGCAATTGTGCCGCCAAATGGTGTTGCGGATGCCCGTTCCGGATCGACATGGATGAACTGATGATCGTGGGTAACATCGGCAAAAGCATCAATTTGCGGCTGGTCGATCAGGTACCAGGATGAAACGCCAACCTCCTGACCGGTCATCGCCTTCAGACTTTCGATCGTGACCGCCCCGGTCTTGCATACTGCCGTCACTCATACGCCTCCTGAAAAAGGTCCGGTCCCGTTTCCACATTGATTCCGCCGCTGACAGGCAAGACTGCCCCGGTAACGTATGCTCCTCCACGCCCGCACAGAAACTGCATTGCCGCAGCAATATCTTCCGGGCGCCCGACGCGGCCGAGCGGCACCTGCGCCCCGACCCGTGACCTGACCTCTTCATCCGCCGTGGCGAAGGCGGTCATTTTGCTGACGAAGGGTCCGGGGGCCAGGGCATTGACCGTGATCCGCCGTTCCGCCAGCTCCTTTGCGAGAATTCTGGTGAGGTGATGGACGGCAGCTTTCGAGGCGGCATAGCTGTAGGCTCTGTCCCCGTGAGCGGTTTCCCCCATGACCGAGCCGACATTGACCACACGTGCGGGATCATCATCACTTGCGGCAGCTTCCAGCATGGGCAACAGGCTTTGCGTCAGTTGAAAGAGGCCGGCAACATTCAGCCGCATCACCCTGTCCCACGCGGAGTGGGGAAACTGACCAAGCGGCGCGCCCCAACTGGTACCGGCGTTGTTCATCAGGATATCAAGCCGATCGGTTCGCCTGCCGATCTCTGCGCTTAATCCGGCAATGCCTTCTTCCGTCGACACGTCGCCGCCAAAGCCTTCCGCTTTTCCTTCATATCCGATCGCGTTCAGCTCCGCCGCGGTTGCCTTGCAGGCCTCTTCCTTGCGGCTGGCGATGAAAACGGTGGCACCTGCCGCCAGCAACCCTTCCGCAGCCATCCGGCCTATTCCCGTTGCGCCACCCGTTACGAGCGCCGTTTTGCCCGGCAGGCTGAACAAATCTTCCGGCTTCATTCGGTTTCTCCGGCATGCTGTTTTCTGAGTGTCAGTTTCGACACTTTCCCCGTTGCCGTCAGAGGCAACTCATCAACGAAGACGACGTCGTCCGGCAACTGCCATTTCGCGATCCGTTCGGCCAACAGATCCAGAAGGTCCTGCTTTTGCGGCTGTGCGTCCTCCTTTGTCTGAACAATCAGGAGCGGTCGCTCGTCCCACTTCTCATCGGGAACTGCAATAACCGCGCAGTTGGCCACACCGGGATGAGACATGACGATGTTTTCCAGGTCCAGCGAAGAGATCCATTCGCCACCGGACTTGATGAGATCTTTCGACCGGTCGGTGATGTTCAGGAAGCCGTCCGGATCGATTGTGGCGATATCGCCAGTGCAGAACCAGCCTTCACCGTCGAACACTGGCCTGGACGCTTCGTCATTGTTGAAATACCCGGATGTAATCGTGTTGCCACGGACATAAAGATGACCTGGCGTCCCGCCGTCGTGCGGCAACCTGATACCCGCATCGTCGACAATCTTCATGTCAACGCCAAAGACCCGCCGTCCCTGCGACTGCTTGCGGTCGATGCGCTCGTCGAAAGCCAGTAAGTCCATTTCTGACGGCAGGTTGCACTGGGTGCCAAGCGGGCTCATTTCTGTCATGCCCCAGGCGTGACAGACGTTAACACTGCGGCTCTCAAAGGCCTCGATCAAACTTCGAGAAGCAGCCGAACCACCAACGACAATATCGCCAAGGCCCTCCGGCAAACGACCTCGCTGGGTGATTTCATTCAGCAGTCCGTGCCAGACCGTGGGTACTCCCCAGGCGGAGTAGACCTTTTCCCGGTCCATCAGATCAAAGAGGCTTTTGCCGTCCAGAGCACTGCCTGGGAAAATCATGCTCACGCCGGAGAGTGGCGCCGCATATGGCAACCCCCAGGCGTTCACATGAAAGAGCGGCACAACCGGCAGGATACGGATACCCTCGCGGAGGATCTTAGGGATGGTCACACACATACTGAAAGCGTGCAAAACCGTGGAGCGGTGCGAAAACAGAGTTCCCTTCGGTTCGCCGGTCGTGCCAGAGGTATAACAAAGGCCTGCTGCCTGATCTTCGGAAAATTCCGGCCAATCAATCTCCTCCGGCTGGCCATCCAGAAGATCCTCGTAACAAAACACACTTTCCAGCGACGTTTCAGGCATGTGAGCCCGATCAGTCATGATGATAAAGCGTAAGTCCTTCGGCAAATGCGCGGCCAGCCTCTCCAGGATCGGAACGAAGGTAAGATCAACAAAGAGCAGGCGATCCTCGGCGTGTTTGACGATATAGATCATCTGCTCAGCCGACAGGCGTGGATTGATGGTATGGCAGATCGCACCTATGCCCGAGATCGCATAATAAAGCTCAAAATGCCGGTAGCCGTTCCAGGCCAGTGTCGCAATCCTGTCCCCCGGTTGCACCCCAAGGCGCTTCAGACCATGTGCCAGTTGCGCGACCCGTCGTGCGGTCTCGCCATAAGTTGTTCGGTGAATGCCGCCTTCGGTGCGCACCGACACGATCTCCCCGGAAGGGTATGTTTCCGAGGCAAATGTGATGAGATCCGCCACCTTCAGCGGACGGTGCATCATCAATCCCTTCATGTGTGTCCTCCCAACACCGGCTGCGTTTTGCAAGTTCCTAAAGGGCTTTAGGAGCAACCGTAGCGTGAGCTTCCCCAACGGGGAAGCCCGTTCCGGCGAAATCCTTTGACAGCGCGCCGTACTTGCGCCAAACCCTGCGCTAACAGCTTGCACCAAACAGGTGGCTGCCAAACGGAATGATTGAGATCCCCTTATGACCCAGAAACTGGTCATCGCCGTTTGCACGGCGCAACGGCCGAAAATGTTGCAGGCCTGTCTTTCCAGCCTCGACAACTTGATCCGGCCGGATGGAACCGAGCTGGCAATTGTTGTTGTCGAGAACGACCCGGAGCCGTATTTTTCTGGTCAGGTGGCGGAAGACACCAAGGCGCGGTACTCGCTGCCGGTGTTTTTCTATCATGAAAAAAGAAAGGGCATTCCGTTTGCCCGCAATCTGGCTCTTGAGGCCGCTATCGAACACGACCCGGACTGGATCGCCCTGATCGATGATGATGAGCGTGCGGAACCGGACTGGATCGCAAAGCTGCTCTCCGCCTGTGCGGAACACAAGGCCGAAGTCGCAAATGGTCCGGTTCGCCGGATCTATGAAAAACCGGCGCCGCATTGGTGGAAGTCGCAGCTGCTGAAACCGCGCCCGACCGGAACGGTGATCACTGAAGCCCCGACCAACAACGTGCTTCTGAGCGCCCGGATTATCCACAAGGACGGACTGGGTCTGAGGTTCGACGAGCGCCTGACCTTCGGCAGTGAAGACATCGACTTCTTCCGCCGCACGCATGCGGCAGGAGCCAAGATGATCTGGGTTGACGATGCGTTTGTCGAAGAGGATATTCCGGCAACGCGCGTGACCACCGGCCGGCTTTTGAGCCGCATGCACATGGCCGCCACATCGGGTGCTTTCAACATCGTTTTGCGCGAAGGACGTTGGAAAGCAGCGCTCCACTTCATCCCCAAGAGTTTTCGGCGCATGCTTTTCGGCTCGCTTGCAACGCTTGTGGGTTTCGTGATCAAGCCCTTTGCCCGCAAGCGCGGCGAAAAACTCTTTTATTACGGCCTGATCCGGCTGATGAAGGGCTCAGGCAACTTGCGCGGCCTTCTGGGGCGCGCGCATAATTACTATGATGTGATCGATGGCCACTGACGTATCACACAGTCCCGGAAAAATCGCTCACATTCATCTCGGCGTTGATGGCGGTGCTGAGAAGTTCTTCGTGCGCCTTTCCCGCGCGTTGGCGAAGCGCGGTATTGAACAGATTGCTTTTATCAGGCCCGGCAGAGCCTGGCGGGACGAGCTGGCGGAGCACTGCGACGTCAGGGAGCTGAAATTCAGCCGCTCGCACATCAAACGCCATTTCGTTCGATGGGGCATTTCTCGGGAGATCCGCAACTTCGGCGCAACAGCGACCATGGGCTGGATGAGCCCGGCCAGCAAGTGGCTGCCGAAACCGGGACCGGACATGCGTACGTTCCTGCGCCTTGGAGACTGGCCGGACGGCTTTCACACCTATGGCAATGTCGGAGACCTGATCGGCAACACACCCGAAATCATCCGTCAGGCAGTCGAGATGGGCTGGCCGTCCGGCAGGGCTCACGTGATCAGCAATTTCGTCGACCCGCTGCCGGAAGACCTTGAACCAGTCAAACGCGCAGATATCGACACACCGGAAGATGCCACCGTCCTGATTGCCTTGGGACGCTTCGTCCAACGCAAACGGTTCGATCTGATCATCAAAGCACTGCAGAAGTTGCCGGATAATGTTCATGCCTGGCTGATCGGCGATGGTGAGCTGATGGACGACACGAAGGCGCTGGCAAAGGAGTGCGGCGTGCGCTCGCGCGTCCATTTCCTCGGCTGGCAGCGCGACCCTTCCCCGTTTCTCAAGGCAGCGGACATTCTGGTCTGTCCGACAGACGACGAACCGCTCGGCAATGTTGTTCTGGAAGGCTGGAATGCCGGTCTGCCTGTCGTCGCGACTGCGTCACCGGGTCCCAGCTGGCTGATCGAACACGGCAAAACGGGGTTGTTGTCGCCCTGCGGGGATGTGGACAAACTGTCTGGATCAGTCTCCGAGATTCTGAAGTCAGACAAGCTGCGTCGGATGTTGGTTCAAGACGCTGCGAATTTCTTGCAGGCCCAATACTCTGAAGACCGCATCTGCGAGAGATATCAGGAACTTGTGCTTGGAGGCTGAGCTACGACAACTCAGAGCTTCTGCCGTCGACGCCGGTCTCTTTGATGGTAAGCCTATGAAATCCAGGTCGTCCGGCGAACTGACCATCGTGAACCCTGACACAACGCAGGCAACCGGCAAGACGTTTGAATTTTGATCCAGTTGTGGCAAACAGCAACCGTGATAGCTGCTTCTGATCAATTCCTGAAGAAAATTCCCGAGGTTTCTATTGTCCAAACTATCTACCAGAGCGAGCATGCCGGTCAACGAGCTGATCGACCGGATCGAAAAACGTGACTTCTCCATCGGCATCGTTGGCCTGGGATATGTCGGCTTGCCTCTGGCGATAACCGCAGTCCAGGAAGGATTTACGGTCATCGGATTCGACATCAATGACGATCGCGTCAAAATGCTGAATGATGGGAAATCCGGAATCGAACACATCGATGATGCTGCAATTCGCGACGCACTTGACAACAAGCGTTTCCGGGCGACCAGCGATTTCACTGAATTGGGCGAACCTGACGCAATCCTGATTGCTGTCCCGACGCCGCTGAGCAAGCAGCGCGAACCCGATCTGTCGTTCATCGAAAAAAGTGCTCACTCCATTGCTGAAACGCTGAGGCCCGGTCAGCTCGTGGTCTTGGAATCTACGACCTGGCCGGGAACGACAAACGAAGTCGTAAAACCGATCCTTGAGAGGACCGGTTTGCAGCAAGGCTCGGATTTCTTTCTGGCGTTCTCTCCGGAACGTGAGGACCCGGGCAATGCCCAGTTTGACACCAAAGCCATTCCCAAAGTGGTCGGTGCCGATGACGAGAATTCGCTCGACATTGTCCAAGCTCTCTACGGTGCTCTTGTTCAGCAGATCGTTCCCGTTTCTTCTGCAAAGACCGCGGAAGCAGTTAAGCTCACGGAGAATATCTTTCGTTCGGTGAACATCGCTCTCGTGAACGAGCTCAAGGTTATCTATGAAAAGATGGACGTTGATGTCTGGGAAGTCATCGACGCGGCGAAAAGCAAGCCGTTCGGTTTCATGCCTTTTTATCCCGGACCGGGTTTGGGTGGCCATTGCATCCCGATAGATCCCTTTTATCTTTCGTGGAAAGCGAAGGAGTTTGAAGTCGCGACCCGGTTCATCGAGCTCGCAGGCGAGATCAATACGAACATGCCGCAACATGTTCTTGAACGTCTTGCTTGGGCTCTCGATACAAGGTTTTCCCGCGGACTGAACGGCGCAAAAATTCTTATCGTGGGAATGGCATACAAGAAAAACGTGGACGACATCAGAGAAAGCCCCTCACTTAAGCTGATCGAACTCCTCCAGTCCCGAGGCAGTCAGATCGACTACCACGACCCTCATGTTCCGGAAATCGGCTCTACGCGTGCTTATCCTCATTTGCAGGGATATCAATCGCAAAACTTGTCAACAAGCAAACTGCGATCATACGATGCTGTCATAATATCAACCGACCATGACTGCATTGATTGGGGCCTAATCGCAGAAAGCGCTCAACTCATAGTCGATACACGCAATGTTTGTGCTCGTTATGGACAAACGGGTCAAAACATAATCAAAGCGTAGATTGAGGCTTCGCAATGGTTAGGACTATTCCCTCGAACTGAATTCGAGGTGTTCAGTGCCATATAAGATCAATTTCGATGACAACTTGATTTGAAGCATGACTGCGAAGATGAAAAATCACCCAAAAAATAATCAAGAAACTTCGCGCGCGGCCATATCTTGAGAATGTAAAGTGTTCTGCATAGAAAATCCCAAGTGGCTATTCGATTCAAAGGGAACTGCTTTCAATCACGGCGTAGATACTGGCTTAAAAGCCAGACTCCGGGATTAGTTCAGCACCTAGACGAAGTTTATATCCTGAGTAGCCAGGAGTCGTCAGAGACATACCAGCGCAGCCTAGCTAGCAATGTTCTTTGCCATTTAACAAGATACCAAGATGACAACCCGCGCCATTACTCCGAGTACCAGGATCTTCTTAGTCAACGCATGTCTAATTTGACGGGAAACTTGATAAAATACATTTCGATCTCATGAATTGAACACAACAAATTCTTAAATTCAGATGACAAGTCTAACCTTTTGTCAAACGATGGTGCGCTCAGCAGCCGTTCCAATGAGGGAGGTGTCCAACGTTTGAAAGCAACTATCAAGGCGATCACTAGAAAAATCAGTGCACAGGATGCCTCGAAACGAAGGATCCGTTGAGTATTAGCATTGACCAGGATGTTGCGATTTCACCGTTCGTTGGCGAGAATATGCACTCACTGTTCAACATCTTATTGACTTCAGTGGAGATAATTTCGTGCAGGGTGGATGAGACTGCATTTTTTCCTCTCCACCGCCCCAAAATACTTCTCGATTAGCTCCCCCGGCTCATACACAGCTGCAATGTATTCAAATTGAAAGATGTTGACATTGTGGTAGAAGCAATCTGCCAAATTCAGGAGCTTTTTGGAAATTGTGATGTATGAGCGAGATAATGGCTTTGCCGATCAATTAGTAGAGTACTGCGCTGCGAATGCCTCCCAACATCGTGTAATTTATGGCGAGGTGTTACATCCCCATCGGCTTGCTGAGGAAATACGCGTATCAGATTTTTTTGTCTTTTGCTCGTTGATGGAAGGTCTCGGAAAGTCTGACCTTGAAGCAATGACTTGTGGAGTTCCTGTAATCGTCTCCGACATTGACGCTCTCAAAGGTTTCGTGAACGGCTTGGTCGTGAAGGGAGAAACTCCATCAGATCTAGCTTTCGCTAATGATAGGCTACTGCAGAACTCTGATATGCGAAAGAAGATAACTATACGCGCTAGAGAAACGATTAGCTTCCACTATTCAAGCAGCCACGAAGTTGAACTATGGATAAACCTCGCTAATGAAATACTCTCATGCAGGAGCAGTTAGAAAGATAGAATTCACCACAATGCACTTGAACTTCTTCGACACTATTACGTGATGATTTAGTCCCTCATCCTGAAAAAGCAAAAATTCGATGAATGTATTGTTTGTCACAACAAAAAACCCGTATAGCAACAAACCGTTTGGAGGGGGGGCTGAGACTTCCTGCAGGTTAATCGGAAAAAACCTGAGTGCACTGGGGCACGGAGTGTCATACTTGGCGGATGAGGTCGAACAGAGCAGCCTGGCGACAGCAAGAAAAGAAAATGTTTCACTGTTCGGATTTAATCAATCTTTATTTTCTAGATTTCACTCAAGTCGTCTAACTCGATTACTATCTATTTTACAAATCGTGCACACAAATAAAATTGATATCATCTACTGCTTCTTTGAACTGAAAAACCTAGAAACAATTCTGAATGTCAAAAAAGTCTTTCCCAAGGTGCGAGTAGTTATGCGCATGGCAGGACTCGCTTGGCATGAAAAAATCACCAATCGCCAGAAGTTGAAGTCACGGTATGAGAACGCTTTTAGTGGCGTGGATTCTGTCAATTTCATTCATGAAAACTTACCAGAAATGGTGGCAAAGAAACTGAATGATCTTAAGATGTCGGTCAGCTTCAAGCACAGCTTCATCTTGGATATTGGAACAAAAGTTTCCACGCATGTTGACTTGGAAGACCGTTCTGATGGCACCTTAAGAATGGTGATGGCATCACGTTTCGCGGACTATCATAAACGCCAAGATATTCTGGTAAGAGCAATGGCTCTTGTACCACAGGACCTGCCTGTCACCCTGACATTTATTGGAGAAGGAAAGCGCCTGGATGAAAACCGGAGCGCAGCGAGGGAACTTGGGCTGGAAGACAAAGTATTTTTTGAACCATTTCTTCCACAGGAACAGCTTTGGCGGCGACTGGCAGAATGCAATTTGTTGTGTCATTGCGCAGATTATGAAGGACTAGGCAAAACCGTCGTGGAAAGTATGACGATGGGTTTGCCGGTCCTTGTCTCTGACGTGAGCCCTTTAAATGCTTATGTACAAGATGGAGTGACTGGCTTCCTGGCGCCAAACACACCGGAAGACTGGGCTAAAAAAATCTCTGAGATTGCGTCCGATCTTGGCAGGCTCTCTGTTATCAGCAATCAATCTCAAGAATATGCAGAAAAGAATTTCAATGACACGCAACGCGGAAAAGAATACGAACAAGAATTTCTTAATTTGATTTGAACTCTAAGCAATACCAGTATGTCAAGATCGATTGATAGCAAGTTAAATTCGCTTCGTCAGCTTTTTCTAACTTCCTCGCCCAAACAACCAATATCTAGCCTTCGCGAACCAACCCACATTTAAACAAACTGCTGATATCTGAAAACCGATTACTTCTTTCGAAGTGCAGTCCCTGGTTCATCAAAATGTCCATTTGCCCATCATAGTCCTGATAGTGACCGGCATTGTCCGTGTGCTGTTTTCTTGCGATGGCTTCGGCGACCTTGCTTTTGAAGTCGTCCAGGTACTTGAAGTGCAGCAACGCGCCCCAATCAGGGGCGATCTTGATCTGTTTGTCGATACCATGGACACCACCGGAAAACTTGTACTCGGAGTTCCACTTGATGAGCGGGATTTTGCTTTGAACCGCAGCAGTGTCCGGCAGTGCATTTTTCACAAACTTGAACAAGAGATGATCGAGTTGTCGCCCCAGTTCGCTCTCGGGTGCCCTGGCCCTGATTGAAAAGCGTCCAGCCAGAATCGCTCTGTCGAGCAGGTTCTTCGGGCGTTTGGCGTTTTGATGGAACAGCCGTTCGCGTGTTCCGCCGAAAACGTGACGGGAAGGCGTCTTGTAGCGTTTTCTGTGACTGCCCTTGAGAGGGTTGAACCGATAACCCGTGGCGTCGAAATAGGGGCAGCAATCGAAGAAGCTCTCGCCTGCCCTGTAGGCGAGATCCTTCAACGGTCCTTCCGGGTACATGTCGACCATCGGGCAAAAGAGGGCTCTGTAGCGATTGGTGTCCAGATAGGTCACCAAATCATCTATCTTTCTGTCTGGCCACCCGGGATAAACAAAGAGCTCATCGACATCGGGAAAAATGACCCATCTGTCTTCCAGATACTTTTCGCATAACAGTTGCCGCCAAACCGATTTGTAGTCCCTATAGGGCTTTGCGGTCGGAACAATACTGACATCCGGCTGTCCTTCCAGAAGCGCAGCAGTGCCGTCAGTTGAGCTGTTGTCCACCACAATGAAATGGCGCACGCCGAGATTGCGGTAGTGCTCGAGAAAGTAGGGAAACCGGAGGGCTTCATTATAGGCAAGGATGATCGCGATGACCCCATCGGCCGGAACAGACAGGTTATGCGCAGCTGCTGACGCAAACGCCTCTTCCAGACGGTCATGGATATTATCGTTCACCATTCTTTGGTCCATGCTGAAGCTATCTGTTCGTGTAGTACGCATTTCGGGACGCGGCGGTGTCGAAATCGAAGCCGAACCGCTTGATGTCGGCCTCGTACCAGTCGGCAATAATCTGGATTGTCCTGGCTGTATAGAGTTCCCGATAGTCTGAACCGGAAGCCTTGCTGACGTTTCTTGGTTGCAGGTCATTTTTCAGGGTCAGGTATTTTCTCAATTCCTCACCAAGAAACTCCTGCCTCAGGATGTCAACAGATAGCTGGTTTTGTTCGTCGATCAGATAGTCTTCCTGCGGATACCAACCTCTGATCGCCCGGTGCCAGTAGTAATCTTCCTGGCCCCATGCATGACGTTCTTCCAGGAAGGTTTCGAACGCTTCCTGATTATAGTTATGTTTCTGTGCGCCGTTGTTCCTCGTCTGCAGCGCAAACTTGAACCGCGATACGGTTCTCGACCAGGGATTACGGACAATGGCGAAGGCTCTGGTCGCCTTTCGCACCGAGATATCAACATCGCGATAACGCGCATGTTCATACCCTGGCTGAGCGCCCGTTTTGCCCATATGCCCTTTCAGTCCGTCCGCATAGGATTTGCTTTTCAAGCGCCGCCGATTGGCCAACACCAGACGGCCCTGAAGTTCAGGTGCCTGCCTGATCGCCATGCCACCGTTTTTGGGGATGTGAATGAACAAATGTTTCTTGGGAACGAGACCCAGGCAGGCCGGGGCGAATTTCAGGAAATTCTTGAGCTGGTATTCGTCCATCATCTCGGTCTCATGGGCCCGGCAACGCGTATTGGATCTCAGAGTTGCCAGACCGGCGCTTCTAACGCCGCATGTCTATCTGGTGGTGCCTTATCCCAATCTTCCAGGACTGTCCATTCATCGGCTCGCCGTCCAGATTGAACTGGACTGGTTTTTGGGTCTGGATGGTGATGTTGCGGGCTTTTCTCTGGATGAGGCCGTTGTTCATGCCGTCAACACCCCTGTCCAGCAGGGTCGACAGGATATCGATGGCTCTTCCAGATTTCGGGAAGGGCAGAATTGTGAGATCCAGAAAGCCGTCATCGAGTTTCGCCCGCGGACACAGGCGGATGCCGCCACCGGCGCGGCGGCCATTGCCTATTGCCAGGGCCAGAAAAGGACCTTCCCAGGAGAAACCTTCCGCCTCGATGCGTGCTTCGCAGGCGGCCAGTTCCGAAAATCGGTGCAGGCCAGTGAAAAGATAAGCCGCCCCGCCCAGCACACGTTTCAGGTTTGGATCCGTTTGCGACGTCACCTGCGTCCCGAAGCCGCCTGTTGCCATGTTGACGAAGACACAGCCGTTTACTTCGCCTACATCCATGGGTTTGGCGCTGGCACGTGCGGCAAAGCGCAGACAGGACGGTACATCAGCCGGGTCCAGGCGAATGTGGCGGGCAAAATCATTGGCCGTGCCGAGCGGCAAAATGGCAAAGGCAAAGGGCGGTTTTTCACCTTCGGGCAGCTCGTGCAGGACTGCATCGACAACTTCGTGGATCGTGCCGTCGCCGCCACCGCTTACAAGCGTATCGATTTTTTCCTGGGCCTGATCGCGCAGGGCTTCCCTTGCCAACCGCGCTGTGTCACCGGCCTCGAAAGTTACCCGGACAGAGACTTCGTGCCCCATCGCGCGCACAGCTTGCACGGCCGTTCGCACGTCGTTGCGGCCAGCCGACTTGCCGTTGAGGATCAGGCGCAAATGTTGCTTGTCCAAGTCCGTCTCCTTGTTCTGACAAAACACTGCCGGTTGCTAGCCCGGCAACATCGTCTCGCGTTTGGTGCGCGCGGTTCTCGCCTCTTCCATCAGCCACTGCCGGAAAGCCGCAACGACGGGCCGCATGGTCCGACCTTCCGGATAGACAAAGTAATAGGCCGTCTGCTGATCCGGCGACAGCTCAAAAAGGCGCACGAGGCGACCTGAAGCCAGTTCCGCTTCAACAAAGAACCTTGGGATGAGCGCCGCTCCGGCGTGATGGATGGCAGCTTCGGATATCATGACGAACTGTTCGAAACGCGCGCCCTGGAAGGCGGCGTCGGTTTCGACACCGGCCCGGTCGAACCATTGACGCCAGGCTAGCGGCCGGGTTGCCAGCTGAAGACGCGGAACGCGGGCGAGATCAGCCGGTGTCCTTATTTGATGCCGGTCGCGAAACGCACGGGACGCCACGGGAATGACTTCCTCGTCGAAAAGGCGTTCAGCGATTGCGCCTGCCCAGACCGGATCCCCATGATGAATAGCTCCATCAAACGGCTCTTCGTCAAAGTCGAACGGTTGAAGGCGGACACTCAGATTGAGCCCTGCATCAGGATAACGCTTGACGAACTCTGCAAGCCTGGGCGCGAGCCAGCGCGTGCCGAATGTCGGGAGAACCGCCAGGTTCAGAACGTCGGCACTGCCGGCATAGGACATCACCTGCCGTGTCGCCGCGGTCATCTGCTCCAGCGCGCCGCGTATGTCATGAAGGTACAGCCGACCGGCATCGGTCAGCACGATGCGCTGGCGAACACGCCGAAACAATTCGACGCCAAGCCGGTCTTCAAGCTGACGGACCTGCTTTGACACCGCGCCTTGGGTCAGATGCAGTTCTTCGGCAGCACGTGTGAAGCTCAAATGCCGTGCAGCACATTCAAACGCTATCAGGGTGTCTGCTGGAGGGACAAAGGCGCGGCGCATGTGTTTTGACCTACTTCATTCCATTTCGTCATGAAAGATGGAGCAGCTTTCGCTTTTCTGCAAATGAAATTCCGGCAACACTAGCTGAAACAGAATGACCCAAGCCGATAATCGGCAACAAAGCGAGGGCCGTGACGGAAGGGCCCGGGAGAAAAAATATGAATGCACCGGCACATATCAAGTCCTCACCCTCCGGCGGCGGTACTTTTGACTGGCAGGACCCGTTCCATCTGCGCGAACAGCTGAAAGAAGACGAGCAGCTGATCCAGGACACTGCCCGCGCTTATGCGCAGGAGAAACTTCTGCCACGCGTGATTGATGCCTACAGAGAAGAACAGACCGACCGGTCCATCTTCAACGAAATGGGCGAACTCGGCCTGCTCGGTGTCACCCTACCGGAAGAGTATGGCTGTGCGGGCGCCTCTTACGTCGCTTATGGCGTGGTTGCGCGGGAAATCGAGCGGGTCGATTCCGGTTATCGCTCCATGATGAGCGTCCAGTCCTCCCTTGTGATGTATCCGATTTATGCTTACGGCTCAGAGGAGCAGCGTCAGAAGTACCTGCCGAAACTGGCAAGCGGCGAATATGTCGGCTGTTTCGGCCTGACAGAACCGGACGCAGGGTCCGACCCGGCAGGCATGCGCACACGCGCGGAAAAGATTGACGGTGGCTACAAGCTGACCGGATCGAAGATGTGGATTTCCAATTCACCGATTGCGGATGTCTTCGTTGTCTGGGCGAAGTCGGAGGCACACGACGGTGCGATCCGCGGCTTCGTGCTAGACAAGGGCATGAAGGGGCTGAGCGCCCCGAAAATCGGCGGCAAACTGTCCCTGCGCGCGTCCATCACCGGTGAAATCGTGATGGATGGGGTCGAAGTCGGTGAAGATGCCCTGTTGCCGAACGTTTCCGGCCTCAAGGGTCCGTTCGGTTGCCTCAACCGCGCGCGTTACGGCATTGCCTGGGGCTCCATGGGCGCTGCCGAGGACTGCTGGGCGCGGGCCCGTCAGTACGGCCTCGACCGCGAGCAATTCGGTCGCCCGCTGGCACAAACGCAACTGTTCCAGAAGAAACTTGCCGACATGCAGACGGAAATCACGCTCGGCCTGCAGGCAGCACTTCGCGTCGGCCAGCTGTTCGATGCGGGCAAGGTCGCACCCGAAATGATCTCGATCATCAAGCGGAACAACTGTGGCAAGGCGCTGGATATCGCCCGTCAGGCACGTGACATGCATGGTGGCAACGGCATCCAGGAGGAATATCACGTCATGCGTCATTCCCAGAACCTGGAAACCGTCAACACATATGAAGGCACGCATGATGTTCATGCGCTGATCCTCGGTCGCGCGCAAACCGGCCTGCAGGCATTTTTCTGATAACGATGAACTGCTTTCCGGCGGGCCTTCGGGCCCGCTTTGTCTTTTTTTGAGGGGGTCGTATGGCGGAACGGACTGCGGATGTTGTCATAATCGGAGGAGCCGTCATGGGATCCTCGGTTGCCTGCCACCTTGCCCAGCGCGATGACTTTTCCGGCCACATTGTCGTTGTCGAGGCTGATCCGGCCTATGAAACATGCGCCTCGGCCCGCTCTGCCGCTTCCATTCGGCAACAGTTTTCCAGTGCCATCAATATTGAAATCTCGCTTTACGGCATTCGGTACCTGCGTGAGATCGGTATCAACCTTGAGGTCAACGGCAACCGGCCATCGATAGACCTGCATGAAGGCGGCTACCTCTTTCTCGCAACGCCCGACAAATCTGGAATTTTGCAAGAAAATCATCAATTGCAGCAAAGGCTCGGAGCCGACATAGGTTATTTCGATCAATCCGGACTCAAAGAAAATTTTCCCTGGTTGAACGTGTCGGATCTGGCTGCAGGTTGCCACGGACTGACCGGTGAAGGCTGGTTTGACGGCTATGGCCTGATGCAGGCCTTCCGCAAGAAAGCCCGCGATCTGGGTGTCGATTACATATCGTCCGAGGCGAGGCTAGAAAAGGACACGTCCGGCAGTTGGCGGGTAAACCTGGCCAACGGAGAAACTCTTTCAAGCCCGGTCGTGGTGAACTGCGCAGGTGCTTCAGGCGGTCCAGAGATCTGCAGGCAGGCCGGAGCAGAGGTTCAGATCGTACCGAAGAAGCGCTGTGTCTTCACTTTCGAATGCCGAGACCGGCTTGAAGGTTTTCCCTTGCTGATCGATCCGACCGGAACTTATGTGCGTCCGGAAGGGACCGGCTACATCTGCGGCTCTGCGCCTCCAGCGGACAGAGACCCGAATTGCAGCGACTTCGATGTCGACTACACACTCTTTGAAGAGCATATCTGGCCAACGCTTGCTGCCCGAGTTCCCGCCTTCGAAGCAATCAAGCCAGGAGCCGCCTGGGCAGGCACCTACGACATGAACCTGTTCGATCACAACGCCTTTGTCGGAGACGTCTCTGGTCTGGACGGATTTTTCCTTGCGCTCGGGTTTTCCGGGCATGGCCTGCAGCAGTCTCCTGCGGTCGGCAGGGGACTGGCTGAACTGATCGCTACCGGAACCTATCAGACACTCGACCTCTCGCCTCTATCTCACGACAGGCTCAAGGCCAACGCACCGATTGTCGAGAAGAACGTCGTATAGAGAAACTGCTTCCTATTCAGCAACAAGCAGCGGAACAGCCGGTTCTTCTTCTACCTGCGATGTTTGAGATTTTTTTGCCTTTGCAAGACGTTGCCCATCCGCGGGGACAAAATCCGCTCCGGTCTTTTCAATGCGTCTTTGCGCGAGACTGGACACGTTCGAGGCTGTTGCCCAGTCGATCACCTGTGACAGCATCTCCTTCAACACTGCCTGCAAACGGGCAACGCGGATCTTGTCGGGTTCGAAAGGTGGAGACTCGTGCCGCAAGTATGCACGCTGCGCCAGCAACAAAGTCAGCGCGTGAACGCCTTTTCCGGGTTGACCGAACGTCCGCGCGATGTGCCCGCCTTTTGTTTGCTCATCGACGCTCAGCGAATATCCATCCCGGTTACGAAAAGTTCCGGTAACCAGGTTTTTCAGGTCCGAAGCACAGGAAGTTCCGTCGGCTGTGCCGATGCTCACCACAGGCAATCCGGCGCTGCTCACGCCCCTGACATGCGTCCGCATGGACTGGCAATCAAGCACCACGACGGTTCCGTGCTTTTCCAGCAGCCGGCCGATCTGCTTGCGCAGCGCGTTGTGGTACGGTGCGAAAAACAACAGCGATCGTTGCTCGATTTCGGTCGGACCCGGCTCTTCCCCCTCCCGATAGATCCGCTTGCCATCGAGCGTGGTGACCGGGCACAATCCACCACTGGTTACTTCCGGGCCCTTCGGCTGAAACGACAGTTCTTCATCGAGGTCAATGACGTAACGCGAAACCGTGGACCTCACCAGCGTTGCATCCAGTTCCTCGCGAATACCGAAAACGCGTTCCAGCCGCCATGCCAGATCCACCTGCAGACGCCCGGTTGCGTTCAATCGCTTTCCGACGACTTCAGGTATTTCCGTGCCGCTATGCGGGAGACACAGAATGAGGGGGCTTTGCCCTTCTTCAACCAGGATCATGCTGTAACGCTTTACTCAAAAATACCAATTGGTCTTTAATTTGAATAATTTACTTAACGGAAACAAGACATTTTCTTTTCAGTTGAAAAACATCCAAATTCCGCAACACATGAATTCTGAAAAATTTGTCACAAGTAAATCAGCTATTTAGAGTGTTTTTTCCTGCGCATGAGATACTACCCGCCTCACTCGTTAAGGTTAGTTGCGCACACAAATATTTGAACATGCCTGCAATTTTCGGGCGAATTGCAACTGCCTCAACCAATGTTTCGTTGTCATTCCCTTGACGTGGAACTTCCATCGCGCAATTTTTTCAGGACCCACACTCATGCAGCTTCTGCCGGCTGCAATTTCCGGATTTGAAACCCCGCTTCAAACAAGGATGCCGCCATGACGCTTCGCAATGGCAAAGAGTTTTTGATGATTCCAGGGCCGACCAATGTCCCCGAAGAAGTCTTGAGGGCGATGCACAGGCCCGCGGTGGACATCTATGAAGGTCCACTGCTGGAAACAACGAACTATTGCCTGAAGAGCCTGAAAACTCTGTTCCGGACCGAAGGCAAAACGTACATCTATGCCGCAAACGGACACGGCGCGTGGGACTCGGCGCTCTGCAACACGCTGAAAAGAGGCGACAAGATCCTGGTGCTGGAATCCGGACGCTTTGCGCTCGGTTGGGGCGAAGCGGCGTCAGTGAGCGGGCTCGACGTCGAAATCCTGCCGGGCGCTTGGGACAAGGGTGTTGATCCAATGCGGCTGGAAGAGCGCTTGAGACAGGACAGCACGCATGAAATCGCTGCGGTCCTTGTTGTCCAAGTCGATACCGCCTCGGGCGTCTGGAATGACATAGCCACGCTTCGCAAAGCAATCGACGCAGCCAACCACCCGGCCCTCTACATGGTCGATACGATCGCATCGCTCGGTTGCATGCCGTTCGAAATGGATGCATGGGGTGTCGACGTTGCCCTGACAGGTTCGCAGAAAGGACTGATGTGCCCACCCGGCCTTTCCTTTGTCGCAGCCGGACCCAAGGCGGACAAGGCACATGAGACCGCAGATTTGCGCACCAACTACACGGACTGGACGTTTCGGCAGGGAGCCGAGCATTACCAGAAGTACTGCGGCACCCCACCGGAACATCTCCTGTTTGCCTTCCACAAGGCCCTGGACCTGATTTTTGCCGAAGGCCTGGAAAACGTTTGGAAACGCCACGAACTGCTTGGCGAAGCAACCCGCCGCGCGGTGGCGAAATGGTCCAAGAAGGGTGCAGTTGAGTTCAATATCAGCGACCCCAACGCGCGCTCCAACAGTGTCACGGTTCTGCGGCTGGCCAATGGAGATGCAGCAGCGCTGCGTGCCTTCACCCAAGAAACCTGCGGCGTTACCGTAGGCGGCACGATCGGCGAGTTGTCCGGCAAGGGAATTCGTATCGCCCATATGGGACATGTGAATGCGGTAATGCTGCTGGGAACACTTGCAGCGATCGAACTCGGTTTTGACAAGCTGGCAATTCCACATTGCAAGGGCGGCGTTCAGGCAGCGATCGACTATCTGGCGGCAATGGTTTGACAACTCCCCGCGTCGACTTTTCAAATTTCTGGTTGAGGACTGAAGAAACGGGGGGATACCGATCCCCCTGATCTCCCATTTCTTCATGAAAATGAGGAACGCGGGCAGCGCACACGCGGCCTTCGAAATCCTGAAACGGGATGCCGATCAACATGACATCACGACTTTCGCCGAAGTCGACGAATTGATCCGCAAGCAAGGTTTCACGCTTGGTGAAGGTGCGGCATCAATCAATGCAAGTGCGATCACGAAACAAGTCCCACGCGATCTGGTGAAGGCTGCACGTACGTTTAGCAGCGACCTTCACCACACTGAGAACCTGGAAATACTGGAAGCCGCTTTGCGAGATTGAATGGCGCTGTTTCGATCAGGCGTGATTTCCCGCCATCATGGCGGCAGCCATTTGACTGAGCCTTGGCCGGTTCAGTTTGCCGACGGCTGTAAGTGGCAGACTTTCCAGGAAGACGATCGCTTCGGGAGCTTTGTACCCCACTCTCGCGCGCGCAAAATTCAGGAGATCCCGTGTATTCGGTCGAGCCATGTCATTCTTCAGTGTCACGAAAGCCCAAACGTTCTGACCGTGCACCAAGTCGTCTACACCGACGACACCGGCATAGGCAATTGAAGGGTGATCCATCAAGGCGCCTTCGACATCCTGCGGATTTATATTGGAGCCGTCGTGAATGATGATCTGCTTCCTGCGGCCGCAAAACCATAGGTAACCGTCTTCATCGGCGCGCATGATGTCACCGGAATCGAGCCAGCCCATCTTGAGAATCCGGTCCGTTGCGTCACGGTCGTTCCAGTAACCGGTCATCATGCAGGGGCTTTTGACCCAGTGTTGCCCTTCAACACCTATAGGAACCTCCTCGCCATCGATATCCCGTAGCGCAGACGTATAACCGGGATTGTTCAATCCGACCGAGCCGAGTTTGTTGACACCGTAGGGGGGATTGAGATGTGAAGTGCCGATCTCGGTCATTCCGTATGCCTCGTTGATCGGGATGCCCGCAATTTCGGTGAATTCCTTCTCCAATTCCGCTGACAGCTTGTCACCGCCCGACATGACCAGCCGAAGCGATTTGAAATCGCCTGGAGTTGAATGAGTATCCCGGATCAACCCGAAGAGCGCCGCCGGAAGTATCAGCGAAACCGTTGGCCGGTTTGCTCTCAGAAGCGGCAATAAGCCTTCTGCGTCAAAGGTGGGTGCCAGACAAACCTCCGCACCTGCCCACAAGCTGGACAATGAAAGCTTGATAGATCCCATATGCGAAGCCGAGGAGGCAGCCAGCAAGACATCGTCCGGTGTGATTGCCAGGGCTTCGGCAAAGCTGGAGGTGATGTAGCCGAATGTCGTCAGGCTATGAGTGACGCCCTTCGGCTTTCCCGTACTGCCGGAAGTGAAGAGAATGAACGCAGGAGCATCGGGGGTCACCTTGGGAGGTGAAAAATCTTTCGCTTCTTCGCTCAACAGCCACTCCAGGCTGTTATCGGCTCCAGCTTGATCTCCTTCGAAAGAGAACAGTCCCTGCGGCAGCTTTCCGGCTTCTTCACTTCCTTCGATTTCCGGCACTCGTTCAGAATGCACGATCATCATTGCGGGCTTCACTTTTGCCAATGCGTGATCGATTTCCGAAGCTGTGTACCTGTAATTCAACGGCATGGCGACGAGGCCCGCCTTCACGCAAGCCAGGTAGTGCACAATGAGCGCAGACCTGTTCGGCATCAAAGATGCCACTACGCAACCTGGCGATAATTCCATGCTGACGTAGTGCCCGGCAAGGCGGTTCGAGAGCGTATCCAACTCCTGCCAGGTCAAACGCGCATCCGATCCGGTCAACGCATAGGCGTCCGGCTTTTCACGAACGTGAGGCGAAATCAGTGACCGAAGGTCTGCGGCTTCTTCAAGTGGACTGCCGTGCAGCAAGTTTTCGCCCTCCCTACGAATTTCCCACTAGGTGCCAGACATAGAAGAATATCTCTTGGCTCGATCAAAGCTTTTCTTCCAGGCGCTCACAAATTGTCTTGAGCACCTGAACCCGTGCATGCCGCTTGTCTTCAGAAGACACCAGAGTCCATGGTGCATAGTGCGTCGAGGTGCGGTCAACCATGTCGCCCGCAGCAACGGCATACTGGTCCCATTTCAAACGGTTTCGCCAGTCTTCATCGGTAATCTTGTGCTGCTTGTAAGCGATGTCTTCACGAAGCTTGAAGCGCCGCAGCTGCTCCTCTTCGGAGATTGCCAGCCAGAATTTGCAGACAATGTAGCCGAAGTCGGTCAGTTCCTGCTCGAACTCGTTGATCTCGTTATAGGCCCTGAGCCAATCTTCATGCCCGGCAAATCCCTCGACACGCTCGACAAGCACGCGTTCGTACCAGGACCGGTCAAAGATTGCGAAATGCCCCTTGCGGGGGACCCGTCGCCAGAACCGCCAAAGGTAGGGACGCGCCTTTTCTTCATCGGTTGGCGCCGAGATCGGGTGCACCTTGTATATCCGTGGATCGAGGGGCCGGATCACCCGTCGGATCGCACCACCTTTTCCGGCCGCGTCGTTGCCCTGAAACACGAGGACGACGCCTGTCTTGGACATCGTCTTGCGATCGGAAAGCTCAGACAGGACCTTCTGATACTTGTCCCGCAAATCTTCGTATTCGGCCTTCTGGAGCTTCGCGGTGAGATCGATCGTGTCCACCGCCGTTTCCCGTTTCAAACCGCCAACCACGGGCGGTGCGGCGACAGAATGCGGTTCGCCGTCTTCCAGTTTCAATTTCATGGAACGGGCAACCGTCTGGGCAACCGCCGCGTCCCGGTATTCAGGATCCTGGGAAGGGATCACGAACCAGGGTGCGTACCCCTTGCTGGTCTCGAGAATGATTTTTTCACCTGCCTGGGTGGCTTTCTTGTGATGCTTCAGGGCCGCCCAGTCCACCAGCACATGACGCGCGGCATGCTTCTTTTCAATTTTCTTCAACCGCTCTTCCTGAACATCCTTCGGCAGAAAGAACCAGAACTTGAGGATCAGAACGTCTTCATTGGAGAGCATTTCCTCGAAGCGGCGGATTCGCGACAACGCTTTTTCAAACGCGTCCTCATCGATCTTCTTGTAGATCCAGTCGCGCAGGATCGACTGGTACCAGCTGCCGAACACAATGGCCGTTTCGCCCTTCGCCGGCAGGTCCCGCCAATAGCGCCACAGCGGCGGTCGCAAACGCGCCTCGTCCATCGGCTCGCCATAGGCATTGCACCCCAGATGACGTGCATCCATCCAACCGTAAAGCCGCGCGACAGCTTCGCCCTTGCCCGCGCCGTCCAGCCCATCAACCAGAATCAATGTCGAAAACTGCTTGTTCTCCACCACGGGCAACTGTGCCGCAAGCAGGTCTTCTCTCAGTTTCGGCTCCAGTTTCTTGAAGGCCTTCTTGTCCATCTTTTGCGGCAGGCGGGCAGATTCAAACATCGGGACCTCCGTGGAAAAACACGCTGATTGCATATTGAATCAGCTGAAACCAAAAGGCCATGTTCCAGATCAAAGGTTCGGAATTGCAGAAGATTCCGTTTTTTCCTGTTGGAGGAAACAATCGTGGCCTATATGAAACGATATCCGACTCCGGCAGGACCTTTCCTGAGCGGAACTCGATCTTGACCACATGACTTTCGTCGAACCGGCAGATGTCCGTATCTGATTTTATTGATCCCATACTCAGCTTCATAGCCAACAATCCGTCACTTGCCGGTTTGATCTGCTTTCTCGCAGCGATGGGTGAAGCCCTTTTCATCATCGGGCTGTTTGTGCCGACAACGGTGGTTCTGGTTGGTGCCGGCACCCTCGTTGGCCTTGGCAAGCTGGACCCGGTGCCGCTGTTCATATGGACCACGCTGGGGGCGACCGCGGGTGACGCGATCTCCTACTGGATCGGCTATGCATTCAAGGACAAGATCAAGAGCATGTGGCCGCTCAACAAATATGCGCACATGATCGAGAGCGGCGAAAAGTTCTTTCAACACCATGGCGGCAAGAGCGTGTTCATCGGCCGGTTTGTTCCGGGCGTCAAATCCGTCGTTCCCGGCATCGCCGGGATGGCAGGAATGAATTTTACGCGCTTCTCCGTGGTCAACGTCACTTCCGCGTTCGCCTGGACGATTGCCCATATGGGGCCGGGCATCATCGCCGGTTCGGCACTTGGTGCCATCGGTCAGATCAGCGGACGTCTGGCGTTCGTGCTGGGAGCGTTGCTGGTCGTCATCTTCCTGATCGTCATGCTTGGCCGCTGGCTGATCCTGATCATCCTGCCCCTTTTTCCAAACGCGCATGCAATGATTGTCAGCTGGTTTGCGAAACGGGATGACCGGGTTTCACGCTGGATCGCACAAAACTTCGATCCGGCGCATCCGCGTTCCACCGGCATGCTGGCCTCTGCCCTGCTGCTGCTGATCAGCATGCCGGCATTCTTCTGGATCATGGGGGAAGTCGCACCGGGCGAGCCGATGGTCCGTGCCGATCTTGCGATCCTGAACCTGTTTGACAGCCTTCGCACGCCGGTCGGCGACGAGATCATGGTGTTCATGACAACCCTTGGCGACGGCGTTGTCGTCACCGGTGTTACCGTCGCGGTCGCTGCCTATCTGTTCGGAAAGAAAGCCTGGCGGCGCGGTATCGGCTTCGTTATTGCCATGGCAGGAACGGCAATGTTCGTTCCGCTCATCAAGCTGCTTCTGCACCGTTCCAGACCGATCGAGCTTTATGCCGGTGCGGACGCCTACAGTTTTCCCAGTGGGCACGCAACGCTCAATGCCGTCCTTTTCGGCATCTGCGCGGTTCTGATCGCCCACGACCTCAAGCGATGGGCCAAGGCGGGTATCTTCACGGTTTTCGCGACCTATGTGATCACCATCGGCTTTTCCCGCATCTATCTGGGCGCTCACTGGATGTCGGACGTTCTGGCCGGCCTCCTGTTCGGCACCGCGATGGTCTCGGCATTCGCCTTCGTATTCGGACCCATCCACAATGAAAAGATCGGCCGCGCAACGTTGGCGGGGATCGTGGTCGTCACGCTGGCGGCCTTCGGTGGCTGGCATCTGTCCACGAGCTTCGACAAGGCGCTGGTGACTTACAAGCCACGCACCAACAAGGAAGTCATGACCGCGGCCAGTTGGCGCGAGTATGGCTGGATTTCCGTTCCGGCCCGTCGGATCGAATTGAACGGAGACCGGGAAGAGCCCCTGGTCATTCAGTATGCCGGTTCCCTGCAGCGTTTTGCCGACCTCGCCAAGAAAGGCGACTGGCAACTGCCGCCCAAATGGTCGCTCACAACAGCCGGCGGATTTGTCGAGGGTGAAACCCCGCCGGACTCGCTGCCGATCCTTCCGCGCAGCCAGAACGGTCATCAACCCGACCTGGTCTTGATCAGGAGAGATCCCGGAAAGGACAAGAGCGGGCGATGGGTTCTGCGCCTGTGGCCCAGCCAGTATGAAGTCCTGGATGGCGGCCGTCTGCAGCCGCTTTATGTCGGCTCTGTGGTGCATGAGGATATCGTACGCCCGCTGGGAGAATTCTCCGGTCCGCGCACGGACATCCACGCGCCGCCCCTGGCCGACAATCCTGCCATGCACATACCCGGCTCGGTGATCCGGAAACGATCGGACGGAACCGAAGTCGTCCTCGGTCAGGCGGAAGACCGGTCCGGACAGCCATAAGTCAAAACCGTTTCCGGCACCCGCGGCAAAGTGAGGAAGTCTCTTCCTCGCTGCAATCCTGCTTGCCTCACCCCAGGAAACTCTGCCGCCCTCGACATGATTTCCGCGACCTGACGGAACCTTCTGTTCCCTCTTCAAGCCTGCGACACCTCGTCTTCAAGGATCCACTTGCGACTTTGTTATTATATTCATATATTCGAATATAACGTAATTAAGGATCCATCATGACTGACTTCACTCCTCTTTTGAGTTTTGCCGGCGGTGCGATGATCGGCCTTGCGGTGGTTGCGCTGATGGCGGTTCACGGCCGGATTGCCGGTATCAACGGCATTGTAAGCGGCTTTCTGACAACCCGGCTCTCGCAGGACTGGGCATGGCGAGGTGCGTTTCTGGCGGGATTGATTGCCAGTCCCCTGATCATGCTCGGTGTGTCCGGACAACTGCCGGCCATCACGATACCGTCTTCACCGGTGTTGCTGGCAATCGGCGGGTTCCTGACCGGCGTCGGCACCACGCTTGGCTCCGGGTGCACGAGCGGGCACGGGGTGTGCGGCATGTCCAGACTGTCGACCCGCTCCATCACGGCAACGCTCACCTTCATGGCCACTGCCGTTGTGACCGTATTTCTGACCCGTCACGTCTTCGGAGGCTGATTGGATGAGACTCGTTTTTGCTTTCGCATTTGGCCTTCTGTTTGGCAGCGGTATACTGATTTCCGGAATGGGAAATCCGGCAAAGGTCCTGAACTTTTTTGATTTCGCCGGAACCTGGGACCCGAGCCTTGCGTTCGTCATGGGAGGTGCGTTGCTGGTCACGGCTATCGGCTATCGCCTGGTGTTTCGCATGCGGAAACCCTTGCTGGCGCAGGCATTCAGCCTGCCGACAAGGCAGGATCTGGACATCAGACTGCTCGGTGGCTCGGCCATTTTCGGGATCGGTTGGGGCCTGAGCGGCTTTTGCCCGGGCGGTCTCATTCCCGTGCTCGGACTGGGCATGAGCGGCCCCTTGCTGACAGCGGCAGCCATCGCGGCAGGTATTGTCTCGGCCAGATGGATGATCAAATTAAACTATGGCGGACAACCGGCCGGTGCCTGATCCCATCAGAAAACGGCCGCTAACACGGAGATAATAATGAGCAGTTCAAACTACCCGGTCGACATGGCTGTCAAACCGGAAGTGAAGGCATTTTTCGATCCCGCGACGAACACGATCAGTTACGTCGTCAAGGATCCGGCGACCAACGCCTGCGCCGTCGTCGACAGTGTCATGGATATTGATTACGCGGCCGGTCGTATTACTTACGACCACGCTGACGAAATCATCGCCTATATCCAGGACAATGGCCTGAAGCTTGAATGGCTCATTGAAACGCATGTCCATGCCGATCACCTGTCGGGCGCTCCCTATATCCAGCAGAAGCTCGGTGGCAAGCTTGGGATCGGCGACAAGATAACCGTGGTTCAGGAGACTTTCGGCAAGGTCTTCAACGAGGGCACGGAGTTTCAGCGCGACGGCAGCCAGTTTGATCAGCTGTTCAAGGATGGCGACAGCTACCAGATCGGTGAGATGACGGCATTTGTCATGTACACACCGGGTCATACGCCCGCCTGCATGGTTCACGTCATGGGCGATGCGACGTTTGCCGGGGACACGCTGTTCATGCCTGACAGCGGATCCGCACGAGCGGATTTTCCCGGCGGCGATGCCGCTACCCTGTACGATTCCATACAGAAGGTTCTTGCCCTGCCTGACGACATGCGCCTGTTCATGTGTCACGACTATGGTCCCAATGGACGCGACATTCAGTGGGAGACCACTGTCGGCGCGGAGAAAGAGCACAACATTCATGTTGGCGGTGGCAAGACGAAAGCCGAGTTTGTCAAGTTCCGCACCGAACGCGACGCCACATTGGATATGCCGAAGCTGATCATACCATCGCTGCAGGTCAACATGCGCGCAGGTAAACTGCCGCCGGCCGATGACAGCGGCAAAACGTTCCTGAAGGTGCCTGTAAACACGCTCTAGCACCAGGACAAACATGCAGAGCCGCTCCGGCTCTGCCCAGCCGCAGGAGTTACCTGCATTTTCAAAGCGTTGAATTGCGCAATTCTGAAACCCGGCCGCTATTGCGTTTCGACCGGGGTCGTTCAGTGCGCTCAAAGTCCGTTGTGAACAGAAGCGCCGGGAGGAAACGGCCATGACGATAAAGGCAATCAACTCGGAAATTTCCGTTGCCCCTCAGATCACCCCGGAGGATGTCACCGACATTGCCCAGCTCGGGTTCCGGTCCGTGATCTGCAATCGGCCCGACGGTGAAGGCGCAGATCAGCCGACATTTGAGGAAATCGAGGCGGCCGCCAAGAAATTCGGTCTCGAAGTGCACTATCTTCCCATTGTCGCGGGAAAGGTGCGCGACGAGGATGCCGACGCTTTCGATGCACTCATGAGCAAGTTGCCCAAACCGGTGCTCGCCTATTGCCGGACCGGAACCCGCTCGGCAACTCTCTGGTCGCTGTCCCAGTCAGACAAGCTGCCGCTGGCGGATATCCTGGCTCAATCGAAATCTGCCGGCTACGACATGGCCGGCGTCGTGCGCCGGATCGCCAATGGTGGACGCACGCCAACGGAAACCGCGGAAGACGCGCGTTTTGACGTCGTGATCGTGGGCGGAGGTGCTGCGGGCATTTCTGTGGCATCGAGCCTTCTGGCCCGCAAATCCGATCTGAATGTTGCGATCATCGACCCGGCTGATGTTCACTACTATCAGCCCGGTTGGACCATGGTCGGCGGCGGTATTTTCAACGCATCCGACACTGCCAAGACCATGGGGTCGCTGATCCCGAGAGGAGTGCACTGGATCAAGTCGGCGGTTGCCGCGTTTGAACCGAAGGACAATGCCGTCATTCTCGATGGTTGCCGGGTCGTGAAATATGGCCGGCTGGTCGTGTGTCCAGGTCTGAAACTCGACTGGCACGGGGTGGAAGGCCTGGTCGATACGCTCGGCAAGAACGGTGTCACTTCCAACTATCGCTACGACCTGGCTCCCTATACCTGGCGTCTGGTTCAGGAAATGGATGCTGGACGAGCACTCTTTACCCAACCTCCGATGCCGATCAAATGCGCCGGTGCGCCGCAAAAGGCGATGTATCTTTCTGCTGATTACTGGGTGAAAACTGCCAGACTCGGCAGCATCGACATTCAGTTCATGAATGCAGGAGGTGTTCTCTTCGGCGTCAAGGACTACGTTCCGGCCCTGATGAACTACATCGAACGCTACGGCGTCCAGTTGAATTTCTTTCACAATCTGGTCTCGATCGACGGACCGGCCAAAAGAGCTGTCTTTGAAGTGAAGCTGCCGGATCAGGCGCCGACACGCTTCGAAACCGACTTCGACATGATCCACGTTACCCCGCCGCAGACCGCACCCGATTTCATTCGCGTATCACCACTTGCCGATGGCGCAGGCTGGATCGATGTCGACCAGTCGACTTTGCGCCACAAGACTTTTGACAACATCTGGTCGCTGGGTGACGTGATGAATGCTCCCAATGCCAAGACGGCGGCGGCGGCACGCAAACAGGCACCGGTCGTTGCCCAGAACCTTGTGTCGGATATCGAAGGACACAGTGCAACTGCTCAATATGACGGATACGGGTCCTGCCCGCTCACCGTAGAGCGGGGCAAGATCGTGCTTGCGGAATTCGGCTATGGCGGGACGCTGTTGCCGAGCTTTCCGCGTTGGTTGGTGGACGGGACCAAACCAACGCGGACTGCATGGCTTTTGAAGGAACGCATCCTGCCGCCGGTCTACTGGCGCGCCATGCTGCGCGGCAAGGAGTGGATGGCCAAACCGGAAAAAGTCACCGCTTCATAAGCCTTTAATCGATAAACTGTTTCATCGCTCGGGCCGGTTCTCCGGCTCGTTTGATGTCTCGGCGGAATGAAAGCCCAATTGATGAACCTGCTTCAGCGCTATTTGCCCATCCTTGATTGGGGAAAGCGATACGACAAGGAAACGGCGACCAACGATCTGGTCGCCGCGGTGATCGTGACCATCATGCTGATCCCGCAATCGCTGGCCTATGCGTTGCTGGCCGGGCTGCCGCCGGAAGTCGGACTTTATGCATCGATTCTGCCGCTTGTCGCCTATGCGCTTTTCGGCACCAGCCGGGCCCTGGCAGTCGGCCCTGTCGCCGTGGTGTCGCTCATGACCGCCTCAGCTGTCGGCGAACTCGTGCAGCAGGGCACACCGGGATATCTTGGAGCGGCAATCGTCCTGGCGTTCCTCTCCGGTCTCATGCTGGTCGTCATGGGACTTTTCCGGCTCGGTTTCCTTGCCAATCTGCTGAGTCATCCGGTGATTTCCGGCTTCATCACGGCGTCCGGACTGCTGATCGCCTCCAGCCAGCTGAAGCACATTCTCGGTGTGCCGGCAAACGGGCACACCCTTTACGACATTCTGCTGTCGATCCTCGATCATCTGGATGAAATCAACTGGATCACATTCATCATCGGAGTTGCGGCAACCGCGTTTCTGTTATGGCTTCGCAAGGGACTGAAGAAGCTGCTGCTCGGGTTCGGCTTCAAGCCCTTTCTTGCCGATATCCTGACGAAAGCCGGACCAGTGGCGGCCGTTGCCGTCACGACGCTCGCCTCCGCCACCTTTCACCTGGGTGAACGAGGCGTTCGCGTTGTCGGCGACATCCCGTCCGGACTGCCGGTGCCGCAGTTGCCTGCCTTTGACAGTGAACTCTGGATGGCGCTTGCCGGCCCTGCACTGCTGATCTCCGTGATCGGATTCGTCGAGAGCGTATCGGTGGCGCAAACCCTGGCGGCCAAGAAACGGCAGCGCATCGATCCGGATCAGGAACTGATCGGCCTCGGCGCCTCCAATATCGCCTCCGCCGTTTCCGGCGGATATCCGGTGACCGGTGGATTCGCGCGGTCGGTCGTCAATTTCGACGCGGGCGCCGCGACACCCGCGGCTGGAGCCTTCACCGCCGTCGGCATCGCGCTTGCGACCCTGTTCCTGACGCCTTTACTGACCCACCTGCCGCAGGCAACCCTTGCCGCGACGATCATCGTCGCTGTTCTGTCGCTTGTCGATTTCGGCGCGATCCGGCGCACCTTCGCCTATTCGAAGAGCGACTTTTCCGCCATGGCGGCGACCATCGTCGCCACTCTGGTATTCGGTGTCGAACCTGGTGTTGTCACTGGCGTACTGTTGTCCATCGCGCTTTATCTTTACCGCAACAGCCGCCCGCATCTGGCGATTGTCGGTATCGTTCCGGGAACCGAACACTTCCGCAACGTCGACCGGCACAACGTGGTCACCGGCGAACGCGTGTTGACGTTGCGCGTCGACGAGAGCCTGTTTTTCGCCAATTCCCGTTATCTGGAAGACAGGGTCTATGAGCTTGTGGCGGAAAAGCCCGAGATAGACCATGTCGTCCTGATGTGCCCGGCCGTGAACGAAATCGACGCCAGTGCCCTGGAAAGTCTTGAGGAGATCAATCACCGGCTTTCCGATTCCGGCGTCTGTTTTCACCTCTCGGAAGTCAAGGGACCAGTGATGGACAGATTGAAGAGAACCGATTTTCTCGAACACCTGACGGGTCAGGTCTTCCTCAGCCAGTACGAGGCCTTGTGTGCGCTGGACCCGCTGACGGCGCATCTGGCGGAAGCCCGCACGCCCAAGAAGACAGCGCAGCCCGTTGTCTGGGCAGGGCCCGAAATCTGACCCCGAAGAGCCGCTTAATCGCTGCCCTCGGCCTGCAGAACCGGCGTGATCCTTTCACAAAAGCGGAACTGAACCGGAGGCCGTTCGCCTTCCTGCACCAGCAGGCCGTCGCTTCCTCTCGGCTGAACGGTCACCAGCTCAATGGCTTCCCCGCCGTCATTCATCAGACAATTGATGGCCGCGCGCTGCGTGTCGCGGCTGCCCAACTCGGCGCCATAGACCTGGCAGATGCGCCCCGGCATTTCCCAGAGCCCGCGATAGATGGCAAGGGTCGATCCCGGAGCACTCTGGTCGATGCGCGGAGCAGGACAGTCTTTCAGGTCGCGCACCCAGATCCCTTGCGCAAAACTGGCAAACCGCAGATCGAGCGTCCGCCCCTGCAGCAACGGTGCCGATTTCGGCACCTGAACTTTCAAATCGCCTTTCCCTGCCAAGGCCGGTTCTCCCATTCCGGCGCTCAGCACGGCAAGCATGGCGCTCACCTTTACAAAATCAAACCGCATAACCCCTCCCGGATTGACTTACCCAATTCATAGATGCGCAATCCTTCCATTGGAACAGGCAATTTACACAGGCTGATCAACTTCTGCGAGAGGTTGACTTGTCTATTCCGAACAAATGTGGAACAAAACTCGAATGAGTGAAGAGGTTTCACATCAACCGGGCCGCATACAACTGGACGATCCTTTGGTTGACGGCCGTCAATCGGAAACGGCGTTGAAGGTCTGGCGCGGTGCCGCGCGGTTGCTCCGCCAGATGGATTTTGCCTGCCTGCCGGAGGTTACGCTCGCGTCGGCGCGGCGGGCGGACCTCCTTGCCCTCGGTCCGAAACACGAACTCTGGATTATCGAGGTGAAATCGTCGATTGCAGATTTTCGAGCGGACACCAAGTGGCCGGACTACCGCCAGCATTGCGACCGGCTCTATTTCGCCACCCATCCGGATGTTCCGACAGACATATTCCCTGAAGAAGCAGGCCTCATCATCTCTGACGGGTTCGGTGCGGAAATCCTGCGCGAAGCCCCTGAGCACAAACTGGCCGCGGCCACGCGCAAATCGGTCACGCTGCGCTTTGCCCGCCATGCCGCCCATCGCCTGCATGACCTTTCGGACCCCGACGGCCGGCGCTTCTTTGACGGTCTTTAGATCCGTTAGAAGAACAATACTCTCTTCTAACGAACAGAGGCCGCGGACGAGCCGCGGCCAGGTTCCGGAATGGAATTGACTCCAATCCGGGAGGATCTACTACATCACCCTCTTTGATCGACTTCAAGCAAACAGGTTCACCAGGCTTTCCAGATATTCCTGCTTGCCCGATTTCGGCTGAGGCTCCAGGTCGGCGGAGTGCACACGCTCAGCAAGAGCCTCGAGTGAAGAGCCGCCTTTCAGGATTTCAGCGTTTTCCGGCTTTTGCCAACCGGCATAGCGATCATCGACAAAGTCTTTCAGGCGGCCGTCTTCGATCATGGCCGCCGCCGCCTTCAATCCGCGGGCGATCGCATCGGCCGAACCGACGTGAGCCTGAATCAGGTCAACAGGATCGAGCGACTGACGGCGCAGCTTGGCGTCGAAGTTGGTGCCACCGGAGGTGAACCCGCCTGCCATCAGGATCTCATAGTAGGCCAGTGCCAGCTCCGGCACGTTCATGCCGAAGTGGTCGGTGTCCCAACCGCACTGGTAATCGTTCCGGTTCATGTCGACGGATCCGAAAATGCCAAGGGAGCGGGCCATGTGCAGCTCATGCTCGAACGAATGACCGGCAAGGATCGCGTGCCCCTGCTCGATATTCATCTTCACTTCGTTCTCAAGACCATAGGCTTTCAGGAAACCGTAGACAGTTGCCACATCATAGTCGTACTGGTGGCTCGAGGGTTCCTGCGGTTTCGGCTCGATCAGGATGGCACCCTTGAATCCGATCTTGTGCTTGTACTCCACCACCATGTTCAGAAACCGGCCGAACTGGTCGAGCTCCTGCTTGACATCGGTGTTGAGCAGGGTCTCGTAGCCTTCACGTCCGCCCCAGAGCACGTAGTTCGCACCATTGAGGCGCAGGGTCACGTCCATGGCGTTCTTCACCTGGGCCGCGGCGTAAGCAAAGACGTCCGGATCCGGGTTCGTGGCCGCACCACTCATGAAGCGGCGATTGGAAAACATGTTGGCGGTTCCCCAGAGCAGCCCGACGCCGGTATCGGCCATTTTCCTTTCAAAGATATCGGCAATGGCATTCACATTGGCATTGCTTTCAGCAAGGGTCCTGCCTTCGGGTGCGATATCGCGGTCATGGAAAGTGAAGAACGGCATGCCCAGTATCTGGAACATCTCGAAAGCAACATCGGCTTTCAACCTCGCCTGCTCCATGGGATCGCCACCAGCCGCCATCCAGGAACGCATGAACGTTTCACCGCCGAACGGATCGGAGCCCGGCCAGCAGAAATTATGCCAATAACACACGGCAAAGCGCAGATGGTCCTCCATGCGCTTTCCAAGAACGATCTCGTCCTTGTTGTAGTGGCGATAGGTCAGCGGATCGCGGCTTTCCGGTCCGGCAAATTGAATCGGCTGCAAATCGCCGAAAAACCCAGTGCTCATCACAATTCTCCTTAGAAGCCGGCCTGCTTGAGCGCCGGATAAAGTTTGCGCCAACGGCCATAGGCCGCGGCATAGGTTTCGGTCAGTGAGGGAACGGGATCGATGCTGGCCTTGAGCGCTGGCTTGGCAAAAATCCCGTCCGTTGTTCCGGTAGCTGCTGCCTGTCCGAGACGGGCTGCGCCCAGAGACGCGCCGAAATCGCCGTCCACCGGCACATCGACCGGCACGTTCAGCGTGCTGGCAATAATCTCCAACCAGGTGCGTGAGCGTGATCCCCCGCCGACAGCCAGAAGCCGATCAACCCTGGTGCCTGCAACGCTCAGCGCGTCCATACAGTCTTTCAGGGCAAAAGCCACACCATCGAGCACCGCGTGGGTCAGGGCCACATCATCGCTCTGGTGTGAAATTCCGGCAAATCCGGCACGGATATCGACGTCGTTATGCGGAGTGCGCTCACCGCCAAGATAAGGCAGGAACGACACCGGAGACGAGCCTGAGACCTTGCCCAGGGCGCCGGTCAACTCGACGGGCGACTTTTTCAAGATACCGGAGAGCCAGTTGAGACTGTCGGTGGCCGACAGGATGACCCCCATCTGGTGCCAGGTATCGGGCACGGCATGGCAGAAGGCATGAACGGCACCTTCCACATTCGGGGAAAATCTGTCGTTGGTGACGAAGAGAACGCCTGACGTGCCGAGGGACACGAAAGCCGATCCGGGATCGACCGCACCGACCCCGCACGCAGAGGCGGCATTGTCGCCGCCGCCGCCGGCAATGACAGGAAATGCTTCAATGCCCCACCGGGTACACAGGTCCGCTCTCAAGGTTCCCGAACTTTCTGAACCTTCGACCAGACGCGGCATCTGCTCGCGCGTCAGGCCCGTTGCCGCGAGCAAGTCATCGCACCAGTCTCTTTTGGCGACATCCATCCAGAGCGTTCCGGCGCTGTCCGACATGTCACCGACATAGTCGCCGGTCAACTTGAAGCGCACATAGTCCTTCGGCAGCAGAACCATCGCCGTTTTGGCAAAAGTCTCAGGCTCGTTCTCGCGGACCCACTGCAGCTTGGGAGCAGTGAAACCCGGCATGACCAGATTTCCGCCGACGGTCAGGAATTTCCGTTCGACCACCGCCAGTTCTGCGCATTGCTTTCCGGAGCGGCCATCGTTCCACAGGATGCATGGCCGAAGCGGCCTGCCGGCGTCATCCAGCAGTGTCGCGCCATGCATATGGCCTGAAAGGCCAATGCCTTTAACGGCAGCCAGTTCTCTCGGCGCTTGCTCTTTCAAAGCATCCAGAACGGTTTCGCAGGCAGTCCACCAACTGTCCGGGTCCTGCTCCGACCAACCCGGATGCGGACGCTCCACCGTCAGATCCGCTGTCGCGGAGGCAACCAGCGACTGGTTCTCGCTGAGCAGGATGGCTTTGACCGAACTGGTGCCAATATCGAGACCGATATACATGAGGTGCGTTCCTCAAAAAACTTCAAAAAGAATGCCGATGCCCGCTGCGAGGTCTCGGCGCATTGTCATCAATCGTGTCGGAACGAGCGCTAACGCACTCTTCCGGCAGATGGATCCCGCGGGCTGTCGCCCGCGGGTCAGTTCGGTTTACCCGAGCACGGTATCATCGACAAGAGCACCCGGACCCGGGGTCGCCCCTGCCGGGCACTTGCCGAGGATGATCATGCCAAGAACATCGTCGTCCGTAACGTCGGTTGTCTTGGCCGTGCCGACCAGCTGACCGTTCTTCATGACCGCCAGCCGATCGCAAAGCTGGAATACGTCATGAATGTCGTGGCTGATCAGGAAGATGCCGAGCCCCTGCTTCTTCAGCTCCTGGATCAGCTCCGCCACCATCTGGGTTTCATGAACTCCGAGCGCTGCCGTCGGCTCGTCCATGATCAGGATCTTGGCGTTGAAGTAGACTGCACGAGCGATTGCCACCGACTGGCGCTGACCGCCGGACAAGGCTTTCACCGGTGCATGGAACTTTTTGAAGTTCGGATTGAGCCGGCCCATGATCTTGCGGGTCTCGGCCTCCATCTTGTCATCATCGACGAAGCCCATCGGCGAGGTCAGTTCACGGCCCAGGAACAGATTCGAAGCCGCATCGAGATTGTCCGCCAGTGCAAGTGTCTGGTAGATGGTTTCGATATTGTGCGCTCGCGCGTCCCGGGGCGAATGAATGTGAACCTCATCGCCATTGATGCGGATTTCTCCGCTGTCGGCCTTGTAGGCTCCGGAGAGGATCTTGATCAGCGTCGACTTGCCTGCACCATTGTGGCCAAGCAGACCAACCACTTCGCCAGGGTAGAGATCGACGGAAACGTGATCCACGGCGTGCACCCCGCCAAAGGAGATGCACATGTCTTTCATTTCAACGAGAGGTGTTGCCATCGCTTAATCTCCCGTGCGTTTGCGATAGATGATGTCGACCAGAACGGCGAGAACCAGAACGGTGCCGACGACAATGTTCTGAAGAGGCGCGTCGACACCGACCATGGCCATGCCGGACTGCAGCGACTGCATGATCAAGGCACCAAGGATCGCGCCGTATATCGTGCCAACGCCACCGGCCAGAGCCGTTCCGCCGATAACCGCAGCAGCGATCACCCGCAATTCGTCAAGCGTACCGATGTCATTGGTAGAGAAGCCGAGGCGGGCCGAGGCAACGGCCGCCGCCAGCGCACAGAGCCCCCCCATGATGGCGAAAATTTTGACCGTCAGGAACCGGGTGTTGATGCCCGAGAGTTCCGCCGCATCCGGATTGCCTCCCGTCGCAAAGATATAGCGACCAAGACGCGTGCGACGCGCGGTGACGGTCATGGCAACGGCGACCACAATGAGAAGGACGACCGAATAGGGAATGCCGTAACCGATCTCCAGGCCTTCCGGCATCGTCTCCCCCGCCGCTTCGAACAACCGGCGCAGGCGTGCCTTGGGAATGTGATAGGCATTGAGAATGGCGACGAAACCGAGGATGGCGATGGTGGTGATCGCCCCCATGGTCACTTCGGCCCAGGCAGGCTTGACCGGGAAACCGTGCGAGGCCTTGCGCCGACGCGAGCCGATCTGGAGCCACAGCGCCATGCCAACGGCAAGAAAGCCGAAAATCCAGGAAGCCCTTTCCCCCATGGTGCCGCCGATGCCACCGAGCATGGTGAAGGTTTCATTGAGCGGACCGATGGTCTGGCCGGAGGTGATGAACCAGGCGACGTTCCGCCAGACGAGAAGACCACCCAAAGTGACGATGAAGGCAGGAATACCCAGATAGCCGATCATCCAGCCGTGAAAAGCGCCGATGGCCACGCCAACGAAGGTACCGGCAATGAGGGCGATAACCCAGATCGCGGGGTGTCCCAGGCCGAGAACATCCGGATGGGCGAGAATGTCCGTCTGCACGACCGCCATGACCGCCGCAACGGTTGCCAGAAGAGAGCCGACCGACAGGTCGATATGGCGGGTGACGATGACGAACACCATGCCCGTCGCCATGATGGCAACGGAAACGGTCTGGATCGTCAGGTTGAAGATGTTGCGCGGTGTAAGGAACCGGCCGTCCGTGAACACATTGAACACCAGACACAATACGATGAAAGCTCCGATCATGCCCAGAAGGCGTGTGTCGAGCTGCAACGCGGCAAAGAAGTTTCGTGCTGCCGGGTTTTTCGACCCAGGCAGTGCGGTGTCGGACATAGAGGTTACTCCTGCTTGGAGACCATTACGCTTTCGCATCGGGTGGCCTGTCCCGGGGGACTGCAGTGGCAGTCGACCCTGCTTTGGCCCCGGTTATTCAGAATAACCGGGGCCGCGCTCAAAGCGTACTGTTATTAGTTACAAGGAGCCGGGCCGTTCGAGACGCCCTGGCAGAGATCGTCCTTGGAGATCCAGCCAGCGTCGACGACGGCCGTCAGGTTGTCCTTGGTGATCGGCAGCGGCGCCAGGAACTTGGCGACCAACTCGGTACCACCCGGGGAGGTCCATTTGGCGGCGCCCGGAACGTCGGTCAATTCGGCACCATCTGCCAGTGCAACAGCGATCTCACCGGCTTCCTTGCCGAGTTCCCGCGCGTCTTTCCACACGGAAACGGTCTGTGTGCCTTTGGCGACACGGTTCAGAGCGGCATGGTCGCCGTCCTGGCCGGAAACCGGAATACCTTCCATACCCTGAGCCGTCAGGGCCGCGACCACACCGCCGGCGGTGCCGTCATTGGAAGCGACCACGGCATCGACCTTGTTGTCATTGGCCGTCAGGATCTGTTCCATGTTGCGCTGAGCATTCGCCGGAAGCCAGCCATCGGTGTAGGCTTCACCGACAATCTTGACGTCACCGGTATCGATCGCGGCCTGCAGAACCTCCTGCTGACCGCCACGGAGGAAGTCCGCGTTCGGATCGGTCGGGGAACCCTTGATCATGACGTAGTTGCCTTTCGGCGCGGCAGCCAGAACCTCGGCAGCCTGCATGCGGCCGACTTCGACGTTGTCGAAGGTCAGGTAGAAGGCGCGCGGATCGTCGATAAGGCGGTCATAGCCGACCACCGGAATGCCTTCGTCGGCAGCAGCCTGAACAGCCGGACCGATGGCCTGAGCGTCCTGTGCCAGGATGATCAGGGCATTGGCACCCTGTGCGATCAGCGCTTCAACGTCGGACAGCTGCTTGGCAGAAGAGCTCTGGGCATCAGCGGAGATATATTTTGCGCCAGCGGCTTCCAAAGCGCCCTTGATAGCCGCTTCGTCAGTCTTCCAACGCTCTTCCTGAAAGTTGGACCAGCTCACGCCGACAACAATGTCTGAAGCCTGAGCGGCTGTTATTACGGTCGCGGACAGTAGGGCTCCCGCCAGCAAAGTGGTAATCTTACGCATTGCGATGTTTCCTCCAGTTGGCACAGCATACGTCGATCCGCTGCGCCTAAAATGCGTCTGTTCAGCAAGCGCCTTTTGGAGGCGCCTTCAGATAGGACAACCTTGTTGTTATTTTTTTTAGTGTCCGAAAAAAAGTTGCAGGAAAGCGCAGCTCCTGTCAACATGGTTTTGTAAAACTCTGCTCCACGGGACTTGAATTTCCCGCAGAAGAGCAGGAAAACCGGGAGAAACCCGGGACAGAGGAAACACCGTGGGAAGAGCTGAGCGAGCATGACACGCAAGGCGGACCGGGATCAGATCCGGCGACAAAACAGAAGTATTGTTCTACAGGCCCTGCGCCGGAACGGTCCGATGGCTCGGATCGATCTCGGCCACATGACACGGCTCAGCCCAGCTACCGTGACGGCCATCACCTCCGACCTTCTGGATCAGGGACTGATCCTCAGTCTGGAAAGCGAGGAGCCCAAGACACCACAGGCGCGCGGTCGGCCGCGCACCTTGTTGAAACTCAATCCGGATGCGGTCTACACAGTCGGTGTCCGGCTTTCGGTCAACAACATCGACATGTCGCTGGTGAATTTTTCCGGTGAAGTCACCCGGGAAAAGCGCACTCATTTCGACAGCGCAAGCGCGGATGCCGACAGTTTTCCCAAAACGCTGACGGACGCCATCAGACTGTTCCTGCAGGAAGCCGGAATCGGCCCCTCCAGGGTGCGGGAGATCGGTGTTGCGGCACAGGGTGTTGTCGAGACCGAAACGGGAGTCGTTGCATGGAGCCCGGCCTTTGCCGGCCGCAAGATACCGGTTGTGAAACCGCTGCAGTCCGCATTTGGCGCCGAGTGCTATATCTCCAACGATACCAACATGATAACAGAGGCGCTGCATTGGTCCGACCCCAGCCGGTACAGCGGAACATTTGCCGTGATCATGCTCGATTACGGTGTCGGCATGGGGCTCTATCTAAACAATCAGCTGTTTTCGGGAGCCAGCGGCACGGCGGCTGAATTCGGCCACGCCAACCACATTCCCGGCGGGGCGCTTTGCCGCTGCGGCAAGAAAGGTTGCCTTGAAGCTTACCTGTCCGACTACGCGCTCGTTCGAGCCGCCTCCCATCTGCCTGAGAACACCGATCCGATTTCCATCGAAGCCGGTGTGAGTGGCCTTGCCAGGCTGATCGAGCTTGCAAGCTCGGGCGACGCAAACGCGCTCAAGGCGTTTCATGAAGCCGGACGTGTTCTGGGGTACGGACTTGCCCGCGTCATCGCGATGATCGATCCGAAACGGCTTGTTCTGACCGGTGCGGCTATGCGCGCCTTCTCGTTCATGGAAAAGGGCATGTGGGAGGGTCTGGAGGACGCGCTGGTCGCCGATCTCAGGAATAATTTCTCCCTGGATGTCATGCCCTGGAACGAGGATTTCATCCGCAGCGGCCTGATCGCCCAGTCCATGGAGCGGCTCGACAAGGACTTTCTCGGCAACGCGACACCTGCAGTCAGCCGCATGCCCAGAACGGACAACTCGGAGATCCCTGCATGATCCGGGCCTCCAGACTTACCATCGCGGTTTTTGCGGCTGGCATTTCGCTTCCTTTGGCGGGTCATGCCGACCCTGATCTGCCGCCCTGGAGTGAAAAGGCCATTCAGGAGGACGTCGACATCGATGCGCTGGCGGCCTCCGGACAGGACCCGATAGCGGTTCTCCAACCGATGGGGGAGCGGCTGTTTACGGCAAAATTCACCACACTGGACGGTGCAGGAAGACCGGATGCAACGGGTGCTATGGTTCCGACAAAAGTCCGCCGACAATCTCATCTGGCGTTTCAGCGCCTCGCTGGACCGGACGCCAACGCCTGTTCCTCGTGCCACAACGAACCGGTCGTCGGCGGCTCCGGCGCGTTCACGGCAAATGTCTTCGTTTCCGAAGGTTTCGAGAGTGCCGATTTCGACACGATCGATCCGCAGTTTTCCAACGAACGCAATACCAATGCCATTCAAGGTGCAGGACTGATCGAGCTGCTTGCGCGAGAAATGACCGCCGATCTGCGTACGCAGCGCCAGGGCCTGCTGGAACGGGCCCGGACGGAAGGCAAACCGGTCAAGGGTGACCTTCTGACCAAGGACATCTCGTTCGGAACATTGACTGCCTATCCGGATGGAACCCTCGACGTGTCGGCACTTGACGGGATCGATGACGACCTGACCCTGCGACCGTTCAGCCAGAAGGGTGTCTTTCCGTCCCTTCGGCAATTCACCGTCAACGCCATGAACGCTCATCACGGCATTCAGCCGAGCGAACGCTTCGGCGCGCAATGGACAGGTTCCACGGACTTTGACGCTGACGGTCATGAAAACGAAATGAGCCCTGGCCAGATTTCGGCGCTTGTCGCCTGGCAGGCAACCTTGCCGGCGCCGATACGAAAAAAAGATCTGCCGGAAACCTGGCAGGATGCGGCAGCCGGAGGCGAAGTTCTGTTCAGCGAAATCGGCTGCGCCTCCTGCCATGTACCGTCCCTTCCGCTAGAGAGCCTGGTGTTTCATGATCCAGGCCCATTTGACACGGCGGGCACCCTGCGCCAAAGCGACCTGGAAACGCCGCTCGCTCTGGATCTTGCCACACTCGACTGGGTTCAGGATTTGCCCCGAGACGACGAGGGACGGGTTCTCGTGCCGCTCTATGGCGACCTGAAAAGGCACAAGATAGCCGATGCAGCAAACGACACGTTCGGCAACGAGCTGCTGGCGCAGAGGTTCGTGGCCCGGGACGTCTTCATCACCGCAGAACTCTGGGGAATTGGCAGTACTGCTCCTTACGGTCACAGAGGCGATCTGACCACGCTGGACGAGGTCATCCGGGCACATGGCGGCGAGGCCAGCGAAAGCCGGAAGGCCTATGCCGATCTGAGCGAACCTGACCGACAGTCCGTCATTGCCTTCCTGCGCAGCCTGGAGATTGCCGAATGAAACACTTCAGTCTTGCGCTGCCAACCGCGTTGCTTGCCGGATTTGCTGCCCTACCGGCAATTGCAGAAGAAAACCGCGAAACGTCTCTCGCTCCGGTTCCCCAGTTCGTTGAAGAAGCCAGCGCAGCCGGCATCGATCATTCCTATGACGGCGCTTGGGAGTTTTTCGTTGGCGGCGGCGCCGCGATTTTCGACTGCAACAGCGATCGGCTGCCGGACCTGTTTCTTGCAGGCGGCAATAACCCTGCCGCCCTTTACAGAAATGCCAGCCCCACGGGCGAAGCGCTGGCATTCGAAGAAGTTGACAGCGGGTTGACCGACAAGCAGCTGCGCAAGGTTCTGGGCGCCTATCCACTGGACGTCAACAATGACGACGTGCTGGATCTGGTTCTTCTGCGCCTTGGCGAGAACCTGGTTCTGCAAGGCAAGGGTGATTGCACCTTCGAGGTGGCCAATCGCGCACTTGCCTTTGACGGCGGCCGGGAGTGGACCACGGCTTTTTCCGCCACATACGAGCCGGGCTACGCATTTCCGACCCTGGCATTCGGCAATTATGTCGACCGCTCAGCTCCCGGGTCGCCCTGGGGAACGTGCCACGACAACTTCCTGTTCCGATCGGAAGCGGCCGCAGATGGGACCGCCAGCTATCCGGAAGCAACACGGCTTGCCCCCGGCTACTGCGCCTTGTCGATCCTTTTCACCGACTGGAACCGGTCCGGCGAGGCGGATCTGCGCATCTCGAATGACCGCCATTACTACCGGGGTGGCGAAGAGCAGCTCTGGGCCGTTCCGCCGGGACGCGCACCACGGCCCTATCGAAAGGCCGACGGCTGGCAACACCTGAAAATCTGGGGCATGGGAATCGCTTCGGTTGATCTGGATGTTGACGGATATCCCGAATACGCCCTGACAAGCATGGGCGACACCAAGCTGCAGAAACTCGATGACGAAACGGATGAGACGGTACCGGTCTATCAGGACATTGCCTTCGATCTCGGGATCACGGCCCACCGCCCCTATGCCGGCGAGGACCTGAAGCCCTCGACCGGCTGGCATTCGGAGTTTCAGGACGTCAACAATGACGGGCTTTGGGATCTTTTCATTGCAAAGGGCAATGTCGAGGCGATGCCGGACTTTGCAGCCTATGACCCCGACAATCTGCTGATCGGGCAATGGAACGGCAAATTCGTCGAGACAGGAGACCAGGCCGGGGTTGATCTGGACCGGCGGGGCCGCGGGGCGGGTCTCGCTGATTTCAACGCTGACGGCCTTCTTGATCTTGTCGTTGTCAACCGTGCTGCTCCTGTCAGCCTCTTTCGCAATGTCGGCCAGGGAACTTCTGAAAACCCGAGGCCCCTCGGCAACTGGTTGGCGGTTGACATCCGGCAACCTGGACAACCGAATTCCAGGGCGGTTGGCGCCAGGATCAGTGTCAAGACCGGCAATAGAACAGTGGTCAAGGAGGTCCAGGTCGGTGCCGGTCACGCGTCAGGCCAGATGGGTTTCGTTCATTTCGGTCTTGGCGTCGCAGAGCGCGCGAATGTTCGTATCAAATGGCCCGATGGCGACTGGAGCCACAGTTACCGGGTCTTTGCCAATGGCCATGTCATTATCGAAAGAGGGGCTGAAAAGGCCCGGCTTTGGTATCCTAGGTGAGCGTCTGAACACTGAAACAGATGTCGAGTGGCCCAGCCCGCGGCCGGTGCTTTCGCACCAATGCCCACCCTTGCCGCTTGCCGAACAAGGTATCGTCCCTGTCAACCGCAGGGAGCGATGACGGCTGGTTTACCTCTTCACACCAGGTTGGACAGGAGACGCCGGAACGAGCTTTCATCGTCCGATTTGGCGAAATTTTGACATTCTCAAGCAAAATAACATCGATTTCGGGTGCCTCAAACCCGAATTAGTTTCCGAGTATTTTTGCCTTAAGCTGCTGTGATTTCAGTAATTTAATTTCTGATATTTTCCCTCAAGTTTATAATTGTTCTAAAAATATTTGACTAACTGTTCAAATTTTTGCCCAATAGGGTCATGAGCTGCCTCAAAAAACGAAGGCGGCCACCTTGAAATTTGATCGCCAACCTTCCGGAGATCTCCATGACCCAGACCAAAGCCGGCCCGGACATTGCCGCCGGACGCCTGCCTGAGGACGCATACGCAGAGAATTTCAGTGACCTGCATCCGCTGCTGGCACCGCATGAAGCCAGTGTCGAAGCTGACCGCTGTTACTTCTGCTATGACGCGCCCTGCATGCAGGCCTGCCCTACCAGCATCGACATTCCCCAGTTCATCCGCCAGATCTCGACGGGCAATCCGACCGGATCTGCGAAAACGATCTTCGAGCAGAACATCCTGGGCGGCATGTGCGCCCGAGTCTGCCCGACCGAAACCCTGTGCGAACAGGTATGCGTCAGGGAAGTCGCTGAAGGCAAACCCGTAAAAATCGGTGAGCTGCAGCGCTTCGCCACCGACCACTACATGAGTGAGAATGACAGCACGCCATTCACCCGCGCAGCCTTAACCGGCAAGAAAATCGCTGTTGTCGGCGCCGGACCGGCCGGGCTTTCCTGTGCCCATCGCCTCGCCGTTCACGGCCATGATGTCACTTTGTTCGACGCCCGCGAAAAAGCCGGCGGCCTGAACGAATACGGTATTGCCTCTTACAAGTCCGTCGACAATTTCGCACAACGCGAAGTCGAGTTTGTCCTGTCCATTGGCGGGATCGAAGTGAAAAACGGCATGCGCCTCGGCGATAACCTGGACCTTGGCGACCTGCGCTCCACCTACGATGCCGTTTTCCTGGGAATAGGCCTTGGCGGCGTGAATGCTCTCGGTCTTGATGGCGAAGACAAGACCGGTTCGCTGGACGCCGTCGATTACATTGCAGATCTGCGTCAGGCCAGGGAGCTTTCCAAGCTTCCCGTCGGCCGCCGAATCGTTGTGATCGGGGGCGGCATGACCGCCGTCGATATTGCTGTTCAGACCAAGCTTCTGGGTGCTGAAGATGTGACGATCGCCTATCGTCGCAGCCAGGAGCGAATGAATGCTTCGGAATACGAGCAGCAGCTTGCGCAGACAAGCGGCGTCCGTATCCTGACCTGGGCGCAGCCGAAAGCGCTGGTCACGGAAAATGGCTCCGTTACCGGAATTGAGCTTGAGCGCACCGAAGAGCAGGATGGCCGCCTGACAGGCACCGGACAGACTGTAACAATGCCTGCCGACATGGTGTTCAAGGCCGTCGGTCAAAAACTCGTGCAAGCCGACCTCGGCGATTCTCTGTCCCTGGAGAAGGGACGGATCGTTGTCGATGACGACCGCAAAACCAACCTTCCCGACGTTTGGGCCGGGGGCGACTGCGTACTTGGCGGCGAGGACCTGACGGTCGCTGCCGTAGAGGACGGAAAAATCGCCGCTGAAAGCATCAATGCCGCCTTGAGCGAACAATCGCTCGGCGCCACGGATTCGAGGGAGAGCAAGTATGGCTGACTTGCGTACAAATTTTATCGGCATCAAATCGCCGAACCCGTTCTGGTTGGCATCCGCGCCACCTACAGACAAGGAATACAACGTCGTTCGGGCCTTCAAGGCCGGATGGGGTGGTGTTGTTTGGAAAACGCTTGGGGAAGACCCGGCGGTCGTCAACGTGAACGGCCCGCGCTATGGCGCCATTCACGGCAAGGACCGCCAGCTGACCGGCCTCAACAACATCGAGCTGATCACCGACCGTCCGCTTGAAGTAAACCTGCGTGAAATCAAGCAGGTCAAGCGAGACTGGCCCGACCGGGCACTGGTTGTTTCCCTGATGGTGCCGTGTGAGGAACAGAACTGGATCGACATCCTGAAGCGCGTCGAAGAGACCGAAGCCGATGGCGTTGAGCTGAACTTCGGTTGTCCGCACGGCATGAGTGAACGTGGCATGGGATCTGCCGTCGGGCAGGTGCCGGAATACATCGAGATGGTCACCCGCTGGGTGAAGCAGCATTCGCGCATGCCATGCATCGTCAAGCTGACGCCAAACATCACTGATGTCCGCAAACCCGCCCAGGCTGCCAAGGCAGGAGGCGCAGACGCCGTTTCGCTGATCAATACGATCAACTCCATCATGGGTGTCGATCTCGACATCATGTCCCCTTCCCCCTCGGTTGACGGCAAGGGTGCTCACGGTGGTTATTGCGGCCCGGCCGTCAAGCCGATCGCGTTGAACATGGTTGCGGAGATTGCCCGCGATCCGGCAACGCATGGTTTGCCGATTTCCGGTATCGGAGGCGTGACCGATTGGCGCGACGCTGCCGAGTTCATGGCCCTTGGTGCAGGATCGGTACAGGTCTGCACCGCGGCGATGACCTATGGCTTCAAGGTTGTCGAGGACATGATCGATGGCCTGAGCGACTGGATGGACAGCAAGGGATACACTTCCGTTGACCAGTTCATCGGCAGCGCGGTCCCGAATGTCTCCGACTGGCAGTATCTCAACCTGAACTACATCGCCAAGGCGAAGATCGACCAGGATCTTTGCATCAAGTGTGGCCGGTGCCACATCGCCTGCGAAGACACGTCTCACCAGGCGATCACCAACATGGTGAATGGCGAGCGCATGTTCGAAGTGATCGACGAGGAATGCGTCGGCTGCAATCTGTGCGTCAACGTCTGCCCGGTCGAGAACTGCATCTCCATGGAGGCGATGGACCCCGGCAGCACCGATCCGCGGACGAAAAAGAAAGTGGAAGAGGACTACGCCAACTGGACCACCCATCCGAACAATCCGATGGCGGTCAAGGAAGCTGCGGAGTAACAACTCCGGCTGATTCAATATCATGCGCAGGCAAATCCAGCATTTGCCTGCGCATTTTCGTTTCCCAATTGCAAAAGCAACCTTTGCGTTCAAATGCTTGCGCCGGTAGCCTGTGTCCGAGGACTTTTCCCGAGGGGGTATGATGCAGAGTTCCCGGTTGCTTCTGGCGACATCCTTGAGCCTTTGTGCCGTCATCGGCATCTGGGGTGTTGTTGACCCGGCGGGGCTGCTGGCCCTGGCCAAGACCATTGTCGATCAGTATTTCTTCAGCCGCGGCTGGTTCGTCATGTTGTCCGTGACGATCATGTTGCTGTTTTGCCTTGGCCTGACTTTCACCCGCTTTGGCGATCTGCGTCTCGGCAAGGATACGGACCGGCCCGAATATTCCACCCCCACCTGGATTGCGATGCTGTTTGCAGCCGGAATGGGTGTCGGCCTGCTTTTCTGGGCCGTCGCAGAACCGCTCACGCATTTCTACTTTGCCAAGGAGGCGTTGCCCGCACCGCTTGCGGCAGAGCAGGCACTCCTGGCAGCGAATTTCAATTGGGGAATTCATGCCTGGGCGATCTATGGCACGACAGCGCTTACGATTGCCTATTTCAGTTTCCGGCGAGGAACACCCATGCTGGTGAGCGCACCGGTCAAGAACCTGTTTCCGGGTGAAACCTGGGCGACAATTGTCGGCTGGCTGTCCGATTTCATGGCAATCGCCGCCATCGCGATCGGAGTGGGTGGTTCGGTTGCCATGGGCGTTTATCAGGTCGCCGACGGCGTCTCGATCCTGACAGGGGGAGAGACCGCGACACCCTTCATGATCGGCGCCGTCTTCCTGATCATGGTTGCTGCCTACATTCCACCCCTTCTGGTGGATCTCGGCAGTGGCATGGCGCGCCTTTCCAACATCGCCATGTGCCTTGCGATCGGGCTTGTCGCCTACACCATCATTCTCGGACCAACCGAATATCTGATGAACTCAATCATCAGCGGTATCGGTCTATATGTAGCCGAAGTCGTTCCACGTGGCCTCCAGACGTTCACGTTTTTTGGCGATGAAGCAAGCCGCTGGTTTCAGGACTGGACGCTCACCTACATGGTCTGGTGGATCGCCTGGGGACCGTTCGTCGGTGTCTTTGTTGCCCGAATATCCAGAGGTCGGACGATTCGCGAATTCGTGCTTGGCGTTTTGATCGGACCGACGCTGTTTTCCACTATCTGGTTCGGAGCGTTCGGCGGGGTTGGCCTTTTCGAAGCGCTGAACGGCCAGGGCGAACTTCTTGCGATGACCCAGACCAATGTCGAGCGGATGACCTTTGCCCTGCTTGACAGGCTTCCCCTGTCGACCATCACCACGCTTGCAACCATTGCCGCAGCTTTCCTGTTCATTGTCACAAGCGTCGTGAGTGCCGCGTTCGTGCTCGGCATGTTTTCGACCGGCGGCAATCCCAACCCGAGTTCGAAAGTCAGGGTCATCTGGGGCGTGCTGCTCGGCATCCTGGGAGCTGCCATGATCCTGTCCGGCTCTGCACAAGCCATGAAAACGCTGATCGCACTGGGTGCTCTGCCGTTCGTGCTCATTACGGGCCTGTTACTGGCTTGCCTCGTCAGGGCTCTTATTCTCGACAGCAGAACGGAGACTTCGCATGCTGATCGGTGACCCGCTTGACACACTCCTGAACCTCGGCGCCTTCGCCTTCATCGGTGCCATGATCTGGCTGATCATGCGCAAGGAACCGGACAAGATGGAGTGATTGCGGGCAACGGCGTCTAGAAGAGCGGGTCGGGCCTGGTCAGCATAAGCCAGACAATGGCAAGAACCGCGAAGAATGCCGGAAACCCGAATGCAAACCAGATCCGGTAAAGCCTGTGATACTCGGCGGGCAGATCTGTTTGCGTTTCTGCTGCGACCGACGCGAGACGGCGCATTCTGATCTGGACCCAGACGACCGGAAGCCAGAACACGCCAACGAACACATAAAGGCAAAGGGAAGCCAGGACCCAACCTTCCAGGATCGGCCAACCGGTTTCGCGTGCAAGCAAATAGCCGGTTACCGGCTGAACGACCGCCGCCGTTGCTGTGAAAACCGTGTCGGCAAGGACAACGATCCCCGCGACATGCGCAATCAATACAGGGTTCTGCGACCTGTTGGACATCACCATGAAAAAGGCGATGCCGGCACCTGTCCCCAGCAGAACACAAGCGCCTATCACATGGGCGTAGCGCAACAGCTCATAGACCATCAACGTGTCTCCACCAGCATGGCCACGACCACGGAGAGCACCATCGCCGGAAAAACTTTTACCAACGGTCCGAGCGGGTCTGCCCAAAGAGAGGGCGCCCAGACCGTTGCACCCACGAGATACGCCAACGAGACCACAATCATTCCCAGGCAGGCCAGACGTGTCCAAGGCCTCCACATCACGGCTACAGCAAGCATGAGATCCACGACCGCACCAATAGAGACGGACGCCTTCGCAAAGCCTGAAGACAGGCCGCGGTCTGTCAGCACCGCAGTTGCCGCCTCAAACGACATCAGCCCGATGAAGCCCGAAAGCCCCCAGAACACCGACAGACATGCAATTGCCAGCGGCAACAACAGATAAAGGCGAGCAAATGCGCGTTCTTGTGCGGTCGCCTCCAGATGCTGCAATGTCTCCTCAAGGGATTTCATCGGGTGGCCGCCACGGTTATTCCATGCTGCCGCGTCACCACGAATTCCGTTTTTCAATGACACCAAGGCGTTCGTTCTGAAGGGAGAGCGCCAGCCGAGCCATCCCAGAACATCCGCGCCTTTCCCCAGCAGCGAAACGATACTGTCCGGAATTGTCACCATTCCGCTCCATGACGGGAAACCCAGCCAGGAACGAATCCGAACCGTCAGATCGTGAAAGGAATGTTGCTCGTTTTCTGTCAGATCCGCGACAAACCGATTTCCGAGTTCTCCGCCCGCAGCCTGGACAACTGCTTTGGCGACGTCGTCCACGTGCACTGTTTGAACCGGGGCATCGGGGAAGACTTTTGCGCCGACAGCAGGCAGCGCCGCAACAGCACGCAGCAAAGCGGTTCCCCCATAAGCATCCGATCCAAGCACCAGAACCGGACGCAACACAATCCAATCGAGGCCGGAAGCTGTCACCAAAGCGTCTCCCCTTGCCTTTGTCCGAAAGAAGTCAGTTGGAGCATCCGGCGAAACACCGGCTGCCGAGATCTGCACCAGCCGTGTCCGCGATCCCGCAAGCGACTTGAGAATTTGCTCAACGGCAGTTTCATGGATTGCCACCAGATCATCCCGGGCGCCGTCCTGCAGCGCGCCAGAAACATTCACAACAACGTCTGCGTCTTGGAAAATCGCCTTCCAGCGCTCGACCGTGCACTGTGAAATGTTCTCAATCACCCAGGAAAGATCCGGGAAAGTTCGAAGCGCTGTAATTCTTGAACGGCCTACCGCCGTAATTTCATAATCGGCTGATTGCAATGCACGAACACAAGCTGATCCGATAAAGCCGTAGGCGCCAAGAACGACTGCTTTTTTCATGCCCCGATACCTTGCCCGATTTTCTTTCGGTTTTATGCCGGGCTGTGAGGTGAGTAAAATACAAAGTGGTACTTCCTCCCTGCAAACTCACTGGTTGCCGACTTGTATTCTGTCTCGGACCGCGACTTTCGCTGAGACATTCAGGCGCAACTCTACACATCACCCTAGGGAATTCTATCTTTATTACGTAGAATTACCTACGGTAATATGCAGTTTTTGACAATTATCTACGCAACGTTAACCGGCGATTAATTACAGTATTTCTAACAATGTATTCGAAACAGTTTACGGAACTCAACGTTATATTCAAAAGTAGAATTTTATTATTTTTGCAACCTTGGGTTTTTCCAATCTGTTTGAGACCGGAACCTTTGCATCTTACGGAGCAACCAATTGCGAAACGACGTGTTTCTCACTGGCGTTGAGCGCTATTTTGATGAAAACGAGATCATCGTCAGCAAAACCGACCTCAAGGGGCGCATCACCTATTGCAATGATGTGTTTTTGCGGGTCGCCGGATACACGGAAAAGGAATGTCTTGGACAACCGCATAGTCTGATCCGGCATCCCGACATGCCGCGCTGCATCTTTGATTTACTTTGGGAGACCATTCAGTCCGGCCGTGAGATTTTCGCTTACGTAAAAAACCGCTGCAAAAACGGCGACCACTACTGGGTCCATGCGCATGTCACGCCCAGCAGGGACAAGAGCGGGACCGTGATCGGCTACCATTCCAATCGCCGTGTCCCCGACCGAAACGTGCTGGAAACCGCAATCATGCCGCTCTACCGAAATTTGCTGGCTGAGGAGCGCGGACACCAGGACCGCAAAAGTGGCCTTCGGGCTTCAAAAGCCATGATCAGGTCGCTGTTGGAAGACCATGCTGTCGAATATGACGAGTTCATTGCAACGCTTTAGATCTTTCAAATTTTGAATTGAACTTCGCACTTGTCTGGGAGGCAAGAACCATGCTGATGGGAAGAAACAACTCGGCTATTCAAAAGGCACTCGATGTCGTGGAGAGGGTCGCGGAAGGCGATTTCGAAGCGCGCATCATCAACATCACGGAAGGCGGAGAAGCTGGCAGGTTGCTTCATTCCATCAATCGCATGATCGACCGGGCAGACGCTTATGTGCGCGAATCAAAGGCATCACTCGAATACGTTGCCGACAACAAGTATTTCCGCCGGATTTCGGAAAAGGGCATGTCGGGCGCCTTCGGAGAAGCAAGCCAGACGATCAACAGCGCCATGCAGGTTATGGAAGACAGGGTGTCCTCCTTCAAGGACGTCGTTCTGGGTTTTGAAGGGACGATGGAAGACGTTGTCGAGTCGGTTGCAACGGCCGCCACACAGCTGGAGGCTTCAGCCGGATCGATGAACAGCTCGTCGGCTTCGGCAAGTGAACAGGCCTCTTCGGCCGCCGCCGCTGCACAGGAAGCATCCGTCAACGTGTCCGCGGTTGCCGCCGCAACGGAACAGCTGACCCAGTCAGTCAACGAGATCAATCAGCAAGTCTGCCAATCCGTGGAGATCACCAGCAAGGCCGTTGGCGAAGTCGATCAGACGAATGTCGATATCGGTACGCTGTCAGACGCTTCGGAAAAAATCGGCGAAGTGGTGTCCCTGATTACCGAAATTGCCAACCAGACCAATCTGCTGGCACTCAATGCCAGTATTGAGGCTGCCCGGGCCGGCGAAATGGGCAAGGGATTTGCGGTGGTTGCGGCCGAAGTCAAGGAACTTGCCAGCCAGACCGCCCAGGCGACCCGCGAAATCGGTCTTCAAATCGGAGATATTCAGTCGGCAAGCACCAAGGCCGTCTCTTCGATCGACTCCATCGGTTCCACGATATCAAAAATCGATGAAATTTCCTCTGTGATCTCCGCCGCCGTGGAAGAGCAGGGTGCGGCAACTTCCGAGATTGCCCGAAACATCAATCAGGCTTCAATCGGAGCCAATGAAGTCAGCTCCAACATCGGCGCAATCAGCTCGGTCGCGGAAGAAACAACAAGAGAAGCAAACGAGGTTCTCCTTGCTGCCAGCGCGCTTGCGGAAAAAGGCAATCTGCTGCGCAACGAAGTTTCAGGCTTTCTGGGAGAAGTCCGGCAAGTCATCTGATGAACGCAGAAAGGCCGCCCGAGGGCGGCCTTTCCCAGTTCGTTCATAGCGACGGAACTTCGTTTTCAGAGCTTGTCGGTCACTGCCGTGGAAGTTGCGCCTTGCGGCTCCTTGGTGATGACCGGATCGGAGCCACCGGCCAACAGGGACTTCACCGTGCGGTCGTAGGCGCTCATGTCCAGTTTACCGTCGGAGCCATCGACCAGCTTGTTGATTTCACCGACCATGCGGATCTGATGCTTTTCGGTCTGAGCCCCGGTCGCATCGTTTTCCAGAACGATTTCCGCAGCTTCTTCCGGGTTATCCGCGGCATAAGCCCAACCCTTCATCGTGGCTTTCACAAATCTGGCCAGCTTGTCGACCATTGCAGGATCTTCAAGGCTGGACTCCAGCACATAGAGGCCGTCTTCCAATGTCGCGACGCCCTGATCTTCATATTTGAAGACGATCAGCTCCTCGGCCGGAATACCTGCATCGATAACCTGCCAATATTCATTGTAGGTCATGGTGGAAATGCAGTCGGCCTGCTTCTGAAGCAGCGGATCAACGTTGAAGCCTTGCTTCAGGACAGTCACGCCGTCAGGCCCGCCTTCAGTTGAAATACCCAGCTGACTCATCCAGGAAAGGAACGGATATTCATTGCCGAAAAACCAGACACCAAGGGTCTTGCCCTTGAAATCCTCGGGCGAGGTGATGCCTGTGTCTTTCCGGCAGGTCAGCATCATGCCGGATTTCTTGAACGGCTGGGCGATATTGACCAACGGCACGCCCTTTTCGCGGGATGCAAGCGCGGACGGCATCCAGTCGATGATCACGTCTGCACCGCCACCAGCGATCACCTGCGGTGGAGCAATGTCGGGACCACCTGGCTTGATGGTCACATCGAGGTCTTCTTCCTCGTAAAAACCCTTGTCCTTGGCCACGTAATAACCGGCAAACTGACCCTGTGTGACCCATTTGAGCTGGAGTGTCAGCTCGTCGGCGGCATTCGCCACGCCCGAGACGAGGCTCGCTCCCAACACGGACGCAAGCGCCAGACTTTTCAATGCCTTCATTGCCATTCCCCTACTGGTTCTGGACCTTGCTCAACCGGCAAAGCCCTTCTCTGGAATTTATCAACCCCTTGCCGATCCAACGACGGGACAGCTCCCGACCGCCCCATTGGATGCCAGCAATCTGGCCGCTGCAAGAACATCCGGGCATTTTTGCCTTCTGAACGCCTCCGCTGACCAATTGGTCAAGAAAATCTAGAAAGCAGCCACGTCCCTGGTCAAGGTTATTTTTTGTTCAGGGGGCATTTGCCGTCATTTTGCCGGTAGAAACCGGCCTTTATGCGCCACTTGCAGTCGACTTGACGGTGCCTGACATTTTTTCGCGAGGTGGAACAAATGTTCCAGAGACTTTGTCGCCAAATTTCTACAACCGGACCCGCCGGCAACGACTTTTGCCAACGTGTCGACCGGCACTTTTTTAAGACAAACAGAGAGTTGTAGAAATGAAAACCTTGTTGTTGTCCCTCGCGGCAAGTCTGCCTCTGGTGGTTGCCAGCGCCGTTGCGCCGGCTGCTGAAAACCCGCTGCCCACGTTCGACAAGGCGCACACGGCGATCGTGATCACGGATCCGCAGAACGATTTCCTCGCGCCTGACGGCAAGCTCTATGGACTCGTTGCGGAAAACCTGGCGGAACTTGGAACCATCGGCAACATCGAAACGCTGATGAAGACCGCAAAATCCGAGGGTGTTGCCCTTGCTGTGGACCCTCTGGTCTATACGCGGATCGATATCGACTGGTCCCGCGCGGGAACCCTTCAGCGCCAATTGCTGGACATGAAAGCGCTTTATCGCGAATCCCTCAATGATAAGGACGGATTTGAAGGGTCGGGCGCAGACTTCTACGAACCGTACAAGAAGTACATCCATGACGGCGACACGATCGTGGTCGCTCCTCACAAGATGTACGGACCGGAAAGCAACGATCTGATCTATCAGCTTCGTGCCCGGGGAATCGACACGGTCATTCTCGGCGGACTGGTTGCCAACCTGTGTGTGGATTCGCACATGCGGGCGCTCATGGAAAACGGCTTCAAGGTCTATGTCGTCAAGAATGCCGTCGGGGCCCCAGGCACGGATGCCTACAATGCGGCGCTCGTCAATTACAGCATGATCGCCAATGGCGTTCTGACCACCGAGGAAGCCACGAAAGCCCTCGCCAATTAGGACGCTGCACGCCAGGGGAATTTCGGACGGGCCCCTGGCGTTTGCTCCGGATCGGCTTCAATTACAGATCAGACCCAATCAACTCAGTTTTCCGAAGCCTCGGACCGAACCAGCTCCTGCAGGCGATGTCGATCCAGGAGCGTGATCCGTTTTGGTGCAAGCGAGATCAGGTTTTGACTGGCAAGATTGCGCAGCAATCGGGAAACGACTTCTCTAAGCGTGCCAAGATCACGCGCCAGCCTGTCCTGCGACAGGCAAATGACCCCATCTTCGTCCGCTCTTGCCAAAAGCAGCAGCACCAGACGCTCTTCCTGCGGCAGGCGCATGGACTGTTCCAGACTGTAGAGCAGAGAATACACGCGCCCGGACAGCTGCTCGAACAAAAATCCCTGAACTGCCGGGTCTTTGGCAAACAGTTCCCTGAACACGTAACCGGACAAGGTCAGAAACTCGACCCCCTCGGTATCGGCGGCCGCAAAGGCGGGGTATGGCATGTCGGAAAAGAGGCTGTTCAGCGCCAGAATGCAACTCTCACCGGGTTCAATCCAGTACAGCGTGCCTTCGCGCCCGTCCGGGTCGATGTAATAGACGCGAATGTTTCCCGATTTGACCAGAAAGACGCCGTTAACAGTGTCTCCGGGATGCAGGATATCCTCTCCGGCGGCTACAACGGTCCGGGTTATGTTGTCTTTCAGGTAAGCCAGTGCCTCCGGCTGCATGCCGCGTGCGAAAGGCACGATCCTTTCGATTTCTTCCTCCATGACGCTCCCCTTCATAGCCTCGGCAAGCTCCGCAGCCACTGCACTCAGGCTCTCGCTCGACCGAGCGACCGAGGCCGTTTCGAACCTTTCGGAAAATGATTTCCAACAGCAGTGTTGTGTTCAGGTATTTCAGGAACTTAGAGTGATCTCAAAGCGCACGCTCTTTCAATTGTGCAATTGGTCTCAGTGGGCAGATGATACCCACGGCCGATTGTTGGCCGGGCGGTGCACAATAAAAACCGGACGACGACCATGATTGACAAATCCACTCTGGACTACAAACCGCTCCCATTGCCGGACCGGCGTGATTTTTCCGACAAAGAAATGCAGGATCGCGCTGAGGCATTTTACGAGGATGTCCGCACGCGCCATACCGTGCGGGAGTTTACGGATCGGCCGATCGACCGCTCGGTGATCGAAACCTGTATCCGTGCGGCAGGGACCGCTCCAAGCGGCGCCAACCACCAGCCCTGGCATTTTGTGGCCATCTCCAACCCGGAGCTCAAGCACAAGATCCGTCTGGCGGCGGAGGAAGAAGAACGCCGTTTCTACGATGGCGGTGCAGGCGATGAATGGATCAAGGCGCTCGAGCCGATCGGAACCAATGCCGACAAGCCGCACCTGGACATCGCTCCGTGGCTGATCGTCATCTTCGCCCAGCGCTGGGGCACCTACAAGGATGGCAGCAGATACAAGCACTATTATGTGCCGGAGAGTGTCGGCATCGCCACTGGCATGCTGATCACGGCGCTTCACCATGCCGGCCTCAGCACGCTGACGCATACGCCCAACCCGATGAAATTCCTGAACGATATTCTGGACAGGCCGGAAGCGGAAAAGCCGGTGATGATCCTGGCGGTAGGTCATCCGGCACAGGACGCAACGGTTCCCGCGGTCGCGAAAATCAAGAAACCGCTTGAGGAAATTCTCAGCGTGTTTTGATGCAAACCTCATGAATGGGCAGGCATCTCATATGCCTGCTCAGAGCTAAAATCGCTTACGTCACGAGGTAACCTGTCTCGGGGCCGCGTTGACGTTGTCCTTGATTTTCTGCAACAGATCTTTGCGTTCCTGACTGTCATCCGCGGAATAGTTCAGGTTCTTGAACAGAGACGTCTGTTCGGTAAAGAACTTGCGCACCGCGTCCTTGTCGTCAAAGGCAAAGTCGGACTTGGCGATCGAATAGACGAGATCGAATGTCTGCTGCTGACGGGCAAGCGGTGCCGACACGTCGACATCGTCGAAGGCGTCCTGTTGCAGGTAGACCATGTCGAGAAAAAGCGCCTTTTGCTGCAGCACGAAGTCTTCGGTCGAGACCCCTTCTTCACCGGTGACCTGCATCATCCGGGTGATTTCGTCACCTTTGGCGAGGAGCTCGATCATCTCCTCGACGCGCGGCACCCAGTTGGGGCCGATGTTTTTCTGATACCAGTCACCGAGCTGTGCGTGGTAGCGGGACCAGGACAGCAGCGGATCAACCGCCGGATAGAAGCGCTTGTAGGCCCGCTCTGATGACAGACCCAGGAAGGTTTTGACCGTGCCAAGCGTGGATTGGGTGACCGGTTCCTCGAAATTGCCACCGGCCGGTGAAACCGTGCCGATCATGGTGAGACTTCCGGTTTTACCCGTTGCCGTTCTCAGGACCCCGGCGCGTTCATAGATGCCCTTGATCGCCGAATCGAGATAGGCAGGGAAGGCTTCTTCACCAGGAATTTCTTCCAGGCGGCCGGAGGTTTCGCGCATGGCCTGCGCCCAGCGCGACGTACTGTCGGCGATCAGCAACACGTCGTAACCCATCTGGCGGTAGTATTCGCCAAGCGTGATCCCGGTATAGATGGAGGCTTCACGGGCTGCGACCGGCATCGACGAGGTGTTGCAGATGATCACCGTCCGGTCCATCAATGTGCCATCGCCCGACGGGTCGGGCTGATGGGGGAATTCCGTGATGGTTTCCACCACCTCTCCCGCGCGCTCGCCGCAAGCCACAACGATCACGATGTTGACCGCGGAAAATCTGGAAATCAACGACTGCAGAACCGTCTTCCCCGCACCGAACGGGCCGGGAATACACCCCATTCCGCCTCTTGCGATCGGGAAAAACGTATCAATCAGGCGCAAGGTGGTGATCAGAGGTTCGCTTGGATAGAGCCGTTCGCTCTGGCCTGACCTGACCAGACCTTCCGGGATCGCCCGGCGAACCGGCCAATGCTGGACCATGCTCAGGTCACGGATTTCGCCTCGATCGTTCTTGAGCGTGACCACCGTTTCGTTGATGGTGAACGTACCCTCGCGCACCCGCTCCACCGACCAGTTCCCGGTCAGGGAAAACGGCGCCATGATCTTGTGCTCGAACCGTCCTTCAGGGACCGTGCCGAGCGTCTCACCTGCCTTGACCGGATCCCCGGACGCGACCTTGGGTTCGAAGGCCCATTTCCGGTTCTGGTCGAGCGCGTTGGTGAGCACGCCACGCGGCAGGAAAAAGCCATGTTCCGCCGCGATATCGGCCAGCGGGTTCTGCAATCCGTCGAAAACGGTACTGAGCAGCCCCGGGCCCAACGCAACAGACAGCATTTCACCGCTCTGAATGACCTTGTCGCCCACCCGGACACCATGAGTGCTTTCAAACACCTGGGCCTCGGCAGACTTGCCGCGTACGCGCAGTACTTCGGCCTTCAGGTATTCCCGTGGCTTGCCCTCACGTTCTGGACCATGAGGAATGATGTAGACCACCTCGTTCTTGATCAGGGGGGCATCGCCTGTCGGAGCAATCGTCACCAGATCGTCCTGGACGGCTATGATTTCGGCCGTCGGTTCCGGAAGCTGGACATGGCTTGTCATGAAGTGGCTCCCTCAAGAGATAATGAATTGTCTTTCAAGAATTCCTGCCCGCTCCCCGATTTCTCAAGACCTTGCAGGCCGTTCAACGCAGCGGCAACCAGAGACTGAAGGCGCTCGCGCGCCTCTTCTTCATCGTAACGCGACCAACGCTCGACAATAACCCAGCGCAGTACATAGATGCCGACGGCTTCGAAATCGAATTCGTGGCGCGTGCCATACTGGTCGAGTTGACGGAACACTTCAGTCAGGGTGAGACGTTCCATGGCAATATGGTCTTCCGACTGCATCAGCCGATGAGCCTCGGCAACCCAGGGCATGAAGTGCCCCAATCCGAATGCGGGGTCGTTCCAATTGGCCTTTATCCGGCTGCACCAGCGACCGAAACCCCAATTCTGAATGTCTCCGGCGGTATCCTCGCCGCGGCCGCGTCTTCTGAGCGCTGCGATCAGAGTGCGGGTTTCCATGCGCACCCGGACCAGGTCCTGCAGATCGGGATAGGCCTTCAAATCGGCGATTACCTGATTGGCCCGTCGAATGACTTCGATATCCTGATCGTACTTTGCCACTCCTGCCCATGCCGTGACTTCCACCATTTCCCGCATCAGACGCTGATGCTCTTCCTCGAGCATCGCAAGACGTTGCTTCAGCCGGAATTTCGATATCGGCACGTCCTTGCGCGAAAACAGCTTGCCCAGATGCGGTAGGCTGGTCACCAGCGCGATATATTGGTGCGGCCGGGACATGATCAGCGCAGCACTCCTTCCATGACCGCACGCAGGCGCGGTTGAAGATGGCGCTTCAACAAGGTTGCAATGGCTTCCTCGGTCAGGTCGATGGTCACATCGCGGTCCGTCAGCTTGACCTTGATGCCGTCAAACCCCGAGGCAGTGGAAAATGTAACCCCGTCGCGCAGGACTTCTCCGGCAAGCGCGATGACGAAATGCGTCAAGGTTCCAGGTTCGACGGCTTCGGGAGACTGTTTCAGTTCCTCGAATGTGACCACCTTTTCCGGAAGCACGACCTCCATCGGTTCCGTATTGCTGACGGAAGCATTTTCCTTGGCGTTCGCAGCCATTGCCAAAATGAGTTTTTGCAGGAACTCCTGGTCTCCGAGGGTCGTCCCGACCAGTCTGCCGGCCTCCTGCTGAATACGGTCACCGAGCTCGTTTCTGAGACTCAGGACAAGATCCCGGGCCGCCACTTTCAGGCCGTCTTCCGTGGCGGCTTTCTCCTTGGCGGCCTCTGCGCGCGCGTCAGCCAGAAGACTGTCCGCCTTTTTCTGCGCTTCGGCGACGATTTCGTCCGCCCTGGTCTTCGCCTTGGCAAGGATCTCCTCGCCCTCGGTTTTCCCGGCCGATACACCTTCCGATTTCAGACGGTCGATCAGTGCCTGAACCCCTGCACCCGCAGTGTTTTCCAGGTCTGTCGCCCCTTTGCTCTTGGACATCATCGCCTCCTAACTCGGGATCGAGCCTGCCAGGACCAGGGCAAAGACGAGTGCAAAGACCGAGAAGCCTTCAAGCACTGCTGCCGGTGCCAGCGAAATGCCGAAAATCTCCGGCTTTGCCTTGGATGCGTGAATTGCGGAGGCCAGAACCTCGCCCTGGCGAATGCCAGTAAACAGCATCGTGAATCCGGAAAGCACGCCAATGCCAAACAGTGCGGCCCCGTTTGCTGCGTCGACACTGGACTGCTGCAGGGAGAACATGATCACGATGCCGTAGATGACCTGGGACGACGGCATAAGGGAAACGCCGATAAAGCGGCCATACCCGCCCTCGCTGTCCAACATGGCACCAATCGCGGCGCTGCCGCCGAGCGCACATCCCCAGGCACTGCCGATCGCCCCGAGGGCGACCGGAGCGTACAGCCCGAACCAACCGAGAGCCACAACGAATTCGTTCACAGGCGTGTCTCCTCTTTCTTAAAAGGACGGAAGGGCTTGCCTTCGTCTTTCAAACCCCAATTAAAAAATTCAATGACGTTCAGGCGCAGACCATGGACGAAACCCGCAATAACCCCGAGCCCGATATTGATTGCGTGGCCGATGGAGAGCACAAGCAGCGCGATCAGAAGACCGATACCGGGCACGGCGTGATTGAGCTGTCCTGAAAGCGAATTGATGGTCTCGGCCAACGAGGCGGCCGCCAGTCCCAGCGCAAACAGACGCATGTAACTGAGAACATCGGAAAAGATGTTGACGATGCGGGCGAGCGCCGCGAGGCCGTCGAAGATCCGCAAGCCGCCGGACTTGACTGAATCCACCTTTCTGTCGCTGCCGAAGAAACCGACGGTCAGCAGCCCCAGTATGATGCTTGCCGGCCCCACAGTGGCAAAAATCGTGCCCTGCCCCAGAAAAGTTGCCAGACCACCGAAGGCAACCAGAGACCAGCCGATCGGTTGGTATCGTCCGCTCCGTGTCTTTTCATGAAAAGCACGCAGCAGGTTGGCCAGCACGATATGAACCACGCCGATGGTGAGCGTGATCTTCATCATCGTGTCGACATCCTTCAGATGAAGCACCTTCAGATGTGCCAGGAAACTGCCATCCGGCGGCGAGACCCCGAAATAACTGCCGGTCGCCACACCGAATGCCGTGGTGGAAACCATCAGCCAGGCGAACATGCGGAACATGCGCCTGCCAAGCTCCGAACCGGTGAAGCGCTTGCGGAACAGGAACAGAAGGGCAAGCAGCAGAAGGCCATAACCTGCATCGGTCATGATCATTCCGAAGAAGATGATGAAGGAGACGTAGACGACCGACGATGGGTCCCAATCCCGGTAACCGGGCGTCTGGTAGAACTCTACCAGATCTTCCCCGGCCTCAAGGGCCGTCGCGTTTTCCAGAAGGGTTGGCGGTTTATCCTCTTCCGACAGATCCTCAAAGACCGCAGCTATCCCTAGCTTGGCGGAAAGCTCCTGGATTTCAGCAACCTGATCGCGCCGCGCCCAGGCCTGCAACATAAAAATTCGCTCGCTGTCAGCTGTCTCGAGAGCGGCGCGCTGGCGCGCAGAAAGGTCCCTGGCCGCAGCCAGGTTCTGAGCCAGAACGTACCGCCACTTGGTCAGCGACTGACGCTCCAGTTCAAGCTCCTCAAGGTCGATTGCAGCCCTTTCATGAGCGCGCTTGAGCTGTGATAGAGACGCCGACCCTACATGGGTTCTGGGCACAGGCATTGCAGTCGTTGCGGGCTCTTCAGGAGACAGAATAACGATATAGGACCGGTATCTGTCCTGATGCACAACCTCCAGAACCTTTTCCGACGGATCGACGGCGTTGAGCTTGCCATGCGGCACCACATAGAACCAAAGGCGGTTGTGGCCGATTTCCTCCAGCTCTGAAAAGTTGAAGTCGCCCCAGGGCTCCACGTCCTGTATCCGCCGATCGAGCTTGGCAAGCAGATCCTGGCAATCTTTCAACGCCTTGCGGTTTTTCAGGGTCCGGTCGACGACCTCTTCCAGATGGAAGTCGTCTGGCTCGGTCACGGGACGGCGCTGCGCCGGACAGTCCATCAGCCAGCGCAAGGCCTCCACCGCTTCTCGGCCAAGGCCCGCAGGCACCGCTTCAAGTTCCTTTTGCGCGGACGTCAAAGGAATAAGATGCAGCGTGCCAAAAGTCTGAGCCGCTTCCAGCACTTTCTCCTTGTCGTCCAGAATGCCGACGAGGTTTACCTTGACGAGGGGGACGATGGTCATAGCTCGGCCATCCTTTCCTCTGCGCTGCGAGCAGCGGTCTTGCGTTTGGAGATCTTGGCGCGAACAACGGCATCCCGTTCCGCATCAGCAAGCGCCATGCGGATCTTTTTGATGTTTCGTTCCGCGCGCGGGATGAGCACCTTCTCAAAGAGATTGACCCTGCGCGATATCACCGCTTCGGCTTCGACCAGACGCACGATACGCTCTCTGGCGATGTCCCTTTCCATGTTCAGGCGCAGCAGGTTCTGCATGCCTTTCACATACGGGTCGACCCAATGCGGCCGCGCCAGCAGGGAATAGGGCTCTGTCTCCACCTCAAGGTCTTCCAGTACCGGAAGGATCGTGCCAGACAGGTTCTGTTCACCCCGGACGACTTTCTTGAGCACGACCAGTCCCTCGAGAGGGACCTGTTCGTTGGCCATCATCGGCAAGGAAGCGGCAAGATCGGCAAACCGTTCCTCATACTCTCTTTCGAGCCTGGTCGCTGCCTCTTTCGCCTTGGCTCGCTCAGCCATGATCTGGAGGCGCTTGAGCTCGAGCGACGGCAAGAACCGCCTGAACTCTGCCAACTGTGCGCTCTCCCGGGCAAGGGATGATTTATTGAGCGCGAGTTTCGCCATCAGGCGGCCTCCTCATCCGAAGGATCCGAAGTGGCCGTCTTTCTGGGGAAGTATTTGTCAATCAAGCCCTGCTTCATCAGCAGCTGCTCGGGCTCAAAGCATTCCGCGAGCGTCTCCCAGCAAAGATCCAGGGCTTCTTCGAGAGGTTTGGAGACTTCGATGTTCATGAAGCGCTCACGGAACAAAGCACCGAACTTCAGGAGCTGCCGGTCGTAATCGGACAGCTCGAAGGCCATCGACTGTTTCTGCTCGGCATCGCGTGCGCCGGAATAAAACCGGATCATGGTGTTCATGATCTGATTGTGATCCTCGCGGGTCACCTTGCCGATGACGTGCTGCTTGAGGCGTGACAGCGATCCGAACGGGTCAAGCACGCCGCTATGGAGATAGAACTGTCCCTCGGTGATGTAGCCGGTATTGTCCGGTACTGGATGGGTGACGTCATTGCCCGGCATGGTCGTCACCGTGAGAATGGTTACCGAGCCCGACCCCTTGAAGTCGCACGCCTTTTCGTAGCGGCGTGCCAACTGGGAGTAAAGGTCACCCGGATAGCCGCGATTTGCCGGAACACGTTCCATTGCAATCGAGACTTCCTTCATCGCGTCGGCGAAGGCGGTCATGTCGGTCAGCAGCACCAGAACGCGCTTGCCTTCCTCCACCGCGAATTTCTCGGCAACCGCGAGTGCCATATCCGGCACCTGAAGGCGCTCGACAACCGGATCAGAGGCCTGGTTGATAAACATCACCGTGCGTGGAAAGACGCCGGCATCTTCGAACTGCTTCCTGAAAAAGGCATAGTCATCAAAGATCAGGCCAAGACCACCGAAAACCACGATATCCGCGTCGGCCTGAATGCCGATCCGGGCCAGGAATGGATTGTAGGGCTCTCCGGATACGGAAAAGATCGGGATTTTCTGGCTTTCGACCAGACAATTGAAGATGTCGATCATCGGCACATCCGTGCGGATCATGCGCGAGGCCAGAACACGCTTCATCGGGTTAGCCGACGGACCTCCGATCGGAACGGACGGATCGCTGGAAAGATCGGGACCCTGGTCGATCGGTTGACCGGCACCACTGAACACACGTCCCAGGATATTGTCGGAATAGGTGACCATGGCCGGTTCGCCCAGAAACCTGACCGATGCATTGTTGGCAAGCCCCTTGGTACCCGAGTTCACCTGCAATGAGACCATGTCCTCATCGATGTTGATGACCTGGGCAAGCGACGACGCTCCGTCTCCGGCATCTACCAACGCAAGGTCACCCAGACAGGGTCGCCCTTCGGATTCGGCCTTGGAGGCCGACACCTGAATACGAATGATATCACCGACAATATCGACAATCCGGGTATGGGAGACCAGCATCAACGCCCCCTTGGAATGGACTATTTTCAAAATATGGCGCACTAAACATGCGCATGGCCCGCATGCCTGACCCGGCCAAAGCGGACAAGTTATCTTAGGCGGCTTTTCCGGCCTCTTACAACCTGCACATTAGGCATAGGAAACCGGACAACTTCAACCGGAACGAAGTTAAGAACGAATTGATTACACGGGTATGACTTGCATCAAGGCCGACGTTTCAATCCAGCCTAATCGCGTGCCTGCCCCGCAATCTCTCGGAAGAGACCTGTGGTCGGAAAGTCGGAGTGCGCGCCCCCAATAGAACACGCGTCTCACTCCATTGAAACTTTTGACGATATGCACAAGAGCCGGACGGCTCTGCTCCCTGCGAGGCCTCATTGGCCACGTCATCACAACTATTATTTGAAAACTGCAGTTATACTTACAACCTCACTTGCAATTAGAGGTTATATTGGCCGTTTATTAATTGTTAACCTTATAATGCATACATTGCCGGCGAAAAAAAAGAAAAAGTAGCGACTTTACACCATCTTTTTGCTTTTCTTTTTCCTTCCGGTGCTATTTTTTAACTAAGAATATAAAACTCTCATTAATTTTTCGGCACGAATCAGGTTTTAACAACCTGTTGCTACGCACCTGAAGGTTGGAGGAAAAGTTGACGGACCAAGTGACTGATCACACCCTTGAGCTCACTTCTCCGCCAAAATCCTCGGGACGTGCCGGGGCGCAGACTCAAGGCGACCGCGCGGACAAGGCCAGTGGCCGGCCGGAAGATCAAAAAGCCCCCGTGCGCAGCGATCTTGGCACCATCCTTCTTCACTGGACGTTGGTAATTGCAATCTTTACGAGCTTGCTGACGGGCCTGAGACTGTCTTCCGACGCCGAAGGATCCTGGTTCGCCATCATGTTCGAACCGATCTTGCCACAAGGCGAAATCTGGACCTGGCACTACGTGTCGGCCATCTTTGTCCTGGCCCTGATCTTTGCTTATACGGCCTATATGTCGCTTGCGCGTCTGAAGCGCCGGGTTTCTTCCAAGAAAGTCGTGGTACTGACCTTGCCGGCGAGCACAAAGCTTCGCATCGCGGCCGTCAATGTCATCGCCTACTGGATCCTGTTCGCGGCAGTGCTGGTGCTGACTGCAACCGGTGTCCTGCTCTATCTTGGTCACGGTGGCTTGTGGGTGGATGTTCATTACATCGCAGCACTGACGGTTCTGACCTACATCTTTGCGCATGTGATACTGCACTACTTTTACGGCGGTTGGGAACAATTGTTGCGCCTGTTCCGTCCGCAATCACTTCGCCAGTTTCCTGGCATGGGCCGCTACCCTCTCGCCAAGGCGGCTGCCCTCGGAGCAGTGGTCCTGGCAGGCGCTGTCGCTCTCGATTTCGGCACCCGCGATGATCTGATTGTTGCCCAGGCCTCAGCGCTTCCCAAACTGGACGGGGTTCTGGACGACCCTGCCTGGCAAAGCGCCAGACCTGTGTTCGTCAGAACCCAGCAGGGGTCCAACCTAAACGGGACGGGAGAATCCACCGTTGAGGTTCGCGCTGCGCAAGTCGGCGACAAGATCGCTTTTGCCTTCCGGTGGGAGGATGCATCACGATCGTTGAAGCGCCATCCGCTGGTCAAGACCGAAGAAGGCTGGCGCATGCTCAACAACCGCGCCGATATCTCTGACGAAACCGCCTATTACGAAGACAAGTTTTCCGTCGCCTTCTCAAAGACGGACGCATTTGGTGGTGGCGCCTCCACACATATGGGTCCTAAGCCACTTGCCGATAAACCGTCTTCCTTTCACGGACGCGGCCTTCATTATACGACGGACGGAAGCCTTCTGGATGTCTGGCAGTGGAAGGCGGCGCGTGGTGGCATGCTCGGCAAGGTCGATGACATGTGGTTCGGCACTCCGCTGGAACCGAATGAAGGCCAGGCCGCCGGCAAGAAGCGTTACAGTGCCGGATACGGAGCTGACGAAGGCAAGTCCTTTTACGTCTACAACTACAAGGGTTCGCCGGAAACCGGCTACCGGGAGACGGTCGACGTCAAACGCCTCCCGGTGGACTATGTGAAGACCGCTTCACTCATGGGCAAGATCGACATGGACACCGAAGCGACCGACGACGAAGGTTCGCAATGGTGGATGTTCGACGCGGAGAGCGTTCCCTATTCCCCGGAAAAAGATGCAGAGATTCCGGTTGGCACCGTCATTCCCGGTGTTCTGATCACAGGTGAGTACCTGGGGAGCCGCGCAGACCTGAACGGCGGTGCGAAATGGAAAGACGGATACTGGACGCTGGAAGTGGTCCGCGACATGGACACCGGCAATCGCCAGGATCTGGCAATGGAAGATGGCCTTTTTGTCTGGCTATCCGTTTTCGATCATAACCAGACCCGCCATACAAGGCATTCCCGCCCGGTTCGTCTGACCTTCAACTGACCAAACAAGCCCTCAAGCACGGACAATCAACATGTCGAAGAGCACTTGCACCGTCACAATCAACGGCAAGAAGATCAAGGCGAATGTCGGCGACACGCTGATTGATGCCGGCCTTGGCGGACGGTTGGTGCTTCCTCACGATTGTTGTTCCGGCCAGTGCGAAACCTGCCGTGTTCGCGTTTTGAGCGGTCAGGTCGATGATCTTGGAACACGCGAGAAGAACTCCGTACTGGGATGCCTCGCCGTTCTGGAAGGAGATGCGGAAATTTCCTACGATCCGGTACCGATCGTGAAGACGGTCAAAGGGACGGTGGAAAGCATCCGCAAAATCAAGGAAGACTACCTGGAAGTGCGCGTGCGGACGGCCAGAAGAGTGACATGGCTGCCCGGCCAGTACCTGCGCGCGACCTTCGCAGGGTATCCGGCGAGAGACTACAGTCCGACTACGCCGCTAAACCTGGATGCGGAACTGGATGTCATCGTCTTCCACATCAAGGTCTATCCGAACAGCATCGTTTCCTCGAAGCTGGGAAACCAGATCGACAAGGGGCACAGCGTCAAGCTGCGTGGCCCCTTCGGCAACGGCTTTTTGCGGCGGCAGCCGGAACCGATTGTCCTGACATCTACGGGCACCGGATTTGCGCCGATCTGGTCCATTGCGGTTGCCGCGAGCATGGGCCAACCCAACCGCGATATCAGGATGATCGTCGGGTCACGCACCCGGGACGGCCTTTACATGCGAGACGCTATCCGCTGGCTGAAAAATCGTGGCATTTCGGTTACGCTCACCGCCAGTGACGGTGACAACGAAACGGTGTTGACCGCCCGCCCCTACGAGCTTCTTGGCGAGCTGTCCGAAGACCATATCGTTTACTCCGCCGGCGCACCGTCGCACGTGGACGCCACGCGTGATGTTGCCCGGCAGGCAGGCGCAACCTTCTATGCGGACCCGTTCTTCGTCGCCGAGGAAAGCAAAGGCCTGCTGACACTTGCAAATTCACTGCTGCGAAAAGCGAAAACACCTTTTGCGTCTGCAGCTGCAAGCTGACATTCAGAAATTGCCGATTGAAGACGCGGCAGCCCGGCAGTCTTATTGGGCTGCCGCCGTAAAGGTGCTTTGACTGGCGTAGACGAGCGCCTCGGTTTCCGTGATCGGCTTCGGACTTCCCAGGAAATAGCCCTGCGCATCGGTGCATCCGATCTCCGTGAGCATGTCCAGAAGCTGCTTCGTCTCAACACCTTCAGCAGTCGTCGTCATGTTCAGGTTTTTCGCCAGTTCTATCACGGCCTGAACGATTGAGACGGAATCTTCCGAGTAGGCCATCGAGCGGACGAAGGACTGATCGATCTTGATCTTGTCGAAGGGGAAGCGACGCAGGTAACTGAGAGAAGAGTATCCGGTTCCGAAATCGTCCATGGACACTTTCACGCCGAGGGACTTGGCCTGATGGAGCGCATCCAGAACATCATCGGCATCGGTGAGAAGCACGCTTTCCGTGACCTCAAGCTCCAGGCGCTCGGCCTGCAAGCCGGACTTTGCAAGGGCATTGATCAGGACCGGTCCGAATGCGTGACCACGCAGCTGTCTCGGTGAAAGGTTCACGGCTATCCGAAGATGGCCCGGCCAGCGCGCCGCGACACGGCAGGCTTCGTTCAGCACCCATTCGCCGAGCTGCAGGATGAGGCCGGTATCTTCGGCCAGTGAAATGAACTCGCTCGGTGAAACCATCCCGCGTGTTGGATGGTGCCAGCGCAGCAATGCCTCAAACCCGGAGATAGTATTGGCCTTCAGAGAGTATTGCGGCTGGAAGTAAAGTTCCAGTTCTTCATTTGCGACGGCATTTCGCAAGTCCGTGATCAATTCCCTACGGTCGTTTACCGCTGTTCCCATATCAGTTTCGAAGAAGCGATAAGTGTTTCGTCCGTCCTCCTTGGCCTGATACAGGGCCAGGTCTGCCTGTTTGAACAATTCGTCAAAACCGGCCTCGTCGCCGTTGGCGATCGAGATGCCGATACTTACGCCGATGACGATCTCATGGTCCGCAATCTGGAAAGGTTGATGCAATTCCCAGATGACCGATTGCGCCAGTTCTTCGATCACGTTTCGGTCAACCGGCAGGTCCGAAAGTATGGCGAATTCATCACCGCCCAACCTCACGACCAATTCACGTGCACTGACGAGCGCTTTCAACCGTTCTGCGACTTGCCGAAGCAATTCGTCGCCAATCGGATGCCCCAGAGAATCGTTGACGGTCTTGAACTCATCCAGATCGAGGCAAAGAATTGCAAACTCGCCTCCGCGGCGTTGCTGCCGCTGGAGCAATTGCTCGATCTGATCGCGAAACTCTATTCTGTTTGGCAATTGCGTCAGGATATCGTGGCGAGCAAGGAAGGCCAGTCTGTCCCGCGCTTCCTGGCGTTCGGTAATATCTTCCGAAATCGCCACCCAGCCACCATCAGAAAGCGGCTGGCGCGTGGTCAAAACAATCCGGCCAGACCGGATTTTCACCATTTCGGTGCTTTGCGCCACCGGTTGCGAAAGCGCCAGCGGGAAGTGTCGGTCGAGGGCCTTTTCCGGTTCCGGATCAAGTTTTTCAACCTTGTGGAGGGCCGCAAGCTCTGCAGTGGTCATGCCGGGCTTAATGGCGTCCGGCTCCAGTTCGAAGAGCTCCACGAACCGTTGGTTCGAGACAATCAGCTTACCTTCGGCATCGAACATACACAGGCCATGAGACATATTGTTCAGGGCCGCATCAAACAGAATATTCTGCTCTCGAAGCTTGGTTTCCTGAGATTTCAGAATTGTATTCTTCTCATGAACGCGAATGCGCAGAGCATCACGCTCCTTGACGGAACGTTGCAATGACACAACCGATCTCGCGATGTCGCCAACTTCATCGAGACGCTCGGTCCCGACAACCTCGCTCTCGAAATCACCGGCCGCGATCCCGGAAAGGACACGTGTGATGTTGGTCAGAGGACGCGTGATCTGGCGGGAAAGCAAGAATGCCACGGAAGCAAACGCAACCAGTGTCAGCAGACCGAACAGAAAAAGCCATCTGAGCAGTTTCGCTTCTTCTTCCGTTCCGATCCTCGTCAGTTCGTTTTGAGTCTCGTTAAGCTTTGAGATCGGCAGCAGCGCACAAACCGTCATGGGGTAGACCGGCACGCCACACTCGATGACATGTTCACCATTCATGGTGATGTTGGGTTCATTGGCCGCCCGATCGAGGTCGGCAAGAGCCCCGTCAAAATTCGCTCGGGAAATCACCTTGCTGTCATAAACAACGGCAAGTTCGAAGGAGTTGATCTTGGCCAGATCCGCGAGAATAGGTTCGTTCGGACGAAGCCAACGCTGCGCGAGAAGTCCTCCGATGACGTAACCGAAGTCATCAAAGACAGGCACGAAGACGACCTGTGAAATGCTGTTTATGTTTTCTCCCGGAACAAGCACTCGCGTTTCGGACAGAGGCAGAATTGCGGAATAGGTCAGCTTGGCATCGGGGAAACTGTCTTGCAGAGACCGGGTAATTTCACCGAAGAAGCTGAATTCCTGGATTCTGGCGCCAAGTGTTACGAGATCGGCTTCATAGGATGAAGCGCCGATGACACGTCCTTCTTCGTCAAGGACGACGATACCATCGACATCCGCCAATTGCGCTGCAGGTCCGAGCAGCTCCGACATCGCCACCACATTGCGCGAACTGACTGCGTTGCCGGTCTCGAGCCGTTCGGCGATGGCGTTCACACGCCGGAGCCTGTCTTCAAAAAGAAACTCCAGGCGCGTTCCGGCCAGTTTGACATCCGCGGTAAGCGCTTCAAGCAAGCGGGTATGCGACAGCTTCTGCAGTTCCGTCTGTTGACGGGTCATGCTGTCTTCCAGCTGATAGGCCACAAGTCCAATCAAGCCTGCAAACGCGCATAGCGCTGTGAAAACAGCGCCATACGTGTAATGCCAGAGAAGTGACGAGTGACGTATCATGCTTTGCCAGAGTGCTAGTTCTTGACGGGCACACCACCGTAATTCTTCATCAGTTCGTGAGCCTTGTCTGACTGACTGAACTCAATGAAAGCTTTCATCTGATCGTCGAGGGTGCCGTCCTTGTAGATCAGGGCCAGCGTCACGGCGCTTGGATAGTTGTCGTCGGTCGGATGCGCACCGTTGATCCGAATAACCGACAGGTCATCTTCAAGCAGGCGGGAATAAGGACCGAATGCGATCGCCCCTTTCTCGTCTCTCGCCGTCGAAATCGCGTCCTGGGTTGTCAACGCGGTTTTGGAACGCCGGGACATTTCAAGGTCGCTCCAGCCTGGCATGGAAGCTCGCAACACCTGCAATGTGCTGTCCGCATCTTCCCGGCGAACGAGACGAACACGCAGATCAGCGCCGCCCAGTTCGGACCAGTTCCTGATTTTGCCTGAATAGACCTTGACGAGGTCTTCGCTGGAAAGCTCCTCGATCCCCGTCGACGGGTGTGCAAATATGGCGCTCGGAATCTTCGCGATGGGCAGGTAAACCAGTCCATACTCGACTTCGCTTTCCTTCAGCGGTCGCGCAACCCGGCCAAGGCGCTCCGTACCAGAACTGACGGCAGCAATGCCGCCTCCGGACCCGATGCTTGGCGGTATGGACAATTTGATTTCGGGATGCTCTTCGCCGAAGCCTTCACCGATTTCCCGAAGCATCTCAAGACCATCACCGGTCCCAACGACATTGAGCTCGGATTGTGCCCGGGCGCTTTCCGGTTGCATAAACATCGCGCAAAACGACAGGGCTAGACTGACGGCCAGAATCCGCATTTTTACCACCAAAATTTACTCGTGTTTTCCAGAATGCCTCATTCAAGTTAATTAAAGACTAAATGGATGGGATAAATTACAATGAAAATGTAATCAAATTGAACGAAACAAAGAAAAAGGCAAAATCAAGGCAAATGTAAAACGCACAGTTGATGTGAATTATTTACCCATGGGCAATAATTACCCATCCTCCCCACTTCGTCACTCGTACACAACCGAGATACAACTTCTCCAAGAGATTCAACCGGCCACAAGATCGGCAAAGCTACAAGAATTCACACAAAACCTTACGTAGGGTCCAAAATACACTTGCGGACAGAGAGACGTCCTAAACAGCACTGATGTCCACATCACTTCCCAGGCCATTGCAAGATTCATGGATCTTCCTGGAGAAGAACCAAAACGTAATCAGCCGGCCGGAGGTGCAGCGCTTTGCCGAACGACAAGTTCGACGTCGACCACAACCGGAGCCGTACGTTCGGCCAGCGCAACCGGCTCCGGATCAATGCATTCCATGAGCAACGTTGCTGCCTTTCTCCCAAGCGCACGCCTGTCCTGCCGGATGGTCGTCAGGGCGGGAACGTAATATTCTGAGAGTTCGATATCGTCGAAACCAACGACCGAAATATCCTCCGGCACACGCAAGCCATTGGCGCTCAAGGTGGACATGAGACCGAATGCCACCTGGTCCGAAGCACAAAAGACGGCAGTCGGGCGGTGTTCCATCGCGATGATCCTTTCCGCTGCCTGGCGGCCGGATTCCAGGGAAAAGTCTCCGCGGATTATCCAGTCGTCCTTGACAGGCAATTCCAGGCGTGCCCGCTCGGCCAGCATTCCCTCTCGCCTTGCGTGGGTGAGGACATTCTCCTGAGGTCCGGTTACGTGTGCGATTTTGCGATGTCCCAGATCGAACAGGTGCTGCACGGCAAGCCTTGCGCCGCGAGCATTGTCGCTGCGCACGGAAGGAAGGCAGGTGTCATGGACCCACTCACAGGCAAAAATGATCCGATCAGACAGGCCGTTGTCGCTGAATTGCCGTAGCTCGTGGCCTGACAGTCCTCCATCCAGACAGATCATGCCATCCACCTGGGAATCCAGGAAATAGTCGACAAACAGTTTTCCCGATTGTGCCTGATCCTTCGTATCTGCAATCAGCACGGAGGTGTCGCTGTCACCAAAGCACTCGCTCATGCCAGCCAATATCTGCGAGAAAAACGGATTGCCCAGGTTGGGAACGAGGACGAGAACCGCCCCTGCCTGACGCGTTCTCAAGTTTCGTGCGGCCTTGTTTACCCTATAACCGGTTGAGCGGATCGCGGCAAAAACGACTTCGCGGGTTGCTTCAGTGAGAAGTTCAGGGTTGCTGAGCGCACGACTGACGGTCGCTGTCGACACCCCCGCCTCCTTGGCAACATCTCGAATTCTAATGCTTTTTTGAGACAACACCCTCTCCGGCATCTTTTGACTTTCTTCATTTCCTACATTCCGGGTTGACACAAGGCCAATTCCCGAGAATGATAAATGTAATCGATTACATGTATATACACAACCAAATGTAATCGATTACAAATATGCAGCATCGGCTGCATGTGAGGACAATCGAACGTTTCTTGTTCGGTGGGAGGAAGATATGAAAGCACTACGCGCAGTCTTTGCGGCGACAACAGCACTTTGCGCAGCAAGCGCAGCAAATGCGACCGATCTGGAAGTAACCCACTGGTGGACATCGGGCGGTGAAGCCGCCGCTGTTGCCGAATTCGCGAAAGCCTTCGACGCCACCGGCAACAAATGGGTCGACGGCGCAATTGCAGGTTCCGGCGGAACGGCCCGCCCGATCATGATCAGCCGCATCACCGGCGGCGATCCGATGGGCGCCACGCAATTCAACCATGGCCGCCAGGCAGAGGAACTGGTTGAAGCAGGATTGATGCGCGACTTGTCCGACGTTGCCGCGGAAGGAAAGTGGGACGAAATCGTCTTTCCGAAAAGTCTGCTCGACAGCTGCACGCTTGACGGCAAAATCTTCTGTGTACCGGTCAATATTCACTCTCAGCAATGGCTTTGGCTGAACAACTCGGTCTACGAAAACCTCGGCATCCCGGTCCCGAGCAATTGGGACGAGTTTGTTGCCGCCGCTCCGAAACTGGAAGAAGCAGGAATTGTTCCGCTGGCAATGGGCCAGCAACCGTGGCAAACCACCCTCGCCTTCCAGGTTCTGCTGGTCGCACTGGCCGGGCCCGAAACCTACACGCAGGTCTTTGGCGACAAGGATGCCGACCTCGCAGCCGGACCGGAGCTTGCGAAGATCTTCCAGGCTGCCGCAGTCGCTCGCGACATGGCGAAGAACTCCAACGTTCAGGCCTGGAACGATGCCACCAACATGGTCATCACCGGCAAGGCCGGCGGTCAGATCATGGGCGACTGGGCACAGGGAGAGTTTCAGGTGGCCGAACAGGTGGCCGGAAAGGACTACACCTGTCTTCCCGGTCTTGGCGTCAACGAAGTCATCATGACCGGCGGCGATGCCTTCTATTTCCCGAAAGTGGACGACCCGGCAATTACCGCGGCCCAGGGAGAGCTGGCCAAGGTCATGATTTCTCCCGAAACCCAGGTCGCCTTCAACCTGAAAAAGGGCTCGCTTCCGGTGCGCGGAGACGTGGACCTAACCGCGGCAAATGACTGCATGCGCAAAGGTTTGGACATCCTTTCCAAGGGCAACATCATTCCAGGTCCGGATCAGCTGATGTCCGCAGACAGCATTGCCCAGGTCAACGACCTCTTCGTGGAGTTCTTCAACAACCCGTCCATGTCGGCAGAAGATGCGCAGGCACTGTTTGCATCGATCATCGGCAACGCTGACTGATACCTCCATGCGTGCCGTCGTCCCGAGCTAGTGGGGCTTGCAGAGGGACGGCGTCCTCCAGCCCTGTGCGCAGCAATGCGCGCAGGGAACGCCGAAGTAACTATCGGACCGAATATCGACAAGGAAATCTGAAGCATGGCGGCAACAACGGGCCCAGCTAGATGGCACCGTAACTTGAGTGCCAAGATAGCGGCAATTCCGATGATCACCACCGCTATGGTGGTCTTCATCGGCGGGACCGCCTGGACGGTTCTTTACTCCTTCACCAGTTCAAAACTCCTGCCAAAGGAAAAATTCGTCGGATTTGCCCAATACGAACGTCTCTGGAACAGCAGCAAATGGCTCATCTCAATCGAGAATCTGGCCATTTACGGAGGTTTTTCGCTGATCTTTTCCCTGGTAATCGGCTTCGTACTCGCGGCCCTGCTTGACCAGAAGATCCGGTTCGAAGACACGTTCCGTACAATTCTGCTTTATCCGTTCGCCTTGAGCTTCATCGTGACCGGTCTTGCCTGGCAATGGATCCTCAACCCGGATTTCGGCATCCAGCACGTGGTGCGCAGTCTCGGATGGGAGAGCTTTTCCTTCGATCCGCTCTACAACCCGGACATCGTGATCTACGGCATTCTGATTGCGGGGCTGTGGCAGGGAACCGGCTTGATCATGTGCCTCATGCTGGCAGGACTTCGCGGTATCGATGAAGACATCTGGAAGGCGGCGAAGATCGACGGAATCCCCATGTGGAAGACCTATATCTTCATCGTCATTCCGATGATGCGCGGCATTTTCATCACCGCCATCGTCCTCGTCGCCTCCGGCATCATCAAGGTCTACGATCTGGTGGTCGCCCAGACCGGCGGCGGGCCGGGCATCTCTTCCGAAGTGCCGGCCAAATATGTCTACGATGCGATGTTCCTGTCGCAGAACCTCGGCCAGGGCTTTGCCGCCTCAACGATGATGCTTCTGACGGTCGCCATCATTGTCATTCCGTGGGCCTATCTCGAATTCGGAGGCAAACGCCGTGGGTAACATGGAACGCATTTCCTCCGGGATCGAGCTTGCTCCCGTCAAGGACACCATGACCGGTCCGCGCGGTCCCAAGCCGCGCAAGATGATCTCGCGCCGGAACATCATGATCTACGGCACGCTTATCGTCGTGTCGCTCTACTATCTGCTGCCGCTCTACGTCATGATCGTGACGTCATTGAAGGGAATGCCGGAAATCCGGCTCGGCAACATTTTCTCTCCACCGGTCGAGATCACCTTCCAGCCCTGGGTCAAAGCCTGGGCCGAAGCCTGCACCGGTCTGAACTGTGACGGTCTTTCCCGAGGGTTCTTCAATTCGGTACGGATCCTTGTGCCTTCCGTCATTCTGTCGATCATCATCGCTTCGGTGAATGGCTATGCGCTCGCCAACTGGCGTTTCAAGGGATCGGAGACCTTTTTCACGATCCTGATCGTCGGCGCCTTCATTCCCTATCAGGTGATGATTTATCCGATCGTGATCATGCTGCGTGAAATCGGACTGTATGGAAGCCTGACCGGGTTGGTGATCGTGCACACCATTTTCGGCATGCCGATCCTGACGCTGCTGTTCCGCAACTATTTTGCATCCGTGCCGCAGGAGCTGTTCAAGGCCGCCCGTGTTGACGGCGCCGGATTCTGGGCAATCTACTTCCAGATCATGGTGCCCATGAGCCTGCCGATCTTCGTCGTCGCAATGATCCTGCAGGTCACCGGCATCTGGAACGACTTCCTCTTCGGCGTGATCTACACGAAACCGGATCTCTACCCGATGACGGTGCAGCTCAACAACATCGTGAACTCGACGCAAGGGGTGAAGGAATACAACGTCAACATGGCCGCCACCATCCTGACCGGCCTTGTTCCGCTCACCATCTACTTCATCTCCGGAAAACTCTTTGTCCGCGGTATCGCGGCAGGCGCCGTGAAAGGCTGAAGGCTAGTCCCATGCAACCAAGTATCGCTATCAAAAACCTCACCTTGAGCTTTGGCGCCCTGGACGTTTTGAAGGACCTGAACCTGGATGTCGGGCAAGGCGAATTCCTCGTGCTGCTCGGCTCTTCCGGATGTGGCAAGTCCACCTTGCTCAACTGCATCGCGGGCCTCTTGGATGTCAGCGACGGTCAGATCTTCATCGGCGGACGCAATGTCACCTGGGAAGAGCCTTCGCAACGGGGTATCGGCATGGTCTTCCAGAGCTATGCGCTTTACCCTCAGATGACCGTTGCGGGCAATCTGAGCTTCGGCCTGAAGAACGCAGGTCTGCCAAAGACCGAGATTGCGGAGCGTGTGAACCGCGCAGCCAAGATCCTGCAGATAGAACCCCTGCTCGACCGCAAACCGGCAGCGCTTTCCGGTGGACAGCGGCAGCGGGCCGCCATCGGACGGGCACTGGTCCGTGACGCCGATGTCTTTCTGTTTGACGAACCGCTGTCCAACCTGGATGCAAAACTGCGGGCCGACCTGCGGGTGGAGATCAAGCAGCTTCACCAGAAGCTCAGCAACACGATGATCTACGTCACCCATGACCAGATCGAGGCCATGACGCTGGCCGACCGCATCGCCATCATGCGCGGCGGTCAGATTCTTCAGCTTGCCTCTCCGAACGAGATCTACAACCGGCCCGCCAACAAGTATGTCGCCGAGTTTATCGGGTCTCCGACCATGAACTTCTTTGACGGGCATCTTGATACTGCAATCGCACCAAGCTTCACGACGGGAGACCGGACCTTCCCGCTGGAAGGCTACGAGTTCTCGGGCGAAGTGTCCGCGTCTGGCCCCGCCTGGTTCGGCATCCGGCCTGAACACATGGTCAGCGGGCCCGAGGCAGAGCAGGCGAAAATAAGCTTCAACAGCCAGGTGGAACTGGTGGAGCCGCTCGGCTCTGACACGCTCGCGCGCGTCTCAGCAGAAGGCAACACGCTTTGGGTGCGCATGGACGGCCAGGCTTCCGTGGATCACGGCGACAACCTCACGGTGGGCTTTGACCCTGCGCGCGCCAATCTCTTCGACAAGAAAACCGAAAACCGGATCTGACCGGTTCCCTCTCAACTTTCAGGAACACACCTATGGATGTTTCATTTCAACTTTATTCCGCCCGCGACTTCACTCCGTGGCAAATGGTGCTCGAACGCCTTTCCGAACTTGGTTATACCCAGGTGGAGGGATTTGGCGGAGCTTACGAGAATGCTCCAGCTTTCAGGGAACTGCTCGACAAGAACGCCTTGACAATGCCTTCCGGTCACTTTTTCCCGATGGAGCAATTCGAGGACGATCTGGAAAAGGTCCTGGAGACTGCAAAGACACTCGGTATGAAGCGCCTGTTCTGCCCGGCTCTTCCACCGGACCAGCGGGCCGCCAATGCAGCAGCCTGGCAGTCGGTGGGTGAGCGCCTGGAAGTCATCGGCAACAAGGTTCGCGATGCCGGCCTGAGGTTTGGCTGGCACAATCACGATTTTGAGTTCTTTGCCTGTGCCGACGGCCGTCTGCCGATGGAGATTTTGCTTGAGGCTGCACCGTCAATCGAATGGGAAGCCGATATCGCCTGGATCGTTCGCGGCGGTCAGGATCCGATGGACTGGATCAATCGTTATGCCGACAGGATCACCACAGCCCACGTGAAGGACATTGCCCCGGAAGGCGAATGCGCGGACGAAGACGGCTGGGCCGACGTCGGCCATGGCACTATGGATTGGAAAGCCATCATGGGTGCATTGCGCAAGATCGGTGTCGACCTGTTTGTCATGGAACACGACAAACCGTCCGACTTCGACCGTTTCGCAAAACGCTCCATCGAAGCATTCCGCACCTACTAAGGACACATCATGAGCAAGACACTTGGGATCGGCATCCTTGGATGCGGCAACATCTCGGCTGCCTACATGCGCCTCGCGCCGCTGTTCCGTGGCATCGAGGTTCGTGCCTGCGCCGACCTTAATGAGGCCGCGGCGAAAAACCGTGCCGAGGAATTCAACCTGCGCGCGGAAACCGTTGACGGACTTCTCACTGCCGATGACATCGACATCATCGTCAACCTCACAATCCCGGCGGCACATTTCGAAGTCTCTCGCAACATTCTGAACGCGGGCAAACACGTTTATTCGGAAAAGCCCTTTGTCCTGAGCGTCGAAGAAGGTCAGGCGCTTGCATCCATCGCAAGGGAAAAGGGTCTCCGGGTCGGCTCCGCCCCGGACACCTTCCTGGGAGGCGCACATCAGCTTGCCCGTTACCTCGTCGACACCAGTGCTGTCGGTCAGGTAACTTCGGGTACCTGTTTCGTGCAGAGCCCCGGCATGGAAATGTGGCATCCGAACCCGGACTTTTTCTTCCAGCCCGGCGGTGGACCGATCCTCGACCTCGGCCCCTACTACATTTCCAACCTGGTGCAGTTGCTGGGCCCCGTCAAAAGGGTCACGGCGATGAGTTCATCCGGTTCGGAATACCGGACAATCACTTCCCAGCCTCGTAATGGCGAAAAGATCAAGGTCGAGACCCCGACCACGATCCACGCGATCATGCAATTCGACTCGGGCGCCCAGGTTACCTATTGCGCAAGTTGGGACGTGTGGCAGCATGGCCATTCCAATATGGAGCTTTATGGTCGCGAAGGGACGCTGCACGTTCCGGACCCGAACTTCTTCGGCGGCGAAGTGCGGCTCACCGAGAAGAGCAGCTTCGTCAATATCTCCGAAAATTGGGACCATCCATTCTCTGTGGCCAATGACGGCAGCAATGCCAATTACCGGACGGCCGGTCTTGCGGACATGGCCCAGGCCATTCTCGACGGACGGCCACATCGCTGCTCGTTGGAATTTTCCCTGCATGTCGTAGATGTGATGACATCAATCCTCGCTTCCGGTGAAACGGGTGAGTACAAAGATATTCTCACCACATGCGAGCGTCCCGAGGCTCTTGGACCACAAGCGGCAAAGGACCTCCTGGCACAATCGGAGACATAATGACCTGGACCGCTGCGCAGACGCGCTACGACACTATGGAATATCGCCGTTGCGGGAGATCGGGACTGAAACTCCCGGTCATCTCGCTCGGCCTGTGGCACAATTTCGGCGACGACACACCTCATGAGCGCAAGCGAGAAATTGCTCGCACGGCGTTCGATCTCGGGATCACACATTTCGACCTGGCCAACAACTACGGGCCGAAACCGGGAGCTGCCGAACAGGCCTTCGGTGAGCTATTGCGAACTGATTTCGCGCCCTATCGGGACGAAATGATCATTTCCTCAAAGGCGGGTTACGAAATGTGGCCCGGCCCATATGGAGAATGGGGCAGCCGCAAATACCTGATCGCGTCCTGCGACCAGTCCCTGAAGCGGATGGGTCTCGACTATGTCGACATCTTCTATTCGCATCGCTTCGATCCGGACACGCCGCTGGAAGAGACCATGATGGCACTTGACCACATCGTCCGTTCAGGCCGCGCGCTTTATGTCGGCATTTCGTCCTACAATTCGAAGCGGACACGTGAAGCGGCCGCCATCTTGAAGGAACTGGGCACGCCCTGTCTGATCCACCAGCCAAGTTATTCGATGATCAACCGCTGGGTGGAAGAAGACGGTTTGCTGGATACGCTTGAAGATCTCGGCATCGGTTCGATCGCCTTTTCCCCGCTTGCCCAAGGCATGCTGACCAGCAAGTATCTGGGCGGCATTCCGGAAGGAAGCCGGGCAACGCAGGGCAAGTCGCTGAAAAACCAGTTCCTGAACGAGGAAAATCTGGCGACGATCCGGGACCTCAACGAGATCGCACAAAAGCGTGGTCAGACACTTGCCCAAATGGCTCTGGCCTGGGTCCTGCGCCGTGGCCGCGTGACGACCGCACTCATCGGTGCCAGCCGGAAAGAACAGGTGGAAGATTGCGTCGGTGCAGTTGCCAATCTCGACTTCACGGATGCCGAACTTGAGGAAATCGCGGCAAAGACGCGCGACGCCGACATCAATCTGTGGGCCGCTTCCGCAGAGCGGAAAGGTCCGCCGCGCAAATGATCCAATACTACTTCAATTCTGTCTAACGAGGGGACAAACATATGGCCGGACGGATCAAAGGACCTGCTCTTTTTCTGGCCCAGTTCGCAGGGGACGAGGCTCCGTTCAACTCGTTGCCCGCCATTGCAAAATGGGCTGCGGATCTCGGCTACAGGGGTATCCAGATACCCTCCTTTGACGGCCGGCTGTTCGATCTGGACAAGGCTTCTGAAAGCCAGGCTTATTGCGACGAGATCAAGGGGATCTGTGCAGACGCCGGCGTCGAAATAACCGAGCTGTCCACCCATCTGCAGGGACAGCTCGTCGCCGTTCATCCGGCCTATGACCTCGCTTTCGACGGCTTCGCGCCTGCGCATCTTCATGGCAATCCGCAGGCCCGGCAGGAATGGGCCGTCGACCAGATGAAGAAGGCGGCCAAGGCGAGCCGCAACCTGGGGCTCGATACGTCCGTCAGCTTCACAGGGTCTCTGGCTTTCCCTTACCTCTATCCCTGGCCGCAGCGGCCAGCGGGACTTGTTGAAGAGGCGTTTGCGGAACTTGCAAGACGATGGAAACCCATCCTGGACACTTACGAGGATCACGGCGTCGATATCGGTTACGAGATCCATCCGGGTGAAGATGTCTTCGACGGGGCGACCTTCGAGATGTTCCTAGAGGCGCTCGGAGGACACGGCCGCTGCCGCATCAACTATGATCCGTCGCATTTCCTGCTGCAGCAGATGGACTATCTGGCCTTCATCGACATCTATCACGAACGCATCTGCGCCTATCACGTGAAAGACGCCGAATTCAATCCGGATGGAAGGCAGGGTGTTTATTCCGGCTACCAGAGCTGGGTGAACCGCGCCGGACGTTTCCGGTCTCTTGGAGACGGTCAGGTCGACTTTTCAGGCATCTTCTCCAAGCTGGCACAATATGGCTATGACAGCTGGGCGGTTCTGGAATGGGAATGCTGCCTGAAGTCTCCTGAACAGGGGGCTGCCGAAGGGGCTCCGTTCATCGAGAGCCACATTATCGAAGTCACCGACAAGGCCTTTGACGATTTTGCGGGCGGCGATACGGATCAGGAGCAGATCCGACAGATGCTCGGGATCTGACGCCGACGTCTACTCCAGGTTGGAAATCTCTGCGTTGGACAGCCGGCTCACTTGCCCCTGGCGAGGGGTCGGCGACCGGCACCGCAGAAGCGTGTTTCGATGGCAGAGCACTGTCGTTCAACTCAGGACTTGAGCTGCATTTCGTCGATCACTGTTTGCACGGCAAGCCGGAAAACCTGTTCTTCCGCGCTTGCTTGCGTGTCCGGTCGCGTCATCAGCCCGACCGGTCCCTTGGTGATGTCGCTGTCGAAGGGCAAGCGTACCAGGTGGCCGTCATTGGTTTCGGTCTGAACCACGCCCGACGATATGATCCAGACGGCATCCGTCTGTCGTGTGTAAAGCCGGCCGAAGGCACCTGAAACCGTCTCGATCCTGTTCGGGATCTCACCGACACCATTGGCAATCATGAAACGCTCGACAAGCGGCCGGATTGCGGATCCCTCGGGTGGGTAAATCACCGGCCAGTCGACGATCCGTTTGACGTCCGGGTTCTTCAGAAGCGGATGGCCGGTGCGAACGACAAGATCAACCCGCTCCGAATAAAGCTGGGTGAAGGAAACACCTTCCATGGAGTCCGGGCGTCCGAGACGGCCGATGACAAGATCCAGCTCCCCCAGTTTCAGCCGCTCGATCAGGTAGCCGTGGGGACCGTCCATGATATGCACCATGACGTTGGGAGCGAGCTCTGAAAACTCCTGAATGACCGGTGGAATGAAACTGGCGGCAACGCTGGGAAGCGCACCGACCTTCAATGTTGCCCGGGCATGCTCACCTTCCTTTTCGACGCCGTCCAGTCCCTGCTGCAAGCTTGCCAGGGAGATCTGTGCAAAATGCAGGAACACCTTGCCCTGTTTCGTCAGCGCAATTCCTGCCCTGTTTCTGGTCATCAACGTGGCGCCAATGATCTCTTCAAGCTCTTTCAGAGTTTTGGAGATAGCAGGCTGCGTCAGGAACAGCTTGTCGGCGGCCAGTTTCAGACTGCGTTCCTGTGCAATCTCAACAAAACACTGGATGTGCCGGAATTTGATCCGTCGATCAATCATGACTGTGTCCCACGTCGTCCTCTCACGCTCGCGCCAAAGCTGACATTAGTTTCCTGTTTTGGCAACAAAGAGGCTCATTTACTCAATTTACTTCTCAATTTTGAACATTCAATATGAAGGCAACAGAGGAGGATCGCATGCGCACTCAAGTTGTCATCATAGGTGGTGGCCCGTCGGGGCTGCTGCTTGGGCAGCTGCTTCACCGGAAGGGTATTGAAACCGTTATTCTGGAACGGAAGACGCGTGACTATGTTCTTGCCCGCATCCGGGCCGGTATTCTCGAGACCGGTCTTGTCAACATGATGCGCGAGGCGGGTGTGTCAGAGCGCATGGACCGCGAGTGTTTTGTCCATCACGGCACCTGCATCTCCTATGAAAACGAAATGTTCGATATCGACTTTCACAAGTTGATCGGCCAGAACGTCATCGTTTACGGCCAAACGGAACTGACCCACGATCTTTATGATGCGCGGGACGCCGTTGGCGCCAGAACCATCTTCGAGGTCGAGGATGTGCAGATCTGTGATGCGGACCGCGACGCCCCGTATGTGACCTTCAACTCGGGCGGTGTGGAACAACGGATCGACTGTGACTTTGTCGCCGGTTGCGATGGTTTCCACGGCGTCAGCCGTACCACCATTCCCGACACGGTGCGCAAGGATTACGAAAAGGTCTTTCCCTTCGGCTGGCTCGGCATCCTGTCCGAAACCCCGCCGGTCCACGATGAGCTCATCTATGCGAATTCCGATCGCGGTTTCGCCCTGTGCTCAATGCGCAACGAGAACCTGTCCCGCTACTACGTGCAATGCGCATTGACCGACAAGGTTGAAGATTGGAGCGACGAGGACTTCTGGGACGAGCTTAAACGGCGGGTCCCTGAAGCGATTGCCGACAAGCTGGTGACGGGTCCGTCGATCGAAAAATCCATCGCGCCGCTCAGATCTTTCGTCAGCGAACCGATGCGTTGGGGACGGCTGTTCCTGTGCGGCGATGCTGCGCATATCGTGCCACCAACCGGCGCCAAGGGGCTGAACACGGCAGCCTCCGACGTTCACTATCTTTATGAAGCGCTGGTTCAATACTTCCAGGACAACGAAACGCACGGCATCGATCACTATTCGCAAAAGGCGCTTGCCCGCGTGTGGAAGGCCGAGCGGTTCAGCTGGGCAACGACCAACCTTCTTCACCGGTTCCCGGATCAGTCGGAATTCGACCTGAAAATGCAGCGCGCCGAAATTGAATCCCTGCACTACAACGAAGTTGCGCAGAAATGGTTCGCGCAGAACTATGTCGGGCTGCCCTACTGATGAAGATTGCCCGGCTAAAGTCTACTGACCTGCATTGGCGCGAAGACGGCGACCCGAATGGACTTCCTGTCGTTTTCGCAAATTCGCTCGGAACCGATCTGCGGGTCTGGGACAAGATCATCTATCTTCTGCCGCACACGGATTTTCGCTTCATCCGCTTCGACAAGCGCGGCCACGGCCTTTCCAGCTGTCCAGCGGGTCCCTACTCCATGGAAGAGCTTGTCGAGGACACAGAACAGCTCCTGGAGCATATCGGTGTTTCCTCGTGCATATTTGTCGGCCTTTCCATCGGCGGCATGATCGGGCAACTTCTGGCAAGCCGGAAACCGCAATCCGTCAAAGGCCTGGTGCTGTCGAACTCAGCGGCAAAGATGGGCCAGGCCACCATGTGGCAGGACCGGGTCGCACGCATTCGTCAAGGCGGGATCGAATGCCTCTCAGATGCCATTCTCGAGCGCTGGTTTTCTGAAGAGTTCCGGAAAACCGATGAATGCCAAGGCTGGCGGCACATGCTGACCCGAACGCCTGTGGAAGGCTATACCGGCTGCTGCGAGGCGATTGCCGGAACCGATCTCACGGGATCGACCTCGACCCTGAGACTTCCCGTTCTCGGTATTGGCGGGTCGGACGATCTGGCAAGTCCGTCCGATCTGGTGCGGGCGACTGCAGAACTCGTTCCAGGCGGCCGCTTCGTCGAGATAGCCGGTGCCGGCCATCTGCCTTGCGTAGAAAAGCCGGAACTCTTTGCCAATCATCTCATGACATTCCTGAAGGAGGACCTCCATGTCAGAACGCTATGAACGCGGCCAGGTCGTCCGGAAAGCCGTTCTCGGAGAAGATCACGTGGAGCGCGCGGAAGCGGGAAAAACCGATCTTGATGCACCGTTTCAGACCCTGATCACCGAAGGGGCCTGGGGAACCGTCTGGGCATCTGACGGCATCAGCCGCCGGGAGCGGTCCATGCTGACGCTTGCCCTTCTCGCGGCGCTCGGCAATTTCGAGGAGATCGCCATGCATATCCGGGCCACTGCACGCACAGGTGCCAGCAAGCAGGATGTGCTCGAAACCTTTCAACATGTCGCCGTTTACGCGGGCGTTCCGCGTGCAAATCAGGCACTTAAAATCGCCAAGGAAACCTATGCGGAGATGGAACAGGATATCCATCGGACGGACCGCTGAAGCCAGGTTCAAACGGGAGAGAGGAATATGAAACCAGGCCCCTTCTATCAGCGGGACCGGCAGTGGCAGCCACCGGCCTTGACGCCGGACTACAAGACGAGCGTATCCCGTTCGCCGCAATATTCGATGATCAGTCTGGAAACGACGGTCAGTGAGACCACCGGTCCGGTCTTTGGGCAAAACGACATCGATCCTTTGGACAAGGACCTTCTGAGTAACTATGCGAAGCCGGGCGAAAGCCCGATCGGCGAGCGCATCATCCTTCATGGACGAGTGCTGGATGAAAATGCCAGGCCCGTCCCAAACACGCTTGTGGAGATCTGGCAGGCCAATGCCGGTGGACGGTATCGGCACAAGAAGGACACCTATCTGGCGCCCATCGATCCGAATTTCGGCGGCTGCGGCCGCACTCTGACGGATGAGAACGGCTACTATTATTTCCGGACCGTCAAACCCGGCGCCTATCCCTGGCGAAACTGGGTGAACAGCTGGCGGCCCGCCCACGTTCACATGTCGATCTTCGGAACCGCCTTTGCGCAGCGCCTGATCACCCAGTGCTATTTCGAAGGGGATCCGCTCATCGCCAAGTGCCCGATCGTGAACACCATTCCGGACCCGGACGCAATCGAGCAGCTGGTTGCCCGGCTTGACCTGAATTCGACGATCCCGCTCGATACGATCGCCTATAAGTTCGATATCGTCCTGCGTGGCCGCCGGTCGACATTGTTTGAAAACCGGCTTGAGGGAAACTGATCATGCGTCAGCAACTTGACTATCTGAAAGAGACCCCCTCGCAGACGGCCGGTCCGTATGTTCATATCGGCCTGGCCCCAGGTGCCGCAGGGTTCGACATCTACAAGCAGGAACTCGGCTGGGATATCGCCGGTCCGAACGCGGCAGGCGAACGCATCCGTATCGAGGGCTGTGTGATTGACGGCATGGGTTCTCCGATCAAGGATGTGCTTCTGGAGGCCTGGCAAGCCAACGCGGACGGTCTCTACGCACACCCGGAACATGCAGGCGAGGTCGAAGAAGGTTTCCGAGGCTGGGGCCGCGTGATCACCGATTTCGAAACCGGTGAATGGGCGTTCGAGACGATCAAGCCCGGATCTGTGACCGGAAGCAGCGGCAAGGTGATGGCTCCGCATATCACGCTCTGGATCGTCGCCCGGGGCATAAATGTCGGTTTGCACACAAGGCTTTATTTCGAAGACGAATCTGCAGCAAATGCGGTCGACCCTGTGATAAACCTGATCGAATGGGAACGGCGCCGCAAGACGCTGCTTGCCAAAAGAACCGAGCGCGACGGCAAGACCGTCTACCGCTTCGACATAAAGTTGCAGGGAGAAGACGAAACGGTCTTCTTCGACATCTGATCGGGTTAAAGAACAAAATGACCAAGCCCTGTATTATCTGCGTTGCCATTACCGGCTCGGTGGCAACCAAGGAAAACAATCCGGCAGTGCCGACATCCGTGCCGGAACAGGTGGAAAGTACACACGAGGCGTTCGAGGCCGGAGCATCAATTGCCCATGTACATGTCCGCAACGACGATCAGTCGCCCTCCTCCGATCCGGAGAAGTTTGCCCGTCTGAAGGAAGGGCTGGAAAAACATTGCCCGGGCATGATCATCCAGTTTTCGACCGGCGGCCGCTCCGGAGCCGGACAGGCGCGCGGCGGAATGTTGCCGCTCAAGCCGGACATGGCGTCGCTTTCGGTCGGTTCGAACAACTTTCCGACCCGGGTTTACGAGAACCCGCCGGATCTTGTGGACTGGCTCGCCGGCGAAATGAGGACCTACGAGGTTAAGCCGGAAATCGAAGCTTTCGATCTCAGTCACATTCATCAGGCGGCAGCCATGAACCGCGATGGCCGCATTCCCGGCAAGCTCTACGTTCAGTTCGTCATGGGCGTGAAAAACGCCATGCCGGTCGATCGCGATGTCTTTGACTATTACATCAAGACGGTAGAACGCCTGGCACCGGATGCAGAGTGGTGTGCTGCCGGAATCGGCCGGCATCAGTTGACCGTCAACGAGTGGTGCATAGCGTCCGGAGGGCATACCCGTACCGGCCTGGAAGACAATGTTCGCCTGGACCGGGACACGCTTGCCCCTTCCAATGCGGCACTGGTGAAACGGGCAGCGGACCTTTGTGAAAAATACGACAGGCCGGTCGCCACCTGGCAACAGGCCCGAGAGATACTGGACCTCAGGACGGCTGCTTGACGCCCTTCCAATCCTGGCCCTCAATAGGGGGCTGACAGTCAATGGTGTGAGCCATGCCTTTATCTCTGTTCTCGAGCCCGGTCTATTCCGGGCTGTTTGCCGACGAGGAGCTTGCGCGGCTCCTCGACGATGCGAGCGATGTCGCTCACATGGTGCTCTTCGAGCGGGTGCTTGCCCGTGTACAGGGGCACCTGAACGTGATTCCTCACGAGGCGGCCGAACAGATTGACATGGCTCTTCAAAATGCCGCGCTCGACCCCGGGCAGTTGAGCGCTGGCACCCAGTCGGCAGGTATCCCCATACCGGCCCTTGTCACTCAGCTGCGTCAGCTTGTCGGCGGCGAAGCTGCGCAATGGCTTCATTGGGGAGCGACCACCCAAGACGTCATGGACACCGCGCAGGTGCTGCAGATCCGTTCCTGTCTCGACGTTCTGGAAGCCCGGATCAAGCGGCTGATCGACACGCTGCAGACGGAAAGCAACCATCACGCGGACCAGCTTCTGGCGGGCAGAACGCGCAGCCAGATTTCAACACCGATCACGCTCGGCTACCGCATCGCCCAATGGGCGCATCCGTTGATCAACATCGAAGCCGCTCTTCCAGAACTCCGCGGAACCGTGCTGAAGGTGCAGTTCGGCGGCGCTTCCGGCGTGAATTCGGCAATTGCTCCAGAGGGTCCTCTCGTCCTCAAGAAGCTGGCCGAAGAACTCGATCTGCATCCAAGCCCATCCTGGCATGTCAACCGCTCCTCCATCCTGGCTCTGGCCGGATGGCTGCAGCAGATCTGCGCGGCGCTTTCCAAGATGGCAGGTGATCTCATTCTGCTCGGTCGGACGGATATCGCGGAAGTTGCCAGCGGTACCGGCGGAGGGTCTTCGACCATGCCTCAAAAGGCAAATCCGGTTCAGGCGGAAACGATCCGGGTTCTCAATCGGATCGCGGTCACCGCACAGGCGGGTCTTGCGGCGGCTGCCGACCCGGCAGAGGAACGCGATGGTTCCAGATGGCCGCTGGAATGGATGTTTGTGCCGCAAATGCTGCTCTCGTCAGGCACAGCCCTGAACCATGCGCAAAGGCTCATCGAAAGCCTGGCGCCGCATCCTGACCGTCTCTTGGCAACACTGGACAACAATCCCGAGATGATGGCCGAAACGGCAAGTTTCATTCTGGCTAAGAACGGGGTTCCAAGATCTGAAGCAAAAAGCCTGGTTGCCACTGCAGCCGCAGATCCGGCGCCATTTGCCGAAGCCCTGGCCAAGGTCAGTCCCCTGGAGATTAACTGGAGAACAGCTCTGGATCCGAAAGAGGTGGTCGAGCCTGCCAAGGAAATGTCAGCCCGGATCTTCGCTCAGCGCAATCTGCCGGATTGAAGTCCAGTTCAATCGATAGCCGTTTCTTGAGATAGTGGCTGCAGACCAACCAAGTACAACTGAGCGCCGATGCTGCCCAAGGGGCCAGGCCGGAAAATGCAAAACGGCCTCAAGATCACTCTCGAGGCCGATTCATTTCTTGCAACGTTGCTACCGCAAAATCTGCGGTAACCACAATGTCAGGGCCGGGAAACTCACCAGCAGAATAACCCTCACGATTTCAGCCCCGAAGAAGGGGGCAACGCCCTTGAAGGTCTCGATCATCGGCGTGTCGCGGGCAAGCGAAGATATCACGAAGACGTTCATTCCGACGGGCGGCGTGATGAGCCCCAGTTCAACCACGATCAACGCCAGCACACCGAACCAGATCTTCAGATCCTCTGTGCTCATGCCGAAACCGGCGCCCTCCGGACCCTGATAGATCCCGCCATTGATTTCCACCAGCACCGGCCAGAAGAACGGGATTACCAGCAGGATCATGGAGAGGCTGTCCATCAGGCAGCCAAGCAGGATCAGGGCAACCAGCAGAAGAATGAGAACCGTCATCGGTTCCAGACCGGAGCCCGCAATCCAGGTCGCGGTCTGCTGCGGCAGACCAACCCGTGACATGAATATCTTCAAGAGTTCCGCCCCAAGTATGATCAGGTAGATCATGCCGGAGGTTGACGCGGTTTCCTTCAGTGCGGCGACCAGGTCCTTCCCACTCAAATTGCCTTGGAGCAGGCCGAACAGGAGAACAAGAAACACACCGACAGCAGCAGCTGGAGTCGGGTTGAAGAAACCGAAATAGATGCCACCTATGACAAGTCCGAAGATGATCAGGACCGGGATCATTCCCGCCGTGGCCTCGACGAACTCGGTCCGATCGGGCGTGCCACCCTTAGGTCCCGCCTCGGGCTTGATCGCCACATAGATTGCAATTGTCAGCAGGAACAGAACGACTGCCAGCAGTCCGGGCAGGAACGCCGCCATGAACATGGTGACGATGTTCGCCTCGACGATGATGGCATAGATGATGAGGACAACCGATGGCGGGATCAGGATGCCGAGAACGCCGCCAGCGGCCAGGGTCCCCGTCGCCAGCGCGCCGGAATACTTGTAGCGGCGCAATTCCGGCAGGGCGACCTTGCCCATGGTGGAAGCGGTTGCCAGCGAGGACCCGCAGACCGCACCGAAACCTGCGCATCCGGCAATTGCCGCCATGGCAGTGCCGCCGCGCAACCATCCGAGCCACGCGTTCGCTCCCCTGAAAAGGGCCTGACTAAGCCCTGTCTTGGAGGCAATAGCCCCCATCAGGACGAACATCGGCACCACCGACAGGTCGTAGATGGAAAACTGGCCGTAAGCCAGGGTCTTGAGCTGGCTCAGTACGAGCGCCGGCCCGTTCAGCATCATAGTGCCGACACCGCCAACCAGGATCATGGCATAGGCAATCGGCATTCTGATCGCGATCAGGAAGATCAGCACCGCAAGGCCGCCCAGCCCCAACAGAAGAGCGTCTGCCATCTTGTTCTTATCCTTTCGACAGCGCGTTGACGTCACGCATGAGCGTCACGAAGGCAGCTAGTGCCAGCAAGGCCAGGGAGATGAGAATCGGGATAAATGCAATCCAGTGCGGAAACTGCAGGATCGTCGTGGTGTAGTCGTATTCCTTCTGGTCAAGCATGCCGTAATACATGCGCCAGATAAGCAGAATGGCGAAGCCCAGGGCCACCAGCGACCCGAGCATCGTGAAAAACGCAATGGTGCGCTTGGATGCGGCTGCGGTGAAGATATCCGCCGAGACATTTGCGCCGATAAGCTGGCAATAGGGCAGAAACGCAAAGACGGCGACCGCAACACCGACTTCGGTCAATTCAAAGTCACCCGGAAAAGGCGCGCCGAAGATCGAACCGATGATCGACAGCATGTTCACGCCAACCACCAGGAGCAGGACACCGCCTCCCAGGAGTGCCCAGAAGGTTATCAGGCGACTGGCAGCCCCGGTGAAACCGGAGCTGCTTTCCTGTTGAATATCGGGCATCAGTTCGAAGCGTTCTTCGCAACCGCAGCTTTGGCCTTGTCGACCAGAGCCGCCCCATCAATGCCTTTTTCGGAAACTTCCTCGACCCAGCGGTCGACAACCGGTGCAAGCGTTTCGTTGAAGACGGCAGTTTCTTCCGGTGTCAACGTGATGTGCGTGTTGCCAGCCTTGGTGGCGAGCCCAATGCCGAAGTCATCCGCACCTGCCCAGATGTCTCCAACCTGCTTGACCCAGTCCTTGCCGGACGCATCCCTGAAGGCCTGCTTCACGTCATCCGGCAGACTTTCCCAACGATCCTTGTTCATGGAAACCTGGAAGACGGTGGTGCCGAAGCGCTCCTTGTCGGCGCCTTCGATCTGGAATTCGGTCTGTTCCTGGATCTTGAGCGGCGGAATGATCTCCCACGGAATCAGGGCTCCGTCGATGACGCCCTTTTGCAGCGCGGGCGGCAGTTCGGGAACCGGCATGGCAACCGGCGATGCGCCCAATGCTTCAATCACCCAGGCCCCCGTGCGGGTCGGGATGCGCATCTTCTTGCCTTCCAGATCCGCCGGCGAGCGTACTTCCGTGTCGGTCATGTGAATGCCCTGCCCCGCATGGACGTGCAGGAACATGACTTCGACACCCTTGTACTCGTCCTTCAGGTCACTTTCGTAAAGATCCATCAGCGCCAGGTTGGTCGCCGCCGTGTCGTTCTTGTGAACACCCGGCAATTCGAAAACCTCCGAACGCGGGAACAGGCCTGGCGTATACCCGTTCACGGTCCAGACCAGATCGACAACACCGTCGCGGACCTGATTGATCAGCTCCGGCGGGCGGCCACCCAGGGTCATTGCCGGATAGATTTCAATTGCGACCTTGCCGCCAGAATTTTCTTCAACCTGCTTGGCCCAGGGCGCCAGCATCTTGGAATGGGCCGGAGCCTTTTCACCCAGGAAATGGTGAAGTTTGAACTCGTAATCCGCGGCAACGGCCGACGATGCACCGAGTACAAAAAGCGCGGTTCCCAATATCGCATTCTTGATGTTGCTCATGATTCCTCCTCCAAGCGAATTCCAATTACCGATGAATGATGCGTGGTCGATCCGACAGGGTCACGGTCTGCGTTTCATCGGTGATTTTTCCCGTCATTCTCTAGATAGCCGACCTTAGCAGGGGCGATTGCAAGTCCGGTCAATTGCAGTCCTTTGCTTGCCTGCGACCACCGGCTTCTTCCAGCTTCTCCGTTCATTTTTATTTGCCTTGTTAAATATTGTCAAATTAAGCAAACGGATAGTGCTGCGCAACCAGGTGAATTGACCCGACAGTTTGAGGTAGCAAAGGTCCGGTACGAGATCTCCCGTTGGTCCAAAACCTTTCACTCCTCCGCAAATCATCTTCACTAATTAATTTGGTAATGTAAATTGAGATATCGGGCCATATACTTTCCAATTTCGGAAATAAAAATCCTTCTTCCCTTGCCATGTCCGAACAAAGCGATCTCACCGCCATTTGCTGCTGATTTCAGATGAGGCCGCGAGCAGACGGCCTTTTGCGCGCTCGACAAGTGCGGCATCAAACCGGCTCAACATGCCGAAAGCCGACAGTGACAGGACCATGTCTCCCTCCGCGTTCCAGACCGGCACGGAAACCGCGGCAATATCCGGCTCGTTGTCGCCAAGATTAAGCGCGTATCCCTCTCCCCGGATGGTTTCCAGGTCGTTGGCGAAACCGGCAGGGTCGATCTGTTTTTGAGAATGCGCTCTCAGAACCGCTCCGTCCTGAAGATGAGAAGCCCGTGCCTCCGGTGTCATATGAGCGAGCCAGAGCCTGCCCTGAGCAGAGTGCTGAAACGGCAGAACGGTTCCCGTCTTCACAACGACCGAAATCGACCGCTCGCTTTCGGAGACTGAAACGCAGACCGGTCCAAGCCGGTTCAGCCGGCAGGCCATAACGGATTCGTTCAGGTCTTTGCTTACCGCATCGAGAACCGGTTTCACCATGACCGGCAACGGATTGGTGAGTTCGGCAAGACGCCCCAGTTCCTCAAGCCTGGGTCCCAGGCCAAAATGCCCCCGGCGCAAGCTGGTGAGAGCTCCGACATGTTCCAAGGTCAGCAGGAAACGATGCGCGGTGGATGTATTGAGCCCCAATTTCTGCGCGACAGTCACCGCTGAGAGTTCCGGCTGATCTTCGTCGAACAAGCGCAGAATTTCAAAGGCTTTGATCAAAGATCCGTTTAACGGTGTGCTCATCGGATGCCCCTTTCCCTATCTTGCCGGCCTGCTCAAGTCACATCGTAAGCCAATGCCCCGGTCTTGACGAACTCGACACACAAGATCATTATATGAAATATATATCTTATATAATGAGATTATGGAGTTTGCAATGGATATCGGTCTCTTTATCGGCAACGAGGATGTTCCGGCAGATCGAGGTAGAAAATTCGACCGCAGATCGCCTGTAACCGGCGATGTGGTCACAACCGCCGCCTCTGCGGGGGCCGAAGATGTCGACATTGCGGTCATGGCCGCTCAGGAAGCCTTCCGGACCTGGTCCCAGACATCCCCAAACCAGCGCCGCACCATCCTGAACGCATGTGCGGACGCACTTGAGGCCCGTACCGATGACTTTGTCGCACTCGGAGTTCAGGAAACCGGAGGCACCGGACCGTGGATCGGCTTCAACGTCATGCTGGGTGCCCGGGTCCTGCGAGAGGCCGCCTCGCTGACAACCCAGATCAAGGGGGAAATCATTCCCTCCGACAAGCCGGGAACCTTCGCCATGGGGTACCGGCAACCTGTTGGCGTTCTGGTCGGCATGGCGCCCTGGAATGCCCCGATCATTCTGGCCGTCAGAGCCTTTGCGATGCCCGTTGCCTGCGGCAATACCGTGATCCTGAAGGGATCCGAGAAGTGCCCGGCGCTACACAGGCTGATCGGCGATTGCATGAAGGCCGGAGGTTTGCCGGAAGGCGTTTTGAACATTCTTCTTCACTCTCCCGAGGATGCCCCGGAGGTCGTGAACGCGCTGATCGATCATCCGCTGACAAGGCGCATCAATTTCACCGGCTCAACCCGTGTCGGACGGATCATCGCCGAACGGGCGGCCAAGCACCTGAAACCCTGCCTCCTGGAACTCGGCGGCAAAGCGCCTCAGATCGTCCTGGAGGATGCGGACCTTCCGGCAGCCGTCAACGCCGCAGGCTTCGGAGCCTTCATGAACCAGGGCCAGATTTGCATGTCGACGGAAAAGATCGTGGTTCTGAACGAGGTCGCTGACGAATTTGCCGATGCATTTGCCGGAAAGGCCGACAGCCTTCTGACCGGAGACCCGGGAGACCAGGTGCATCTGGGATCGGTCGTTGATGTCGACACAATCCAGCATGTGAAATCGCTGATCGAAGACGCTATTGCCAAGGGAGCGAAAGTCATCGCCGGCGGCGCGCCCGACCAGGGCACGATCATGCCGGCCACCGTCGTCGATCATGTCACACCGGAAATGGACATCTATTCTGCGGAAAGCTTCGGCCCGGTGACCACGATTGTCCGCGCCTCAAGCGAGGCCGAGGCAATCAGGATTGCCAATGACACCGAATACGGCCTGACCGCATCCGTGTTCAGCCGAGACACCGGCCGGGCCATGGAAGTCGCCAAGCAGATCCAGACCGGGATTTGTCACATCAACGGACCGACGGTCGGCGATGAGGCGCAAATGCCGTTCGGCGGCACCAAGGCATCCGGCTATGGCCGTTTTGGTGGTACCGCCGCGATCCCCGAATTCACGGAACTTCGCTGGATCACCATAGAAGACCCGAACCAGCACTACCCGATCTGAGGACTGGACAATGCGCATAGCAATACTCGGTGCGGGCGCCCTCGGTTCGGTCATCGGTGCCTTCCTGTTCCGTGAAGGCCAAGACGTTTCGCTGTGGGACATCAACATGGATCATCTGCAGGCGATCGGAAAGAACGGGCTCCTTTTCGACGGACCGGCAGGCCGCGAGACATTGAACATTCCGGCAATGCGTCCTGACGAGGCGATCGAAACGCCAGATCTCATCGTTCTGCTCACCAAGACCATTCATACGGACGGGGCGCTGTCCGGCATTGCCGCCCATATCGAGGCGGGGGCCCGGGTCCTGACACTGCAAAACGGGTTGGGAAACGCCGAGCAGGTGGCAGCCCGGGTACCAGCCGACCGGCTGTTTTATGGCTGCACCATGATGCCCGGACGCTTCATTGCGCCTGGCCACGTCGCAACGCAGGGAAACGGTTCGGCCACCTTCAAGGCATATGCGCCGGAGGGAGAGCCCTTTGCCCGCGAAATCGCAATCGACGGAGGCAGTTTTTCACTGTCTCTGTCGGATCGGACGGATCAGATCATCTGGGAAAAGGCGGCTTTCAACTGTGCCATGAACACCTGCGCGGCGCTGACCGGCGCGCGCGTCGGAGACTTCGAGGCGCATGCGGATATTCATGATCTGCTGCATGCAATCGCAGCGGAAGTCGTTGCCGTGGCCCATGCACAGAACGTCCCCGCCAGCCTTGAAGCGGTGCAAGGCCAGATCGCCCATGCACTGGCCGAACACACCGAACACAAGCCATCCATGCTGCAGGACCTTGAGGCAGGCAGACCGACTGAAGTCGGCAGTCTCAGCGTTATGGTTGCCGAAAAGGCTCGTAACACAGGTGTTGCCGCACCATTGAACACCGCCCTTGCAGCATTGGTTGGGCTGAAGGCCGATCTTGTGATCAGGGAGGCCATGTGAATGACCTTGAAGGAGAATGACATGAGCCGGGACACGGGATCCATTTCGGCGGGTGGCGCCATTTTCGGCAAGATGAAGGCTCTCGGCATCGACTATGTCTTCGTCAATTCCGGAACCGATTTCCCGCCGATCATCGAAGGTATGGTGGCAGCTTCACACGAAGGGATTGAACTGCCCACGGCGGTCATCGTTCCGCATGAGCATGTCGCGATGGGAATGGCGCACGGTTACTACCAGATTTCCGGAAAGATCCAGTCGGTCATGCTGCACACGAATGTCGGTCTTTCCAATGGCGTGACAGGTGCGATCAACGCGTGGTGCGACCAGGTCCCCGTCCTGATGATGTCGGGGCGGACGCCGGTGACCGAAGGCGCAAGGTTTGGCGCACGCACGGTTCCCATCGGCTGGGGTCAGGAGATGTTCGACCAGACAGCCCTGGTTCGGGAAGTCACAAAGTGGGACTATGAGCTTCGTTTTCCCGAACAGGTCGCGGAACTCTTCGACCGGGGCTGGGCCATTGCCAATTCCACACCAAAGGGCCCTGTTTATCTCAGCTTGCCCAGAGAAGTCTTGTGTGAGCCAACGCCCCCGGCGGGGTTGAATGCTCCTTCAAGTATGGCTCCTGTCATCACTGCGGCGACCGAAGGTGACATCAAGGCGGCGGCCGACCTTCTGGCTGGCGCTGAAAAGCCGTTGATCATCAGTCAGCGCGGTGCCGGGTCCGAAGAAGCATTTGCGGCACTACCGCAGTTTCTTTCCGAGTGGGCGATCCCGCTTTCTCATTACTGGGCAAACATGTTGTCCGTCCCCATGTCCCACCCGATGCAGATCGGTTCGGCACCGGAAGCGATGCTGGCCGAGGCCGACGTTGTTCTGGTGATCAACGCCCTGGCGCCATGGTGGCCGGACAAGGTGACATTGCGCGACGACGTCAAGGTTATCCAGTTGGGGCCTGACCCGCTGTTTACCCGGACCCCGATCCGTAACTTCCCGGCTGACGTGACCCTGGCCGGAGAGACAGCGGACACGCTTCTGGCGCTGATCGCAGAAATGAACCGGCGCTCCAAAGACGACACCTTCATCGAAAGCCGCAGACAGCGCATTTCTGAAATTTCGGCAGCAAACCGGCAGGCTGTCACTGAAAAGGCGGAGCGCGGCAAGAACAGTCCGATGACCAAGGAATGGGTCAGTCATTGTCTGGGCAAGGCCATCAAGGGGCGCAAGGCATCGGTATTCCACGAGCTGGGATGTCCACTGGATCAACTCGACCTCGACAGTCACAACAGCTATTTTCAGGAGCCCTACTCCGGAGGTCTCGGCTGGGGACTACCGGCGGCACTCGGCGCACAGCTTGCCGATCGCGACAGGCTGGTGTTCGCGACGATCGGAGATGGTAGCTATATGTTCGCCAATCCGACGGTTTGCCATCAGGTTGCCGAGGCACTGGAACTTCCTGTCATCGTGCTGGTGCTCAACAATGAGGAATGGGGTGCTGTTCGTCATTCGGTGGTAGGAACCTACAAGGGTGGTCTTGCGCACCAGGCGAATGAGGTTCCGCTCACCTCGCTCAAACCGAGTCCCGATTTTGCCAGAACGGCAGAAGCCAGCCGGGCCTTTACCGAGACCATCACCGATGGCGAAGAACTGCCCGGCGCACTGGAGCGCGCCATCAAAGTGGCGACGGAAGAAAAACGCCAGGTTCTCTTCAACATAGCAATCGAGAGAATGAACCCGGCCTGAGCGGACGCCCGTCTGCACGGTAACTCCAAGCGGGCGCCAAAGAAAAAGTCCCTGCCAGAGCGGCAGGGACTTTCAGTTGGCATTTGCCCGGCACATATGGGCAGTTTGCTCAAAAAAACGCGCTGATCCCTTGCGGCGTTTTTTGTTTCCAGGCCTAAAGAGGACGCTTCGGCTTGGTATTTGATTCCGTTTCGACACGATGGTCTTCATCGTGTGCCGGGTCGGGTCCGGTTATGGTGCCGAACCCGAACCGGCTGTTCGACCGCTCCCTTTGGCCTCGTTTTATCGGAGACGGTCAAAACACGTGCACCAGATATTTGCGAAGCCAGAAAACTGCGATTGAGGCGCGTACTCCTTGACTATCATCAAGCCGTGCCGGCTTATTGCGCCGCAATCGGCTGTCGTGCCAGTTGGCACTGGTTCCAGAGGGAATGAAGGGCGGCAACCAGCCGGTCGATATCGGCAGGCGTATGAACCGGCGACGGGGTGATCCGCAGCCGTTCCGTCCCCTTCGGCACAGTCGGATAGTTGATCGGCTGAATGTAGATGCCGAAATCCGTCAGCAACGTGTCCGACAGGAATTTGCACTTTGCCGGATTGCCGACCATCACCGGAATGATGTGGCTCGGATTGTCGACATGCGGGATGCCAAGTGTGTCGAGCCGCCTGCGGACCGTCGCAACATTCGCCTGTTGGGCTTCCCGTTCCACAGAACTTTGCTTCAGATGCTGAATGGATGCTGTTGCGGCAGCCGCAATGGCTGGTGGCAGCGCTGTTGTAAAGATAAAGCCGCTGGCAAAGCTGCGCACGAAGTCACACAATTCCGCCGATGCTGCGATATAGCCCCCGACCACACCGATGGCCTTGCCGAGCGTGCCTTCGATCACCGTCAGACGATCCATGAGCCCCTCGCGCTCGGCGATGCCACCACCGCGCGGCCCGTAGAGACCAACGGCATGCACCTCGTCCAGATAGGTCATCGCGCCGTACTTGTCCGCCAGGTCGCAGATCTCCGCAATCGGAGCAATGTCGCCATCCATGGAATAGACGCTTTCAAAAGCGATCATTTTCGGCTTGTCCGGATCCGCCGCAGCCAGTTTCGCCTCGAGATCTTCCAGATCATTGTGCTTCCAGATCACCTTTTCCGCACGGGAATGGCGTATGCCTTCGATCATCGAGGCATGGTTCAGGCTGTCGGAAAAGACGATGCAGCCCGGAATCTTCGAAGCCAGCGTCCCGAGCGCCGCCCAGTTGGAGACGTAACCTGACGTGAAGACAAGCGCGGCTTCCTTCCCGTGAAGGTCCGCAAGCTCCGCTTCCAACAGAACGTGATCATGGGTGGTGCCGGAAATATTGCGTGTTCCACCGGCCCCGGCGCCGCAACGGTCGATGGCATCGTGCATCGCCGCGATTACCTTGGGGTGCTGCCCCATGCCCAGATAGTCGTTGGAACACCAGATAGCCACTTCGTCAGCATGGTTGTTGTGGGTCCAGACCGCTTCCGGAAAGGAACCGCGTTTACGCTGAAGATCTATGAATACCCGGTAATTTCCCTCTTGTTTGAGCTCGGTCAACCGGTTTCTGAAAAAGGCCTGATAGTCCATGGTATCCTCGCTTTCTCATCTTGCCTGAAAAGCTAGACACCGGACGCGCAGGATTAAATGACTATAGTCAAGTTGTCGGGAAGAAGACCTCCCATGTCCGCATTTCAACGCATGTGACGTGTTGAAGCAGTTGTGTAAGGTGCGGCAACGGAGAGCAGATCCAGATGCTGGATCTGAGAAGGATTTAAGAAGATGCCGAACGAACGCCGCAGGAAGATTGCGCAAAATTCCCTGTTGCTGAAGAGTTTTTCCCAGGAAGTCCAGGACATGGTTCTGAGCATGTCCAGCTGGCGAGAATACGATCGTGGGGAAACGCTCTTCCTGCAGGGTGAAACCGCGCAGGCCATCCACATCGTCACCGAAGGTTGGGTCAAGCTCTACCGGATCGCGCCGAACGGCGGCGAAGCGGTTGTGAACGTGTTTGCCAGAGGGGAAAGCTTCGGTGAAGCGGTTGCCTTCCGAGGTCATGCCTACCCCGTCTCAGCGGAAGCGGTCACCGCCTGCGAAGTCATGCGCATTCCGAGCGTGGCCTTGCTGGAAGCCATGCGCAAGGATCCGGAAATCGCCGTATCCGTACTTGCGTCGACCTTCGCACACCTGCATTCGCTGGTTTCCCAGCTCGAACAGCTCAAGGCGCAAACGGGTCCGCAGCGCGTTGCAGAATTTCTGCTGGAGCTTTGCGAACACGAAGAAGGCAGCTGTGTCGTTACCCTGCCCTACGACAAGTTCCTGATCGCCGGGCGTCTTGGCATGAAGCCGGAAAGCCTGTCGCGCTCGTTCGCGAAGTTGAAAACCGTTGGTGTGCACATCAAACGGAACCACGCTGCAATCGACAATATCGAACGCCTCAGGGATTTCTCTGAAACCGATCCCGTGGAAGCCTGGCACAAAGCACAATGACACGACTCGAATCTGCCCTGAACGCCGTCGATACTGCAAATACCGGCGACCCCAACGATGACGATGGCCAGCCAGCCGCCCTGGTCTACGGACAACGCATGAGCTCAGAGCTGGAAAGGCTTTTTCCGAACGCTTCAGACAGCCTCAGGATTGCCGCCAGAGGTCAGCATATCGAACGGTGGTCAATTGCGAGGAACAGCTACCCGGAAGGCAAAGCCGGATATCACGCCTGGCGCAGGGATCTCGCCGCGCATCATGCCGAACGCGTCGGGGCGATCATGGCCGATGCGGGATATTCCGAGGACGACATCGCAGCAGCCGGCCGAATGCTGCGCAAGGAGGGCATCAAGAAACATGCAGACGTTCAGGCTCTTGAAGATGTTATCTGCTTCGTGTTTCTGAAATGGTATTTCGCCCCCTTCGCCGCAAAACACAGCGAGGACAAGGTCCAGGGCATCGTTGAGAAAACGGCACGGAAAATGTCGGAGAATGCCCGGCACCGGGTCTTGCAGGAATTCGATCTGCCGGAAATGCTGGCGGCGGCCTTCAGGCCGTGAACGCCGGGATCAGGAACAAGGCAAGCAGCAACAGGCTATAGAGCCCCAGGGCCCAGTTGAAGCCGGCGAGCCAGGAAGGTGCCTGCCAGAGGCCCAGATAGCGCGACAAGATAACCCGCGCTTTCATCCAGGCGAAGATAAGGACAAACACGCCAATCGTGCTGGCGCTGACCGCTGCGCCGGCTAGAACGGCTGCCAGGACGGAAGCCCCGCTCAGCAGCAGAAGAGTCAACCAGGCACGTGTTGTCGGGTCGATTGTCATTTCAGGCCTTCGGTCCTCGTTTCAGCCGAGCAGGTAGATCACCGGAAAAAGCAACACCCAGACAAGGTCCACCATGTGCCAGAAGGCCGTTCCCACCTCCAGATTGCGAGGGGCGTCCTTCCAGGCGACAAGGGCGAGAATGGCGATTCCCGCGACCACGTGCGCTGCGTGAAATCCGGTCAGAAGATAATAGAACGTGAAAAGCGGATGAGTTTCGGTCGATATTCCCTCGACAACCAGGTCCGCATATTCATAGCCTTTGACGATCAGGAATACCGTTCCCAGCGCCATGGCGGCCAGGAGATGCCAACGCGCGGCCGCCCGCTTTTCCGCAAGCCTGAAGTCAACGGCCCTTGCCGCCAGAAATCCGCTGGTGATGAGCACGATCGTGTTGATACCTGCAAGTGTCGGATGCAGCTCGGCCCGTGCGGCGGCGAAGCCTCCCGGGTCGAAAATCCGAACACCGAGAAAGGCCGCCAGCCCGGCGCCGAACACCAGCAGCTCGCTGATGATCAGTACCCACATCATCAGGTCGCCGGGCAACTCGTCCAGCGACCCGGCTCGCGTTGCCGCCACCGGGTCGTTCATGATTATCCTCCGACAAGCTGACGGTAAATCTGCGGCAGCGCCTGCGTGAGCTTGTCCGGATGCGGAATGACCGCAAATCCGCCCTGCCCGAACAGACGCGGGAACCAGGACTTTGCCGACTTGTCGATGGTCACGCCGAACACCGACTGACCGGCCCGGCGTGCTTCGCGCACCGCCATTCTCGTGTCTTCGATGCCATGGCGACCTTCATAGTGGTCAAGGTCGTTCGGCTTGCCGTCGGTGATCACGAGAAGAAGCTTCCGCTTGCGCGATTGCTCGGCCAACTCGGCGCTTGCATGGCGCATCGCTGCCCCGAGACGCGTGTAAAAACCGGGCTTCAAACCGCTGATCCTGTGCTCCACGGTTGCCGACATCGGTTCGTTGAAACGCTTGCAGCTCTGCAGATACACACGGTGACGCTTGAGGGACGAAAATGCGGTGATCGCGAAATCGTCGCCACACGCGTTCAAACCCCAGGCAAGTGCCGTCAAAGCCTCGCGCTCAATGTCGATAACAGCTCTTCCGGTCACCGCACTTTCCGTTGAACGGGATACGTCGAGCAGGATCGACACGGCAAGATCGCGTGCCTCGGGACGGGTCTGAAGCCAGATCCGTTCGTTTCCGACACCGCTCGCGATCCGCTCCACCTGCGAGCGGACGGCTGCGTCCATGTCCAGCGCGTCTCCTTCGAGATGTCCCCGAGTTGTCACGCGGCCGGGCCTCAGCGCCTCGAACTGCTTTTTAACCGCACGAATCCGCCGAGCAGCCGCCGGATCCTGGGCGACAATGTCCGCTTCGGGATCCGCGTCGGCGACACTTGTCAGAACACAGACATGATCCTTTAGGTACCGGCTCTTGCGCGCTTCCCACTCCGGATAGAGTGTTCGTCCGGAAAGACGCTCGCGATCGACATCTTCAGGCGCCAGATCGAGATGCAGTTTCAACCGTGTTGCCGGTGCCTTGGATATCTGACCCAGGCCGATCTCGTCCTGGTCTTCCGCCGCCTTCTTGGCATCGTCATTGTCATCGTCGTCAACACGGCGATTGAGGTTCAGGAACTCCGCCCAGCTCAGGATCGCTTCGAACTTGTGCAGAATCAGGCTGTCCTTGCGCTCCGCCTGATCGGACTTGCGCCTGCGGGCACGAACGGTCTTGCCGGACGTTTCCTCGCGCTCGCCGTCCGTTTCCCGTGTTTCCACACCGTCACCGGTGGAAAACACCACGTCACGGAACTGCGGCCAGAGGGCAACTGGCCGGAATGGCCGATATCCACGCGGCGCGCTCATGTCGTCGAACCGGCCGGCCTCCACCCTGGATTTCAGTTCCAGGACATCCGTGGAAAGTTCAGCCGTATCGCCAAGCATATGACGCACCAGGCGCTCGATACGTGCTTCAACGGCTGGCAGCGATGTTGTGGGCCTTTGACGGAGCATGCCGTCGCAAAGGGCCTCGTACAGATTTTGCAGCCCCGGTGCACCGGTCAACGTTCGTTCAACCAGGTCTTGAACGACCCGCAATGCCTGCAGGTCCGCGAGGAACGGATCTTCTTCGGCCTTGAACTCAGGAGCGTATGCGGCCATGGCCGTCAGCCAGACATAGAGCGCCGCATTGGCTTCCCTGATCGGGAACACGGCCAGGCTTGACGGCAGGCGCAGAACTTCACCATCAAAGCTGGCACGTGGAACGATCTCCGCTTCCGTACCGAGCCGCCTCAGAAAACTGAGGCGGTGGTTGGAGACTTCTTCGGAAACCGGACGGAGTTCCACACTGTGGTCTCCCCCCAGTCCCCTGAAGAGCACCGCAAGCCGCCCGCCGACCTCATCGAGGCCGACCGCGGCTCCATGATGCACCTCGGGTGCATCCAGGCGGCTTGCAAATGCGTGCCACAGTTTCCCGACCGTTTCTTCGGGTTCCCATGGCTCGATGTCGATCTTGCCCATCGGTCTGGCCTCACCCAAACACGGCCGTGACAAGATCTTGGAGCCCGCGTTTCACGTCTTCATCGTCGCTCAGCGGTTCGATCATTGCTGCGAGAACTGCCCGCTCAACGGACATTCCCTGAGCAATCAGAGTTGCGGCATAGACTACGAGGCGGGTTGAAACTCCTTCCTCGAGATCCTGGCCCTTGAGGGCCCGCAACTTGCCGGCAAGACGCACGAGAGTTTTGACACGCTCGCGGTCAAGGCCGCTTTCTTCTGCGACGACGTCGACTTCCAGATCAGGTGCGGGAAAATCGAATTCCAGTGATATGAAACGCTGACGGGTTGAGGGTTTCAGCGTCTTCAGGATGTTCTGGTAACCGGGGTTGTAGGAAGCCACCAGCATGAAGCCCGGGGCCGCGACCAGCTCTTCGCTCGTGCGGTCGATCGGCAGGGTTCTGCGGTCGTCCGTCAACGGGTGAAGAACGACGGTAACGTCCTTGCGCGCCTCGACAACTTCATCGAGGTAACAGATGGCGCCTTCCCTGACAGCCCGTGTCAATGGCCCGTCGACCCAGACCGTTTCCCCGCCTTTCAGAAGGTAACGCCCGATCAGATCGGCAGCCGACAAGTCATCGTGACAGGCGACGGTGTAGAGTTTGCGACCAAGCTTTGCTGCCATATGAGAGACAAAGCGGGTCTTGCCGCAACCGGTCGGTCCCTTCAGCAGGACCGGCAGACCGTTGCTGTGAGCCGCCTCGAAAACGGCGCACTCGTCGCTTTGGGGGAGGTAGAAAGGGGCGTCAGCCGCCCCTTTTGCCAAGGATACACTTCCTTCCATCGGAATTACTCCGCAGGTACTTCGGCAGCGTCACCGGATTCGATGACTTCGCGCCGGGGAACAGCCACTGAGTAGATGAACAGCAGGGCACCGAGCACAACTGCTACGCCCGAACCGAACCGCATCCAGTAGAACAGAGCCAGCTGGTCCTGTACGTCCATGAAGTAGTCGCCATTGACGCGTTGCAGGTGTGTCTGAACAGTGCCGGCAAAGGTCAGGACGAAGGTCATGAACGCCATGCCGCCGGACATCAGCCAGAAGGATGCCATGTTGAGAACCTGATTATAGGGATCGCGTCCCCGCAGGATCGGCATGGCGTAGCTGATGATGGCCAGGTTCAGCGATACATAGGCACCGAAGAAGGCCAGGTGGCCGTGAGCGGCAGTGATCTGCGTGCCGTGGGTGTAGAAGTTCACACCATGCAGCGTGTGCAGGAAGCCCCAGACGCCGGCACCGAAGAAGGCAAGTGTCGCGCAACCGAGTGACCAAAGCAGAGCGGCCTTGTTCGGATGGTCGCGGCGGCCTTTCCAGACCATGACGAAGGCGAAGGCCATCATTGCGAAGAACGGAATGACTTCCAGCGAAGAGAAGATCGAACCGATCCACTGCCAGTAACCAGGCGTACCGATCCAGTAGTAGTGGTGGCCGGTTCCCAGGATGCCGGAGAACAGAGCGGCGGCGACGATGACATAGAGCCATTTTTCGACGACTTCACGGTCAACACCGGTGAGTTTCAGCATCAGGTAGGCCAGGATGGAGGCCATGATCAGTTCCCAGACACCTTCAACCCAGAGGTGGACGATGTACCACCAGTACTGCTTGTCCAGTGCAAGGTTGCTCGGGTTGTAGAAGCTGAACAGGAACAGCAGCGCCAGACCCCACAGACCCAACAACAGGATGTTGGAGATCGCGGTCTTCTTACCCTTCAGCACCGTCATGGTGATGTTGTAGAGGAAGATCAGTGCAGCAACGACGATACCGGCCTTGACCCATTTGGGTTGTTCGATGAACTCGCGGCCTTCCTTGCCGAGCAGCCAGTTGCCTTCAAACAGGTTGAAGACGTAGGTGACGACCACGCCGAGCGTGCCGATGACCAGAATCGCAAGCTGCAGATACGCCAGCTTGGTCGAATGGATTTCCCGTTCGGTTTCTTCCGGAATCAGGAAGTAGGCAGCGCCGAAGAAGCCCAGCAGCAGCCAGACGATCAGACTGTTGGTGTGCAACATTCTGATGATGTTGAAGGGCAGAAGCTCAGAGAGAAAGTTCGGCTGGACATAAACCCAGCCCGCCAGCAATCCGCCCAGAACCTGGATGGCAAAAAGGCCCAGGGCGACGGCGAAATACGCCAGGGCGACTTTCTGTGATTCGTATTTCATTGTTCGTTCCTTTTCGCTTTCAGATCAGCCGGCGTCATTCGGCGGCCAGTCTTGGGCGTCGATCTTGTCGGTCCAGATCAGGAAGTTTGCGAGGTCGCGAATTTCCTTGTCCGTCAGGTTGAATTGAGGCATCTGCCGGCGGCCTTCGATGCCTGTGGGCATGGATTCCATCCAGGCCTTCAGTGTCTCGAAAGCAGCATCGGGATCGTCCAGGACGCCCCAACGCGTCATCACGTTGCCGACTTCAGGGGCGTAGTAGGCGCCCTCACCCAGAATCGTGTGACAGTTGATGCAAGCTTTGTCTTCCCAGACGTGCTTTCCGTTCGCGATGCTCTCATCAATGGCATCATGATTGGTCGATGTGCCCGTGATGTAGAAATGGCTATGCGCTGATAAGCCCAGGAAGATGATTATGAAGAACAGTGACCCGCCATAGAATATATTTCGGGCCATGCTTTTAGTCATGACTTCGCGCATTACGCGCTCCTTTCCGCCGTGTTGAATGTGGCGAAAGGGTGACAGGGTGGGCCGGCATTTCCTTAACCAAAGTCAAGCAATGCAATTCAACGCGGTTTGGATGCGTTCGAAGAATTTTTTTCAAACGATTTTGCAATCTGAAACGGCCGTTTTTGCCTGCGACAATCTTGAGCAGTCAATTTTCAGCGACACCTTTTTCGTGCCTTATTTCAGCCACTTAAAATCATTCCAAATTCATGCATATTTTAAAAACGCGTCTGATTTCAGTACCTTCCATGGATTCATCTTAACGAAAGTCAAGGAAGCAAATCGCCGAATGCACGAGGTTCGCGAGTGCCTCACCAGCATTTGGAGTTTGAAATGTCACATCCAAGAAAGAGAAAAGGGTCAGGCCACGCGTTAGCGGCCGGGCTCGCGCTGCTTTTAGGCAGCGTGACGGCGCCTGCCTTTGCAGAAGGTCCAACATTGAGCGAGGAGGCCTTTGAACGTTCCAAGCAGCTCTACTTCGAGCAATGCGCAGGCTGCCATGGTGTTCTTCGCAAGGGTGCGACCGGTAAAAACCTCGAGCCTCACTGGAAGAAGACCGCAGCTGACGGAACCGTCACCGAAGGCGGCACCCTGAAACTGGGTCAGGAACGGCTTGAGAAGATCATCGCCTGGGGTACCGAAGGCGGCATGAACAACTTCTCGGACATTCTGACCGAGCAGGAAATCAAGGACCTCTCCACCTACATCATGATGGAGCCGCCGAAACCGCCGGAAATGTCGCTGGCGCAGATGGAGGCAACTCGCAAGATCTATGTCGAGGAAAAGGACTACCCGACCGAGCCGCTTCATGGCCGGAACTGGGAGAACTTCTTCGTTGTCATCGAGCGTGACGTAGGGAAGGTTGCCATCATCGACGGCGACACCAAGGAAGTCCTGGCCCACATCCCGACCGGCTACGCCGTTCACGTGATCAAGGCCTCCGAGCACCACAAGCTGGATGAACCGGAAAATCCGGGCCGCTTCTGGTACACGATGGGCCGTGACGGCAAGATGACCAAGATCGACCTCTGGCAGACGCCGGACAAGATGCTGGTTTCGGAAGTCAAGATTGCCTATGACGCCCGCGATGTGGCGATCTCCGGTGATGGCAAGTACGTCATCGGTGGCGGTTACTGGCCTCCGCATTTTGCGATCGTCGACGCACAGACCATGGAACCGCTGAAGGTCGTTTCCACCCGCGGCATGAACGTGGACGGAGAATATGTGGAAGAAAGCCGCGTGGCTGCCATCTACACCACTCCGAACGAGCCGACCTGGCTGGTTGCAGTCAAGGAACTGGGTCAGATGTGGCAGGTCGACTACTCCGACCTGGACAACCTGCGCATCGACAAGATCGATTCCGCAAAGTTCCTGCATGACGGCTTCTTCGATCCGACGGGCCGCTACTTCCAGATCGCCGCGAACGCGTCGAACAAAATGGTTGTCGTCGATACCAAGGATCGCAAGCTCGAAGCCATGATCGACGTTGCAGCCCTGCCGCACCCCGGTCCTGGCGCCAACTGGAACGACCCGAACTGTGGTCCGGTAGCGGGCACGACTCACCTTGGCGTTGGTACCGTGACGGTCTGGGGTAATGACCCGGAAAATCGTGCCGACGATGCCTGGAAGGTCTGCTACGAAGTCGAAACCGATGGTGCCGGCCTCTTTATCCGGACGCACCCGAACTCGAAATACGTCTGGGCCGACCAGACCAAGCACCCAGAGCCTGAAATTCAGCAATCGGTGCAGGTCATCTCGAAAGAGACCGGTGAGATCGTGAAAACGATCCAGATCACTGAAGAGGAAGGCAACGCAGCCGTTCACTTCGAGTTCAACAAGGACGGTACCGAAGTCTGGGTTTCCAAGTGGAACCTGGCGGACTCCCTGGAGCCGAATGGCGAGATCGTCATCTTCGACGCCGAGACGCTGGAAGAAAAAGCACGGATCAAGGGCCTTTACGCTCCGACCGGCAAGTTCAACGTCTACAACCGTTCGAACCACGTCACCTAACGTGACTTAGCGACCCTTTGAAGGGCGGGCTGCTCGCCCGCCCTTCTTTTTTTTCCAGCGGGAACAGGACGGCGTCGGCTCTTGGGCAGCCGATACTCACAGGCGCTTTTGCGCAACCTGAATTCCGTTGGTTCGCGGCCCAACTGCGAAGGGTCGACCAAGAAAACCGAATACGGAGCCTGGACATGACCGAGAGCAGTCAGGGTGGAGACAAGAAGAAGCCGATCTGGCGCAGATATGTGCTGTGGGGCATGCCCATCGGGGCAGCCGCAGCAGTCTTTGTCGCCGGCATTGTCTTCTGGGGTGGTTTCAACACCGCTATGGAAGCCACCAACACCAAGGAGTTTTGCATCTCGTGCCACGAGATGCGTGATTTCGTTTATCAAGAATACACGGGCACAATTCACGACGTGAACCGTTCCGGCGTCGGAGCGACGTGCTCCGACTGTCACGTCCCGAAGGACTGGACACACAAGATCATCCGCAAGATCAAAGCCTCCAGAGAACTTTGGGGCAAGATGACGGGCTCAATTGCCACGAAAGAAAAGTTCGAGGCAAAACGCCTGCATTTGGCCATGAACGAATGGGAGCGCATGAAGGGCAACGATTCGCGCGAATGCCGCAACTGTCACGGTTTCGATTCGATGATGCCGGAGTTCCAGAAACCACGCGCGCGCCAGCAGCATTTGAATGCGATGGAAGCCGGCCAGACCTGTATCGACTGTCACAAGGGCATCGCCCACTCAGACCTTCGTGACCGCGCCGACCCCGACTACCTTGAAAAGCTTGAAACACCGAACCCGGCTTTCAAACGCGATGTTCCTGCGGAGTATCTGGCAAGCCTGAAGTTCATCACGGACAAGGAAGCTGAAGAGGAAGCTGCAAACAAAGCTGCCAAGAAAGCTGAACGCGAAGCCGTCCAGGCACAGATCGCTACCGCCGTGGAAGCAGCACGCGCTGAAGAACGGGCAAAGCTGGAAGGCGAAGCCGGCGAGGCAGCCGCAAGCGGCAGCGCTGGTGGCGGCAATTCAGGTGGCAATGTTGCGTCGAACATTGACTGGAACGCCGTTGCTCCGGTGGACATGACCTTGTTCTATCCGGGACAGGCCTCCTTCGAATGGGTGCAGAACGGCAAGACCCACGGTGGCGCACGTCCGCTCACCAAGGGTGGCGATGCCTGCACGACCTGCCATGCGAAGGAACTGGAGACGATCGGCAAAAAGATCGTCGCCGGTGGCGAGACCGAGCCGACTCCGATCCCCGGAAAACCTGGCACGATTGATGCGACCGTGCAGGCCGCACATGATGGTGAAACCCTTTATGTGAGACTTCAGTGGCCTGAAACTGCGCACAGCCCTGCTCCATTTGTCGAGGGTGGCAAAATGGATCCGGACAACCAGGTCAAGGTGGCCATGATGATCACCGGTACGGGTATCGAACTGGGTGAGCAGGTTGGCTGCTGGTCCTCCTGTCATGCCGACAATACCTACATGCCATTCGATCCGGGTGCGGAAGCTATTGCCGCCAATGCGGACGTGGCCGCTCAGCTTGAGGCGAAGGACACGATCACAAAGTACCTGACCGAAAGCCGCACCAAGGTTGAAGTCAAAGGCCGGAGAGGCAAGGCCCAGGGTGGCTGGGACAAGCTGAAGTCTGCCGAAGAGATCGACCAGCTCCTGGCTGAAGGGACTTATCTGGATCTGCTCAGGGTCTATGCCGACGGCACAGCGAGCAACGGCTATCTTCTGGACCGCAGGGTTGAGAATGGCGGCGAAATCTCCGCTGAAGCCAATCTGTCGGGTGGCATGTGGACCGTCGTCTTCTCACGGCCGCTCAACTCCGGTGCTCCCGGCGATGTTCCGCTTGAGCCGGGCAAGACCTACACGGTCGGATTTGCCATCCACGACGACTACGCGGCGGCACGTTTCCACCACGTGACACTGAACACCAGTCTGGCCCTGGATGACGAGACGGCGCAGATCGACGTCGTCAAGCAATAACCCGAATGGGGCGGCCGGATCCGATCTGGCCGCCCCATTTCCGTTCAAGCGAAGGAGATACCGCATGTGCTTTAAACCGTTCTGCCATTCCGCCGCGCTGCTTTCGCTCCTGGTCTTTGTTCCCGCAGCATCTGCAGATGAAAAAACCGAAGCGATCTGCGCCGAGGCCGAAGAGCGCTATGCCGACATGTTCGCGCATCCCTCCTCGGAAGAGGACGGCGTAACGGTCGTCAAAATGTACAAGTACAAGTTCTGTCCGCAGGCACTGACTGTCCCGGTAGGAACAACGGTTCGCTGGGTCAATGTCGACAAGCGCACCAGTCACACGGTGCACCTGAAAGAGACCGACACACCCGAATCCGACCGGCTTTTTCCGGAGGAGGATTTCGAATTCACGTTCCTGGTTCCCGGACCGCAAAATTATCTGTGCGGCCCTCACTGGGAAACGCAGAAGATGATCGGAATGGTGACTGTAACGCCTTGAGGCTCTTTTGAAAAAAGTCTGGAGGACTGCGGTAAACCATTGACTATTGTCAAGCCATTTCCGCCTGAAATGAGTGATCATGTTGCCATGATACGCAGCATCGCAAGCTCAGCCCCTTCAGTCCGATGTGCCCTCTTCGACAGGCCTCAATTGCAAGGGCGAGTTGCGAAAAACCAAGCATCCAAATTTCTCGGGAGAAGCGAGGTCACTCATGACTGGTAAAGTCTATCTCATCGGAGCCGGTCCAGGCGATGTCGAACTTCTGACCCTGCGTGCATTGCGCATGCTTCAAGCCGCAGATGCTGTCGTTTATGACCGGCTTGTTTCTCCCGAGATCCTGGCATTGGCTCCCGAGGGAGCCGAAAAGGTCTTTGTCGGAAAATCGCCGGACAACCACCCGGTTCCCCAGGAAAGAATCAACGAAATTCTGGCTGAACTTGCTCACAAGGGTCGGACCGTCGCGCGTCTCAAGGGCGGTGACCCGCTGATCTTCGGCCGTGGGTCGGAAGAAGCTGCTCACCTGATCTCGCAAGGGATTTCAGTCGAATACGCTCCCGGAATTACGGCCGCCCAAGGTGCTGCCGCTTCCAGCGGTGTCCCTTTGACCCATCGCGGTCTCGCGACTGGCGTGCGCTACGTGACCGGCCACAGGCAGGCCAACGGAACTCTCGATCTGGACTGGAAAAGCCTGGCCAGCGAAGAGACGACGCTCGTCGTTTACATGGGTGTTGCCAACATAGGCCAGATCGCCATGCGGCTGATTGCCGAAGGTCTGGACGAAACCACTCCGATCATGGCGATTGCCAATGCGACGACTCCTCGTGAAACCAGAATGTTCACACGGTTGAACCGGGTTGCGATGGATGTGCGCGATGCCGGCCTTAAAGCGCCGGTTCTGTTCGTGATCGGCCAGGTCGTGACCTTGTGTGCCGAGTGGCCGGAAACGGCAACGGACCTCGTCAGCGCAGCAGAAAGAGAACTGTCCTTCGGACAGCAGGCTCATGCGTAAGCTATTCGCCATCCTCTTCTTCCTGGCCACTCCCTCGCTGGCGGAAGAGGTCAGCGCACCCGACAAGCTGGTCAATCTTGTGCATCAGGATTGCGGCTCCTGTCACGGGCTGACGCTGAAGGGTGGGCTCGGACCGGACATCCGGCCCGAGTCCCTGTCTCACTACGATATCGAAACGCTTTCCACTGTTGTCCTCGACGGTGTTCCGGGCACAGCGATGCCGCCCTGGCGCCCGCTCATGAGTGAAGAGGATGCAAAGAAAATTGCCGAATATCTCTTGCAAGGAGACTTGAAATGAAGTGGCTCTCTGGCGCCGTTCTGGCAATGATGATCGCTGGCGGCGCGCAAGCTGAAAACATTGTCGCGACAGGAGATCTCGGGCTTGTGGTCGAACGGGCGACCGGTTCGCTGCTTCTGGTCGATCAGTCCGAACGGGCTGCGATTTCCCGTATCGACGGGCTGGGGGATCTTTCCCATGCCAGCCTTGTCTATTCGCCTGATCAGCGTTTCGCCTATGTCTTCGGGCGCGATGGCGGCCTCACCAAAGTCGATCTGGTGGAACAGAAGGTCGTTGACCGTGTCGTTCAGGCCGGCAACGCCATTGGCGGTGCGATTTCCGACGATGGCACCCTGGTGGCCGTGTCCAATTACGAGCCGGGCGGCGTGCGGATTTTCGATGCCGAAACGCTGGAAATGGTTGCGGACATTCCGACCGAATCCAAGACGATCGGCCTCGTCGACGCCCCCGGACGCCGCTTCGTGTTCACCCTTTGGGACGACGGCGAAACCTGGATCGCCGACCTTTCCTCAGGCACGGTCGACATCAAGAAGATCACCGAGATGGGGACCAACCCCTATGATGCGCTGATCACCGGCGACGGCCGGGTCTACATAACAGGCCTATTCGGCGAAGACGGCCTGACGGCACTCGACCTTTGGGACGAGGACCCAAAACCCATCCGGGTATTGCCGGAATATGGCCGTGGCCAGCAGGAACTGCCTGTCTACAAGATGCCCCACCTGGAAGGTTGGGCGCGCGCGGGACGCGAATTCGTGCTGCCGGCGGTCGGTCATCATCAGGTTTTGTGGGTGGACGAGACCACTCTCGCCGAAACCGGCCGCACCGACACTTACGGGCAACCTGTCTTTGCCATGGCACGGCCGGACGGTCGCCAGGTCTGGGTAAACTTCGCCCATCCGCTCAACGACACCATTCAGGTGATCGACACCCCGTCCAAGGAAGTGGTTCACGAATTCAAACCCGGCCCGGCCATCCTGCACATGGAGTTCACCCCACGGGGACACGAGGTCTGGGTCTCTGTCCGCGATGCCGGGAAGGTCATGATCTACGACACCCGCACATTTGAGAAACTCGGCGAAATCGACGCCGAAAGCCCGTCGGGAATTTTCTTCACTTCCCGGGCCCACAGAACGGGACTTTGAACAATGGAACGGATTTGCGATCCCATTGACATCAAGCTGCTGGATGATTGGCAGCGCGACTTTCCTCTGGTGGAACAACCGTTTGCGGAAATCGGAAAGAAGGTTGGCTGCGAGGAAGCAGAAGTCCTGTCCAGATTGGAAGCACTGAAGTCTTCAGGCCGGATCTCGAGGGTGGGGGCGACCTGCGCCCCAAACACGATTTCAGCCAGCACGCTCGCTGCATTGTCTGCCCCGACCGAAACCCTTGAATCCGTCGCCGAGATCGTCGGCCGGCAACCAGGGGTCAATCATTCCTATTTGCGGGAGAACCACTGGAACCTCTGGTTCGTCGCGACCGGTCCGGACCGGGCCCATGTCGACCGGACGCTCGACACCATTCGCAAGGAAACCGGCTTGAAGGTGCTCGATCTGCGCCTCGTCCGGCCGTTCAATGTCGATCTCGGTTTCCGGATGACGGATGACACGAAGACGGCGCCAGCCCCCCGGCCGGTTCACCTGGACCGCTTCCAGGACGGTGACAGGGATATTCTACAGGCGCTGACAACCGGCATGCCTTTGTGCGAGCGCCCCTTTTCCCGCATCGCGGAAGATCTGGGAAGGGATCCGGTTGAGGTTCTCTCGCGCATCAGCACCCTTGAAGGTGCAGGCATCATTTCCAGAATGGGCGTGATTGTACGTCACCGCGCACTTGGGTGGAGTTCCAATGCCATGGTCGTCTGGAATGTCCCACCGGAACAGATGGACGCCGCAGGTCCGGCGCTCGCCGCCCATCCAGGCGTTACCCTGTGTTACGAACGCCGTCCTGTCGATGGTCTGTGGCCCTACAGGCTCTATTGCATGATCCATGCAAAGAGCAGGGGCAAGGCTCTGGATACGCTCGAAAAGGCGGCCCACCTGCCCGAGCTTGCCGGGGTTCCCTATCAGGTCCTGTTCTCCAGCCGCTGTTTCAAGCAGACCGGAGCGATGATTGCGGACAGGAGTGTGGCGGCATGAGCGACACTCTCTCCAATCTCGATCGCCGGCTGATCAATCGCCTGCAGGACGACCTTCCTCTGACGTCACGCCCCTTCGCCGAAATTGCTGAGGAATTCGGCCTGGAGGAACAAGAAGTCGTCGACCGCACCAGGCGGCTCAGGGACGATGGTTTTCTGACCAGATTTGGACCGTTTTTCGACGCCGAAGCTCTTGGCGGAGCCTTTTGCCTGTGCGCTATGGCAGTACCTGAAGACCGGTTCGAGGAGGTCTTAACCAAAGTCAATGCTCATTCGGAAGTCGCGCATAATTATGAACGGGATCACAGGCTGAACATGTGGTTCGTGCTGGCGACCGAAAGCCAGAAAGACATTGCCGGTACTGCTGCAGTAATCGAGCAAGAGACCGGGCTTCAAGTTCTCCTGTTTCCGAAAGAACGCGAATTTTTCATCGGATTCCGGGTAAACGCATGACTTTGCATCCAAAAGACCGGGCAATCGTAGAGGCCACGCAGGCAGGTTTGCCATTGGTGCAGGCTCCTTACGAAGTTATCGCAGAAACGCTCAGTATGAGCGAAACGGAATTGCTGGAACGGCTTGCCCGTCTGAAAGAGCAAGGCGTCATTCGCCGGATCGGGGCAGCTCCCAATCACTATCGCCTTGGTCTCAGCTCGAACGGAATGACGGTCTGGGATGTCGATGATGACCTCGTCGATGAACTTGGTGAACGTGTCGGAGCGCTGCCCTTCGTCACCCATAGCTATCGTCGCCCGCGTGCCCTGCCCGACTGGCCCTACAACCTTTTTGCCATGGTGCATGGCGCTGACCGCGAAGAGGTTCACGCCAAACGCGCGGAAATTGCCGATCTGCTCGCAGATGCCTGCCGGGCAAGCGACATTCTGTTTTCCACGCGCATTTTGAAGAAAACCGGAATGCGTTTGCGCAGGAAGGAACGCTGACCATGTTTCGTCTGTCGGAATACATGCACCAGATCGCCAACCCGACGCCTGTGCGTACACGCCAGGCGACCGGACCGGTGAAACCGGTGGTAATCTGGAACCTGACACGGCGCTGTAATCTCAAATGCCGGCACTGCTATACGGTGTCCGCCAATGTGGATTTTCCGGGTGAGCTCACACATGAGCAGGCGATGTCGACACTTGAGGATCTGGGCACCTTCCGGATACCGGCCCTCATCCTGTCCGGTGGGGAACCTCTCGACCGGCATGACTTTTTCGAAATCGCGCCACGTGCCAGGCAACTTGTGCGCATGCTTGCGCTGTCGACCAACGGCACCAAACTGCACGGCGAAACCGTGGACCGCGTCGCGGAAATCGGGTTCGACTATGTCGGGATCTCGATCGACGGGATCGGCGCGACCAATGACTGGTTTCGTGGTGTCGAGGGGGCCTATGCCGATGCGCTACGCGGCGTGCGCGAATGCAAGGCCCGTGGCATCAAGGTGGGGCTGCGCTTCACTCTGACGGAAGGCAATCATACCCATCTACCGGATCTGCTTCGCCTGTGTGATGACGAAGGCGTCGACAAGTTTTACCTGTCCCATCTGGTTTACGCCGGACGCGGCGACAAGCACCGGGGCGAGGACGCCGAACACAAACGCACCCGCTGGGCGATGGACCTTCTGATGGAGCGAGCCTGGCAAGGCGTCAATGGCGAGCGAAACCTAGACATCGTCACAGGCAACAACGACGCGGACGCGGTTTATTTCCTGAACTGGATCCGACAGAAGTTCGGCGACGAAAAGGCCGATCATGTCCGCGCTCACCTGGCAGCCTGGGGCGGAAATTCCTCCGGTCTCGGCGTTGCCAATATCGACACGCTCGGTAATGTCCATCCCGATACCTACTGGTCCGACTACACGATCGGCAGTGTGAAATCCGATCTCTTCTCCGACCTTTGGACGGGCGCCGACCCGATGCTGGCGCAACTGCGCACCAGACCGCGGCCACTCAAGGGCCGCTGCGGTGCCTGTGCACTGAAGGACGTCTGCGGCGGCAATACCCGCATCAGGGCACTTCAGCTGACGGGCGACCCCTGGGCTGAAGATCCTGCCTGTTACCTGAGCGACAGTGAAATCGGTGTTGAAGACGGCGACTACGAGCGCCTTACCGTGACCCCATTCCGAGGAAAGAGCCATGACCCGGTTCATCGTTTCGCTTAGCGCCCAAACTCTGGCAATGGCCTTGATGGTTTCCGCACCATTGGCGGACCCGGTGCAGGATTATGCCGACAACTGCCAGGAATGCCACGGCGCCGAACGGCTGGGCGGATTGGGCCCTGCCTTGATCCCGCAAACGCTGGGACGCATGCGTGGCCCCAATCTCGTCTCGGTCATACGCGACGGCCGCGAAGCGACACAGATGCCCGCTTTCAGTGAAACCCTGTCAGAGCAACAAATCGAAGACCTGACCGCCTATCTGAAGCAACCTCTGGCCGACGTTCCGCCCTGGGGTGAGGCCGAGATCATGGCAAGCCGGGTGCTCAACGAAGAATACGCGCCTGCCGACAAACCGGTCTGGTCGTCCGATCCCATGAACATCACCCTGGTTGTCGAAACCGGTGACCATCACGTCAGCGTGCTCGACGGTGACACATTCGAAACGCTGGACCGTTTCGCGACCCCCTTCGCGGTTCACGGTGGTCCGAAATTCAGCCCCAACGGCCGCTACGTGTTCATCATGTCGCGCGACGGCTGGGTGCAGAAATACGATCTCTATTCCCTGCAGGAAGTCGGCCGCGTTCGCGCCGGACTGAACAGCCGCAACATTGCCATGAGCCATGACGGCAACTGGCTGGCCGTTGCCAACTACCTGCCGAATTCGCTGACGATCCTTTCGACGGAAGATCTGAGCGTTGCCAACGTTCGGGAAGTCAAGGGCAAGGACGGTACACCGAGCCGGATTTCGGCTGTCTATCAGGCGCCACCGCGCGAAAGCTTCGTGCTTGCCCTGAAGGATGTGCCCGAGATCTGGGAGGTCTTTTACGGCAAGAACCCGCCACATTACGGATTTGCCCATGACTGGCGGGTCGAGGGCCCTGCACCTAATACGACCCCCTTCCCGATCCGCAAGATCACCACACCCGACTATCTGGACGATTTCTTCTTCGATCAGAGCTACGAATACGTCATGGGAGCGTCCCGCAGCGGCGAGGGCGGGCAGGTCATCGACCTTGTGATCGGTCAGAAAATCGCGGACCTGGATCTGCCGGGCATGCCGCATCTTGGATCCGGCATCACCTGGAAATACGGTGACACCACAGTAATGGCAACGCCCCACCTGAAGGACGGGACGGTCTCGGTCATCGACATGAAGACCTGGAAAACGGTCAAGACGATCGACACGCTCGGGCCGGGCTTCTTCATGCGCAGCCACGAAAACTCGCCCTATGTCTGGGTCGACGTATTCTTCGGTCCGAACAAGGACGTCATGCATGTCATCGACAAGGAGAGCCTTGAGATCGTCAAGACCCTGCGCCCGGAAGAAGGGGCAACCGTCGCCCATGTCGAATTCACTCGCGATGGCCGCTATGCCCTGGTCTCCATCTGGGAAGACGATGGTGCAGTGATCGTCTACGACGCCAAAACACTGGAAGAAGTTCGCCGACTGCCGATGCGCAAACCCTCGGGAAAATACAATGTCTGGAACAAGATCACATTTTCGGAGGGGACCAGTCACTGAGGCGATTATCGTCTCGCACGGTCAGCCATCCAAGCCACAAGCCGGAGAGTACCAGGTACAGACGCTGGCAAGACAGGTCAGCCAGCTGCTGCCTTCCTGGTCCATCCGGTCCGCCACACTGGCAGCTCCCGGAGCGCTGGAAAAGGTCCTTGAACACTCCGAGGGCGAACCGCTCGTCTTTCCGCTCTTCATGGCAGAAGGATGGTTCACGAAGAAGGCGCTTCCGGACCGGCTCGGCGATGCCAATTGCCGGCAATTGTCTCCACTGGGCACGCATCCCGAACTGCCGCGTTCGGCGGCCCGGTTGCTGCGCAGAGCGGCGGAGCGCCGCGGATGGTCGCTTGAGGATTGCGATGTGCTGATTGCCGCGCATGGATCGCCGACCGGCACAACGGCGGCCAAAAGCTGCCATCACTTTGCGTCCGCCCTGAGGGATCTGTTGCCGGTCAGAGAAGTCCGTCGAGGTTTTCTGGAACAGGATCCGCATCTTTCGGAAGTGGCTGAGCAAAGAGGACCCAAGACGCTGGCTCTGCCGTTCTTTGCAACGCCAGGAGGTCATGTGACTGAAGACGTTCCCCAGGCGCTGGACGCAGCCGACTTCAAGGGAGTTCGCCTGCCCTGCATCGGTCAGGCCTGGTTCATTCCGGACCTTATCGCCCACTCATTGAAATGCGCGGCAATTCGGAGCATGGCTGCATGACACAGATAGAAGAATCCTGGTCCGTCAAGAAGCTGGCAATTGTGCTTTATCCGTTCACTGCGGGTGCAGTCGCGATCAACCTTTTCCTGCTTGGTCTGATCGGCATCGCTCTCGGCTTTCCGGCAATCCCACCGGTCACGGCCATCTGGCTCAGCATTCCACTCGGCGTCCCGGCGACGTGGTGGGCAGCCAAATGGGTGCGCGGGCTGATGGACGAGGCGGAAGGAAAAAGGTGAGTTGAGGGATAGCACGTTCCCTCAATCTCCAAGGTTCCCGTTTTTCAGCTAACGTACGAAACCGCCCGCTGGCTTCATGTAGATCGGCTTTGCCCCTTCGATTGCCTCTTTCAGTGCCGAATCCGGGTCACCGAACACGACCATGCCTGTCGGCGTGACCAGTTCCATCAAGGGCCCGGCAAAATTGGCGTTGAATGACGACAGATGGGAAAGAGCCGCGTCTGAATCGAGGTAATGTTCGTGGACCTGGGCATGTGTGCCGTCATCACTGATCGACCATTCATAACCGAGCGTACCGGGTTCAGATGACTTGGCTTGATCGGTCATCTTGTCGATCAGCGCCTTCAGCTTATCTTGCGCCCCTTCTTTCACCGTCACTGAAAAGACCCAAGAGATATCTGAACCACTCATACCATCGCCTTTCTGTGCTTTTTCCGTACCGCTCTCCGCATAGACTGCCTGCCCCAGAGCCAGACATGCCGTCAGGCCGACGCAAATTGCGCGGAAAAATGCACGCCGTGGATAATTCAAACGCATCATGGCAACCTCAAAACCTGAAATTGCAACATTAGCAGTGTTTGCGCGTAGTCCCAAATGCAGTGCAATCGGCCGCTCCGGCCAGTGGCACGCCAGGTTTCAATCTTAACGTTAAAATTAGGAAATCGTTTACTAACGCTGCGTCATGGTGTTTCTGAAACGTGTTGCCAAGCAGCGATTTTAAAAACCCCAGGAGCCGCCCGGGAAACGGCTCTTGGGGTAAGTTTTTTCAAGACGGCAATCAGCTGCCTTGCTTGTTGATCCAGCCCGACGCGCCATCCTTGCGCACGACAAATGCCTTCGCCTCGGGAACATGCGCCAAAGCTGCCGACAGAACCTGTTCGCCGCATACAAGAGCTGCGGTAGACAGACCATCGGCATAAGCTGCCGTTCGCGCGATGACACTGGCTGCCGTCAGATCCGTTTCGACGGGAAGTCCCGTCCGCGGATCGAGAATATGGGACGATTTGCCAGCCTGGTCGAATGTCGTTCCCGTTCTGGCTGAGCTGGCAACCGCCGCATCGGCTATCTTCACCTCAACGGCCGCGTCCGTTGTCTGCGGATCGGGACGAAGCGTGATGGGCCACCCTCTTCCGGAAGGTGTCTTTGAACGTGCCGCGTCTCCGGTTGCAGAGATTTCACCCATGTCGACAACCATGTCGGTACAGCCTCTTGCCCCCAGAAGGGCAGCGACCCGGTCGGTGATATAGCCCTGCGCGATACCGTTCAGTGTCAAGGCCATGTCCTTGCGCCGGAACTCAACGAGACCCGGTTCGACGGTGACATATCCGAAGCCAGTGCGCTCCAGAACCTGTTCCAGTTCACTCGTCCGTGCTCCCCTGCCGTCAGTTGCAAGGCCACGAGATGCCCTGTCTGCGTAGTAAGCCCAGAGAGGCTGAACGGTCGGGTCGAAGGCTCCTTCCGTCACCGCATGTATCCGGCGAGAAAGAGCCAGGAGATTGACCATGTCGAGCGACGGAGCTTCCAGATGTCCGTCTCGGTTCAGCCGAGTGAGTTCGCTGGTCTCGCTGTAAAGACTGAAAACAGCCTCCAGGCGACGGATTTCAGCTTCGACAAGCCGGAACAGTTCCTGCGCCTTTGCCTTGTCTTCGTGGAGAAGGTTGATTTCCGCTTTTGCGCCCAGAGCAATTCCGCGCCAGCGGTGGAGTACCGGACGGGCCTGCGCAAGACCTGATGTCAGGGTCAGCCCAGCTGCGGCTGCAGCGCAGATCTTCACAAAGCGCCTACGGTTCAAGGTCGATTTGGTTTCCGGACCCCGGTTCATTGCTTTACTCCAACCGTATCGTTGTCCGCGTTCAATTGTGAGGCAGAAGACAACTCGACCGGTGCCAGAACATAGTCGGCCGGGATGTCCGCAAAGCGCAGGACACTGCCGCCGTTTTCCTCGGCGAATGCATTGGCGCCGGCTTCGGTTCCGAACGGAATCGCTTCAGGCGCTCCCATGCCGCCAACCTGTGTGCTGCCGATAACAAACCAGGCAACGTCCACGTCGATCCAGTTTTCCGATCCCGGATCATCCCAACTCGCCGCCTTGTCCATATCGTTGACATAGATGGCCGCGATGTTCTTGGGCTCTTCGGGATTGTGCTTGAAGGCAACCGCGTCCCGCACCTGCGTGAACCAGAACGGGAACGGGTTTCCGGTCAGATGAATCTGTGCCTTGGGCCCTGTGTGTTCCAGAACCGTCATCTGGCAATAGAAGCCGGCGGATTCCGGTGTAAGCGCCGTCGGATCGGGTTTCGCGATCTGAACCTCTTCCTGACAAGCGGTCAGAAGGCCAAGAGCGAGAAGGACAATCACACTGCGTTTCATGGCGTAATTTTCCGGATAAGCAAGGTGGAAAGACCAAGGGCCATGCCGGCGAAGACCAACAGGGAAACCAGGGCCAGAACAGGATCGAATGGCAGGGTTTCGGCGACACCCGCCATGCCGCCGACAAGGTCGCTGGCACCGAGAGCCGCGAGATTGAACAGGCGGAAAGCATCGGCCGGGTTCAACAGAACCGCATAGGGGAACACCTTGGACGCAAAGACGCCGCTCGGATTGGCGACCAGCGCACCCAGCAGCGCCAGATCGTAAAGAACAACCATGATGAGCCAGGCCGCGATTGCGGCAGCCGCCGCAGTACCCGATTGACGGGTCAGGGAACTGAGCACATAGCCGATCGCCAGAAAGCAGACCCCGAGCAGCACCGAGGTTGCGATCAACCGGGAGAAGTCTATCAGGCCGGTCAGCGACCCGGCACCACTGGCAACCAGCAATCCCGCTGTCAGTCCGTAACCGATAACAAGAGCAAAGGTCAGAACCAGTGTATGGCCTATTGCCTTGCCGATGAGGAACTCGGGTCGCGAAATGGGACAGGAAAAGGTCATCAGCAGCGTGCCGCGCTCAACCTCACCGCAAACTGCATCGAATGCGAGAAGGAGGGCGATGAGCGGCACCAGGTAGACCGAAAGGCTTGCCAGCGAGGCGACGGTGATTGTCAACCGGTCGACACCGAGCGTTCCGGCCGGAGCGGAACCCAGCAAAGCAAGTGCCAGCGAAAAAACGGCGAGAATGACCGTCGCCAGCAGGATCCACCTGTTGCGGATACCGATCCGGATCTCCTGCGCGGCGATGGTCAAGATACGGGAGAACATGGCTCAAGCCTCCTTTTGTGCCGCGTTGGAGAAATGCCGGTAGACGTCGTCCAGGCTCGGCGCATGCACGTCGACATCCTCGACCAGATTGCCCAGAGCGCTGATGGCCGACAGGGCTTTGACTTTTTCTTCGATATCGCAGTCGAGCTCGACAGACCGGCCATTCATCCGGCCAGCACCCAGATGTTCGGCAACTTCCTTGACCGCATCCGGTTTGGTCCAAACCTTCAGCTTGATCGGCAGGCCAGCCTGTGCCCTGAGTTCACTCAAAATGTCATCGGCAACAAGTTTACCCCTGGACATGATCAGGATCCGGTCAGTCCGCGCTTCAAGCTCGGTGAGTGCGTGGGAAGAAAGCAGAACCGTTGCACCTTTTTCAGCGATTTCACCGATCAGCTCATAGACATTTTGCCGGGAAATCGGATCGAGACCCGTTGTCGGTTCATCCAGCAGCACCAGGCGGGGGTTTCCGATCAGAGACTGGGCCAAACCAAGGCGCTGGCGCATCCCCTTGGAATAGGTGCCAACGCGCCTTCTAGCAGCTTCTGCCAGGCCAACTCTTTCCAGCAGCGGCATGGCAACTGCCGGCTTTTGTCCTTTCAGCCGGGCGTAGAATTTCAGAACCTCTTCGCCGGTAAGCGCTGCCGGAAAAGCCACTGACTCGGGCAGATAGGCGGTCGCCGTACGGGCAGCGTTGCTTCCGGGCGCAGCATTCAGGACAGAAATGTCGCCGCCGTCGCGCTTCAGAAAGCCGAGGATCATCTTGAAGAGCGTGGTCTTGCCGGCGCCATTATGACCCAGGAGCGCAACACGCTCTCCCGGTTCCAGGGCGAAGGAAACCTGATCAACAGCCGTGTGGCTGGAAAAATGTTTGCTGACGGATTGAACAGCAAGCGTGGAATTCGTCATCCTTGAACTCCAGAATTTGGCATGGGCCGAACCGGCGGATGCATAAGAGGGGCGTTGTCGACGATCCCGCCCGGCAACAAGGCCGGAAACTGGGATTGGGTCCAGCGCAGCAGCTGTACAGCCGGACTGCCGACAAGAAGTTTCGCAGAAGGTTGGGTCCATAGGACCTGATCAACGAGATCGTTGGGCCGGTAGGCCGTATCGGCAAGGCCATCGCCATTCATGTCAAAGGCAGCGTGGTCGCTCCAGAAATTGCCGCGACCTTCCGTGCTCCAGTCAAGAAGGCGACTGCCGACATATTTGACCTGGGTCTTGTTGCGGATGAAAGCGTTGCCCTGGAAACGGTTGTTGGCGGAACCGGCAGTGAAGTGAACGCCTATCGGACAGCCCTCGAACCGGTTGTCTTCAACCGTGTTCTTGTTGGCGTTGTACATGAACAGGCATTTTTCGCCGCCGCCGGAAACCCGGTTGCCCGTGATCTTTGCGCGGTTGGCATAGTTCAGCATGAGGCCATGGTTCCGGTCGCCGATGGAGACGTTGTCTCTCACCTTGAGACGGTCGGAAAACATCAGGGCATAACCGATGTCGTTGCCTTCCGAGACATTGCCTTCGACCACACCACCATTGCCGTGCATGTAGTGGACCGCGAAGCGCAGGTCTTCAAACCGGTTGTTGCGGAACGTATCCTTGGGACTGGTGTTGACGAAGACGCCGTCACGGCCATAGCGGATCGTGTTGAATTCCGCCAGCAGACCAGGAGCGTTCCAGACATAGATGCCGTTGCCGCGCTCATTCATGCGCAGGTCCTGCCGGCCTTCGATCAGATTGTTCGATACCAGGGCATCGCGTGCGCCATGCACATCGACGCCGGTCAGATTGTTCAAAATCCGGTTGTCGCGAACGACTGCACGATGAGCGGTCTTGGTCAGTTTGACGCCTGCGTCCAGAGTTTCATGAGACAGGCCGGAACCCGTCAAAATGAGACCTCGGACTTCGGCATCCGTGGCCGTAACCGTTACGACACTGCCTTCACCTGTACCAACAATCCTGGCTTTTCCGGCACCATCCAGGACGAGGCTCTTGTCGACCAGAGCAGGTCCGGCGTGATCACCTGGAGCAAGCCGGAGAACATCCCCGGCCTGCGCTCTTTCAAGAGTGTCCTGCAGGGCGCCCTGCTCTGCCGGGACAGACCATTCCTTGGCAGACAACGGTGCGCACACCGCCAGAGCTGCCGCCAGAACGACCAGGCGACCCGTGAGTTTTTGCAGGGCGCAATGCATGGATCAGGCTCCTCTTGGCTCAACGAGCATGCGGCCGCGCATTTCCATGTGGAGTGCGTGGCAGAACCACTGGCAGTAGAACCAGTGCACACCCGGCCGCTCGGCGATGAATGTCACGGACGCAGTCGCCTGCGGACCGACTTCCATAGCAACACCATAGTTCGCCAGGCAGAAGCCATGAGTTAGATCATCGATGTCATCAATATTTGTGACATAGATCGTAACTTCGTCGCCCTGTTTCACCGTGAACTTCTCAAGGCTGAAGGTCGGCGCGACGGAGTGCATGTAGACGCGAACCTTGTTGCCGTCACGGATGACGTCGGCGGCGTCTTCCAGATCAACGCCATCTGCTTTCGCCTGCTCAACCGCATCGGCGAAGCTCGGATCGTTCCGATCCCAGACGATTGCCGGATTCACCTTGGAGCGGTGAACGATAATGCTGTCATGCGGCTCGGCGAAGGTCGGGCCGTCATGGACAACCTTCATATCGTCGCCGGAAATGTCGATGAGCTGCTCGTTCTCCGGCTTCAGCGGACCAACGTTCAAGAACCGGTCCTTGGAGAACTTGTTCATCGAAATCAGCCACTTGCCGTCTGCTTCCGCGGTTTCACCCATGGAAGTAGAGTTGTGGCCCGGCTGGTAGTGCACATCGACCTTGGAGATGATCGGATCGACTTCTTCACCGGCATAGGCGCGGATGGCCTTGTCGATGTTCCATTTTGCCACCTGGCTATCCAGGAACAGCGTGGTGAAGGCATTGCCCTGACCATCGAAGGCGGTGTGAAGAGGACCAAGACCCAGCTGCGGCTCACCGACAACTGCGGATCTCGGATCGACGTTGTCGCTGAACAGGGTGTCCACCTTGGTCACGTCAATGATGGAAACCGTCGGGGACAGCTTGCCGTTGATGACGATGTGCTTCTTGTCCGGAGCCGCGTTACAGCCGTGCGGGCTGTTCGGGATCGGGATGTAGCGGGTGAACTGGGAGTTGGCTTCCTTGCGGCCGTCGACGACCGGAACACCGTTGAGTTCCTGGTAATTGCCGGCTGCGACAGCTTCTTCGATGGCCTTGATGTTGAAGACCACGCAGTGATCCAGCTCGCTCTCGGTCATTTCGGCAAGGTTCATGCCCATTTCCGAGTTGTAGCTGGTGGCAAAAGCATATTTGCCCTGGTAGTCGGCATCGCAGTTGTCCAGGTTACCGGTCACGATAACCTGCCAGGCTACCTTCATTTCATCGCCGTCAATGGCGGTGAAGATGCAGGAGTACTTGTCCGGCTCATCCAGGATGGTGCCGTCATTGACCAGCGGCGCTTCGTGTTCACCGTTGGCAAAGATGTAGCCGGTACGCGGATACTTCTGCGGCCGCATGCCGTGAATGTCGTGCGCGTTCGGGATCTCGATGATCTTGTCGCACTTCATCGTGGTGCAGTTGATGCGGGCAACGCGTGTGTTCGCCTTGTCGTTGGCGAAGATGTAGCGGCCGTCATACGTGCCGTCGGTGAAGGACATGTGCGGGTGGTGAAGGTCGCCATTGTCGTAGGTAACCTTGCCCTGAGCCGCCAGGAATGCCTTGGTTTCCGGCAACAGGCCTTCGGTCAGGATCTTCAGCGATTCGTTGGTCTGTCCCCAGCCGGTAGCCGAGCAGCGGTTGAACACCGGCACGCGCATCAGTTCGCGCATCGACGGAACGCCGAGAATGCGAAGCTCGCCTGCCTGGCCTGACGACCAGAAGCCGTAATATTCGTCGAGCTCGCCAGGCGCCATCTCGAACTTCTGCCCGCCTTCAGCCGCGAGCGCGGAATTGGCGCCGCTGACAGCGACAGCCCCCATGCCCGCAACGACTGCAGTCTTGGCAGTGCCGCCTAACAGGTCCCTTCGGGACATGCCCCAATGTTGTTCTTTATCCTTCATGGCTGATCTCCTTATTTGCCGTTTGAAGGTTATTTGGCCGGAATGGGTTCTGCCGATTGGGCTACCTTTTCCGGTTTCCGGATTCCTGTCTGCACTTCGAATTTCCGCCGCTTGGCGAGCTTCTTGATGCAGACAGGACATTTCTGGTCGTGCTGATAGAGAACCTGGCAATGCAGGCAGTTCAGACACTCGTTGGGATTGATGTTGCCTTCAGGATGAATGGCCTGGACCATGCATTCCTTGGCGCAGCGATTGCAGGGATTGCCGCATTCGCGATACCGCTTCAGCCAGTCGAACATGCGCAGGCGGGCAGGAATCGCCAACGCAGCTCCGAGCGGACACAGATAGCGGCAATAAAACCGTTCGATGAAAAGCCCCGCCGCCAACAGGGCGACTGCGAACAAAACAAACGGCCACGCACGCTGGAACTTCAGGATGATCGCGGTCTTGAACGGTTCGACTTCGGCGTAATGTTCAGCCACATCCAGCGAGTAGAGCGACAATCCGAACAGGCCGAGGAAGATCATGTATTTCAGTGGCCACAGCCGTTCGTGAAGTCCCCAGGGCACTTCGATCTGCGGCACGCGGAAGAACTTCGCAATCCGGTTGGTCAGTTCCTGCATGGCGCCGAAGGGGCAGAGCCAGCCGCAATAGGCGCCGCGACCCCAGAAGAGCAGCGCGGCAGCGACCGAGAACCACAGCAGGAAGACCAGCGGATCCATCAGGAAGGCGTCCCAACTGAACTCGTTGGTCAAAGCCGAGAAGAAGGCGAGCACGTTGACGACCGAAAGCTGGGCGTTTTCCATCCAGCCGAGCCAGACCAGCGTGAATGTGAGGAAACCGATGCGGAACCAGAATGTGAAACGTTCGTTTTTCGTCACCTGCATCTGGAAGAAGAACACCAAGGTCAGAACGCCAATGGCAACTCCCAGCACGACGACGTCAAAGACCCGCCCCTTCCAGATCCGCACCCAAAGCTTCTCTACGACGGTCTGCTCATCGGCAGAAACGGCTGATGTTGTTGCCGGGTCCGCCGCTGCGGCTGCGACCGGGATCGCCTTCAGGTAATCCTGCGGCAACTGATAACCGAGGTCGAAAGTCAGGAAGACCTTGTCGATGGGTCCGACCGCCCGCTGCACAAGCAGCTGCAGGCGGAAATCCCTGGCAGGATCGAAGCCGATGTCTGCCGGAATGATGAACAGATCCATCTCCGTGAAGGATGGCGCGCCTTCGGCGACGATCTCACCGACACGAACCTGCTGCTTGTCGAAGAACCTCGCGGAGACATCGTGCTGGATCATCTGGATACGGTCAAAAATGCCGCCGCGGACATAGCCCGACCCCTTGAAGGAGTAGCGGCCGCGACCCATGACCAGGATCGCATGCTCACCTTCTTTCAGGCGGCTCTTCAGGTTCTGGTACTCCGCTTCGCCCAGCAGGGAGAGGCCGATGGACGGTACGTCCGCCAGAGCGAGATAGAGGTCGATAAAGGTATCGGTATCGGGCCCGGATTCCGGACGGGCGATGGCTCGCTGGTCCCCCTGGTCGACAAAGGCCTCGTTGATCTGCGCAACGTCGAGGGACATGCGGCGAACCGAACCATCGCCGGTCAGGGTCATCCAGTCGGATACGTCCTGCTTTTCATAGTCGATTTCCAGCTGGGGGCCCTTTTCGGCAACTTCCGGAGCAAGTCCACCAAGGCCGAGCGCCCTTGCAACCTTCAGGCCTGACCGGACGATAGAATCGTCGATCACCATGATGGTCACCGTGGCACCGGAAATGATGTCCAGATCGTGCGCGGAGCCGCCGCTTTCGGCCTCGGCTTTCAGGTCAAGTCCGGCATAACCTTCCGTGACAGCCTTGATCTTGCTGTCGGGAATCCCGATCAGGACAATCGGCTCGGAATGCTTGACCAGCCTGACACCGGTAATCACGGCCGAAGGATCCACGCCGACCAGCGTGTGGATCGGCTTGCCCGAATAGCCGGTGGTGGAAACGAAGTCGGAAGTCAGGAAGACCCAACCGATGGTCTCCCCGTTCTTGATGGCGGCCACAACAGGAACGTTTTCCTGCAACGGTCCGAACGAATCCGCACCGGGAACGAGGTCTCCGGCCTCGACCTTGTCGAGGAAACGCGTAACTTGAGCCGCAAGGGACTCAGCCGAAGGCGACAATGCGCTCACCAAAAGGACGGCGAGGCCGATCGCGCACAGGCGAATGATATTAAATAGGGGACGCACGAGAAGCGCTCCAGCACTTGTCTTGAATGATGCTGGTTCGATTTTCGACGTTTCAGACGTGTTTCGCTTTGATGATTGTCAAGTGGAAGAAAAAACAGAGTCTTATAGTTATGTTTTTATCCTGCTTGTCGGGAACCCGTCTGGCGCCATCCCGTCCAGGCGGAGGCACAAACGATCAGACAGGCGCCGATGAGAAAATTGACGCTGAGACTTTCACCAAAGAAAAAAAAGCCGACACCTGCGGAAAGCGGCAGGCTGAGATAGCTCAGGATTGCAAGAAATGCCGCGGCTGCCCGCCGATGTGCATTCAGGAAGCAGAATTGAGCGCACTGCGCGCACACACCGATCGCAATGAGCGGCAAGGCATGTTCGGTCTGCACCGGAACCCAGGTGACAACTGCCAGGGGAAAGACCAGGACAGCAAGACCTGCCGTATAGAAGGTCATCATCACGACCAGCGGCACGTCGGCAAGTCTGCGTGTCAGAATAACGGCGGAAGTACCGGCAAGAACCGTCATGGCAATCGCGGGAAGTCCCCAGGAAAACGGCACGGATCCAGGACTGACGGCTATGAGAACACCGGCAAAGGCAATGGCGGCAGCTATCCAGCGGCGCGGACCGATCATCTCTTTCAGGAAAAGAACTGCCAGTACCATGGTCAGGATCGGACGCGTGAAATTGATGGCTGTCACCAGTGCCAGCGGCAACCGGGCGATGGCAAAAAAGCTTGTCGTCAGCGCTACGGTTGACGCTGCAACCCGGAAAAAGTGCAATGTCAGCCGGTCGGGTTTTCTGAAGTCACCGGAGGCGCGCCATATCCACGGCAAGATCAACACCAGTCCGGTCACGGCGCGCAGGAACACCAACTGAGCCGAACTGTAGTCAAGGCCCAGTGCCTTTACGATACTGAGCGCCCAGATGTTAAGGCTTATATCTGCCAGCAGCCAGAGGCCGCCGATCGCATTTTCCCTGGTGGCGGAGGTGTGGTGCCCCGCGAGATCAGGTTCGCGGCGAAACAAGGTTCACCATGATCCGGAAGGCACCGGGGACGAGTTTTTCCATCTGGTGGTGCAGGATCAAAGCACAATGAATGTGCCGCCCCTTGCCGATATCGGCAGCCAGAAGCGCCCCCCGGTGCGGTGCTTCACCCGGATCCGCCATTTCGAGCAAGGGTTCGTAGATCGGGTCCCAGCTCTTTGCAAAATAGAGGCCGCGCTCTTTTTGCCACCCGGTCCAGTCGTCGTTGCCGATCCGGTTCGGTATTGCAAACAGGTCATGTTCCGGAGACAGCACTGTTACGGCAGCATTTTCATCTGTCACCCGCCAGCGCAAGGAGGGCTGTCCGATCTCGAGCCGCGCGGGAGGTGTCCGGTCCGGGTCCCAATTGTCCCACGGTCGATGATAAAGAGTGAGCAATGTTCCACCGGAAGACACCCATTTGCGCAAGGAAGGCATCGCCTCTTTCAGTCCCGACTTGAACCTGACGGCGAAGATACCGATCACAATCGTATCGAACTCTGAAAGCGCCGCTTCACTCGTCAGATCATCCGCATCGAGAGAAACAACGTCGAGCCCAAGGCCGGACAGCCAATAATCGACACGATCGTTCCCGGCGCCGATGTAACCGATCCTGGCGGAATTCTGACCCGCGTCCACCACACAGACGGAGGCTTCTGCCGGAAGGATCAGGTGGCGTGGTGAAATATGCGGATAATTTACCGGAATGACCGTGTTTGCAGGTTCTCCATCAAGGAGCAGACGGACCTTGTAATTTCCCTCTTCAACGTCTGAAGGAAGTTTGACATCGAACCCCATCGCGGTTTCCCGCGCACTCCATCCCTCCGGCAAATCCAACGTGGCCATGCAGTCGGCTGGTACAATTGCCGGAACCCTGAAGGTCAGGGAGCGATTTTCGCCGGACCGGTTGAGAACAGTTGCCATTGGCGACAGGACAGCGCTGCGCTCGGGCAATACTTGAGGAGGAACCTCGAACGGAATGGCCGTTTCGCTGACGACACCATGCGTTGTCAGCGATAGCATGACATGAGGCGCATCCGGTTCGCCGGGAAGGTATGTGTCCGGATAGGGATTGCTGAAAGGCGCGTTTTCCGTGCGCACTTCGCTCATGGTTCCCGACCATCCTACCGGCAACATGAGCGAAACCGAATGTGCCTGCGCCACTCCAGCCCGGAATTCTGTTTGAACCGGGCTGTAGTCGTTCGTGCTCAAGACATCCTTTTCCAGCCGTACGCGGCACTCGACTCGCGCCGCAATACGGATCAGTTTTGAAAGCTGGGTTTCCTTTCGGGCGATCTTGCTGGCGAAACGCGCAGGAACTTTGTCAGCACCGAGCCGAAGGGCTGCAAGTGCATCGCTGGCGTGTTGCAGAACAGCTTCAGAATCGGGAAATGCCGAAACAGCTGCAGCCATTTCCTGATCTGCCCTGATGAGATCCGGGCCTGAGCCCAGGTCCGCCAGACAAGTCGGCAATCCCGAATTCAGGTTGTCTTCCTGCTGTCCGAGCCGGCTGAATCTGAGGTGAAGCGGCCAGTCTCTTTCCGACCCGGTAGGGGTCCAGCTTCCCATGGCCTGTGTCTTGTGGCAAACACGGCTCTGCTCTCCGATGCGGGCATAAGAAAACCCGGTGACCGGATCAAAGCCCTTGCCGTCAATTGTCAAGGTTGCGGGCGGAGGAGGAAGATCATCGTCATAGGCCTGACCGGCACCGGACCAGGCAGGCAGATACATCTTCGACACTTCCCACGCAGGCAGGACGCTTTCGCGGTAGGCCGGATCAGCGGCCAGACCGATAGCCACTTCCGCTGCTTCCGTCATTGCGCGGTGATGACCGTGCTGCCCGGGAATATCCAGGAACGTCGGACAGATGATGTCGGGTTTCTCCTGACGCAGGATGTCGACAAACCGCTTAAGCGTTCGCTCCCTGCCCCATTTGGCAAGCGTCTCCTCTCCCGATTTGGAAAAACCGAAATCGAAGATCGGATCATCCGGGTTTTCCGACAGCCAATAGAGCCTCAGCCCAAGGCGACCGGCAGCGCGTTCCATTTCAGCCGTGCGCAGGACACCAAGCTGCTGGCTCGCCTCGCGGCCGATATCGTTCTGCCCGCCTTCGCCCCTGGTCGAGCAGGCATAGGAAAGATCCATTCCATCCCGAAATCCAAGAACCGCGAGCATCTCGGAGGTTTCGTCATCCGGATGCGCGCCTGTGTTCATGAAAGACACAACGGACCTCAGCGGCACCAGCGCTCTCCACAACTCGACGATGTGAGGGTGTTCGAATTCGAGAGCAATACGCTCGGGATCGGTCAGGGCCATGAGTTTCGTCCGGGAAATCAGGTGTCTTGTTGAGGAGTGAAGGCGCGATGCAGAACAAGAGACGCCGCACCCAGCGTGGCGGTCATGCGTCCACATGTGCCGCGCTGAAGTCTGGGGAACGGATTGTCATGCCGGTTGGAAACCGACGACGTCGACAGCGGACAGGTTTCAACCAGATGGTCGATTATGGATCCCGGCATTGCGCCGCCCAGAATGATTGTCTGCGGGTCGAGAATGTTTTCAAGAAGGAGCACGGCCTGGCCCAGCGCTTCAGCGGCTCGGGACAACCAATCGAGCAATCGCGAATCCCGTTCCCGGAACAACCGATCGAGCGTTTCCAGATCAAGCGGGTCGCTGCCGCCAATGAGCGATTGAATGGAAACACGGCTGAGCATGCTTTCCAGCGGCACCGGCCCACCGGGGCCAAGAACCGGTACATGGCCAACTTCACCGGCATTGCCGAAGGCACCAGACACAAGACGCCCTTCACTGATGATGCCAAGCCCAAGCCCCTTGCCGAAATAGACAAAGGCGTAGGAACCGATGCCCTGCGCAACACCCGTCAGGCGTTCTGAAAGAGCGGCTGCGTTCGCATCGTTGGAGAGTTCAATTGCACCTCCAAGCGTGGTTTCAAAAAGTGCCCGCGCATTGGTATCCTCCCACCCCTGCAGATCGGAACTGCGGCCTGACAGGCCGGTCTTGCCGAATGGTCCCGGCATGACAATTCCAGTCCCCAGGAGGCGGTCATCGACAACTCCGGCGGCTTCAAGCATCCTTTCGCGAAGGCTCAGGACTCTCCCCACGACAATATCGGGTGAATTGTCCGTCAGTTCCGTACGCGCGGTGTCTACCGTTGTTCCCGAAAGGTCCAGCAGAGCGGTGAAAATGGCATCGGGACGGATTTCAACACCGAAAGCATAACCGCCCTTGGGATCCACGCCATACTGGACGGCAGGCAGGCCGCGTCCGGCAATCCGCGTTCCCTTTTCCAGGATCAGGCCTTCACCAAGCAAATCGGCTATAATGTTCGAGACTGCCTGGGTCGACAGTCCGAGGGCACGTGCGATCTCGGCACGTCCCATCGTGCCGGCCGCCTGAATATGACCCAGAACCGCCTGCCGGTTCCGGTTCCGGCTGCGCAGCGGGTTGGATCCCTTGATTTGAGTTTCGCTCTTCATTCCCTGTTATTAACTCAAGAAAATTGACAATTCAATTTATTTGACTTAATCACATTCCGATAGGCGGCAAAAGACTGCCACTCCGGTGCGATACGGTCACACCAATCCAGATGGGAGCATCAGCAATGTTGAAGCAGTTAAAGCGCATGGCGCTGGGTGGGGTTGCCGCTGCAGCGACCCTGATAGGAAGTTCGGCCTGGGCTGTCGAAATCGAATATTGGCAATATTTCTTTGATGCCCGTGTCGAGGCGATGGAACAGTTGATCGAAAAGTTCCAGGAAGCCAATCCGGACATTACGGTCAAGATGACTCATTTCCCATATGCCGATTACCGGACAAAGGTGGCAGCTGCCATTCCGGCCGGTGAAGGCCCGGATGTGGTGCAGCTGTTCTATGGGTGGTTGAACGATTACATCGAAGCTGACCTGATCCAGCCTCTTCCCAAGGACGTTTTCGATCCGGCAAAGATCGATTCCGAGTTCTTCCCCATGGTGCAGGCCATGAAAAAGGACGGCACCTACTACGCGCTGCCGACTGCGGTCCGTTCGCTGGCGCTCTTCTACAACACCCGCCTCTTTGACGAAGCCGGTATCGAAACACCGCCGGCCACGCTCGATGAACTTGTTGAAACAGCGAAAAAGCTGACCAAGCTCGATGGAGCCGGCAACATCACGCAGGTCGGCATTACCACCGGCATGAACGCGCAGGATCATCACTGGTGGCGCGAAGTGCTGGTTCGTCAGTTTGGTGGCGATCCCTATGAGAACGACTATCAGACCGTCAACTACAACAATGAAGCTGGTCTCGATGCGCTGAATTTCTACGTCGGGCTGGAAAAAGACCACAAGGTGACCCAATCCGGCTTCATGGACGAGCCTCAGGCGGCCTTCAAGGGCGGCCGTGCAGGCATGCATATTGACGGATCCTTCCGCATCGGCTCCCTCAACAAGGTGCGCGGCCTGAAATGGGGCGTCGCCGAGTTGCCCGCCGGCCCTGACGGCAAGAAGTCCAACTATTCGTCCTATTGGGTGAACGGCATCACCACCAAGGCAGAAGGTGAAAAGTACGACGCCGCGGTCAAGTTCCTCGACTACCTCACCTCCGATGAGGCAATGCAGGTCTGGCTGGATGTGGTTGGTGAGCTGCCGGCGAAACCGTCTGTCGGTCTCGTTGAGAAAAACGCCAACGACCCGACCTATGGCCCGTTCATCCGTGGCCTCGAGTATGCGAACACGACGAAGTTCGCAAACGAATCCGCTCAGCGCCAGGCCCTGATGGACATGGTTGCCCGGATCGATATCGAAGGCCAGGACCCGACCGAAAGCCTCGAAGCTGCGGCTGCCGAAGAGCAGAAGATCCTGGACGAATATTACGGCAAGTAATCTTGCCCAGATTGGGCTGCCGGATGACCGGCAGCCCGGACCTTTCGCATAAGCGGTACGGGTAATGTCAGCCTACAAAAACCTATCGATCCGGCAGAAGCAGATTCTGTGGGCATGGATCTTCCTTGCCGTACCGACGCTCTTTTACGTCGTGATCCGGTTCTATCCGACCGGCGCAGCCTTTGTGACCTCGTTTCAGGACTGGAACCTTCTGGGGGCACGCACCTGGACGGGCCTGGACAACTACGCGAAGCTCTGGAACGACCCGGTCTTCTGGAAAGTCTTTCGCAACACATTTGCCTATCTTCTGCTGGGCACACCCATTTCACTCGTGATCAGTTTTGTCATTGCCTATCACCTGGACAAAACGCGGTTCATGCATGGCTTCCTGCGCATGCTCTATTTCCTGCCGTTCATGACGTCAGCCGTTGCCATGGCCTGGGTCTGGCGCTGGTTTTACCAGCCGGTGCCGATCGGTCTCTTCAACAACATGCTGGCCTCGGTCGGTATTCCGCAGATCGAATTCCTGAATTCCACCACCAATGCGCTGCCATCCGTTCTGGCACCGGCGGTGTGGGCCGGGCTGGGGTTCCAGATCATCATCTTCATGGCAGGCCTGCGCGCCATTCCGGTCAGCTACTACGAAGCGGCGCGCATAGACGGTGTCGGCTGGTGGACCGTTCTGACACGTATAACGCTGCCACTGTTGAAGCCGACTATCGTTTTCATTGTCGTCTTCTCCTCCATCGGTTTCCTGCGGATTTTCGATCATGTCTTCAACATGACGACAAACAATCCCGGCGGACCGCTGAACTCGACCAAACCGCTCGTCCTGATGATCTACGAAACCGCATTCAGCAGTTTCGATATGGGATATGCGGCTGCGCAGACCGTCGTTCTGTTCGTCATTCTATTGCTTGTCAGCCTGTTTCAGCTCTGGATTCTTAGAGGGGACAACACATGACCATTGCCTCCGAAGCATCCGGGCAACCTCGCGCGAACGCTGACACCCTGTTTTCCAAGAAGGCGAACAAGCAGCGTAACATGGGCCAGATCCTGCGCTGGATGGTGTTGTTTCTCGGTGGCGTGATCATGATCGCGCCCCTCGCCTACATGATCTCGACGTCGCTGAAATGGCCGCACGAAGTCTACAACGTCAACCTGATCCCCGAAGAACCAACGATCGAGAACTACACCTATGTTCTTGAAGACGGACGGTTCTATGGCTGGTTCGTCAATTCGATCATCATCGCGCTGATCACGACGGCGTCCAACCTGTTCTTCGACAGTCTCGTCGGGTACACCCTTTGCAAGTTCCGCTTTCCCGGCCGCCAGATCGTCTTCATCGCAATCCTGTCGACCTTGATGATCCCGACCGAAATGCTGGTGATCCCCTGGTACATGATGAGCCAGTCCTTTGGATGGCTGGACAGCTATTGGGGCATCATGTTCCCCGGACTGATGACCGCATTCGGCACCTTTCTCATGAAGCAGTTCTTCGAGAGCGTTCCCGACGACTTCCTGGAAGCAGCGCGTATTGATGGTCTGAACGAATTCCAGATCTGGTGGCGCATTGCCATGCCGCTGGTCAAACCGGCACTCGCCGCCCTTGCGATCTTCGTCTTTCTCGGTAACTGGACGGCGTTCCTGTGGCCGTTGATCGTGACCAACTCGGTGGAAATGTACACGGTTCCGGTGGGCCTTTCCGGGTTCGGCGATGAAGTCGATGTGGCCTGGGAACTGATCATGACCGGTGCGGCCATTTCCACATTGCCGACGCTGATCGTCTTTCTCATCTTCCAGCGGTTCATCATCCGCGGTGTTGTCATGGCGGGGTTGAAAGGATGAGCGGCAATCGCAACGATACCTCTCAGTTTCCGGATCCGATTTACAAGGACACTGTGCTTTCGGCGCTGTTTGAAGGGGTCAAGGCCCACTACGCGCAGCATATGGGAGCGATCAACAGAGCCCATCTGGTGATGCTGAAGGACACCGGCATCCTGAACCCGGAGCAGGTTCGCTGTCTTGCCGGTGCATTGAAGGAAATCGACGCGGAAACGGATGTCGCTGCCCTCACATACACCGGCGAACACGAAGACTATTTCTTCTTTGTCGAGGCGGAACTCCGCCGGAAGTTGGGTGACCTCGGCGGCATGTTGCATACCGCAAGGTCGCGCAACGACATGGACCATACGCTGTTCAAGCTTGCATTGCGCGAACGGGTGCAGGTTCTGTGGCAGGAGCTTGCGACCCTCGCGCAAGCATTGGCCGACAAGGCCGAAGCGGAAGCCGAGACGCTGATTGTCGCCTATACGCATGGACAGCCGGCGCAACCCTCCACATTCGGCCACTATCTGTGTGCTGCCCTGGAAGTCCTGCTCCGGGACATGGCACGCCTCAACCTGGCGGCTGAAGATCTCGACCATTGCCCGATGGGAGCTGCGGCGATCACCACAAGCGGGTTTCCGATCGACCGACAACAGGTTTCAAGTCTGCTTGGCTTTGAAGCCCCGCTTCTCAACTCCTATGGCTGCATTGCGTCCGTCGACTATGTCACCGGTCTCTATTCTGCCCTGAAGCTGGTTTTCGTGCACCTAGGCCGCCTGATCCAGGACATGGCCTTCTGGTCTTCTTTCGAGGTCGGGCAGCTTTACGTGCCCAACGCCTTTGTCCAGATCAGCTCGATCATGCCGCAGAAGCGCAACCCGGTACCGATCGAGCACATGCGTCATCTGGCAGCCGTAACCGCAGGCCGGTGCGATGTCATGGTCGACACAATGCGCAACACGCCCTTCACCGACATGAACGACAGCGAAGGCGAAGTCCAACAGGCCGGATATGCTGCATTCGAGAGCGGCAGCAGAGTGCTGCGGCTGCTGACGGCCTTCCTCCCCGCCTGCGGCATTGATGCCGGACGCGTTCGGCGCAATTCGGACGCTGCCTGCATCACGATTACCGAATTGGCCGACACGCTCGTTCGAGAAGAAACCCTAAGTTTCCGGCAAGCGCACGAAATTGCAGCGGCAACTGCCCGTGGTGTCCTTGCCGACGAGAAACCTCTGGCAAAAGGCTTCACCCATTTCTGCGAAGCCTTCAAATCCGAAACGGGGCGAGAGACGATGCTCGACGCCGAGACGTTTTCGCTTTCCGTCTCTCCCGAGACCTTTATCGCCCGCAGAACCCGGCCGGGAGGCCCTGCGCCCGAAGCACTCAGGGACGCGCTTGAGATCTACAAGGGACACCTTGCCGATCTGAACGCAGAGCAGGCAAGACGGAACGCCCGCCACACGCAATCAACCGAACTGCTTGATGCTGCATTCGCGGCATTGCTGGAGACTTGAATTCATGGCCGACCTTTCCCTCAAAAAGCTGACCAAATCCTATGGGCCAGTTGAGGTTCTCCATGGGATCGATCTTGAGATCTCCGATGGTGAATTTGTCGTTTTTGTCGGTCCGTCGGGTTGCGGCAAGTCGACAAGTCTCAGGATGATCGCCGGATTGGAGGATATCACTGCAGGTGAGATCTGGATCGGCGGACGCATGGTCAACAACCTTGAGCCCAAGGAACGCGATATCGCGATGGTGTTTCAGAATTACGCCATCTATCCGCATATGACCGTGCGCAAGAACATTGCCTTTGGGCTTTGGAATGCGCCGCTCAGCAAAGCCGAGAAAACCGCTCGGATCGAGGAAGTCGCCCAGGTCCTGGACATGGCCAACCTTCTTGACCGAAAACCATCACAGCTTTCCGGTGGACAGCGTCAGCGTGTTGCAATCGGACGTGCGATGGTGCGGAACCCGGCGGTTTTCCTGTTTGACGAACCCCTGTCGAACCTGGATGCCCAGCTGCGCACTCAGATGCGTCTTGAAATCAAGAAACTGCACCAGAAAGTCGGCAACACGATCATTTTCGTGACCCACGATCAGGTCGAGGCGATGACGCTGGCGGACCGGATCGTCATCATGAAAGACGGGCATATCCAACAGGTCGGCACACCCGAGGACGTGTTCCACAATCCGGTGAATGCATTCGTCGCCCAGTTTATCGGTGCCCCCTCCATGAACATGCTCGATGCCACAGGCAACGGGCAGGAACTGTCGCTCGCAAACGGCGAAAAGATCCCGTTGTCGCGAACGACCTTGAGCGGACAAAAACTGCTGCTCGGTGTGCGTCCGGACGATCTTGTGCTTCATCCGGAGACCTCCTTCATTTCCGGCAAGGTGTCGGTCAGGGAACCACTCGGCTCTGAAACGCTGATTTATGTGACAAGCGACTATGGAGAGGTGGTCGCCAGGGTGTCAGGCAAGGATGCCCCGGTGGTTGGCGACGAAGTGCATCTGGGGGCTGCACCGGAAGCGCTTCATATCTTTGACGCCGATACAGGAGCCGCGCTGGTCTGATGCTGCAACGAGGCGACAAACCGGTCATTCTTTGCGCAGGCCGCATCTATTGCGACCTGGTCTTTTCGGACATTCCGAGAATGCCGACGCTCGGGTCGGAAACCTTTGCGGGCGGCGTATCTCTTCATGCGGGAGGCGGCGCCTTCAATTCCGCTGTCGCCTTCTCTGTTCTGGGCTGGTCCTCAGCTCTTCTTGGAACATTACCGGCCGCGCCATTCGACGTGCCGGTTCTGGATGAAGGTCGCGCGCTTGGTCTGAATATGTCTTTGTGCGAGCCCGCTTCTCCCGGTTCCTCACCCCAGATCACCGTTGCAATGGCCCTTCAGAACGACAGGTCGTTCCTCAGTCACAAGTCAGGACAGGCATTTCCCGACCTGAACCCTGCCGCACAGACCTGCCGGTCAGTCAGGCATTTGCACATCGGCGAACTCAAGAGCCTGTGCGAGGCTCCAGAACTGGTTGCCAAGGCCCGCGAGGCGGGCTGGAGTATTTCCCTCGATTGCGGTTGGGACGACGATCTGCTGCGCGCGGGGGCGGAAGTCGCCGAGTTTATTTCCGCGGTCGACGTGTTCCTGCCAAATGAAAGCGAATATGGAGCTCTCAGGGCATCCGGATTACCGGAGGATTGCTGCCCGGTGACCGTGATCAAGGAAGGCAGCACCGGAGCCCGAACATTCCTCGACGGCAAGACCGTTCATCGGCCCGCATTTCCGGCCGATGTCGTGGACACAACCGGTGCGGGCGATGCCTTCAACGGCGGCTTTCTCTCCGCCTGGCTGGCCGGCGAGGATCTGGAAGCCTGTCTGGAAAACGGCAACCGCTGCGGCGCCGTTGCAGTGCAACATGCCGGAGGGACTTCCGGCATGTCACAAACCATATCTTCTCTGGCCTTGAACTGATCGCCAACGCCTGGCGAATTCGCGCGCAATATCCGGCATGCGCGACTGACTTCATGCCTGGACGTGTACAGCTCAGTTCGACCCTGAGCGCATCGCAACTTCCATCTGTTCCAGCAAGGGAAGAAGTTCCAGCGGCTTGCGGATGACGTGATCGGCTTGCTCCAACTCATCCTTCGGCTCACGTGGATAACGATCGTTCCAGTCGATCCAGACCGAGTTCATTCCCAGTGAATTCGCGCCCTTGACGTCTCGCGTGATGTTGTTGCCCACCATCACGATGCCTGAAGTGTCTTCCTCCCGCAGTCCCAGCTTAAACATCGCTTCCCTGAAGATTCTCGCATCGGGTTTCAGGGAATCGCATACTTCCGAAATGGCTTTTGCGTCGAAGAGGTCCCAGAAGCCGAGCGCATCGTGAACGTTCAGGAAACTCTTTTCCCGGCCGTCGGCCACCAGGGCGACGAGATACCCTCTTGCCTTGAGTTCGGCGACAAGCTTGTCTCCTCCTTCGATGGGTTCCGCTGAAAGGACGAGTTCGTCTTCCTGGGTATCGAACACCTGTGTCACTTCATCGATCATGGTGTCACCGCTATCGAGGAAGACTGCCTTGATGCCATCATAGGCCGCGCGAAACTCCTCGGTCTGATTGCGCAGGAACCGCGGAATGAACGAGGCAAGTTCAAGCCAGCTCAGCACCGGCAGCGGGGCCAGATCGAACTCCTTGTCAAAACAATAGCTTGGCTCAAAACAGCGCGCCTTGAGATTCTGCCGGCCCAGGAACTGGTCATAGGGCGTAAGGAATGCCAACTCTTCCTTGAACGGCTCTTCCACCATCACGCCCCGAAGCTCCTTGCCACTGCTGCAGGCTTCGTCGAGCCTGGACCTGCCGGCCACGATGTCGGCTGGGGATGCGGCATGCGCATGCTTGCCCGGCTCGCAGTAAAGAACGAGGCGTCCGTTGCGCCACTCGGCTTCGCCCATGTCTTTCAAATGACCATGTGCACTGGCCGCCGCATGGACAGGTTTACCAGCAGCGTCCAGAAACACCCAAACATGTTCCAGCTCATAGAAGTGCTGGATATCGCCATCCCACCAGATCGCGTACTCAAGAACAGTCTTGCAAGTGTCAGGCCCTTTCGGCACATGACGGCAACTTGGAGACCGGCAGCCATGGGAAAGCCTGGTCACCCCAAGCGCGACCGGGACAAAAGGCTCCCGGCTGTCGCAATAAAGAACCGGTGCATGCCGCCTTGCCAGAACCGCTGTCTCGGCGTTCATTTCTTCAGGTGCAACAGCGATTTCAGTCTGGCTGCCGGGCTGAAAGTCGTTCATTCGTATTCCTCGTTCTTGTCAGGTCGTCCAGGGCGCTGGCGCCAGACTTTCCCGCTCGATCAGATGTGGATTCAGGGTTCGTTGAGCCGGTTTGGTCTCATTGCCCTCAAGCCGGGTGATGAGCAGATCGGCGGCTGACTGCCCCATCAGGTCTACCGACTGGCTGACGGTTGCCATCGGCGGAAATGTCATCTCGGAAAGCGGAAGGCCGTCATATCCAAGTACGGAAATATCCTCGGGTACGGACAGACCGGTTTCACGAGCTGCATAGAGCGCTCCGGTTCCCATCATGTCGGTCATTGCAAAAACCGCTGTCAGCTCAGGGTGTTCCCGCAGCATGCGCTTTGCGGCCATGTAGCCGTAGTCGAAGCGTTCGCCCGGCATGTCGGGCGACAGGACAATCCTGTCGGCAATCCCCAGTTCCAGCGCAGTTTCCAAAGCTCCCTCCAACCGGTGCGAGACCGGCCGGTTCGGGTGGTATTTGACGTCACACGGCATGATCATGATGCCGATATTCCTGTGCCCCAACTCCCACAGCCGCCGAATGGCCAGCTGGCCGCCGACTTTGTTGGCCGAAACCACGAAAGAAACCGATTTCTTTCGTGGTGCACTTTCGACAAAGACCACCGGCACGCCTTCGCGTTCCAGAACGGCCGCGTGCCGCGTGGTGATCGAAAGTGACCCGGATGGACGGATGATCACGCCGCCGACCTGCATTTCCAGAAGCGTCTTGACGTATTCGTCCTGCCGGTCGTCCTCCCCGAGAGTGGAGCAGACCATGGGCAGATACCCCCGGTCCGACAGGGTGTTTCCGATCGCCGTGTGAAGCATCGTGCCGAAGGGTGAGCCCTGGCTTGCCAGAAGCACGCCCACCACGTTGGAACTTTTGCGGCGAAGGCTCGCGGCCAGGCTGTTGGCGCTATAGCCGAGCGCACTTGCAGCTTCCAGAACGGCCTTGCGCTTCTCATCGGTGATGTTTTCGTGGCCGTTAAAGACCCTTGAAACGGTCGAGATGGAAACTCCCGCCCGCGCAGCGACGTCCTTTATGCCTGCCATGCATGCGCCCCCTGTCCGTTCTGCCCCTCGTTTTTGTTGAGAGGATAAAAGCATGCAACCGCTCGTTCCAGACCATTCGTGTTCAAGGTCGGCGCTTCGGATGCGCATCTAGCCTGAGCAAAGGCGCAACGATCCCGGAACTTGCAACCTCTTGGCAGATTTCCAGGATCCGGCACCGCCCCGCCAAGACGGATCGGCTGGCGCTTGCGTTCCGACCGGGGCACCGGTTCAAGCACAGACGACAACAAGGCCTGCGTATAAGGATGTTTCGGCGCGGCGAAGATGTCGCGGGTCTGCGCAATCTCCACGATCTCACCGGCATACATGACTGCAACGCGGTCGCTGATATGAGAAACAACGCTGAGATCGTGCGAAATGAACAGGTAGGTCAGACCAAGTTCACCCTGCAGATCCTTCAGGAGATTGAGAACCTGCGCCTGGACGGAAACATCGAGCGCCGACACAGGCTCATCGGCGACAATGATCCGGGGCATCGGCGCAAGAGCTCTCGCAATTCCGATTCTCTGACGCTGCCCCCCTGAAAAGGCGTGCGGGTAACGGTCGAGGAAATCACGGTTGAGGCCAACCATTTCCATGACCTTTCCCACGCGAGCATTGACTGCTGTTTTTTCAACCGCACCCTCACTCGTGCGCAGGACCTCCGCGATGATATCGAAAACCGTCATGCGCGGATTGAAGGAACCGTTCGGATCCTGAAACACCATGCGCAGATCGCGCCAGTATGATTTCAGCTGCTTCTCCGGCATGTCGGCAAGGTTCACGTAGCCATCATCAACCTGCAACTCGATCTGCCCCTCCGTCGGTCTGAGCAGACCGAGGATTGTCTGACCGAGCGTTGACTTGCCGCATCCGGACTCTCCGACCAGACCGAGCGTTTCACCGGGCCAAAGGTCAAAGGAGACACCACGCAGCGGGCGCAACTCCTTATGCTTTGAGAAAAATCCCCTGCTCATCAGGAAATGCTTCGACAAGCCGTTCACTTTCAGGATCGGCGGTGCGCAATAATCCGGTTTGCTTGTGGCGGTTTCCCTTGCCTCGGTCTTGGTCGCCTTGCGCGGCCAGTTCGTCTTCTGCAAGGCATGACACCGAACGCTGTGATCCGCCGCAATCTGTTCCAGCAACGGATTGTTGACCTGACAGACCTCAGAGACCGCCAATCCGCATCTGCTTGCGAACGAACAACCGGCTGTGCGGTTCCGCAGGTGTGGAACGGAACCCGGTATCGATTGCAGTTGTTGCCCATCCTCACCGCCAAGGGTCGGCAGTGAAGCGATCAGTCCGCGCGTATAGGGGTGCTTCGGGTTTCGCAGGATCTCTTCGACAGGACCACTCTCGACGACTTCTCCCATGTACATCACTGCGACTTCATCGCCGATATCGGCAACCACACCAAGATCATGCGTGATCAGCAGCATCGACATGCGCTCTTCCTTCTGGAGTTCCTTCAAGAGATCCAGAATCACCGCCTGGGTGGTGACATCAAGCGCCGTCGTCGGCTCGTCGGCAATCAACAGGCGCGGACGGCAAACCAGTGCCATCGCGATCATCGCCCGCTGCCGCTGACCGCCCGACAACTCGAAACTATAGGAATGGAACCGCTTTTCCGGAGCAGGCATGCCAACGCGTTCAAGCATGTAGAGCGCCTCGGTGCGGGCCTCTTTTTCCGATAGCCGTCTATGCCAGCGAAGCGCTTCCGTTATCTGGTTGCCGATGGTGTAGAGGGGAGAAAGTGCGGTAAGCGGCTCCTGATAGATCATGGAGATCTGATCGCCCCGGATTGCTCGAATGGCCTTGCCCTTCGGATCAAGCGCCGCCAGATCCGTTCGGCCGCCTTTTTCGTTCCGGAAGTCGATCGCACCATTTTCGATCCGGGCATTTTCTCCCTGAACCCGAAGGATCGTCTTGGCCGTCAGCGACTTGCCGCACCCGGATTCTCCAACCAGGCAGAGCGTCTTGCCTTCCGGAATTGTCAGGCTCAGCTGGTCAAGCGCGACGAGACGGGTCTTGTCTTCGGTGAAGGTGACCGTCAGGTCCTTAATATCGATCAAAGTTTCTTTCATTGCGGACCTACTGCGCATGCGGATCTGCGGCATCGCGCAAACCGTCACCCAGGAAATTGAGTGCCAGAACGGCAACCACGACAACCGCGCCCGGAAGGAACAGCCACGGAGCGGTAGCCATGGAGCGGACGTTTTGAACCTCCTGAAGGAGAACACCCCAGCTCACGACCGGTGGCTTCAGTCCAATGCCCAGAAAGCTAAGGGCAGTCTCAGCCAGGATCATGCCCGGTATGGCAAGCGTAATGACGGCAATCGTATGGGAGTAGAAATTCGGCAGCATGTGCCGCAGAAGAATGCGAAATGTGCCACAGCCGTCCAATCTTGCCGCCTTGATGAAGTCTTCTGCCTTCAGGGCCAGAAAGCGCCCTCGGACGACACGTGCCAGCCCGGTCCATCCCAGAACGGAAAGAACCACGGTTATGAAGAAATAGGTCTGCAATGGTGGCGTATCGCTCGGAATCGCGGCGGCGATGCCGATCCATAGCGGGATTGACGGCAGCGATTGCAGGAACTCGATGAACCGCTGAATCAACTGGTCGACCGTTCCACCGGCGTAACCCGACACACCGCCGATCAGGATGCCGAGGACAAGACTGATCGCGACGCCAAGTAGGCCGATGGTCATGGAGACGCGGGCAGCGTAGATCGTGCGGGAGAGCACGTCGCGTCCCAACCGGTCAGCTCCAACGAAAAACACCTTCTGCCTCGGGTTCCTGGCACCGAACAGATGCCGATCCCCCTTGATCAGGCCCAGCCATTTGTAGCTGTCGCCCTTGACCCAGAAACCCAGCTCGACAACATTCTTCGGATCCGGCTCGAACTTGCGCTGTCCGGTTTCGTAATTGAAGACAACCTTGTAACTGAGGACATGCGGCTGGAAACTGCCATCGTCCAGAAACAGGCGTACCCTTTGGGGCGGGTAATAGGCATGCCGGGTTGAATAGGCATCCGCCCCCTGTGGTGCCAGCACTTCAACGAAGAGTGTGATCGCATAGAAAAAGACAGTGATGCACAACCCGATCACGCCGAGCCTGTGGCGCCGGAATCGCTTCCAGATCTGACTGGCCTGACTCTGCCTTTCCGGCAGAGCAGGTTCCGCAGCGAGGGGCGCGTTGTCGAACGAACCGAGGGTCATGCTGCCCCTCCCATTTCAAATTGCCGACGGATACGCGGATCGAGCCAGGCGAGCAGAAGATCGGAAAAGAGAGTTCCGATCATGCCCAAAATGCCGAGAAACATGATCAGGGTGGCTGCCAGGAACATATCTTCGCCCCGCAGGGCGTCGAACAGCATCGGCCCGACCGTCTGCAGGCCCAACACGATGGCGACGATGGTTTCTCCGGAGACGATGCTGACGAAAATGTCGTTCAGACTGCTCACGAACGGGTTCATGGCATGGCGTACCGGGTATTTGGTCAACAGCCAGGTTTCCGGAAGCCCCTTGGCCCGCGCCGTCAGAACGTAGGGGCGATGAAGTTCGTCCAGAAGGTTGGCGCGTATAACACGGATGATCGACGCGGTACCGGCGGTGCCGAGCACGATCACCGGAATCCAAAGATGCTGCATCAGATCACCAACCTTGGCGAGGCTCCAGGGGGCATCGACATATTCTGGCGAGAACAGGCCGCCAACGCTTTGCCCGGTGAAACGGAATGTGGCGTACATCAGGACCAGAGCCAGAAGGAAATTTGGCAACGCCAGACCGAGGAAACCGATCACGGTAAAGGAATAGTCGGTGAAGGAATATTTGCGGACAGCGGAATAGATGCCGATCGGAATTGCAACGACCCAGGTAAAGAACAGTGTCGACAATGCCAGCACGGTGGTCAGACCAAGGCGTTCCCAGATAACATCGCCCACGGGCCGTTCCATGTTGAAGGACCAGCCGAAATCTCCCTTGAATACCGCTTTGGTGACCCAGTCCACGTACTGAACCGGCAACGGGCGGTCGAGGCCGTAGAGCTGACGCATGGCTTCCTTTTCCTGCGCGCTCATGGATTCACCTTCGGCGGCAACCTTCGCAGCGTAGCGGTCGACGAAATCACCAGGCGGAAGGGAAATGAGAGAGAACGCCACGATGGAAATCGCCAGCAGGGTCGGCGGCACCCAAAGCAGACGATGTAAGATAAAGCGGCCCACAGCGCCCCCTAGAGAAATTCCGGTATTCCAGATTGGCTTGAGAAGGGCATGCGGGAAGAGGTTGCCTCCCCGCATGCCTTGTGAGGTTCCACCTGGGTTGGAACCTTATTTCTTGATGAACCAGGATTCCATGTTGGTCGGCGCGGGACCGGGATAGAGCCAGCCTTCCGTGATCGGCTCGTAAACGTTACCGATCCGGTTGGAGACCACGCGGTAATTACCCTCTGGCAGAACCGTCCCGATGTTGACGAACGCGTCGGCCATGGTCTGCATGAATTCGGCCATCAGAGCATCGCGTTCGGCTCCTGCCTTGGTCGGCATCACCGCCTGAATCTCAAACAGGCGCTTGATCTCGGCAGGCGGCTCGACGGCCTCAACCCCTTCGATCGTGAAGGGCTGAGGTGCGATGTGCTCGCTCACCCATACAATCCAGTTGTCCCAGTTCCCCTGGTAGCGCAGAAACCGATCAAGACTGACGGTCGGCAACTGGCCACAACCGTTTTCACCAGCCCATACCTGCATTTCGCGATCGCGAGCAAGGCGACGGGTCTCGTAGATCTCATGACCGACCGCTTCCGCATTGAGATGAATGCCGATGTCAGCCCAGTTCTGCACAATGATCTGCAGGACATCCGCCCATTCCGCACGGAAAGAGTTTTCTGCGATCATGGATACACTGATGCGTTTGCCATCCGGCCCCAGGCGATATCCGTCAGAATCCTTTTCCGGATAGATACCGTCAAGAATTTCACTGGCCCGTTCCGGATCATAGTCCGTGTACTGGGTTGCGAGCTGCTCGTTGTAGAAAGGAGATGTCGGCCGCGCCGCGGACTGATACGGCATCCCCTGCCCCAGATAGACCGTATCGATGATACCCTGACGATCGATGGCCACCGAAAGAGCGATCCGGACGTCCTTGTTCTGGAAGAACTCGGCCTTGAACGCATCGGGATGGTTAAACGGCATTTCGATGAACATGTTGTTGTAGTCGCAGCTTTGCGCTTTCGCGAAGCGATAGTTGCCGCGTTCCATGTTCTCGAAGAAAATTCCCTTGTTCTGCGGAACCGAGATGTTCGGCAGGGAGTAGTCGAACTCGCTTGCCATCGTCTTCAGCAACTGAACTTCCGGGTCGGGTACCAGATTGTAGCTGCGGGTATCTATATAAGGCAGTTGATTGCAGTCGGAATCGACCTTGAAGTAGTAGGGATTTCTCGACAATTCGAAATATTGCCTGCCGATGAAAGGTTCCGTGGTGACCCATGCCAGTATCGTCGGCCGGTCCGGATCGTTCTGCTCAGCCTTCTTGCCATAAGTTCCAACGCGGCCCATCCACCAGCTGGAGTAATCCTCCGTCCCGGCATCCGCCATCATTTTGGCGACACCTTCCGGGTTCAGATTGCGGTCGAACTGAGCGATGTAGTGAGCCGGGAACTGGACAACGCGCTGACCGTAAGGTCCTGCCAGATCGAGCAGGAAATTGCCGTTCGGATTGCTCCAGGAAAAGCGGATCGTGTAGTCGTCCAGCGTTTCGACCTTGGCCTGCTCGCCATTCACGACGAAGATGTTGCGTGGCCCTTTGACCATGATGTCCGGATTGGTCTCGACCTTGTCCCACCAGAACTGGATATCCTTCGCGGCAAAGGGATGCCCGTCCGACCATTTCATACCTTCGCGCAAATGAAAGGTGTAAGTCGTGGCATCGGCGGAGACTTCCCAGCTGCTGGCTACATTCGGAAGAATTTCCGATCCATCGGGGCTCCAGCGCACCAGCGGGTCATAACCATAGTGGCGGTAGTCACCGAGACGCGACCCGGTAAAAAGATCCTTCATCACTCCGCCATAGGAACCTACCTCAGCCGCAGCGACAACCAGCGGCTCGGCCGGCAGACGGTCCCCGATGCCCGGCAACTCACCCGCCGCCACCTTCTCAGCAAGCATCGGCGCCTCCTGAAAACTTTGACAAGCACCTTGCGCAAGAGCCCCGCCGGAAGCGAGGCACCCCGCCAGGGCCACTGAAAGCAGGAGAGGTCTGTTTTTCATCTGTTCAATCCTTTCGATCACCCGGCAACAGGCTTCCAATTTTGAAAAGCTTTTCAGTTTTTATTGCTCTTTTGCGTCAGTTTAGTGACGTTTTCACCGGCAGAGCCGTAGCCCTTGACGAAAACCATAAGAACAGAATCGCACAGAATCAACGTTTTTGTTTACAAAACGGACACGCTTCGTTTGAACAAGTGAATTTCAAAGCTGTGAAACGCACTCATCAAATTGAAAAGGATTTCATAATTTCTGCTATTTTTTCAAGTTTACCAACGCTGTCGACCCACCCTCAACAAGTTGGCTTTCAATGCGAATTTTCACAGCCGCCCGATCTGGTTGCCGAATCCGGTTCAGCAGCTGATGCGCGCACATCTCCCCAAGTTCCTGCACAGGCAGATTTACAACGGTGAGACTGGGAAAAACCATTCGGCCGAAGCCGGTCCCGCTCAGGCAGACAACGGACATGTCCTCAGGAACCTTTGTTCCCAATCTCGAAAGCAACTGAATCGCCGTCATGGCGACATTTTCGCTGCCGCAAAACAAGGCTGTCGCGTCGCCGTGTTTTTCCCTGAGTTCCGTCAGCGCATGTTCAACACCCGCCTTCAAGGGAAGTTCCTCATCGAGCGGAATTGTGACAATGCTTGTTTCGGATGAAAAGTGCGGCATTTGCGCCGTCCAATCGCCTTCGTTCTGCTCCAGATAGGCAACCTTGCGATGCCCTAATCTTGCGAGGTGGTTTATTGTTGTTTCCCAGCCCTGTCGGTAGTCGACACTGACTGTGCTGACACCCGTTCGAGGCACTTCGGTTCCAAGAAGAAGCGCAGGAATACCTGCTTTTTCCAGCTTCTCCGCAGCCGCTATCGCCTGCTCCAGATTGGCGTTTGCATGGAGTATCGCACCGGCGATTTTTCGCGTGATCATCTCCTCAAGGTAAAAGGCCTTGCGCTCCGCGGTTCCGCTGGCATTGCAATGAAATGTCTTGAAACCGGCCTCGAACAGAACTGTTTCCACCCGTTGCGCCATCCGGCTGTTTTCCAACGTCGGTCGATCGAATTGGAAATATCCTATTACGTCGGAAACCTTCCTTCTCAGGTTCGCGGCCAGTGCATTGGGACGATAGTTTTCCTCCTGCACAATCCGCATTACCCGGTCCCGGGTTTTCGAGTTCACATGAGGATGATCATTGAGAACACGCGAAACCGTCGCAGGTGAAACGTTCGCCAGTCGCGCTATGTGCCGGATATCAGTCATGTTGCTTTCAATGCGAGTTTGCGCCGAGAGGCGAGAAAGGAAATGGCGGCCGGAAGGACCGGCAGCCCGGAATCGAAGGAACTAAGCTTGTCACACATGTGGGAATGAGTTGCAGGCGTTCCGAGCCTTGTCAAATCGCAGCCGGTGTCGAGTAGCGTCGTTCGCGGGACTTCGAACCTGCGGGCAAAATCCGTAAAAAAGCCGGAAGACACGCGATGCAAAACGAGAAACAGGTGGCGGACGGCAGCTATTTTTTCTTTTTCCGCAACTGGTTGGGCGTTTCACCGAACTCCGCCTTATAGGCCTGGGAAAGAGAGGCTGTCGACAGAAAGCCACATGCGATCGCGACCTCTATCAGAGAAATATGCGTGTTGGTGATGAGCGTCTGAGCTTTTTTCAGGCGTATCTTCTTGTAGAGCTTCGCCGGCGAGGTGTTGAGATAGACGGTAAAAAGGCGTTCCAGATGGCGAGCTGAAAGTCCGACCTCATCGGCGAGATCCGCAAGGCGCAGAGGTTGCTCGATATTGGTCTCCATGATGCGAATGGCCTTTTGCAGCCTTTTTTCCAGGAAGTTGGGGTTGTAGCTCGTTCCTCTTGGCTGTTCCTGGGTAAAGCCTCGAATGTTGTCCAGCATCAGGAAACTGGCGATCTCCGCACATTCCTGCGGCCCCAGAACATCCGACAGGATGCCGATCACGGTTTCCATCGTGTGACCATGACCGGCACAGGTCAAAATGCCGGAATTGTTCTCGACCAACCGTTCGGAAAGTGTCGGAAAAGTCCCGATTTCATGTAGCAAGGCAATGTCACGCCAATGAGTCGTTGCAGGTCCATCCAGAGTTCTGACCGACTTGATGTATTCCCGGGCAGCATCCGAGAGGAGAACAACCGGATTTCGGAGTTTTTGCATCGCCCTCAACCGGCTCATCCAACCCTCCGCCCTGCACTCCCGTCCTCCGACGACGATCAGGCAATCGCGCAGATATTGATCGCCAATTGTTGGATGCGCACGCACGAGCAGTTCCGAACTGCTGGTGATAAGCCCGGGTGTGTCAGACGTGATGTGCCAGGTAAACTGGTCGCGGTTCAGAACTTCATTGGCAGCGCGCAGAACCGAAATGACTGCCGCCAGCTCAAGATCGGAAAAACCGGACTGAACGAATATCTCGAATACCAGATCCCGGCTGACCTCTTCCTCCAGAGGCGACAAGTTCCAATAGGGCTTGTTCATTCTGCTTACTTTCTCAGGCGCCACAGGGAAGGTTGCGGTCTTTCCCGGCCGGTCACCATTGACAGGTGCGATCCTCTTTCGGTTTTACTTAGTCGCCTCAGATCGATCAAATCCAATCCCATCAATTGTTTTACATTCAACACCTTCCCTCTAACCGGAAAAGGGACTGGCCTGCCCGTTCCATACGGACACAAACTTGTCTTGTTGTTCCAACTGAAGCAGCAGCGGGACGCTCCGAAACGCCGGCCTTTGCTCTACAAAGGCGCATCGTTTTTCCGACCGATGGTCGATCCGCAACAAAAAAGGGCGCCTCAAACGGCGCCCTTTCTAAATTCGGCTCGCGAATTACTGCTTCATCGAAGCCTTGGCTTCCTCGATGTCGCGCTTTTGCGGCTCGATCTCGCCACTTTCGACCAGCTCGGTGACAACGCCGCGGTAAGCTTCCAGGTAATTCGGCGGCAGATCGTGAGCGACGCCCTGATGACAGTCGATGCAGGTCAAGCCGTCATCCAATGCTTTCTGGTGGTTTTGCGCCGCCCGGTTTTCCTGCTGAGTGAAGTCCATGTAGTCGAACGCGTGGCAATTCCGGCACTCCTGACTGTCGGTCTTCTTCATGCGGGCCCATTCGTTGGAGGCAAGATGGATACGTTGATCCTTGAACTTTTCCTCCGTCCAAATGGAGCGCGTGACAAAGTGGCCGTAAAGCTCTTTCGTCGCGGCGATCTTGCGGGCCAGCTTCGGTCCCCATTCTTTCGGAACGTGACAATCCGGGCAAGTTGCGCGCACGCCCGAGCTGTTGTTCTGATGAACCGTGCCCTGATACTCGGCGAACACGTTGTCCCGCATCTCATGGCAGCTGATGCAGAAAGTCTCCGTGTTCGTCATTTCCAGAGCCCAGTGAAAGCCACCCCAGAACAGGACGCCGATAACGATGCCGCAGAGGGTCAGAAAGCCCACTGAAAGAGAAACCGACGGCCTGGCGATAAAACGCCACAAACGCTTCAGGAGACCCGGCTTTTTGGCTTGATTCTCATGGTCAGCCATTTTGTGATCCTTTTAAGCTTGGCGTCAGTTCGATGCTTCGAAAGTATTTTCGATCAGAGCCGGCGCATTCACCTGAGGAACGTGGCACTGATTGCAGAACCAGCGTGTGCCGGACACGGAATCGAGTTGCTGACCGTCACGATCGAGATAGTGAGTCATGGAAAGCGTCGGCGCGCCTCTGTCCCCGGCATTGGTCCAGTCGTGACAGGACAGGCATTCGTTGGCAGCAAGATCGATCTGATACTGTTGGGTCTTGTGCGGAATGAGCGGAGGCTGCTGGCGATAGCTTCGTGAAACGCGGCCTTCGTTCGGGCGGAAGATATCCTCAACCGCGACATGCTCATCAACCGCTGCCCCTCTCAAGGTCTGAACGCGATCATTGTCCGCGGCCTGTTGCGCCAGCGCGATACCACCTGCAGCAAGCGGGACTGCAATCGTCAGAACACCAAATATGCCTAGTTTTCTCATGTCACTACCTCCTTTGCTTGCTCAAGCGGCTTTGTTTGCCTTGGGCGCAAGACTGGATTTTTCTCTTACGCGGCCGGAACTTGGCCGCGTGTCGAACCGGTGGGTAAATTCAAAGACGTCGACCGAGCAGACATCGATGCAGCGGCCGCAATTCGTGCAGTCCGGAGACAGGATGATTGGCGTGTCGGCCTCCTGACCGCGCAGGGCGGGCGTGATCACATGCATCTCGGGGCAAACGGCAAAACAATCCATGCAGTCGTCGCAGGCGGCGCGCTTTGATGCTGTCACCCGCAGGACCGAGCGGTTCCCGAGCAACCCGTAGAAGGCTCCGACCGGACACAGGTGACCGCACCAGCCCCTGCGGGCAATGATCAGGTCGAACAGGAAGACGCCGATTACAAAAGCCCAGGCAAACCCGACACCGAAGATGAGCCCCCGATGAACCATTGAGACGGGGTTGACGAACTCCCATGCGATGGTGCCGGTCACAACCGAGACGACCAACACCATGGCAAGCAGGAAGTAACGCGTCTGCCGCTTGGGCTGCCAGCCCTTGGGCAGATCAAGCTTCTGATGCAGCCAGTGCGCAGCGTCCGTGACCGGGTTGATCGGGCAGACCCAGCTGCAGTAGACGCGCCCGCCAATGAGGGCATAGGCAACGCCGACGATGAGGGCACCGATGAGGGCCGTCAGCTCCGGAATATGTCCGGTGACGACGGATTGCAGCAGCACGAAGGGGTCGGTCAGCGGCAGGACGTCGAAGGTCAGGGAACCGGCGAGATTTCCCTTCACCCACCAGATGCCGAACCAGGGGCCTATCAGAAACAGGCTCAGAAAGAAGAGCTGCGAGAAACGGCGTAGCAGCAGATATTTGTGAGCTCCGATCCAGCCCTTTTCCGCGATTGCTTCAGAACCGACAGGGAGTTTGGTCTTGGCACTCATTGCCCCGCCCCTCCATTCGGTAACGAAAAGGTTGGCTTGAAGTCCTCGATGTAGCCACCAGGCGCTTCGAGGTTATCGGTTCCCGGACCGGGTAAACGATCCGGCAGGTCGATCAATTCATCGACGATTGGCTGGTTGTCTTCCCATCCAAGACGGTAATGCTCGGCGGCTTCCGCCCTGGCAATACGGGCCGGCAGAACCTTGATTGCCGCGTCTTTGGGCAGGACACAGGACTTTTCGCACTTGCCGCATCCGGTGCATTTATCGGCGTGTACGGTCGGCATGAAAATCGCGTGGTGACCGGAGCGCGGGTTATGCGATTGCTCCAGCGTGATCGCCTCATCGATCAGCGGACAGACCCTATAACAGACGTCGCAACGAAGACCTAGTGCGTTGAGGCAGTTTTCGAGATCGATCAGTACCGCGACCCCCATGTCCGCGTCATCGATCGTTTCAAGTCCCTTGTCGAGCGCTCCCGTCGGACAGGCGGCGACGCAAGGGATGTCGTCGCACATTTCGCAGGGAATATCTCTCGCCGTGAAGTAAGGCGTTCCCGTCGACGGAACTTCAGTACCGAGTTCCGCCAGTTTCAGGGTGTCATAAGGACAATCGCGGACGCAAAGGCCGCAACGGATGCAGGCGGACAGAAAGTCCTGTTCCGCCAGCGCACCGGGTGGCCGGATGGCTGTCGCCGGGAGCGCACGCGCGCCCGTTGCCAGCCAGGCCAGCCCCATGCCCGCCAAGGCACATCCCGCAACACCGCGCGCCGTGTCGCTCAAGAAGCGGCGGCGGTCAGGGTTCTTCGGGTTTGTCTTTGCGGCGGACATGGCTTTTCTCTGCCTAGTTCATCAGGCGCGCTGCACCTTGCAGGCGCATTTCTTGAAGTCGGTTTCCTTGGAAATCGGGCAGGTGGCATCAAGCGTCAGCTTGTTGACCAGCTGGCTTTCATCGAACCAGGGATAGTACACCGAACCGCGCGGTACCTTGTTGCGGCCCCGGGTTTCGACGCGGCTCAAGACATCGCCCCGGCGGGTCGAGATGGAGATTTCCTGACCACGGCGCAGACCGCGCTCCTTGGCATCTTCCGGATGCATGTAGACGACTGCTGACGGGAAAGACCGGTGAAGTTCAGGCACGCGGCGCGTCATGGAGCCTGAATGCCAGTGTTCCAGAACACGGCCGGTGATCAGCCACAGGTCATACTCTGCATCCGGGACTTCCGCAGGCGGTTCGTACGGAGCGAAGATGATGTTCGCCTTGCCATCCGGTTTGCCGTAGAACTTGACCCCTTCGCCTTTCTTGACATACGGATCGTAGCCTTCGCGGAAGCGATAGAGGGTTTCCTTGCCGTCCACCACCGGCCAACGCAGGCCGCGAGCTTTGTGGTAGGTGTCGAAATCCGCAAGATCATGGGCCTTTCCACGGCCGAATGCGGCGTATTCCTCAAACAGTCCCTTCTGGACGTAGAAACCGAAATATTCGCTTTCGTCATTGCCGAAGCCTTCGGCGGTTTCCGACAGCGGGAACTTGTCCACCTGCCCATTGGCATACAGCACGTCGAACAGGGTCTTGCCCTTGTATTGCGGGTTGGCGTCGAGAATTTCGGCGGGCCAGACCTCATCCGTAGTGAAGCGCTTGGAGAACTCCATGACCTGCCAGACGTCGGAACGGGATTGACCAGGAGCCTGGACCTGCTGGCGCCAGAACTGGGTGCGGCGTTCCGCATTGCCGTAGGCACCTTCCTTTTCCACCCACATGGCAGTTGGCAGAATGAGGTCTGCGGACAAGGCAGTGACTGTCGGATACGGATCGGAAACAACAATGAAGTTGTCAGGGTTCCGGTAACCGGGGTATCCCTCCTCGTTCATGTTGGGAGCGGCCTGCATGTTGTTGGTGCACTGAACCCAGTAGGCGTTGATATCACCGTCCTTCAGCTTGCGGTGCTGCAACACTGCGTGAGCCCCGACCTTGCCGTTCAACAGGCCCTTGGGAAGTTTCCACTTCTCTTCGGAGAATGTCCGATGCGCTTCCTTCGCAACAACCATGTCCGCCGGCAGGCGGTGGGCAAAGGTACCGACCTCACGGGCGGTGCCGCATGCCGATGGTTGGCCTGTCAACGAGAACGGCGAATTGCCTGGCTCGGAGATCTTTCCGACCAGCAAATGCACGTTGTACATCAGTGAGTTGACCCAGGTGCCGCGGGTATGCTGGTTGAAACCCATCGTCCACAGGGACATCACCTTGCGGTTCGGGTCGGCATATTGCTTGGCCAGGCGCTCGAGTTTTGCCGCCGGAACACCGGACAGCTCAGAAGCTTTCTCCAATGTGTATTCGGAGACATATTCCTTGTACTCTTCGAAGGAAATCTTCTCGATCTTGCCGTGCTTGCCTTCATGCGCCGGGTTGGCAGCTGCCTGTTCCAGCGCGTGTTGCGGACGCAGGCCATAGCCTATGTCTGTATTGGTCTTGGTGAAATTGACGTGGTTGTTGACGAAGTCCCAGTTCACCGCGTCGTTCTGGATGATGTAGTTCGCGATGTAGTTGAGGATTGCCAGATCCGTTTGAGGCACGAAGATCATGCCATTGTCGGCAAGCTCGAAGGAACGATGCTCAAATGTCGAGAGAACGTGAACTTCCGCACCCGGTTTGGTCAAACGTGTGTCGGTCAGGCGGGACCAAAGGATCGGGTGCATTTCCGCCATGTTGGAGCCCCACAGCACGAACGTGTCTGCGTGCTCAAGATCATCGTAGCAACCCATCGGTTCGTCGATACCAAAGGTCCGGATGAAACCGGCAACGGCCGATGCCATGCAGTGGCGTGCATTCGGGTCGATGTTGTTGGAGCGGAACCCCCCTTTCATCAGCTTGGAGGCTGCATATCCTTCCCAGACGGTCCATTGACCGGAGCCGAACATGCCGATGCCTTCGGGCCCCTTTTCCTTCAGCGCCGCTTTCCACTTGTCAGCCATGATGTCGAAAGCTTCATCCCAGGAAACCGGGGTGAATTCGCCATTCTTGTCATAAACACCGTTGGTCTTGCGCAGCATCGGCGTCGTCAGGCGATCTTTGCCGTACATGATTTTCGACAGGAAGTAGCCCTTGATGCAGTTCAGGCCCCGGTTGACCGGCGCCTCCGGGTCGCCCTGTGTCGCAACAACACGACCGTCTTTGGTACCGATCAGGACGGAACAGCCGGTTCCGCAAAAGCGGCAGGCGGCTTTGTCCCAGCGGATATCGGGCTTACCAACCTGCGCAGCAGCGCCTTCGGGCAAAGCGATACCAGCGGCTGACGCTGTTGCTGCCGCCGCGGTTGCTTTCAGAAAAGTACGACGGGAAGTATCTAATGTCATGTTATCGCCTCCTCAGAGCGCAGGGGCCGCGGCCTCACTGGGGCCGTTCGGTTCGAATTGGTGGTAGGTAAGCGTGACGGTCAGGACGCCCGGCACCTGATGAAGATCCATGATCAGATCCGAGGCCGTTTTGCCTTCGATGTCTTCAACGGTGACAACGAGGCGCCCGTTATCGTGAGCATGGACCTCACAGCCGGTCATACTTTCGATTTCGGCGATGACCTGATTGGCAATGTCCGGGTTGATGTGGACGAGGCACCCGCAAACGTTCAACATGACGTCTCCTCGTTGGTAGCCGGTTCGGTTAAGGGGAAAATTGAGCGAAGAGTTGCGTGTTGCCCGGCTAGAACCGGCAACAGACAATGAGCGTTGGATTTTGAAGAATATCGGTTTCCGGCCCGGCGATGGTGGTTGTTAGCACTAACCACATGCCTGGGTATCTGAAGATCGGAACATTCGTTGGAACGGCCTTGAGAAAAGGCCAGCGTGATAAGTTGGTCCTGCATGGCCTGCCTACACCTGTTGAGGTAATGGCTAGCACAGGTTTGAGGTGTATCTCCTTGACCTAAATCATTTCGCAACTGCGAAAGTTCTTCTTATCGACCTGATTCTCAATCCCTTTTGAATGCTGCTCCGCACCACATGCCACTACACTTCTTTGTTTTATTTTTAGTTTTGAACGCCAAAAAGCCCGCTGGTTTTCACCATGCGGGCTTTTTTTGTAATTTGGTTTCGTGAGGGGGCTTTTATGTTCGCGTTGCTCGATTGCGCTTCGTGCTTCGCCCTTGTCGTGAACCGCAAA